>NZ_JALJFG010000023.1 GCF_023242475.1 Pseudomonas sp. MWU15-20650 | reverse complement strand
TGTACCGAATTTCAATTTGAAATGCGGTCAAATGTGGGAGGGGGCAAGCCCCCTCCCACATTGTTTTCAGGGTTGGTAGACCTTGGCAAAGCCTTCGCGAATCTTGTCCTGCGGCAACTCATCGGCAATAAATACAATCACACTCTCCCGCGTCTCACCTTCGGCCCATTCGGTATCCCAGTCGAACCCGTAGAGCTTGAGCACGCCCTGGAACACCATGCGTCGGTCTTCCCCGGCGATGTTGAGCACGCCCTTGTAGCGCAGCAGTTGCCTACCGTGATCCTCCAATAATTCGTTCATGAACTCGCTGAGCCGATCGATATCCAGCGGTTGGTCGGTGCGCAGCACCACGCTGGAGATACGGTCGACGGAGGGCGCGGCACTGACCGGGCGCAGGCTCATGCCGGCATTGAGGTTGAAACCCCGTACATCCAGCAACTCGGCCAGGTCAATCTTGCCGTGATCCACCACGCGAATCGGCGCACGCCGGTTGATGCGGGTCAGTCGCTGGCTGAGGGCGTCGAACGTTGCGTCGTCCACCAGGTCACGCTTGCTCACCAGCAGGCGGTCGGCAAAGCCGATCTGGGCCTGGGCGATGGTCTGGGTCAGGTGGTGCTCGGCATGCGCCGCGTCGACCACGGTAATGATGCCGTCGAGGATGTAGCGTTCGCGCAATGCTTCGTCAATGAAAAATGTCTGGGCTACCGGTGCCGGGTCGGCCAGGCCGGTGCACTCGATCACCAGGCGGTCGAAGGCGATCTCGCCGCTGTCCAGGCGTTCGAGCAGCAGGTACAGGGCTTTGGTCAGGTCGGTGTGGATGGTGCAGCACACACACCCGTTGGACAGGGTCATGACTTGCACCGGCTCCTCGCCCAACAGCTGGGTGTCGATACCGGCATCACTGAATTCGTTTTCGATCACGGCTATTTTCAATCCGTGCTCGGCTTTGAGCAGGTGGCGCAGCAAGGTGGTCTTGCCGGCGCCGAGGAAACCACTGAGCACGGTGACGGGAATGGGAGAGGACAAAACTATTCTCCTGATAACTGCATAAACACAAAACAAATGTGGGAGGGGGCTTGCCCCCTCCCACAGGGGAGCTTCGTTAAATCAGCAGCACTTGGGCCCACCCTTGCCGCCGTAACGGGCTTCCTGGCGCTCCCGGAAGAACGCCTTGTAGTCCATCACCGGCTTGTCCGGGTGCTTGGTTTGCATATGCTCGACGTAGGTGTCGTAGTCGGGCATGCCGACCATCAGGCGCGCGGCCTGACCGAGGTATTTTCCAAGGCGACTGATGTCATTGAACATGTTCGCAATCCTCGTTTACGCGTCCGGTACAGCCTGGAACGGGGCTTCTTTATCCGTACGCTCTTTGTTGCCCCAGGCGGCGACGCCGACCTTGAGCGCATAGAACAGGATACTGAACACCACGAACAGGAACAGCGCCGTCAGCGTTGCGTTGGTGTAGGCGTTCCAGATCACGTGCTGCATCTGGTCGATGTTCTTGGCCGGCGCAATGATCTGGCCGCCGGCCAGGGCATCGCTGTATTTCTTGGCCAGCGACAGGAAGCCGATCGCCGGGTTGGCGTCGAACAGCTTGATGAAGCCTGCCGTGGTGGTGCAGATCAGCAGCCATACCGCCGGCAACAGGGTGACCCAGATGTAGCGCTGACGCTTCATTTTGATCAGCACGACCGTGGCCAGCATCAGGGCGATACCGGCGAGCATCTGGTTGGAGATACCAAACAGTGGCCACAAGGTGTTGATGCCACCCAACGGATCGATCACGCCTTGGTACAGCAGGTAACCCCACATCGCCACGCAGCCGGCCGTAGCAATCAGGTTGGCGGTCCAGGACTCGGTGCGCTTGAGCGACGGTACGAAGGAGCCCAGCAAGTCCTGCAGCATGAAGCGACCGGCGCGGGTGCCGGCGTCCACCGCCGTCAGAATGAACAGGGCTTCGAACAGGATCGCAAAGTGGTACCAGAAGGCCATGGTGTTTTCACCTGGCAGCACACTGTGCAGGATCTGCGCGATACCGACCGCCAGGGTCGGCGCACCGCCGGCACGCGCCAGGATGGTGGTTTCACCAATGTCATGGGCCACGGCTTGCAGCGCTTCAGGCGTAATCGCAAAGCCCCAACTGCTGACGGTTTGTGCCACGGCCATCACATCACCGCCGACCACGGCGGCCGGGCTGTTCATGGCGAAATACACGCCTGGCTCGATCACCGAAGCGGCAACCATGGCCATGATTGCCACGAACGACTCCATCAACATCGCGCCGTAACCGATGTAACGGGCGTTGGTTTCGTTATCCAGCAGCTTGGGCGTGGTGCCCGATGAAATCAGCGCGTGGAACCCCGAGACCGCACCGCACGCAATGGTGATGAACAGGAACGGGAACAGGCCGCCCTTCCATACGGGGCCAGTACCGTCGATGAACTGGGTCAACGCCGGCATTTTCAGCACAGGCATGGTGACCAGGATGCCGATCGCCAGGGCGATGATGGTGCCGATTTTCAGGAAGGTGGAGAGGTAGTCGCGCGGCGCCAGGATCAGCCACACCGGCAGTACCGCCGCGACGAAACCGTAGCCGATCAGCATCCAGGTGATCTGGATACCCGTGAAGGAAAAGGCTTTGGCCCAGACCGGATCAGCGGCAATCTGCCCGCCCAGCCAGATCGAGCCGAGCAGCAACAGCACGCCGATCACCGAGATTTCACCGATGCGACCCGGGCGGATGTAGCGCATGTACACACCCATGAACATCGCGATCGGGATGGTCGCCATCACCGTGAAGATACCCCATGGGCTCTCGGCCAGGGCCTTGACCACGATCAGCGCCAGCACCGCGAGGATGATGATCATGATCAGGAAGCAGCCAAACAGCGCGATGGTCCCCGGAATACGGCCCATCTCTTCGCGGACCATGTCACCCAGGGAGCGGCCGTTGCGACGGGTGGACAGGAACAGGACCATGAAGTCCTGTACCGCACCGGCCAGCACCACCCCGGCAATCAGCCAGAGGGTACCCGGCAGGTAGCCCATTTGCGCCGCCAGTACCGGGCCGACCAACGGGCCTGCACCGGCAATCGCTGCAAAGTGGTGACCGAACAGGATGTGTTTATTGGTCGGCACATAGTCCAGACCGTCGTTGTTGACCACTGCGGGGGTGGCCCGCCGCGGATCGAGCTGCATCACATTATTCGCGATGAACAGACTGTAGTAACGGTACGCAACCAGGTAGATGGCCACAGCAGCGACCACAATCCACAAGGCGTTGATCGCCTCGCCGCGGCGCAAGGCCACTACGCCTAGGGCGCAAGCGCCTACGATTGCCAGCACCAGCCAGGGCAGGTGGCGTAGCAGGCTATTATTATTTTTCATTTTTATATTCCAGCCAGGGTGGACAGAAAGGACAGCCAGCCCGAGTTTAGCGCTACTGGCCTCAAAGACCAGCCCCCTACGTTGGTCTAGAGCCTTCAACCGGCAAAAAAGCGGAAATAAATCTCCCCTGATGGCGCAGGGCTACAATCCTTCTATCCACAGAGGGCTTAACCATGACCGAACAATCGTCTGAGCGTCGCCGTTTTCGCCGGATCGCCTTAGATGCAAAAACAGAACTTCGGCAAAACGGATGGGAATTGCCGGTTACTTTGGTGGATCTCTCGCTAAAGGGCTTGCTGGTGAGACGCCCCGAGGGCTGGAAGGGCAACAAAGCGTTGCCCTTCGACGTGGACATACGTCTTGACCCGAAGGCCCATATAAAGATGCAAGTGCGGCTGACCCACGAGGATCCGAATCAACTGGGCTTCGTGTGCCAACATATCGACTTGGAGTCGATCAGCCATTTGCGGCGGCTGATCGAGTTGAATTTGGCCGATGAGGATGAACTGCGCAGGGAGTTGGCGGCGTTGCTGGAAAGCTGAATGTGGGAGGGGCAAGCCCCTTCCACCCGGGTTCTGTAGTGTTGCTGGCTACTCGAACAGAGCATCCAAAGCCTGCTCCAGGCGCGTCACCCCGATCACCTGCAAGCCCGGCGGCATTTCCTTCGGCGCATTGCCCTTAGGCACAATGGCGCGCTTGAAGCCATGCTTGGCGGCTTCTTTCAAACGCTCCTGACCGCTAGGCACCGGGCGTACTTCGCCCGACAAACCGACTTCACCAAACACCAGCAGGTCATGGGGCAGCGGCCGATTGCGCAGGCTGGACATCACCGCCGCCATCAACGCCAGGTCGGAAGCGGTTTCCAGCACCTTGACCCCACCGACGACGTTGAGAAACACATCCTGATCGTGGGTAGGAATACCCCCATGGCGATGCAGTACCGCCAGCAACATCGCCAGGCGGTTCTGATCCAGGCCGAGCGTGACGCGGCGTGGGTTGGCCAAGTGGCTGTCATCGACCAGCGCCTGGACTTCCACCAGCATCGGCCGGGTGCCTTCCCACGTTGCCATCACCACACTGCCCGGAACTTCTTCTTGGGCACGCGTCAGAAAAATCGCCGAGGGGTTGGAGACTTCTTTCAGCCCGCGATCGGTCATGGCGAACACACCCAGCTCGTTCACCGCACCGAAGCGGTTCTTTACCGCCCGCAGCAAGCGCAGGCGACCATCGGATTCCCCTTCGAAATACAACACGGTGTCAACCATGTGCTCCAACACCCGTGGCCCGGCCAGCGCGCCTTCCTTGGTCACGTGACCGACCAGAAAGATCGCCGTACCGCTCTGCTTGGCGTAGCGCACCAGCAGCGCCGCACTTTCACGCACCTGGGACACGCCACCTGGAGCCGATTGCAGTTGTTCGGTAAAAATCGTCTGGATCGAGTCGATCACCATGACCTTGGGCTTTTCGATCCGCGCCGTGGCGATGATGCTTTCGATGCAGGTTTCGGTCATGACCCGCAGTTGGTCCTGGGGCAACCCCAGGCGCCGGGCGCGCATGGCCACTTGTTGTTGGGACTCTTCACCGGTGACGTACAGCGCCGGCATGCGGCTGGCGATGCTGCACAGGGTTTGCAACAGGATGGTCGACTTGCCGATCCCCGGGTCACCGCCGATCAGCACCACCGAGCCGTCCACCAGCCCGCCGCCCAATACGCGGTCGAGTTCACCGGAAGCGGTGGAGAAACGCGGGATCTCTTCGACGCTGACTTCGGCCAGGGTCTTGATCTGCGCCTGTTGCCCGGTCCAGCCGGCACGGCCGGAGGGGGCTGCGGCGCCGCCGCTTTCGATCATGGTCTCAGTCAGGGTGTTCCACGCACCGCACTCGGTGCATTGGCCGGCCCACTTGGGAAAGGTCGCGCCGCACTCCGTGCAGCCGTACATGCGCTTGGCCTTTGCCATTTGAGAACCTCCAACCGAAAAACCGCGATGATAGCTCAGCGCGGCGCCGAGGTCCGGATTTCGCCGTTGGCCAAGCGTGAAGCACTGTTGCCAATCGGGTCTTCGGCGTTCAGGTCGGCCCCTTTGGCTTTTAGCTCGCCCAACAACTCGACACGCTTGAACAGCCCGGCGTACATGGCGGCGGTCTGCCCGGCACCGTTGCGTTGGTCTGGGTTACAGTCGGTCGCCAGCAGGCGCTGGGCAATTTTCAGCTCACCCTTGAAGATTGCGCCCATCAGTGCAGTGTTGCCGCGCTTGTCCTGCACGCAGGCGTCGGCACCCGCGCTGAGCAGACGCTCCACATAAGGGCCCTGGCCGTGATACGCGGCGAGGATCAACGCGGTGTAGCCTTTGTCATCCTGGGTGTTGAGGCCATAGCCGGACTCAATGAACGTGTTGAGCATGTCGACGTCACCACGGCGGGCGGCGTCAAAATAGTAGTCCTGCAACTGCGCCTTGAGTGCCGCCGGGTCGGGGGACTCGGCATGCGCGACAAAGGCCAGCATGGCCATCAGTAAACCGATAGAGATACGCATGGGGGTTTCCTCCTGCCAAAGGTCGACGCCCCCACGAGGGCGTCGACCACAACCAACGAATCAGTCAGTCAGTTTTTCAGCCAGCGCTTTCACGCGCGCCAGGTCGCCCTTGGCGACTTTGGTCACGCCGGTGCCGTACTCCGGGTCAGCCTTGTAGAGGAACGACAGGATGATGTGCTTGCTCTCATCATCGGTAGTCGCCAACGAGCCGCCGAAGTTGGCGATCAAGTCCTGACGTTCTTTCTGGGTGTAGGAACGGTACAAGTCACCCGCTTGCTTGAAGTTCTGCTCACGCTGAATCTTCGCCTGCTGGGTGCTGCCCGACAGCGCCGACTGACTGTAGCGCGCGGCTTGCGGCTCTTCCCGTGGCAACAGGCGGCTTGGCTGGTAGTTCACACCGGTCGTGGTTTTGCCGAAGTTCATCGCACCGTCCTGGTTGCCGTTGTTGACGCCCACCCGTGGGGCGTTGATCGGCAGTTGCAGGGCATTGGCCCCCAAGCGGTACATCTGCGTATCGGCGTAGGAGAACACCCGGCCTTGCAGCAGGCGGTCTTCCGACGGCTCGATGCCCGGCACCAGGTTGGCCGGGGCCATGGCGACTTGCTCGGTCTCCTGGAAGACGTTGGCCGGGTTGCGGTTCAACACCATCTGCCCGACTTTGCGCTCCGGCACGTTCGGCCAGATCTTGGTGGCATCCAGCGGGTCGAAATCAAACTTGGCCAGGTCTTGCGGCTTAAGCACCTGCACATACAAGTCCCACTTGGGGAAATCGCCCTTATTGATATGGGTGACCAAGTCGTTGGTCATATGGCTGTAATCACGACCCTGTACGTCGGTGACTTGTTTTGGATCAAGGTTCTTGATGCCCTGCAGGCTCTTCCAGTGGAACTTGACGTAGTGCACTTCGCCCTTGGCGTTAATCAACTTGTAGGCATGTACGCCGTTACCGTCCATTTCCCGATAACTGGCCGGAGTGCCGGAGTCCGAGTACAACTCGGTCAGTGTACGAGTGGACTCTGGAACATGGGAAAAGAAGTCGAAGCGACGGGAATCGTCGTCCAGGTTAGTACGCGGGTCCGGCTTAAAGGCGTGGACCATGTCCGGGAACTTGATGGCGTCCCGAATGAAGAACGTCGGGAAGTTATTACCGACCAGGTCCCAATTGCCTTCCGCGGTGTAGAACTTGGTGGCGAAGCCGCGTGGGTCACGCAAGGTTTCCGGGGAATGGTTGCCGTGGACCACCGCCGAGAAGCGCACGAATACGGGTGTCGCTTCGCCGGCTGCGAATACTTTGGCCTTGGTCAGGTCGCTGAGGTTGTCGGTGACCGTGAACGTACCGTGGGCGCCGGTACCCCGGGCATGTACCACGCGCTCCGGGATACGTTCGCGGTCAAAGCGCTGCAGCTTCTGAATGAGCTGCACGTCTTGCAGAAGCACCGGGCCATTAGCCCCGGCCGTTTGCGAGTTCTGGTTGTCGCCCACGGCAGCGCCATTATCACGAGTCAGGTTGGCGGCTTGTACGGAGAAGGACAGCAGGCTAGCGGTCACCAGCGCCAGCGCATAGCGCGCTGAAACGGGCCCGCGGCTCATTGAAGTGTTCATCGAGGTTTCCTCTGGTTTTTTTGTGCACATTCAGTTGTGCTTGCCAGAGGCTAGTGACCTGCGGGTCAGAAGATAAATAGAAAAACACCACAGGCCCGATTAAGAAAATAATGTGGTAACCCGCTGAAATGGCGAGTATTTCGCGCGCGATTGATGGCACTTTGCAAACTATTTGCGATTTAATGTGTCGATAAAAATTGACAGTGTTAACAGTTGTGTCGCGCAAGCCGTCTATGACTGAATTACACTGACCTCCACCCTTCTCATCTGTAACAAGGAATAACCTATGGGCGTGATCAGTGAGTTCAAGGCCTTCGCGGTAAAAGGCAATGTGGTCGATATGGCCGTCGGTATTATCATCGGCGCCGCCTTCGGCAAAATTGTTTCCTCATTTGTAGGGGACGTGGTGATGCCTCCCATCGGTCTGCTGATCGGTGGTGTGGACTTCGCTGACCTGGCCGTGACGCTCAAAGCGGCACAAGGCAATGCGCCGGCTGTGGTCATGGCTTATGGCAAGTTCATCCAGAGCATCATTGACTTCGTGATCATTGCATTTGCGATCTTCATGGGCGTCAAGGCCATCAACCGCCTCAAGCGTGAAGAGGCTGTGGCCCCGACCCTGCCGCCGACACCGACCAAAGAGGAAGAACTGCTCACGGAGATTCGTGACCTGCTCAAAGCCCAGAACAACAAACCGCTTTAACCAGCGGATCAAGAAAGGCGCCTCATGAGGCGCCTTTTTTCTACCAGTAGTTTTCCACCGCGACCTGCCCTGGACGTCGGCTCAAGCTCAGTTGCATGTCGCGCTGCTTGAGCAGTTGGCGGGTGTCATCGACCATCTGCGGGTTGCCGCAAATCAGCACGCGGGAGTGTTGCGCCGTCAACTCAACACCCGCAACACGCTCCAGTTCGCCATTCTCGATCAACGTAGTGATGCGCCCATTCAACGTGCCCGGATGCTGCTCACGGGTGACGATAGGGAGGTAAGTAAGCTTGTGAGCGTATTCAGCCAGGTACTCACGTGTCCCCAGCTCCTTGATCAGCGACTGGTACGCCAACTCCTTGGCCTCCCGGGCGCTGTATACCAGAACGATACGCTCGAATTTCTCCCAGACCTCGAAGTCCTGCAGGATCGACAGGAACGGTGCCACACCGGTACCGGTGCCCAGCAGCCACAAGTCACGCCCGTCCACAAAGCGGTTCAGGGTCAGGAAGCCCGTGGCCTGGCGCTCGACCATCAAGGTATCGCCCACCTTCAGGTGGCTCAGTTCGCTGGTGAACTCGCCACCCGGAACGACAATGGAAAAGAAGTCGAGGTGCTCGTCAAACGGCGAAGAGACAATGGAATAGGCGCGCCATACGGTGCTGCCATCCGCCTTGGTCACCCCCAGGCGCACAAACTGGCCGGCGGTAAAACGAAAGCCGGGGTCGCGGGTGGTGCGCAGAGTGAAGAGGCTGGGGGTCAGCGATTGCACGTCGAGCAAGGTCTGGCGGGTAAATTTTTCAGCACTGGCCGTCATGGGGGGCTCCGTTTTGCACAGGCCCCTAGTGTCCCTCAAAGCAGGTCGCGCAAACACCGCTGATTTGTACTGGCATTGCCACCGGCCGAGGCGATTGCCAGCAAGCCTGCACAAAGGCGCCGCCCCTGAACTAAACGGTTAATCGTTATTTGAGACTAACTATTTAGCTATAACTGCATGAATGACCTGACGCTAGATGACACAGTGTATTTAAGCGCTATCACTCTGACACTATCTATAACCCCTTAAATTCAATCAAAAAGTCATGACGCCCCGAAATTTCCTATACAAAGTCAAATGCAAATGTACAACTCAGGCACCGGCCCTCGCCTTGTAACTGACATTTTATTCACTGTTTAGTGTAGGCCATGCCCTACACTAATTTCCGTTAACCCTCGGGATCAGGACGTACCCAAGCGACACAGCCACACATGGAGATTTGCAAATGGTGAACTGGCGCAACACTCGCCTCCCCAAGCTGGAAGGTAAAACCGAGCTCACTAACGTGTTTGAAATGGTCGTCAACCATACCTATGAACTCGGCTTCCAATACTGTTCATTCACGATGAGCTCTCAACTCAATGATTTTCAAACTAAACCTATTCAAATCAATAACTACCCAAACGAATGGTCAAGACTTTATCAACAAGCACACTTCTTTGACGTTGACCCGATTGTTGCCCACTGCAAGCGCTGCGTATTGCCTATTGTCTGGGACCAAAAGGCGTTCGAAACCGCTCCTGGCTTGTGGTCGATGGCTCAATCGTTTGGCGTACATTTAGCATGGACGCAACCGGTGCATGATTTTCAAGGTGTCTACAGCATGCTGACCCTGGGCCGAAGCACTGGCGAGGTCACCCCACAGGAACTGTATGAAAAGGCGGGCCAGGTCTTATGGCTATGCCATGCAATGCACGCGGCGGTGGCGCAAAAATATGCCGATACAACCAGTGCCCACTCCCCCAGCAAATTAACCCCACGGGAGACAGAAATCCTCAAATGGTCTGCCATGGGCAAGACCGCATCGGATATCGCCACGATCCTCTGCCTGTCAGAGCGAACGGTGGGCTTTCATATCAGCAGTACGTTCAAGAAACTGGGGGTCAATAATAAGATCGCCGCAGTGCTCTGCGCCTCGAAAGCCGGGTTGTTTTAGCCGACGCAAGAAACACCGCATGTCATTGCGCTCAAAAAAAAGTAACATTTGTGGCCAATTCTGAGTGTTGATGCAGCCCCTTCGGGCTTTGCTTCGTCGTTCACTCAGACGGTCCCGCCGATTACCCAGAGCCTCCCTCGACATGCCCCTGCTCGACAGCCCCTTCGCCCAGCTCGATCTGATTCGCCAGCCAGAGCAACACAATGATCCGCTGCAAGCGTTCGATGCCGCTGACGAATACCTGCTCAGCCACCTCGCCGCACAGCAGCCGAACGCGGCAACCCGCGTGCTGATCCTCAATGACAGCTTCGGAGCCCTGGCGGCCAGCCTTGAAGGCCAGGTGCAGGTGACATCCAGCACAGACTCGTTCCTCGCCGCCCAGGGGTTGGAAAAAAACCTGGTGCGCAACGGCCGGGCCTTTGATGCGGTGACGTTCGTTCCTGCCAGCCAGGCCCCCACCGGGCCTTTCGACCGGGTGCTGGTCCGCGTGCCGAAGACCCTGGCGTTGCTGGAAGAACAACTGATCCGCCTACAGGGCCAACTGGCACCAGGCGCCGAAGTCATTGCCGGGGCAATGGTCAAGCACCTGCCGCGAGCGGCCGGCGAGTTGCTGGAGCAGTACATCGGGCCGATGCACGCTTCACTGGCGGTAAAAAAAGCGCGGCTGCTGATCGCCACCGTTGGGGATCGCCCGGCAGCGGTCTCGCCCTACCCCACTCGCTACACGCTGGACACGCCAGCCATCGAGTTGCGCAACCATGCCAACGTGTTCTGTCGCGAGAGCCTGGACATCGGCACGCGCGCCTTCCTGCCGCATCTGCCAAACAACCTGGGCAGTGCCCGAGTCGCGGACCTGGGCTGCGGCAATGGCGTATTGGCGATTGCCAGCGCCCTGCAAAACCCCGACGCGCACTACACCCTGGTGGATGAGTCCTACATGGCGGTGCAGTCCGCTGCCGAGAATTGGCAAGCCGCCCTGGGTGAGCGCGACGTCGTGGTGCGCGCCGGCGACGGTCTGGCCGGCCAAGAACCGCAATCGTTGGATGTGGTGCTGTGCAACCCACCGTTCCACCAACAACAAGTGGTGGGCGACTTCCTCGCCTGGCGCATGTTCCAGCAGGCGCGAGAGGCACTGGTAGTGGGTGGCGCCCTGTACATCGTCGGTAACCGTCACTTGGGCTATCACAGCAAGTTGGCGCGACTGTTCCGCGGCGTCGAGCAAGTGGCCGCTACGCCGAAGTTCGTCATTCTCAAGGCGCGCAAATAAAAAAAGCCCTCATGAAGAGGGCTTGGAAACCGGGCCGTCGGGCCCGGATCGGGATGTCAGTGAGTGGTCAGGCCGGCCGCACTCATGAACATGCGCATCAGGCTGGCCACGATAAACAGGGCCAGCACACTGCCGGTCCAGATCATCGCCAGCCACCCCAGGCGCCGCCATAACGGCTGTTTCTCGGCCTGTTCAATCTCGTGCAACGACGGCTTGCCGGACATGTCACGCCCCTCCTAGTGATAGCCGTCTTCGTGGGTGACCTTGCCGCGGAACACGTAGTAGCTCCAGAAGGTGTAGCCCAGGATGAACGGGATGATGAACAACGTGCCCACCAGCATGAAACCTTGGCTTTGCGGCGGCGCCGCGGCGTCCCAGATAGAGACTGACGGCGGAATGATGTTCGGCCACAGGCTGATCCCCAGGCCGCTGTAGCCGAGGAAGATCAGCACCAGGGTCAGCAGGAACGGCGTGTAGTGTGCATTGCGGGCCACGGCGCGGATCAAGCCGTACATGGTCACCAGTACCAGGATCGGTACGGGCAGGAACCAGAACAGGTTCGGCAGGGTAAACCAGCGCGAGGCGATTTCCGGGTGCGCCAGCGGCGTCCACAGGCTGACGATGCCGATCACCGCCAACACCACGAAAGCCAACGGCCGCGCCAGGTTATGCATCTGCTCCTGCAACTTGCCTTCGGTCTTCATGATCAACCAGGTGCAACCGAGCAGTGCATAGGCAACAACCAACGCGACACCACAGAACATCGTGAAGGGCGTCAGCCAATCCAGCGAACCACCGGCAAACTGGCGGTTGACCACCGGGATACCGTCGATAAACGCTCCCAGCGCCACGCCCTGGAAGAAGGTCGCCGCAAGGGAGCCGCCGATAAACGCCTTGTCCCACAGGTGACGCTTATCGTCCTTGGCCTTGAAGCGAAACTCGAAGGCCACACCCCGGAAGATCAAACCGATCAGCATCAGGATCAGCGGCAGGTACAACGCCGACAACACCACCGAATAGGCCAGCGGGAACGCACCGAACAACGCCGCGCCCCCCAATACCAGCCAGGTTTCGTTACCGTCCCATACCGGGGCCACGGTGTTCATCATCACATCACGGTCGACTTTGCCCGGAATAAACGGAAAGAGAATGCCGATACCCAGGTCGAAGCCGTCCATGACCACGTACATCATGATGCCGAAGATGATGATCACGGCCCAGATCAGCGGAAGATCAATACCCATCTCAATTCCCCTTGTGCTGGATGTGGGTGTGGTCGTCATCGTGGCCATCATCGGCCGCGGACAACGGACGGGCCGGTGTACGTTTCTGCCCAGGGCCACCGTGGGTTGGCTCGCTGCCTTCGTGGGTCTGGGGCCCTTTGCGCACCAGGCGCATCATGTAACCCAAACCTGCGCCAAACAGCGCGAAGTACACCACCACGAACAACACCAGGGTGATGGTCATCTGCGCCAGGCTATGCCCGGACGAAGCATCCGCCGTGCGCATCAACCCATAGACCACCCACGGCTGACGGCCGATTTCGGTGGTAAACCAACCGGCAAGAATCGCGATCAGGCCAGACGGGCCCATCCAAAGCGCCAGGTACAGGAACGGCTTGGACGTGTACATCTTGTCGCCCTTGCGCAACCAGAGGCTGAACAGGCCGGTGAAAATCATCAGGAAACCCAGGCCAACCATGACCCGGAACGACCAGAATACGATGGTCGAGTTAGGGCGGTCTTCAGGCGGGAACTCCTTGAGGGCCGGCACCTGCTTATCCAGGGAGTGCGTCAGGATCAGGCTGCCCAGATATGGGATCTCGACGGCGTATTTGGTTTTCTCGGCCTTCATGTCGGGCCAGCCGAACAGGATCAGCGGCGTTGGCTCGTTGCCGATATTTTCCCAATGGCCTTCAATCGCGGCGATTTTCGCCGGCTGGTGCTTGAGCGTATTGAGGCCATGGAAGTCACCGATCACCGCCTGGATAGGCGCGACGATCAAAGCCATCCACATCGCCATCGACAACATGGTGCGGATCGCCGGGTTGTCCTTGCCCCGCAGCAAGTGCCAGGCCGCCGAAGAGCCGACGAAGAACGCGGTGGCCACAAACGCCGCAGTCGCCATATGCGCCAGGCGGTAGGGGAAGGACGGGTTGAAGACAACGGCCAGCCAATCGGTAGGAATCACGCGGCCGTCGACGATTTCAAAGCCTTGAGGCGTCTGCATCCAGCTGTTGGACGAGAGAATCCAGAACGTGGAGATCAGCGTACCCACGGCCACCATCACCGTGGCGAAGAAGTGCAGCTTGCGCCCCACCTTGTTCCAGCCGAAGAGCATCACTCCGAGGAAACCGGCTTCGAGGAAGAAGGCCGTAAGCACCTCGTACGTCAGCAACGGCCCGGTGACGGCGCCGGCGAAGTCCGAGAAGCGGCTCCAGTTGGTGCCGAACTGGTAGGCCATGACCAAGCCGGAGACCACACCCATGCCGAAGTTGACGGCAAAGATTTTCGACCAGAAATGGTAGAGGTCACGGTAGGTATCGTTGTGGGTCTTGAGCCACAAGCCCTCCAGGACCGCAAGGTAACTGGCCAGGCCGATGGTGATCGCCGGGAACAGGATGTGAAACGAGATGGTGAACGCGAATTGAATTCGGGCGAGATCTAGCGCCTCCAAACCGAACATAAGTCTTCCTCTGTCAGGTAATACCGGCTGCTGGCTGGGAGCCTGCACCCACTGCCCCCACGGTTATGGAGTGTGGCGAACTTCAATTCGTTTCTTTTTTTACCAAACACGCAGGGAATCTGGCCCTTCGGCCGCCAGAACAATCCCGGGGCTGGTTTTGATCTGGATCAAGCATTGATGAAAGAGTAGTCGCATTTTCAAAAATGAACTGTGTGGTCTTTTGCCGCGTGACAGCTTGCCTCAGCCCGGCGCTTGCCCGTTAAAACCTGGCAACTCTTTGTTACGGCTTGATGCTAATCTCGCCGTTCCCCCCGGTCCCGACCTGAATTCCAGATGCCTAGTGAACCCGCGTTGCTGTTACGTCACCACCGCCCTTTCATCGCGTTCTGGCTGGCGCGGATCTTCACCGCCAGCGGCTTCCAGATGCTCACCGTGGCCATCGGCTGGAACCTCTACCAACTGACCGGCAATGTGCTGGACCTGGGTTTGGTTGGCCTGGTCGAATTCGTGCCACGCGTGCTGTTCATGCTGCACACCGGGCACGTGGCCGATCGTTATGAGCGGCGCAAGGTCGCTGCCATCTGCCAGACCGTACAAGCGCTGATCGCCTTGGCCCTGGCCATCGGCGGCCTGACCGGCAATGTGACCCGCGAGATGATCTTTATCCTGGCCTTCCTGCTGGGTGCCGCGCGTTCGTTTGAAATGCCCACCACCCAGGCGCTGCTGCCAAGCATCGTGCCCAGCGCGCTGTTCCCGCGGGCCGTGGCCTCGTCGCAGTCGGCCCAGCAGTTGGCAACCATTGTCGCACCGGCCCTCGGCGGTTTGCTCTACGCGTTTGGCAGTGTGTGGGTTTACGGCCCGACCGTGGCGCTGTACCTGATCGCCTGCGTGCTGACGCTGAACCTGCCGGCCCGCCAGACCCCGCTGAACAAAGCCAAGGCCACCCTGGATTCACTGCTGGCCGGCATTCGCTTTATCCGTAGCCGCCCGGACATCCTCGGTGCCATCTCCCTGGACTTGTTTGCCGTGCTGTTGGGCGGCGCGACCGCGTTGTTGCCAGTGTTCGCCAAGGACATCCTGCTGACCGGCGCCTGGGGCCTGGGCCTGCTGCGTTCGGCACCGGCGGTGGGGGCGTTGCTGATGTCATTGTGGCTGGCGCGGTGCTCGGTGGACCGTCAGGTGGGCCGCGTGATGTTCACTGCCGTCGGCGTCTTCGGCGTGGCGACCATCGCGTTCGGCCTGTCGACCTCGTTCTGGTTTTCCCTGGCGGTGCTGGTGGTCTTGGGTGCGGCTGACATGATCAGCATGGTGATCCGTGCATCGTTCGTGCAGCTGGAAACACCGGATGAAATGCGCGGCAGGGTCAGTGCGGTCAATGGCCTGTTTATCGGCGCGTCCAATCAATTGGGTGAATTCGAGTCCGGCATCACCGCCCACTGGTTCGGCACCGTGCCCGCGGTGGTCATGGGCGGGATCGGTACGCTGCTGGTCACTGGGGTATGGATCAAACTGTTCCCGAGCCTGGCCAACCGCGACCGCATGCATGTGCCGGTGGACGAGGCCAAGGTGTGAGTCAGCGGATATTGAGCATCGTCTTCAGGGTGTTTTGCGGGCCGTTGATCGAGGTATTGCTGAATTCAAACCAACCCTGGGCTTCGACATTCAGGTCGAACACATAGATGTAGCCCATCAGCGTACCGGCGCCGTTACAGGTTTGACTGATGTTGCCGACCTGGCACACCGGCGTGCGTTGCCCATTCAACTGCGCACCATCGAAACGGCCCATCGGGTTGTTGCCCAGGCCGACCTCCATCACCGATACCTTGGTGGGCCCGCGGTGCTCGCACATCTGGGTGCTTTGCGCCCGCTCGGGAATGGTTTCACTGCAACGCGCCGATTCGACCTTGAACACCCTCACCTCGCTCAAGGCCGGTGCAGCTGCGCCCCACGCCGGTGCCGAGCCCAACCACAGGCTGATACAGGCGATCAGGGCTAGGCTCCACGCGTTGGCTTTTTTCATGCTGTTAACGACCCTGTATTAAACGTCGGCGCAGTATGCCTTAAGGCCATGCGCCACACAGCCTTCGGCTGCTGGTATGATGCGCCGCTTTTTCCGATCCTCTCTGAAACCACAGGCGCTTGGCGCAGTTTGTGCTTTGACTTAGAGGTCAACAAATAACGACGCAAAATAGCGTCACAGGGAGCCGGCATGCTGGAAAAGCTGTTTCAACTCAAAGCACACAACACCAACGTGCGCACCGAGATACTCGCGGGGATCACGACATTCCTGGCCATGGCCTACATCCTGTTCGTGAACCCGAGCATCCTCGGCGAGACCGGCATGGACAAGGGCGCGGTCTTCGTCGCGACCTGCCTGGCCGCCGCCATCGGCTCGACCGTGATGGGCCTGATCGCCAACTACCCGATCGCCCTGGCACCCGGCATGGGCCTGAACGCCTTCTTTACCTACACCGTGGTCCTGCACATGGGCCATACCTGGCAGGTTGCCCTGGGTGCGGTGTTCATTTCGGCGGTGCTGTTCTTCCTGCTGTCGATCTTCCGCATCCGTGAGTGGATCATCAACAGCATCCCCCTACCCCTGCGCTCGGCGATTGCCGCCGGCATCGGCCTGTTCCTGGCCCTGATCGCCCTGCACAACGCCGGTATCGTGGTGGCCAACCCGGCCACCCTGGTGGGCCTGGGCGACCTGAAACAACCCGCGCCCATCCTCGCCACGCTCGGCTTCATGCTGATCGTCGCGCTGGAAGCCCTGGCGGTACGCGGCGCCGTGTTGATCGGCATCCTGGCAGTGACCATCGTCTCCATCCTGCTGGGCGTCACCCCGTTCGGCGGCGTGACGTCGATGCCACCCTCCCTGGCCCCGACCTTTTTGCAGCTGGACATCAAAGGTGCGCGGGATATCGGCCTGGTCAGCGTGATCTTCGCCTTCCTCTTCGTTGACCTGTTCGATAACTCCGGCACCCTGATCGGCGTCGCCAAGCGCGCCGGCCTGATGGGCAAGGATGGCCACATGCCGAAAATGGGCCGCGCGCTGATCGCTGACAGTACTGCCGCGATGGCCGGCTCCTTGCTGGGCACCTCGACCACCACCAGCTACATCGAGTCCGCTGCCGGTGTGAGTGCCGGCGGCCGTACCGGCTTGACCGCCATCGTGGTCGCGATCCTGTTCCTGCTGGCGCTGTTCTTCTCGCCATTGGCCGCCAGCGTGCCGGCCTTCGCCACCGCTCCGGCCCTGCTGTTCGTGGCCGTGCTGATGACGTCTGGCCTGGCCGAAATCGACTGGGACGACATTACCGTTGCAGCGCCGGTGGTGATCACCGCCCTGGCGATGCCCTTCACTTACTCCATCGCCAACGGCATCGCCTTCGGTTTCATCGCCTGGACCGCCATCAAGCTGCTTTCGGGCCGCTACCGTGAGCTGAACCCGGCACTGGTGATCCTGTCGATTCTGTTTGTGATCAAGCTGGGCTGGTTCAACGCATGACTTTTGACGCCGCAAGCTACACCGCTCAACTGCAAGACAAGGTCACGCGCTTGCGTGACCTGCTGGCACCGTTCGATGCGCCCGAGCCGCAGGTCTTCGATTCGCCCCTGCAGAACTTCCGCCTGCGCGCGGAGTTCCGCCTGTGGCGCGAAGGCGGTGAACGCCACTACGCGATGTTCTCCCAGGATGACAAGCGCACGCCGATCCTGATCGAAGCATTCCCCATTGCCAGCCAGCGCATCAACCAGTTGATGCCGCAACTCAAGGCTGCCTGGCAAGCCAGCGCCGCCCTGAGCCACAAACTGTTTCAGGTGGAGTTCCTCACTACGCTGGCCGGCGACGCGATGATCACGCTGTGCTATCACCGCCCGCTGGACGCGCACTGGCATGCCGCTGCGAACCAATTGGCCGCCGACTTGAACGTCAGCATCATCGGCCGCTCCAAGGGCAAGCGCGACGTCATCGGCCATGACTATGTGGTGGAAAAACTCGACGTCGGTGGCCGTACCTTCAGCTACCGCCAACCCGAAGGCGCCTTCACCCAGCCTAACGGTACGGTGAACCAGAAGATGCTCAATTGGGCTTACGACGCGCTGGGCGATCGCCCGGACGATTTACTGGAGCTGTACTGCGGCAATGGCAACTTCACCCTGCCGTTGGCCACTCGCGTGCGCAAGGTGCTGGCGACCGAGATCAGCAAGACCTCTGTCAATGCGGCCTTGAGCAACCTCGATGAAAACGCGGTGGGTAACGTTACCCTGGTGCGCCTCTCGGCCGAGGAACTCACCGAAGCCCTCAATGAAGTGCGCCCGTTCCGCCGCCTGCATGGCATCGACCTGAAAAGCTACGAGTTCGGTAGCGTGTTCGTCGACCCGCCCCGCGCGGGCATGGACCCGGACACCTGTGAACTGACGCGGCGTTTCGACAACATCCTGTACATCTCCTGCAACCCGGAAACGCTGGCGGCAAACATTGCGCAACTGCACGACACGCACCGTATCACCCAGTGTGCAATGTTTGACCAGTTCCCGTGGACGCACCATATGGAATCCGGCGTCTTGCTGACTCGGCGATAAGCCCAGGGGCACGCAGCTCCCGTGGGGGAGCTGCTGGTTTGCCGATTTTCGATTAAGCGTTCGATAATCGAACACATCCCCTGCCATCAATTGACCGAATTAACCATTCAGTACATTTTATCTCCACAACCAATAAGAACTGTGGAGATCCCCTCTTATGCCGCCCATCGTGCTGGTGCTCAACGGCCCCAACCTCAACTTGCTCGGCACCCGCGAGCCTGCCACTTATGGCCATGAAACCCTGGCCGACATCGCCGCCCTGTGTGGCCGCAGTGCTGACAAGCTCGGGCTGAAAATCGAGTTTCGCCAGACCAACCATGAAGGCGAACTGCTCGACTGGATTCACGGCGCCCGTGCTCGCTGCGCCGGTATCGTGATTAACCCGGCCGCCTGGACCCACACCTCGGTGGCGATTCGTGATGCGTTGGTCGCCAGTGAAGTGCCAGTGATCGAAGTGCATTTATCCAACGTGCATGCACGTGAAGCGTTTCGTCATCACTCGTTTGTGTCACCTGTCGCCAAGGCCGTGCTAGCCGGGTTTGGCAGCCATGGCTACCACTTGGCCCTGGAACATTTCAGCCACGCGCTGAAGGGATGAACCTGATGAAACCGCGTATTCTCGCCGGCCTGATCGGCGCCGGTATCCAGGCTTCCCGCACCCCCGCCCTGCATGAACAGGAAGGTGACGCCCAGGGCTTGCGCTACCTGTATCGCCTGATCGACCTTGAACCGCTGCAACTGACCACCAACGCCCTGCCCGACCTGCTACGAGCCGCCGAACACATGCACTTCACCGGGTTGAACATTACCTACCCGTGCAAACAAGCGATCCTGCCGTTACTCGATGAGCTGTCTGACGAAGCCCGGGGCATTGGGGCAGTCAACACGGTGGTGTTCAAGGACGGCAAGCGCATCGGCCATAACACCGACTGCCTGGGGTTTGCCGAGGGCTTTCGCCGCCACTTCAATGATGTGCCGCGCCAGTGCGTGGTGCAGATGGGCGCCGGGGGCGCAGGTGCTGCGGTGGCCCACGCCCTGCTGGCCGAGGGTGTGGAACAACTGAGTGTTTTCGACCTAGACATTGCCCGCGCCCGGGACCTTGTGGATAACCTCACCCAGCGTTTCGGCGCCGGCCGCGCCCGCATCGGCCACCACCTGGAAAACGCCATGGCCGAAGCCGATGGTTTGGTGAACACGACCCCCATGGGCATGGCCAAACTGCCGGGCACGCCGGTACCCGCGGGGTTATTGCGGGCTGACCTGTGGGTCGCGGAAATCGTGTATTTCCCCCTGGAAACCGAACTGCTGCGCGACGCCCGCGCTTTGGGTTGCCGTACGTTGGACGGCGGGAATATGGCGGTGTTTCAGGCCGTGAAGGCGTTTGAGTTGTTCAGTGGCGAGGTGGCGGATACGCAGCGAATGCTGGCGCACTTCCAGAGCATGAATAACTCACTGTAGAAACCCAACCAGAAATGTGGGCTTGCTCCCGATGGCGGTGTTCAGCCAGCAGATGCTTAGCCGACAGACCGCAATCGGGAGCAAGCCCCCTCCCACATGGATTGCCTTTCTACCTTGAGAGTTACCTGCTCTCAGGCTTGCAGGTAGCGCAGCACCGACTCGCAAACCAGAGCATGAATATCTCACTGTAGAAACCGAACCAAAAATGTGGGAGGGGCTTGCTCCCGATGGCGGTGTATCAGTCAGCAGATGCT
Source organism: Pseudomonas sp. MWU15-20650 (assembly GCF_023242475.1). Taxonomy (GTDB): domain Bacteria; phylum Pseudomonadota; class Gammaproteobacteria; order Pseudomonadales; family Pseudomonadaceae; genus Aquipseudomonas. The sequence continues at coordinate 74,170 of NZ_JALJFG010000023.1, read as the reverse complement.
TAGCCGACAGACCGCAATCGGGAGCAAGCCCCCTCCCACATGGATTGCCTTTCTACCTTGAGAATTACCTGCTCTCAGGCTTGCAGGTAGCGCAGCACCGACTCGCAAACCAGAGCATGAATATCTCACTGTAGAAACCCAACCAAAAATGTGGGAGGGGGCTTGCTCCCGATGGCGGTGTATCAGTCAGCAGATGCTTAGCCGACAGACCGCAATCGGGAGCAAGCCCCCTCCCACATGGATTGCCTTTCTACCTTGAGAGTTACCTGCTCTCAGGCTTGCAGGTAGCGCAGCACCGACTCGCAAATCATCTCGCGATGCCGTTGTTTAACCGCCTCATCCGACAGTTCGATCTGAAAAATCTCGCTGAAGGTATGGCGGTTGGACACTCGGTAAAAGCTGAACGAGTTGATCAGCAAGTGCACGTCCAACGGCTCCAGCCCTTCGCGAAACAAGCCCATTTCAGCACCGCGGCGCAAGGTGGCGCCCAGCCCTTCAAGGATGTTGCTGTTCATCGCCTTGATCGCATCAGAACGTTTCACATACTCGGCGTTGTGGATATTTTCGATGCTGACAATACGCACGAAATCCACATTCTGGTCGTGGTGATCAAAGGTGAACTCCACCAGCCGGCGAATCGCTTCGCGCGGTTCCAGGGCCGTGAGGTTCATGCGCGTTTCAGTGTTGCGGATATCGCCGTAAAGCTTCTCCAGCACTTCGACGTACAACTGCTCCTTGCTGCCGAAGTAGTAATAGATCATGCGCTTGGAGGTATGGATGCGCTCGGCGATGGCGTCCACGCGAGCGCCGGACAGGCCCTGCTGAACAAACTCGACAATGGCTTCCTGGAGAATATTCTCGCGGGTCTTTTCCGGATTGTTCTTACGACTCTTGCGCGGTGCGTCTGACACCGCGGGGAGATCGGGACTTGAGGTCATGGTGCGCTCACGGCCATTGTTATGCAGGCAGTGATTATGGGCTGCGGCGCTCTGCGAAGGAAGCATCTCTCCGTCGCTACAATCGCGCCTGACGTGCCGCGCCGCTGCGGGATTTGGCCATAGCCGCCAGGCGCACGGCCACGTTGGCTGCGCCGTAGCCGGCATAACCGTTCTTGCGCTGGATGATCTCGAAGAAAAACCGCCCTTCGAACGCCTCGGTGTACACGTGAAACAACTCACCACCCTGGGCGTCTCGGTCGTACAGCACGTTGTAGTACGCCAACTCGCTGAGGAACTCATCGTCAAAATCGAAACGCGCGGCCAAGTCGTCATAGTAGTTGAGCGGGATATCCAGCAGCGGCACGCCGGCTTCCTTGGCCCGGCGCACTTCGGCAAAGATGTCTGCACAGTCGAAAGCAATATGGTGCACACCCGAGCCACGATAACTCGACAGTGCGTGGGAAATGGCGGTGTTGCGGTTCTCGGAAATATTCAGCGGCAAGCGAATCGAGCTGCAGCGGCTGCGCAACGCACGGCTTTTCACCAGGCCATAAGGATCGGGCAGTACCACTTCGTCATCGGCCTCGAAGTCCAGCAGGCTCTTGTAGAACAGCACCCAACTGTCGAGGCTGTCGGCAGGCAAGGCCATGGCCATATGGTCGATGCGCAGCAAGCCGCCGCTGGAAGCGGTGGCCGGTTGCAGGTTGAAGTCGGTGTCGTACAGCCCGCCGTTGTTTTGGTCGACCAGATAAATCAGGCTGCCATCCGGCGCACGTACCGCCGCCAACTCCAGCTCGTTGGGCCCCACCAGGCCGCGATAAGGCTGGCCCTTGTAGGCCACCGCCCGCTCCAATGCCTTGGCACTGTCTTTGACTCGAATCGCCGTGGCGCACAACGACGCGCCATGCGCCTCGAAAAAGTTGTGGGCAAAGGAATAGGGTTCGCAATTGAGGATCAGGTTGATATCACCCTGGCGCAACAGGCTGACGCTCTTGGAACGATGTTGCCCGGCCTTGACGAAGCCCAGGCGCTCCAGCCATTGCGTGAGCTTGGCCGCGAGGTTTTCATCCACGGCGAACTCCAGGAATTCGATACCGTCGTACTCACTGGCCGCAGGGGTTTCAAACAGAATGTCGGCGGGCTTGATGGACGATTGCTCGGCCAGGCGCTGGCGTGTTTTCTCTTCCAGGTACAGCAACGAGCGCAGGCCGTCCGCCGCGTTGGCCCGGGTAGGTGCCGCGCGAAAGCCGTCGTTGAAGATTTCCAGGGACAAGGGCCCGGTGTAGCCACTCTTGATGATCGGCGCCAGAAAGCCTGGGAGGTCGAATTCGCCCTGGCCCGGGAAGCAACGGAAATGCCGGCTCCACTCCAGCACATCCATGGCCAAGATCGGTGCGTCGGCCATTTGCACAAAGAAGATCTTATCGCCAGGGATGTCAGCGATGGCGCTGGGGTCGCCCTTGAGCGACAGGGTATGGAAGCTGTCGAGCAACACGCCAAGGCTTGGGTGGTCGACCTGACGCACCAGGTTCCACACCTGCTGCCAAGTGTTCACATGCCTGCCCCAGGCCAGCGCCTCATAGCCGATGCGCAAGCCACGGCGGCCGGCATGTTCGGCCAGCAGGCTCAAATCGTCGAGCAGGATACGCTCATCGCCTACCGAATCGGCCGAGGCGTTGCTGCACACCAACACCAGGTCGGTACCCAGCTCCTGCATCAGGTCGAACTTTCGCTCGGCGCGCTCCAGGTTGCGCGCCAGGCGGTCGCGGCGGCAACCTTCAAAGTCGCGAAACGGCTGGAACAACGTGATGGCAATACCGAGGTCAGCGCACATCTGCCTAACTTCCCGGGGGCTGCCATCGTAATACAACAAGTCGTTCTCAAAGATTTCCACGCCATCAAACCCAGCGGCGGCGATGGCCTCCAGCTTTTCCGGCAAAGTGCCGCTCAAGGAAACGGTAGCGATGGAACGTTGCATGGGGCGACTCCCGGCCATTGTTGTTTGCACCAAATTATTCGCCCCCAGCCTACAGGCAGCAATTAAAATGTACGAACCGGTTAGTTTTTGGTGCGATTATCGAACACTATGCCCCTTTGGCGAATTGACGACTTTTTAACCACTGCGCACCATCGACCACGCAAGCCTTATAGAAAAAAAGACCCAGAACACACCATAAAAAATTCAAAAAACGGGTACGACCTCATGCCTTCGCAAAACTCCGTCCTGGCCGAGCGCCCGGGCAACCCGCACGCCGGCATCGGCGACAAGATCCGCGGCGCCCTGGCCGTGGGTAAAACCCGCTGGGGCATGCTGGCCCTGGTGTTCTTCGCCACCACCCTGAACTACATCGACCGCGCCGCCCTGGGCGTAATGCAGCCGATCCTCGCCAAGGAAATGAGTTGGACGGCGATGGACTACGCCAACATCAACTTCTGGTTCCAGGTCGGCTACGCCATCGGCTTTGTGCTGCAAGGCCGCTTGATCGACCGGGTAGGCGTCAAGCGCGTGTTCTTCTGTGCCGTTTTGTTGTGGAGCCTGGCCACTGGCGCCCATGGCCTGGCCACGTCGGCCGTGGGCTTTATGGTCTGCCGCTTTATCCTCGGGCTGACCGAAGCGGCCAACTACCCGGCCTGCGTCAAGACCACCCGCCTGTGGTTCCCCGCCGGCGAGCGCGCAGTGGCCACCGGTATCTTCAATGCCGGCACCAACGTCGGGGCGATGATGACGCCGATGCTGCTGCCGTTGATCCTCCACGTCTGGGGCTGGCAGGCGGCGTTCCTGTGCATGTCGGCGCTCGGCGGTATCTGGCTGGTGTGCTGGGGCTTGAAGTACTACAACCCGGAAGAGCACCCCACCGTCAAACAATCCGAACTGGACTACGTGCAACAGGAAGTCGAGCCGGAACAACCCCGCGTTCCGTTCAGCCGTATCCTGCGCATGCGTGGCACGTGGGCCTTCGCCCTCGCCTATTCGCTGACCGCACCGGTGTTCTGGTTCTACCTGTACTGGTTGCCGCCGTTTCTGAACCAGCAATACAACCTGGGCATTAACGTGACTCAGATGGGCATCCCGCTGATCATCATTTACCTGACCGCCGATTTCGGCAGCGTGGGTGGGGGCATTCTGTCGTCGTTCCTGATCGGCCGCGGGATGAACTCGATCAAGGCGCGACTGCTGTCGATGCTGTTGTTTGCCTGCTGCATCGTCGGGGTGATCATGGCGGCCGGCTCCAGCCAGCTGTGGGTCGCGGTGTTCGCCATCTCCCTGGCCATCGGCGCCCACCAGGCATGGACCGCCAATATCTGGAGCCTGGTGATGGACTACACGCCCAAGCACATGATGAGCACGGTGTTCGGTTTCGGCGGGATGTGCGCGGCCATCGGTGGCATGTTCATGACCCAGATCGTGGGCCATATCCTCACGGTGACCCACAACAACTACACCGTGTTGTTCACCCTGATCCCCGCGATGTACTTCATTGCGCTGATCTGGATGTACTTCATGGCACCGCGCAAGATTCCTACCGTCGACCGGTAACTCAACGCCGCCGCTGCTGCCAGGCAGCGGCCAACCCGCTCATGCAAATCACCCCGATGCCGATCACCGTGGTCACGTCGGGGGTATGGGCAAACACCAACCAGCCCAACAACCCCGCGAACACGATCTGGCAATAACCGAACGGCGCCAGCAACGCCGGGGCGGCGAAACGGAACGCCTGGGTAAGCATCAAGTGCGCCGTCATCCCACAGGTGCCCAGCGCCAGCATCATTACCCCGTGCCACAGGGTTGGCACCTGCCAAAAGAACGGCACCAGCGCACTCATCACCAAGGTGTTGCACAGGCCGGCAAAAAAATTGCTGGTGGTCGGCGTGTCGTATTGGCTGAGGATGCGTGTGAGCAGTTGGTAGAAACAGAAGAACAGCGCTGAGCACAACGGCAGCAACACCGCCGGGGTGAACAACTCACCGCCCGGATGGATGATCACCAGCACGCCGATAAACCCGCAGATTACCGCCAGCCACTGGCCACGTGTCACATGCTCACCGAGCAGCGGCACCGAAAGGGCGGTCACCAGAATCGGCGCGAGAAAGTTCACCGCCGTAGCTTCCGCCAACGGGATGTAATGCAAGGCCGAGGTGAAAAACAGGCTGGTTCCCAACAGGCACAACGCCCGTACCACCTGCATTCCCGGCCGCTTGCTGCGCAACACGCGCAAGCCCGATTGCGGCAGGAAAATCCCGGCCATCAGCAAGGTGTGCACCATGTACCGCGCCCACACCACCATCACGATGGGGTAGAACCCGGCCAGGTATTTGGACAAGGCATCGTGGCTGGAGAACAGAAACGTCGCCACCACAATCAGCACGATGCCTTTGAAGGGGCGGTTGACACCTGAGAGCGGGGTACTGACAGTCATTGAATTCTCTGCATGGCGAGCTGAACGCTGAGCACTGAACAAGGTAGCGCTCAACCCGGTAATCTAGCAGCCGGGCTGGAGTCTGCCCCCAAAGCATAACCAAACACCGTGCGAACAGCGCACTAAATCACGGGATCCGAGTCCAACGCTGCACGTTTGCCCACGCGTTGCACACTTTTTAACCAAGGCTTTGCCGTTATGAAAAAAACACTCTTTGTTCTTTCTACCCTCGTACTGCTGACCGCCTGCAATAAAGAGGCGAAAGAAGCGCCCAAGCCCGCGCCACCGTCCGTGCAAGCAACCCTGGTGCCGCAAACCCCACCTACCGACAAATGGGTCGGCCAGTGGATCGGCGTCGAAGGCTTGAACCTGACCATCGCCAAGGATGACAGCATTGGGCGGGGCCACTACCTTCTTACCATGCGATACGGCCTCGACGCCGACGACTCCGGCACCTTCAAGGGCGAAGCGGCCGAAGACGGTATCGCCTTCACCCGCCCGGACGGCCCGCAATTGCTGCGCGCCGGCGACGGCGAGGCCACTGGCCTGAAATGGCTGGCGGATAAAAAAGACTGCCTGATCGTCGCCACCGGCGAAGGCTATTGCCGTTAATAACGACCATAATCAATCACGGTTTGCACACAGAGGATTGCTCCCATGCTATGGAAAAAAGGCCGACGCAGCGACAACGTGGTGGATGCCCGCGATGACAGTGGCGGTGGCGGTGGTGGCATGCGCTTTGGTGGCGGCAAGGGCCTGAGCCTGACAGCGATTGTGCTGATCGTGGGCATTGGCTGGCTGACCGGCCAGGACCCGATGCAGATCCTCGGCCAGTTGAGCGGCCAGATGGAGCAGGCACCGTCGGTCAGCACACAGTCGCGCCAGGCGCCGCCGGCCAACGACCAACAAGCCGATTTCGTACGCGCCGTCCTGGGCGACACCGAAGACACCTGGGCCCAGGTGTTCCAGGAAAACGGCCTGGTTTACAAGAACCCGAAACTGATCCTGTTCCGCGGCCGGGTGAACTCCGCCTGCGGTGGCGCGACCTCGGCCAGCGGCCCGTTCTATTGCCCGGCCGACCAACAGGTGTACCTGGACCTGGATTTCTTCCGGGAAATGTCCCAACGCTTCCAGGCTTCCGGTGAATTCGCCCAGGCTTATGTGATCGCCCACGAGGTCGGGCACCACGTACAAACGCTGCTGGGCATCTCGGCCAAGATTCAAGCTGCGCGCCAGCAAGGCATGCAGATGCAAGGCGATGGTGGCCTGCTGGTACGTCAAGAACTGCAAGCCGACTGCTTCGCCGGCGTCTGGGCCAACCGCGCGCAAAAACGCCTGAACTGGCTGGAGCCCGGTGATATTGAAGCCGCACTGAATGCGGCCAACGCCATTGGCGATGACCGTTTGCAACAACAGGGTCAAGGGCGCGTCGTGCCGGACTCGTTTACCCACGGTACCTCGGCGCAGCGGGTTCGCTGGTTCAAGACCGGCTTCGCCCAGGGCCAGATCGCTCAATGCGATACCTTTACCGCGAAGAATCTCTAAATGAACAGACGATTGGGGTTCGTACTGGGGGCGTTAGCCACCTTCTGCGCCAACACGTGGGCCGCCGAGAAAGCGCATGCCATCAACGTGGTCAGCCCTGATCGCTTTCACCTGGAGGCCGGTGACCTCAGCCTGGGGTTGAGCCAGGACTGGAACCAGCCGCTGCCCAACGTCACCCGGGCGTTGATCGTCGTGCACGGGCGCCTGCGCAATGCGCAGACTTACCTCAAAAGCGGCGAAGACGCCGCCGAACACGCAGGGGTTGCCGCCAACACGCTAGTCATCGCGCCGCAGTTTCTCAACACTTCCGACATCCAGCCCAACCACTTGGGCGACCAAGTGCTGCGCTGGAAGGGCGATGACTGGATGGCCGGCACACCCTCGACCGGCCCAGGCCAGATCAGCTCCTACGGCGCCCTCGACGAGATCATCAAGCACTTGGGCAACCGCACGCTGTTCCCGGCACTGAAAGAAATCGTGGTCGCCGGCCATTCCGGCGGTGGCCAGGTGGTGCAGCGCTTCGCCCTCACCGGCCATGACCAGCCGATGCTGCAAACGGCCGGCATCAGCTTGCGTTACGTGGTGGCCAACCCATCGTCCTACGCCTACTTCAGTCCACAGCGGCCGGTGAAGTTCGAGGTCGCCAGCTGCCCTGGCTTCAACGACTGGAAATACGGCATGCAAAACCTGCCGGCGTACGCCAAGGGCCAGAGTGCCGAGCAGCTTGAGCAGACCTACGTGTCACGCAACATCACCTACCTGCTGGGCCAGCAAGACACCGACCCCAACCACCCGGCGCTGGATAAAAGCTGCGAAGCCCAAACCCAGGGCGCGTATCGCCTGATTCGCGGGCACAACTACTTTGACTACCTCAAGCAACGCCATCCGCAGTTGAGCCATAAGCTGGTGGAAGTGCCGGGGGTTGGGCATGACGGGGATAAGATGTTCACCTCGCCGCAGGGAGAGAAGGTGTTGTTCACGCAATAACTGACAACACCGGGTCAACCTTGAGGGCAAAAACCCTCCCACATTTGCCCTCTATTGCCTGGGCTAGATCATTTGGCGCAGCACAGCGCAATCTGCCGCGTGCCAATCCGCCAATTCCGGCCACGGGTTTTCCGGCAAGTTGACCAACACGGTCTTGGTCCCCGCTGCCCGGCCGCAGTCCAGATCAAAGCGGTAATCGCCGACCATCACCATCTCGCTCGGCGCTACACCCCAAGCGGCTGCCAGCTTCAGCAACCCCCCTGGATCCGGCTTGGGCGGCGCGTCGTCACGGCCCAGTACATCCTCGACGGCAAAGCAGTCCGCCAGGCCAATCGCCTCCAACGTCACGTGCGCCAACTCACGCGCATTGCGGGTCAGAATCCCCAGGCGATAACCACGCCCGGCCAGCTCACGCACTAGCTGCACCGCGCCGTCGGCCGCAATCGAACCCAGCGCCAGCTCGCGCTCGTGCTCCAGCAACCAGGCATGCTTGGCCGCCGCAACCGGCGCCGGCAACGCCGCGAGATGCGTGAGGATGTCATCCTCAGGCGGAATTTCCAGCGCCACGCGAATCGCGGCAAAGTCGTGGACGGCCACCGTGAGGGTGCCGTCCATGTCGAATACCCAGTGCTTAACGTCCGCCAGGCTCATGCCCAATCCTTGCGGTGGCGAATCAAGCCTTCCTGGGTCACCGACGCCACCAACTGCCCGGCACGGTTGTACACGCTGCCTCGGGAGAACCCTCGGGAGTTGCCGGCCCACGGGCTGTCCATGGCATAGAGCAGCCAGTCGTCGGCGCGCAGATCGGCGTGGAACCACAACGCGTGGTCGAGACTGGCGACCTGCATGTCTTTTTGCCAAACCGTCTTGCCATGGGGCAGCAACGAGGTGGTCAGCAGGCCAAAGTCCGAGGCATAGGCCAGCAGGTATTTATGCAGCGCCGGCGTTTCAGCCAGGGCGCCGTCGGCACGAAACCATACGTACTTGACCGGGTCGGACGGCTGCGGGTTGAACGGGTCTTTTTCGGTGACCGGGCGAACTTCGATGGGCTTGGGGCACAGCAACTTGTCGCGCATGTGCTCGGGGATCAGGTGCGCACGCTGTTTCGTCAGTTCCAGCTCCGACGGCAGGTTTTCCGGGCCGACCACCACGGGCATGGTGGTCTGGTGTTCAAAGCCCGCTTCGTCGTACTGGAACGAGGCGCTGCAGGTAAAGATCGGGTTGCCCTTCTGGATCGCCGTCACCCGGCGCGTGCTGAAACTGCCGCCGTCGCGCACGCGGTCTACCGAATACACCACCGGCAAGGCCGCATCACCAGGGCGCAGGAAATAGCCGTGCAAGGAATGGACGTGCCGCGCTTCTTCTACCGTCTGGCTGGCCGCCGACAACGACTGGCCGAGCACCTGCCCGCCGAACAGTTGGCGAAAACCCAGGTCCTGGCTGCGGCCGCGAAAGAGGTTTTCCTCAATCGGTTCCAGGGTCAGCAAGTCCACCAGATCTTCCAATACTTGGCTCATAAAGCAACTCCTACAATCAATAGGGCATTCCGGGCTGCTTATCCGTGCAGCGTGTCCAACCATTGGGCGCGGGTGATGCGGTACAAAACATGATGGCGCAGCGGATCATCGGCTGCGACCTTGGGGTGTTCAAAATCTGCCAGCGGATCGTAATGCATACCGATGGCTTGCATGACTTTTTGTGATGGCAGATTGGTTTCGGTGGTAAAGGCGAGCATCTCATCCAGCTGCAGGCGGTCGAAACCACAACGCAGGGCGGTCCAGGCGGCTTCACTGGCATAACCCAGGCCCCAATGTTCGCGGGCCAGGCGCCAGCCGATTTCCACCGCCGGGGTAAAGCCTGCTTCAAAATTGACATTCTGCAGCCCGGTCAGGCCGATAAATTCGCCGGTATCCTTGCGCTGCAAGGCCCAAAAGCCAAAGCCATATTCGGCGAAATGCCCGCGAATACGGCCGATCAACGCGGCGCTTTCCAAATGGCTCAACTTGGCCGGGAAATAGCGCATGACCTGTGAGTCTGCGCACATGCGCGCAAATTCCGGCAGATCGCTGTCGCGCCATTGGCGCAGTACCAGACGTGCGCTTTCCAATTCCAATATCGGCTCCATGGGTCCCCCTGCCTTGCCATGTGCGTGAGTGTACAGCGCTGGTAAGATCCTTCGCAGATTCCCGTCAGAAAATCCCATGCCTTTGCCATTGATCTACCACGATGACTACAGCCCTGAGTTCCCGGGAGACCACCGGTTCCCGATGGACAAGTTTCGCCTGTTGCGTGACCACCTGGTGGACAGCGGCCTGACCCAGGACAGCCAACTGCTACGCCCGTCGTTGTGCCCAGCAGAGATTCTGGCCCTTGCCCATGAACCTGGGTATATCGCGCGCTACATGAGCGGCGAATTATCCCGCGAAGACCAACGGCGCCTCGGCCTGCCCTGGAGCGAAGCACTGGCCCAGCGCACCGTGCGTGCGGTGGGCGGTTCGATACTGGCGGCGGAACAAGCCCTCGAACATGGGCTGGCCTGCCACCTGGCGGGTGGCACCCATCACGCCCACTACGATTACCCGGCGGGCTTTTGCATCTTTAATGACTTGGCGGTGATCAGCCATTACCTGCTGGCCAGCGGCCGGGTCAACCGCGTACTGATCTTCGACTGCGACGTGCATCAGGGCGACGGCACCGCGCGTATCCTGCACGACACGGCAGATGCCATCACTGTTTCGCTGCACTGCGAAAAGAACTTCCCCGCACGCAAAGCCCAGAGTGACTGGGACATTCCCTTGCCCATGGGCATGGGCGACGCCGATTACCTCAAGGTGGTGGACGACGCACTCAACTATTTGCTGCCGCTCTACCAGCCCGACCTGGTGCTCTACGACGCCGGCGTGGATGTGCATAAGGATGATGCCCTCGGTTACCTCAAACTGACCGACGCAGGCGCCGCCGCCCGCGATGAAAGCGTCATGCGCCACTGCCTGGGTCGCGACATCCCCGTGATGGGCGTGATCGGCGGCGGCTACAGCAAGGACCGCCCAGCCTTGGCCCGCCGCCACGGTATCCTGCACCACAGCGCCCAGCGGGTGTGGACGTCATCAGGTTGTCATTGAAGCGTGAGCGTTACCCACAATGCCTGTGGAACGGCCTGTGGATAACTTGAGTGTAAGGGGCTGAAACCGAGCAGCCGTATGGCTTGTAGGAAAGTGTACATTTTTTGATCAGGCAGCCACGCTGTCGTCGGGTAGAATGCTCGGCCTATTCAAGCGACCGTGGCCCTACCCATGCCCCAGACCCCTCCTCAACACGTTACCGTTATCGGCGGCGGCCCTGCCGGGCTGATGGCTGCCGAAGTCTTGAGCCAGGCGGGCGTGCGGGTGGACCTGTATGACGGCATGCCGTCAGTGGGGCGCAAATTCCTGCTCGCGGGTGTGGGTGGCATGAACATCACCCATTCCGAGGCATACCCGGCTTTCCTCTCACGCTATGCCGAACGCGCGCCGCATATGGCGCCGTTGTTGCGGGCGTTTGGTGCCGAAGCGTTGTGCGAATGGATCCACGGCCTGGGCATTGAAACCTTTGTCGGCACTTCCGGGCGCGTCTTTCCTACGGACATGAAAGCTGCCCCGCTGCTGCGCGCGTGGCTCAAGCGCCTGCGGGACCAAGGCGTGGTTATCCACACCCGGCATCGTTGGTTGGGCTGGAACACGAATGGCGATCTACTTATCCACAGCCCCGATGGCGAAAAAACCATCCGCAGCGAGGCTGTGCTGCTGGCCCTCGGTGGGGGCAGTTGGTCACGCCTGGGCTCCGATGGCAGCTGGCTCAAGCGGCTGGAAGACAAAGGCGTACCCTGCGCCCCGCTGCAACCCAGCAACTGCGGTTTCGAGGTGTCGGGTTGGAGCGAATTGATGGTCAGCAAATTCGCTGGGGCACCGTTGAAAAACGTCGCCATCGGCCTGGCGGACGACAAACCTCGGCTGGGGGAATGTGTGGTCACCGCCACGGGGATCGAGGGCAGCTTGATCTACGCGCTGTCGGCGCCGATTCGCGAGGCAATCAACCGCGACGGCTCAGCCACTGTGCATATCGATTTACTGCCGAGCAAGGCGCTGGATAAGGTCCAGGCGGCCTTGGCCAAGCCGCGTGGCTCGCGGTCGATGAGCAAGCATTTGCACAGCCAGTTGGGGTTGGATGGGGTCAAGGCTGCACTTTTGCGCGAGTTGGCACCGGCTGATCACTTCAACGATCCGCTGCAGTTGGCGGCGGCTATCAAGGCGTTGCCGCTGAAATTGGTAAAGACGCGGCCCATGGACGAAGCCATCAGCACCGCAGGCGGCGTGCCGTTTGAGGCGTTGGATGAGCGGCTGATGCTCAAGCCATTGCCTGGGGTGTTTTGCGCGGGGGAAATGCTGGATTGGGAGGCGCCGACGGGTGGGTATTTGCTGACCGGCTGTTTTGCCAGTGGCCGAGCGGCTGGGCGCGGCATGCTGGAGTGGCTTAACCGCTGAGATCTGCGCTGGGTTTGAGTCTGCTATCGGGAGCAAGCCCCCTCCCACAGGTTGAATGTATTCACAGATCAAAATGTGGGGGCTTGCTCACGAAGGGGCCATCAAAGCCCCCTAAAAGCTTACTTTTTCTTACGCGGCCCGGTATTGAATACCGGCACCTTGCGCACCGGCTTGATCGACGGCTCTGCCGGTGCCACTTCGCCACTGTCCACCCATTTGCCCAGGTTGCGCTTACCGCCGCCGCCCGACGCCTTAGGCTTCTTCGGCTTTTTCGGCTTCTTGACCACCTGCCCACTGGCATCGGTATCCGGCACGCGGTGCTCCGGTTCGAAGTCCGGCTCCATCTTGCGGGTCAAGGTCTGACGCGTCAGCATCTCGATGGCCGACAGCATGTTCACTTCATCGGCACACACCAGGGAAATCGCCTCACCGGTATTGCCCGCCCGGCCCGTACGGCCGATCCGGTGGATGTAGTCCTCGGCCACAATCGGCAGGTCAAAGTTGACCACCAGGGGCAAGTCTTCAATATCCAGGCCACGAGCCGCCACGTCGGTGGCCACCAGGATCTGCACGTCGCTGGATTTGAAGCGATCCAGCGCGCGTTGGCGCGTGGCTTGCGGCTTATCACCATGGATGCCGTCGGCATTGATGCCCAGGCCCTGCAGCTTATCCACCAGCGCATCCACGCCGTTACGGGTCTTGGCGAACACCAGCACCTGCTTCCAGCGGCCTTTGCGCATCAGGTGCACAAACAGTTCCGGCTTGCGCTTCTTGTCCACCGGCACCACCCATTGCTTGACGGTGTTGGCGGCGACGTTGCGCGGGCTGACTTCAATGCTCAGCGGGTCGTTGAGCATCTGCCCGGCGAGCGTGCGGATGTCGTCGGAGAAGGTCGCGGAGAACAGCAAGGTCTGGCGCTTTTTCGGCAGCATGCGGTAGATGTTCGCCAGTTCTTCGGAGAAGCCCAGGTCGAGCATGCGGTCGGCTTCATCCAGCACCAGGGTTTGCAACTGGTTGAGTTTCAGCGCGTTCTGGCGGAACAGGTCGATCAGGCGGCCAGGCGTGGCGACCAGCACGTCAACGCCCTTGCGCAGCTTCATCATCTGCGGGTTGATGCTCACGCCACCGTACACCGCGTAAGTGGTCAACGGCAGGTGTTGGGCGTACTCGGCGACGCTGGCGTGAACCTGCTCGGCCAACTCGCGAGTTGGGCACAGAATCAGCGCACGTGCGGAGTTGGCGGCGACTTTCGGCCCTTCCAGGGTCAGCAATTGCAGGAGCGGCACGGCGAAACCGGCGGTCTTGCCGGTGCCGGTCTGGGCCGCAGCCATCAGGTCGCGACCGGCCAGCACCGCCGGAATGGCTTGCGCCTGTACCGGCGTCGGGGTCTGGTAGCCAAGCGTCTCAAGGGCGCGCAGCAAGGGTTCGATCAGGCCAAGGGTGGCGAAAGTCATGTGTTTACCGTAGGAAAAATTCAGCGCAAGGGCGTAATGCGCGGCAGTTTACCTTATTTCCGGCTTGGGCTTGCGCCACTGGGGCAGGCTGATCAGCAGCACAGCGCTGATAATCACCAACATCGCCAACGCCTCTTCCTTGCCGATGGTTTCACCAACGAACACAATCCCCAGCAACACCGCCACCGCCGGGTTCACATAGGCATAGCTGGTCGCCGCCGCCGGGCGCACATGCTTAAGCAGGTACATGTAGGCATTGAAGGCGATGATCGAGCCGAACACCGCCAGGTACGCCAGGGCCAGCCACCCTTCAACCGGCGGCATGGCATGCAGGCGTTCACCCGTCAGTGCGCTGCCGACCAGCAACAAGACACCGGCAATCAGCATTTCCGCCGCACTGGCCATGGCCCCGGCAGGCAGCGGCAAATGCCGGCTCCACACCGAACCGAACGCCCACGAAGCAGCGGCAAACAGCAGCAAGGCCGCACCGGTCGGGCTTGATTGCAGGTTGGAGCCCATGTTGAGCATGGCGATGCCGATAATCCCCAGGATCACCCCGGCCCACTCCAGGCGGGTATTACGCGCCCCCCAGAAATACCCGCACAACAAGGTAAACAACGGCACCGTCGCCACCGCCAGTGCCGCCACACCAGACGCCACGCCCGTGTGTTCGGCCACGGTCACGGCACCATTGCCGAAGGTCAACAGCAAAATGCCAATCTTGCCGGCGGCTTTCCACTGCACCCACGTCGGCGCAGGCACCCCGCGCCAGCGCAAAAAGCCATACATCGCCGCCCCTGCCACCAAGAAACGAATCCCGCCCAGCATAAACGGTGGCCAGTATTCAACGCCGATTCGAATCACCAGGTAGGTGGAGCCCCAGATCACATACAACGCAAAAAAGGCGGCGATCAACGGTAAGGAAAAGCGACGTGGGCCAGGCATTGGGAGGCTCTAAAGGCTGGAGAGGGGAGGCTTATTCTAAAAAGGCAGGTACTTAAACATAAGTTACAAAACCTGTTTAAAACGCCAATACACTTTTCAAAGCATGGTTGTGAAGGCTATAACCCATGCTTTCGAAAGCCACCCGCGCCAGGAGCCTTACCATGGACAAATACGACCGCATGCTCCTCAGTGCCCTGCTCGAAGACGGCCGTGCTTCCTACGCGCAACTGGCCCGCATCGTAAACCTCTCAGCCCCTGCCGTGGCCGAACGTGTGGCCAAGCTCGAAGCCAGCGGCGTGATCACCGGTTACCAGGCCAAGGTAGACCTGTCCAAAATCGGCCTGCCGATCCAGTGCACGATCGAACTGCGCCTGACCAATCATGGTAGCCAGAAGGTCTACGACGCCCTGGCGGAAATTCCCGAACTGACTGAATGCCACCGGGTCACGGGCGACCCGTGCGTGATCATGCAAGCGGCGGTGGGTTCGATGCCAGAGCTGGAGAACTTGATCAATCGCGTGGCCAAGTTCGGGTTCAGCAAAACCTCGATCATTTTGTCGAGCGCCATAGAGCGGCGGGTGCCGTTGGGGCAGCTGGAGGGGAATGGAAAAAACGCTGGCTGACCCGCCGCTATCGGGGGCAAGCCCCCTCCCACAGTAGTCCGCGTTGCCTGAGCTACACGCGTTCACCTGTGGGAGCTGGCTTGCCTGCGATCGCGTCAGCGGCCGCGCTGCATAGTTGAGCGCTCAACGATCAGATCGACGAACAGCTGAATCACCTTTTCGCTGATTTCGATTCTCATCAGATCAATTTCCTTTTCGCCGACAACGCGTCGGATATTAAATGCCTATTGCGCGGTGGAGATGGCGAAGAGGGTGGTGGACCAGGCGTTGGTGTGCGCACAGCCTCGATAAGCGACGCATCACTAAATGTGGAGTTTCATTGGTCTTGAAAAGGCGCTCTGGGTCAGAACCCGCGATGTTTCTTAAGGTGCTCATTGATCTTCGCCGCCGGTACTTTCTGCAAGGTGCACAGCAGGTCGTGGGACAGCTCACGCAGCCCGTGCTTGCTCCGCAGTTCCTGGGCCAGGTGGGCCGTCAGGTTGGCGGCCATCTCCGCATCCGCCAGCGCCCGGTGGGCCTGGCCGGTGTGGGGCAGTTGGGCGTAGCTGTTGAGGGTGCCGAGCTTGTGGTTCGGCGCAGCCGGCATCAAGCGGCGGGCCAGCAACAGGGAGCAGGCAAATTTTTGCAGGCGGGTGCGGCGGATCAGGCCGAGCTCAAAGTCCCAGAACTTCTGGTCGAACGCGGCGTTGTGCGCCATCAACGGCGTGGTGCCGACGAATTCATTCACCTCGTTCATCACCCGCTCGGCAGGTGGCGCCGTGCGCAGCATGGCGTTGCTGATGCCGGTGAGTTGCTCGATGAAACCCGGTACGCGCACGCCTGCATTCATCAGGCTCTGGTAGCGGTCCACGATCTGACCACGTTCGAGGATGACCACCGCGATTTCCGTGGCCCGGCAGTGGCTGCTGGGGGTGATGCCGGTGGTTTCAAAGTCGATGACAGCTATACGTTCCAAACCTGTTTCAACTCCGTCTAACCATTTATTGCGCCGCAGCGCTTATTTGAGTAACAGCGCGCCTTCGATCGGTACGTAGCGGCTGGCGGCACGTATCAATGAGTTGGCCGTCAGCCCCGGCACACCGTAGGCCACGGCTTCCACGCCATGCTTGTGGATGATGCGGTCGAGCAGCATGTCGAAGTCACCGTCGCCGGAGGCCAGGACGATTTCGTCGACATGGTCGGCGGCGTCCATGATGTCGATGGTAATGCCCACGTCCCAGTCGCCCTTGGCCGAGCCGTCGCTGCGCTGGATATAGGGTTTGAGTTTTACCGTAAAGCCCAGGTTGCGCAGGATCTGCTGGAATTGCTGCTGCTTGCTGTCGCCCCGGTCGATGGCATAGGCGTATGCCTCGACGATCTGGCCGCGCGAGCTGATGTCAGCCCACAGGGCGGCATAGTTGAAGTGGCAACCATAGGCTTGGCGCACGGTGTAGTAGAGGTTTTGTACATCGGCGAACACTGCAATTTTCTTCACCGCACTTCCCCATGGCTGCCGCTTGGACCTCGAACGCGCAGGTCCGCAAAGGCGCCAGTATGCCAGCCACGGGAAGGTTTCCGAGAAAAATCAGCCCGGGGCGACGAAGCGCCCCGGTTGAGTGTGGGTCAGACGAAGGAGTCGTCGTCGCCGAAGGAGGAGTCGTCGTCGGCAAAACTGTCGGCATTATCGCTGCCCCAGCTGTCGTTGCCGGCAAATTTCTGGTCGTCGTTGCCCCAGTTGCTGGTATCGCTGGCAGGCGCCGGCTCTTCGCGGATGATTTCTTCCACGACTTGCGGCTGTTGCGAGTTGTGGTTGAACAGGCTGCTGATGCCTTCTGCCAGCATCACACCACCGGCCACGCCCGCAGCGGTTTTCAGCGCACCACCGAGGAAGCCACTGCCGATAGGTGCTGCGGGCGCGGGCGGCTGCTGATAGTTCTGTTGCGGGGCAGCGTAGTTTTGTTGCGGTACAGGCTGCCCGAAAGACGGCCGCGCCGGCTCACGCCAGCCGCCGCTGGAAGCGGGTGGAGCACTCTGCGTCGGTTGGGGCTCACGGGAACCGCCACCGAAGATGCTTGACAGAAAGCCGCCGCTGCTCGGCGCCGGTTGTGCCGTTTGCGAGCGGGCTTGTTGCAACTCGTCCTGCAGTTGCTGGATCTGTTGTGCCTGCTGCTTGTTCTGCGCGTCGAGACTCTTGATCGCGTGCTCTTGCACCAGGATCGACTGGGTCATGTAGTACCCGGCGGCCGGTTGACGCGTCATGTGCTCCTTGATCCGCGCTTCGGCCAGGGCGTCGCGGGGGGCTGAGTCCGTTTCGGCTTGTTGCAACCGTGAAAACAGTCCATCGATCAGGGTTTGCTCTTCGCTGTTCATGGCGACCTCGTTAGATTGCCGGTAGAAATCATAGGCCCGCCTGTATTCAGGCTGGGCATTGTACGAATAGGTACGCACTAGTTATGGGGGTGTTACTAGACGTTTCAATGGTCTTTACGAAAGGTTTACGTTTGCTTACCTCTCGTCATGATCGGTTAAAGTGTCGTCCTTGCTTTTCGGCCTGCGATGAACCTGATGAATCCGTTAGACGTGCTGCGCGACTCCTTTCGTTTTACCCAACGCAACCTGGGCGCCATCGTCCAGCTCTGCCTGCCGTTGGTGGTCCTCGAAGCCCTGCTGCAACAGGTGCTCGACCACACGCTGGGCCCGGATGCCTTCCCCGGCTACAGCGTGGTGGTGGGCTTGCTGGTGTATCCGCTGTACACCGGTGCCTTGATCCTGTTTCTCGACGCCCGCACCCGTGGCGAGTCGCCGCGCACCCGGGATGTATGGGCGATGGCCCTGACCCTGTGGCCGCGCTTCGCCTTGCTGACGGCCATGAGCACCTTGCTGATATTGCTGGGACTGTCGCTGTATTTCCTGCCGGGCCTGTGGTTGATGGTGGTGCTGGCGTTTGCCGAATACCTGCTGGTGCTGCGCGGCATGCCGGCCTTGGCGGCCATGAAGGAAAGTTTTCGCCTGACCCGTGGGCATTTCTGGCGAATCCTGGTGTGCCTGCTGTGCGTGATGACGCCGCTGTGGCTGCTCAAGGGCGCCAGCGTGTCGGCCTACCCCCATCCCGCACCGCTGCTGGGGCTGCTGATCGACAGTGCCCACAGTTTCCTGCAACTGTTTACCAGCGTGGTGCTGTTCCGTTTATTCATGTTGATCGGTGGCGATGCCGACGCGCGGTGATATGCTCCGTGCCACCCTGAAACGCTATAAGCCGAGCCGATGACCCGTTTATTGCGCATCACCCTGTTGAGCCTGTTGATCATTGCCAGCCTGCTGGCGGCCCTGATCTACAGCCTGACCTGGCGCCCTGCCGACAAAGAAATCCTGCCCGTCAGTTGCGTCGCGCCCCGTGCGCCGACCCTGCTGCCGGGGCAAGCGCTCAAGGTCATGACCTGGAACGTGCAATACCTGGCCGGCAAAAACTACGTGTTCTGGTACGACACTGCCGACGGCAGCGGCCCGGATGACCGGCCGACCCTCGAAGACATGGCTTCAAGCCTGGATGAAGTGTCCCGGGTGATTCGCGACGAACAGCCCGACATCCTGCTGTTGCAGGAACTCGACGAAGGCGCCAAGCCTTCTCACTATCAGGACCAGATGGCACTGCTCCAGGAGCGTCTCGTCGACCTTTACCCGTGCAGCGCGCAAGCCTTCGACTGGAAAGCCGATTTTGTCCCCAGCCTGCATATCTTCGGCAGCGTCGGCCGCAAACTGGTCACCCTCAGCCGCTACCAGATCGAACATGCCGAACGCCTGCAACTGCCCGTCTCTGCGGCCAACGTCATCAGCCGGCAGTTCCAGCCCAAACCGGCCTTGCTGTTGACGTACCTGCCCTTGAGCGACGGCGGCCAACTGGCTGTGCTCAATACGCGCCTGGATGACGCTGCGCCAGGGCGCTCAGCGGTGCAGGAGCAAACCCAAGCGACGGTGAAGTTGTTGGATAAGCTCGAAAGCCGTGGCACACCATGGCTGATCGGCGGCGATTTCAACTTGCTGCCATTGGGGCAGTTCCTGCGCCTGGATGCCGATAAGCGCGGGCAGTATTCGCCAGACAGTGAGCTGCATCTGCTGTGGGACAAATACCCGATGATCCCGAGCAACAGTGAGTCCAGTGGGATTGACCGTGAACAATGGCTGACGCACTTCCCGAATGACCCGAGCCTCGATGGCCCGGATCGCACCGTCGATTACCTGTTCTACAGCCCGCGCATCAAACGGTTGGAGGCGAAGGTGCGGCAAGAGGATACCTTGCGTATTTCCAACCATTTGCCAGTGATTGCGCGGTTTCTGTTGCCGGCTGCGCAGTAGTTATTTCCGAGGTTTGATCCGCGCAGTCGCTTCGGCCACCAACGGATCATCCGGCCAGTAATGCTTGGGATAGCGGCCCTTCAAATCCTTCTTCACCTCGGCGTAAGTGCTGCGCCAGAAGTTCGCCAGGTCCTGGGTCACTTGCACCGGGCGCCGTGCCGGGGACAGCAAGTGCAACTTCACCACCTGGCGCCCACCGGCAATGCGTGGCGTATCTGCCAACCCAAACAGTTCCTGCAGGCGCACCGCCAGAATCGGCGGCTGTTCGCTGTAATCCAAACGCACCGACGAACCCGATGGCACTTTCACATGCTGCGGCGCCCATTCGTCGAGACGCTGGGGCAACGGCCACGGCAACAGGTTATGCAGGAAGCTGGAGATATCCAGGTTGGCGAAATGGCTCAGGCGCGAGACTTTGCCCAGGTAGGGCATGAGCCAGTGTTCCAGGCTGGCCAACAACGCACGGTCACTGACATCCGGCCATTCGCTGGTTTTACCCGCATCCAGATGGCGCAGCAGTAGGACGCGCGCTTGCCATTGGCGCAGTTCAGGCGTCCATGGCAGCAACTCCAAGCCTTTGCGGCGAACCAGGTTGACCAATGCCTGGCTGCGGGCGCTTTCATCAAGGCCGGTCAGGGGTTCACGGCTCAGCACCAGTTCACCGACTTTGCGCTGGCGCTCGGCGCGCAACACGCCCTCGCGCTCGTCCCAGTCCAGTTGATCGACGTTGCGCACTTGCTCGGCAAGCACGGTGTCGAACAGTGCCGGATCAAAGTCCGCCGCGAGGTAGATGCGTTCTTCGCGCTGGCCCTGGCGGCTGCCCAGGTCGGCAATCACCAGCCAGGGTTGTTTCATCAAGCTGTCGGCCTCGGCGAACAACGCCGCGCGGCCGTTGGCCAAGCGATATTCAGCGCCACCGGGGCGGCGCTGCTGGGCGACGCGGTCCGGGTAAGCCAGCGCCAGCAAGGCGCCGAGCCAGCGTGGGTGGTCGGGGTCGGTGACTGGCACAGTGGGCTTGCCTCGCAAGTAGCCCCGGTATTGGCGGGCGAGTTGCTTGGCACGTTGCACGCCGCCTTGGCTGCCGCGCGCGCGTTCTTCACCGGACATCAGCGCCAGGCGGCTATGCAAATCGGCGCCGCCGCCACGCAAAATATCACGCTCGCCCAACAGCGCCGCGACATCACAGGCCGTCGCGGCGAGCCCCAGGTCCTGGCCACGCAGCAACAGATGAGCAATACGCGGGTGGGCCGGCAGCGCCGCCATTTTCTGGCCATGGGCGGTCAGTGTGTCGTCACTCAAGGCGCCGAGGCGTTGCAGCAGATCCTGAGCCTGGGCATAGGCGGCACTCGGTGGCACGTCCAACCAAACCAACTGCGCGGGCGTGACACCCCAGCGTGCCAGTTGCAAGGCCAAACCGGCCAAGTCAGCCGCCAGGATCTCTGCACTGCCATAGGCCGCCAGCCCTTCATGCTGGTCTTCAGACCACAAGCGATAACACACCCCCGGCTCCAGGCGCCCTGCCCGGCCCGCGCGCTGGGTGGCACTGGCGCGGGAGATACGCTGGGTGTCGAGGCGGGTCATACCGCTGCCGGGATCGAAACGCGGCACCCGCGCCAACCCTGCGTCGATCACCACACGCACGCCGTTGATGGTCAAGCTGGTCTCAGCGATGTTGGTCGCCAGCACCACTTTGCGTTTGCCGGCGGGTGCCGGGTCGATGGCGGCGCGCTGGGCGTTGAGGTCCAGTTCGCCATGCAGTGGGCACAGCAGCACATCGTCGCGCTCGCCCAAGGCGTCGGCCAGTTGCTGGTGGACCCGGCGAATCTCGGCCTGCCCCGGCAAGAACACCAGCACGCTGCCGGTTTCGTCATGCAGGGCTTCGAGCACCGTCTGCAGCACACGCGGCTCGATAAACTCTCCGGTCTGGTACGGCCGCCCCCAACGCATCTGCACCGGGAACATGCGCCCTTCGCTGCGCAGGATCGGCGCATCCTCCAGCAGGCTGGCCAGGCGCTCGCCTTCAAGGGTGGCGGACATCAGCAGGATTTTCAGCGGTTGTTCATCGCGAAACAGCTCGCGCCCGTTGAGGCTCAGGGCCAACGCCAGGTCGGCATCGAGGCTGCGTTCGTGGAATTCGTCGAAGATCAACAGGCCCACGCCTTCCAATGCGGGGTCGTCCTGCAACCGACGGGTGAGAATACCTTCGGTGACCACTTCGATACGCGTGTTGGGGCCAACCTTACTGTCGAGGCGGATACGGTAGCCGACGGTCTCACCGACCTTCTCGCCCAGCTCGCTGGCCAGCCGCTCGGCGGCGGCACGTGCGGCCAGCCGCCGGGGCTCGAGCATCAGGATGGTTTGCCCGGCCAGCCAGGGCTCATTGAGCAGCGCAAGGGGGACACGGGTGGTTTTACCGGCCCCTGGCGGAGCTTCAAGTACGGCGTTATCACGGGCATTCAGAGCATTGCGCAGAGCTGGCAAAATGGAATCTATGGGCAACGAGTTCATGACGGCTCCAAGGCTGGTCGCCGATTGTAACGGCGAACCGGCCTTGTTCCACAACCTTAACCCGATGCGATCAAAGCCTCGGGTAGCGCTGCAGCGCCAGCCACCGGCTGGTAGATGTGCATGAACAGCGCCACCACGTCCTTGACATGCTGGCGAGCCTCCTCACCGACCATCGGTGCGCAAAAACCAATCAGGACGCGGAAGTACTCCCCGCCTTTGAGCAGACAAAAAAAGCGTTCGGCGGCTTTCTGCGGGTCTTCGACGCGTAATCGCCCAGTGAGGGCGGCCAGGGCCAGTAATCGGCTCATCTCGTTGAGCATGTGCTGTGCGCCCGCTTCATAGAACATCCGGGCGAGCCTGGGCTCCTGGGTCGCCATGGACACCACGATGCGTTGCAACTGCACCGCTTCGCGGCTGCTGATCAGTTCGTGAAAATGCCCGCCGATTTTCAGCAGGACGCTTTCAATGCTCGCTTGCGGTGAAAACTCGAACAACCGCTCTGGCAACTGCTCGTCGCACTTGGCGGTGATTGCCGCCGAGAACAGCGTCGCCTTGTCACAGTAGTGGCTGTAGACCGTCAACTTTGACACACCCGCCTCGGTCGCAATGGCGTCCATGCTGCTGCCTTCATACCCCTTGCGTAGAAAGAGCTCCTTGGCGGCCTCAAGAATGGCCTTGCGTTTGGTTTGATCTTTCGGACGGCCTATTTTGTTTATCAGCACTAAAGGCTCGGACATCGGGCTTCCCCATACGGTTAATTTTGGTTTGAGACTGTCCCCCCCTCACGCTCATCGGCGGATTAAGTGGGTTCAGACATTGAAATACGTGTTCATTCGGGTCTGCCGTCGCCGGCAAACGTTGTTCATCCACCCGAAGAGAGGGGCTTGAACAGCGACTGGCCGGCGTTTGCATAGTCCTGGGCAGAAGCCTCCTTGCGCCCGGCCCCAATCACATCGCTGATGTCAAAAGGCACCTTCACCCCGCGCTGGGCGGCGGGCCGTTGCTCTATGGTGCTCAGCCATCGTTGCAGGTGGGGCAACTCGTCAATATCGATGCCTGACCATTCATGGCCCCGCGCCCAGCACCAGTTGGCGATGTCGGCGATGCTGTAATCGCCCGCCAGGTACTCATGCGCGGACAGGCGCTGGTCCAGCACGCTCAACAGGCGTTTGGACTCGTTTTGGTAGCGCGCAATGACACTGGGGATTTTTTCCGGAAAGTAGCGGTTGAACACATTGGCCTGGCCCATCATCGGCCCCAGTCCGCCCATCTGGAACATCAGCCACTGCATCACCAGTGACTGCTGTTTCGCGTCGACTGGCAGCAAGCGGCCATGTTTTTGCGCCAGGTAAATGAGGATCGCGCCGGACTCGAACACGCAGAAGTCGTCTGCGCTGCGATCGACAATTACCGGAATGCGCCCATTGGGATTAAGCGCCGTAAAGTCAGGCAATTGTTGCTGTCTGCGCTGCAGGTCCACCAGCTTGACCGTGTAGGGGACGGCGAGCTCCTCCAGCATTACCGAGGCCTTCCAGCCATTGGGCGTGGCATAGGTATATAAATCGATCATGTCTTCATCCTTGAAAGTGCGTCGAGTGATGCATGTGCGGTTTCAGGTGCCCAGCACCTGGGTGGCTGGGGTATCCGGTTGGCGTCGGCCGTAGAAGTGATAGAGGAGGTAGGGAATCCCCACGGCATTGCAGAACACCGAGATAAGAATCGCCAGGGCACAGAAGGCGCCAAACAGGCGCGTGAAGTACGACTCGCCCATGACCAGCACGAGAAAGCCCGAACACAACACCAAGCCGCCGGTTAGCAAGGCTTCCCCGACATCCTCGAAAATGGAGCGGGTCATCTCCTCGGGCGTTGCACTGGGGGGGAAATCCTTGACGTGGTAGAAGCAGTGAAGCGAAGCGTCCACCACCAGGCCGAAGATGATGCAGGCGATCATCGACGTACCGATATTGATCGACAGCCCCAATGCGCCCATCAAGCCGAAGGCCACGATCAGCGGCATCGTATTGGCGATTACGGCGATGCCAGATACCCACAGTGAACGCGTCAGCATGAAGAACGCCACGAACATGCTCACGATGGCAAAGCCAATGCCCCACCACATGCCTTGCACCATTTTCTGCACCATCGCCGCCTGAATCACCGAATAGGAGGTGAGGCTGTAGGTGAATGCTGGCGAACTGTGTTGCTCCGTGTAGGCTTGCAGCGCCTCGATGACCTGTTGCATTTGCGCGTAGGGCAACTGTTGCATGCGGATGCGTATACGGGTGGTCTGATTGTCATAGTCCAGAAAACTCTCGAGCTCGTTGTCAGGGCCGGCCAACGAGTAGGTGAACACGTACTGCTCTGCGGCTTCGCGGCTTTGCGGCAAGGCGTAGTAACGCGGGTCTCCTCCATTCATCTCACGGTGTATGTCCTTGAGGAAATCGACGACCGAAACACTTTTGTCCACACCGTTGAGGCGGGCGATGAACGCCTGCAACTGCACAATTTCGCTGAGCACCGCCGGCTCCAGCACACCGCCTTTTTCGGCGGTACGCAGGCTGACTTCCAGACTCGCCACGCCCCCCAGTTGCCGCTCGATGTAGTCCGTCGAAGACCTGACAGGCGTGGCCTCGTCAATGAAATTCAAAAACGACGCTTCCACATGCAGCCGCCCCAGCGGCACCAGTACCACCAGCAGCACCACCGCCGTCAGCACCGGCAACGCAAGGCGCGAGCGATACAAGGGCTCAAGACGTCGCACCCAGGTGGCGTATCGATGGTCGGGCACTTTGCGCGCCAGCCTTGCCGGCATGAGCTCCAACAGGCTGGGCATGACCATCAGCGATATGACATAGGCGGCAATAGCCGCCAGCGCAGCAATGACGCCAAACGACCGGATCGGCGCGACTTCGCTGGCGGCGAGGCTTAAAAAGCCGATGGCCGTGGTCGCTGAGGTCAGAAAACACGGCATGAGGTTGATGCTCAGCGAGTGCTCGATGGCCTGCACTTTCGTGGCCGCATGGCTCAGCGCCTGGCGGTAGGTATCCAGAATGTGCAAGCAGTCGAGCACAGCGATGCACATCAGCACCGACGGTAGCCCGACAGTGACAGCGTTGACCGCAATCCCCAGCATGCCCATGGCACCGAGCAACAGCACCACGCATAGGGTCACCACCGCCAAGACCACCAACACATCGCCCAGGTTACGCAGCAGCACCATCAACAAGACAAACAAGACCAGGGACGTCAGCGGGATGAAGGTTTTAAGGTCCGACCACATGTCGCTGGTCACCCGGTGCTCCACCACCGGCTCGCCGGCGACATAGAACACCGGAAAACCGGCCTTGATCATCTGCGCGTCGAGTGCCGACAGAATGCGCTCGAACTTTCCGTCGCCACTGTCGGTTCGGGCTTCAATAAGCAGCGCGGGGATTTGCCCATCCAGTGAGATCAGATCACGCTGGTACAAGGGGCTGTTGAGCAGCTTTTCAGTGATCCGCCGTACATCATACGAGCCTGGCTGCGCCAGCGCTTGTGCCGCGGGCAGGATATCAATGGACTGATCCTGGCCATAAATGATGTTGACCGTGGCAATGCTCGTGGCTCTGGCGACATCTGCCATCTTCTCGATTTGCTCGGTGACGGCCTTCAGCCGCGCCATGACTTCAGGGCTGAAAACCATCTGGCGCGGCAGGGCCACGACCACCATGCGGTCGTCGCCGAACACCTTTTTGAAACTGTCGTAACGTAGGCGCTCCACATTACCCTGCGGAAGAAATGACTCGATCGAGGCATCGAAGCGGGTCTCCAACAAACCCGGAGAAAGGCCCAACACGCACACAATTACCAATAGCGCATTAAACGTGCGCCACTTGACCAGATAGCGAACCAACGAAGCAGTACGCATGCAAACACCTCACTCAGCCACATCACACCCGATCCACATTGATCGATGCTCAGATCGTCCAGGTCATCAGGGTTGAAACGATGTTCACGGCCAGGCCGAACAAGCAGACGATGCCAACGACGTAGGAGAGCGTGCGCCACGGCTGCCAGCGCGCCAGGTAAGTCACGGTGTGCAGCACGCGCGCTGCCGTGAATGTATAGAACAACCAGATAGCCGGTTCGGCAGGTGCGCCAACCATGACGTACAGCGCGCCCAAGGCAAAAAAGAGTGGGATGTTTTCAAGGTCGTTCATCCATGCCTGTGCGGCACGCGCGACCTGGGGTAATTCTTCCGGGCTGGCGGGGCGCCCGACAAACTTTGCATCCTCTGCATTCTTGAATGTCAGACAGCCAATTCTATAAATACCTTGATACAAAGAAATGGCAAACATCTTCACAAACAACACAACCACACACAGTGCATAGCTAAACAAAACAGCGCTCATGTCTACTCCTTTAGAGTCAGGGCAATCCGTTCTTACATAGCGTTTCAGGTCGCCGGGCATCAAACAGACTGCCCGGGCCGGGTACGCCATTCTTATTTTTCAAACGCCTCGCTTAACGCGATACGCGACGTACAAACTCTTCCGTGTCGAACTCAAAGGCCAGTTTGGCCCCCGTGGCCTTGTCCGAGCCCCAGCCTTCTTTAAGCACGGTGAGCACGGTCTGGCGGAAGCGCGGGGAGGTAATCCACATCAATGAGAACATCTTGTTTCCCATCACCAGTTTGTTGATTGCCCGTGAAGCAATTGCAATCGATGGTACGGGGGTCTCGACACAATGCCACCACCAGTGCGGCGAGAACAGCACGTCCCCAGCCTCCAACGTCGTCGTGTATTTGGGAATGTACCGGTAGAGCGGGTAACCGTCAGCCTCAATTTCGTCGTGGCTCTTGCGCCAGTCCAGCATGGTGGCGGCGTAGAACATATCCTTGCGCGTGATCGGATGCATCCACATCGAGTGTTTTGGATGGACGAATGTCCACTTTTTCACCCCGTTGACCATCGTGAACAAGTTGGGGCCGCCGGTGCAATGCCAACCGGAAATCACACCTCCTGCCGAGAGAAACAGTTGAGTCGACATGATGCGTTTGTCACGCGTACTCAAATATTTACCCAGGGTGTCCAGGTCCAGTTCTTTCCTGAGTTCCGGGTGTTTATTGAACAGATCCTCGGTATGGCCAGGGTAATAGGAGCCGCCCTGACGGATGTTCTCGACGACTTCCGACAAAGGCAAGTCGATGTACTGCAGGGCCTTTTCGTTTAGCTCGGTGCCACGGACGCGGGTGGCAACCTTCACATCGCCATAGTGTTCGGCGAAGAATTCAGGGGTCCATTTCTTGACCGCTTCCCAGTCTTTGGCCGCGCCTCGAAACACCACCGGCGTGTTGGGCTCCAGGAAGATCTTGTGGAAGTTCTCCGGTGACAAGTCCTTGATCGATACCTCCGGCACCGGCAAGGTCGGACCGTCACCATAAGCACGGGACTGCTCGCGGATTTTTGCTTCGATGCTCTGGGTGCGCTTGATGCACGCGGGCGAGCCATAGGGACCATGATCCTTGCGCCCGACAAAGTAATAGCGCCGCAGAAAATCGGCCCAGTACTGGGCTCTGGTCACCCGATCGATTTTAGGGTCATGGGTTAAATCAATGGTTGGAAAATCAAATTCCGCACTGGCAGGTACCGCTTTCATCACCTTGTCCATACTTATCTCCCTGTCACCTTCTTGGTGTTGTGTGGTCAGACTTACGGTTGCGGCTACGCACTCACAGCAACGGCGTCGCCGAATATTCTTATCAAGGCGTCCTCCGGCCACTCGGTGCTGCCGATGGCACTGAGTTGCGCAATAGGGGTTCCGAATAAAAACTCTTGAACATGCGCACGCAAATCCAAGGAGAGCAGATCAATACGCATCGCCACGGCGGGGGTGTTGTACTTGCTGTAGTAACGCGTTTCGGAAATCGCACTGACCCCCATAAACCGGTAAAGCGCCTGATGTTTGGGCGGGATCGCAAACATAATGTCTGTGTACCCTTTACAAAACTTCGCATGTTGCAATGCAACTCTGAAAAGCGAATAAACATTTACCATCTTTTCGGGGTCGTGCACGGTATAGGCAATGGCACCAAAAAACGCCGGATCTACCGCCAGCATTCCGAACTCGGCCAATACCCGCCCCTCTTTACGCAAGGGCGCAAGGCAATCTTCGAATACCGCGTCCATCGGCAGCTTATCGTCCGAGTCCGGTATGGACGTGACGGTCATTGCCACCTCTCCCGAGACTTTGCCGACAAATGTCACGGTCTGCGGGTTCAGCAAAAACGCATTGGTGAACAGCCCATTCTGCTTGGGCTCAGCCAGCCCCTTACGAAAATAGGCGTTATAGACCAGACGATAGGCCGACTCTCGATCAGCCACAGTGGCGGCATGGCTCAAATGAACGTCCTGGGCCATGGCGTGCCGACCCAGCGAGCGTCTAAGTTGATCCCCCGGGCGACGGTTTTCTTTCCACATCTCCCGATCTACGCGCAGCCGTTGATATAGATTCCTCACGCCACGCGGCCACGCGGGCTGTCCATCAATAAGTGGCGCACTGCATTGAGCGGTCCAGCGTGCATCCGTCGATGCGCAGGTGACGCGGATAACGTGCACGTTGAACACCACATCCTTATCGGCAATGTCATCGTGCAAACTCACTTGAACACTACGCCCAGGCGTCAGCTCCCGGGCAGTCACGATCACCAATGCGTATTCGCTCAGTTGCGTAACTTGCGCATCGCGGGTGCAGTCACCGGACACATTAATGTGCGCCGCTATCGGGCAAACTAAATATTCGTGACTGTCAAAATAACCGGCGTCAAGTTGCTCGCTGCGACCGGCTCTGTCGGCACTCAACAGAGGCATTGTTATAGATGTCATCCGCTATCCCTCGCTCTTCAGGTGGTTGCCACTTTCATCATCGCCACTGACTGTCAGTGTGCGTTTAACGAATTAACGACTGGCTTATTGTTATGTCTGACGCTGTCTCGCTCATGAATGGGCGCCCGCGCCAATGCGGGCATGGGACTGACCGGCACCAGGCGTACGATCGGCAGCGTAATAACGGTGGCAAACAATGCGACCACCATTAAGATGCCGTACAACTGTGCGGAAATAACGCCCACTTCCAACCCCACCGTGAGCAGGATGATTTCCATCACGCCCTTGGTATTCATCAGCGAAGCAACGACGAATGAGTCGGGCCGTGACAGGCCGGTCAATCGGGCTGCCAGGTAAGACAAGCCCACTTTGCCAACAGCGCCGACCCCAAAGAAAAGGCCGCCCCACATCAGCAGATAAACGACGTCGTCCGCCTCAATCGCCACGTTCATGGCGGCCGTGCCGAAGAACAACGGCGTGAAAAACATACTCACGAGTGCGTGCGGGCCTTTGTCCCAATACGTACGCAGTACAGCGTGTTTACGAAACGCCAGGCCCGCGACAAAGGCACCGATCGTGACATGGGCATTGGCCAGGTCGCTGACCACACAAAAGGCGAACAGCACCACCAACGGCACGATGATCACACTCGCGCCAATTGCACCCTGCCCGACCGGTTCGGATGAAACATAGATACGGCTCACCAAGCATTCCGCCACCACCACCAGCAGCAACAGGGCAAGGCAGGAGTACAGAATGCCGTGCCCGGCGCTGCTGGACACCAGCATCAGCACCACCGACAAGGCGAACCACGCAAGAATGTCGGTGATCACCGCAGCGTTCAGCACCAAGGCGCAGAGGCGGCGATGCAAGAAACGTTTGTCGTCAAGAATACTGGCCAGTACCGGCACCGCCGTAGCGGCCATGGCGACCCCGAAGAACAGCATATAGGGCATACGCTCGGTGCCTTGTGCAAACACACCGTGGGTGAAGTAAGCCAATATGACACCCGCCACCCCGGCCCCCAGGAACCCGGCAACCGCAATACCAGCGGCACTCTGGCGCTTGACCGTATGGGTCACCGCAGGCGTTTTACCTGCCTCCAGCCCAAGACCGAACATGATGAAAACCAGCCCGATTTTGCTGAGTGCCATCAGGCCAATCACATTGGAAAAAAAGTAACGCTTGAGTTCGGGGTCATACGCGCCCAACACCATGGGCCCGATGATGATGCCCGTGAGCAGATGCCCGATCACCGTGGGTTGCCCCAACCAAACAGCAACGCGCCCCAGAACATGAGCCACAAAAAGTATTAACAACAGCTGGATAAAGATGCTGGCAACGTCCATGTTCGACTCTTCCTGCACGAGTAATTGAAGACTGTTCAAAATGAAAGTCCGGCGTTATGAAAAAGGCCCAACCTGCGTTAATTCAACGTTCCGGCATTGGTAAATGCCCAGGCTGTTTAACGCCACGCCGATGGCCTGTCAGCCAGAACACGCAAACCCCCAGCACCGCACAAAGACACACCACCACGCTGTATAAAATGGCCGGCACGGCCATATCGACACTGCCTAACAGGCTGGCGATAACCAAGGCCAACGCACTGTTCTGAATCCCGATTTCCACGGTAATCGCTCGCACTTGCGCGGTGTTTAACCGGGTCAACTTTGCGACGGCGTAGGCCAGCCCCATGCAACTGCCGAATAGCACCAACAACGCCAGGCCAACACGCTCGATAAATCCATAAATCAACTGGAACTCTCTGGCCAGGACACTCAGTACCATCAGCATCAGAAAGCTGAAGCCCAATATTCTCAGCGGGCCCTCCAGGCGCTGGGCGGCCTGCGGCAACCGTTTCGCCAAGGCCATACCCAGTGCCAGCGGAATGAGGGTGATCACGAATAACTTGACCACCGTATCGGTCATGGGCAATTGCAGCCCCTCATGACCTGCCTGCCAGTAAGACAAGGCCATGCCCGACAACAGCGGCACCGACACAAAGGCAATGCAACTTGAAACAATGGTCAGCGAAATGGACAGTGCCACATCGCCTTTGATTAAAAACGAAATCGTATTAGAGGCAACTCCGCCAGGGCATAACGACAAAATAACCACGCCCAACGCCAATGCCGGCTCTAACTTGAACAGGAGCGCCACGGCTACACCCAGTAGTGGCAAAACCACAACTTGCCCCAGCAGGCCAACGATGGCCGCCGTCGGTGTGTTCACCAGGTTTACAAAATCCTGGCGCCTCAATCCGAGGCCCATTCCCATCATCATGACAAACAAGATGGCCGGTGCGATCACTCTGGCCAGTTCAATGGTTTCCATAGCGATGCTCTTCCCGGGATGATGAAAGTTGATGTTTTAAAAATGCGATCACCCGTTGCTCTGCCAACTTTGTCGGGTGGTGCTCTTCGTCGACATAACTGACCCCCAGCACCGAATGCGCCCAACGGCCTATGCCATGGGGATTGTGCGGCGATGAGTCGATTTCATAGGCGTGGAACTGGTTGCCGAACTCCGCCCTGAGCCGTTCGAAGCGACTGTCCGGCACCGCCGGGTCACCGGTAAAACGCAGGCCCAGGATTTCCACGCCGCCCTGGTTTGCGCGCTCTTTAACCTGCACAAGCGTGGGCTCGTCTATCCCCAGCGCAGCGCCCTGCGCCGCCGATAACGCAAAGGGCAAGGATGGGTTGGCCAACACAGGCGCGATAACCGATGCATCGGCCATCATCGCCAACCCAAAGCCACCGGTCAGGCACATACCGATCACGCCCACGCCCTTGCCGCCGCACACCTGATGCGCATGACGGGCGAGCGCTCTAAGCCATTCCGTGATCGGGCTGGTCTTACGCTTGGCGAGCACGTGGAACTCTCGGGATACGCAGACCTTGCCCATGCACCCCACGACCGATGCCGGCGTGACGACCACCCCAGGCTCGCCAAACAGCACCGGCAGCCACACGCTCAAACCTGCCCCCGCCAGCTGCCTGGCCAACCGCACCACACCGGCGTGGAGCCCTGGCACTTCGTGCATGAGCACCACCCCAGGACCTTCGCCAATGCGGTACACCTGGCGTGCGACGCCGGCATAGGCAAATTCGAAATGGGTGAAGCCATCAAACAACGCGTCCAATCGGCGATCATTTTTCATGTGGATGCCCCAGCCCCCTGCCTGTCGACGTTCATGCGCAATCTCGCGATTGGCCGGCAACCGGGGACGCTTGTCGATTGGCGCAATGGGCCGGCTGGCCAGGTGCGGCCAGCTTCAAATCGGCCAGTTGAAGCTCCAGGTCATCCAGCGACTTCTGGATGTAGCGCCCCATCAGGATTTGCTTTCGCACCATGAAATCCATCAGTGCAAAAATGATCCGCCACTTCAGGCGACCGGCCTTGCCCTCACGCACCAGTTGGGCGAATTCCGGTTTATAGGGGTTGTATCCAAGGTTCTTGAGGTCCGAGTACATCAGCAACCAGTTCAGGGTGAAGTTGCTCAGTACCGGGTTAGCGTGGATTTTGCTCTGCACCAACTTCAAGTCGATGACCGCGCGGATGACCTTCGCCTGGTCGTATTCCCAAGCATGGAAGGGTGCAAGAACCCGAGGTAATGCCCGCCCGGCGGCATCGCGTTCGGGGTCCCAGAACAGCTCCAGTTCATGCGCCTTGAACAGCCCGCTGGCGAACAGCTCATGGGGCGTCCAGTCCTGCGCAATACGCGCCGGCGACATTTCATACAGCATCCGCTCGGGAGCGGGTTGCCCCGGCGAATAGCCAGTAACAATCAGCGGGATGTCACGTTCAATCGCGAAGCGCAGGAGGTCCCCCTCGCGGATATCCAACCAGAAATAACACACCGTCTGCACGGCGCCGCCCGGCTTCTGATTCATCAGCAGGTGGCGGATGAAGCGCTTGTAGAGGCTTGGGCTGGGTGTATGAACGTAATGGTCGACACCCAGCGCACCGATGGTTCGCCGGATGTTTTCCCAGGTTCTGGGCGGTATGTCGTAGTCGCTCGTGTAGGCCAACACTTTCAAGCCGTAGTCGACCACCAGGCGGTGCAACAGGTAGCAACTGTCTTTGCCCCCACTGAAAGAGACCACACAGTCGTAAACCTTGCCCTTCCCCTTCGCAGCCCGAAGCGTACGCTCCAGGTCTTGCTCGAAGAGCACACGTTGCGCCTCCTGGCGTTGCCTGCCTCCGCCACCCCATATACGACACAGGTTGCAGATACCGTCCGAGTCCAGTGCTACGCCCTCGACATCGTCAGTCAGTAAGCACTCGCCACATACTTTTTTCGCCATACCGAACGACTCCTTATTACCTACCCATATCCATTGCGACGCGAATCAACTTAGGCGCTGAGTGCGGCACTGTTACGCTTCAACAGGCCATAAGACTGTTTAGCCATGTGCAATGCCTCGCCCAAGAAGTCGCCATAAGCATTCAGGGCCTGCTCGCCAATTTTCACCAGGTGTTCAGTAAATTCAGGTTTAAGCGCGATAAGCTCCGCCACCACTTGAAAGTTGGTATCGGTATGCCCGAAGTCAAAGTGGACGTGTTCGCTCAGGAACGAAATACTTTGGCGCCCCTCTTCGCACAATGCCTGCGCACAGGCTTTCATCAGCGGCGGCCCATACTGCGTGGTGATCAATTCGATCTCGACATCAATGGCCAACTCAGCCCAGGGGGCGGCCCCGGAAACCACATCTTTGTGCAGCGTGTGGTAGTGCTTTACCGAGGGCGTCATATTGGACGCGAGCAACTTCCCGGCATCCAGCGGCGTATCCGGATATTGTGCGTTCCACAGGGCCACTAACTTATGCGTATCCGCCGCGGCCCATTCGTGATGGCCGTCTTCTTCCTCGGTGTGCTCCTTGAAAAACTCCGCCAGCGCCGTTAACCCCAAGGCCTCGCAGCGAACGCCGGCGGTGGCCAGGAACTCGGGAATCGGGGTGGTCAGCGCGGCACTCAAGGCACACCAATGAATCATGAACAGGTTAAGAAGTGGTGCCTCCATGGGCGCATTGAATAGCTGCTGGACATCCTGGCGCTTGGCAAACAGGGCCCTGGCATTGTCCATCCGAAGTTGGTATTCGTTGGATTCAATGTTTCCTTTGAGATCATTCATTATTCACGCTCCTAGGGGTAATTGATCAATCGCTGCAACGTTCACTTAATACGTTTGAAAAAACCGAGGCGTGCGCAGCCACAAGAGTGGCCGAGTCCCACGCAAGGCGTTTATCCAATGCCAACTACATGACCAACGAGATAAAAACTTCGTTAATCGTTAAAAGAAATAATGAACCCCGGCGTACAACTGGTCATTATCCCGAAACTGCCCGAAGATCCCTTCGTCGGCGCCGGCAAAGTGCAGGCCGCCTCCACGAACTTCCCAGTCATCGGTGACCCGCCAGCGTACTTGCAAGCGCATGAACCGATCAGTCATGTTTAAAAACTCTCGGCCCTGGAACTCCAGCCATACATCTTCGCCCACCAAGGGAACGTTAAGTCGCCACGTGAGACTGGAACGCAACTTATCGGGTTGCATCAGTGCATTGTGGTTTTCAATGTAGTCTGCGGTGTATTGAACATTGATGTACGTCCGTGAGGCGAAGGTGTAGTCGACCCCGGCAACAGCCCTGACGGTATCGCGACGCTCCACCAACCCCGGAACGCTCATGTCATAGGTGACATACCCCGAATCCGTCACATAGGCCAGTTCGCCGCGCAGACCAATCCCTTCACGCCCCGTCTCGAACGCCATCGAGAAGGTTTGCTGGCGGGCGTGATAAGGCTGCACGGTGCCCACGTAGCGACCGTTGCTATCCACCCCTTCGATATCCGCCTCAAAGGCTGCCAACTGTTCGAATTGATAGGCGTAATTGAGCGAGAAATCGAAGGTATCCCGGCGCGTCACACTGCGTACGGCAAACACGCTGTCGCCCAGCCGTCCATCCTCAGTCGCCGAGGAGCGCTCGCGCAGCCCGAGGCCTCGCACGTAGTTGTTCTCGACGAACAAACTCCATTCATCGCCTGGCCGGGCCAGCAGGTCTTCCCTGAACCTTGGTAACCAGACGACCTCGATAAAGTCCTTGGCATTCAAGGCATATTTACCGCTCACGGCCGTCACCGGCCATTTGCGTTCAAACCTGGACTGAACCAGGAAATGGCGAAAATCCTGCGGGGTAAAACTGTCGATCACGCTGACTTCGTCGGCCACCCCCCACTGGATGACCTGCCGCCCGAGACGCCACACCACGGCATCCGTCTCCACTTCCAGGTAGCCTTCCCAGAGGCGTGCCGCCTGATCGTTCTCCTCGCCAGCTCCGCGCATTTTCTGACGCTGAAGTTCAAGGTCCGCGGAGACCACGAGACGATTGGCCTCCCACTGATGGTCCAGCTCGAAGCGGCCCCGGCCTTTATAGCCCGTATCGACCGCTGACTTGAGCCCACCCGCGCCCGACGCTTGATTACGACTGCCAAGCCCAACGGCAGAGCGCAGGTCGAGAAAGCCGGTGGTGGTGGTATAACCTCCCCACAACGCAGTCTCCCGAATGCCGTTATCGTCCGAAGCGCCGGCGGCGGAACTGGCCACTATCGCCAGAGGGCCGAGTAGTCGCTTGACAAGCGCCAGGCTCATTCCGACATCCCGCTCATTTCAGCATTGACCAATTGCATCAGGTCCGAAGGCTGCGCAAAGTGCTCGATATTGCGCTCCATCTGGCGGATAGACACAGTAGGCATATCCAGCCCCGTATTGACCCGAACCCATTTGCGCTCCAGCGAGGTACGGTGCCCATTGCGGTAGTCGGTCACGTTCACGAAGCGCTCGTACAGGGCATCGCCATAGGCGCTGACCTGCGCTCGCTCTACCCGCTTGATCAGCGTATCGCTGGCATCGAAGAAGTCGATCTGGTCCGGAAAGTACGTCCCATCGTCGCGAATAAAGTAGCGGCGCTTGGCGTAGGCCGAGTTCGACGAGGGCTTGGCGGTGCAATCGACCACATAAACCCCGGCAGGGGCCTGGACCGAAGACGGCGCAAAGCGAAACGCCCAATCCTCCAACTTCAGCTTCTGCAGGTCCTCGTAGATCAGATCCGACCCCACCCACGTCTGATGTTTTGAGGAAACACGTCGCACGCGGCTGGCGGCTGGCAGATAGAGGTACTGCAAATCCTCCGAGCCTTTGACCTCCTCGTTAAATGTCGCGATGTTCCGGATACTTCTGGGAAAGAAGAATTTTTGCAGGTCGAGCGCACCTTTTTCGCCGCTCAGGTGATACCAGACAAACCCGCGTTTGCGGCTGACGCCTTCTTTGTCGGTCAATGTAATCACCAACAGCGAGGTCGAGTCCTTGCCGGTGGGGCGTTCTTCCGAGCGCAGAATCACCTCCTTGGGATCGGGGACTGCAGCCGGCGGGTTGCTCGCCAAGACGAGGGACGGGAACAGGAGGCACGCTCCCAGGAATAAACGTTTCACAGGCCGATACTCTCAACGGGTCGATAAGTCGCCAACAACGCGCCGCTAAAACCTGCGGGCCGGTTGACTTCCTCAAGTGCAATAAACTCATGCGTCTCGGACAAGGCCGCGCGAATGCTCGCTGCGGCAAACTCGATGGCGTGATCGTCCTTGCCCAAAATGGGTACGGCAAAACGGATCACCGCTTCGCCCGTCTCTTGCGAGGCTCCCGGGTTGAGCGCGCCTCTGACGCCATACTTCACATACAGATGATTCAAGAAGGCACGGTGTGGGTGTTGGTCGGGCCCGATGTGGCTGGACACGGCCGCTGCCTTCAGGAACACCGCATGAGCACAACCCGGCGTGACCACCTCGCAGTGAGGCTCCAACAGGGCCTGGAACCGCTCGACCCGATGCGCCCGCTCGACGACCCGTTCAACCAACGCCGGCACATCCGCCATCACCGTTGCCAACCGGTGCTTGGCAGTGACGTCGAGGCCAGTACCGAAAAGCAGTGCCTGGTCCCTGCATTGCTCGAATACCTGACGATTGCGCAGAGCCAGAACGCCACCAATGGGCACCGGAAACTCTTTGCTCGCGCTCAGCCAGACCCCGTCCACCAAGGCACACAGCTCCAGCACAATGGCCGCAATGCGGTTGGCGCTTTCTGCATGATGACGTTGCTCAATCAGATAGGCGTTGCTGAAGATCCGGGTGGCGTCGAGATAGACCGCAATGCCATAACGCTCAGCCACTGAGCGCACCGCGCGCAGGTTTTCAATAGACAGTGGGTGCCCACCAATCGCGTTGGTGCAAGCCTCCAGCATCAGGTAGGGAACCCTGGCACGGCCGCTGTTTTCAAGGAAGCGCTCCAGGGCTACGGTGTCGATGTCCCCAAGAAACAGAGGCTCGCAAGCCTCGGATCGCGCAGACGGCATGGGCATAGAGACTGCGCCGTTTCGCGCCAAGTGCACGGCGGCGGTTGGAAACGGCAGGCTGCCCGGCACACAGTCACCTGGCGCAGCCAGCACATTGCTGAGCATTGCTTCCGCCAGCCGCCCCTGTGCAACGGGAATGGCCAGGGGCAGCCCGAACAATTGCGCAAAGCACTTCGACAACCAGAGGTCAGTGTGCTCATCGGCATCACCGCTCGGGGCAAACGAGAGGCCCACGGTATTCATCAGGCTGTCGGTCTGATAATCGTCGACCACACAGCCAGCCGGCACCAGGTCCAGGTTGAATCCGGCCTGCGCGAGGATGTCGCGCCGCAATGACGCGGAACCTGCACCGACGACACTCATGCGCTGGCGTCCAGGGCGGAAATATCAATGACTTTGTAATTCATCCGGTTCAGGTCGAAAAACATCACGTTCGGCAGCACGATGGGGGCGCGGAACCCAGGGGTGGTACCGTGCAGCAAGTAGTTCACGCATTCAGTGGCCAGCAACGACGTCGCAATCAGAGGCCCTACGGCAACGGTGGGCACCTTGCCGATCTCCAGGCTTTTTACGATGGCCTGCATGTGCTGCGGCACGAAGATCTGGTCAAAGATCGGCGGCAATGTGCCCTGCTCCTTGGCCGCCTTGAGGGTCTGGAGCCAGTAATCCATAGCCAGGCCCTGTGGAGACGAGCACAGCGCAAAACAACCAAACCCCATGATGGGACCGACCACGCTGAAAATGCCCAACTGCCGAGCCTTACGGTGCAGCGACTCGCGTAGCGAGTGGGGAACATTGGCGTCCAGACAGTCAACCATGATATCGGCGCCGGACAGGAACTCAGCCTGGTTATGGTCGGTAACGCCTTCGACGTAGATCTCGACTTTGGCAAGCGGGTTCAGGTCGAGGATGAGCTCTCGGTAGACCAAGGCTTTGTTACGCCCCATCGAGCTTCCGGTCGCGGCCCACTGACGGTTCATGTCCGGCGGGTCGAAAACACCGGGGTCGGCGAGCCTGAAGGTCTGTACGCCCATGCGGCACAGCGTCAAGGCCATGGCGCCCCCCACCCCACCGCAGCCGGCGATCACCACACTGCAGCCCGCGAGCGTTTCAATGCCTGCTGCGGTCAGCAACGGCATCGACCTGTTCAACATCTCGTCTTTGCTCACGCTCATACTCCCTGTTGTTATTTTCCATAGAAGTCAGAAACATCTGTGCATTGCTCCACTGTATAAACAGGCAGCTACTGCCGACACTTAATAGCCACGCACCTGCACAGCACGCACGCGCTGCATCACCACAGCCCATCGCTGAAAACATTCAGACACAACGCTAATAACTGAGAAACCCAGCAACACCACTAACTAAACTGGCGATACCAGAAATACAAACAACACTCAAAAGTACAAAAACAAAAAAACACTAAAAGGCCGCTGGAACCCCATCAGAAAAACAAACTTAGGAGTTCAGTAATACTAACTACACCAAAGAGTACATTTAAAAAAGCCAAGTACGAAGCGATGCCAGACACAACAAGAATAGCCTTACAAAACATATGTTTATGATTTTTTAGTGTGTTTATTACGGACTGCAAGCGGCCACTATCACCCTCGCAGCAGCCTAAGCCTTGCCACCCACCCATCAAAAAAAGTACGCACTGCCATACACGCTCGCACAAGAGATCAATCTCTCGGCGATGCCATCAAAACAGAACTTTATAGTATAGAAACAGTTCAGCCCTTCCATGGGAAACCCCTGGCTTGCCCAGGAATATCGTTATGCCAGTATTTGCGACGAAGATATTAAACATACTTTTAAACATATTCAACAAATGGAATAAACATTCTTGCCAGGCACGGGCAAATAGAGAACAAACACGCACATAAAGACTATTGCCGCCGCCAGCAACCGCTCTATTCATGGCCTGTTAACTCACCGCCCTGAACTAAAGCAAATATTACAAAATGTAAAAAATCACTTGGTGCTCTATGGGTAGGACGGCGATGGCATGGCCCTGGAGATTTCCTGCCACCGCCGCCGTGGGAGAGGTTTGTAGATGGCGGTTCCTATATAGTCGCGTTTTCAACCGTTCAGGAGAGCCCCCATGCGTATCGCTTCCCGTGTCATCGGCGGTGTCCTCGCCGTCACCCTGCTGAGCCAACTCACCGCCTGCGGTTCGATTTTCTACCCCGACCGCCGCGGCCAGATCGACGGCAAGATCGACCCGGCCATTGCGGTGCTCGATGCGGTCGGTTTGCTGTTCTACGTGATCCCCGGCCTGATCGCGTTCGGCGTCGACTTCGCCACGGGTGCGATCTACTTCGAACCGGGCAAGACCGCCCAAGTCGCCCCCGAAAAATTGCACGAAGCCATCGGCGCCGACGGCAAGGTCGATACGGCCAAGCTGCAAACCATCATCCAGAAAGAAACCGGCCGCACCCTGCCCCTGGATGACCCGCGCA
Organism: Pseudomonas sp. MWU15-20650; assembly: GCF_023242475.1. Taxonomy (GTDB): domain Bacteria; phylum Pseudomonadota; class Gammaproteobacteria; order Pseudomonadales; family Pseudomonadaceae; genus Aquipseudomonas. Next base: position 34,173 of record NZ_JALJFG010000023.1, on the reverse strand, counting down.
TGATCCAGTTCAAGGGCAGCGTGCAACAACTCGCCGCCCTCGGCCTGCAACCCGCCGCTTAGGACTCGACCTGCCCATGACCAGCAGTCCAGAACACGCAAGGCTTTTGCGCCTGGCCACCCGCGCCTCGGTGGCCGTGGCCTGTACGCTGATTATCACCAAAGCCATCGCCTGGTGGTTCAGTGGTTCGGTGAGCATGCTCGCCGGGTTGACCGACTCGCTGCTCGACGGCGTGACGTCGCTGTTGAATTTGCTGGCGGTGCATTACGCCCTGCGGCCGGCCGATGAAGACCACCGTTACGGGCATGGCAAGGCGGAGTCACTGTCGGGCATGGCCCAAGCGCTGTTTATCGGTGGCAGTGCGGTGCTGATCGCCTTCCAGGCGTATCAGCGCTTGCAACACCCGGAACCTGTCGGCGCACCCTGGCTGAGCATCGGGGTGATTGTATTTTCCCTGGTCATGACCGTGGCCCTGCTGATACTGCAACACCGGGTGATCCGCGAAACCGGCTCCAACGCCGTACGCGCGGACTCGTTGCACTACCGCTCGGACTTGATGCTCAACGGCAGCATCCTGGTGGCCTTGGTCCTGGCAGGCTTTGGCTACCATCAGGTGGATGCCTGGTTCGGCCTGGGCATCTCCGCCTATATCTTGTGGAGTGCGATCCAGATCGCCCGAGAAAGCTTCGCGGTGTTGATGGATGAGGAACTGCCGCCGGATGTCAGCCAGCACATGCTGGAATTGGCCCGCAGCGTTCCTGGCGTGCTGGGTGCCCATGACTTGCGCACGCGGATTTCCGGCAGCCACTGGTTTGTGCAACTGCACCTGGAGTTGCCGGGGGAATTGACGCTGTCAGTGGCCCACGGCATCAGCGACCAGGCCGCTGACGCCATTCACCAAGCCTACCCGCGTGCCGAAGTGCTGGTGCACGCCGACCCGCGGGAAGTGGTCACAGGCAACAAGACCTAGTACTGCACCTGATAACCACGACTGCTCAGGCAGTTACCCTGCGCCTGGCGGTAGGTTTGTACCACCGCTGGCGCGGGGGCGTAGGTGACGGCCTGCGGGTCGAAGCCGCTTTGTTGGACTGCCCAGCGATAACAGTCGTAACCGTCCTGCTGTACCTGGGCCGGTGACTGGCCATTGGCAGGGTAGGCGATCACGTCATAACCGTTGCCTTGCGGTGCAGGCTGTGGCGTTGGCACCTCTGTCGGTGGCTGTACCACTACGTACTGCTGGGTGCTGCTCTCATAGGTGTAATAGGCGCCCGCCGCCAGGAAAAACAGCGCACTGCCCACCCACACTTCCCGGGCGTAATCCGGCAGGTATTGCACGCGAATACCGTACGGTGGCGTTACCACCACATAACGCGGACCTTGCGGGCGATACCAGTAGCCACCGGAGAAGAAGTAGTCCTGGCCACGATAGGGCACACGGTAGTTGCGGTCGGGGAAACGGTCGACGGTATAGCCCGGACGATATTGCGGGCCGGGGCCCCAGCCATTGCCATGACCGGAAGGGCGGCCCGGCCAGCGGTGCTCATCGGGGTGGCCATTGTTGAAGCCGCCACCCGGGCGCGGGCCAGGGCCATTGCCGGGCTGCCAATGCGGGTTGCCGTCGTTGCGACGCGGGATGTCCTGATAGTTGCCCTGGCGCGGTTCCTGGGTTTGCCGTACGGTGTCCGGGCGCCCCTGAATCGGCAGGTTATTCGCCGGCCGGGGCTGTTCGGCGCCTTGCGGTCGACCTTGCCATTGCCCGCCACCCTGTTGCTGTGGCTCACCACGATCAAAATGCTGGTTCTGTGGCCGAGGCTGATTATTTTCCGGGCGCGGTGGGTTGTTTTGCGGACGTGGCTGGTTATTCTGCGGGCGCGGCGGCTCGTTACCTTGCCGTCCACCCTCCGGGCCTCTTTCATGCTGACCGCCGCCTTCAGAGCGCGGGTCGTCTGCCATCACTTGCGTGCCGACGGTAACCATCAGCAAACCTACACCTGCCATACGCCAGATGCGCTTCATGCTATTCCTCACTGCGGATTAGGGCCTAGCGTGTCCGGCCTCTTAGTATGAGACTGGAAAAGCCTCACCCGGTTCGGGGACAGGTTATCAGTCACGAGAACTATTTTCGCAGGCAAAAGAAAAGGGGCGACCCGTCGGCCGCCCCTTGAGAATTTCGTCCTGGCTCAACGCTTATGACGTTGGCTCACCTCACGCCGTCTTGTGGACAGTGTGCAGCCTGGAGGCCGGCTCAACCCTGCTGGGGTGGCGGCCGCAGCGGGCCTGATTGGGCGAGCTGCAGTGGACTGTTGTCCAGGCGGTGATTCTGTTGATAACGATACCCGCCAAGCACCGACAGATGATTGCGAAGATTGCGTCAATAAACAGTGCTTGCGCAATTTTTAACCCTTCATAGATAATTCACCGCAATACTTACGACAAAGGCCAACCCGATGAGCAAGCTTGACCGATACGACCTGAGTATTTTGGCGGAATTGCAGCGCGACGCGAGGATCTCCAACCAGGAGTTGGCCGAACGCATCGGCCTGTCGCCTTCGCCCTGCTCACGCCGGGTCAAGCAGTTGGAGGACGACGGCTACATCGCTCGCCAGGTTGCCTTGCTCGATCGCAAGATGCTTGGCCTGAGCCTTACGGCCTATGTGCTGATCGGCATGGACCGCCACACACCGGAGCGTTTCGAGAATTTCGAGGCGGCCATCCGCACCCTGCCGCAAGTGCTGGAGTGCAGCCTGGTGACCGGGATGGATGCCGACTATCAGTTGAAAGTGGTGGTGCCGGACATGGATCACTACCAGAAGCTGCTGCTGGGGCACCTGACTCGCATTGAAGGCGTGACCAGCGTGCGTTCCAGCTTTGTGCTCAATCAGGTATTGAACAGCACCGAACTCCCGCTGACTCACCTGCGTACCTGAGAGCACTGGGGTCCAAATGTGGGAGAGGGCTTGCCCCAATGCCAGTCAGTTAAGAAGGAACACGATCACTGTGGCGAGCGGGCTTGTCCCGCGTTGGGGTGCGCAGCAGCCCAAAACGGTCTCTGCGGAGTATCGGGTACACCGCATTCGTCCCTCTTTGGGGGCGCTACGCGCCCCAACGCGGGACAAGCCCGCTCGCCACAGGTTACCGGTTGCTCGTTCTAGCGCTTAACTGACTGGCATTGGGGCTTGCCCCCTCCCACATTTGGACCCAGGTCAATACTGCGCCTGTGCCCCTGCTTTATACTGCCCGCCTGCCCTGCCGGAAGAGTCCCCCATGAACAACATCGACCCCGCCCTATTCGAAGAATGGATGATGACCGGCCTGGTCACCCTCCTGATCATCTTCATGGGGTTTATCGTCTGGGACCTGGCGAAGAAATCCAAGGCCGGGCGCTTTGGCTCGTTCATCCTGTTTTTCGTGCTGGGCCTGGGCGTGGCCGCGTTCATCATCAAGAGCGTTGTGATTGGCCTGATCGAATCCGGCGCGTTATAAGCGCGCCGGTACTTCCTTCCATTGGCCTTGATCCAGGCCATCAATCGACCAATCGCCAATGCGCACACGCACCAGGCGCAACGTCGGCAAGCCCACCGCGGCGGTCATGCGCCGTACCTGGCGGTTACGCCCTTCACGAATCACCAGCTCCAACCAGTGGGTCGGCACGCTTTTACGAAAGCGTACCGGCGGGTTGCGTGGCCATAATTGAGGCTCGTCCAATTGCCGGGCTTCGGCGGGCAAGGTCATACCGTCGTTGAGCTCCACACCGTCACGCAGACGTTGCAGCTGTTCTTCGGTCGGCTCGCCTTCCACCTGTACCCAGTAGGTTTTTGCCAGCTTGTGCTTGGGGTCGGCAATCCGCGCCTGTAATTGGCCATCATTGGTCAGCAGCAACAGGCCCTCGCTGTCACGGTCCAGGCGACCCGCCGGGTAGATCCCGGGGATGTCGATAAAATCCTTGAGGGTCGCGCGCCCGCCTTCGTCGCTGAACTGCGTCAGTACGTCGAACGGTTTATTGAACAGGATCAGTTTCGGCTCGGCCGGTGGCGCCTTGGCGACGCGACGCGTGGCGGAATACGGGGGTTTCACGCCTGGGCGGCGCGAATCGGGGCGGGTGGGACGGGACATGGCAAAGGAACATCTAACGGTCAGGGCCGACAATGCTAGTGGCCTGACCGCTAAATGACCATCCCAACGGCTTAGCGGAAGGGCGGTTCGTCGAAGCTGCGCAGTTTGCGCGAGTGCAACGAGTTGAGCTCGGTGCGCAGCAGGTCCACCGCCTCGATGCCGATCTTCAAGTGCTGGCTCACTGCACGCTCATAGAACGCGTTGGCCGAACCCGGCAGCTTGATCTCGCTGTGCAGCGGTTTGTCCGACACGCACAACAAGGTGCCGTACGGAACCCGCAGGCGGTAACCCTGAGCGGCGATGGTGCCGCTTTCCATGTCCACGGCCACGGCGCGGGACAGGTTGATCAGCGGACGCTCCTGGGCCCAACGCAGTTCCCAATTGCGGTCGTCGTAGGTCAGCACCGTGCCGGTACGCAGGCGCTTTTTCAGCTCTTCGCCTTTCTCGCCGGTGACATTGGCCGCAGCTTGCTGCAAGGCCAGCTGCACTTCGGCCAGGGCCGGGATCGGGATGTTCGGCGGCACCACACGGTCGAGAATCCCATCGCGACGCATATAAGCGTGAGCCAGTACGTAGTCACCGATGGTCTGGGATTGGCGCAGGCCGCCACAGTGGCCGATCATCAGCCAGCAATGCGGACGCAGCACGGCCAGGTGGTCAGTGATGTTCTTCGCGTTGGATGGACCGACGCCGATGTTCACCAAAGTGACGCCGTGGCCGTCGCTGGCCTGCAAGTGGTAGGCCGGCATCTGGTAACGATGCCAGACCACGCCTGCGGCAATGGCGGACGCTTCGCCGTGGTCCATGCTCTTGTCGATCACCACATTGCCCGGCAGCACCATGCGGATAAAACGCGGGTCGCTGCGCAGTTGCTCCAGGCCATGCAGGATGAACTGGTCAACGTAGCGGTGGTAGTTGGTCAGCAGAATCCACGGCTGCACATGACGCCAGTCGCTGCCGGTGTAGTGCACCAGGCGACGCAGGGAGAAGTCCACGCGGGCGGCATCGAACAGCGCCAAGGGCAGCGGGTCGGTGTTTTCCCAATCGTAGAGGCCGTCGGCAATGCCATCGGTGGCAGCGGACAGATCGGTGCTGGGGAATACACGGGCCAGGGTCGCGGCGGTCACGCCGGAGCCGGCCAACTCATCGCCCTGCTCCACCACGTACGGATACGGAATGTTCTGTTGGCTGACACCCACTTCGACCGTCACGGTGAAGTCGTGCATCAGCGGTACCAGTTGCTCCAGCAAATACTTACGAAACGCCGCCGGATGGGTGACCGTGACGCTGTAGGTGCCCGGCAACTGCACCTTGGCATAGGCCCGTGTGGTCTGTGGGACTTCGCCATGGCAGTGGTAGGTCAGGCGCAGCTCCGGGTAACGAAACAGCGCGCGTTGTGCGGCGTCGGGCTCGACGCGGTCCTTGAGGTATTGCTTGAGGGCTTGATTGAGCGCGCCAGTGGCACGCTCATGCAGAGCCGCCAGCCGATCCACGGCTTCTTCAGCGGTTTGAACGACAACAAAAGCTTCGGTCACGGTAAGCATCCTGTGTTCTGACTTGCAGACCTTTATCTTGCCTGTATCCCGGCTTCACCGAAACAGTGGAATTGGAATGAGCTCAATAATGTGGGAGCAAGCCCCACCCCGCCTTTTGAACCGTGTTTATTCCGCAACATTGGGTGTAGAACGGGCGACGATAGCGTCCACATCAACGCCGCGCGGCAAGGTGCCATACACGCGTCCCGACGCGTCACCCAGGCGGCTGGCAATAAACCCGTCACTGACCGCCGCATTCCCCGCTTCCAGCAGCAACTTGGCCTGCAAGGCCACGGCAATGTCCTCCGTCAGTTGCCGTGCACGGTACTGAATATCCTGGGTATCCATGAAGGCCGACTTCAATTGCTCGATATGCCGCGCCAGTCGCTTCTCGCCATGCCCAGTCCCCAGCTCAATAAACAGCGCCTCCAGCACCCCGGGCTCTTTCGACAGTGCGCGCAGCACGTCCAGGCATTGCACATTGCCGGAACCTTCCCACGTTGAATTCACCGGCGCCTCACGGTACAGGCGCGGCAGGATGCTGTCCTCGACATACCCGGCACCGCCCATGCACTCAGCCGCCTCATTGATCATCGCCGGCGCTCGCTTGCAGATCCAATACTTGCCCACCGCCGTCACCAGCCGGGCGAACTTGGCTTCCTGCTCACTCTCAAGGTGGTCCAGCGCTCGCCCCATGCGCATGCTTAACGCCAGCGAGGCTTCGCTTTCCAGGGCCAGGTCGGCCAGCACGTTTTGCATCAACGGCTGCTCGCTGAGCACACGACCACCGACCGAGCGATGGGCACAATGATGACTGGCCTGGGTCAACGCCTGCCGCATCAAGGCGCTGGAACCGACCATGCAATCGAAGCGGGTCATGGCGACCATCTCGATAATGGTCGGCACGCCGCGCCCCTCTTCACCGACCATCCAGGCCAGGGCGCCGCGAAACTCCACTTCGCTGGACGCGTTGGAGCAGTTGCCGAGCTTGTTTTTCAGGCGCTGGATATAGAACTCGTTACGCGTGTCATCGGGGCGATGCCGAGGCAGCAGGAAACAGGTCAGGCCCTTGTCGGTCTGGGCCAGGGTCAGGAACCCATCGCACATCGGCGCCGAGCAGAACCATTTGTGCCCCACCAGTTCATAGGCTTGCCCCGGGCCACCCGCCCCCACGGGGTATGCGCGCGTGGTGTTGGCACGCACATCGGTACCGCCCTGTTTCTCGGTCATGGCCATGCCGATGGTGACACCCGCCTTGTGGGCGATGCCGACGTTGCGCGGGTCGTATACGGTGCTGAGGACTTTCGGCAACCAGGTCTGCGCCAGGTCAGGTTGCAGGCGCAGGGCCGGCACGCAGGCAAAGGTCATGGTCAGCGGGCAACCGGAGCCGGCTTCGGCCTGGCTATGCAAATAGGTCATGGCGGCGCGGGCCACATGCGCACCGGGCTGTGGATGGGCCCACGGCAGCGACGGCAGGCCATGCTCGACGGCGGTGCGCATCAGTTCGTGGTAGGCCGGGTGAAACTCCACCAGATCGATCCGATGGCCATATCGATCATGGCTGCTGAACACCGGTTTGTTCTGGTTCGCCAGGAACCCGGCCGCCATCAGCGGCCCGCCGGCCAACGCGCCATAGGCATCGATACGCGCCTGCGCCCAACCGGCGCCAAAGCGGCGCGCCCACTCTTGCAGGGGCAGATCGATACGGTACAGGTTGGTGCCGTCCAGGGACGGTGGCTGGTTGGTAACGTCGTGGGTTTCAGCGAATGCGTGCAGGTTCATGGACGGGCCTCCTGGAAAAAGGCCACGTGTCATCTGGGCCTGAATTTCAGTTAAGCACCGTCTCCCGGCTTAAAAAAGTGGCATACGTGCCGAATGTTCGGCGCTTTCGCCCTCTAGCGGGCAGAGTACACGTCGCTCCAACACCGCCTGCAAGGCTTCGAAACGTACGGGCTTGGCCAGGCGATCGGTCATACCAATGCCGTGGCACCGTTCACGGTCCGGCTCATTGAGTGACGAACTCAGGGCGATCACCGGCAATTCACCGCAGCCGGGCAGTGCGCGAATCTGGCAGCACAACGAGAAACCACCCTCAGGTACGTCCAGCAGCACCGCCTCGAAGGTCTCACCTTGCAACACCGCCAGTGCGGCCGGGCCGTTGCCCACGGTTTTGACCTTGAACCCCAGCTTGAGCAGCATGCCACGCACCGCCAGCTGGCCCACGCTGTTGTCGTCCACCAGCAGCACCGTGCAGTCCTGAGGCGCCCGTTGCGCAGGGGGCACCTGGCCGACCGGCTTGGGCTCCTGCGGTACCGGGCTGACATCCAGCTCCAGTTGAAAGCGGCTGCCCTTGCGCGGCTCCGAATGATGGGTCAGGCGCCCACCCAACAACTCGATCAACTGACGGCAAATCGCCAAGCCAATGCCCAGGCCACCGTATTCGCGGGTCGTCGAACCGTCGAGTTGGAAGAAACGCTGGTACAGCGTGGCCTCGTCGAGAAAGGCGAAGCCGATACCGGTGTCGGTCACGATAAAACTCAAGCGCAATCCGCCATCGGCTTGAGGAACACCGACCACCCGCAGGCGCACAACGCCTTCGTGGGTAAATTTGAACGCGTTGTCCAGAAGGCAGTCCAGGCACTGGGTCAGCTTGCCGGCATCGCCAATCACCCGGTCCGGCAGTGCGTCCGCGACGTCGATGGAAAAGGCCAGGCCCTTGCCCTGGGCGCTGGCGCTGAACTGCTGGCGCAAGGTATCCAGCGCGCCACGCAAGCTGAATACCTGCGGCTGGGCGACCAGGCGACCGGCCTGCAACTCGGTCAAGGTGAGGATGCCGTTGACCATGCGCATCATGTCCCGTGCCGAACCCGCAGCGGTTTGTTGGTACTGCGCCAGGTCATCGCCCAGAGGCACGGTTTGCATCAGTTCGAGGGAGCCGATCACACCGTTCATCGGCGTGCGCAGTTCGTGGGTCAGGGTGGCGAGGAACTCATCCTTGAGCCGATTACTGCGCGCCAATTGCTGGTTGAGCACTTCGAGCTTCTGGCTGGCATCGGAGAGGATTTGCGCCTGTTGTTCGCGCATGCCGTTGATGCGGTCCGCCAGGGCCAGGGACAGCAACGCCACTTCGATGGCCGAGCCGAGCTGGCTGGCATACATGGTGAGGAACACGTTGGGCAGGTAGCCCAGCACCATCAGCGTGTTGACCACTCCACCCAGCAGGAATGCCGTCCAGGCGAAGATAAAATAGCGCGCCATGCGCTGGCCGCAATACCACGCCTTGATCGCAGCGATGAAGATGGCCACGGTAAACACCAGCGCCAAGCCGGTGGCCAGGCGCAGGGCCACGGCGTAACTGGTCGACAGCGCCAGTGCCATCACCACACCGCCGCAGGCCGCCAACGCGAGCAGGATCCGGTTGAGCCAGCGACTGTGCTGTGAAGTGTGCAGGAAACTGCGGGCAAACAAGCTACCGAACAACGCCGCCGAACCGATCAGGAACGGCACCGCAGCATTCGCCCACCACGGGTTGTTCGGCCAGAAGTACTCCACGGCCACGCCATTGACCGAAAGCTGGTACAGCCCGAACGAGGCAATATAGAAGATGTAATAGAGATAACTGGTGTCGCGCACGCTCAGGTAGATGAACAGGTTGTAGATCAACATGCCCAGCAACACACCGTAGATCGCACCCAATACATACAACCGCAACGGTTGCTGTTCCAGGTACGCGGTGCCTGCCCAGAGCGTCAATGGCGCTTGGATCGAGCCTTCGCTTTGCAGGCGCAGGTAGAAGGTTTGCTGCTGGTCAGGCAAGAAGTCGAGCTTGAACAGGTAGTTGCTCTGGCGCACCTCGCGGCTGGAAAAAGGCAATGCGCTGCCGGTGCGGGTGGTGAGGTAGTTGCCGGTGCCGTCGTTCTGGTAGAGGTCCAGATGATTCAGCGGTGGGTAAGCCAGTTCCAGGAACCAAGTGCGCGGTGCATGGGGGTCAATGGCGATGTAGTGCAGGTCGATCTTGAGCCAGAACACCGAGCGCGAATAGCCGGCGTTGAGGGTGGCTTTGTCATGGGTCTTGAATTGGGTGGCGTAGGCAGGGGAACTGACATCGGCGATGGTAAGGGTGTCGGTTGGATCTTCCAGTACTTGCATGACCCGGCCCAACGGCAGGCTGCGAGTGTCTTGGTTGAACTCGACGGCGCCGGCAAGCATCGGTAGCCCGCACAACAATAAGATCAGCAAATAGCGCATAAAGCCCCAGCGTGGCCTGTCCGGTTATGTCAAAAGCCCCCCATTCCTTTTGAGTAGACGTACACCGGCAATACAGTGAATTGTTTGAAACCACTCTAGCATAGCCAGTAAAGGCCATTGGACACCATTGAAATAAATTTTTGAAAGGCTCTAGAACGGTGCTTTCAGCATGCTTTCATCGATCCATTCTCCGCCCAAAAAACGCCATGACTGCGGCAAAATTCAACCATCGCCAGACGGCCACGCAAAAAGCGTTTGGTGGTAAGCTCGCGCACCATGAATATCTACAGCTCTCGCCCCGTTGTCCTCTGTCTCTCCGGCCATGATCCCAGTGGTGGCGCCGGCTTGCAGGCAGATATCGAAGCCCTGCTCGCCCAGGGCTGCCACGCCGCTCCGGCCGTCACCGCACTGACTGTGCAGAACACCGTCAATGTCAGTGACTTCCGCGTGCTCGACCGTGAGTGGGTACTGGCCCAGGCCAATGCCGTGCTCAGCGACTCCGAGGTCGCAGCGGTCAAGCTGGGCATGCTTGGCTCCACCGCGATGGTCGACACCGTGGTCGAACTGCTGCAGGCGCACCCGCACTTGCCCGTCGTCTGCGACCCGGTGCTGCGCGCCGGCGGCGGCGGTAGCCTGGGCAAGGACGAAGTCGGCTATGCGATGCGTGAGCGCTTGTTGCCGCTGTCACTGATCGCGACGCCCAACCTGCCTGAAGCCCGCATCCTGGCCGAATTGCCCAACGGCACGGCGGACGAATGCGCCGAGAAGCTGCTGCCCTATATCAAGCACCTGCTGATTACCGGCGGCCATGGCGACGAACACGAAGTGCACAACCGCCTGTACAGCCGCGACGGCACGCGCCAGACCTATACCTGCCAACGGTTGCCCGGCAGTTATCACGGCTCGGGGTGCACCCTGGCCAGCGCATTGGCCGGCCGGATCGCCCAGGGCGAAGGCTTGGCCAGCGCCGTGCAGTCTGCCCTCAACTACACTTGGCGCACCCTGCGTGACGCCGAACAACTCGGTCAGGGCCAGTTCGTGCCACGCCGGCTGCCGTTGGATTTCTGCTCGTAAACCCTGCTTGTCACATCAAGGGACCTGCCCGATGAAACTACGTGGCCTTTACGCCATCACCGACAGCCAACTCCTGGCTGGCAAATTCCTCGCCTACGTCGAGGCGGCGTTGGACGGCGGTGTGACCCTGTTGCAGTACCGTGACAAAAGCAGCGACGACGCGCGCCGCCTGCGTGAAGCCGAAAAGCTGCGGGAACTGTGCTCGCGCTACAAGACCCAGCTGATTATCAACGACGATGCCGAATTGGCCGCGCGGCTCGGCGTCGGCGTACACCTGGGCCAGACCGACGGCCCGCTGACCCCGGCGCGTGCGTTGCTCGGCTCCAAGGCGATCATCGGCGCCACCTGCCACAGCCAGATCGAGCTGGCCGAGCAAGCCGCGAAGGAAGGCGCCAGCTACGTCGCCTTCGGCCGCTTCTTCAACTCCAACACCAAGCCTGGCGCACCCGCCGCCACCGTCGAGATGCTGGCCCAGGCCCGCGCGCGCTTGCCGTTGCCAATCTGTGTGATCGGTGGCATCACCCTGGAAAACGCCGAGCCGTTGGTGGCCCACGGCGCCGACCTGCTGGCGGTGGTGCACGGCCTGTTCGGTGCCGACAGCGCCCAGGAAGTCACGCGCCGTGCCCGCGCCTTCAACGATCTTCTTAAATGTTCAGTTTAGAGAGCCCGCTCATGTCCCGTTCCGAAACGCTGTTTGCCAGTGCCCAGAAACACATCCCCGGCGGTGTGAACTCCCCCGTGCGTGCGTTCAAGAGCGTGGGCGGTACACCGTTGTTCTTCAAGCACGCCGAAGGTGCCTACGTCATCGACGAAGATGACAAGCGCTACGTTGACTACGTTGGCTCCTGGGGCCCGATGATCCTCGGCCACAGCCACCCGGACGTGCTGGACGCGGTGCGCCAGCAATTGCAACACGGCCTGTCCTACGGTGCCCCGACGGCCATGGAAACCGAGATGGCTGACCTGGTGTGCAGCATCGTGCCATCGATGGAAATGGTGCGCATGGTCAGCTCCGGCACCGAAGCCACCATGAGCGCGATCCGTCTGGCCCGTGGTTTCACTGGCCGCGACAGCATCATCAAGTTCGAAGGCTGCTACCACGGCCACTCCGACAGCCTGCTGGTGAAAGCCGGTTCCGGCCTGCTGACCCAGGGCGTACCGAGCTCGGCCGGCGTACCGGCGGCGTTCGCCAAACACACCTTGACCCTGCCATTCAACGACATCGCCGCCGTCGAGCAGATGCTCAATGAAGTGGGCCAGGACGTGGCGTGCATCATCGTCGAGCCGGTGGCCGGCAACATGAACTGCGTACCACCGGCCCCGGGTTTCCTCGAAGGTCTGCGCGAGCAGTGCGACAAGCACGGCGTGGTGCTGATCTTCGACGAAGTGATGACCGGCTTCCGTGTTGCCCTGGGTGGCGCCCAGGCTTACTACGGCGTTACACCGGACCTGAGCACCTTCGGCAAAATCATCGGCGGTGGCATGCCGGTGGGCTGCTTTGGCGGCAAACGCGAAATCATGCAGCACATTGCACCGCTGGGCCCGGTGTACCAGGCCGGCACATTGTCCGGTAACCCGCTGGCGATGGCGGCCGGCTTGACCACCCTGCGCCTGATCAGCCGCCCGGGCTTCCACGCCGAGCTGACCGACTACACCACGCGCCTGCTGGACGGCCTGCAACAGCGTGCCGATGCGGCCGGCATTCCGTTTGTCACGACCCAAGCCGGTGGCATGTTCGGCCTGTACTTCAGCGGCGCCGACGATATCGTCACCTTTGATGATGTGATGGGCAGCGATGCCAACCTGTTCAAGCGCTTCTTCCACCTGATGCTCGAAGGTGGCGTGTACCTGGCGCCGAGTGCTTTTGAGGCTGGCTTTACGTCGATCGCCCATGGCGAAGCCGAGCTGAAACTGACCCTGGATGCTGCCGAGCGCGCTTTCGCGGCCCTGAAATAAGTGACGGCAACCCTCTGGCGTTGCCCTGGGCAGCGTCAGATTTGCTACCTTGCCCACAGAGATTTCCTACATTTTCAGAGAATTCTTCTGCAATCCGGCAGATAACCTGCCCACGCAGCAGAAAAACGAGTAAAGACTTTGTAAGCAGGGGCCTGCTTATTTCATAATGCGCGCTTATTGGACTCCCCGAGGGTCCGCGCGCCCCGTCAGAGGTAAGTCGATTCCCATGAAACGCACCGGCCGCACCCTGGTTCTGGGCTGCCTGTTGCTCCTTCAGCCGCTGCTGGCACATGCCCAAGCAGGCGGCAACTCGTTGTTAATCCCAGCGATGGGTCGTTGCACCCTCAATACCCAGCCAGACAGCCAGGCCGAAGCCTTGAGCGCGTGCCAGAAACAGGCCGAGAGCGGGAATGCGCAGGCGCAATACGAGTTGGGTGAGTACTACCACGACAGCAAAAACCCTGCCCGCGACCTCAACCTGGCCTTGAGCTACTTCGAAAAAGCCTCGTTGCAAGGCCACGCCCAGGCGCAGTTCCAGTTGGGCAACATGTTCTTCCACGGCGAAGGCGTACCGGCCAATAACGTCCAGGCGTACATCGTGCTGAAAATGGCGGCCGTCAACGGCGCCGAAGACGCGCTGGACACCGCCGACGAAGTCGCCGAGCACATGCAGCGCGATGAACTGGAAGTGGCCACCCAAGTGCTGGGGCAAATCTTCCGCAACTATCTGCTGGAACTGCAGAGTGCCGATGGGCGCTCGCCGTTCTCACCGCTGCCTGATCCCGTCCTCCCTCAGGGTGACAACAGGTAGCCTTGCCGATACGCCTGCAAGCCCGCGACATGGGCAATGGTCATACCCGCAGTTGCCATGCGCCGCAGTGACCGCACATACAGCAGCCCTTCTCGAGCACAGGTCACCGGCATCACACGGTCGGTCACGGGGTCGATGATCTCGGCGACAACTGTCCCGGCCTCCAGGTAATCACCCACCTGCACACAAAATACGATCAAGCCTCCCATCGGACTCACGACTGGCTCCACACCTGCCAACGGAGTCGGCGGCGCGAGTAACGGTGGCAAAGGCGGTGCGAGGCTATCGATGGCGCCGACGTGAGACAGGTAATCAAGCAACGCCTGACAGTCCCGCCGAGCCAGGTCGTGCCCCACATCGGCGACTCCGCGTAACTCAACGGTCACCGCGAAGCACGACGGTGAAAAGCGGCCGGCAAACCGTGATTCCATTTGCGCCCAGAACAGCGTAAAGCACTCATCAAACGATCGGCCTCCCGCCTCTCTTGCCAAAAAGCAGGCTCTGGCGCCCAAGTAGCGCGCCAAAGGTTCTACCTGTGGCCAATAGTCCGGCGAAAGGTACAGGTGTTGCACGGCCTCGAAATCACAATGGAGGTCCAGCACCATATCGGCGTCACAGGCCAGCGTTTGCAAGATCAACCGCAGGGATTGCAGCTGCGTCGCCGGAACCTGGCCGGCCAGCGTTTGCAGCAGGGTCGAGCGAATCAGTTGCAGGTTGTTAGCAGGGTCATCGGCCAATACGTCTTGGACGCGATCGCCAACCTGCTGGCTGACGTCGAGGAAAAAACGATTGAAGTTCTCCCGACTGTCGTTATCGAAACGCCCCTGCGGCACATCCATCAATATCTGCTCCAAGCCCAGCGGGTTGGCTACCGGCACCAGCACAACCCGCCATCGCAGTAGCCCTACCGACTCCAGGTGTGCCAGTCGCTGCTTCAGATGCCATAAAACCAGCATCCCCGGCAGCTCATCGGCGTGCAGGGACGCCTGGATATAAACCTTGCTCGCCGCATGGGCCGGGCCGTAATGAAAGCTATGTATCTGCCGCGTCGTCCCCGGCACAACCGCCAACAACTCATGCACGTGCGTCTGCATATCAGCCTCCTATCGGCCAGCATCAAGAAAACGGAGCCAACGCCGCTCGGCCAGGCGAAACAGGCCGACCAGGGCAAAGGTAATACAGAGGTAAAGGAGTGCCGCGAAGCCGAATGATTGGAAGGTCAGGAAGGTCGCGGCGTTGGCATCCCGTGCGACTTTGAGGATGTCCGGTACCGTGGCCGTGAACGCCAACGTGGTGGAATGCAGCATGAAAATCACTTCATTGCTGTAGTAGGGCAATGAGCGACGCAAGACCGAGGGCATGATCAGGTGGACATACAACTTCCAACCGTCGAACCCCAGGGACCGAGCGGCCTCGATTTCACCGCGGGGCATCGCGCGAATCGCGCCCGCCAGTATTTCCGTAGTGTAGGCCCCGGTATTCAGGGCGAACGCCAATAGTGTGCAGTTCAGCGCCTCACGGAAAAAACCATCCAGCAAGGGTTGTTCACGCACCGCGGCAATGCTGTAGATACCGGTGTAGAAGATCAGCAACTGGATATACAACGGCGTACCGCGAAACAAGTAAGTAAAACCTTGCACCGGCCAACGCAGCCAACACCGAGAAGATGCCCTGGCAATAGACAGCGGCAGCGCCAACAGCAGGCCGAGACACAGCGAAGCACTGGTCAGCCATAAGGTCATGGCCAGGCCGGTCAGTTGCTGGCCGTCAGAATAGATAAATGGCTGCCAATATTCCTGGATCAGCTCGATCATCGTCATGACTCCTGCACACCGCCGCCGTAGCGGCGCGCCAACCAGCGCAATACAAGGTTCGAAACGCTACTGAGCAGCAGGTAGACCAACGCCGCCACCAGTAAAAAGGCCAATAACTGCTGGCTGCTTTTGCCCGCCACCTGGGCGACTTTCACCAAGTCCGCCAAGCCGATGATCGACACCAAAGCAGTGGCCTTGAGCAAGACCAGCCAGTTATTACCCAACCCCGGCAGCGCGAACCGCATCATTTGCGGGAATATCACGTGCACAAACCCCTGGCTGAAGGTCATGCCAAGGGCTTTGGCGGCTTGGAACTGCCCCCGGGGCACAGCGAGCAATGCCCCCCGAAATGTCTCAGTGAAATAGGCTCCGTAGATAAACCCCAGGGTGAGCACCCCCGCGCTGAAGGGGTCGATATCGATGTAGGCCCATCCCAGTTCGGTTGTCAGACGACTCAAGCCTGTTTGCAACCCGTAGAAGATCAATAACATCAACAACAGGTCCGGCACCCCGCGAATCAACGTGGTGTAGAGCTGCGCGCAAAGACGCCAAGCCCTGCCCCTGGAAAGCTTGGCACCGGCACCGAGCAGGCCGAAGACCAGCCCCAGCAGCAGCGACAACAGCGCCAATTGCAGAGTTACCCAGACACCGCGCAACAACAGCGGCGCAAAACCGTCCAGGGCAGAGGTAAATTGAGTAAAGGTGGGGAACATGCTCGCACCCTCGCAGGCCATTGAAGGGCGACTATTGGCCGCTGAACATGTTCACACCCGGGAAGTACTGTTCTTGCAACCGGTCGTAGGTGCCATCGGCGTGCAGTGCAGCCAGCCCTTTATCCAGCAGGGCTTTCAAGGCCCCGTTGCCCTTGGCGATACCAATGGCACTTCTGGATGGCATCAGTTCGCTTTCAATCAACGGCCCCAGGACAAAACCCTCTCCTTGGGCTGAGCGCAAAAATCCGCTCTGCGCTTGCTGCGCATCCTGCAGTGAGGCGTGCAAGCGGCCCGCCACCAGGTCGGCATAGACCTGCTCCTGATCGGCATAAGCCACGACCTTCATGCCCTGCGTGGCGAGCACTTGCCGGGCGTAGACCTCCTGGATACTGCCCTGCAAATAGCCAACGGCCATGCCCTTGGAAAGCTCTGTGCCGGGGCGCCATACCATGGCGGTGGGGCTGGAAAACACCTCCGAGGAGAAATCGATCACCTTTTGCCGTGCGGCAGTCACCGTCATTGAGGCCAGAATGGCGTCAATCTTGCCGGCATTCAGGCTGGGAATCATCCCGTCAAAATCGCTTTCAACCCATTGGCAGCGAACATTCAAATGGGTGCAGATAGCGTTGCCGATATCCACTTCGAACCCCGTCAAAGTGCCCGTCTTATCCTTATAGGCAAACGGTGCGTAGTTGGGGTCGGCCGCGAAGCGGATCACCGTATAGTCTTTGGCAAACAGGGGGGCACTTAAAAAGAACGTGGCGAATAACATCAGGATTATTTTTTTCATTATTGTATTCCTCGTTATTGATAAAACAGTGGGACTTACTGCACCTCGATAAACGGAATTTCTCGACGTACAACTAACTCACCCTCAGGCGCATCAAACTCTCGTGCTATTCGATGCCCCGAATACACAGCTGCGGCAATGGTGCCGGGCGCCACGCAGTCGCCGATCAACGCCACCGTGCCGATGCCGGCCGCGTGCAGTCGTTCGGGGACGTTAGTCAACGCCTGATACAGCACCTGCTCGGGCTCTCGGGAAGTGACCAGTAACAAGCACGCAGCGGGGAGAAAGCGTGTCCGTTCGGTATAGACGCACCCTGCCACCACCCCTTCCGGCATACCCCGGACCAGGGTATGGGACGCGACGATCGTGACGTTCAGCTCCAGCAGGCGGCGCTGGATGCGATGTTGCTCAAGGGTGTTATGGGTCCAGGCCGCGACATCCGACGCCGGGGTGACGAATATCACCTCCACCCCCTGTGCGACCAAACGCTCGGCCAACACACTGCCCATGTAATAGTGATCGTCGTCGAACAACAGCACGGGCGAAGGCGGCACGACACCGGCCATTACATCGTCCGGCGTCAGGACGGGCAGGCACTCCAATCCCGGTAGCGCTCGACGCAAGGCTCGCCCCAACCCGTCCCGCCGCCAATGGGCGCCTGTTGCGATGAATACATGCTCGGCGGCGAAATCCAGCACATCCTCGGCCTGCAATGGACTTTCCCGATAAATCTCCACCGACGCCAGACGGCTCAAGGCGTCCAGCCGATAGTCGATGACCCGCGCCCAACTCGCGAGCCCCGGCAGCCGGGACTCTAGTGCCACGCGCCCGCCGAGCGTTCGCTGGCTGTCGACCAGCGCCACGTCCATGCCCCGCGCGCCCAGTATCCGCGCACATTCAAGCCCTGCCGGCCCGGCGCCGACCACCAGCGCCCTGCCCGGGTGATGCGCAGGTTTTACCGACTCAGGGTGCCAGCCGCGCCGCCACTCCTCGCCCATGGTGGGGTTCTGCGTACAGCGTAAAGGCGTACTGGTGTGATCACCGCTGACACAGACATTGCAGCCAATGCACTCACGGATCTCGTCCGCGCGACCTTGCTCAATTTTCTTCGGCAAGAAAGGATCGGCAATCGAAGGACGGGCCGCGCCAATCAGGTCCAACACGCCACGGCGAACCAAGGACACCATGGTGTCAGGCGAGGTAAAGCGCCCAACGCCCACCACGGGCTTGCGGGTCAGTGCCTTCAACCCCAACAGAAAAGCCTCTTGATACCCTTCGGCGGCAAAGCGCGCCGTCACACTGTCATTGGCCCAATCCGCGACATTGACATCCCATAAGTCCGGCAAGTCCGCCAGCATCGAGAAGACTTCAGCGCCTTCCCCCTCACGACACAGGCCACCGGCCACCTGCTCATCCACCGCAAGGCGTACCGCCACGGCGCAGCGATCCCCCACCGCATCGCGGGTGTCTTCAATCAATTCGCGCAACAGACGCACGCGATTTTCCAGCACGCCGCCGTACTCATCGGTGCGACGGTTATTACGGGGCGTGAGGAAATGAAACGGCAGGCTCAAGTCATGCCCGGCGTACACATAGATGATGTCAAAACCCGACTGCCGCGCACGCAATGCGGCCGCCCGGTGCAGGGCACGCAATTGCTGGATATCGGCACGGCTCATGGCACGGGCCTGTACCGGGTCGTAACTGCGCACCGGCGTATTGGAAGGTGCCCAGGGAATTTCGCGGCTGTAGCGATTCGGCGCAGAGTAACCATTGAATGCCAGCTCGACGCCGGCCAACGAACCGTGGTGGTGGACCGCCTCACACATGCGAGCCAGTGCAGGAATGTCGCGTTCGTCCCATAAGCGCGCCTCTATATACGGAGAAAATTCGCTCAGCGGGCTGATTTCACACTCTTCGGTGCATACCACGCCCCAGCCGCCCTCGGCTTTTAACCCGCGCATCTGCGCCATGGCCGAGGGATGCACATGGCCCATGCCATTACAGTGGGGTACTTGATAAAAACGATTGCGGGTACGGACCGGGCCTATTTGTACCGGCTCGAACAGAATGTCATAGCGAGGATCGCGCACAGGGCTACTCCCGAACAGATAAGTTCGTTAATGACGGCGTGATAAGAAACTCGACGTTAACTAATGAGGCGATTCAGGAGTGTTTAAATTTTGAGGCTTTATTATTGTTGATGTGTTCATAGCGCCCTCTCTGAATAAACAAAATTTGCTATCTTTCAAACAAAATGTCTATCCATGAGAAGGCAGTTTCGGAAACGCCCTACAAACTAATTGCAGATCACTTCTCAGGCATCGGCATCGGAAACGGCATGACATTGCTCGTGCCACGGGCTTCGCTGATCTTCGGCGTGCCCAGGCGCTCGACCTCGTCGATGCGCACGATCGAATGCATCGGCACAAAACTGCGCACCACGCCTTCGAACTGGGCCTTGAGCTTTTCTTCGCCCGGGTCGACGACCAACTGGGTGCGCTCGCCAAAGACGAACTCTTCCACTTCCAGGAAGCCCCACAGATCACTTTGATAGATCTGCTTGGCGTACATTTCGAACACCTGGCCCTGGTTAAGGAAAATCACCTTGTAGATTGGAGCTTCACGTTTGGTCATGGTGGGCGAGCAACACATCGGGGATATAAAAGAGGGCGCGAACTATAGCATGGCACCCGATGCACAGCGCTAGGAACCAATGGGCATGCCCCCTATAATGCGCGGTTCTTTACCACCAGTTGATGATTCCCATGGCCAAGAAGCTTTACATCGAAACCCACGGTTGCCAGATGAACGAGTACGACAGCTCGCGCATGGTCGATCTGCTGGGCGAACACCAGGCCCTGGAAGTCACCGCCCGCGCCGAAGATGCCGACGTGATCCTGCTCAATACCTGCTCGATCCGCGAGCGGGCCCAGGACCGTGTGTACTCCCAGCTGGGCCGCTGGCGTGAATTGAAACTGGCCAACCCGGAGATGGTCATCGCCGTCGGCGGCTGCGTGGCTAGCCAGGAAGGCGCCGCGATCCGCGACCGCGCGCCGTATGTCGACGTGGTCTTCGGCCCGCAGACCCTGCACCGCCTGCCGGAAATGATCGACGCTGCACGCATGACCAAGCTGCCGCAGGTGGACGTGTCGTTCCCGGAAATCGAAAAATTCGACCATTTGCCCGAGCCACGCATCGACGGGCCGAGTGCCTATGTGTCGGTGATGGAAGGGTGCAGCAAGTACTGCACCTTCTGCGTGGTGCCTTACACCCGTGGCGAAGAAGTCAGCCGGCCGTTTGATGATGTGCTGTCGGAAATCATCCACCTGGCCGAAAACGGTGTGCGCGAAGTGACCCTGCTGGGCCAGAACGTCAACGGCTACCGTGGCCTGACCCACGATGGCCGCCTGGCCGACCTGGCCGAGTTGATCCGCGTGGTCGCCGCCGTCGATGGCATCGAGCGCATCCGCTACACCACCTCGCACCCGCTGGAGTTCTCGGACAGCCTGATCCAGGCCCACGCCGAAGTGCCAGAGCTGGTCAAGCACCTGCATCTGCCCGTGCAGTCGGGTTCGGACCGCATTCTGTCGGCCATGAAGCGCAACCATACGGCCCTGGAATACAAATCCAAGCTGCGCAAACTGCGCGCGGCAGTGCCCGGTATTTGCATCAGTTCGGACTTTATCGTGGGTTTCCCCGGCGAGACCGAGAAAGACTTCGAGCAGACCATGAAGCTGATCGAAGACGTGGGTTTCGACTTCTCTTATTCGTTCGTCTACAGCCAACGCCCGGGCACCCCAGCCGCCGACCTGGCGGATGACACGCCCGAGGCGCTGAAAAAAGAGCGCTTGAACGCATTGCAGCACCGCCTGAACCAGCAAGGGTTCGAGATCAGCCGACAAATGGTCGGCTCGATCCAGCGCATCCTGGTGACCGACTACTCGAAAAAGGACCCGGGTGAACTGCAAGGCCGTACCGAGAACAACCGAATCGTCAACTTCCGCTGCGACACACCGACCCTGATCGGCCAGTTCGCCGATGTGCACATCGATGCAGCACAACCGCACTCGTTGCGCGGGTCGTTATTGCCGTAACGTCCTGATCAGCACCGATCCATTGTGGGAGGGGGCTTGCTCCCGATAGCGGTACATCTACAGCACATAAGCTGCCTGACACTCCGTTATCGGGAGCAAGCCCCCTCCCACACTGGGATTACGCCGAATTCGGGTTATATAAGTGCTTTCGCACACCGGCGGCTGGCGTTATCCTCTCTTTCACCTCAACAGCCAAAGGGCGGCTAAAAGCAACCTTGAACGCACCTATAGCAGAACCCCATCGTTTTCTCCTCGAGCCTTTTGAGGCTCGCCGTTTCGCCAACCTGTGCGGACAGTTCGACGAGCACCTGCGCCTGATCGAACAACGCCTGAGCATCGAGATCCGCAACCGCGGCAATCAGTTCGAGCTCATTGGTGAACCCCAGCACACCACGTCTGCAGAAAACCTGCTGCGCCGCCTCTACCGCGAAACCAAGGGTAGTGAGCTGTCGCCGGAAACGGTGCACCTGTACCTGCAGGAATCCGCCGTGGAAGACCTGGCCAATAACCCGGTGGCCGAAGCCAGCGTGGCCCTGCGGACCAAGAAAGGCATGATTCGCCCACGCGGCTTGAATCAGCAGAAGTACGTCAAGGAAATCCTCGGCAACGACATCAATTTCGGCATCGGCCCAGCCGGCACCGGCAAGACCTACCTGGCCGTGGCCTGTGCGGTGGACGCCCTGGAGCGCGAGCAAGTGCGGCGCATCCTGCTGGTGCGCCCGGCGGTCGAGGCCGGCGAGAAACTCGGCTTCCTGCCCGGCGACCTGGCCCAGAAGATCGACCCGTACCTGCGCCCGCTTTACGACGCACTCTATGAGATGCTCGGCTTTGAATACGTGGCCAAGCTGATCGAGCGCCAAGTCATCGAGATTGCCCCACTGGCCTACATGCGGGGCCGTACGCTCAATAACAGCTTCATCATCCTCGACGAAAGCCAGAACACCACCGTCGAGCAAATGAAGATGTTCCTCACCCGTATCGGCTTTGGCTCCACCGCCGTGATCACCGGCGACGTCACCCAGGTCGACCTGCCCAAGGGCACCAAGTCCGGGCTGGCGCAGGTGATCGAAGTGCTCAAGGACGTGCCGGGCATCAGTTTCACGCACTTCATGCCCAAGGACGTGGTGCGCCACCCGCTGGTACAGCGCATTGTCGAGGCCTACGAGCGCTTCGAGCATCGCGACGACGCACCGGCCAAGGACGTTCGCCACGATGCTTGAGCTTGACCTGCAGCTGGCCACCGAAGCGCCCGCCCCCAGCGAAGCCCAGTTCCGCCAATGGTGCGCCCTGGCCCTGCGCCAGCGCACCGCCGACTCGGAACTGACCATTCGCCTGGTAGACGAGCCCGAAGGCCGTGAACTGAATCACACCTGGCGCCAAAAGGATTACGCGACCAACGTGCTGTCCTTCCCCGCCGACGTACCGGATGAGTTACTGGATATCCCTTTGCTGGGCGACCTGGTGATCTGTGTCGAAGTGGTCGAGCGCGAAGCGAAGGAACAAGGCAAGGAACTTGAGGCCCATTGGGCCCATCTGGTCATCCACGGCTGCTTGCATCTCTTGGGTTACGACCATATAGACGATGACGAAGCCGAAGAAATGGAAGCACTGGAACGAACGTTGCTTGCAGAATTGGGTCACCGCGACCCCTACGCAGACGACGAAAACTGATCAACACTCAACTGTCATATCAAAGGATTTAGAGTAATCGCTATGAGCGAAGACCGATCGAGCAACGGGCAGAAGTCATGGCTGGGTAAACTGACCCAGGCTTTTGCCCACGAGCCGAAAAACCGCCAGGAGCTGCTGGAGCTGCTGCGCGAGGCCCACCAGAACAAGTTGCTGGACAGCGAAGCGCTGGCCATCGTCGAAGGCGCCATCCAGGTGGCTGACCTGCAAGTCCGGGACATCATGGTCCCGCGTTCGCAGATGATCAGCATCAAGGCGACCCAGACCCCACGGGAATTCCTCCCGGCCGTGATCGACTCGGCGCACTCGCGCTACCCGGTGATCGGTGAAAGCCATGACGACGTCATGGGTGTCCTGCTGGCCAAGGACCTGTTGCCGCTGATCCTCAAGGAGAACGGCGACAACTTCAACATCAAGGATCTGCTGCGCCCGGCCACCTTCGTGCCCGAATCCAAGCGCCTGAATGTGCTGCTGCGCGAGTTCCGCGCCAACCACAACCACATGGCTATTGTGATCGACGAATACGGCGGCGTGGCAGGCTTGGTGACCATCGAAGACGTGCTGGAACAGATCGTCGGCGACATCGAAGACGAACACGACGTCGAAGAAGACAGCTACATCAAGCCGCTGCCCAGCGGTGATTTCCTGGTCAAGGCGCTGACGCCCATCGAGAACTTCAACGAGTTCTTCGACAGCGAATTCTCCGATGATGAGTTCGACACGGTCGGCGGCCTGGTGATGAGTGCGTTCGGGCATTTGCCCAAGCGTAACGAGACCACCGAGATCGGCGCGTATCGCTTCCGTATCCTGAATGCCGATAGTCGTCGTATCCATCTGATCCGTTTGACACCTATTGCCCGCTAAGGATTGATATGTACCGTCTGACCCGCCCCGGCTGGCCCGGTAACTTGCTGGCCGTGGTGGCCGGCGCCATCACTACCTTGGCGCTGGCGCCGTTCGACCTGTGGCCATTTGCGCTGGTGGCAGTCGGGCTGTTCTATATCGGCCTACGGGAACTGACACCCCGCCAGGCCCTGGGCCGTGGCTGGTGTTTCGGCTTCGGCCTGTTTGGTGCCGGCACCAGCTGGATCTACTACAGCATCCACCACTTCGGCGGCGCTTCGGTGCTGCTGGCGGGTTTCCTGATGCTGCTGTTTACGGCCGCCATCGCCTGGTTCTTCGCCCTGCCCGCCTGGCTATGGGCGCGGTGGCTGCGCCGCAATGAAGCGCCCTTGGCCGATGCCCTGACGTTTGCAGCGTTATGGGTCGGCCAAGAAGCCTTTCGTGGCTGGTTCCTGACCGGTTTCCCCTGGCTTTATTCCGGCTACAGCCAACTCGACGGCCCGCTGACCGGCCTCGCGCCGCTGGGCGGCATGTGGCTGATTTCCTTCGCCCTGGCCCTGACCGCCGCACTGCTGTGCAACCTGCCACGCCTGTTGGCGAGCAAGCGCAACAGCTTTATCGGCGCGGGCCTGGTGTTGTTGGTCGCACCATGGGCGATCGGCCAGGCCCTCAAGCATCACGCCTGGACCTCGCCTTCCGGCGCGCCACTAAGCGTGGCCGCGATCCAGGGCAACGTCGAACAAAGCATGAAGTGGGACCCCAAACAGCTCAATGCACAGTTGGCGCTGTACCGTGACATGAGCTTCAGTTCCAAGCGCGTCGACTTGCTGGTGTGGCCGGAAACCGCAGTGCCGGTGCTCAAGGAGTCCGCCGAAGGCTACCTGGACATGATGGGCAAGTTTGCCGCCGACCGGCACAGCGCACTGATTACCGGCGTACCGATTCGCCAGGAAGTGCGCCATGAGAAGCGCTACTTCAATGGCATCACCGTGCTGGGCGAAGGCGACGGCACTTACTTGAAACAAAAACTGGTGCCCTTTGGCGAATATGTACCGCTGCAAGACATGCTGCGCGGGCTTATTGCCTTCTTCGACCTGCCGATGTCGGACTTCGCCCGCGGCCCATCCGACCAACCCATGCTGCAGGCCAAGGGTTACCATATTGCCCCCTTCATTTGCTATGAAGTGGTGTACCCGGAATTCGCCGCCGGCCTGTCCGCCCAGAGCGACCTGCTGCTGACCATCAGCAACGACACCTGGTTCGGCCGCTCCATTGGCCCGTTGCAGCACCTGCAAATGGCGCAAATGCGCGCGCTGGAGGCTGGCCGCTGGATGATCCGCGCCACTAACAATGGCGTGACCGGCCTGATCAACCCGTTTGGGCAGATCACCGTGCAGATCCCGCAGTTCGAGCGCGGCATCCTCTATGGGGAGGTGGTGCCGATGCATAACCTCACGCCGTACCTGCAATGGCGGTCGTGGCCGCTGATCATTGTGTGCCTGGGGTTGTTTGGCTGGGCGCTGCTGGCTGGCCGGATGTCCAAAACCGTCTAACCGGACAAACACAAAACAAATGAGGGAGGGGGCTTGCTCCCGATGGCGGCGTATCAGTCTCAAATGTACTGACTGACATACGGCTATCGGGAGCAAGCCCCCTCCCACATTGGAATCCCGTACATCAGGCATGCACGATCTGCCCGGCGGGATTGGATTGGCTTTGGCGTCGTGCGCGATCTCTAAAACACACTCGCTCAAAATGTGGGAGGGGGCTTGCTCCCGATGAGGGAGTGTCAGTCAATACCTCTGCGACTGCCCCACCGCCATCGGGAGCAAGCCCCCTCCCACACTGGAATCCCGTGCATCAGGCATGCACGATCTGCCCGGCGGGATTGGATTGGCTTTGGCGTCGTGCGCGATCTCTAAAACACACTCCCACATTTTTATCCTGCGGTGTTACCGATAAAACAACCGATACCCCACCTGCCCCACCGCTTCGTTGATCAATTGTCCGCTCTGCCACACCGACTTGAACTCCGGCATCCAGCCGCCCAGCGGACGGGCGTTGTCCACCCCCAAAAAGCCTACCGGCCCCGGCACAACGGTGAAGCCGGCTTTCTCAAAGCTCCAGACCGAACGCGGCATATGCCAAGCCTGGGTCACCACCACTACACGCTTGATGCCTTGGGGTAATAGCACCTCGGCGCTCATCTGGGCGTTTTCCCAGGTCGTGCGGCTGCGCTCTTCCTTCCAGCGCACGGTGACGCCAAAGTCGTCCTGCATCGACACGGCCATCAGTTCGGCTTCACTGGGCGGCGTGCCGTAGTGCAAACCGCCAGTGGTCAGCACCGGTAACCCGGACGCCTTGGCCAGTCGCGCCGCGTAACGCTCACGTTCCAACCCGATACCGGTGGGCTGGTCCGTCCCCCACGCAAGATCGCCGCGCTCACGCCCAGAACCCAACACCACAATCGCATCGGCTCGCTGGGCCAGCGTTGCCCAGTCTTCACGGGCCAACGGCGGCTCGGTCTCCAGGGTGTGAGCACCCCACTGCACCACCACCGGCAAGCTGATCAGCCACATCCCTCCCAAGCCCAGGGCAAAACAGAACCCGGCCAGGCGCGGGCGACTGCGGCGAAGCCACCAGGCAAACGCCAGCAACAGCAAAAAAATGCCGGGCGGCAACAGCAATTGTTTAATGAAATAACGAAAAGGCATCGGGCATCTCCAAAGATGCCCGAAGCCTAGATCCAACGGGGTTTAACGACAATCTTTACCAGCACATTTCGAGAAGGCTAGCGGATAACGCTGTGCTTCACTTGCACCGTACGACCCGAAGTTTTTCAGGGCCGCGACCGGCAAATACATCCTTCAGCCAAATGACCTTGGCCGAACGCAAGGGCTCCTGGGCCGGCGGGGAAGCCTGTCCACGAGAGGCACGTCGGTGATTCAGTTCCAGATAGCCCTTGATCAACTCAAGCTCTGCCTGGCTCAAGCCTCGCAACTCCAACTCCAGAGGCCGTTCATCACGCAATCGGCCTGCAGTGCTAGCGGCATCCAATGCTCGACCCAAACGGTCGATCAGTCCTTCATATAACTGCGGTTTCGTTAAAGTCAGCTGCGATTCAACCATCCCCTCACCTCATTGAAGATATGACTCACTCCCCAATAAACAGCGTAGTCCCCGTGGCTACGCCTGCCCGGCGCCGCGACAGACGGCCCTGCCTGCGCAATCAGGGTTTCCCTCGATAGAGTGGGGTCATGTATGCTACGGCGCTTCCTGTAACTCCACTTCCCGCAGGGTTTGGGCACGGACGCGCCGCTTTTGGGTGTCGATCAACCTGAACATTGCACCGAAGAGGATTAGGCCACCCCTATTCAGTTCAAAAGTAGCCATGCACGAACAATATCAGCCCCGTGAAATAGAAAATGCCGCCCAAACCTTCTGGGACGAGCAAAAGTCCTTTGAAGTCAGTGAACAGCCAGGCAAGGAGACTTACTACTGCCTATCGATGTTCCCTTACCCCAGCGGCAAGCTACACATGGGGCACGTGCGCAACTACACCATCGGCGACGTCATCTCGCGCTACCAGCGCATGCTCGGCAAGAACGTCCTGCAACCCATGGGTTGGGACGCCTTCGGCATGCCGGCAGAAAACGCCGCGATGAAGAACAACGTAGCGCCCGCCAAGTGGACCTACGAAAACATCGCCTACATGAAGAACCAGCTGCGCAGCCTGGGCCTGGCGGTGGACTGGTCCCGCGAAGTGACCACCTGCAAGCCGGACTACTACCGCTGGGAACAATGGCTGTTCACTCGCCTGTTCGAAAAAGGGGTGATCTACAAAAAGAGCGGCACCGTGAACTGGGACCCGATCGACCAGACCGTACTGGCCAACGAGCAGGTCATCGACGGTCGCGGCTGGCGTTCCGGCGCGCTGATCGAAAAGCGCGAAATCCCGATGTACTACTTCAAGATCACTGCCTACGCGGATGAACTCTTGTCGAGCCTCGACGACCTGCCGGGCTGGCCTGAACAGGTCAAGACCATGCAGCGCAACTGGATCGGTAAATCCAAGGGCATGGAAGTACAGTTCCCGTACAACGTCGACTCGATTGGCGAAGCGGGCGCACTCAAAGTCTTCACCACCCGCCCCGACACCCTGATGGGCGCGACCTATGTCGCCGTGGCCGCTGAACACCCGCTGGCTACCCAGGCCGCACAGAACAACCCGGAGCTTTCGGCGTTCATCGCCGAATGCAAAGGCGGCAGCGTGGCTGAAGCCGACGTCGCCACCCAGGAGAAGAAAGGCCTGCCGACCGGCCTGTTCGTCGAGCACCCACTGACCGGCGAGAAACTGCCGGTATGGGTCGCCAACTACGTGCTGATGCACTACGGCGACGGCGCAGTCATGGCTGTACCGGCGCACGACGAGCGCGATTTTGAATTCGCCACCAAGTACAGCCTGCCGATCAAATCCGTGGTACGCACCCGCTCGGGCGACACCAACCCGGCCCCGTGGCAAGACGCCTACGGCGAGCACGGTGAGTTGATCAACTCCGGCGAGTTCGACGGCCTCGACTTCCAGGGCGCCTTCGACGCCATCGAAGTTGCCCTGATCAAGAAAAACCTCGGTGCCTCACGCACCCAGTTCCGCCTGCGCGACTGGGGCATCAGCCGCCAGCGTTACTGGGGCTGCCCGATCCCGATCATCCACTGCGACACCTGCGGTGACGTACCGGTGCCGGAAGAGCAGCTGCCCGTCGTACTGCCGGAAGATGTCGTCCCGGACGGCGCCGGTTCGCCATTGGCCCGCATGCCCGAGTTCTACACCTGCAGCTGCCCGAAATGCGGTGCTCCGGCCAAGCGTGAAACCGACACCATGGACACCTTCGTCGAGTCCTCGTGGTACTACGCCCGTTACGCCTCGCCACACTATGAAGGTGGCCTGGTCGAGAAATCCGCGGCCGACCACTGGTTGCCGGTGGACCAGTACATCGGCGGTATCGAGCACGCCATCCTTCACCTGCTGTATGCGCGCTTCTTCCACAAGCTGATGCGCGACGAGGGCCTGGTGAGTTCCGATGAGCCGTTCAAGAACCTGCTGACCCAGGGCATGGTCATCGCCGACACGTATTATCGCCGCGAGGCCAATGGCGCCTATACCTGGTTCAACCCAGCCGACGTTGAGCTCGAGCGCGACAGCAAAGCCAAGGTCATCAGCGCCAAACTGAAATCCGACGGCCTGCCGGTGGAAATCGGTGGCACCGAGAAGATGGCCAAGTCGAAGAACAACGGCGTCGACCCTCAATCGATGATCGACCAGTTCGGTGCCGATACCTGCCGCCTGTTCATGATGTTCGCTTCGCCGCCTGACATGAGCGCGGAATGGTCCGACGCGGGTGTCGAAGGTTCGCACCGCTTCCTCAAGCGTGTCTGGCGCCTGGCGCATGCCCATGTCAGCCAGGGCTTGCCGGGCAAGCTGGACGTCGCGGCCTTGAACGACGAGCAAAAAGCCATTCGCCGCAGCACCCACCTGGCCATCCGCCAAGCCGGCCAGGACGTAGGGCAGAACCACAAGTTCAACACCGCGATCGCTCAAGTGATGACGCTGATGAACGTTCTGGAAAAAGCACCGCAGGCCACCGAGCAAGACCGTGCCCTGATCCAGGAAGGCCTGGAGACGGTGACCCTGTTGCTGGCTCCGATCACGCCGCACATCAGCCACGAGCTGTGGAGCCGCTTGGGCCACAGCGGTGCGGTCATTAATGCCCGCTGGCCGGTTCAGGATGACAGCGCCCTGGTACAGGACACATTGCAACTGGTGATCCAGGTCAACGGCAAACTGCGCGGCCAGATCGACATGCCGGCCAGCGCCAGCCGTGAAGAGGTCGAAGCGGCGGCCCGTATCAACGAGAACGTGCTGCGCTTTACCGAAGGCTTGACGATCCGCAAAGTGATCGTGGTGCCCGGTAAACTGGTCAACATCGTCGCGAGCTAATCGGATTGGGCGCAGGGCTCGAGCCCTGCGTCGAACTAAACCTTTAGGGCCTCGATAAGGCCCGCATGGTTTCAAGGGGAGCAACAAAATGATCAAACGCAATCTGCTGGTTATGGGCCTTGCTGTGCTGTTAAGCGCTTGCGGCTTCCAGCTGCGCGGTACCGGCACCAATGAACTGGCGCTCAAAGAGCTCGACGTCAGCGCCCGTGACGCCTATGGCGATACCGTGACCCAGCTGCGCCAGACCCTGGAAAACAGCGGCGTGCACGTCTACACCGGCGCGACCTACAAGCTGGTGCTGGTGGACGAGAAAGAAACCCAGCGTAATATCAGCTACGCCAGCGCCGGCCGCGCGTCCGATATCGAGTTGAACACCGCGCTCAACTTCGAAATGCAAGGCCGTGACCATTTGCCATTGATGGGCGACAAGATCCAGGTCCAAAAGATCGTGAGCCACGATGGCAACAACCTGGTGGGTTCGGATTCGGAGTCCATCCAGGTTCGCAAGGAAATGCGTCGTGAGCTGATCCAGCGCTTGATGGTGCGCCTGCAGCAGCTGACGCCGGAAAAACTGGCCGCCCTGCAACAAACCGCCGACAACAAGGCCAAGGCTGACGCCGATGCCCTGAAAGCGGCGCAGGAGTATGAAAACAACACGCCGAAACAATCGCCTGTTGAAGTCCCTGCCGAGTAAGCCAGACGGGGCGCCCCTGGCGCCCCGTTCGACCCGCCTATGAAACTCGCCCCCGCCCAACTCGCCAAACACCTGCAAGGTGGCCTCGCGCCTGTCTACATTGTCAGCGGCGATGACCCGTTGCTTTGCCAGGAGGCGGCCGACGCCATTCGCACGGCTGCGCGCCAGCAAGGTTTCGATGAACGCCAGGTTTTCAGCGCCGACGCCAGTTTCGACTGGGGCACGCTGTTGCAAGCCGGTGCGAGCATGTCGCTGTTTGCCGAAAAACGCCTGTTGGAACTGCGCCTGCCGTCGGGCAAGCCCGGCGACAAGGGGGCGGCAGCCTTGATGGAATACTGCTCGCGACCTGCCGAAGACACGATTTTGCTGGTCAGCCTGCCCAAGCTTGACGGCAGCGCGCAGAAAACCAAGTGGGGCAAGGCACTGGTAGAGGGCCCGCAAACCCAGTTCATCCAGATCTGGCCAGTGGACAGCAGTCAGTTGCCGCAATGGATTCGCCAACGCCTGTCGCAGTCGGGGCTGTCGGCGACACAAGATGCCGTAGAGCTGATCGCCGCCCGGGTCGAGGGCAACCTGCTTGCCGCCGCCCAGGAGATCGAAAAGCTCAAGCTGATGGCCGAAGACGGGCAGATCACCGTCGAAACCGTACAAGGCGCCGTGGCCGATAGCGCTCGCTTTGATGTGTTCGGATTGGTAGACGCGATCCTCAACGGTGAACCCGCCCACGCCCTGCGCATGCTCGAAGGGCTGCGCGGTGAAGGTGTGGAGCCGCCGGTGATTCTCTGGGCCCTGGCCCGAGAACTGCGGGTACTGGCGAACATTGCCCTGCAATACAGCCAAGGCATTCCACTGGACAAATGTTTCAGCCAAGCCAGGCCACCGGTGTGGGACAAACGCAAACCCTTGATGAGCAAAGCCCTGCAACGGCACTCGGCGCAACGCTGGGCGCAGCTGTTGCTGGAAGCGCAGCGCATCGATGCACAGATCAAGGGCCAGGCGGCGGGTTCGCCATGGATGAGCCTGAGCCGTTTGTCACTGCTGATGGCTGGCCAGCGCCTGGCGTTGCCTGCCGAATAATGTGGGAGGGGGCAAGCCCCCCTTCCCACACGTTGATCGTGTTTACAATTCTCAGGCTTTACAGCGCCGTTACATAGGCCGATGATTTGCCCCGCTCCACTTCATCCGACGAGAGAACCGATCATGAGCAAAAAGCCATCCAAGCATGGCCCCAACAAGGCCAAATCCATCATCGCCCAGCCACTGTTCCGCAGCCGTCAGGAACGCGCCGGCAAGGGCAAAGGCAGCTACCGCCGCGAAGCCTTCCAGTCTAATAGCTGGGAGGCTTCTTACTTTCTGGCTGCCTGAAGGCAAGCGCCCCTCTGGCATGATAAGGTCTGCACCTGATTTGTAATCCCTGGACCTGTGCATGCCCTCTAGTCTTTCTCGTCGTTGGCACCTTCGCCAATTGATCGCTGCCTCCAGCCTCATTCTGCTCGTCGCCTGCGCGGAAAAACCTACCGCCGCGGACGCTCAACCCCTGCCTAAACTCCAGACCGCACCGGCCGTCGCGCCCGCCGTGGTTGCCCCATTGGCAGTGGACAATCTTGATATCCAACCTACCCAGACCTTTGCCGAATGGATGGCTGGCTTTCGCGCCGAAGCCCTGAAAGCCGGGATCACACCTGCCGTCTTCGACAACGCCTTTGCCGGTGTCACCCCTGATATGGCGGTGATTCGCGCCGACCGCAGCCAGCCGGAGTTTTCCCGCCCGGTTTGGGAATACCTCGATGGCGCCCTGTCGCCGCTGCGCGTGCGCAATGGCCAGGCGTTGCTGGTCAAGTACGCCGATACCCTGCAACGCATCGAGGACCGTTATGGCGTTGATCGCCAAGCACTGGTCTCGGTGTGGGGCATGGAAAGCAACTTTGGCCAGTTCCAGGGCAATAACTCGGTGATCCGCTCCCTGGCAACCCTGGCTTATGAGGGCCGTCGCCCTGCATTTGCACAGGCACAGTTGCTGGCGGCGCTGCAGATCATCCAGCATGGCGATATTTCCGCCGACCAGATGAAAGGCTCCTGGGCCGGCGCGATGGGCCAGACCCAGTTCATCCCGACCACCTACAACACTCATGCCGTGGACTTCGACGGTGATGGTCGTCGTGACATCTGGAACAGCCCGGCTGACGCCCTCGCCTCCACCGCACACTACCTGCAAAGCTCCGGTTGGCAGAGAGGCCAGCCGTGGGGCCTGGAAGTGAAACAACTGCCGGCCAACTTCGATTACACCCTCGCCGACGGTGGCACCCGCAAGACCGTCGCCGAATGGCTGAAACTGGGTATCCAGTTGCCGCCCGGCGCGAGCATGCCGGCCAACGTCGACCAACTGTCCGCCGCGTTGCTGCTGCCGGCCGGCTACCGTGGCCCGGCGTTCCTGGTGCTGGATAACTTCCGCGCCATCCTTAAATACAACAACTCATCGTCCTACGCATTGGCCGTTGGCCTGCTGTCGGAGCGGTTTGCTGGCGGTGGCGTGATTCGGGGAAGCTGGCCAAAAGATGAACTGCCGTTGAGCCGCTCACAACGTATCGACCTGCAGACAGCGCTCAGTGCCAAGGGTTATGACGCTGGCAACCCGGACGGGATTATCGGCGCCAACACGCGCAAGGCGATTCGAGCGGCGCAGCAGTCGTTGGGGTGGCCGGCGGATGGGTATCCGACGGTGAAGTTGCTCGAGTCACTGCAGAACTGATAGATCTGTTATGGCCCCCTCCCACACTTTGACCGCGCGTGCAGTCAAATCTGAGAGGGGGCTTGCTCCCGATAGCGGCTCAGCAGACGCCAACAAATTCAGGGCTTGAACACCACATCCTGCTCCAACACCACCCGCTGCTCCCCCGCATCCAGGCGCACCCTTGCGCCCATTGGCAGCGTCAGGTTCGGATCGCAATGCCCGCTGCGCCAGCCGCACAACACGGGAATGCGCAGAGGCTCGAAGGTTTGCTTGAGCAGCCGCTCCAGCACAGCGTTATCCACCCCTGCCACATCCCCCACCAACACACCCGCGACCTGGGCCAGCTTGCCTGCCAGGCGCAGATGCGTCAGCAGACGGTCGATACGGTAGATCGGCTCGTTGACGTCTTCGATAAACAGGATGATGCCTTCGGCATCGATGTCGTATGGCGTGCCCATCACTGCGGCGATCATCGACAGGTTGCCCCCCAGCAAACGCCCACAAGCGATACCAGGCTCGATCGTAGTCAACGGGTAAGCCACCGGGTGCGCCAAGACGCTACCGGTGCTCAGTTGGCCCCGCAGCATGCTGAACAAGGATGACTCGGTGGGCTGCTGCTTGTCACCGAGCAGGTCGGCATTGAACATCGGCCCGTGAAAGGTCACGAAACCGACGTAACGGTTGATGGCAAGGTGCAGCGCCGTGATATCGCTGTAACCCACAAACGGTTTGGGATTGGCGCGAATCAGGTCGAAATCGAGTCGATCCAATAAACGCGGTGAGCCGTAACCACCACGCAGGCAGAAGATGGCATCGATCTCGGGGTCGGCAAACGCCGCATGCAGGTCACGCAGGCGCACATCATCGCTGCCGGCCAGGTAGCCGTCGCGCTCGTACACTCCTGGAAAGATCCGCAGCTCATAGCCACGGGCACGCATCCATTGCCCTGCCTTTTCAACATCCAGTGCGGCAGGGCCGGCGGGTGCGATCAGGCCGATGGTGCCTTCAAGGCGCAATGCAGGTACGGCGGCAGTCATCCACGACTCTCCCTAATTAACGCGCAACGA
>NZ_JALJFG010000022.1 GCF_023242475.1 Pseudomonas sp. MWU15-20650 | reverse complement strand
TTGGCCTGACACAGCACCGTAAAAGGTGGGAGGGGGCTTGCTCCCGATGGCAGTGGGTCAGCTGAGGATAAGCTGACTGATCCACCGCTATCGGGAGCAAGCCCCCTCCCACACTTGGATCTGCGGTGTGTCTGGTATTGAAGGTGCTGGCCTTGCCGGCGGCGGTTGCTATTTCAGGCAGTTTAATTGGCCTGACACTGCACCGTAAAAAGGTGGGAGCTGGCTTGCCCCACCTTTCGACTGCAGTTCAAATCGGGTCAGATAACGAACCTGGCCACCATCCCATTCAGGTCCACCGCCAGTCGCGACAGCTCGTGGCTGGCTGCGCTGGTCTGGTTGGCACCCGCCGCCGACTGAGTCGCCAGGTCGCGGATATTGACCAGGTTGCGGTCCACTTCACGGGACACCTGGGCCTGTTCTTCCGAAGCGCTGGCAATCACCAGGTTGCGCTCGTTGATCAGGCTGATGGACTGGGTGATCTGCTCCAAGGCCACGCCGGCGGCGCGGGCCAGTTCCAGGGTGTTTTGGGTGCGCACGTTGCTTTGCTGCATCGACTGCACCGCCTCGCCGGTGCCGTTCTGGATACCGGCGACCATTTTTTCGATTTCCTGGGTCGACTGCGCGGTGCGATGGGCCAGTGCCCGTACTTCATCGGCGACCACCGCAAAGCCCCGCCCGGCCTCACCGGCGCGGGCGGCTTCAATCGCGGCGTTGAGGGCCAGTAGGTTGGTCTGCTCGGCAATCGCGCGGATCACGTCCAACACCTTGCCGATGTCACGACCCTGGGACGCCAGGCCCTCGATCAACACCGACGTATTCTGCACGTCCTGGGTCATGGTCTGGATAGCGCCCACGGTCTCCACGACCCGATCGCGACCTTCCCGTGCCGCCTGGTTGGACTGGCCGGACGCTTCGGAGGTGGACACCGCATTGCGCGCCACCTCCTCGACTGCCGCGGTCATCTCGTTGACAGCCGTCGCGGCCTGGTCAATTTCGTTGTTCTGCTGTTGCAAGCCACGCGAGGCTTCTTCGGTGACCGCGCTGAGTTCTTCAGCGGCCGAAGCCAATTGCGTGGCCGAACCAGCGATGTGCTGGATGGTCTGGCGCAGGTTGGTTTGCATGGCCGACAGTGCACTGAGCAAGCGCGCCGACTCGTCTTTACCGTCATCCTCAATCACAGTGGTCAAGTTGCCACCGGCGATGGTTTGCGCCATGTCCACCGCTTTACGCAGCGGTGCAACGATGCTGCGGGTGAGCAGCCAGGCGAGCAGCACCGTCAGCACGGCAGCTGTGATCGCGACAATAATGATGCCGATGACGGCCTGCTGATAGCTGCTCTCGGCGTCTCGCCCTGCCCGATCGGCGTCGGCACTGTTAATGGCGATGAGCTTGTTCAACTGCTCGCCCATCAGGTCGGTACCGTCCTTGATCCGCGTATTGATGAGGGTGCGCATCTCCTCGACTTTGTTCTGTTGCGACAACGCCATCATTTCAGCATGTGCGCTGAGAAAACTGTCGAGCGTGGCGGCGAAGGTTTTGTACAAGGCGGCTTCTTCGCCACCGGCCGGCGTGGCCGCGTAGGCGGCCTGGGCCTGCCTGACCTTGTCTACCAGCACGGCCACGCGGGTCTTGGCTTCTTCAAGGGACGCGGGCTCGCGGTTGATCAAAATGCGGAACGAGAGAATGCGCAGCCGCAGCACGTTCTCGGTGAGGTTGCCGAGGTATTTCACGCTGGGTAACTGATTTGTTCCCATGTCCAACGACGCTTGGCGGATCTGTGTCATGCGGTTAACCGCAAACACCCCGAGGATAATGACAAGCAACGCAATGAACGCAAAACCGAGAAAAGCGCGAGGGGCGATATTCAGATTACGAAGGGACATAGAGAAGCTCTCAAGAAGTAGTGTTGGCGAGCGTCCGTGCCGCGACACGTTCAGCCGGCGTCAACGCGCCGCTCTGACCTTTGGGCACCACTGTTGTAATAGGTGTCGTGGGCCTATCCAGGCTATCGGCCGACCCATGGTTTTAATGCAGGATGTTTCGAAAATTTTTTACACACTTCTGACAGCCGGTACTTTCTGGCATCCTGCGCGCCCCCTTTCCCTGCCGAGCCCATATTTTGCCTGACGCTCAAGCCCCTCGCCCGCGCTATAAATCCGACCTGATCTATGGCCTGGAAGACCGCCCGCACTTCACCGCCGCGATTTTTGCCGCCTTGCAGCATGTCTTGGCGAGTTTCGTCGGCATCATCACGCCGACCCTGATTGTCGGCGGTGTGCTCGGCCTGGAAAGCGAAGTGCCTTACCTGGTCAGCATGGCGCTGTTCGTCTCGGGCCTGGGTACGTTTGTGCAGGCGCGCACGTTCGGCCCCATCGGTTCAGGGCTGTTGTGCCTGCAAGGCACCAGCTTCTCGTTTATCAGCGTGATTCTCAGCGCCGGCTTCATGGTCAAGGCCCGGGGCGGCGGCACCGATGAAATTCTCTCGACGATCTTTGGTATCTGTTTTTTCGCCGCATTTATCGAAGTGGCGCTCAGCCAGTTCATCGGCAAACTGCGCAAACTGATCACCCCGGTGGTGACCGGCACCATCATTACGTTGATGGGCCTGTCGCTGATCAAGGTGGCGGTCACCGACATGGCCGGCGGCTACGGCGCCAACGACCTGGGCGCTGCGGGCAATATGGGCCTGGCGGCGCTGGTGTTGCTGACCATTGTGGTTCTCAACCGTTTCAGCAACCCGTTCCTGCGCCTGGGTTCGATCGTGATCGGCCTGAGCCTGGGTTTCTTCGTGGCATGGTGGTTGGGCCGGGTCGACATGGCCGCCCTGCCCCAGGTGCCACTGATCAGTGTGCCGGTACCGTTCAAGTACGGTTTCTCGTTCGACTGGGTGGCATTCATCCCGGTGGCGGTGATCTTCCTGATTTCGCCACTGGAAGCGGCCGGTGACCTGACAGCCAATTCGATGATTTCCCAGCAGCCGGTCAAGGGCCCGCTGTATATCAAACGCATCAAGTCCGGCCTGCTGGCGGACGGCCTCAACTCGGCAATGGCCGCGACCTTCAACAGCCTGCCGATGGTGACCTTCGCGCAGAACAATGGCGTGATTCAATTGACGGGCGTCGCCAGCCGCTACGTGGCGTACTTCATCGCCGGCCTGCTGGTGCTGCTGGGGCTGTTCCCGATGATCGGCGCAGTGCTGCAACTGATGCCCAAGCCGGTGCTGGGCGGCGCGACGCTGATCATGTTCGGCACGGTGGCCGTGGCCGGGATCAAGATCCTCGCCGAAGCGGGCCTGCACCGTCGCAATGTGCTGATCGTGGCCATTTCCTTAGGCATGGGCCTGGGCGTCGCGGCCGTGCCGGAAGTGCTGCGTGATTTGCCCAAGGCGCTGCACAACATCTTCGAATCGCCGATCACCGTGGGCGCATTCTGTGCAATCCTGCTGAACATTTTCCTGCCGGAAGAGTTCATAGAACTGCACGAGGATGAATTCGATCCGGAGTCCTCGACCCTCAAGGTCATGCAAGATCCGGACGTCACGCACTAGGAGCACCTTTTCATATGCGCAAGCTCATGGTTTTATCGGTATTGCTGCTTACCTTGAGCGCCTGTGCGCTGTTCCCGGACCGCGACCCGGTCAACATCACGGTGGTGGGCATCGAGCCGCTGCAAAGCCAGGACCTGGAAGTGCGTTTTGCCGTGAAGCTGCGGGTGCAGAACCCAAATGAAACGACGATCGACTACAGCGGCGTGGCCCTGGACCTGGACGTCAATGGCCGACCATTGGCGTCGGGGGTCAGCGATCAAGGCGGAAGCATCCCACGCTTTTCCGAGACCGTGCTGATGGTGCCGGTCAGCGTTTCGGCGTTTTCTGTGTTGCGCCAGACCCTTGGCCTGAGCCAGACCCAAAGCCTGAACAACCTGCCCTACGTGCTGCGCGGCAAACTGGCGGGCGGGCTGTTCGGTACCATGCGTTTTGTCGAGCGCGGTACCCTGGACCTGCCGAATACCGCCACTTGGTAACCGTAAGGAACACTGTCACTGTGGCGAGGGAGCAAGCTCCCTCGCCACAGGTTACCGGTTGCCCGCCCTAACGCTTAACTGACCGGCAACCCCC
Organism: Pseudomonas sp. MWU15-20650; assembly: GCF_023242475.1. GTDB lineage: Bacteria > Pseudomonadota > Gammaproteobacteria > Pseudomonadales > Pseudomonadaceae > Aquipseudomonas. The sequence continues at coordinate 93,405 of NZ_JALJFG010000022.1, read as the reverse complement.
GTCCCACCTTTTTAACCGCATTCAGTCAGTGATAAAGCGAACGCCCGACCTGGCGCGCTCGTCCACAGTCAGTTCAAAAATGTCCGGCCGTGCGTAATGCCCCACCACGTCATAGTCGTAGCGGGCCCGCACCAAGTCATCAGTATCGATCTGCGCCGTCAACAACCCCGCCTGCCCCAGCAACGGCCCCGCCAGAATGTCGCCCATGGGTCCGACAATCACACTGCCACCGGCAATCAACGGGCGATCGGACGGCCAGTTGGCAACCTCAACACCCAACACCTCAGGCGATGCCTGCACCTGGCAGGCACTGACCACGAAGCAACGTCCTTCATGGGCAATATGGCGCATGCTCACCTGCCACATCTCGCGCTCGTCCACGGTCGGCGCGCACCATACCTCTACGCCTTTGGCGTACATCGCCGTACGCAGCAACGGCATCATGTTTTCCCAGCACACCGCACCGCCGATGCGCCCCACGGCGGCATCAATCACCGGCAGGGTCGAGCCGTCGCCCTTGCCCCAGATCAGCCGTTCAGTGCCGGTGGGCATCAGCTTGCGGTGCTTGGCGACCAAACCGCCTGAGGGTTCGAAATACAGCACGGTGCAATACAGCGTGCTGCCACTGCGTTCGATCACGCCGAGCACCAGGCTGGCACCGGTACGCGCCGACAACCCGGCCAGCGCCTCAGTCTCCACACCCGGGACATCGATGGCATTGGCAACATACCGCGCAAAGGCTTCACGGCCCTCGGGCAGGCGATAGCCCAACTGCGTGCCAAAGCTTTCGCCCTTGGGGTAACCGCCCAACAATGCCTCGGGCATCACCACCAGTTGCGCACCGCTGCGCAGGATCTCGTCCTCATAAGCCAGGATTTGCGCCAGGGTCTCAGCCTTGCCACCCGGCAATGAACCAACCTGCAAAGCTGCAACGGTAGAAATAGGCATCACGATCACTCCGAACAAGGGGGGTTGCCCATTCTCTGGCCAGACTCGATCATGAATAAAGCCCACCTCAGTGCTAAATGATATGAGCCAAATGAATATCGCCCAGGTTGACTTGAACCTGCTGAAAACCTTCGAAGCCCTGCATGACGAGTCCAGCGCGAGCCGCGCAGCGTTGCGCCTGGGCGTTACCCAGTCGGCGATCAGTGCCGGCCTGCGGCGTTTGCGTGAGGTGTATGGCGATCAACTGTTCATACGCACCGGTCGTGGCTTGGCGCCGACCTTGCGGGCCAACCAGCTCAAACCCGTGATCAGCGAAGCACTGGAACGCTGCCGGCAGAGCCTGGCCATGGTCCATCCGGATAACCCGCACTATCACGGGCGCTCGGTGGTATTGGGGCTGTCCGATGACTTCGAAATTGCCCACGGGCGCCGACTGATGGACGAAGTAGCACAGCGCGCGCCGCAACTGCGGGTGATCTTTCGCCAGACCCACAGCCAGATTGTTGCCGCCGCCCTGCTCGACCGCACTCTGGACCTGGCCATCACGGCCGGTGGTTTTGCCGAACGCAGGCTAAGCCGCCAGGTGCTGGGGGACGGTGATTATCGTTGCCTGGTGGACCCGCACAGCCTGGCACCCGGCCAACAAAGCATCGACCTGCAGGAATTCGTCATGCGCGACCATGTGCTGGTGTCGTCGGGTGGGTTTATCGGCATTACCGATGAAGGCTTGGCGGCGCACGGGTTGAGCCGCCAGGTGTGCGCCTCCACCAGCCACTTTGCCGCACTGCCGTTTCTGCTCAAGGGCAGCCGGGCGGTGGCGACCATTCCCGGACATGCCGCCGAGGCCATCGCCCAGATGACGGGCCTGCGCGTACTGCCTTGCCCACTGGCATTGCCGCGCTACCCGGTGGAATTGGGCTGGCGCACCCAAGCCCAGCTTGATCCGATGTTGCTAAAAGTACGCGAGGCGATTGTGGCGTGCTTTATTTAGCCGCCGCCATCAGCTTGTTGACTTCGCTGCGAACCATGTTGGAAAACTCCGGTGGCGACATACCATCCAACTCCGCACGCACCCACTCGGCCCACTTGCCTTTGCGCTTGGCACGCTCGCCGAACAAACGGGCGGCTTCGCCCTTGGCTTTGCCCAGGTTGGTTTGCCACAGGTCGTAGAGACGGGACTTTTCATCTTCCAGCTCGGCGCGTTCGGCGAGGGTCTTGTTGGCCAGATTGAAGCTCATGTTGAATTACCTGCTGCACAAATAGGCTACATCTTACACTGTAGGTCGAAAGTTCCAGATTCGGATTTTACTTCAAGTGACCTTCCGGCAAAAAAACTGCAACTTTTGCCGCAGCCCGATACTCCATTGTTCACTGTCACATTCACCTGCAAGGAGTCACCCAATGGCCCGCAAAACTGCCGCCCAAGCTGTCGAAGATCAAATCAAGGATCAAGCTTTCAGTGAACTGACGGCGTTGATCGAAGAATCGGACAAACTGCTCAAAAGCAGCGCATCCCTGGTGGGTGAGGAAGGTGAGACCCTGCGCGAACAGGTCGCCATCAAGCTCAAGCAAGCGCTGGACTCGGTGTCCAATGTGCGTGAGCGCAGCAAGCCGGTGGTGGATGCCACCGAAACCTACATCGGTGGCCACCCGTGGCAGACCGTCGCGATTTCCGCAGGCGTTGGCCTGGTGGTCGGCCTGCTGCTCGGCCGCCGTAACTAATACGGCATAGCCGCCGCCGAGCCCTGGCTCGGCAGCGGCTACGCTGTTCTTCAGTGAGCCCATTCGCGCAACTGATCCAGCGCGTGTGCATCCACCTCAACACCCGTCTCCAACGACTTCGCCCGCGTGCGATGACGTCGATCCCCCGGCAACCGCCGCAACCCTGCCGCATGCATCTGCCGCACCAGCTCCTGGCTGCGCTCAGCGAAGTTTTGCCCGGCGGTCTTGCTCGGGTCGATCAGGATCAGTAACTGCCCCGTCCAAGGCGTACGCGCCCCGGGGTGATCCGCCCAATTGAACTCGAATGAGAAGTTGCCACCGGTCAACGCGGCCGCCAGCAACTCGACCATCATCGACAGCGCCGAGCCCTTGTGCCCGCCGAACGGTAACAGCGCCCCACCTTCCAGGATGGCCTTGGGGTCCTGGGTCGGCTGGCCCAAGCTGTCGACGCCCATGCCCGGCGGCAGGCGCTCGCCTTTGCGCGCGGCAATCTGCACATCGCCATGGGCGATGGCGCTGGTGGCCAGGTCGAACACAATCGGCGAGCCGTCGGCGCGTGGCGCGGCAAAGGCAATCGGGTTGGTGCCGAACAGTGGGCGATCGGCGCCGTGAGGCACCACGCAGGTCATGCTGTTGACCACACTCAGGGCCACCAGCCCTTCTTCGGCGAAGGGTTCGACATCCGGCCACAACGCAGCGAAGTGATGGGAGTTTCTAATCGCCAACAGCGCGATCCCGGCGCTGCGCGCCTTGGCGACCAACAGCGGGCGTGCGGCCGCCAGTGCCGGCTGGGCAAAACCGTTATCGGCATCCACGCGAACAAAACCCGAAGCCACATCTTCGACCACGGGCAACGCGCTGCCATTGACCCAGCCGCTGTTGAGTGTCGACACGTACCCTGGGATGCGGAACACACCATGGCTATGGGCGCCGTCACGCTCGGCGCTGGCGCAGTTGTGCGCCAGGATCGCGGCGACCTCCGGCGAGGTGCCGTGGCGGACAAAGACCTGTTGTAGCAAGGCCACCAACTCGGTAAAGCCGATGGTGGTTGAAGCCGTAGCATCTGTCGGAGGCTGCGCAGACATTTGAAGCTCCGTTTTTATGATTGGAAGGGGCAACGAATGGACATTCAGGTCGCTGATTAAACACCACGCACAGCGTCTGCTGTCAACTTGCGCCGGGGCTCAATAGTTACCCCCGCCAATGGGTCATACGTGCTTACCCTGCCCTTTTCCAAGCACAACCGACAAGCCCAAACAAGAACGACTCGCAATTGAGATGCAATCGCCATGATGGCGGTTCTCGTCATTGGCCTTGGGAGGTTAGAATGTGGGAAATCAGGATGAGTTAATGAGCGAAAAGTCCCTTTCAGAAGCCGAATATGACGCTATCACCGACGCCGCCGCGCATTGGTGCATGCGCCTGCATGCCAGTGATTGCGCGGTGGGCGAACGTGAGGCTTTTGCGCAGTGGCACGATGCCCATCCGCTGCATGCCTTTGAATACGCAGCCATGCTGGAAATCTGGGACGTGGCCGATCACCTGCCCCGCAGCGAGCCTGCACCGGTGGTGCTGGCGTTTAAGCCGCGTCACCGCTTGCGAAAGTACGCGGTGGCCGCAGCGATCTGCCTCGTCGCCTTGCCGCTTGCCGCCTTTACTGGCTGGGAAGCGGGCTGGTTACCGAGTTCCTATGAGCACTTCGACGCCGCCAATGGCCTACGCAAGGTCACCCTCAGCGATGGCAGCCAGGTCGAGTTGAACCTGGGGACCGAGTTGGTCTACAGCCATTACAAGGACGAACGCCGGGCCACCTTGAAAAAGGGTGAAGCGTTTTTCAAGGTCATTCATGACAGCGATCACCCGTTTATCGTGCACATCGGCGATGGACAGGTTCGCGTGACGGGGACCCAGTTCAACGTCTGGAAATATGAAGACCAGGTGCGGGTCATGTTGCTCGAAGGTTCGGTGCAAGTGGCCAGCGACAAGCTGCACGCCAGTGTTCCATTGAGCCCGGGCATGCAGGCCAGTTACCACTTGGGTGACGCCGCACCGCATATCGCTGCGACCAATCCCGAGGACACCTCGCTGGCCTGGCGCCAAGGCAAACTGGTCCTCGACAACCTGGCCCTGGCCGATGCGTTGCCGCTGATCAACCGCTACCTGAACAAACCGGTGATGCTCGCGGACGCCGGTACCGGGGCAATTCGTATCGGCGGCATCTACAACATCAATGAGGTCAACAACCTCGTCCCCTCCCTGCCCAAGGTTTTGCCGGTCTACCTGACCCAGAACCAGGACGGCAACCCCGTCCTCAACTCCATCCCGCGTAAAGCGCCCAAGACCTGAACCGTCTTCCAGGCGCGGGCCTGCTCGCGCCTACAGTGTCCATTTTTGAAACACCTCTGGCCGCTGGATCGCCCACCCGCTGCGGATTCATCGTTTTGTCATCGGCACTGTTTCATCGATGAGACAGCCGCCAGGTGGGAGCGGCATATCCGGCCGTGTGGCGACTGTCTCAAGCATGAAACAACATGGCCATCACTTTGCCTCTCTTTAATCACAACCCATTGAATATCAATAACAAATAAAAAGCGGCACGCCTTCTGCTCTCTTCCTTACAGCGCTGTTTAGGGTCAGCGCGAAGAATAAGGAACACTGCCGTGAACACACATAATCCGGGCTCACTGAGCCTCCTGCTGATCAGCTGCGTACTCAGTACCAGCGTGAGCCTTCCGGTGCTCGCGGCAGGTGATGGTGTGATCGTGATTCAACGCACCGTCCAAGGTCACATGGCTGGCCGTTCACCCGGCGTCGATCCCAATCCTATTACCGTGAACGCCAACGCCTCCCCACAGATACTGCGTGCCACCGGCGAAATGAACGATAGCGACTTCGCCAACGTCAGCAGCGGTTCCAGCATCACTCGCGCCATCCTGCCTGGCGGTAACTTGCCCGGCTTGAGCAATAACGGTGGCGGTGTGGGCCTGGGTGCAGGCGGCGCTGCCGGGCACAGTGGTGCAAGCAGCCTTTCCGGCCAAATCAACGGCTCGATTTCCCGGGGCATGGCGCCCCTGAACAACATCAGCAGCATGATGGGAGGCCAGTGACGTGAAACATTCCTGGCTGTTTCTCATGGTGCTGGGCTGCTCATCGGCAATGGCCGACAGCAGCGCAGTGATCGATAACTCCGCCAGCCAATACAGCGGAGCAGCGTCGGTCAACCAAGCCGCCGGCGATCAACTGCAGCAAGTCAACAGCCGCGCCATCGCCGTGGGCGGCAGCGCGCAGGCAGGCGGCCTGATCCGCCAAACCATCGGCGGCGCGCCTGCCGACCGTGCCCAGAACGCCGGCGTGGCGATCCAGGGCAACTCATTCAGCAACGGCAGCGGTGTACTGGGCGTCAACCAGTCGGCCGGTGCTCAGAACCAGATGATCAATGCCGTGCGAGTCAGCGTGAATGCCGGCCCGCAAAGCATCGACGACAGCGTCATGTCGCAACAGAACGTTGCGCTTGCAACCGACTCAGGATTGACCCCTACCACTGGCAGCCGCCAGGTCGTTACCAGCGACCAGGCCTTCACCGGCAGCCGTGGAGTGGTTCAGGTCAACCAGAGCGCCGGGGTGGGGAACCGAGTGGCTAACACCCTGAATGTACGACTCAACTGATGGAGCTGAGTCGATAGATGGACCGTACCAACACTTAACCAACTAATTAGAAGCAAGGAGATACACCATGAAACCTACAATGGCTCTTAAACCACTGGTTTTCGCTCTGACTGCACTCATGGCTGTTGCTGCAAACGCAGGTGGTTATGGCGGCTGGCACCCTCAACCGGCGCCTACCGCAGTTACCGCCGCCGTCTCCGATGCACAAACCAGCAATAACAACTCAGTGAACAACAAGAGCACCGAGAACAATGCCTCGGCCAATCACTCGTTGAATGGCAGCTCGGGCAACGCCCAGGCCAACATCGCGGCCGGTGACGGCAACCAGCAAGACAACCAGACCGCCATCGCTGCCGGTGACGCTGCTGCGGTGTTTGCCCTGGGTACCATTACCCAAAGCAACCACAACAACACCTCCGTGCAAGTGGCTACCCAAAACAACGCTTCGCTCAACAACTCAGCCAACGGTAGCTCCGGCAACCTGGGCGTGAACGCCACTTCCGGCAACTTCAACCAACAGAAAAACCAACTGTCGATTGCCAGTGCCAGCGGCGCTTCGGCCACTGCTTCGAGCAACACCACACAAACCAGCGTCGACAATACCTACCTGAACACCGTAGCCGTTGCGTATGGCCATCACGGCATCAACCTTACGCCTGTTCAGAACAACGCCAGCGCGAACAACTCGCTTAATGGCTCTTCGGGCAACCTGGGCGCCAACATTTCTGCTGGCGTGGGTAACCAACAGGGCAACACCACTGTGATTTCCTCGGGTGTGCGCTTCTGATCCATCGGGGCCTTGGCAACAAGGCCCCTTTTTATTCCAGTGTCCAACAGGCCATTCGATCATGCGTATCGCCGCCCTCACCTTCCTGTTACTGCTCGCCGGCCCGACCTGGGCAGGGCAAATGGCAATTGCCATGCCCAATGGTGGCGGTGTGATCTACAAGAAGGTCGAGAGCATCCGCGAGCGCAAATTCGCCAACCTGGTGGAACAGAAAACCGATTTCAGCTGCGGCGCGGCCGCATTGGCGACCATCCTGCGCCAAGCCTATTGGAAGGACGTGGATGAAGACCACGTCATCAAAGGCATGCTGGTCAACGCCGACCAGGATCTGGTCCGCACCCAGGGCTTTTCCATGCTGGACATGAAGCGCTACCTGGAAAGTATCGGCATGCGCGCCAGGGGCTATCGGATCAATGGCGACACGCTGCTCACGGTAAAAATCCCAGTGATCGTGCTGCTGGACATTCGCGGCTACAAACACTTCGTCGTGATGCAGCGCGCCGACAAAGACTGGGTTTATATCGGCGATTCCGTACTGGGCAACAAGCGTTATACCCGTGATGACTTCATCAAAGGCTGGAACGGCATCGTGTTCGCCATCCTGGGCGAAGGTTACGACAAAGCCAATGCCCTGCTGACGCCGCCTACACCGTTGACCGCCAAGAACAAACTGAATGAATTTGCCCCGGTCCGGGACAGTGAACTAATGGACTTCGGCTTTATACAAAGCGACTTCTTCTAGAAGCGCCATAAGGAGCAGGACGCTCCAGGAGCACACAATGAACACTCACCGTTGGCTGACGGTCTTGTGCCTGGCAGCCTCAATGCCCGCTTATGCCTCATCGGCCTTCAAGCCAATCGAGCTCAAGGATTCGGAAATGGCCGACCTGCGCGGGCGCTTTGTAATGCCCGGGCGGATCATCAGTTTTGGCCTGGTGATGACCACCACCTGGACCAATGCCGCCGGAGACAACATCACCGGCAAAGCCAGCATGCAGATCAACTCGACAACCATCACGCCGCAGTTCTACGTGCAGGTCAGTGGCAGCAACGGGAGTGGCCCGTCAAATCACACCACCGGCACCGGTACTGTCATCGGGGGCTCGGGCCTGGGCACAGGCCAAGGCGTCACTCAAAGCGTGCGTGCCGCCGGTGATGGCAACACCGCCAACAACAACGTCGATATCAATGTCAGCCAGAACGGCCTCGCCCCCGCGAACGTCGTACAGTCGGGCCAGGCCCTGGTCGCGGGCCAGTCTGTAACCGGTAGCAGCAATGCGGGCCAAGCCACGGTCTCGCTCGTGAACGGTGGGATGCAGATGGCGATCCTGGCCAACAACAATCAGGGTAATACCCTTCAGAAAATCGGTGCCGGCAATGTTCTCCAAGGTACCGTTTTGCAGGGTAGCAGCAACCTGGTCAATAACCTGACACAGCTCAATGTAGTGCTGGGCCACCCAGGATTGAACAATCTTGCGCAAAACCTCAACTTGAATCAACTCAAGGGACTACGCACTCCCGGTTCTTGAACTACGCTGAGCCACGACACTTACGCCTAAGAAAGGGACGGCTTATTTCATGCACCGATCGTTATCGTTACGTGCCGTAATTTGTTTGAGCACGCTCCTGCCCGCATCGATGCTGTATGCCGCGCCGGACGCCGATATAGACACGTTGAAAAAAGAGCTACTGGAGCTCAAGCAGCGTTATGAAGTACAACAAAAAGCACTGGCGGTGCTGGAACAACGTGTACGACAAGTAGAGGACCAGCCGGCGACACCCGCGCCAAAGCGCTTGGCTAAATCACCGGCGGACTTCCAGAAAGGAGGCACGACCGTCGCCGCCAACACACCGGGCGTCGGCGCAGCTGCCGCTTCGGGCGGCGCGGGAGGCGGCGCCTCGTATGGTCAGTCGCTCAAAGACGACTCGGCGCCGGCACAAAGTGTCAGCAACTTGTATAACGAGGCCAGCGGCTTCTTCGGCAACGGCAAGTTCAGCTTTGAAACCGGCGTGACCTACTCTCGCTATGATGCGCGTCAATTGACCCTGAACGGCTTTTTGGCGCTGGACTCGATCTTCCTGGGTAACATCAACCTGGACCGGATCAAGTCGGATAACTGGACCGTGGACCTCACGGGTCGCTACAACCTCGACAATCGCTGGCAGTTCGATGTGAACGTCCCCGTGGTTTACCGTGAGTCGACCTACCAATCCGGCGGGGCCAACGGCGGCAGCGGCACCGTTACGTCGGAACAGTCAGTGACCCGCAACCCCACGATCGGCGACGTCAACTTCGGCATTGCCTACAAATTCCTCGATGAGAGTGTCAGCCTGCCGGACGCGGTGGTGTCGGTGCGGGTCAAGGCGCCCACCGGCGAAGACCCGTTTGGCATCAAGCTGATCCAGTCACCCACCAACACCAACCTGTACGTGCCGGAAAACCTGCCTACCGGCAATGGTGTCTGGTCGATTACGCCCGGCATCTCCCTGGTCAAGACCTTCGACCCGGCGGTGCTTTTCGGTTCGTTGTCCTACACCCACAACCTGGAAGACTCCTTCAGTGACATAAGCTCCACCGTCGGCCAGACAGTCCCCGGCAAGGTCAAGCTGGGTGACAGCTTCCAGATTGGCGCAGGCGTAGCTTTTGCGCTGAACGAAAAGATGAGCATGTCGTTCTCGGTGTCTGACCTGGTGCAACGTAAAAGTCAGCTCAAGCCCGATGGCGGCAGTTGGCAATCGGTGATTTCAAGCGATGCCAACGCCGGCTACTTCAACGTGGGTATGACGATTGCGGCTTCCGATAACCTGACGATCGTACCCAACCTGGCAATCGGGCTCACGCCGGATGCGCCATCGTTCAGCTTCAGCCTGAAATTCCCGTACTACTTCTAAACGGCACACAAGGAAAAGCCCCGCAACGATAAGGGTCGTGGCGGGGCTTTTCGGTTTACCCGCCCTAGCGGATCTGGTGTTTGTGCAACAACCGGTAGAACGTTGGCCGGGAAACCCCCAGCACACGGGCCGCGACACTCAGGTTGTCGCTGTGCCGGTTGAGCACATCGCACAGCGCCTGGCGTTCGGCGCGGTGCTTGTAGTCTTCCAGTGTAGCCATCGGCAGTGAAATTGCCTGCTCCCCCTGTAAACCCAGATCAACGGCTTCGATCTGACGCCCCTCGGCCAACACCAGGCCGCGACGCACACGGTTGGCCAGCTCACGCACATTCCCCGGCCATGGGTGTTGCCCCATTGCCACCAACGCACCCTCGCTGAAACTGCGCGGGCGGCGACCGGTTTCCTGGCTGTAGAAACGCGAAAAGTGGTTGGCCAGCATGGCCACATCGCCATGGCGCTCGCGCAAGGGTGCGGTCACCACTTGCAGGACGTTCAAGCGATAATACAGGTCTTCGCGAAAAGAGCCCCTCTCGACCGCGGCTTCCAGGTCAACGTGGGTTGCCGCCAACACCCGTACATCCACCGGGATGGGCTGGCTGCCGCCGACGCGCTCAATGTGTTTCTCCTGGAGAAAGCGCAACAGATTGGCTTGCAGCTCCATGGGCAAATCGCCGATTTCATCCAGGAACAGGGTGCCACCGTGGGCCGCTTCGATGCGCCCTACCTTGCGTTGGTGAGCGCCGGTAAACGCGCCCTTTTCGTGGCCAAACAGCTCGGATTGGATCAGGTGTTCAGGGATGGCGCCGCAATTGATCGCGACAAATGGCTTGCCATGCCGTTGTGATTGACGGTGCAAAGTCTTGGCGACCAGCTCTTTACCGGTGCCACTGTCACCCCGAATCAACACCGGAGACTCGGTGGGGGCCAGCTTCGACAATAATTTGCGCAGTTCACGAATCGGCCGGCTGTCGCCCAATAACTCATGGGGCTCATCCACCGGCGCGTGGCCCTTGCCGCGCAAGCGCGCCATACCAAACGCACGCCCCAAGGTCACTTGGACCCGGGACACATCAAATGGCAGGGTGTGGAAGTCAAAGAACCATTCGCAGACAAAGTCACCCACGTTCTGCAGGCGTAATACATCCTGGCTAAGGACGGCGATCCACTCGGTACCGCTGCGGCCAATCAACTCCTTGACGGCTTCGGGACGTTCCAGGTGGTAGGGCTGCAAACGCAGCAGGCCCACATCGCAAGACCTGTCGCCCACCGCTTCCAACGCACAGCTGTCCACTTCCCATCCTGCCGTCCGCAGCCCGGGCAACAACCCGTGGCAGTCATCACAGGGGTCAACCACCAGCAGGCGGCGTTGGACAGGTGTCACAACCATGACTGTTCCTTGGCGCCAGAATTGTTAAAGTTATTTAGAAACAACAGTTTGTGGCGGCTGATGCTAACCCTAGCAAGGTCTTGACGCCCACCTTGTACCATTTCGCTATAAGTGTGGGCAAAAAGCCATTTACCCGCAGCGCGGCACAAAAAAGTTGTCGACCGTCGAAACCTTCATTCAGCTTTCAAAACAGCCGCTTAGATGATCCTCATCACGGAAAGTTGAAAATTCGTGTTCTAACATGTGACCCGTACCCGGCCATCGTGCATCAGTACAAGTAACTCGCCGCACGGTCAGCCCAACCGACGGCACTTCACTTGAATGGGCATTTAGAGAGAAACCCCATGAACGCCCCGCTCCGCATCAACGAAGCCCTTTTGATCGCAGACCGTGCTTTCCAGCCCTTCCAGTGCGTGGCTTGGCACGATGGCAATGGCGCCCTCAGCCTGAGCGTCATCGACCGTACCAATACCCGTATTGGCAGCAAACAACTGTCTTCGAGTGCGTATACCGACCCGGCGCAGTTAGAAAACTTGCTGTTGCAGGCTCGCGACGAACTCGATAAAAACGGCCACCAGTTGCAATCCTGGGCAATGCCGAAGTAACGCCACACCACAACGTGCGCTCATTCATTGCATGACAGCAAGAGAACGAGCGTAAGTTCAGTGTCAGAACACTAGACGTTTATGGCGCCGCAAGAATAAGCCGTTCAAACGCTTGCGCGGCGCCATCGTCGATATTGGTGCCCGTGACCACACTGGCCTGGCGCTTGACGGTTTCTTCCGCCTGCCCCATTGCAATCGACAACCCGGCCACGTGAAACATCGCCGGATCATTGCCGCCATCACCGATAGCCGCTGCCTGCTCCATGGGCACGCCAAGGTGCGCGGCCAGGGTCTTGAGGGCATCCCCCTTGTTGGCGAGCATCGCCGTCACATCCAGGTACACCGGCTGTGAGCGCGACACATGGGCCAACCCCTCCACCTTGGGCTGCAATTGCGCTTCCAGCTCCACCAGCAATGGTGTGTTGTGACTGGCGGCGACGATCTTGTCGACCCGGTCCAGGTAGGGCTCGAAACTCTCTACCACCACCGGCCCATAGCCCAAGCCATCGGCTTCACGCTGCACCATTGGCCCGGATGGATCACGGCGCAACCAGTCCCCGTCGGCAAATACCCACACTTCCACGTCCGGCTCGGCTGAAAACAGCGCCAACGCCACCCGCGCCGCTTGCGCCGGTAGGTAATGGGCAATCAGGATGCTGCCATCCGGATTGATCAGCGTGCCACCGTTAAAGCCGGCGACGGGTACATCGATGCCCAACGTTTCGATCAGATGCAGCATGGCCTTGGGCGGACGCCCGCTGGCCAGGCTGAAAAATACCCCGGCTTCACGCAACGCGCGAATCGCATCGGCGGTGCGCTGGCTGAGGCTATGGTCGGGATGCAACAACGTCCCGTCCACATCGCTGAGCACCAGTCGGATGGGATGAATCGTAGCGTCACTCATCCGAGGCTGTGCCAGGCGCGCCCATCACGGGCCAGTAACGCGTCCGCCGCCGCAGGGCCATCTTCACCGGCCTTGTAAGCTTGGATTGTGTCGTCCTCTTTCCACGCATCGAGGAACGGCTGCACGGCGCGCCAACCGTTCTCGATGTTGTCGGCACGCTGGAACAGGGTCTGGTCGCCGGTCATGCAGTCGTAGATCAGGGTTTCGTAACCCGTCGATGGCTGCATTTCGAAGAAGTCCTTGTAGTCAAACCCCAACTCGATATTGGCCATCTCCAGGGTCGGCCCTGGCTTCTTGGCCAGCAGGTCGAACCACATGCCTTCGTTCGGCTGGATCTGGATTTTCAGGTAAGTGGGCTTGAGCTCATCAACGTCGGTATCACGGAACTGCGCATAGGGCGCGTGCTTGAAGCAAATCACGATCTCCGTGTCGCGAATGCTCATGCGCTTGCCGGTACGCAGGTAGAACGGCACACCGACCCAGCGCCAGTTATCGATCATCACCTTGAGCGCAACGAATGTCTCGGTGCTGCTGTCGGGCGCCACGTTGGCCTCTTCGCGGTAGCCGGGGAGCGACTTGCCGCCGATCTCGCCGGCGGTGTACTGACCGCGTACGGAATTGGCCCGGGCATCCTCCAGCGACCAGGGGCGGATGGCACCGACGACCTTGGCCTTCTCGCCCCGCACCGCATCGGCGCCGAACGCGGCCGGTGGTTCCATGGCCACCATCGCCAGCAACTGGAACAGGTGGTTGGGGACCATGTCCCGCAACGTACCGGTTTTTTCGAAAAAGTTGCCCCGTGTTTCCACGCCCACGGTTTCGGCGGCGGTGATTTGCACGTGGTCGATGTAGTGGTTGTTCCAGAACGCTTCGAACAGCACGTTGGAGAAACGGCTGATCAGAATGTTCTGCACCGTTTCCTTGCCCAGGTAATGGTCGATGCGATAGATCTGCTTCTCGCTCATCACCTTGAGCAGGCAGGCGTTCAACGCCTCGGCGGTGGCCAGGTCCGAGCCGAATGGCTTCTCGATGACCACACGGCGAAAGCCTTCATCCGTCTCTTCAAGCAACCCGGCACTGCCCAGGCGCTGCACCACTTCACTGAAGAAGCGCGGTGCAGTGGCCAGGTAGAACACCGCGTTGCCGGTGCCGCTGTCGGCGATCTTCTTGCCGATATCGGCATAGGTGCTGTCGTCGAGGAAGTCACCCTCGACGTAGCTGATCCCCTTGGCCAACTGCGCCCACAGTGTGGGGTCAAGGGCATTTTCAGCGTTGCCCCGGACCTTGCTGGCAGCCTCGGTACGAATGAAGTCTTCGAGTTTCTTGGCAAAGTCAGCGTCGCTGATGGCGTTGTGATCAACGCCCACAATGCGCAAGCCATCGCCCAGCAATCCGTCACGGCTGAGGTTGTACAGCGCCGGCATGAGCAGGCGCTTGACCAGGTCGCCATGGGCGCCAAATAGAAACAGGGTCGTGGGGGGTGCGGGTTCGGCCTTGTGTTTCTTGCCGTTGGCGGTCATTTTTTGGAAGTCTCCACATGGCCGCCAAAGCCGAAGCGCATGGCAGACAGCATTTTGTCACCGTAGGTGCTCTGCTGGCGGGAGCGGAAACGCGCGAACAACGAGGTCGACAACACCGGAACCGGCACGGCTTGCTCCATGGCGGCTTCGATGGTCCAGCGGCCTTCACCACTGTCTGCCACGGAACCGGAGTAGCCGTCGAGTTTCGGGTCGGTAGCCAGGGCGTCGGCGGTCAGGTCCAGCAACCAGGACGACACCACACTGCCACGGCGCCAGACTTCGGCGATGTCGGCCACGTTGAGGTCGAAGCGTTCATGTTCCGGCAAGTTTTCCGAGTTCTTGGTCTTGAGGATGTCAAAACCTTCGGCGAATGCCTGCATCATCCCGTACTCGATGCCGTTGTGGATCATCTTGACGAAGTGCCCGGAGCCCGCAGGGCCGGCATGGATATAGCCTTGCTCGGCACGCGTGTCGGCGCTGGCGGAGCGGTCCTTGGTGCGCGGGATATTACCCAGGCCCGGCGCCAGGCTTTTAAAGATCGGGTCGAGGCGTTGTACGGTCTCGGTGTCGCCACCGATCATCATGCAGTAGCCACGCTCCAGCCCCCAGACACCGCCGGAGGTGCCGACATCGACATAGTGCAGGCCCTTTTCCGACAGGGCCTTGGCACGACGGATATCATCTTTGTACAGGGTGTTGCCGCCATCGATGATCACGTCACCGCTTTCCAGCAACCCGCTCAGTTCAGTGATGGTGTCTTCGGTGGGAGCGCCCGCCGGCAACATGACCCAGACGGCACGAGGCTTTTGCAGGCCGGCCACCAGGGCTTTCAAGTCGCTGACGCCAGTGGCGCCCTCTTCGCTCAAGCCTTTGACGAAGGCTTCGTTACGGTCGTATACAACGGTGGTATGCCCATTGAGCATCAGGCGCCGCGCAATGTTACCGCCCATGCGGCCTAGTCCGATAATCCCCAGTTGCATGTGCTGATGCTCCTAACTACTAAATAAATGTGTGGCATAGTTTATAGCGCAATGAGGCTAATGAGGGTTAGTCCAGAGCAGATCCGTGTAGTTTCATGACAAAAAAGTCGCCATCGTTTCACCATCACCGCTGAAAAAGTCACACGACCGCCAAAAATAAAAAAGTTCCCTTGCCTCGAAAAAGAATTCAGACTTGCTCCCGACTGTTGCCGAACACTGCAAACTCAAGCGTGCAGGCACCGCGATCTACCGGCCATTTGCGAGGTAAGCAATGAGCACAGCCCCCATGACCCGCCCACCACAGACCCTCTACGTCACTATCCGCCGCGATGAACTGCGCCAATTGAAAGACGAGCGTGATCAGTTGCAGCAGGAGGTCCTGCGCCTGCGTTCACACCTTCAAGCCCAGTTGGATCAGCCGCCCGGCGCCAAGCCTGCCCTCTGCTGACCCCTGTCCCGAATAGCGCTGCAAGATAATACCTACAGAAAACTCACGAAGTTTTCACATTTCTATCCTGATACTGCCGCCCCGCTATGCCGCTCACTTTCTGAGCGGCCCGATGTCATGCGCCGATGCGCAACAATTATTTTCTGATGGGGCGCTGGATGGCGATGTTCAAACGCAGCACGACGACTGCGAAAGGTTTTGATTGGGCTGGCCTGGGTTGGCTGTTCCTGTTTTTCTGGTACTTCTCGGGTATTACCCAACTGCTCATTCAACTGACCGGCACTTCTGGCTTCAGTGGCTTCCGCCAAGCCTTCTTTATGAGTGCGTTGTGGCTGGCGCCCATGTTGCTGTTCCCGCGTCGAACGCGCCTGCTGGCGGCCTTGATCGGTGTCGTGTTGTGGGCCTGCTCCATGGCAAGCCTGGGTTACTTCTTCATTTACCAGCAGGAATTCTCCCAGAGCGTCATCTTCATCATGTTCGAGTCGAACATCTCTGAAGCTGGCGAATATGCCACCCAATACTTTGCCTGGTGGATTGTGCTGGCCTTCTTGGCCCACACCGCGGTTGCCATCCTGCTTTGGACACGCCTGCGCCCGGTCTACCTGCCTCGCGGCCAGTCGATCCTGGCGGCGATCGCCATCGTATTGGCCGTCGTGGGCTACCCACTGGTCAAGCAGATCGCCACGAGCGAAACCATGGAGCTGGCGATCGAGCGTTTCGAAACCCGCGTCGAACCCGCCGTGCCTTGGCAGATGATCGTCGCCTACCATCGCTACACCGAACAGCTGGACAACATGCAAGGCATGCTGACCAGCGCCAGCCAGATCCCGCCCTTGAAAAACTTCAAGGACGCCATGGCCGGCCAGCCTTCCACCCTAGTATTGGTCATCGGCGAATCCACCAACCGCCAGCGCATGAGCCTCTACGGCTACCCGCGCAATACCACCCCGGAACTGGACAAGCTGCGTGACCAACTGGCGGTGTTCGACAACGTCATCACCCCGCGCCCCTACACCATCGAAGCGCTGCAACAGGTGCTGACCTTCGCCGACGAAGAAAACCCGGACCTGTACCTCAAGACGCCGTCGATTGTCAGCATGATGAAGCAGGCCGGCTACAAGACTTTCTGGATTACCAACCAGCAGACCATGACCAAGCGCAACACCATGCTCACGACCTTTTCCGAACAGGCCGACGAACAGGTGTACTTGAACAACAACCGCAACCAGAACGCCCGCCAATACGACGGCGATGTGCTGGCGCCGTTTTCCAAGGCCATGGCCGACCCTGCCGAACGCAAGCTCATCGTGGTGCACCTGCTGGGTACCCACATGAGCTACCAGTACCGTTACCCGCCGAGCTTTGAGAAGTTCACCGACCGCCAGGGCGTGCCGGAAGGCATCAGCGAGGAGCAACTGCCGGTCTATAACAGCTACGACAACGCCGTGCTGTACAACGATTTCGTGGTCTCGAGCCTGATCAAGGATTATGCCAAGACCGACCCCAATGGTTTCCTGCTGTACCTGTCGGACCATGGCGAAGACGTGTACGACTCGGCCGGTCACAACACACTGGGGCGTAACGAAGGCAAGCCGACGGCACCGATGTACACCATCCCGTTCATGGCCTACGCCTCTCCCAAGTGGCGTGAAACCCATGACTGGAAGTTTGCCGGTGACCTGCAACGGCCTTACAGCAGCTCGCAGTTGATCCACACCTGGGCCGACTTGGCCGGCCTGAGTTTTGATGAGTTGGATCACAGCAAAAGCCTGATCAGCGACAGCTTCAAGCCACGCCCTTTGTTGATCGGCAATCCTTACGAAACCAAGCAGAAAGCCCTGATCGACTTCAGCCTGATCAAGCCCAAGAAGGCCGAAAACGGCAACGTAGTGCTCAAGTAAGCCTGTGGTTTGAAACGGGAAGGTTGCCAGCTTTCTCGTTTCAAACCTGACGCTGCATGCCTCCTTTTGTCCCTCGGCCCTGCCTACCCGCTTCGGTGGGACCCAAGACAACCAGGTGCCTGCCGGGGAGCCCCCATCCGACCGGCAGACACACCTGTTCCAGCATCGATTAATACCCACACAGTATTTGATAAAGAATATTACAACAGCGTCGCTTTTATAATGACGTGCATTGGGCTGGCCCACGCCCTTTGCAACCGGCACGAAACTGGATGCTTTAACCCTCTCACCCGAAGTTAACAAAAACGTTAACTTCGGGACATCTACACGTTAATACCCACTTAATAAGATCACCCCAGACTCGCCCCATGAATCTGATCAGGGACGAGGCAGATACCGATCACACTTAATGGGAATACCTCAATGAAACTCTCGACTTTGATGCTTGCCAGCCTGATGACCCTGACCTCCGCCGCCGCGTTTGCAGAAGGCGGCTCAGAGCGTTCGAAGGAGTTTTACAACAACTTCACTTTCATTCAGCAACAAACTCACGGCACCCCTGAACAAACGGCCTCCTCCGACGCAAAGAACGTGAAGACCCGCACCGTCGAACAATCCGGCGCAGAGCAACAACCGAAAAGTTAATGTAATGTTTATTTAATCCGCCATACCCTGTGCCATTCCACGCCTATGGCAGAGGTTTATCGGGCGCCTTGTAAAGGCGCCCTTTTTTTGCCTGTTATTTCTTACAAGGCTTTATTCCAGAACAACATACGGCCATGGACCGGATCAAAGCCCGAATCGTCGAAACCGAACTTGCGGTAGGCCGACTGCGCCACATCATTGCCTTCAAGCACTTCCAGGGTGATCTTGCAGCAACCGCGCTGCCGGGCGATTTCCTCGACCTTTTGCAGCATTTTCTGACTCAACCCCAAGCCACGGAACTGACTCATCACCACCACGTCGTGAACATTGATCAAGGGGCGGCAAGCGAACGTCGAGAAACCCTCGAAACAATTGACCAGCCCCGCCGGCTCACCACCGACAAATGCCAGCACACTGAATGCGTGAGGTCGCTTGGCCAATTCACCCGGCAGTTGCTGCAAGAGATCAGCCGACAAGGTGCGGCTGCCCCCCATCGGGCCTTCAGCATAGTGATTGAGCACCTGGCCAATGGCTTCGGCATGCACGGAGTTGGTATAGCTGGCTTGCAACACCAGGATGTCTGGGGTGTCCATTTCCTTCCTCGATAACGACAACAAGGGAATCGGTTCCCTTTGAGAGAGGGGCGATTGTAAGCGTGGAGTCGGCAGCAGATGAAGGAGATTAACTACAAATGCCCGACAGAAAACCCGAAGGCTTCTGGAATCAAAAGACGCAATCGGCCCTGAGCAAGGATTTTTCCTAGGCTGCGAAACGTTGCAACTGCATCTCTTGCAAGCGGCTCAGGGTGCGACGGAACGGAAATTCCAGGTAGCCTTGCGTATACAGACGCTCCAGCGGCACCTTGGCTTCAATGAACAGCGGTACCTTGCGGTCGTAGCATTCATCCACCAGCGCGATAAAACGCCGCACGCTGTCATCGTGCACCGACAACTGCGGCAGTTCGCGATCCCCCGCCAGCACACGCTCGACGCCGTCTTCAGTGCCTCGCGCAATCCGGCCCGGGCGCGTTTGAGCACTCAGGTCAGGGACCTCCCCGAGCAGGATCGCCTTGAAGCGATCACACAACAGCATGAAGTCCATCGCGGCCAGGGGCTGCTCGCACAGGTCAACGTAGCGGCACCAGAGCACGGTGTCACTGGCCTGCACCGCCACAACGGAACGATAACCCACACTCACTGCCCCGCCGCTCACCGTTTGCCCCTCGCATAACTGCTTGAATACCGTGGCCAGTGCATCCGGTTGATTCACCCAATAGCGCTGCCTGCCAACCCCTGGATGCAAGCGATGGTCCTCGCCGCCGTCTACCGCCACGACCTGCATATGCTGCTTGAGCGCCTCGATGCCCGGCAGGAAGCGCTCTCGGTTAAAACCGCCGGCATACAGTTGATCAGGCGGCTGATTTGAGGTGCACACCATCACCACGCCCTCCTCGAACATCACCTGGAACAGGCGACCGAGAATGATCGCATCACCGATATCACTGACGAACAGTTCGTCAAAGCACAGCACGCGCACCTCCCGGCTCAACTCGCGGGCGAGCGCCTGCAGAGGGTCATGAATACCGGTAAGCTGGAACGAGCGCTGATGCACCCACCCCATGAAGTGGTGAAAATGCTGACGCCGTGCAGGGACACGCAGGCTTTGATAGAACTGGTCCATCAACCAGGTCTTGCCGCGGCCTACCGGCCCCCACAGGTAAACGCCGGCAATCGGCGAGCGGCCCTGGTGCAACGCCTCGTGGCAGGCTTGCAGGGCCTCCACCGCTCGGCGCTGGGCGTCGTCGGGCACGAAACCTTGCTGAGCGACGGCGTGTTGGTAAGCGGCGAGTGGCGAGTCGAAAGTCATGGAGCCAGTATGACTTACACGGAGATATCCAGGCGCGAAATCTTGCCCTGCTCGTTCAGCCGAAAGGTGTAGCGTAATGCCAGCGGGCTGCCGGGAAAGTTGCCGGTGACGATATTGCTGACCAGCACCTTGCCGGTACGGTGCTGCACGTTGAGTACTTCGACCCTGGGTTGATAGCGGCGCCCGGTGTCTTCCACCCAGCGCGCAATTGCAGCGGTGCCCACCTGGTGCTCGCCCTCATCGAAGACATTGGCATCGTCGGCAAAACATTGGGCAATCGCCGAGGTATCACCGGTATTGGCGGCCGCAATATAGGCCGCAATGGCCGGAGCCAGTTCAGGAAGGGACATGGCGCAACTCCTTTTGAGGTGATTTGTGGCGCCATGCTAAGCCAGGGTTATGTCAGTTTTTGTCAGGAGTAAACGGCCCGGACGCCTGCTGTTCCATCAGTTTACGCCAGCCTCGCAGCAGGTCACTGCGGCGCCCTGGGTAACGCTGCCCCTGGGACTCGGCACTCGCCACGCGATCGGTGCGAAAGGTCCGATAGGCACCACGCAACTCACACCACGCCACGATCACCCGCACCTCATTGAGAAAGCCCAGGGCCAGTGGCCAGATCAGGCGCTGGCTCCGGGCCTGGCTGGCGTCGGCGTAGTCGATGTGCAGCTTGGCCTGATGGCGGATGGCATCGCGAAACACGTTAAGCGGCACGCGGTTTTCCGGGTAGCCGAAACCGGGCGGACCGGGCAACAACGTCGGGTTACGCAACGCCTCCTGAGCGACGGGATCGAGCACATCCGCGATTTTCGCCAACGCGTTGGCAGCGGCGCGACTCAACACCTCATCGCCACGCTGATCCACATAGCGCAAGCCCAGCACGATCGCTTCGGTCTCCTCGGCATTGAGCATCAATGGCGGCAGAAACAAGCCGCTGCGCAACACATACCCGACCCCTGCCTCGCCGAAAATCGGCGCGCCCAAGGCGACCAGCTCGGCGATGTCGCGGTACAGCGTGCGTTCGGACACTTCCAGTTGCGCCGCGAGAACAGCGGCGGTCACCGGGCGTTTTTTGCCCCGCAGGGCCTGGAGCAACGTCAGTAGACGAGTAGTACGCGACACATCGTTCCCGCCTGCAGAAAGTAAAATGTGCCGCAGCTTAGCAGAGCGCCCTGCCAGGAAATGTCAGTAGTAAAACCGTGCCCCTGACCTGTCGTGGCGAGCGGGCTTGTCGAATCGTCGCACCGCCCGCGTTGGGCTGCGCAGCGGCCCCAAAACCTGGCGCTGAGTTCTTTCAGGAAGCATCTCAGTGCCTTTACTGGGGCTGCTTCGCAGCCCAACGCGGGGCAAGCCCGCTCGCCACAGGGGAATATGACGGCCTTCAAAAGGCGTGTAGATACCGATGCTCATTGAGGGCGGTCGAATCGTCGCACCGCCCCTCCCACATTTGGATCTTAGGCGCCCCGTCAAACTACGCCGGCAAGCGTTACGCCAGGCTTTTGCTGACCACCTCGAACACGTCGCTGGACAGCTCGCCACACGCCCGAATACGCTCCAACTGCGCCTTCATCAACGCTTGGCGCGCGACGTCATATTTACGCCAACGTGTCAGCGGCGCCAGCTGGCGCGAGGCAATCTGTGGGTTGAGCGTATTGAGCTGGATCACCAGGTCCGCCAGGAAGCGATAGCCCGAGCCATCAGCCGCATGGAAGTTGATCAGGTTCTGCCCGGCAAAGGCGCCGACCAGTGCGCGCACCTTGTTCGGGTTCTTGATCGTGAACGCCGGGTGTTCCATCAACGCCCGGACCCGAGCCAGGCCGCCTGGCAACGTGCTGCCGGCCTGCACGCTGAACCACTGGTCCATGACCAGCGGGTTGTCCTTGAAGTTCTCGGCAAACACCGCCAATGCCTGCGCCTTTTCTGCCTCGAATGGCGAGTTCACCAGTACCGCCAGGGCCGTCAGGCGTTCGGTCATGTTGTCGCACGCGTCGAACTGTTCCAGGGTGGCCGCCAGCACTTCAGGCTTACCGCTGAGCATCAGGTACGACAGCGCAATATTCTGCAAGGCTCGGCGGGCAAAGTGCTCGGCCGCCGCAACATAAGGCGTTTGTTTGGACAGCGCACGATTGGCCTGATAACGCAGCCACAACCCTTCGAACAGGTGGTCGGCCAGTTGCTTGCGGGCAAACTCGCGGGCAGCGTGAATGGCGTCGACGTCCGCCACTTCGCTGATTTCCGTCAGGTAGGCTTCGCTCGGCAATGAGAGCATTTCCGCGACCATGGCCTGGTCCAGGCTTTCGTCGCTCAGCACCGTGCGCAATGCGTCGATCAGGCGTTGATCCAGCGTCAGCGGTTGACCGGCCTGGTACTGGCCGATCAGCTCCTGCAACACCTGCACCGACAACTGCTGGCCGGCATCCCAACGGTTGAAACCGTCGCTGTCGTGTTGCATCAGGAACATCAGTTGATCGCGGTTGTACGGGAAGCTCAGTTTCACCGGCGCCGAGAAGCCGCGCAGCAACGAAGGCAACGGTTTTTCAGCAATATCAACGAAGGTAAACGTCTGCTCGGCTTCGGTCACCGATAGCACGCGGGACGTACCGCCGGCCACCGCCTCACCGGCCAGGCGCAAGGCAATGCCTGCGCCCTTCGCGTCCAGCAAACCCAGCGCTACGGGAATCACAAACGGCAGTTTCTCGACCTTGTCCGGGGTTTGCGGGCAGCTCTGGCGGAACGTCAGGCTGTAGGTCTTGGCCGCTGCGTCGTAGGACTCGCTGACCGCCAAACGCGGCGTACCGGCCTGGCTGTACCAGCGCTTGAACTGGCTGAGGTCCGCGCCGTTGGCGTCTTCCATGGCCTTGATGAAATCGTCGCAGGTCACCGCCTGGCCGTCATGGCGTTCGAAGTACAGGTCGCTGCCTTTGCGGAAGCCTTCGGCGCCCAGCAAGGTGTGGATCATGCCGACCACTTCCGAACCTTTTTCGTACACGGTCAGGGTGTAGAAGTTGGAGATCTCGATAAAGCTGTCCGGGCGCACGGCGTGGGCCATGGGGCCGGCGTCTTCGGCGAACTGGTGGGTGCGCAGGTAGGCCACATCCTGGATGCGCTTGACCGTGGCCGAGTTCATGTCGGCAGAGAAGCCCGAGTCACGGAACACCGTGAAGCCTTCCTTGAGCGACAGTTGGAACCAGTCGCGGCAGGTCACGCGGTTGCCCGACCAGTTGTGGAAGTATTCATGCGCGACAATGGCCTCGACGCGCTGGTGAGCGGCGTCAGTGGCGGTTTCGGCGCGGGCCAGCACGGCACTGGAGTTGAAGATATTGAGGCCCTTGTTCTCCATGGCGCCCATGTTGAAGTCGTTGACCGCGACGATCATGAAGATGTCGAGGTCGTACTCGCGGCCGTAGGTTTCTTCGTCCCAGCGCATGGATTTTTTCAGGCTGTTCATGGCGTGCTGGCACTTGTCGATGTTTTCCGGCTCGACATAGATGCGCAGCGCCACGGTCCGGTTGGTCATGGTGGTGAAGGTGTCTTCGACACACCACAAGTCACCGGCGACCAACGCGAACAAGTAAGCCGGTTTCTTGAACGGGTCTTCCCAGGTCGCCCAGTGACGGCCGTCTTCACCAGGACCACTGGCAATCGGGTTGCCGTTGGACAGCAGCACCGGGTAGCGGTGCTGCTCGGCGATCACCGTGGTGGTAAAGGTGCTCATCACGTCCGGGCGGTCGAGGTAGTAAGTGATCTTGCGGAAACCTTCGGCCTCGCACTGGGTGCAGAACATTCCGCCGGACTTGTACAAGCCTTCCAGGGCGGTGTTGGTTTCCGGGTGGATCTTGACCGTGGTATCGAGGGTGAAGGTCGCGCTCTTGGGATGCACGGTCAGGTGGCTGTCGGTCAACTGGTAGTCAGCGTCCGTCAGTTCCTGATCGGCGAGGTTCACGCTCAACAGCTCAAGTTGCTGACCATCCAGCACCAGGGGCGGCAGGCCGGCGCCGCGCTCGGGGTTACGGCGCATCACCAATTGCGCGTGGACCAGGCTGTGGTCCTCGAACAACTCGAAGGTCAGGTGCGTTTCTTCGATCAGGTAGTCCGGCGCCTGATAATCCTTGAGGTAAATCATCTTCGGTTGTTCGGTGCGCATGGGTGGCATCCTTCTACTGATGCACGGCGAGCTGGTAGGCCGTGTATTTACGAATGTTGATAACGCCGGTGTCGAAGATCAGGTACTGGCCCTTGATCCCCAGCAGCGTGCCTTCGGCAATCGGGTTCTTGTCCAGGTTGAAACTGACGATCTTGGTTGGATACTGCTCCACCGGGTAGCGGATTTCGATCGGCTCGATGTCGGTGACCGGCTGAATGGCCTGGAGGCCAAAGCGCTCCTGCAAACTCAACAGGCCGTCGGCGCAGGACGCGAACAGCTCATCGCGTACCTGCTTGAGGTCGACCGATTGCGCATCGCCCTTGAGCAAGGCGCGCCAGTTGGTCTTGTCGGCCACCTGGCTACGAAACAGGTCTTCGACGAAACCGGACTGCTGGCGGGTCGCCACGCGCATGATCGGCAGCGCCTGGCTGGCGCCCTGGTCCAACCAACGGGTCGGCAGTTGAGTGGCGCGGGTGATGCCGACCTTGATGCCCGACGAGTTCGCCAGGTAAACCACGTGGTCGGTCATGCAGAACTGCTCGCCCCAACCCGGATCACGGCAGGTGCCGGCGTCGTAATGACAACGCTCGGGGCTCATGATGCACAGGTCACACTGGGCCAGCTTGGTCATGCACGGGTAGCAATAACCCTGGCTGAAACTGGTCTTGGTCTTGCGGCCGCAATGGCTGCAATGGATGGCGCCAAGGTATTCCAGGCGCACGTGAGTGCCGATCAAGGGGTTGACCGGCACCTCGGTGTCGCCCAGGCGAAACGCGTATTGAACGGTCGGCTCACCGAGTTGCGCCGACATTTTGCTGACTGCACCGCGACCAATTTCAATCAATGGATCGCATCCGACTTGAACAGGATATTCGGCACCGGTGCCGATTTCGACGCGCATTCCTGCGGGCCCATGTAGCCGGTGCGCTGGTCTTCCGGCAGGTTCTGGATTTCCCAGGCGATGACCGCTTGCAGCGACAGCTCGCGTTGCTCGGCGGTGAGCTTGCGGCCGTCAGACCATTTGCCGATTTCCACAGCGAGCTTGAGGCTCTCGTAGATGTCCGGGGTGATGTTTTCAATCATTTCAGCAAAAGAGGACATGAGGCTCTTCCTTATCAAATAGACGATTTGCGGCGGCTGTACAGCCCACCCAGCAAACCTGTCAGGCAACCGATGACCAAGCCGCCCACGTGGGCCGCGTTGGCGATTTCACCGAAGCCGATCATCGAGACCAGCCCCGACAGGCAGAGCACCAGCCACACCAGCATCATCACCAACACCCCACGGGGCAGGCGATAGGCCGGGTTGGGCGACAACAGCTGGAAAATCCAGCAATGCCCGAGCAAGCCATACAACACGCCGGACAGGCCACCGAACAAACCGGGGCCGCCATAGGCGTATTGCGCATAGTTGGAGACCAGGCTGAACAACAGGGTCAGGCCCAGCAGGTTGATGCTGCCCTGGCGCACCTCGATACGCCGGCCCAGTTCCCAGTACCACATGCCGTTCATGGCCAGGTGCAGGATACCGAAGTGGATCAGCATCGGCGTGACCAGTCGCCACCACTGCCCCGACGCCATGGTGTCGGCAAACGGCGTGAACTGGATGTACTCACCCATCACATGAAACGGCAGGAAGGTCAGCCAGCTCATGGCTTGCAGGTTTTCTCCAAGCAGGGTCACCGCGCCGACAATGATGCTCGCCAGCAGGACCAGCGCCGTTACCGGGCTGTGGCGTACCTGCTGCACAAAGCTGGGACGGGTGACGGGGGTTTGCTCGGGAATATCCAGTTGCTGGTCGGGGTCACCGGCGGGAAAGCGCTGGTACAACACCCGCACGTCCTCGCTGATGCTATCGGGCACCCACAACACTTGCTCACCCGCTTCTTCGCTGACGCGATGGGGCACTTGCATGCGTTGCAACAGCTTGACGAAACCACCCAGGTCGACGCTCAGGGGCAAGCGCAACACGGCTACGGTGCTCATAACTCTACCTCGGGTGAAATCACCTCGGGTCGCTCAACGTCGACCCATACGAATTTACGTGGATCCAGCTGGGTTTCCTGGTCCAGTCGATACGCCACCAACTTGCCGTACAGCACCGCACTGTAGTCCAGGCAGGCCAGGTTCGGGCGAATCGGCGCCGGTTTGCCACTGCGCCAGTAATGGCCAACGAACAACAAAGGTTCGTCGACGCCATAGCGCAACAGGGAGTTCTTTTCAGTGGACGACAACGGCGTACGCGCGACCGGCTCCGGCAACGCGTCGGGCTGGAACACAATGTCACCGTAGGTTTTCGGGTCGTCTTCCCAGAATTTGGTGCGGAAGAACGAGCGCGTCAGGCCATCACCACCGGTCAGCGTGAGGCCGTCCGGCAGGCGCATATCGGTGCCACGCAGCAGGCGGTCGAACGCGTTGCAGGCAAAGCTGCCCGGGACAGCGGCGGCCTGCAGGAAGTGCTGGTCGATGCAGCCATCCGGGAAGGTGGCACGCAACGGTTGGATAAAGCCGTCATCCCAGCACGCATGCACCACGCGGAAACGCCCGGCGTCGACAAACAACGGCATGTCGTAGAACCAGCCAAGGAAGTCGTGCCAGTCGGCCGGGTGGTGTTCGAACTGGGTCAGGGTCTCGTGGATCAACCGCGCATGCCGTGGGCTGTGCTCACGCACGAATTGCCGGCCACTGCCGGGCGGTGCCGGGGTCGTCCAGCCCAGGGCGTTGAACTCGTGGTTGCCCATGATGCACAGCGCCTGGCCGGCCACGGCCATGTCGTGGACGATATGCAGCGCTTCGCGAATGCGCGGGCCCCGGTCGATGATATCGCCGAGGAACACCGCCATGCGCGACGGGTGGCGCCAGGTGCCGCCTTGTTTCTGGTAGCCCAGCCGGTCGAGCAAGTGCTCAAGGGTGTGAGCGCAACCGTGCACGTCACCAATCAGGTCGTAGCTACGCGCGGGATCGAGCATCAGTCGCCTCCACCCCCCAAGCGGCTACCCCAGCCCAACTTGGTCCGGCACACTTCGTAGTAGTTGTGGTCCAGCGGGTGGATCAACCGCAACTTCTGCGCCTTCTTGCTCACGGTAATGGTGTCACCGGGAGCGCAGGTGAAATGGTTCTGCCCGTCACAGGAGACTTGCGGGTAGATCTGCATGTCTTTGGACACCACGATTTTCAGCTCACTGTTGCCATCGACCACAATCGGCCGACTGGACAACATATGGGGGTACATCGGCACGATCACAATGGCGTCCAGCTTGGGATGCATGATCGGGCCACCCGCCGACAGCGCGTAGGCGGTAGAGCCGGTCGGTGTGGCGACGATCAGGCCGTCGGCCTTCTGGCTGCACACGAACTGGCCGTCGATATACAACTCGAACTCGATCATCCGCGTGGATTTGCCCGGGTGCAGCACCACATCGTTGAGGGCATCGCCCTGGCCGATGGCCTCGCCGTGACGACGCACCTCGGCTTGCAACAGGAAGCGGTTCTCCACCAGGTAATGGCCGTCGAGCACCTTGGCCACTTCGACTTCCAGGTCATCGGGGCGAATGTCAGTGAGGAAACCCAGGCTGCCACGGTTGATCCCCAGCACCGGTACGTTATGCCGTGCCAACGCCCGCGCGGCGCCGAGCAGGCTGCCATCGCCGCCGACCACGATGACCATGTCGCATACCTCGCCGAGCATCTTGCGCGACGACGTTTGCAGGCCGTGGCCCGGGAGGATTTCAGCAATCGTGTCTTCGAGGATCACATGCAGGTGGCGTTCGAGCAGGAATTTTTTCAGCCGGCGGACGGTGTCCAGCACCTGGGTACTGCCCAGGCGACCGATAATGCCGATATTGCGAAATTGCTCCATGGGGCTCCTGCGGGATCTGGGGTGTGGCAAAAAAGAACGATTATGGGCGAAAGGCCGCGCCAGGCAAAACCCTTTGTCGCCGCCACGCCTGGATGACAATAGTTCTCAGGCACCTGCCGCACGCTTAAAAGGCTATGCTCGGACCATGACTCTGTTCGCCGATTTGCACACGCTGCCCCGCCAATTGCGTCACCCTGAGGTGCGCGACCTGGCGTGGGTGATGCTCGCCCCGCCCATGCTTGCGCAAACGCCGTGGCCACAGCGCCACCCACTGGCCGGCAGTGACTGGGTGCAAGCGCCCGAACGGCTCGAACAGTGGCTGCGACAATTGGACCGCGACAGCAGCGCCTTGCAGCAGTGGCTGAGCCTGTCGCGCACCCGGCGCCTGGGCCTCTACTACGAACGCCTGTGGCAGTTCGCCGTGCAGCATGCGCCAGGCGTTGAATTATTGGCCGCCAACCTGCCGATCCGCCGCGCCGGGCATACCCTTGGCGAGTTGGACATGTTGCTGCGTGACCGCGATGGCGTGCACCACCTGGAACTGGCGATCAAACTCTACCTTGGGCCACAGGCCGGCAACGGCCAGGACCCCGCGCAGTGGCTCGGCCCGGGTTGCCATGACCGACTGGACCGCAAGCTGGCGCACCTGGCCGAACATCAACTGCCGATTTCTGCACGGGCCGAGAGCCGCGACGCCTTGACGGCGCTGGATATCCAGGTGTTCGATGCGCATTTGTGGCTGGGCGGTTATCTGCTCTATCCCTGGCCTGGCACGGCACAACCCCCAATCGGCGCCCACCCGCAGCATCTGCGTGGTTGCTGGTTGCATCAGCGTGACTGGTCGGATTTTGTCAGCACCCGCCCGCCTGGCCACTGGCAACCCCTGCCCCGCCACGCCTGGTTGGCACCTGCGCATTACACGGCGGATCAAGTGTGGAGTGAAGCGCAGATGCAAAGCTGGCTGAAGGACTTGGATCCGATGGCACCGGCGCAGTTACTGGTGCGAATGGTGCAGAGCGGTGAGGATTGGGAAGAAGCCGAGCGGCTGTTTCTGGTGGCGGATCTTTGGCCGAATGTGCCGGGGGCAAGCTGATAAATCCTCGGTGTATTCAAGGCAGCCATCGGGAGCAAGCCCCCTCCCACAGGTAATGCTGCGGTGCACTGAAAAGTGTGGGAGGGGGCTTGCTCCCGATGGCGATTGCCCAGGCACTACAAAGCATCAATATGCTGGTAATCCAACTGCAACCCCATCGCCAACTCCTGAGCCCGCCCCAACCTGATCGGCCCGCGCTCAATGTCTACCAGTAACCCCCGGCACTCCAACGGCGGCAACCCATCAATGGCTTTGAGCCGACCATCGGTGATCACCAGCAACCGCTGCTGCTGCGCCGGGTAACGTTTGCGCCGCGCTCTGAGCCACTGCCCGGCCTCGCTCAAGGCGGCGAGCAATGGCGTACCGCCACCGGCGCCTAACTGCTCCAGCCAACCCGTCAAGCCCTTCGCCGCCTTCAACCCTTGCACCTGCCACCTCGGCGATGCCCCGCTGGCCGTCAAGAGCGCTATACGCGCCCGTTGCCGATAAGCGTCGTCGAACAGCTGAGCCAACAAACCCTTGGCATCGGTCAACGCCCGATGGCGCCGGGTGGACGCCGAGGCATCGACGATTACCAACCACAGTTCCGGCGCCGAACGGCTACGCAGGTGAAACAACAGGTCATCACGGCATTGCGGCCGCCCACCGAGCAACGTGCCCGGCCAATTGACAGCCCCCTGTTGCGCACTGCGCGCCTGGCCTTGCCTGCCCTTGTCCAGTCGCCCCGCCTTGGGTCGGGCATCCGCCCCCGCGTCAGGTCGAGGGCGAATGCCTAGGGCTTTTTTGGCCAGGTGGGCACTTCACGGCGTGCGCCCGTGGGCAAGGCCGGTGCGGGCATATCGCCCCATTGGCCCTGGCCAGGTGAGCGATCGGAGGGCTGCGGCGACTGCCCGGCAGGCGGCGGACTGCTGGCCGGCGGGGATTGTTCTTGGCGGCGATGGCGCAAGGCAAACTCGGCCACCGCCTCGATATCCTCTTCGGTGATGGCCGTGGCACCTCGCCACGCCGCATGAGCCCTGGCGCCGCGCAACCACACCAGATCGGCGCGCAAGCCATCGACGCCAGCGGCAAAACAACGCTCGGTGATTCGCGCCAACGCCTGGTCATCCAGTTCAATGCTCTCAAGCCGTGCCCGGGCCTGGGTGCAACGCTCGCGCAAGGCCGCCTGCGGCTCGGCCCACTGCGCGCAGAAAGCCTGCGGGTGACTGTCGAAATCCAGGCGCCGGCGAATGATCTGCCCGCGCTCGGCCGGCAACGTCTGCCCGCTCAAGGCCACGTTAAAACCGAAGCGGTCGAGCAGTTGCGGGCGCAACTCGCCCTCCTCCGGGTTCATGGTGCCGATCAGCACAAAACGCGCCGAGTGACGATGGGAAATGCCGTCACGCTCGATCAGGTTGGTGCCGCTGGCGGCCACGTCCAGCAGCAGGTCCACCAAGTGATCCGGCAGCAAGTTGACTTCATCGACATACAGCACGCCACCGTCAGCCTTGGCCAATACGCCCGGCGAAAACTGCGCGCGACCTTCACCCAACGCAGCCTCCAGGTCCAACGTACCGACCAGCCGCTCCTCGGTTGCCCCCAAAGGCAAGGTGACAAACTGCCCGCTGGCCAGCAGGTCCGCCAAACCACGCGCCAGGGTGGACTTGGCCATGCCGCGTGGCCCTTCGATCAACACGCCACCGATCTTCGGGTCGATGGCGGTCAGGCACAGCGCCAGTTTCAGGTCGTCGGCGCCTACGACGGCGGACAGCGGGAAATGGGGAATGTCGGTCATCAGCTGTCTTCTTCTATATCCAGCAACAGGTTTTCGAGTGCTTCACGATACGCTCCCGGTGCCTGCCAAAGCCCACGTTGCTGGGCTTCGAGCAGGCGCTCGGCCATGTCTCGCAGGGCCTCGGGGTTGTGCTGCTGCACAAAGGCCCGGGTGTCGGGGTCAAGCAGGTAAGCATCGGCGAGCAACGCGTATTGATGATCGTCGATCAGCGCGGTGGTGGCATCGAACGCGAACAGATTATCCACGGTCGCGGCCATTTCGAACGCCCCTTTATAACCGTGGCGCTTCACACCTTCGATCCACTTGGGGTTGGCGGCACGCGAACGGATCACCCGGTTCAGCTCCTCCTTCAAGGTGCGTATCCTGGGCAAGTCCGGCTGGCTATGGTCGCCATGATAGCTGGCGGTCTTGGCGCCGCTCAGGGTTTCCACCGCAGCGAGCATGCCGCCCTGGAATTGGTAGTAGTCATTGGAGTCGAGCAAGTCGTGTTCGCGGTTATCCTGGTTCTGCAACACCGCCTGCACCTGGCTCAAGCGCTGGGCGAATTGCGCGCGGGCGGCGGTGCCTTCGTCAGAACCGCCGTAGGCGTAGCCGCCCCAGTTCAGGTAGACCTCGGCCAAGTCCTCGCGGCTTTGCCACAGGCGCCCGTCAATGGCGCCCTGCACGCCCGCGCCGTAGGCACCGGGCTTGGCCCCGAAAATGCGCCAGCCGGCCTGTTTGGCCGCCGCTTCTTCATCCAGGCCAGAGGCCAGCAGCGCCGCACGCTCGCTGCGCACTTTGGCGGCCAGCGGGTTCATGTCGTCCGGTTCATCCAGGGCCGCCACCGCTTGCACCGCCGCGTCGAACAGGCGGATCAGGTTGGCGAAGGCATCACGGAAGAACCCGGACACACGCAGCGTGACGTCCACCCGCGGGCGGTCGAGCAAACTGATGGGCAGGATTTCAAAATCGTCCACCCGTTGACTGCCCGTGGCCCACACCGGCCGTACGCCCATCAGCGCCATGGCCTGGGCGATGTCGTCGCCGCCGGTGCGCATGGTGGCCGTGCCCCATACCGACAGGCCGAGTTGGCGCAGGTGGTCGCCGTGGTCCTGCAAATGTCGCTCAAGCATCAGGTTGGCTGACTGGAAACCGATACGCCAGGCCGTGGTGGTCGGCAAGTTGCGCACATCCACCGTGAAGAAGTTACGCCCGGTGGGCAGCACATCCAGACGCCCACGGCTGGGGGCGCCGCTCGGCCCCGCGGGAACGAAACGCCCGCACAAGGCATCCAGCAAGCCACGCATTTCCGCCGGCCCGCAGGCATCCAGGCGTGGCGCCACGACAATGCGCAGGCTTTCGATGACGACCTTCACAGTCTCCCAGCCCGGTTCTTCCAACTGCTCAAGCGGGCCCTCCAGCGCCTGCTCGATCAACCGCGCCGCATACAATTCCAGGCGCTCGCGGGTATCACCGGCGGTGCGCCATAACTGCGCGTCGATTTTCTGCAACACCTCGGGGCGGCGCCCGGTCCAGGGTTCGGCCAGGGCGCAATCGAGTGGGTCAAAGCCCAACTCGAACGCCTGGGCCAACACCCGCAGCAGGCTTGATTGTGGGCCACGGCCATCGCCCCGGGGAATGCGCAGCAAGGCCAGCAGCGTGTCGATACGCAGGCGCCCTTCGGGCGACTCACCAAAAATGTGCAAGCCGTCGCGGATCTGCGATTCCTTCAAGTCACACAGGTAAGTGTCCAGGCGCGGTAACCAGATTGCCGCGTCCACTTCAGCGCCGAGTTCGAGCTCCTGGTCGATGCGGGTTTCACGCACCAGCTTGAGAATGTCTCTTTGCAGCTCAAGGGCACGGCGCGGGTCGAGCAACTGCGCCTCGTAATATTCGTCCGCCAACAGCTCCAGGTTGCGCAGCGGGCCATAGGTTTCGGCACGGGTCAGCGGCGGCATCAAGTGGTCGATGATCACGGCCTGGGTACGCCGCTTGGCCTGGGCGCCCTCGCCTGGGTCGTTGACGATAAACGGGTAGATATTCGGCAACGGCCCCAGCAGTGCATCCGGCCAGCAGTGTTCCGACAGGCCCACGCCTTTGCCCGGCAACCATTCCAGGTTGCCGTGCTTGCCCACATGGATCACGCCATGGGCGCCGTAGGTGTGGCGCAACCAGAAGTAGAACGCCAGGTACCCATGGGGCGGCACCAGGTCCGGGTCGTGGTACACCGCGCTGGCGTCCACTTGGTAACCCCGGGCCGGCTGGATACCGACGAAGGTCAGGCCCAGGCGCAGACCGGCGATCATCATGCGGCCATCGCGGCACATTGGATCGTTTTGTGGAGCGCCCCAACGTTCCAGCACCGCCTGGCGATTGGCTTCGGGCAAACGCTGGAACATCGCTTCGTAATCGACCAAGCCCAGGCTTTGATGGCAGGGGCGCAGGTCGAGGCTGTCCAGGTCGTTGGTAACGCCGCCGAGCAGCTCATGGATCAGGGCCGTGCCGCTGCCTGGAAGCGCCTCCGGCACCGGATAGCCTTCGGCTTGCAAGGCGCGCAGGATGTTCAGCGCCGCTGCCGGGGTATCCAGGCCCACGCCATTGCCGATGCGGCCATCACGGGTGGGGTAGTTGGCCAGGATCAGCGCAATGCGTTTCTGCGCATTGGGCACCCGTGCCAGTTCCACCCAGCGCCGTGCCAGCTGCGCCACGAAATCCATGCGTTCAGGGGCGGCGCGGTAGCACACCACGTCCGACTGGCTGCGCTCGCTGCGCCAGGCCAAATCCTTGAAACTGATCGGCCGGCTGATAATGCGGCCGTCCAGCTCCGGCAAGGCAATGTGCATCGCCAGGTCACGAGGGCCGAGCCCTTGCTCACTGGCCTGCCAGCCGGGCTGGTTGTCCTGGGCGCAAATCGCCTGGATCACCGGGATGTTGCGGCGAAACGGGCGTAAATGCGGCGCTTCCGGGCTGGACTGGGCAAAGCCGGTGGTGTTCAGAATCACCGCTGCCTGTACGTCGTCCATCAGGTCCTCGACCACCGAGAGGCAGCCGGGCTCCTTCAAGCTGGCCACCGCGATAGGCAGCGGGTTCAGGCCCGCCGCATGCAAGCGTTGGCAGAACACATCGATAAAGGCCGTGTTGGCCGCCTGCAAATGGGAACGGTAGAACAGCACCGCTGCCACGGGCCACTCGACGGTCCAATCCGCCTGCCAGTCATTGAGGCGGGCGCTGGCTTTTTGCGGGTGATAGATCGCGGTGCGCGGCAGGGTTTGCGGCTCGCCCCACGGATAATCGCGGCCCCAGTAAACACTGGCCAGGCAGCGATAGAAATCCAGCGCGTTGCCCAGGCCGCCCTGGCGCAGGAAGTGCCACAGGCGGTCGCGCTGTTCGGCGCCCACAGTGCTCAGACCGCTGAGTTCCGGGTCTGGGCGATCATCCCCCGGCACCAGGATCAGCGTGACGCCACGTTGCGCCAACTCGACCAGGCGTTCGATACCGTAGCGCCAATAGCCAATACCGCCGTGCAGGGAAATCAGGATGACCTTGGCGTGGCGCAGCACCTCATCGACGTACAAGTCGACCGAAGCGTGGTTCTGCACCTGCATCGGGTTGGCCAGGCGCAGGCTGGGGTAATCGGCAGGCAACTGCTGGGCGGCCTCGGCCAACAGCGCCAGGCTGGAATCACCGCTGCACAGGATCACCAGCTCGGCGGGCGTTTGTCCCAGGTCGGCAATATTGTCGTCCGAGACGAAACCACCCGGCTGTGTCCTGAGCAGGTGCATGGGTCAGACGCTGAGCGCGGCGCGCAGTTGCGCTTCGAGGCCCGCGGCATCCAGCTCCTGGCCGATCAGCACCAGGCGCGTGGTACGTGCTTCGTCAGCGCCCCAGGCACGGTCGAAGTGCTTGTCGAAACGGGTGCCTACGCCCTGGATCAGCAGGCGCATGGGTTTGTTCGGGATCGCGGCGAAACCTTTGACGCGCAGGATGCCGTGCTGCACCACCAGTTGGGTCAGGGCGTCGAGCAGCAGCGCTTCGTCGGCTTGTGGCAGGTCGATGGAGATGGAATCAAACGCATCGTGGTCATGATCGTCTTCACCTTCGTGGTGGTGATCATGATGGCTGTGACGACTGTCGATGTGTTCTTCAGAGCCGGCGCCCAGGCCGATCAGCACGTCCAACGGCAGGCGACCGCTGCTGGCTTCGATGATCTTCACCGCCGGCGGCAGTTCTTCGGCCACTTCCAGGCGTACACGGGCCAGGTCTTCGGCACTGATCAGGTCGGTTTTGTTGAGGATCACCAGGTCGGCGCTGGCCAACTGGTCGGCGAACAGCTCGTGCAGCGGCGATTCGTGGTCCAGGTTCGGGTCGAGTTTGCGCTGGGCGTCAACCTGGTCCGGGAACGCGGCGAAGGTGCCAGCAGCCACGGCCGGGCTGTCGACCACGGTAATCACCGCGTCAACCGTGCAAGCGCTGCGGATCTCCGGCCACTGGAACGCCTGGACCAACGGCTTGGGCAGGGCCAGGCCCGAGGTTTCGATGAGGATATGGTCTAGGTCACCGCGACGGGCGACCAATTCGCGCATCACCGGGAAGAACTCTTCCTGCACGGTGCAACACAGGCAGCCGTTGGCCAACTCATACACACGACCATTGGCTTCTTCTTCGGTGCAGCCGATGGAGCACTGCTTGAGGATTTCCCCGTCAATGCCCAGCTCGCCGAACTCGTTGACGATGACTGCAATGCGACGGCCCTGGGCGTTGTCGAGCATATGGCGCAGCAAGGTGGTTTTACCCGAACCGAGGAAGCCGGTGACGATAGTGACGGGAAGTTTGGCCAGTGTTTTCATCGGATGCCCTTTGGGGCGGGCACATGGGACGATGAGCCCTGCGGCAGCGCGCAGCAGCGGATTTCGTCACCGGATCACCCCGCCCGGTTGAATTGAAAAATCGGTGACGAGGCAGGTCTCCTGGCTTGGGGCGTACGGGTCTTGCGACCGGCGCTGACTGCACCTTCCCGCCGTCTCGACAGTGGCATGGCAGTCAACTGAACCCTTCACAGTTGCGGGGGCAGCCGCGGCTTGAACCGCGTTCCCTTCTTAGCTTCGACCTGGGCCGAAGAACCTCGAGGGTGCAAGGCTACAGGGGCTCGCTACATTTGACTACCGTCGCCCGCCCATGCTCTCCTACACATCTTGTTTCGGGTGCCCTTCACAGGGTGAAACGGGAAACCGGTGAGTCGATGCGTTGACGAGTCCGGTGCTGCCCCCGCAACGGTAAGCGAGCGAAGTGTCACAGCCACTGTGCAAACGCATGGGAAGGCGATGCTTTCAGGACTTTTTTCGAAAGTCCCCTCGCAAGCCCGGAGACCGGCCCGAAAATATCAGATAACAAACCCGCGGTGGGCGGGCGCTGTTCAGAACCCTGCGTGCCTGGCTCGCGGGGTTTTCATGCGCTCGTTTCACCCTGATACCTGAAAGGGACGCGCCATGTCGATCATCAGCAGCACTTCGCACTCCGCCAGCAGCACTGCCACCTTGAGCCAACGCCTGACCGCCGCTATCTCTGCGTCGATCCTTGGCGCGTGCCTGGTGTATTTTGCCGGCTTCTCGCATATCGAGGCAGTGCACAACGCCGCCCACGATACCCGCCACAGCGCCGCGTTCCCGTGCCACTGAGACCTGCCGACATGATCAAGCGTATTGCCCAAACCGCAGGGTTCACCGGCCTGTTGGCCGCCCTGCTACTGACCCTGCTGCAAAGCTTCTGGGTCGCCCCGCTGATTTTGCAGGCGGAGACCTTTGAAAAAGCCCCGGCCGCCAGCGAAGTGGCCCACGAGCACGCTGCCGGCACTGCTGCGCACACCCACGACGCCCAAGCCTGGGAGCCGGAAGACGGCTGGCAGCGCGTGCTGTCGACCACGGGCGGTAACCTGGTGGTGGCCGTCGGTTTCGCGCTGATGCTGGCCGGCCTCTACACGCTGCGTGCGCCCACCCGCACCACTCAAGGGCTGCTGTGGGGCTTGGCCGGTTACGCGACGTTTGTGCTGGCACCCACCCTGGGCCTGCCGCCCGAGTTGCCGGGCACCGCCGCCGCCGACTTGGCCCAGCGTCAGGTCTGGTGGGTCGGCACGGCGGCGTCCACCGCTGTCGGACTTGCGCTGATGGTGTTCGGTCGCCACTGGCTGCTGAAAGTATTGGGCGCGGCGATCCTGGCCGTGCCGCATGTGATTGGCGCGCCGCAGCCTGAAGTGCATTCGATGCTGGCCCCCGAAGCGCTGGACGCACAGTTCAAGATCGCTTCGCAGTTAACCAATGTGGCGTTCTGGCTGGCCCTGGGCCTGATCAGTGCCTGGCTGTTCCGCCGTCACCGCGACGACCACTACGCGGCATGACCTTCGTCGTCGGCCTGGGTTGCCAGCGGGGCTGTGAGGTCCACACCCTGCTGGGCCTGTTTGACACTGCCCTCGCCGAGGGCGGTATTGAACGCACACACATCACCGCGCTGGCGAGTATTGACCACAAACGGGATGAGCCCGGGTTGCAGGCCCTGGCCGAGCTACTGGGCCTGCCATTCCACTGTTTCAGCGCAGAACAATTGGCGGGTTATGAAAACCGACTGAGCCATAAGTCTGCGGTCGCCTTTGCCCATACCGGTTGTTATGGGATCGCCGAAAGTGCCGCCCTGGCCCTGGCGGAACACCTCTCCCACGGCCCTGCCCGCCTGCTGATCCGTCGCAGGAAAACCGCGCAGGCGACCTTTGCATTGGCTTGCGCGGACTAAAATCCCGATAATCGCCCTTCTCGATCATGAGCATTCTTCATGCTCACCCGTTTTTCCACAGGAACTCCCCATGACCGTCTACTTTATCGGTGCAGGCCCCGGCGACCCGGAATTGATCACGATTAAAGGCCAACGGCTGATTCGCAGTTGCCCGGTGATCATCTATGCCGGCTCGCTGGTGCCTGCGGCGGTGCTGGAAGGTCATCAGGCCGAGCAGGTAGTCAACAGTGCCCAGTTGCATCTGGAACAGATTATCGACGTGATCAAGGCCGCCCACGCCAAGGGCCAGGATGTGGCGCGCGTGCACTCCGGTGATCCGAGCCTGTATGGAGCGATTGGCGAACAGATCCGCCATTTGCGCGAACAAGGCATTCCCTTCCAGATCATTCCGGGGGTCACGGCCGTGGCGGCCAGCGCGGCGTTGCTGGAAACCGAGCTGACCCTGCCGGACATCGCCCAAAGTGTGATCCTGACCCGTTACGCCGATAAAACCAGCATGCCCGCTGGCGAGGCATTCGACAGCCTGGCCCGTCACGGCACGACGATGGCTATTCACCTGGGGGTCAACCATCTGGAGAAGATCGTTGCCGAGCTGTTGCCGCACTATGGCGCCGACTGCCCGATAGCCGTGGTGCACCGGGCGACTTGGCCGGATCAGGATTGGGTGGTCGGTACGCTGAGCGATATTGCCGAAAAAGTGGCGGCCAAGGGCTTTCGGCGTACGGCGTTGATTGTGGTGGGTCGGGTGCTGGCAAGTGACAGTTTCAGTGAGTCGTCATTGTATCGGGCCGGGCATGCACACCTTTATCGACCTTGATATTTCACTTCATAAAATCGATTCAACACGTTAATTAAGCTGAATAAATATAAAAAATATGGGAGGGGGCTTGCCCCAATGCCAGCCAGTTAAACGCCAGAAGGAGCAACCGGTAACCTGTGGCGAGCGGGCTTGTTGTGGCGAGCGGGCTTGTCCCGCGTTGGGGCGCGTAGCGCCCCCAAAGAAGGACGAATGCGGTGTACCCGATACTCCGCAGAGACCGTTTTGGGGCTGCTGCGCACCCCAACGCGGGACAAGCCCGCTCGCCACAGTGATAGTGTTCCTTCTTAACTGACTGGCATTAGGGCTTGCCCCCTCCCACATGTGTTTTGTGTTGTGGCTGAGATCAGCGTTGGTGCACCAACTGCCCGGCCGCATACGTCTGCAACACCGTCCGATCATCCCCCAACGTCATCAATACAAATAGTGTCTCGGCAATGTTATTGGCCTGCTTCAAGCGATAGCTGAGCAGCGGCGTGGCGTTGTAATCGAGCACCAGGAAGTCCGCATCGGTGCCCGGTTGCAACGTACCGATCTTGTCTTCCAGACGCAGCGCCCGCGCGCCACCCAGGGTTGCCAGGTACAGCGACTTGAACGGACTCAACCGTGCGCCCTGCAACTGCATGACCTTGTAGGCTTCGTTCAGGGTTTGCAGCAGCGAGAAGCTGGTGCCGCCGCCCACGTCCGTGCCCAGGCCCACATTGAGTTTGTGCTTCTCGGCCATCGGCAGGTTGAACAAGCCGCTGCCGAGGAAGAAGTTCGAGGTCGGGCAGAACGCCACTGCCGAACCGGCCTCTGCCAACCGCGCGCACTCCTCATCACACAGGTGCACGCCGTGGGCAAACACCGAGCGTTCACCCAGCAGTTTGTAATGGTCGTACACGTCCAGGTAGCCCTTGCGCTCGGGGAACAGTGCTTTTACCCACTCGACTTCCTGCTTGTTCTCGCTGATGTGCGTCTGCATGTACAGGTTCGGGTATTCACCCAGCAGTTGCCCGGCCAACGCCAATTGCTCCGGCGTGCTGGTCGGTGCAAAACGCGGGGTGACGGCGTAATGCAGGCGACCCTTGCCGTGCCAGCGCTCAATCAGTGCCTTGCTTTCCTGGTAGCCGGATTCGGCTGTGTCGGTCAGATAGTCCGGCGCGTTGCGGTCCATCATGACCTTGCCGGCGATCATGCGCAGGTCGAGTTTCTCGGCCGCTTCGAAGAATGAATTCACCGACTGCGGATGCACACTGCCAAACACCAGGGCAGTGGTGGTGCCGTTGCGCAGCAGTTCCTTGATGAAAATGTCCGCGACTTCGTCGGCGTGAGCCTTGTCGGCGAACTGGCTTTCACACGGGAAGGTGTAGGTGTTGAGCCAGTCCAGCAGTTGTTCGCCATAGGCACCGACCATGCCGGTTTGTGGCAGGTGGATATGGGTGTCGATCAGCCCGGGGGTGATCAGCGCATCCTGATAATGGGTGACTTCGACATCGGCAGGCAGGGTCGGCAGCAGGTCACCCGCATGGCCGACGGCGCTGATCTGGCCGTTTTCGATCACCAGCAGGCCGTCTTCGAAATACTCATAGGACGCTTCGATCCCAACGATGGCCGGGTCGGCGAGGCTGTGCAGGATGGCGGCACGGTAGGCTTTGCGAGTCAAAGGCATGGTCGTCTCAATTCTTGGTAAAAGAAGTCAAAGCTTGGCTGCGGCGCGAAGCCACAAGCAGTTTGGCAATGGGTTCGGCGCTTGCAGTGTGCTGGCCGAAATTGGCGTTATAGGTGGCGATGATTTCGCCGGCGATGGAGATGGCGATCTCCACCGGCAACTTGCCCTTTACCTCGGTGAGGCCCATGGGGCAGCGCATGCGTTGCAACTGTGCGGCGTCGAAGCCGCGTTCACGCAGGCGGTGTTCGAACTTGACCCGTTTGGTCTTCGAGCCGATCAGGCCGAAGTAGGCGAAGTCGTTGCGCTTGAGCAGGGCGGCGGTCAGTTCCAGGTCCAGCGCGTGATTGTGGGTCATGACGATGCAGTAGCTGCCCACTGGCAAGTCGGCAATTTCATCGACAGGCTCTTCGCTGACGATTTTACGCACGCCCTGGGGGATATGTTCCGGAAACTCCTGGTCACGGGAATCGATCCAGCGCACCCGGCATGGCAGGCTCGCCAGCAGTGGCACCAAGGCACGACCCACATGGCCGGCGCCAAATACGGCGATCTGCGCCTGTACCTGGCCCATCGGTTCGAACAGCAGCACGGTCACGCCGCCGCAGCACTGGCCCAGGCTGGCGCCCAGGCTGAAACGCTCCAGATGAGTGTTCTGCTGGCCGCGTACGAGCATGTCCCGGGCGATCTGCATCGCCTTGTATTCCAAGTGCCCGCCACCGATGGTGTCGAAGGTCTGCGCGGCGCTGATCACCATTTTCGAACCGGCGTTGCGCGGTGTGGAGCCGAGCTCTTCGATAATGGTCACCAGCACGCAGGGTTCAGCCTGGTTCTGCAGGTCGGCGAGGGCGCTGATCCAGTTGTTCATACTCACCTCTTGTGGTGTCTGTCAGGCCGCTATCGGGAGCAAGCCCCCTCCCACATTTGAACTGTGGGAGGGGGGCTTGCTCCCGATGGCAGTGCCTCGGTCTAGAGCGAAGCCAACTCGGTTTCAGCCTCAATGGCCTTCACCGCCTGCAACTTGCGCATCTGCTCACACCCCCACAGCACCCGCTCCGGTGTCGCCGGTGCATCGATCTTCGGCTGCTGGCGATAGTCAGCCAGACTCGCCACCGCATCCTTGATCGCACACCAGGAAGCAATCCCAAGCATGAACGGCGGCTCGCCCACGGCCTTGGAGTGGAACACCGTGTCTTCGGGGTTCTTGCGGTTTTCCACCAGCTTTACGCGCAGGTCCAGGGGCATATCGGCCACTGCCGGAATCTTGTAGCTGGCCGGGCCGTTGGTCATCAGCTTGCCTTTGTTGTTCCACACCAACTCTTCCATGGTCAGCCAGCCCATACCCTGGATAAACCCGCCTTCTACCTGGCCGATGTCGATGGCCGGGTTCAGCGACGCGCCGACATCGTGAAGGATGTCGGTACGCAGCATCTTGTACTCGCCGGTCAGGGTGTCGACGATCACTTCGCAACAGGCCGCGCCGAAGGCGAAGTAGTAGAACGGCCGACCACGGGCCTGGCTGCGGTCGTAGAAGATCTTCGGGGTCTTGTAGAAGCCGGTGCTCGACAGTGAGACTTGGGCGAAATACGCCTGCTGGATCAATGCCTCAAAGGTCAGGATCTGGTCACGTACACGCACATGAGCGTTGTGGAATTCCACGTCCGCTTCACTCACGTCGTACTTGCGCGCAGCGAATTCCACCAGGCGTTGCTTGATGGTTTCGGCGGCATTCTGGGCGGCCTTGCCGTTCAGGTCGGCACCGCTGGAGGCAGCGGTCGGCGAGGTGTTGGGCACTTTGTCGGTGTTGGTGGCGGTGATTTGCACGCGGTCGATTTCCACCTGGAACACTTCGGCCACCACCTGGGCGACTTTGGTGTTCAAGCCCTGGCCCATTTCGGTACCGCCATGGTTCAGGTGGATGCTGCCGTCGGTGTAGATATGGATCAGCGCGCCGGCCTGGTTCAGGAAGCTCGCCGTAAAGGAGATACCGAACTTCACCGGCGTCAGCGCCAGGCCCTTTTTCAGGATCGGGCTGTGGGCGTTGTACAGGCGGATCGCTTCGCGGCGCTCGGCGTATTGGCTGCTGGCCTCGAGCTCGGCGGTCATGTCT
This sequence comes from Pseudomonas sp. MWU15-20650, assembly GCF_023242475.1. GTDB lineage: Bacteria > Pseudomonadota > Gammaproteobacteria > Pseudomonadales > Pseudomonadaceae > Aquipseudomonas. Next base: position 50,934 of record NZ_JALJFG010000022.1, on the reverse strand, counting down.
TCGAGCATGTTGTGCTCGACGGTCTGGTAGTAGTGGGTGACGTTGCGCTCGGTCTTGCCGTAGTAATTGGCCTTGCGTACGGCCAAGGGGTCCACTGCCAGGTGGCGCGCGATGGCGTCCATCACTTCCTCGATGGCGACCATGCCTTGGGGGCCGCCAAAGCCGCGATAGGCTGTGTTGGATGCAGTGTTGGTCTTGCAGCGATGGCCGTTGACCGTGGCGTCGCCCAGGTAGTACGAATTGTCGGCGTGGAACATGGCGCGGTCGACAATCGAGTTCGACAGGTCCGGCGAGCAGCCGCAGTTACCCGCCAGTTCCAGGTTGATACCGTGCAGGCGCCCACTGTCGTCGAAGCCTACGTCGTATTCGATATAGAAGGGATGGCGCTTGCCGGTCATCAACATGTCTTCGACCCGCGGCAGGCGCATCTTGGTCGGCTGTCCGGTGAGCCGCGCTACCACGGCGCACAGGCACGCGGGGCTGGCGGCCTGGGTTTCCTTGCCGCCGAAACCTCCGCCCATGCGGCGCATATCCACGACGATCTTGTTCATCGACACATCCAGCACTTCGGCCACCAGCTTCTGCACTTCGGTGGGGTTTTGCGTGGAGCAGTAGACGATCATGCCGCCATCCTCGGTGGGCATCACCGAGGAGATCTGGGTTTCCAGGTAGAAGTGTTCCTGGCCGCCGATATGGAGCGTGCCCTGGATACGGTGCTTGGCGGTTGCCAGCGCGCCCACCGAATCACCGCGTTGGTGGGTGTGACTGTCGAGCACGAAATGCTTTTTACGAAAGGCGTCGACCACGTCCAGCACGGGCTCCAGGTCTTCGTACTCGATCACGGCGGCCATGGCGGCTTTACGCGCGGTCTCCAGGTCGCGGGCGGCCACGGCCAGCACCACTTGACCGACGAACTGCACCGTGTCGATCGCCAGCAAGGGGTCGCCAGGCATCAACGGGCCGATGTCTTTGAGGCCGGGCACATCTTCGTGGGTGATGACAATACGTACACCCTCGAAGGCGTAGCAGGGCGCCGTGTCGATGCTGATGATCCGGGCATGGGCGCGGTCGGACAGGCGCGCATACAGGTGCAACTGGTTGGGGAATTCCAGGCGGTCATCGATGTACTGCGCTTCGCCGCTGACATGCTTGGCGGCGCTGTCATGCTTGACGCTGCGGCCGACACCGGAGGTCAGGTCCTGAGCAAACAGCTCGGCCAGTTCGGCTTGGGTTTTTACCACGGCATGATGGTTAGACATAAGCGGTCACCCGAGTCTCGATGTGCGGCGTTTGCAGTTCGATGAAGTATTTGCGCAGCAGGTTCTGTGCGCTGAGCAGGCGGTACTCCTTGCTGGCACGGAAGTCCGACAACGGCGTGAAGTCCTCGGCCAGGGCGGCGCAGGCTTTCTCCACGGTTGCCGAATTCCAGGTGGCACCGACCAACACGGCTTCGCAGCTTTTAGCTCGCTTGGGCGTGGCGGCCATGCCGCCGAACGCCACACGGGCATCGCTGATCACACCGTTCTCGATCTTCAGGTTGAAGGCCGCGCAGACGGCGGAAATATCATCGTCCAGGCGCTTGGAAACCTTGTAGGCACGGAACAGTGAGTGGCCTTTGGGGACGACGATTTTCTCGATGAATTCGCTGTCCTGACGGGCGGTGACGCGGTAGTCGATGAAATAGTCTTCCAGGGCCAGCGTGCGGCGCACGTTGCCTTTACACAGCACAATCTGCGCGCCCAAGGCGATCAGCAGCGGTGGCGAATCACCGATGGGCGAGGCGTTACCGATGTTGCCGCCGAGGGTGCCCTGGTTACGGATTTGCAGGGAGGCGAAGCGCTGCAGCAGTTCACCGAAGTCCGGGTATTCGTGGTGCAGCGCGGTGTAGCAATCGGAGAGCGCGGTGGCCGCACCGATTTCCAGGCGGTCGTCGAAGGACTCGATGCGCTTCATTTCCTCGATATTGCCAACGTAGATCATCACCGGCAGGGTGCGATGGAACTGTGTGACTTCCAGCGCCAGGTCAGTGCCGCCGGCCAGCAGACGGGCTTGGGGGTAAGCGTCGTAGAGGTCCGCCAGGTCGGCGACAGTCAGCGGTACCAGGCAGCGCTTATCGCCGCTGTTGAGTTCACCGGTTTGCGTCGGCGCGATAGTTTTGAGGCGGGCGATGGTCTCGGCCTGGCGGCTGTCGAACTGGTCCATTGGCTTGTTGCAGCACGCCTGTTCGGCGGCGGCCAGGATCGGGCGATAGCCGGTGCAACGGCACAGGTTGCCGGCCAGGGCTTCGTGGGCCTTTTGGCTGTCGGGTGCGTCGCTGTTCTTTTGCAGGGCAAACAACGACATTACAAAGCCCGGTGTGCAAAAGCCGCACTGTGAACCGTGGCACTCCACCATGGCCTGTTGCACGCTGTGCAGTTGGCCCTGGTGCTTGAGGTCTTCGACGCTGATCAGTTGTTTGCCGTGCAGCGACGATACAAACGTCAGGCACGAATTGAGGCTGCGATAGCGAATCTGCTCGCTGCCTTGCTCGTCGGTGTGCAACTCGCCCACCACCACGGTGCACGCACCACAGTCGCCGCTGGCGCAGCCTTCCTTGGTACCGGATTTGCCCAGATGCTCACGCAAATAGTTGAGCACGGTCAGGTTGGGGTCCAGGGCGTGCTCGCTACGGAGTTCCTGGTTAAGTAAAAACTGGATCACGGAAGGCCTCGCAGACTCATTATTGTTGTTAACCGCTTTGCGCCGAATCTAGTCATGTCTGACTTTTCGGTCAACGATTTTCTGACCGGAAGGTCAAGAAAGTGCGGTCGCAACCCTTTCAATTATGGTCCAGTCTTCTGGAACCGGTGTTTTTGGCGGCTTGTGGGCTTTCGATGTTGCTTATTTCATGCCAAATTCGCCACGGTGGGCGTAGCGCCATCAGCGGGCCAATGCGCTACACTGCCGCGCTTGTATCGATAGAAGATTTTGAAGGGAAAACATGACGTTCAAGGCGCCGGACAGTCTCGCCGAGCAAATCGCTCACCACCTCGCCGAACGTATTATTCGCGGCGATCTCAAGCCTGGGGAGCGGATCCAGGAGCAAAAGGTCACGCTGGCGCTCAACGTCAGCCGCGGTTCCGTGCGTGAAGCCTTGCTGATCCTCGAACGTCGCCATCTGATCGCGATCCTGCCGCGCCGTGGCGCCCATGTCACCGAGCTCACCGCACACAAGGTGCAGAGCCTGTGCACCCTGATGGGCGAGATGTACATCCTGTTGGGCAATGCGGTCGCCGAAGGCTGGCAGACCCAGGCCGACATGGCGCCGTTCCTGCAGATCCAGCAACGCCTGCAGCTGAGCTTGGAGCGCGAGGACATCCGCGCCTTCGTCGAGGAAAGCTTCAATGTGATGCGCGCCGCGTACCCCTTCGCCAACAACCCGTACTTGCAGGAAACCGTCGAAAACCTGCAACCGGCAATGAATCGCGCTTATTACTTGGCCCTGGATCAGCGCAAGGCGTCCATGAGCGAGTTCCTGGCGCTGTTCGAGCAACTGCTCGCGGCGGTTCTCGCCCGTGACCTGCCACAGATCCGCCAGGTGCTGTCGGCCTACTGCCAGCGCAGCAGCTCGCTGGTCATCGCTGCGTTGGCGGGCGCCTAAACGTGCGGCTCAAGTGCATCAAACTGGCGGGGTTCAAATCCTTCGTCGACCCGACCACGGTGAACTTCCCCAGTAACATGGCGGCGGTGGTGGGGCCCAATGGCTGCGGCAAGTCGAACATCATCGACGCCGTACGCTGGGTGATGGGCGAGAGCTCGGCAAAAAACCTGCGTGGCGAGTCGATGACCGACGTCATCTTCAACGGCTCCACCAGCCGTAAGCCGGTGAGCCAGGCCAGTATTGAGCTGGTGTTCGATAACTCCGACGGCACCCTGGTTGGTGAATATGCGGCGTACGCGGAAATTTCCATCCGCCGCAAAGTCACGCGTGACAGCCAGAACAGTTACTTCCTCAACGGCACCAAGTGTCGCCGTCGGGACATCACCGATATTTTCCTCGGCACAGGCCTGGGCCCGCGCAGCTACTCGATCATCGAGCAGGGCATGATCTCCAAGTTGATCGAAGCCAAGCCCGAAGACCTGCGTAACTTTATCGAAGAAGCGGCCGGCATCTCCAAGTACAAGGAGCGCCGGCGCGAGACCGAAAACCGGATCCGCCGTACCCATGAAAACCTCGCCCGCCTGACCGACCTGCGCGAAGAGCTGGAGCGCCAACTGGAGCGCCTGCACCGCCAGGCCCAGGCCGCCGAGAAGTATCAGGAATACAAGGGCGAAGAGCGCCAGCTCAAGGCACAACTCTCGGCCCTGCGCTGGCAGGCCCTGAATGACCAGGTAGGGCAGCGCGAAGCCATTATTGGCACCCAGGAAATCAGCTTCGAAGCACTGGTGGCCGAGCAGCGAAACGCCGATGCGAGTATTGAACGCCTGCGTGATGGTCACCATGACCTGTCCGAACGCTTCAATCTGGTGCAGGGCCGCTTCTATTCGGTGGGCGGCGATATCGCCCGGGTCGAGCAGAGCATCCAGCACGGGCAGCAGCGGTTGCGCCAGTTACAGGATGATCTCAAGGAAGCCGAGCGCGCGCGCCTGGAGACCGAGTCGCACCTGGGTCATGACCGGACCTTGCTGCTGACCCTCGGCGAAGAGCTGGACATGCTCACCCCCGAGCAGGAAATCACCAGCGCCGCCGCCGAAGAAGCCGCCGCGGCCCTGGAAGAATCCGAACTTACCATGCACGGCTGGCAGGAGCAGTGGGACGCCTTCAACCTGCAGTCCGCCGAGCCGCGTCGCCAGGCCGAGGTGCAGCAGTCGCGCATCCAGCAGTTGGAAACCAGTATGGAACGCCTGGCCGAGCGCCAGCGCCGCCTGCAGGAAGAGCGGGTGCTGCTCGCCGCCGACCCGGAAGACGCGGCGATCATGACGCTCAGCGAGCAACTGGCCGAAAGCGAAATGACCCTGGAAGAGCTGGAGGCCAGCGAAGAACAGCAAGTGGAACGCCTGGAGCAACTGCGTCAGCAATTGCAGACAGCGACCCAGGCGCAGCAGCAGGCCCAGGGCGATTTGCAGCGGCTCAACGGCCGGCTGGCATCCCTCGAAGCCTTGCAGCAAGCCGCGCTTGACCCGGGCACCGGTACTGCCGAGTGGTTGCGTGACCAGCATTTGGCCGAACGCCCACGCCTGGCTGAAGGGTTGAAAGTCGAAGCCGGTTGGGAGCTGGCGGTGGAAACCGTGTTGGGCGCCGACTTGCAAGCGGTGCTGGTGGATGATTTTGGCGGTTTCGACCTGGCCGGTTTTGCCCAGGGCGATCTGCGCTTGCTCAGTCCCGCCGCCGATGGCACGCGGGTGCCGGGCAGTTTGCTGGATAAAGTCGAGGCGGCGGTCGATTTGTCGCCTTGGCTGGGCCAGGTCAAGCCGGTTGAATCACTTGAGCAGGCCCTGGCCCAACGCGGGCAACTGGGCGCTGGCGAAAGCCTGATCAGCCGTGACGGCTTCTGGGTAGGCCGGCACTTCCTGCGCGTACGCCGCGCCAGCGAAGCGGAAAGCGGCGTCTTGGCCCGGGGCCAGGAAATCGTCAACCTGATCGCCGAACGTGAAGAGCGCGAAGCCACGCTCGAAAGCCTGGAAACCGAACTGCAAACCCTGCGCGCTACGCAACGCCAGCAGGAAACCGGCCGCGAACACCTGCGCCGCCTGTTACAGGACGAAGCGCGCCAGCAAGGCGAATTGAAAGCCCAGTTGTCGGCGAGCAAAGCCAAGGTCGAGCAGTTGACCCTGCGTCGCACTCGCCTTGATGAAGAAGTGGCCGAGATGGGCGAGCAGCGCGCCCTCGAACACGAACAGATCGGCGAAGCGCGCCTGCACTTGCAGGAGGCCCTCGACAGCATGGCCCTGGATACCGAGCAGCGCGAGCTGCTGCTGGCCCAGCGCGACAGCCTGCGTGAACGCCTCGACCGCGTGCGCCAGGAAGCTCGCCAGCACAAGGATCATGCCCACCAGCTAGCGGTGCGCCTCGGTTCTTTGCGCGCCCAGCACGACTCCACGCGCCAGGCCCTTGAGCGCCTGGAGATGCAGTCTGAACGCCTGACCGAAAAGCGCGAGCAGCTCAGTCTCAATCTTGAGGAGGGCGAAGCGCCGTTGGAAGAGTTGCGCCTCAAGCTCGAAGAGTTGCTCGACAAGCGCATGACTGTCGACGAAGAACTCAAGACCGCGCAGATCGCCCTGGAAGATGCTGACCGCGAACTGCGCGACGCAGAAAAACGTCGCACCCAGGCCGAGCAGCAATCCCAGTTGATCCGCGGCCAGCTCGAACAGCAACGCATGGAATGGCAAGCCCTCACGGTGCGCCGCAAGACCTTGCAAGACCAATTGCTGGAAGACGGCTACGACCTGCATGGCGTGCTTAACACCCTGACCGCCCAGGCCAACGAGAAAGACGCTGAAGAAGAACTGGAACGGATTGCTGCGCGTATTCAGCGCCTGGGTGCGATCAACCTGGCGGCCATCGACGAGTACCAGCAGCAGTCCGAGCGCAAACGTTATCTGGATGCCCAGGACGCCGACTTGGTCGAAGCCCTGGACACCTTGGAAAACGTGATCCGCAAGATCGACAAGGAAACCCGTAACCGCTTCAAAGATACCTTTGATCAGATTAATGGCGGTTTACAGGCGTTATTCCCAAAAGTTTTCGGTGGTGGCAGCGCTTACTTGGAACTGACGGGCGAAGATCTACTCGATACAGGGGTGACGATCATGGCGCGGCCTCCGGGCAAGAAGAACAGCACCATCCATTTGTTGTCCGGCGGCGAAAAAGCCCTGACCGCATTGGCCCTGGTATTTGCCATCTTCAAGTTGAACCCGGCGCCGTTCTGCATGCTCGATGAAGTTGACGCGCCGCTGGATGACGCTAACGTTGGACGCTACGCTCGGTTGGTCAAAGAGATGTCCCAGACCGTGCAGTTCATCTATATCACCCACAACAAGATCGCCATGGAAATGGCGGATCAACTGATGGGGGTGACGATGCACGAACCGGGTTGTTCACGGTTGGTAGCGGTGGACGTGGAAGAGGCGATGGCAATGGTGGAATCCTGAACCGCGCCATGAGGGATATTTTTTAGCGCGACGTGGGGCGATTTACCGGTCTGGCGAAAGTGGCAAATGGACATATTTGTTCAAGGCATTTTGACAGACGGTGTAAAGTTATCTTTGGTCGTGCTAGTTTAATGTCAATTTTTCGTATGCGTGGGCAAAACGTCAGTCAGAACATAGAGTTGGCGCCACGTTTTAAAGCGGTTTGCACGGTGCTAAACCCCTTATTTTTCAGCATTTTTTATTAGAGGCACGGGATTACATGGAAATCGGTCTGCGCGAGTGGCTGATCGTCATCGGCATTATTGTCATTGCCGGTATTCTTTTTGATGGCTGGCGCCGCATGCGCGGTGGCAAGGGCAAGCTCAAGTTCCGTTTGGACCGAAACCTGTCCAACTTGCCTGACGACGACGGCAGCGCCGAGCTGCTGGGGCCGCCCCGCGTGCTGGATACCCATAAAGAACCGCAACTGGACGAGCACGACTTGCCGTCGATGAGCGCGCCGGTGCGGGAAGCCCGCGAGCCGTCTTCCAAGCGTGGCAAGCGCGGTAGCGCGGCGGTTGCCGAGCCGCACCAGGGTGACCTGAACCTCGACGTCGATGAAGGCCCGAGCTTCAGCAGCCGTGATGACGATTTCCCTGACGAGACCCCGACCAAGAGCGCCCCGCGCCAGTCGGTCAACGATCAGCCGGCCGCCGAAGAAGTCCTGGTCATCAGTGTGATCTGCCGCGACGCTGCAGGCTTCAAAGGCCCGGCGCTGTTGCAGAACATCCTGGAAAGTGGCCTGCGCTTTGGCGAGATGGACATCTTCCACCGTCACGAAAGCATGGCCGGTAACGGCGAAGTCCTGTTCTCCATGGCCAACGCGGTCAAGCCGGGCACCTTCGACCTGGACGACATCGACCTGTTCAGCACGCCAGCCGTGAGTTTCTTCCTCGGGTTGCCAGGCCCGCGTCACCCGAAACAAGCGTTCGACGTGATGGTGGCTGCTGCCCGCAAGCTCTCCCAGGAGCTCAACGGCGAGCTCAAGGACGACCAACGCAGCGTCCTGACCGCCCAGACCATCGAGCATTACCGTCAGCGCATCGTCGAGTTCGAGCGTCGCGCCCTGACACAGAAACGCTAAGGTTCGATCTTAAGCGTTGTCTGTAGAATCCGTGCACTAACATATTGAGCAGCTTCGGCTGCTCTTTTGCTTTATGAGAGAACACCCATGACCGCCGCCCACACCCGCATCCTCGAACTGCGCGCTGAACTGGATCAGCATAATTACCGCTACCACGTCCTCGACGAGCCGAGTATTCCGGACGCCGAATACGACCGGTTGTTCCACGAGCTCAAGGCCCTGGAAGCCGAGCACCCGGACCTGGTAACGCGCGATTCGCCGACGCAGCGGGTCGGCAGTGCGGCGCTGTCGGCGTTTACCCAGGTCAAGCACGAGATCCCGATGCTCAGCCTGGGCAACGCGTTCGATGAAACCACCATGCTTGAGTTTGATCGGCGGGTAACCGAGGGGCTCGACCTGCCGGTGGGCGATCTGTTTGGCGGTGGTGCGGCGGTGGAGTACAGCTGCGAGCCGAAGCTGGATGGCCTGGCAGTCAGCCTGCTGTACCAGGACGGTGAATTGGTCCGCGGCGCGACCCGAGGCGACGGCACCACCGGTGAAGACATCAGCGTCAATGTACGCACCGTACGTAATATTCCGTTGAAGCTGCACGGCAGCGGTTGGCCGGCCACCCTGGAGGTGCGCGGCGAAGTGTTCATGTCCAAGGCCGGTTTCGAGCGCTTGAATGCCTCGCAACTGGAAGTGGGTGGCAAGACCTTCGCCAACCCACGCAACGCCGCCGCGGGCAGCCTGCGCCAACTGGACTCGAAAATCACCGCCAGCCGCCCGCTGGAGTTCTGCGGCTATGGCGTGACCACCGATATCAGCGACACCCATATCGGCAACCTGCAGCAGTTGAAACAGTGGGGCATGCCCGTCAGCCACGAATTGAAACTGGCCAAGGGCATCCAGGATTGCCTGGCGTACTACCGCGATATCGGCGAGCGGCGTAACAGCTTGCCGTATGAAATCGACGGTGTGGTCTTCAAGGTCAACAGCATTGCCTCCCAGCGTGAGCTGGGCTTTCGTGCCCGTGAGCCGCGTTGGGCCATCGCGCATAAATTCCCGGCGATGGAAGAGTTGACCGAGCTGCTCGACGTGGAGTTCCAGGTGGGCCGCACCGGTGCCGTGACCCCGGTGGCACGCCTGAAACCGGTCAAGGTTGCTGGCGTGACGGTGTCTAACGCTACCTTGCACAACATGGACGAAGTCGCGCGCCTGGGCCTGATGATCGGCGACACCGTGATCATTCGCCGCGCCGGTGATGTGATCCCGCAGGTCGTCTCGGTGGTGCTTGAGCGTCGCCCGGAAAACGCCCGTGCAGTGCAGATTCCCGAGCACTGCCCGGTGTGTGGCTCCCATGTGGAGCGCACGCAATTGGTAAAACGCAGCAAGGGCAAGGAAACCGTCAGCGAAGGTGCGGTGTACCGCTGCGTCGGGCGGCTGGCCTGTGGTGCACAGCTCAAGCAGGCGATTATCCATTTCGTTTCGCGCCGCGCCATGGACATTGACGGCCTGGGCGACAAGACCATCGAGCAACTGGTGGATGAAAAGCTCATCGGTTCGCCGGCTGACCTCTACAAGCTCAAGTACGAACAGATCATCGACCTGGAAGGCTTCGCCGATATTTCCAGCAAGAAGCTGATCGCCGCTATCGAAAACAGCAAGACCCCGACCCTGGCGCGTTTTATCTACGCCTTGGGCATACCTGACGTGGGCGAGGAGACGGCCAAGGTGCTGGCGCGCTCCCTGGCATCGTTGGAGCGCGTGCAGAAGGCTTTGCCGCAAGTGCTGACGTACTTGCCGGATGTGGGCCTGGAAGTGGCGCATGAGATCCATAGCTTCTTTGAAGACAGCCATAACCAGAACGTGATCAGCGCGCTGTTGTCGTCGGACGAATGCGGCCTGCAACTGCAGGAGCAGGGGGACCTGAGCGCCGAGTTCGCCGCCAGCACCACCCTGGATGGCTTGCTCGACAAGCTGAACGTGCCCAGTGTCGGCCCGGGCGCGGCGCAGAAACTGGCGGACAAGTTCGGCACCCTCGAAGGCGTGATCAAGGCCGACTGGCTTGATATGCGCCAGGCGTTGCCGGAGAAGCAGGCCAAGGCGGTGCGTGATTTCTTCGATAACGTCGACAACGCCAACCATGCCCTGGCCATCGAGCAGCAGCTCAAGGACTTCGGCATGCACTGGCAGAGCGAGAAAAAGGCGCTCGAAGGCTTGCCGGAAGCGGGGCATACCTGGGTGTTGACCGGTTCCCTGGAGCTGATGAGTCGTGACGTGGCCAAGGACAAGCTCGAAAGCCTGGGGGCCAAGGTTGCGGGTTCCGTGTCGGCGAAGACCCACTGCGTAGTGGCTGGGCCGGGCGCCGGTTCGAAGTTGGCCAAGGCCAGTGAGTTGGGCTTGAAGGTGCTGGATGAAGAGGCCTTCGTGGCCTTCCTGGCCAAGCACAACATCAGCGTCTGACAGCTTTCTGTGGCGAGGGCGCTTGCTCCCGTCACGCTGCGAAGCAGCCCTGAAGAAAGTGGAACGATCGCGCCCAAGGGATGCTCTAGTATTGGCAAGCACCCAGGGAGAGATCGCCATGTTCCGCTACTTCGAACAACTCAGTTCGCGCATTGCCGCACCGTTCATGGCCCAAACCTCGCGCAGCAGCAAGGTGTGGCAGTGTCGGTGCGGGCAATCGTTGTTCTTTCGCAACAGCCAATGCCTGGCCTGCCAGGCGCTGCTGGGCTACCAGCCGCAGCAAAGCCGGCTGTCTTCCCTGCAACCCGGCCCTGTCGTCGGCACCTGGCTGGCGGACGATAATCTTGACGCTGGCGCCTTCCGCCGCTGCGCCAATCTCGACACCCCAGCGGCCTGCAACTGGCTGATTCCGGCTCACAGCACTGCGTCGCTGTGCGTGGCCTGCAGCTTGAACCGCACCATTCCCGACCTGTCGATCCCGGAAAACCTCGATCGCTGGCGCAAGGTGGAAACCGCCAAGCGCAGGCTGGTGGCGCAACTGATCAGCCTGGGCCTGCAAGTCGTGCCCAAAAGTGTCAACGAAGACACCGGCCTGGCGTTCGACTTCGTCGGCATTGACCTGGAGGGCAACGCACCGACCACGGGGCATGCCAACGGCCTGATTACCCTTGATATCAAGGAAGCCGACGATGCCCATCGCGAAAAAGTCCGCGTGCAAATGCGTGAACCCTACCGCACCTTGCTTGGCCACTTTCGCCACGAAGTCGGGCACTACTACTGGGACCGTCTGATTGCCAACACCGATTGGCTCGAGCCTTTTCGTAACCTGTTCGGCGACGAACGCGCCAGTTATGCCGATGCCCTCGAGCAGCACTATCAGGACGGCCCGCGGCCCGACTGGCAGCAAACCTGCGTCAGTGCCTACGCGACCATGCACCCCTGGGAAGACTGGGCCGAGACTTGGGCTCATTACCTGCACATGATGGACGCCGTCGATACCGCGCTGGGTTTCGGCATGAGCGCGCGCGAGATGGACCTGGATTACCATCCGTTCCCCCTGACGACGCTGTACGACCCTGAACATCCCGGCGGTGCGGCGTTCCTGTCGTTCGTCAACGCCTGGATCGAACTGGCCGGCATGCTCAACGAACTGTCACGCAGCATGGGCCAGCCGGATTTCTACCCCTTCGTGCTGCCGCCGGCGGTAATTGCCAAGTTGCACTTTATCCACCTGGTCATCCAGGAAGAGGGCGGCAGGGCCGATGGGGTCTTGCAGGCACAATGATGATCCATTGTGGGAGGGGGCTTGCTCCCACAGAGAATAGCGATGACGGCAAGTACTTGAACCCTCTCATTTTTTAATCCGACGTCAACGGTTGTAACTTCCGATGAGATCGGTACAATGGCGCGGCTTGCCGAGAGGCCAGCGTCGTTATGGTGACCCCATCGGTCCCCCCGCAACGATTACCCGTGAACCTGGTCAGAGCCGGAAGGCAGCAGCCACAGCGGGAACATTGTGTGCCGGGGTGTGGCTGGTGGGGTTGCCTCCATAACGCTCCCTCCTGCGGTCCCTTCTTCAGTTTCCAATCCAACGATTGTCCAGCCAGTCATCTGTGATGCTTATTGCACAGTGCATGACGGTCATTTCACGACTAGTGGCATACTCCAAACCGTCTCTTTCCCCTGGCTACGAGGCTGTATGCACTCGGAACATTTTGATTTATCCAGCCCTGTGTTCTTGCCGATCACCGATGAAGCCTGTGCGGGTTTGTTGGGCACCGACGGTGCGGATGCGCTCGTAGCCCTGAGTGAACCGGAACTGGCGGCGGTGCTGGTTATCCAGAACCTGGCGCAAGTACCGGAAAAAGATCTGGCTGCCGATGGCGCCGAGAAGGTGTTGGCCAAGCTTATTGGCTGGGCGGTTGATGGCAGGCATAGCGCGACGGTGAGCTTATTGTCGGAGGCGCAACGGCTGTTCGACCCACGCAAGCTGTACTTCGGCCTCAATGTGGTCAAGAGTCTGAAACTGCGTTTTCTATTAGCCGACGAAGTCTTGGCGCGAGACTATCTGTTACCCAACGGCAAATGGGACGTCGAGTATAAAGTCCGCCATCTCAAGGCAAACGATCCGTTCAGCAAGCAGATGGTGACGCCCCGGCATCGCGAGCGCTGGTTGAGTGCCGAGCAAGACAAGCTGGTCAGAACCTTCCGCGCCAATCTGAACGAAGACCTGCATGTCCAAGGCTACGCGGGCATCGGCAAGAGTCACCTGCTGGTGGCCTTGATGGAGCACCTTCGCCCGGAAAAGACCTTGTTGCTGGCGCGTACGCCGGAAAAATTGGAAACCCTGCGCGCCCGCATGGTGGGTGTGCGAGAGCGCAAGGCCGGGCATACCTTCCACGCGTTTGCGCATGCCGTGTTGCATGGCCCGCGGCCCAAGGTGGTGAATACGCCGACACGGCCCCCGAGCAAGCAGGCGTTGGCCCAGGAACTGAATATCTTCGGCTTCCGGCACCTGGAGGGACAGGCGGTGGTGGACGTCTGCCTCAAAGTGCTTGAAGGCTACTGCCGCTCTTGGGAATACAGCCTGTCGGCCAAGCATTTGCCGCACTTCAAGCAGCCCCTTTCCAGCGTCGACGCCAGGGTGTTGCTCGAGTATTCCAGCCGGTTGTGGGGCTACCTTGAGGCGAATCCCGCCTGGGGTAGCCACACTGGGTTTGAAGCCTTGTTGATGATCAAGCGCGCCAGCCTCGCCGGCTGCGTGGTGCCGGAGCGCTATACCCATGTGCTCATTGATGAGAGCCAGGACATTCCCGCGCCGCTGCTGCAAATTATCGAGCGCGGCCGCCAGGTGCTGATCACCCTGGGGGATGAGTATCAGCAGGCCAGTGGGGGCGTGGTCAAACGCTCCCGTGAGGTTCGCCACACCGATGTGTGCTACTCCGTGCGTTCCGGGCGCAATGTCGAGCGCCTGGTCAATCCGTTGATCAGCCAGCACTCGGAGAAAAGCAAGGTGCTCTTCGAGGGCGCGCGCGATGCTGACGTCGGGATTGAGTTTTATCCTCAGGGGTTCGTACCACCGCACGGTTGCGTGGTACTGACCGCGTCCCATTGGGACACCATGAAGTGGGCCATCCAACTGAGCGAAGCCCGTTGTGCATTCGGCCTGGCAAATAAAGAGGCGCAGCAGGCGCTCAAGTACTTCATGGACACAGTCATTGCATTGTTCAAGCCTGATTTCTATAGCAACGAGTTCAATGACATCGGCCCCCATCCATTTTTCAGCGATATGGCCGACTGGCAGCAGGTGCGGGATGCCTGCCAGTTCGATGAGGCGTTTCTTTGGGTCGAGGCCGAGCTGGAAAAAGGCTTTAACGTGGCTGACATCACCCGTTTGAACCGATTGAGCGGCCATCCGGGTGAGCGCTGCCTGCTGATGCTGGCGCAAGACGCTGGCGGCATGGAGTTCGACCATGTGCTGCTCACCCCGCAATTGTTGACCAATGTGAAATTCAAGGATGCCTACGCGTTCGATCAACGACTTTGTGCGGTGTACATCGCGATTTCCCGGGCGCGAATGCAGCTTTATCTGCCCTATGATGTGGTTGAGTGGCTTGACTATCACCAGTATCAGAAGACCCGGGAGCTGCACGGTTACTGATTGATTTCACAACTTTCAAAATACCCTCTGGACAACTTGCAGACCGCCTTGTTAGCTTCCGCCCGCCACTTGTTTCAGAATGCGACAAGGGTATGGATTGATATTGAAGTGCCATCACTTCTTTAACTAACAAGGATGTCTGTCATGAAAAGCCTGCAAGGGTTACCTCGTCTTATCAGTGCTTCGGTAGGCGCTCCCGGTAAAGCCCGCAACTTGCCCGCTGATGTTCAGTGCATCCAGTATTTATTCAATCTGATCATTCCCAAAATGGGTTTCGCCCTGCAGGAGAACGGCAAGTGCGACGGCCAGTTGGTGCAGTGCATCAGCCAGTATCAGTTCCGCTATCTCAAGTACGCCCATCCTGATGGGGTGATCGATCCTACGGGGCGTACGTTCAACAGCTTGATCGAGGAGGCCGTGAAGGTGCCGGTGAGGGCCTTCCCGACGATGCGCATCCCGAGCTTTCTCAACGTGTTTGGAAATAACAACGTCGATGCGGTGCAGGCCACGGTCAATGTGTACCTGGACCGCGTGCGTGCGGTGATCGAGGCGGAGCGGCGTAACCGGCAGTTGATGATGCAATCCACCTGCGATGGCGGGATGACCCTCAGCGATACCGACTTCCAGAACGCTGCCAAGCAGTTGGGCAATGGCATTTCGGTGAATGTCATCAAAGCGTTCGCCACTGTGGAGTCCGGTGGGCGCTTTGGTTTCGGGCCGGCCAAGTTGCCGATCATCGCCTTTGAAGGGCACCAATTTCGCAAGTACACCAAGCACATCTACGACCAAGCACACCCTTTGTTGTCCTACCCCTACAAGAAAAAGGCCGGGCCGCAGTGGCAGGTCAATAACAAGGACCAGGTAAAAGCCTGGGAAACCATGGCTACCGCGTTTGCACTGGACCAGGAAGCGGCGCTGTTGTCGGCCTCCTGGGGGATGTTCCAGATCATGGGCTTCAACTACGGGTCGTGCGGTTTCAAGACCGTATTTGAATTCGTGGCGGCATTAAAAGTGAATACCGGCAACCAACTCAAGGCTTACCTCAGCCTTTGCAGCAAGAACACGACGTTGCTGAGTGCCATGAAGAGCAAGGACTTTACTACCATGGCTCGCGCCTATAACGGCGATGACTTCGGTAACTATGACGTTCTTATGAAGCAAGCCTACGAAGCCTATGAAGGGAAGAAATAAGATGATTCGTTTTCTGGCGATGGGTGTGTTGTCGTTGTGCTCTGTGGCGTCCGCGTTTGCCGGCTCGGCCGCCTTGCATTCGGGCAGGTACGAGGGGCTGATGCTGGCGGTGACGCCGGAGCATCAGGTCGAAGGCTTCTACTCCGAAGCCATGGGCGAAGGCGTGACTCGCCGCTGCGCGTTTTACCTGCAGGGCCAGCCTGAAGCGCTCACCACTTGGCTTGATGCCGCCTATCCCGGGCGTGTGGCGGCCTCGTCCGACGGCGTGACCCTGACGGTCGAGCAGGGCCGTCAACACCCCGGCTGTATCAACGTATTGATGCCGGAAATCGCCACGGGCCTCGAGCTGACCCAGACCGCCAACAAAAAATGGATCGGTCTGGTCACGGTGTCCGCCGACAAGGCTTACCTGCTGAAAACCCCGGGCGCCAAGGCCGACAAGCGTCCTTACATCGTCAAGGATGATGTAGTGGGCGTGCTGGCGTTCAAGGACGGCTGGGCCCAGGTTGAATTCATCAATGCCAAGGATCGTTCATTTACCGGATGGATCAGCCAGGGCCAGTACGCACGCTTGGTCGCGCCGAAAAGCTGATCAGCCGAAGGTCTCGCGCGATCACCCGGCGAACGCATCCCGTGCCAGATGCCGCTGGGTGTCCTTGTGGGCGCTTAGTCGCTCAGGCAGAACACCCGCAAGCGGTGGCCGTCGAGGTCCTGGGCGACAAAGGTGTAGCCGAAATCCAGGGTGGTCGGTGATTGGATGATGCTCGCGCCAAGTGCTACCCATTGATCGTGCAGGGCATTGACGGCGGCGTTGTCGGCCACGGAAAACCCCACCTCACCGCCGCCACCGGTAACCTGGGCCGCAGGCTCCACGGTGTGACGCGACCACAGGCCCAGCTTCACGCCGTTGTCGAGGATGAACAGGGCAAATGTCGGGTTAAGCTCCACTGGCGGTTTGCCCAGCAGCCGGCTGTAGAAGTTGGCGCTGGTGGCCGGGCTGTCGACATACAGCAGGAAATAATGGGCAACGATGTTCATGCAGGCTCCTTGGGAACGGTTAGTTGAGGCTGCCCAATCTAAACGCGGGCACTGTCAGTTCTTGTCAGGAGTCGACAGGCGTCATGAAAGTGGCCGTGGCAATCATTCCAGAAACACCCAGGACCACGCGTATATAGGGCCTTTGCGGGGCTGGCCAGTCGAGCTTGGTCAGATTAGACGAGCGTGCCGGATGCAATTTCCCCCTTGCTCCGCTAGCATTACCGGCTTCCGCTTCCCAGTTGCGACGGTTTTCGATGAGTTATCAGGTTCTTGCACGTAAATGGCGTCCGCGCTCGTTCCGCGAAATGGTCGGCCAGACCCATGTGCTCAAGGCTCTGATCAATGCCTTGGACAGCCAACGGCTGCACCACGCCTACCTGTTCACCGGCACGCGCGGGGTGGGCAAGACCACCATTGCGCGCATCATTGCCAAATGCCTGAACTGTGAAACCGGTATCACGTCGACGCCCTGCGGCACCTGTTCGGTATGCCGCGAGATCGACGAAGGGCGTTTTGTCGACCTGATCGAGATCGACGCCGCGAGCCGCACCAAGGTCGAAGACACCCGCGAGCTGCTGGACAACGTGCAGTACGCGCCGAGTCGTGGCCGCTTCAAGGTCTACCTGATCGACGAAGTGCACATGCTCTCCAGCCATTCCTTCAACGCGCTGTTGAAAACCCTGGAAGAGCCGCCGCCCTACGTCAAATTCATCCTGGCGACCACCGACCCGCAGAAGCTTCCTGCAACGATTTTGTCGCGGTGCCTGCAGTTCTCCCTGAAAAACATGACGCCTGAGCGTGTGGTCGAGCACCTGACCCACGTGCTGGGGGTCGAGAACGTGCCGTTCGAAGACGATGCGCTGTGGTTGCTCGGCCGTGCCGCAGACGGCTCGATGCGTGACGCCATGAGCCTTACCGACCAGGCCATCGCTTTCGGTGAAGGCAAGGTCATGGCGGCCGACGTGCGCGCCATGCTCGGCACCCTCGACCATGGCCAGGTGTTCGATGTGCTGCATGCGCTGATCGAAGGTGACGCCAAGGCCTTGCTCGAAGCCGTGCGCCACTTGTCGGAGCAAGGCCCGGACTGGAACGGCGTGCTCTCGGAAATCCTCAATGTGCTGCACCGCGTCGCCATCGCCCAGGCCCTGCCGGAAGGTGTCGACAATGGCCATGGCGATCGTGACCGCGTGTTGGCCCTGGCCCAGGCGTTGCCGGCCGAAGATGTGCAGTTCTACTACCAGATGGGCCTGATCGGCCGCCGGGATTTACCCCTGGCACCGGACCCGCGTGGTGGCTTTGAAATGGTGCTGTTGCGAATGCTGGCCTTCAGGCCCGCCGATTCGGCAGACGCGCCGAGACAGCCGCTAAAGCCAGTGGGGATCAGCCAGGCCACAGTTGATTCCGCCAAACCAGTGGTTGCTGTGCCTGTGCCGGTTGTTTCGGCGCCGAAGCCTGTGGTGGTCGCCCCTGTGGTCGAGCCTGCGCCGGTAATCGAGCCTGCGCCAGAGCCTGAGCCGGCCCCGGTGATCGACCTGCCCTGGAATGACCCGGTGGAGGTTGAAGCTGAAGCTCCGTTGCAGCCTGCCGTGGAGCCGGTGCTGGAAACCGCCGGCGAGCAGCCCGAGCTGACGCCAATGCCCACGCCGACGCCGGACAGCGTGGTACCGGATGCGCCGGAGTGGGTGTCCGCGCCCGTGCCCGAGCCGACCGTCGCCCAGGTGGACGCTGCCACTCCCGGCATCGACCTCGACGACGAACCACCGCTGGACGAAGACTACATCGAGCCGGATATGGATTCGGCCTATAGCTACCTGGATGAATTGGCCAGCGAGCACACGGCCGAGCCGGCCCCCGAGCCCGAGGCGGAGCCTGCTGCGGCGCCGGCCACTGGCCTTGCCCTGCAATGGCTGGAGTTATTTCCGAAATTGCCGATCTCGGGCATGACCGGCAGTATCGCCGCCAACTGCACCTTGATTGCCATTGACGGCGACCACTGGCTGCTGCACCTGGACCCGGCCCATAGCGCCTTGTTCAATGCGACCCAGCAACGCCGCCTCAACGATGCGCTGAACCAGTACCATGAACGCCCGCTGACCATCACCATCGAGCTGATCAAGCCCGAGCAGGAAACCCCGGCCCAGGCCGCGACTCGCCGACGCATCAACCGTCAGCGTGAGGCTGAAGATTCGATCCACGGTGATCCGCTCATCCAGCAAATGATGCAACAGTTTGGTGCGGTGGTGCGCCAAGATACTATTGAACCTGTCGAAGCCCCGGCGCCCCAAGCGTCATAAAGCCGGGCTACTAATTGATCCACGTACTTTTGAGGTGATTCCCATGATGAAAGGTGGCATGGCCGGCCTGATGAAGCAGGCGCAGCAGATGCAGGAAAAGATGGCCAAGATGCAGGAAGAGCTGGCCAACGCCGAAGTCACCGGTAAAGCCGGTGGCGATATGGTCAGCGTGGTGATGACCGGTCGTCACGACATCAAGCGCGTCAGCATCGACCCAAGCGTGCTGCCCGGTGTAGGCGAAGACGACCTGGAAATGCTCGAAGCGCTGTTCGCCGCGGCCGTCAACGACGCCGTGCGCAAGATCGAAGCCAACAGCCAGGACAAAATGTCCGGCGTGACCGCTGGCATGCAACTGCCACCGGGCATGAAGCTGCCGTTCTGATCGGCCAGTCTTAGCTAGAATGAAAATGCCAGGCATCGCGCCTGGCATTTTTGTTTGTGCTGATCCAATCGAACCCTGGAGCGGGATGCAGGGTCTGCACCTTATACCGATGGATTCGATAAAGGAGCCTCCAAATGCCTCAAGAACCGATTCTTAACCAGCGCATCGTCCTGGTCTCACGACCACAGGGCGCACCCACCCCGGAAAACTTCCGCCTGGAGCGAGTGAACCTGCCGGAGCTGGCAGACGGCCAGGTGCTGTTGAAAACCTTGTACCTGTCCCTGGACCCCTATATGCGTGGGCGCATGAGCGACGCGCCGTCCTACGCCGCGCCAGTGGAAATTGATGAGGTAATGACCGGTGGTGCTGTCAGCCGTGTCGAGCAATCGCGCAACCCAAAATTCGAAGTGGGCGACTTGGTGGTCGGCTCCACCGGCTGGCAAAGCCATAGCATCAGTGACGGGCGCAACTTGATCCCGGTGCCCAAGGGCCTGGCCAATCCGTCCATGGCGCTGGGAGTACTCGGCATGCCGGGCATGACCGCCTACATGGGCTTGATGGATATTGGCCAGCCCAAGGCCGGCGAGACCCTGGTGGTGGCGGCCGCGTCCGGTGCCGTCGGCTCGGTCGTGGGCCAGGTCGCCAAACTCAAGGGATTGCGGGTGGTGGGGATCGCCGGGGGCGCAGACAAGTGCCGCTATGTGGTGGACGAGCTGGGCTTTGACGCCTGCATTGATCATAAGCAGGCCGATTTTGCCCATGAGCTGGCCCTGGCGTGTTTCAACGGCGTGGACATTTATTTTGAAAACGTCGGCGGCAAGGTGTTCGATGCCGTGATGCCGCTGCTCAACCCCAAGGCGCGGATTCCGCTGTGCGGGTTGATCGCCGGTTACAACGCCCACGAAGCGCCCAGCGGGCCTGACCGCTTGCCTGCGCTGCAACGCACGTTGCTGACCAAGCGTGTGCGTATCCAGGGCTTTATCGTGTTCGACGACTATGGCGACCGCCAGCCGGAGTTCCTCAGTGCCATGGCGCCGTGGGTCCGCGATGGCAAGATCAAGTTCCGCGAAGACGTGGTCGATGGCCTGGAGCAGGCACCCGAAGCGTTTATCGGTTTGCTCGAAGGGCGCAACTTCGGCAAGTTGGTGGTGCGGGTCGCGCAGGATTGACCATTTGACGCTTATCCGGGGCGCGGGTATAAACCGCGTCTCGTTGTTTTGTCGGACCCTTCGCCCATGAGCTTCAGCCCCCTGATTCGCCAACTGATCGACGCCTTGCGCACCTTGCCGGGCGTTGGCCAGAAAACTGCCCAGCGCATGGCGCTGCAACTGCTGGAGCGTGATCGCAGTGGTGGTACCCGCTTGGCCCAGGCCCTGAGCCTGGCCATGGAGGGCGTGGGCCACTGCCGCCAGTGCCGCACCCTTACCGAAGAAGAGCTCTGCCCACAATGCGCCGACTCCCGTCGCGATGACACGTTGTTGTGCGTGGTAGAAGGCCCGATGGATGTGTATGCGGTGGAGCAGACCGGTTACCGCGGGCGCTACTTTGTACTCAAGGGGCACCTGTCGCCGCTGGACGGCCTGGGCCCTGAAGCCATCGGCATCCCGCAGTTGGTGGCGCGCATCGAAGAGCAGGGCACCTTTACCGAAGTGATCCTGGCGACCAACCCGACAGTGGAAGGTGAAGCGACGGCGCACTACATCGCGCAACTGCTGAGCAACAAGGGCTTGATCACCTCGCGTATCGCCCATGGTGTGCCATTGGGCGGCGAGCTGGAATTGGTCGACGGCGGCACCTTGGCGCACTCGTTTGCCGGTCGCAAACCCATCGCTCTCTAACGACCACCGCAACGTCCCATGTGATATATGCATGGCGGCTTGATAACCAAGCAAGCGCTTGGTAAGTTCGCTCCATCTCGCCATGGAGCTTGCCGATGTCTGCCTATCAGGAATACTTCGATCCCAGCCACCAATTGGTCCGCGACAGCGTGCGCCGTTTTGTCGAACGCGAGATTTTGCCGGGCGTTGAGCAGTGGGAGGAGGCCGAAAGCTTTCCCCGTGAACTCTATCTCAAGGCCGGCGCGGCAGGCATCCTGGGTATTGGCTACCCCGAAGGGCTGGGCGGTAGCCACGAAGGTGATCTGTTCGCCAAGGTCGCCGCCAGCGAAGAATTGATGCGCTGCGGTTCCGGTGGCGTGGTCGCGGGGCTTGGCTCCCTGGATATCGGCCTGCCGCCCGTCGTCAAATGGGCGAGGCCCGAGGTGCGTGAACGTGTTGCGCCGCAGGTGCTGGCCGGTGAGAAGATCATCGCCCTGGCCGTCACCGAGCCGAGCGGTGGCTCCGATGTGGCGAACCTGCAAACCCGCGCTGTCCGTGATGGCGAGCATTACCTCGTGAGTGGCGCCAAGACGTTTATCACCAGCGGCATTCGTGCTGACTTCTACACTGTCGCCGTGCGCACCGGTGGTCCAGGTTTCGGCGGTATCAGCCTGCTGTTGATCGAAAAAGACACCCCCGGTTTCACGGTCGGCCAGCCGCTGAAGAAAATGGGTTGGTGGGCGTCGGACACCGCTGAACTGTTCTTCGACCAGTGTCGCGTGCCCGTCGGTCACCTGATTGGGGCCGAGAATATGGGCTTTGCCTGCATCATGGGGAATTTCCAGAGCGAACGCCTGGCCCTGGCGGTGATGGCCAACATGACTGCGCAGCTGGCACTTGAAGAGAGCCTTGAATGGGCCGCCCAGCGCGAAGCGTTCGGCAAACCCATCGGCAAATTCCAGGTGCTCAAGCATCGCCTGGCGGAAATGGCCACCGCCGTTGAAGTCTCCCGTGAGTTCACCTATCGCCAGGCGGCGAAGATGGCCGCCGGCAAGAGTGTGATCAAAGAGATCTCCATGGCCAAGAACCTGGCCACTGATACTGCCGATCGGGTCACCTATGACGCCGTGCAGATCCTCGGTGGCCAGGGCTACATGCGTGGCAGCCTGGTGGAGCGGCTGTACCGGGATAACCGCATCCTGTCGATTGGCGGGGGGACGCGGGAGGTCATGAATGAAATCATCTGCAAGCAGATGGGGTTGTGAGGTGGGTTGTTATCACTGGCCTCGTCGGGGCCAGGTCGAATCGTCGCACCGCCTCTCCCACATTTTGATGTGTGAACACCGTCAAGTGTGGGAGGGGCAAGCCCTGATAGCGTCAGTCCAGGCAACCGTTACCGCTCGGTCAGGGCAAACTGCGTCAGGCAGAACGTCGCAATCCCCATATCTTCCAAACGTTGCGACCCCCCCAACTCCGGCAGGTCGATGATCGCCGCCGCTTCAAAGATCGTCGCACCCATGCGTCGCGCCAGGTTCGCTGCGGCGATCAACGTGCCGCCGGTGGCGATCAGGTCATCGAACATCAGCACCGAGTCGCCTTCGCACAGGCTATCGGCGTGCACTTCCAGGAAGGCTTCGCCGTATTCGGTCTGGTAACCCTCGGCCAATACGTCAGCCGGCAGCTTGCCTTGCTTGCGAAACAGGATCAGCGGCTTGTTGAGCTGGTAGGCAATGATCGAGCCGATCAGGAAGCCGCGCGCATCCATCGCGCCGATATGCGTGAAGTCGGCTTCTACGTAGCGGTGGGCAAAGGTGTCAGCTACCAGGCGCAGGGCGCGGGGCGATTGGAACAGGGGGGTGATGTCACGGAAGATCACCCCAGGCTTGGGGAAGTCGATGACAGGGCGAATCAGGGATTTGATGTCGAACGAATCGAAGGTCATCGTCGAAGAGTCCTGAGGCTGAAAACGGACTCGAAGTATACCTGCGGCCTTGCTGGTTGGCGCGGCCGCGGCATCTGCCTCCATTAACTTTCCAGCGAACCGCCCGCCAGTGCGCACAGCTGGATCGGGTCGAGGATATGCACTTCCTTGCCCTCGGCGGCAATCAGTTCATTCTGCTGGAAGCGGGTAAACACACGGGACACGGTTTCCACCGCCAGGCCCAGGTAGTTGCCGATCTCGTTACGCGACATGCTCAGGCGGAACTGGTTGGCCGAAAACCCACGGGCACGGAATCGCGCCGACAGGTTAACCAGGAAGGTGGCGATGCGCTCATCGGCGGTTTTCTTCGACAGCAGCAGCATCATCTGCTGGTCGTCACGAATTTCGCGGCTCATGACACGCATTAACTGGCGACGCAGTTGCGGCAGTTGCAGGGCCAATTCATCCAGGCGTTCGAAGGGAATTTCGCATACTGACGTGGTTTCCAGGGCCTGGGCCGACACTGGATGAATCTCGGTGTCCATCCCCGACAACCCGACCAGCTCGCTGGGCAAGTGGAAACCGGTGATTTGCTCTTCGCCGCCGTCGCTGAGGCTGAACGTCTTCAACGCTCCCGACCGTACTGCATAGACGGAGTCAAACTTGTCACCTTGGCGAAACAGAAACTCGCCTTTTTTCAGCGGGCGGCCGCGTTTGACAATGTCGTCCAGCGCATCCATGTCTTCCAGATTCAATGAAAGTGGCAGGCAGAGGGGGGCCAGGCTGCAATCCTTGCAATGAGCCTGGCTGTGAGCGCGCAGTTTAACTGGCTCGGACATTTCTTAAATCCTTGTGGGAAAACACACATAAGACGTAAGGGTAACGCACAGGGGGGCGCTGAGGCCAGCGTGTACAAAAAAGCAGCAACGGTATAAAGGTTTGTGTATCAGGGTCGATACAAGAGGTGTCCCTCTACGAGCTGGAGCTCAGATCATGTCAGTCAGTACTGTCCAAAACCCGGTGATAAACGTGGCGGCGGTATCGGTTTGGAAAGCCTCCGACGCGGCCAAGGATAAAGATGCCGCCAACAAGGCGCCGGCAGTTGACGCCAAGGCGACTGAGCCTGGCGCGCCCGAAGGCGTGAAAGTCAGCATTTCCGGTCAGGGAATGAGTGCATCGAAGGCCGACCAATCTCCCAACAGCGACATCGACAACAGCAGCCTGAGCGACAGCGTCAAGCAACTGTTGAAAATGATCCGCGAAATCAAAAAGCAGATCGCCGAGAAGATGGCCGAACTCGCTGCGGCGATGGCGGATACCTCCATGACCCCAGAGGCACGCCTGGCCAAGGTCGCCAACTTGCAGTCGGCCGTGGCGACATTGCAGGCCGGCATGGTCACCGCTCAGACGCAACTGGCCAAGACGATGAAGGGTGAGCCACCCGCGGCTCAGTTGGAAGCCATGAGCCTGGCCATGAAGTAATTTCGCCTAGATCACCCGCGAAAACCGTTGCCTGTTCTGGTGTTCCAGGTAGGCATCGAACACCATGCATACCGATCGCACCAATAAGCGTCCGGCAGGCCGTACGTGGAGGCCCTGGGCGTTCAGTTCGATCAAGCCGTCTGCGGCCATCGTCTCCAATTGCGGCCATAGTTCGTCGAAGTAGCCGCGAAAGTCGATGTTGAATGCCTGTTCGATCCCTTCGAATGCCAGGCTGAAATTACAGATCAACTGCTGAATCACCTCGCGCCGCAAGCGATCGTCCGTCGTGCACACCAGCCCGCGGCTGGTAGCCAGCTGCGCACCGGCCAGGGCGTTCTGGTAGTGATGGAGGTCGCTGCTGTTCTGGCAGTACAAGTCGCCAATCTGGCTGATCGCCGACACGCCCAACCCAATCAAATCGCAATGGCCATGGGTGGTGTAGCCCTGGAAGTTGCGTTGCAGCTTGCCTTCTTCCTGGGCGACGGCCAGTTCGTCATCCGGCAGGGCAAAGTGGTCCATGCCGATGTAACGGTAGCCGGCCTGGGTCAACTGCTCGATGGTGGTTTGCAGCATCAGCAGTTTTTCCGCCGGGGAGGGCAAGTCGTCGGTGTTGATACGCCGCTGGGGCATGAAACGCTCCGGCAGGTGGGCGTAGTTGAATACCGAAAGGCGGTCCGGTTGCAAGCGGATCACTTCCTCCACGGTGCGGGCGAAGTTCAGCGGTGATTGCTTGGGCAGGCCGTAGATCAGGTCGATATTGATCGAGCGAAATTGCAGGGTGCGCGCGGCATCGATCACGGCGCGGGTTTCTTCCAGGCTTTGCAAGCGATTGACCGCCCGTTGCACCTCGGGGTCGAGGTCTTGCAGGCCGATACTCACTCGGTTGAAACCCAGTTCGCGCAGCAGGCCCATGGTGGCCCAGTCGGCCTCGCGGGGGTCGATCTCGATGCCATAGTCGCCGGAATCGTCATCGAGCAAGTTGAAGTGCTGGCGCAGGCGCGTCATCACCTGGCGCAGTTCGTCGTGGCTGAGAAAGGTCGGTGTGCCACCGCCCAGATGCAACTGCTCCACCGGCTGTTTCGGGTCGAGGTGGCACGCCACCAGTTGGATTTCCTGGTCCAGGCGTTGCAGGTAGGCTTGGGCGCGGCCACGGTCCTTGGTGATGACTTTGTTGCAGGCGCAGTAGTAGCAGATGTTGGCGCAGAACGGCACGTGCACATACAGCGACAACGGCCGCGCCGCCTTGCGGCTGTCACGCAGGGCGTGGAGCAGGTCGAATGTGCCGACCTGGCTGTCGAATTGGACGGCGGTGGGGTAGGACGTGTAGCGCGGCCCCGCCAAGTCGTAGCGGTGAATCAGATCTGTGTCCCAACGAATGGCGTCGAGCATGCGGGCGGTCCCCCGGATAGGCTAGTGGGCCGAGTCTAGGGGCAGGGCGGGCAGGGCATCTTGATTTGTATCAACGGGGAGCGGCGCTATGCCACAGGGCGATTTAATGCCCCATCAACCAGTGCTGATGCGGACCTGGCAACGTCCATATCCCGAAGAGCATCACCAGCAACCCCCCGGCCATGCGCACGCTGCGTTTGCGCAAGAGCGCGGTGACACGTTCGGCCGCAAGCCCGGTCGCCAGCAGCACCGGCCAGGTGCCCAAGCCGAATGCCAGCATCAGTAATGCACTGTCCAGCGCATTGCCCTGGCTGGCCGCCCACAGCAGGGTGCTGTAGACCAAACCGCACGGCAGCCAGCCCCAGAGTGCGCCCAGCAGCAAGGCGCGAGGCAGGCTGGACACCGGCAGCAAACGGCCGGCAACGGGCTGTATATGCCGCCACAGGCCGCGCCCGAGGCTTTCGATGCGGGTGAGGCCGCTCCACCAGCCGGCGAGGTACAGGCCCATGCAGATCAGCAACAGCCCGGCGAGCACGCGCATGAACATCGCCGCCGGGCTATTGGCCACCGCCCAGCCGGCCAGGCCGAGCAATAATCCTGCGCTGGCATAGCTGAGAATACGCCCCAGGTTGTATGCCAGCAGCAGGCGAAACCGGCGACTGCGTTGTTCCTTGGGAATCGCCAGGGTCAACGCGCCCATCAACCCGCCGCACATGCCCAGGCAATGGCCGCCGCCGAGCAGGCCGAGAATCAGCGCAGAGACCAGCAGGGGCGCCAGTTCAAGCATGGGGCGGGTCTTTGGGAGGGTGTTCGGGGCCGTTGGCTTCGTCGACGGCGGCCAGGTGGTTCGGGTCCTGGTCGTCAAACAGCACGCTGTGGGCCGGGCCGTCGAGGTCCTCGTACTGGCCGCTGTCCACGGCCCAGAAGAAGATGTAAATGGCGACGCCCACCAATAGCAGCGCCGCCGGAATCATCACGTATAGAGCTGGCATCTGCACTCCATGCCCGCACGGCTCAAGCCGGCAGCGGGCGGGTTACCAAGGGGGCGCCATGGGACTGCGCACGCGGCAGGCGAGTCAGGCGCAGGGCATTGAGCACCACGGTCAACGAACTGAGGGACATGCCGATCGCCGCCCAGATCGGAGTGATCCAACCCAGGGCGGCAAACGGCAGCATAAGGCCATTGTACAGCCCGGCCCACAGCAGGTTTTCAATGATGACCCGACGGGTGCGCCGCGCCAAGGTAAACGCTTGCACCAGGGCATCCAGTCGATTGGACAGCAGCACCGCGTCGGCGCTGGTTTTCGCCAAGTCCGTGGCCGAGCCCATGGCCACGCTGATATCGGCGGCGGCCAGTACCGGCACATCATTGACCCCATCGCCCAGCATCAACACTTTGCGGCCTTTTTTGTGCAGGTCTTGCAGCACCTGCAACTTGTCGTCGGGGCGCAGGCCACCGTGGGCTTCGTCGATGCCCAACTCGGCGGCGACGCTGGCGACCATGGGCGAGCTGTCGCCTGACAGCAACAGCGTGCGCCAGCCACGCGCCTTGCACGCCGCCAACAAGGCCGGTGCATCGCTGCGCAGGCGGTCATCCAACACGAACCAGGCGAGGGCGCCGTGGCGGTCACCGAGCAGCAACCATTGCCCGGCTTCGTGTGGCGCAGCGGGAATTGCACAACCGCTGAGTTCGCAGACAAAGTCGGGCTGGCCGATGCGCAAATAGCGTTCGCCCACGCGACCTTCCAGGCCGAGTCCGGGGGAACTGAGGACTTCATCGGCGGCCAGCGGTGCGCGGCCAAAGGCACGGGCAATCGGGTGTTCGGAGCGGTTTTCCAAGGCGGCGGCGAGGCCCAGGCACTGGTCGCTGTCCAGTTCGCCCAAGGGGCGTATGGCTCGCAGCGCCAGTCGCCCTTCGGTGAGGGTGCCGGTCTTGTCGAAGATCACCGTGTCGATCTGGTTCAGGCCCTCCAGCACATGGCCGCGGGTCAGCAGTAAGCCGAGGCTGTGCAGGGTGCCGGTAGCGGCGGTCAGGGCCGTCGGTGTGGCCAGGGACAGGGCGCACGGGCAGGTCGCCACCAGCATTGCCAGCACAATCCAGAAGGCCCGGGCCGAATCCAGTTCCCACCATAGCAAGCCAATGAGCACGGCGGCGACCAGCGAGCACAGCAGAAACCACTGCGCAGCGCGGTCGGCGATTTGTGCCAGGCGCGGTTTCTCGGCCTGGGCGCGCTCCAACAGGCGCACGATGGCGGACAGGCGCGTGTCATGGCCCAAGGCGCGGACTTCGACGGTCAATGCGCCTTCGACATTCAGCGTGCCGGCGGTGACGCTGTCGCCGCTATGCCGGGGTTGCGGCAGGTATTCGCCGGTCAGCAGGGATTCATCGATACTGGATTGGCCATCGAGGATGACCCCATCCGCCGGCAAGACCGCGCCGGGGTGGACCAGCACGCGATCACCCAGCACCAATTCACTGAGCAGGATGCGTTCGCTCTGGCCATCGCCATTGAGGCGCAGGCACGAGGCGGGCAGCAAGTTGACCAGTTGGGCAGTGGCTGCGGCGGTGCGTTCGCGGGCACGGCGTTCCAGGTAACGCCCGGCCAGCAGGAACAGCGCAAACATGCCCACGGCGTCGAAGTACAACTCGCCAACGCCGGTGATTGCGGTCCAGATGCCGGCCAGGTAGGCGCCGCCAATGGCCAGGGACACCGACACATCCATCGTCAGGTGGCGCGTACGCAAATCGCGCAGTGCGCCTTTGAAAAACGGTGCGCAACTGTAGAACACGATA
Organism: Pseudomonas sp. MWU15-20650; assembly: GCF_023242475.1. GTDB lineage: Bacteria > Pseudomonadota > Gammaproteobacteria > Pseudomonadales > Pseudomonadaceae > Aquipseudomonas. The sequence continues at coordinate 22,266 of NZ_JALJFG010000022.1, read as the reverse complement.
GGCGTGGTAAGAAACATCGCGACCCAGCGCAGGATCACATGCAGCTCGGGGCTCAGGTCGATATTGAATTCCGGCCAGGTGGCCATGGTTGCCATCATGGCCTGGAACCACAACAGCCCGGCGACGCCCAGTTGACGCAGGGCCAGTCGATTTTCGCCAGCCAGTTGCTCGGCGGCGCGATCGGCCTGGTAAGGGTGGGCCGCATAGCCAATATGGCGCAGTTCGCTGAGCACCTCGCTCAACGGCAACTGCCGGTCGGCCCAGCGCACATGCAAGCGGTGGTTGGACAGGTTCAGCCGCGCCTCGGCCACGGCGGGCAGGCTGCGCAGGTGTTTTTCGATCAGCCAGCCGCAGGCGGCGCAACTGATGCCTTCCATCAACAGGATCGCTTCGGCGAGATCGCCGTCATGGCGTACAAACGGTTTTTGTACATCGGCGCGGTCGTATAGCGCCAATTCGTCCATCCGTTGCACTGGCAGTGCCTCGGGGTTGGCCGAGGCTTCGCTACGGTGCTGGTAATAGCTTTCCAGCCCACCGGCCACGATGGCCTGCGCCACTGCCTGGCAACCTGGGCAGCAGAGTTCGCGGCGCTCGCCGAGGATGTCGGCGGTAAACCGGCTGCCGGCAGGAACGGGCAGGGCGCAGTGGTAACACGGAGTTGGGCTGGTCATGGATGCTGCTATTTATCCAAGTCTTCAGCACCTTGCAACGGTTCGTCGCCCAGCAGCAGGTCCTTGTCGTGGCTGACTTGTTCTTCTTCGAACAGGCGCCAGGTCCGGTCACCCTCGACACCGAGTAATTCCACGAAGCGCCGGCCTTCAACCTTGTCGGTGACCTGGCCGATGTAGCGGCCGGGTTCGCTGGCGCTGCGGGCCAGGACGATCTTGCGATCCTTCTCAGGCTGGGTCGGGGAAATCAGGTTCAGTTCCAGGGTGGCCGGGTTGCTGTTGCCGGTCAGGTGCACATCAGCCTCACCGGTCAGCTCGTCCAGGTGCACCGTGGCACGCAGTTGCAGGGTCTGGGCCAGCAGTTCACGGTCCAGGGAGCGGTTGATGCCCTTGCCGGCCTCGTAGTAGTTGTCATTGACCAGATTGTCCGGGTTCTTCACCGCGATGGTCACCATCGACAGGGTCAGGGTGACCGAGCAGGTCAGGATCCCGATGATGATCCAGGGCCAGAGGTGTTTGTACCAGGGGCTTGCGGCAGTGGCTGCGGGCATTGTTGGGTTCTCTTTTAACGGGCTTTTTGTTTTTAACGGACCTGTGGGCCGATGAATCGGCTTTTGGCTTCCACGTGGACGCTGTCATCATCGGCATCCTTGAGGATGAATTTCACCTCGTTGGTGCTCGACGGCAGTTGCTCCGGTGCACTGGACAGCTCCACCGGCATGCTGACGATATCGCCAGCGGCGACCCGTATCTCACGACGGCCTTGCAGCTTGAGGTCCGGCAGGCCTGCGGCGTCGAGCACGTAGGTGTGGTCGCGCTGGTCCTTGTTCATGATCTTCAGGCTGTAGACGTTTTCGATACGCCCTTCGGCGTTTTCGCGGTACAGCACGCGGTCCTTGCTGACATCGAAACCCACCAGCGAGCGCATGAAAAACGCGCCGACCAGCAAGCTGATCATCGCCAGCAGGACCAACGCGTAGCCAATCAGCCGTGGGCGCAGCTTGTGGGTCTTCTGCCCGGACAGGTTGTGCTCGGTGGTATAGCTGATCAGGCCGCGTGGGTACTCCATCTTGTCCATGATGTTGTCACAGGCGTCGATGCAGGCGGCGCAGCCGATGCACTCGATTTGCAGGCCGTCGCGGATATCGATACCGGTAGGGCATACCTGCACGCACATCGTGCAGTCGATGCAGTCCCCCAGGCCCTGGGCCTTGTAGTCGACGCCTTTTTTACGCGGGCCACGCACCTCGCCACGGCGCGGGTCGTAGGAGACGATCAGGGTGTCTTTGTCGAACATCACACTCTGGAAACGCGCATACGGGCACATGTAAATGCACACCTGTTCGCGCAACCAGCCGGCGTTGCCATAGGTGGCGAGGGTGAAGAAGCCGACCCAGAAATACGACCAGCCATCGGCCTGGCCGGTGAAGAAATCGAACACCAGTTCGCGGATCGGCGAAAAGTAGCCGACGAAGGTCATGCCGGTGACAAACCCGATCAGCAGCCACAACGTGTGCTTGCTGAATTTGCGCAGGAATTTGTTGGCACCCATCGGGGCCTTGTCGAGTTTGATGCGTTGGTTGCGGTCGCCTTCGGTGACTTTTTCGCACCACATGAAGATCCAGGTCCACACGCTCTGCGGGCAGGTATAACCGCACCATACGCGCCCGGCGTACACCGTGATAAAGAACAGGCCAAAGGCAGCAACGATGAGAATGCCCGAGAGCAGGATGAAATCCTGGGGCCAGAAGGTCGCGCCAAAAATGAAGAATTTACGCTCCGGCAGGTTCCACCACACCGCCTGGTGACCACCCCAGTTCAGCCACACGGTGCCGAAGTAGAGCAGGAACAACGCAGCGCCACCGAGCATGCGCAGGTTGCGAAACAAACCGGTGAAGGCGCGGGTGTAAATCTTCTCACGCGAAGCGTAGAGGTCGACGGTTTTGGCAGGCGGGGTAACGTCATGTACCGGTATTTGGTCGCTCATCATTGCATCCCACGGCGGTGGACATTTGCCTCGGCCAGTACGTGCCGGCCGGGGTCAAAAATAGGGTGTTGCAGTGGCGTAATGATACGCCTCTGGTACGGCTGAACGGGTGCGACCTTTGGTCGCGTTGGGGAAAATCAATTGATGGTATATGTGATCTGGATCAATTGACTTGGCAAGTATGGACAGTTTTTGCCGGCCCAGCCTTCAAAACACTGGCGATCCAATGTGGGAGGGGGCTTGCTCCCGATGGCAATGGTCCGGTCACTGTATAGGGTGACTGACACTCTGCTATCGGGAGCAAGCCCCCTCCCTCATTGGCTTTGCCGTTATTTCAGGCCGCTGTTTAGCTTCACTGCTCTTCGGCCTGCTTCTCCCCATGGGACAAACTGTAAACATACGCCGCCAGCAAGTGCACCTTGTCGTTACCCTGCAATTGCTCTTGCGCAGGCATCTGGCCCTGACGGCCGTAGCGGATGGTCTGCTGCAGTTGCGCAAAACTCGAGCCGTAGATGAATGCACCCGGGTGGGTCAGGTCGGGCGCGCCCATCGCCGGGGTGCCTTTGCCGGCCGGGCCGTGGCAGGCCACGCAGTTGGCGGCGAACAGCTTCGCGCCGTTGGCCACATCGGCCTTGGCACCTTCCGGCAATTTGCGGCCGTCAAGGTTGGTCACCACAAAGCCCGCCACGTCGGCCACGCCTTGCTCGCCAATGACATCGGCCCAGGCCGGCATCACCGCGTGGCGGCCTTTCATGATGGTTTCCTTGATGGTGTCAGGCTCGCCACCCCAGCGCCAGTCGGCGTCGGTCAGGTTGGGGAAACCGTAGGCGCCCTTGGCGTCGGAACCGTGGCACACCGAGCAGTTGGAGGCGAACAGGCGGCCCCCCATCTTCAAGGCTTGCGGGTCCTTGGCCACGTCTTCAATCGGCATCGAGGCGAACTTGGCGAAGATCGGCCCGAACTTGGCGTCCGACTTGGCCATTTCCTTTTCCCATTCGTGCACGCCGGTCCAGCCGGTCTGGCCGTTGGCGAATGGGACTTGCTTGTCGTTGTCGAGGTAGTTGTAGCCCGGCAGCAGCCCCTTCCAGTTGCCCAGGCCAGGGTACAGCGCCAGGTAGCCGAGCGCGAAAATGATGGTGCCGACAAACAGCATGAACCACCACTTGGGCAGCGGGTTGTCGTACTCCTCGATGCCGTCGAACGAGTGGCCGACCGTCTCGTCCGTCTGCTCGGCGCGCTGGCCCTTGCGGGTCGACAGCAGCAGCCAGGTCAGGGCGAAAATGGTACCCAGACTGAGGACTGTGACGTACAGACTCCAGAACGTAGTCATTCTTTGTTACTCCTAGACGCTTGCTCGACGTGCTTGATGGCTTCGGGATCATCTGCAAAGGGCAGCATGGTCGCGTCGTCAAACTCCGACTTGCGCTTGGGGCTGAACACCCATAACGCCAGGCCGACAAAGGCCACCATCACCACAACGGTGCCCAGGCCACGAATCATCCCGATATCCATGAAAATCACCGTTTGCTTTTGATGAGGGTGCCAAGGCCCTGCAGGTAGGCCACCAATGCGTCCATTTCGGTCTTGCCCTTCACGGCGGCGGCGGCACCGGCGATGTCTTCATCGGTGTAGGGCACACCCAGGGTGCGCAAGACTTCCAGCTTCTTGGCGGTGTACTTGCCGTCGAGCTTGTTTTCCACAAGGAACGGGTACGCCGGCATTTTCGACTCAGGCACCACGTTGCGCGGGTTGTACAAGTGCGCACGCTGCCAGTCATCAGAGTAACGCCCGCCCACACGGGCCAGGTCCGGGCCGGTGCGTTTGGAACCCCACAGGAACGGGTGGTCCCACACGCTTTCACCCGCGACCGAGTAGTGGCCATAGCGTTCGGTTTCAGCGCGGAACGGGCGGATCATCTGCGAGTGGCAGCCGACACAACCGTTGGCAATGAAGACGTCTCGACCTTCAACTTCAAGGGCGGGGCGTGGCTTCATGCCTTCCACGGGCTTGTTGGTCACGTCCTGGAAAAACAGCGGAACGATCTGGGTCAGGCCGCCGATGCTCACGGCGATCACCATGAAGAAGGCCAGCAGGCCGATATTCTTCTCGACTACTTCATGCTTCATCAGTGGGCTCCTACAACGGCGATCTTGGCGGCGGCTTCGGCTGCTACAGGGTCGGAGGCGCGCACGGTGCGCCAGACGTTATAGGCCATGATCAGCATGCCGCTGGCAAAGAACGCACCGCCGATAGCGCGCACGATGTAGCCCGGATGGCTGGCTTGCAGCGCTTCGACGAAGGAGTAGGTGAGCGTGCCGTCATCGTTGATTGCACGCCACATCAGGCCCTGGGTAATGCCGTTGACCCACATCGAGGCGATGTAGAGCACGGTGCCGATAGTGGCCAGCCAGAAGTGGGTGTTGATCAGCCCGACGCTGTGCATCTGCGCGCGCCCGAACAGCTTGGGGATCATGTGGTACAGCGCGCCGATGGAGATCATTGCTACCCAGCCGAGGGCGCCGGCGTGTACGTGGCCGATGGTCCAGTCGGTGTAGTGGGACAGCGAGTTGACGGTCTTGATCGCCATCATCGGCCCTTCGAAGGTCGACATGCCATAGAAGGCCAGGGAGACCACGAGGAAACGCAGGATCGGGTCGGTGCGCAACTTATGCCAGGCGCCCGAGAGGGTCATCATGCCGTTGATCATGCCACCCCAGCTCGGGGCCAGCAGGATGATCGACATCGCCATGCCCAGGGACTGCGCCCAATCCGGCAAGGCGGTGTAGTGCAGGTGGTGCGGGCCGGCCCAGATATACAGGGTGATCAGCGCCCAGAAGTGCACGATGGACAGGCGATAGGAGTAGATCGGACGCTCGGCCTGCTTGGGCACGAAGTAATACATCATCCCCAGGAAGCCGGTGGTGAGGAAGAAGCCCACGGCGTTATGGCCGTACCACCACTGGATCATCGCATCCGTCGCCCCGGCGTAGGCCGAATAGGACTTGAACAAACTCACCGGTAAGGATGCATGGTTGACGATGTGCAGCATCGCCGTCACCAGGATGAACGCGCCGTAGAACCAGTTGCCCACATAAATATGCTTGGTCTTGCGCTTGACGATGGTGCCGAAGAACACCACGGCGTAGGTCACCCACACAATGGCGAGCAAAATGGCAATCGGCCATTCCAGCTCGGCGTATTCCTTGGTGGTGGTGTAGCCCAGGGGCAGGGTGATGATGGCTCCGAGGATAACGGCTTGCCAGCCCCAGAAGGTGAAGGCCGCGAGGCCGTCGGAGATCAGTCGCGTCTGGCAGGTTCGCTGCACGACATAGTAGGAGGTGGCAAACAGTGCACATCCACCGAAGGCAAAAATCACCAGGTTGGTGTGCAGCGGGCGCAGGCGGCCAAAGGTCGTCCATGGCAAGCCGAAATTCAATTCCGGCCAAACCAGTTGCGAGGCGATGAACACCCCGAGCCCCATGCCAAGGATCCCCCAGACCACCGTCATGATGGCGAACTGGCGGACTACCTTATAGTTATAAGCAGTCGGACTGATTGCTGTGCTCATTCTAAGGTTCCACGGTTTAGGTTTTTTTATAGGTAAAATCGGCCGCAAGTATGTAGAAAGCGAGGGGCCATTGCAACGCAATGACTGACCTGTATCAATGCGTTCCACGCCAGATTCTGCGCCCTTTCCATGTTTTACGTAGGGACAAAATCAAAAATGGAAAGCTGATCGAGTGGACAGGAAATTTCAGGGGCGCAACGGCTGCCGTCGCGTAGGCCAGGAATGGTCCACTGTGGGAACAAGCGTAGACCCGAATAGGAGGAGGGGAAAGGTGGGCTTGGAAGGGGTGCGACACTTGGTCGCGCAAATGAAAACAACACCGGATCCCCGTAGGAGCGAGCTTGCTCGCGAAGAACTCCAGAGCGCCGCGTTTATGCTGGATAAGCGTGGTGCCCTCAGGTGCCTCGCGAGCAAGCTCGCTCCTACAGTGAAACGGGTTGCTGCCTTACTTGGTCGCGCTGTCTGGCGTTGCACCTTCAGCGTTATGGGACAAGCTGTACACGTAAGCCGCTAGCAGGTGCACCTTGTCATTGCCTTGCAACACATCCTGCGCCGGCATTTGGCCTTGGCGGCCGTGGCGGATGGTTTGCTGCAACTGCGTCAGGCTGGTGCCATAGATGAAGCCGGCCGGTTCGGTCAGGTTCGGCGCGCCCATGGCCTCCATGCCGTGGCCTTGCGGGCCGTGGCACGCCACGCAGGTGGTGTTGAACGCAGCTTGACCGGCCACGAGGTCGGCCGTGTTCTCAGCCGGCAAGGGCAGCTTGGCCAGGTCGTGACGCACATAAGCCGCGACGTTTTTCACGCCGTCCTCGCCAAGTATTTCACCCCAGGCCGGCATCGCCGCGTGGCGACCATTCAGGATAGTGGTCTTGATCGCATCCGCCGAGCCGCCCCAGCGCCAGATGTTGTCGGCCAGGTTGGGGAAGCCGTAGGCGCCCTTGGCATCCGAGCCGTGGCACACCGCGCAGTTGGACGCGAACAGGCGACCGCCCATTTTCAGCGCTTGCGGGTCTTTGGCGACTTCTTCCACCGGCATGGCGGCGAATTTGGCGAAGATCGGCCCGAACTTGGCGTCGGCCTTGGCCATTTCCTTGTCCCATTCCTTGGTCTGGGTCCAGCCGTCTTCATAGCCCGGCAATACACCTTTCCAGTTACCCAGGCCCGGGTAGAGGATCAGGTAGCCGACGGCAAACACCAGGGTGCCGGCGAACAGCATGAACCACCACTGGGGCAGTGGGTTGTCGTATTCCTCGATACCGTCGAAAGCGTGCCCCATGGTCTGGTCGACGCTGCCCTTGGTCTCGCCCTTGCGGGTGCCGATCAAGAGCCAGGTCAGGCCGATCAGGCTGCCGAGGGTCAAGACGCTGATCCATGTACTCCAGAATGTGGTCATGGCCGAGTGCTCCTTGTTGCAGGCTCTTCTTGAGCGTCGCAGGGGGAAGGTTCATCGGCAAAGGGCAGCAGGCGTGCCTGCTCGAATTCCGCATTGCGCCGGTTGTTGAACACCCACAGCGACAGGCCGATAAAAGCGATGGCGACCACCAGCGTGCCGAGGCCGCGGATGGTGCCTGCATCGAATTCAAATCCCATGGCTCACCTCTTGCTCTTGATGGCAGTGCCGAGCACTTGCAGGTAGGAAACCAGTGCGTCCATCTCGGTCTTGCCCTTGAGGCTGGCGACTGCGCCACTGATGTCGTCGGTGTACGGCACGCCGAGGGTGCGCATCACGTTCAACTTGGTCTCGGTGTGGCTGCTGTCGACCGGGGCCGTGACCAGCCATGGGTAGGCCGGCATTTTCGATTCCGGCACCACGTTGCGCGGGTTGTACAAGTGCGCGCGGTGCCAGTCGTCCGAGTAACGCGCGCCGACGCGAGCCAGGTCCGGCCCGGTGCGCTTGGAGCCCCACAGGAACGGGTGGTCCCACACGCTCTCGCCGGCCACCGAGTAGTGGCCGTAGCGTTCGGTTTCGGCGCGGAACGGGCGGATCATCTGCGAGTGGCACTGTACGCAGCCTTCGCGGATGTAGATGTCGCGGCCTTCCAGTTGCAGCGCGGTGTAAGGCTTCATGCCCTCCACCGGTTTGTTGGTCACGTCCTGGAAGAACAGCGGGACGATCTGGGTCAGGCCACCGATGCTCACGGCGAACACCATCAACAGCATGAGCAGGCCGACGTTCTTTTCAATCGTTTCGTGTTTCATCACTGACTCCTCAGGCCATCTGCGCGGCGGTGGCAGGTTCGGCGGCTTCGACAGCGGGCGCCGAGCGCACGGTGCGCCATGTGTTGTAAGCCATCAGCAACATGCCGCTGAGGAAGATTGCGCCGCCCACCAGTCGCACGATGAAGCCAGGATGGCTGGCCACCAGGGTTTCGACGAAGGAGTAGGTCAAGGTGCCGTCTTCGTTGATCGCACGCCACATCAGGCCCTGGGCGATGCCGTTGACCCACATCGAGGCGATGTAGAGCACGGTGCCGATGGTGGCCAGCCAGAAGTGCGCGTTGATCAGGCCGAGGCTGTACATCTGCTCGCGACCGAAGACTTTCGGGATCATGTGGTACAGCGCGCCGATCGAAATCATCGCTACCCAACCGAGGGCGCCGGCGTGTACGTGGCCGATGGTCCAGTCGGTGTAGTGGGAGAGGGCGTTGACGGTCTTGATCGCCATCATCGGGCCTTCGAAGGTCGACATGCCGTAGAACGCCAGGGAGACCACCAAAAAGCGCAGGATCGGGTCGCTGCGCAACTTATGCCAGGCGCCCGACAGCGTCATCATGCCGTTGATCATGCCGCCCCAGCTGGGAGCCAGCAGCACCAGCGACATCACCATGCCCAGCGACTGCGCCCAATCCGGCAGCGCGGTGTAGTGCAAGTGGTGTGGGCCGGCCCAGATGTACAGGGTGATCAAGGCCCAGAAGTGCACGATCGACAGGCGATAGGAATACACCGGGCGCTCGGCCTGCTTGGGCACGAAGTAGTACATCATTCCGAGGAAGCCTGCGGTGAGGAAAAAGCCTACCGCGTTATGCCCATACCACCATTGCACCATGGCATCGGTCGCACCGCCGTAGGCCGAGTAGGACTTGGTCCAGCTCACCGGCAGGGACGCATGGTTGACGATATGCAGGATGGCCACGGTGATGATGAAGGCGCCGAAGAACCAGTTACCCACGTAGATATGCTTGGTCTTGCGCTTCATTACCGTGCCGAAGAACACGATGCCATAGGCCACCCAGACAACGGCGATCAGAATGGCGATCGGCCATTCCAGCTCGGCGTACTCCTTGGAGGTGGTGTAGCCCAGCGGCAAGCTGATGGCCGCCAGCACAATCACCAGTTGCCAGCCCCAGAAGCAGAACGCGGCAATTTTCGGCGCGAACAGCTGTGTCTGGCAGGTACGCTGTACCGAGTAAAACGAGCTGGCGAACAGTGCGCAGCCACCAAAGGCGAAGATCACCGCATTGGTGTGCAGCGGGCGCAAGCGGCCGAAGCTGGTCCAGGGCAAATCGAAGTTGAGCGCGGGCCATACCAATTGGGCGGCGAGAAAAACCCCGAGCCCCATGCCGACGATGCCCCACACCACCGTCATAATGGTGAATTGGCGGACCACCTTGTAGTTATAGGCGGTACTTAAAGTAGTGTTCATGGTTCCCCATCCACGGTTCAACCCAAGCCAATGCGGCACTTGGGCTGGAGTTATAGGCAGACTAAAAAGCGAGGCAAGCATGGGCAAAGAGCACAAGGCCAGTATTGACGGGGATCAATGGGCGCAGCGTGCGCGGGAACACGGCTGGCTGTGGGATGTCGCGGTGGGCAAGGCTTCGGGCGAGCCGGTCACGTTGATCCTGGCCCACGGCGCCGGCGCGCCAATGGACTCGGCGTTCATGAACGACATGGCTGCACGCCTTGCCAGCCATGGCGTGAATGTACTGCGCTTCGAGTTTCCCTACATGGCCCAACGCCGCTTGGAGGGGGGCAAACGCCCGCCGAATCCGGCGCCCAAACTGCTGGAAGCCTGGCGCGAGGTGTATGCCCAGGTGCGACGTCATGTCGCTGGGAAGCTGGCGGTTGGCGGCAAGTCCATGGGCGGGCGGATGGCCAGTTTATTGGCGGACGAACTGGGCGCTGACGGGCTGGTGTGCCTCGGCTATCCGTTTTATGCGGTGGGCAAGCCGGAGAAACCACGGGTGGAACATTTGGCCGCGCTGAAGACGCCTGCATTGATTGTGCAGGGCGAGCGCGATGCCTTGGGCAACCGGGCGGCGGTGGAGGGGTATGAGTTGTCGCCGAGCATCGAGGTGATGTGGCTGGTGGCGGGGGATCATGACTTGAAGCCGTTGAAGGCTTCAGGGTTTAGTCATGAGCAGCATTTGGAGGCTGCGGCGGTGCAAGTGGCTGGGTTTCTCGGCGCCAGTTAGGGGCAGCTACGGCTGTTGTGGGAGATTTGTCAGGGGCTGAAAGTTGTGTAGATACCCATGCCCCCGATAGCGGTCTAGCGGTTAAAACGCTCTACCAGTGAGTACTGGGTATTGGCCGTATGGGTCAACTCCTCACTCAACTGCGCCGAGTTCATCGCCTGTTCCGAGGTCTGGTCCGCCAACAGCGCAATGGTGCTGATGTTTCGGCTGATCTCCTCGGCCACCGCGCTTTGCTCTTCGGTCGCGGCGGCAATCTGGGTGGTCATGTCGGTGATGTTGGCCACCGCTTCACTGATCCCCACCAACGCCTGGTCTGCTTCCATGACCCGCGCCACACCCTCTTCAGCCTGGCGGTGCCCGGCGTCCATGGTTTGCACGGCCGCAGCCGCGGTGTGTTGCAGTTTGGCGATCAGCGTATGGATCTGTCCGGTGGACTCCGCCGTACGTTGCGCCAGTTGTCGCACTTCGTCGGCCACCACCGCAAAACCACGGCCCATCTCACCGGCACGCGCCGCTTCGATGGCTGCGTTGAGCGCCAGCAGGTTGGTCTGGTCGGCAATGCCTTTGATCACATCGACCACGCCACCGATCTCATCGCTGTCCTTGGCCAATTGGGTCACGGTCACGCCCGTCTCGCCCACGGCGACCGACAGACGCTGAATCGCCTCGCGGGTTTCCCCGGCGATGTCGCGTCCGCGACCGGTCAGGCGGTTGGCTTCCTGGGTCGCATCTGCGGTGCGTTGTACATGGCTGGCGACTTCCTGGGTCGTCGCCGCCATCTGGTTGACCGCAGTGGCCACCTGCTCAGTCTCCACGCGCTGGCGCTCCAGGCCGCTGGAGCTGTTATGCGCCAGGGTGTTGGATTGTGCCGCCTGGTCGTTGAGGTGTTCGGCGGTGTCCTGCAAGCGTGTCAGGCACGTTTTCAGGCGCGCTTCCTGGCTGAGGATCGACATCTCCAGGCGTGCTTGTGCACCACGGCTGTCGGTGTACATCTGCGCGATCAACGGGTCGGAGGTGGTCTGCCCAGCCAGGCGCAGCAGACGCTTGAGGCCACGCTGTTGCCAGCTCAGGCCGAGCAGGCCCAGTGGCACCGACAACCCTGCCGCCAGGGCGAACCCCCATTGGGAGGTGAGGGTTGCGCCGATCATGAAGCTCAGTTGGCTGACCAGGATAAACGGCAGCCAATCCTGCAATACCGGCAGCCACTTGTCCCGCTGGGGAATGGCGGACTTGCCCTGGTTGATCCGTTGATAAAGCGCTTCGGCCCGGCGGATCTGCTCGGCGGTGGGCTTGATGCGCACCGATTCGTAGCCGATCACCTGGTTGCCGTCGAAGACCGGTGTCACATAGGCGTTAACCCAGTAATGATCACCTGTCTTGCAGCGGTTCTTAACGATGCCCATCCATGGCAAGCCTTGTTTGAGCGTGGACCACATGTGCGCGAACACGGCCGACGGCACATCCGGGTGACGCACGAGGTTGTGCGGAGCACGGATCAGTTCGTCGCGGGTGAACCCACTGATTTCGACAAACGCGTCGTTACAGTAAGTGATGACACCCTTGGCATCTGTGGTGGAGATCAACCGTTGCTGAGCGGGGAAGGTACGTTCGCGCTGGGTAACGGGTTGGTTATTACGCATGATTGTTCAATCCGCAAGGCTTTCAGGGGTTATCGGCGGTTGCAGGCATTTATTTAACGTGTTTTTGCAACAATCCAACGGCGCGCAACAATCAGCCGGCCAGCATCGGGTACGTAAACAAGCCGAAGTGAAGCAGATTCAAGCCAAAATGCGTGGCAATCGCCGCGCCGAGCCCACCGAAGCGATACGCAAGGCCATAACCTGCCCCTGCGATGCTCGCCAGCAGCACCCACTGCCAGCCCGCCCCCAGGTGCGCCAGGCCGAATAACAGCGACGCCAACAGCAGCGCGAGGTTCTCGCCGTAGGGCAGGTGTTTCAAGCGTTGGCTCAGGCCCCCTTGGACATAGCCGCGAAACAGCGCTTCTTCCACCAGCGTCACCAGCAGCAGGTTATTCAACACCCATAGCCAGGATTGTTCCGGCCATTTTGGTGCCCAACTGATCATCCCTATCAGGGCTGCGCCACCCAAGGCGGCGATGGCGGTCAGGGTCAAGGCCAGCGCCGTGACGCAGATCGACAGGCGCAATGAACGCCGCGCCACAATCCACGGGCAGGCGAGCAGCAACCAGAAGCCAATCAGCGGTTTGTCCTGGTTCAGGTACATCGAGAACGGCACGGCGTCTGGGGTCAGGCGCTGGGGCGCGATGCCACGGCCGTTGTAGAAACCCGGCAGCCAGTGCATCGCCAGGCCCAGGGCCAAGACGATGAACAAGCCATGGCCGAGGTAGCGCGCCCAGGGGGTACGTTGTTGGCGTACGGCGTACCCTGCGATCAGCAGCAAGGCGATCGAAACCGCCGCCAGCAGGCCCAGTTGCCCATAGATCAAGGCCAGCACATAGCCAATGGAAAGAAGCACCAGGTACAGCCAGGGCAAAGCAATCATGTGAAATCCTTTAAAAAAACTGGGCGACATTATAACGAGCGGTCTTCTTTAGAGGGCATGAAAAGTCCGCCACGTACCGCCATGGGCGAAGGGATTGCAAAATGTGTTTGCAGCTGGTTATAGTCGGTGCGCCTTCATCCCTTCAAAAAGATCAGCACATGTCAGCTTCCCAGCACATAGCGGTAGTCGATTCAGCGGTCAGCGCTGTGGTCGTGCCGTGCGGGAACAAGCAGCCTGCGCAGATCAGTCACTACCCCCCACCTGTCAGTAGCACGCCGGTGTACGCAGTCGTATCACCGCCGGGCGTTGGCATTTCGGGCTGATCAGCGAATCGCTGTTGCCCCTCTGCCTGCCTGAAAAAACCTACTGAATTTCAGCTCTTTGCTGAATCGGCTTTTTTGCCTGATTACAGGTGGTAACCATGTCTGTTCTTTCGAAACAATCCGTGGCCGCGGCGGCCTCGACGAGCCTGTTTGTCTTGCTGTGGAGCAGTGGGGCGATTTTTTCCAAGTTGGGCCTGGCCCATGCTTCGCCCTTTGCCTTTCTGTTGATCCGTTTTGCCATCGCCCTGGTCGGGTTGGTGGTGCTGGTGCCGGTCCTCAAGTTGAAGCTGCCACGTGCCGGCAAGCCGCTGTGGTATGCGGCGGCGACCGGGCTGGTGTTGCTGGGGGCTTACCAGATTTTCTATCTGTTGGCCCTGGACCTCAACGTCACGCCCGGAGTGATGGCGACCATCATGGGCGTGCAGCCGATCCTTACGGTGGTGCTGATGGAGCGTCAGCGCTCCTGGCGCCGGTTGTTCGGCCTGGGGTTGGGGTTGGTGGGGTTGATCATGGTGGTTTACCAGGGCATCGGGTTGGCGGGCATGTCCTTGGCCGGGATGCTGTTCGGGTTGTTGGCGCTGGCGAGCATGACGTTTGGCTCGATCATGCAGAAGCGCATTACCGACAACCCCTTGGGCACATTGCCGGTGCAGTACCTGGCCGGTCTATTGCTGTGCTCGGTGTTCGTGCCGTTCCAACCCTTCCACGTTGAACACAACACGGGCTTTTACCTGCCGGTGCTGTGGATGGGCCTGGTGGTATCAGTGCTGGCGACGTTGTTGCTGTATCGCCTGATCGCCCGGGGCAACCTGGTGAATGTCACCAGTCTGTTCTACTTGGTACCGGCGGTGACGGCGGTGATGGACTACTGGATCTTCGGCAATCGGCTCGCATTGTTGAGCCTGTTGGGGATGGCGTTGATCATCATTGGCTTGGTCTTTGTGTTCCGCAAAAAATAGCGGACTCACTCGCTGTAGGAGCCCGTCGGCTCCTACAGCGCCTTGGCCAGTTTCCCCGGCCGCAATACCAGCCACAAAGCCCCTGCAATCAATACCCCGCCATACAGATGCGCCATTGATAAAGGCTCATCGAGCAGCAACGCGCCCCATAACACGCCAAACGGCGGAATCATGAAGGTCACGGTCATCGACTTCACCGGGCCAATGGATGACAGCAGGCGGAAGTACAGGATGTAGGCCAATGCCGTACACACCAGGCCCAATCCCAGTAACGAGGACCACACCTGCCAGCCGCCCCAACTCGCAGGCGGATGACTGATCGCGCTGTAGGCAAAGAGCGGCAGCAAAAACAAGGTTGCGCCCAGCATGCTGCCCAAGGCCGCCAGGCGACTGTCCAACCCGCCACGTTGATCCAGCCAACGCCGCGCCAGGAAACCGGCAAAGCCATAGCATGTCGTGGCCAGCAAACAGGCGAGCGCGCCGATCAACAATTGCCGATCAAACGCCACGGGCCCGGCGCGGGTCAGCACGCCGACGCCGAACAGGCCCAGGCTCACGCCGGCAATTTTTGACGGCGTCAGGCGCTCACTGAAGAACAGCCCGCCAATCAGCACGCCCATCAAGGGCGTGGTGGCGTTGAAAATAGCGGAGTAACCCGCCGGCAATACTTGAGCTGCCACCGAATACAGGGTCGCCGGAATCCCGGAGTTGATCACACCCAGCAGCAGGACGGTCTTGAACTTGCCCTGGAAGTCCCAACTCACGTGCATCATCGCCAGAATCACCAGCAACCCCGCAGCAGCAATCGACACCCGGAAAAAAGCCGTCGGCACGCTGCCGATTTCCGGCGCGATAATGCGCATGAATAGGAAGCTGGCGCCCCAAATAGCGGCCAGCCCCAGCAAATACAGGGTGTCGACAGGTCTCACGGAAAACTCCTACGCGAAAGGGCGGCGAGTGTTGCCCAGAGACCGGCCTGACACAATGGCTATTTACAGCACAAACCGCGTCACCATGCCGTTGAGGTCCACCGCCAGGCCCTCGGCTTTGACTGCGGCGCCGAGCGCTTCGAATGACATCTCGAGACGCCTTGGCGATTAGAACCTGTCCCGGGTCATGTCAGCGTGGGAGAGGGGGGCGCTATCTATCAACGTGCGGTCATCGTGGTAATCGGGGTTTCCCTTACGCGGCTTCAAGGCCGCTACGCAAAATCATCCTTCTCCTGCCTCGGCTCACTGGCTAAGCTCAGGGCATTCCAAATGCCCGTTCGAGGTTTTCCGTATGCCGCAACCTGCCCTTGCAATCGCCCGGATGATCCTTGAAGGGTTCGACGATTACCGTGAGCACTTCCGCCAGATCACCGATGGCGCCCGCGAGCGTTTCGAAAAGGCCCAGTGGCAGCAAGGGCAGGCTGCTTCGGCGGCGCGTATCAACCTGTACGAAGAGAAGGTCAGTGAGGTCACCGCCCGCCTGCGGGCCAGCTTCGAAGCCTGCGCCCTGCACGAGATTGACCTGTGGCCCCTGGTGAAAAGCGCCTATATCGGCCTGATCGACCTGCGCTTTGATGATGAGCTGTCCGAGACTTGGTACAACTCGATTTTTTGCGGCCTGTTCAGCCATGACCTGATCAGCGACGGCTGCATGTTCATTCACACCACCCGGCCAAGCTTGCGCCGGGCACGGGCGGCACAAACGCGCATCTACACACCGGCCGGTAAAATATCGGACCTGCTTGCGCAGATTTTTTCTGACTACAGCTTCAGCGAGCCCTACGCCGATCTGCCGGCCGACCTGCGGCGTCTTGAAGTACAGCTGCGGGAAAACCTGCCGGATTGGGTGTGCAAAGACCCGGATCTCAAGGTCGAGCTGTTTTCCTCGGTGCTCTACCGCAATAAAGGCGCCTACCTCGTAGGGCGTATCTACACCCGCGACGAACAATGGCCGCTGGTTATTCCATTGCTGCACCGCGAAGGGCGTGGCATTCAGATCGATGCGTTGATCACCGATGAAGCCGACGTGTCGATCATCTTCTCGTTCACCCGTTCCTACTTCATGGTCGACGTGCCGGTACCGGCGGAATTTATCGGCTTTCTCAAGCGCATCCTGCCCGGCAAGCACATCGCCGAGCTGTACACCTCCATTGGTTTCTACAAGCACGGTAAGTCAGAGTTTTACCGGGCGTTGATCAACCACCTGGCGACCACCGACGACCAGTTCATCATGGCCCCGGGTGTGCGCGGCATGGTCATGAGTGTGTTCACGCTGCCGGGCTTCAACACCGTGTTCAAGATCATCAAGGATCGTTTTTCGCCGTCGAAAAACGTCAACCGCGCCACGGTGATCGAGAAATACCGCTTGGTTAAAAGCGTCGACCGCGTCGGGCGCATGGCCGACACGCAGGAGTTCGCTGACTTTCGCTTTCCCTTGAGCAAATTCGAGCCTGAGTGCCTGGCCGAATTGCTGGAAGTCGCTGCCGGTACCGTCGAAGTGGAAGGCGACACGGTGCTCATTCGTCACTGCTGGACCGAGCGGCGCATGACCCCGCTCAACCTCTACCTCGACAACGCCAACCCGGCCCAGGTGCGTGAAGCACTGGAGGACTACGGCCTGGCCATCAAGCAATTGGCGGCCGCCAATATCTTCCCGGGCGACATGCTGCTGAAGAACTTCGGTGTCACCCGTCATGGTCGCGTGGTGTTCTACGACTACGACGAAATTTGCTTTCTCACCGAAGCCCATTTCCGGCACATCCCTGCGCCGCGCACCCCCGAGGATGAAATGGCCTCCGAGCCCTGGTATTCCATCGGCCCGCTGGACGTGTTTCCGGAAGAATTCCCACCGTTCCTGTTTGCCGATGCCGGCCAGCGCAAGCTGTTCGATGAGTTGCACGGCGAGTTGTACAACGCCGACTACTGGAAGGGCCTGCAGGAGGCGATTCGTGCCGGCAAGGTCATCGATGTATTTCCTTATCGGCGTAGGTGGGAAGGGGGGGCTTGAACAGCCAAATTATTGCGTTTCAGTAAGCGCTGGAGTGTGGCTAAAAACTACTGGCAACTATTGAGTTGACAGTAGTTCAAGGGGTAGGCACTTACAGATCGATGGATGGGGTCGACTGGGTTTACTTCTTGGCCAAAAACGGCGTGTCTTTGTTAGTTTCCAGTATTTTGTCACTCCAGGTGCCCAGGTGGTTCCTGTCTGTCTTGTTGGGGGCCTGGCTCCGGGTGGTCGAAGTGTCCTGATGCAGGTTGTTCATCGACTCTCACCTGTTTCAGCGTTAAAGGCCGCTCATGAAACTCATTCCTCGCCTTGCCGAGCTTGAAGGTTGGTTGTTCGAGATTCTATTCGCCGTCAGGTTGGTTGTTGGCTCTGACGAGGTGCGGCTGTTGGAAGTAGCGGTCGGCTTTTCTGTGTAAGCCGGAGCGAACTCATAGCGGGGCGGTGGCTCCGTACTTGCCGAGCGAGGTTGGGCCCGCATGGAGTCATCGTAGTTTGGCAGGCGTGACGTGGTGGCATTGATAGGCATAATAAACTCCGCTTTCCGGTGGGAATGTTCTGATTTACCAGACGTATCTGGAGACTTATTGAAGCCTGCACACTGCATCCATCACATCGGACTTTCTCTGTTTAAGCGTCAGATGGGGTGTTAAAACTCTGTAGTAAAAATCACCATGGAACGGCTTTCAGTACCGCTGCCCAATGACGCAGCGTCTCCCGACGCGTCGAAATCTGCGACAATCCCTCCCACTCAATCGACTAACGCTGTGCAGGCATCACCTGCCTTACCCAAAAGACCGTTGCCGCCCTGATGACTGACCAAGCACCCACTATCGATCAACTGCTGAAAAACCTCGATCACGCCATGCTCGCCGACCGCCACCGTTTGCGGCGCCAGTTGCTTGAGCTGCGCAAGAAGCCCGATGAGGAAAAGCTGGCGCAGTGGGTGACGCGTCTGCAGGCGTCCTGCGCCCAGGTGACGGCGCGGCGTGCCAGCCTGCCGGTGATTCGCTACGACGACAGCCTGCCGATTGCCGCCAAGCGCGATGAGATCAAGGACGCACTGCTCAAGCATCAGGTGCTGATCATCGCGGGCGAAACCGGCTCGGGCAAGACCACCCAGCTGCCGAAGATCTGCCTGGAGATCGGCCGCGGCCAGTACGGCCTGATCGGCCATACCCAGCCGCGCCGGATTGCTGCGCGCAGTGTCGCCAGCCGTGTCGCCGAAGAACTGGCCACCCCCTTGGGCGCCCTGGTGGGTTATCAGGTGCGGTTCGAAGACCAGAGCGATTCCAACACCCTGATCAAGCTGATGACCGATGGCATCCTGCTGGCGGAAACCCAGAACGACCGCTACCTCGAACGCTACGACACAATCATCGTCGACGAAGCCCACGAACGCAGCCTGAACATCGATTTCCTGCTGGGTTACCTCAAGACCCTGTTGCCGCGTCGTCCCGACCTGAAAGTCATCATCACCTCGGCGACCATCGACCTGGAGCGCTTTTCCAAGCACTTCGACGATGCGCCGATTGTCGAAGTCTCGGGGCGTACCTTCCCGGTGGACACCTGGTATCGCCCATTGACCCTGGAGCAAGACGAGGAGGGCAACCGTGTCGAGGACGACTTGACCGTTGACCAGGCGATCCTCGCCACCCTCGATGAGATCGCCGCCTATGAGCGCAGCGAGCGGCGCAGCCCAGGGGATGTGCTGGTATTTTTGCCGGGTGAACGTGAAATTCGCGACGCCGCCGAGATGCTGCGCAAGGCCCAGCTTAGGCACACGGAAATCCTGCCGTTGTACGCGCGCCTATCGCCGGCCGAACAGCAGCGCATTTTCCAGTCGCACCCGGGGCGCCGTGTGGTCTTGGCGACCAACGTGGCGGAAACCTCACTGACTGTGCCGGGCATTCGTTATGTGATCGACAGCGGCACTGCGCGCATCAGTCGCTACAGTTATCGCGCCAAAGTGCAGCGCCTGCCGATCGAGGCGATTTCCCAGGCCAGCGCCAACCAGCGTAAGGGCCGGTGCGGCCGTGTCGAGCCGGGCATTTGCATTCGGTTGTACAGTGAAGAAGACTTTATCGGTCGCCCGGAATTTACCGACCCGGAAATCCTGCGTACCAACCTTGCCGCCGTGATCCTGCAGATGCTGCACCTGCGCCTTGGCGAAATCACCGACTTCCCGTTTATCGAACCGCCGGACGGCAAGGCCATCAGTGATGGTTTCAACTTGCTGCAAGAGCTCTCGGCGGTTGACCGTAACAGCCAACTCACGCCATTGGGGCGCCAGTTGGCGCGCCTGCCGGTGGACCCGCGCATGGGGCGCATGCTGCTCGAAGCCGCCAAGCTGGGTAGTTTGCAGGAGGTGTTGATCGTCGCCAGTGCGATGTCGATCCAGGACCCGCGCGAGCGCCCGCCGGAGCGTCAGCAGGCCGCCGATCAGGCTCACGCACAATGGAAAGATGCCGATTCCGACTTCGCCGGTCTGGTTAATCTGTGGCGTGGTTTTGAAGAGCAGCGCCAGGCATTGACCGCCAGCCCGTTGCGCAATTGGTGTCGTAAAAACTTCCTGAATTACCTGCGCTTGCGCGAGTGGCGCGATTCCCATCGCCAGTTGAGCCTGATCTGCCGCGACATGCAGCTGACGATCAACAAGGAACCGGCGGACTTCGCCAAACTGCACAAGGCCGTACTGTCCGGCCTGCTCAGCCAGATCGGCCAGAAGACCGAAGAGGGCGATTACCTCGGTGCCCGTCAGCGGCGTTTCTGGATTCATCCCTCGTCCGGTATCGGCAAGAAGCGCCCGCAATGGCTGATGACCGCTGAGCTGGTGGAAACCACCAAGCTCTATGCGCGCATGGTGGCCAAGATCGATGCCGACTGGATCGAACCCCTGGCCGGGCACCTGATCAAGAAAAACCACTTCGAACCCCATTGGGAGAAGAAGCGCGGCCAAGTGGTGGCCTTTGAGCAGATCACCCTGTTCGGGCTGATCGTGGTCGGACGGCGGCCGGTGCATTACGGGCCGATTGACCCGGTGGTGTCCCGCGAGCTGTTTATCCGCGAAGGCTTGGTGCGCGGCGAGATTCAGTCCCGGGCCAAGTGCCTCACGGCCAACCAGCAACTGCTGGAGCAGCTTGACGAACTGGAAGCCAAGGCACGCCGGCGCGACATCCTGGCGGACGAAGAAACCCTGTTCGCTTTCTACGATGCGCGCTTGCCCGCGGAGATTCACCAGACTGCCACCTTCGACAGCTGGTACAAGGTCAACAGCCAGAAAGACCCGCAACTGCTGATCATGCGCGAGGAAGACGTGCTGGCCCGTGAGGCCAGTGAAGTGACCGCCGCACATTACCCGGACACCTTGCACTTGGGCGACCTGGCGCTGGCCTTGAGTTACCACTTCGAGCCCAACCACCCGCGTGACGGCGTCACCCTGCGTGTGCCGGCACCACTGCTACCGGCATTGCCCGCCGAGCGTCTGGAGTGGCTGGTGCCGGGGGTGATCGAGGCCAAGTGCATCGCCCTGGTGCGCAACTTGCCGAAGGCGTTGCGCAAAAACTTTGTACCCGTGCCGGACTTCGTCAAGGCGGCGCTGCAACGTATCGAATTCGGCCAGGGCTCCTTGCCCCAGGCGCTGGGGCGTGAATTGCTGCGCATGACAGGTGCGCGGGTCACCGATGAAGCCTGGATGGAAGCCGCGCAACAGGTGGAAAACCACCTGAAGATGAACCTGGAAGTGGTCGACGGCCAGGGCAAGTTCCTGGGCGAGGGCCGTGACCTGGCGGAGCTGACCGCGCGTTTCGCCGAAGCCAGCCAGGCGGCCTTAGCGGTGCCGCACACCGCAAAAAGCCAGCAGCCGGTGGAGGCCAAGGTGTTTGCGGCGGTGGCCGAGAAGACTCAACAAAAGATCGCCGGCCTGTCGATGACGGTGTACCCGGCGCTGGTGGAAGAAAACGGCACGGTCAAGGAAGGTCGTTTCTCCACGGCCGCCGAGGCCGAGTTCCAGCACCGTCGCGCCTTGCAGCGCCTATTGATGCAGCAACTGGCGGAGCCGGCTAAATTCCTGCGCGGCAAGTTGCCGGGGCTGACCGAGCTGGGCCTGATGTACCGCGAGCTGGGACGCATTGACGCGCTGGTGGAGGACATCCTGCTGGCCAGCCTCGATACTTGCGTACTGGAAGGCGAAGCCAGCTTGCCGCGCGACGGTGCGGGCCTTGCCGCCTTGGCGGAGCGCAAGCGTGGCAGTTGGACCGAACATGCCGAGCGCCTGGCGCGTTTGACGTTGGACGTGCTGAAACTCTGGCACGGCTTGCAAAAGCGCTTCAAAGGCAAGATCGACTTGGCCCAGGCCGTGGCCTTGAACGACATCAAGCAGCAACTGAGCAACCTGGTGTACCCCGGGTTTGTACGGGAAACCCCGGCGCAATGGTTCAAGGAGTTGCCGCGTTTCCTCAAGGCCATCGAGTTGCGCCTGGAAAAGCTACCGGGCCAGGTGCAAAAAGATCGGGTGTGGAGTACTGAGTTGAGCGGCCTTTGGGCGCAATACCAGAACCGGCTGAACAAGCACGCCCAGGAAGGTAAGCGCGACCCTCAACTGGAGCTCTACCGCTGGTGGTTGGAGGAATATCGGGTGTCATTGTTCGCCCAGCAATTGGGTACCAAAGTGCCGATTTCCGATAAGCGTTTGAGCAAGCAGTGGAGCCAGGTAGAAAACTGAGCAGGGTCAAATGTGGGGGCTTGCTCCCGATAGCGGTGGATCAGTCAGCTTATCCTCAGCTGGCCCACCGCCATCGGGAGCAAGCCCCCTCCCACATTTTTACGGT
>NZ_JALJFG010000021.1 GCF_023242475.1 Pseudomonas sp. MWU15-20650 | reverse complement strand
CACATTGCCATCGGGAGCAAGCCCCCCCCACATTTGAACTGCAGCGCATTCAGCACTGCCTTCCATCACATCAGTTCAGCACTGCAGCGCCTAGCTTCTGGGCCTTGCGACGGCTCGCCACAAACAACCCCGCCAGCACCACCAGCAAGCTCAGGATCCCGGTCGCAATGATCTCGACCCGGTGCGCTTCCTGGAACAGCATGATGGTCAACGTCCCCACGATAAACACCATCACTGCATAGGTCAGGCCCGGGAACAGCCACATCTTGAAGACGATTTTCTCGCCCGCGGCCGTGCGCTTCTGGCGCATGCGCAGTTGCGACACCGCAATCACCAGGTACACCAGCAATGCAATGGCGCCGGAGCTGGCCAGCAGGAACTCGAACACCGCCGCAGGTGCCACGTAGTTGGCAAACACCGCCAGGAACGCTGCACCGGTGGACAGCAGTACCGCCCAGTAAGGCGTGCCGCTCTTGTTGGTGCGCTTGGACACGGCCGGTGCATCACCGCGTCGCCCCAGGGAGAACAGCATGCGCGACGCCGTGTACAGCGCCGAGTTGAGGCAGCTGGTCACGGCAACCAGGACCACCAGGTCGACGATCAGCTTGGCATTCGGAATGCCCATGCGTTCCAGCACTGTCTGGTAGGAGCCTACGGCGGCCAGGGTCGGATCGTTCCAAGGCACCAGGGACACTACGATGAAGATCGACAACAGATAGAACAAACCAATCCGCCAGATCACCGAATTGGTGGCCTTGGTGATTTGCTGGCCCGGGTTCTTCGATTCAGCCGCCGCGATGGTGACGATCTCAGTGCCCATGAACGAGAACATGGTGGTCAGGATCGCTGCCAATACCGCGCCCATGCCATTGGGCATGAAACCCTGGGTGTCGAACAGGTGCGAAACGCCGCTGACCTGGCTGGTGGGCAAGAAGCCGAAAATAGCCGCCAGGCCGAGGATGACAAAGCCCACAATCGCCACGACTTTGATCAGTGCAAACCAGAACTCGAATTCACCGTAGTTCTTCACACTGAACAAGTTAGTCGCCGTCAGCAGCAACGTAATGATCAGGGTAAAGGCCCAGATCGCCACGTCGGGAAACCAGGCATGCAGGATGGTTGCCGCAGCGTTGGCTTCCAACGGAATCACCAGCACCCAGAACCACCAGTACAACCAGCCGATGGTGAAACCGGCCCAGTGGCCAATCGCTCGGTCGGCATAAGTGGAGAACGAGCCCGTGTCCGGTGACGCAACGGCCATTTCGGCCAGCATCCGCATCACCAACACCACCAGCGTACCGGCAGCCGCATAGGCCAGCAGTACCGCAGGGCCGGCGGCAGCAATCGCGTGGCCGGAGCCTACAAACAAACCGGCGCCAATAACGCCGGCAATCGAGAGCATGGTGACGTGACGCGGTTTGAGCCCCTGTTCGAGGTCATTGGAGCTTTGCGTACTACTCATTGACACACCTTTACGAGGAATTGCGAAAACGGTCCGCCCGGCCTGGAGCCTTTCTCGTGAAAAGAATCCAACGGGGCGTTCTTTATTTTTTACGCAAGATTTGCGCCAAAATGTTACATCTCCACGATTGACGCGGGCTGTAGGATAATTCGTCAGCCATCGCAAGTCGTTGAGAACAATGGCATTCCGCTATAGCGTTACCGTGCGACCCACATTCAGGACGCCTGAGCGCACCAAAAACACACACAGAAAGTCAGTGACGCTCCATTAAAGGGCTGATATGGACCGTTTACCCGGTTAACCCTTCCAACACCCGGCCAAAGCTGGCACCATCGCGCCCTTTTTTACGCGAAGCCTGTGGATTTCTCGGGTTCAAACGTCTGTTAGGTTGTTGATGGCGCGACACACTCCTGCGCCGATGCGACACCCTGCCGCAGACCACCCGTTAACCGCCCGCAGCGCTGTTGGCTGCCATCCGAACGCTATGCTAGCTTGGCGCCTCGCCAGGAAGGCGGCCCAACAGCGTCGAACGCAATGAACACAATGAGGACCGCACATGGCCGAGGCCACGCCCGCGCTTGAAATCCGCAACTTGCATAAACGCTATGGTGAGCTGGAGGTACTCAAAGGTATCTCGCTGACCGCTCGCGACGGCGACGTGATCTCGATCCTGGGTTCTTCCGGTTCCGGCAAGTCCACCTTCCTGCGCTGCATCAACCTGCTGGAAAACCCGCACCAGGGCCAGATCCTGGTGGCTGGCGAAGAGCTCAAGCTCAAGGCGGCAAAAAACGGCGAATTGATGGCCGCCGACGGCAAGCAGATCAACCGCCTGCGCAGTGAAATCGGTTTTGTGTTTCAAAACTTTAACCTGTGGCCGCACATGAGCATCCTCGACAACATCATCGAGGCCCCCCGCCGCGTGCTTGGCCAAAGCAAGGCTGAGGCGATAGAAGTGGCCGAAGCCCTGCTGGCCAAGGTCGGCATTGCCGACAAGCGCCACGCTTACCCTGCTCAACTCTCCGGCGGCCAGCAACAACGGGCGGCGATTGCGCGTACGTTGGCGATGCAACCCAAAGTCATCTTGTTCGACGAGCCCACGTCGGCCCTTGACCCGGAAATGGTCCAGGAAGTACTTAATGTGATCCGCGCGCTGGCCGAAGAAGGCCGCACCATGCTGCTGGTCACCCATGAAATGGGCTTCGCCCGCCAAGTGTCCAGTGAAGTGGTGTTCCTGCACCAGGGCCTGGTCGAAGAGCAAGGATCGCCACAGCAGGTGTTTGACAACCCGCTTTCGGCGCGCTGCAAACAATTCATGTCCAGCAACCGCTAACGGAGCAACATGCATGCAGAACTATAAAAAATTCCTTCTGGCCGCGGCCGTTTCGATGGCGTTCAGCGCCACGGCCATGGCAGAAACCTTGAAGATGGGGATCGAAGCAGCCTACCCGCCCTTCAACAATAAAGACGCCAGCGGCAACGTCGTGGGCTTTGACAAAGACATCGGCGACGCCCTGTGCGCCAAGATGAAAGTCGAGAAGTGCGAAGTGTATGTGTCCGACTGGGACGGCATCATCCCGGCCCTGAATGCCAAGAAGTTCGACTTCCTGGTGTCCTCGCTGTCGATCACCGATGAGCGCAAGCAGGCCGTCGACTTCACCGACCCGTACTACTCCAACAAGCTGCAATTCATCGCACCGAAAGCCACTGCGGACTTCAAGACCGACGCTGGCTACCTGAAGGGCAAGATCATCGGTGCACAACGTGCAACGCTGGCCGGTACTTACCTGGAAGACAAGCTGCCGGACACGACCGCCAAGCTCTACGACACCCAGGAAAACGCCTACCTGGACCTGACATCCGGTCGCCTGGACGGCATCCTTGCCGACAAGTACGTGCAGTACGAATGGCTCAAGAGCAAAGACGGTTCCGCCTATGAATTCAAAGGCGACCCGGTTGTAGAAAGCGACAAGATCGGTATCGCCGTACGCAAAGGCGACCCACTGCGCGAGCGCCTGAACAAAGCCCTGGCAGAAATCAAGGCAGACGGCACCTACAAGAAGATCAACGACAAGTACTTCCCGTTCAGCATCGAATGATCTGAACGGCCTGCCCGGCGCGCTCCCTTGAGCGCGTCGGCTTTTAGCAATGCCTGCCGCGATATGAAAACACCATGAATTTCGATCTCTACGGATTCGGCCCCGCGCTTGCTGCCGGCGCGCTGATGACCGTCAAACTGGCGCTCACGGCCCTGTGCCTGGGCTTGGTGCTCGGCCTTGCCGGTGCCTTGGCCAAGACTTCGCCGTACAAGCCGTTGCAATGGCTGGGCGGTGCTTATTCGACCATCGTTCGCGGTATTCCCGAACTGCTGTGGGTACTGCTGATTTACTTCGGCACGGTCAACCTGATGCGTGCCCTCGGGGAGTTCTTTGGCAACCCCGACCTTTCGTTGAGTGCCTTTGCCGCCGGGGTCATCGCCCTGGGCCTGTGCTTTGGTGCCTACGCTACGGAAGTGTTCCGCGGCGCAATACTCGCCATTCCCAAGGGCCACCGCGAAGCCGGCGTGGCGTTGGGCTTGTCGAAATTTCGGATTTTCACTCGGTTGATCATGCCGCAGATGTGGCGCATCGCCCTGCCGGGCCTGGGCAACCTGTTCATGATCCTGATGAAAGACACCGCCCTGGTTTCGGTGATCGGCCTTGAAGAAATCATGCGCCACGCACAGATCGGCGTGACCGTCACCAAGCAGCCATTCACCTTCTTCATGGTGGCGGCATTCATGTACCTGGGCCTCACCGTGCTGGCGATGACCGGCATGCACCTGCTGGAAAAACGCGCCGGTCGTGGCTTTGCGAGGAGCACCCAATGAGCGGCGACTACAGCTGGCTGTCGCATTTCGACCTGGGCTTGAACTGGGCGGTGATTATCAAGTGGCTACCCAAATTGGCGCAGGGTGCGACCCTTACCCTCGAACTGGTGGCCATCGCCGTGATTGCCGGCCTGCTGCTGGCGATACCACTGGGTATCGCTCGCTCTTCACGCCGCTGGTATGTGCGCACTTTGCCTTATTGCTACATATTCTTCTTCCGTGGCACGCCGTTGCTGGTGCAGTTGTTCCTGGTCTACTACGGCCTGGCGCAATTCGATGCGGTGCGTGAGAGCTTCATGTGGCCGTACCTGCGCGATCCTTTCTGGTGTGCCACCGCCACCATGACCCTGCACACCGCCGCCTATATCGCCGAGATCCTGCGCGGTGCGATCCAGGCCATCCCGCCGGGTGAGATCGAAGCAGCGCGGGCCCTGGGTATGTCCAGGCCCAAAACGCTGTTCTATATCATCCTGCCGCGTGCCTCACGCATCGGCCTGCCGGCGTACAGCAACGAAGTGATCCTGATGCTCAAGGCCAGCGCGCTGGCCAGTACCGTGACCTTGCTGGAACTGACCGGCATGGCCCGGACCATCATTGCCCGCACCTACCTGCCGGTGGAGATCTTCTTTGCCGCCGGGCTGTTCTACCTGCTGATGGCCTACATCCTGGTGCGCGGCTTCAAACTGCTGGAACGCTGGCTGCGCGTCGATGCCTGCCAAGGACGTTGAGGCACGCTTCCAGGCACTGGATGCGTTCCTGATCGAGCACCAAGGGCTGTGGCGACCACGGCCCTTTACGCACCTGCAATTACCTTGGGAAACCCAGCATCCCGAGCTGGCCCAATGGCTACGCCGACGCTCACTGGCCGACGCCGAAGCCTGTCACAACCAACCACACAACCTGCCGGCACCCGCGCCGTTTCCAACACTGGCCGCGCAGGCCCTGCAACTCAGTGCTGTGGAAAAGTTACCGACACAGGCACTTGAACCGGCTCGCCATCGGCTGAATGTCGATGTGCCCGGCCGCAAGTGGCAACAGATCGAAGCCTTCGGCGCCGCGCTGCATTTTGCCCAACCGCCTGGACATTGGCTGGATTGGTGCGCCGGCAAAGGTCACCTTGGCCGCCGCCTGCTTCGCCCCGGCCAACAGCTGACCTGCCTGGAATACGACCCCGCCCTGATCGCCACCGGCAAAGCCTTGAGTGATCATCATGGCTTGCTTGTCACCCATCGCCTGCAAGACGTGATGGCCGATGTGGCGATCAGCGCCGAGCACACCCCCGTCGCCCTGCACGCCTGTGGTGACCTGCATGTGCGCCTGCTGCAATTGGCCAGTGCAGCAGGCTGTAAACAATTGGCACTGGCACCCTGCTGCTACAACCGTATCAGCACCGACCGTTACCAACCGCTGTCCGGTGCCGGCTGTGCTTCGGCGTTGCAGCTGTCGGTCGATGATCTCGGCCTGCCGCTCAGCGAAACCGTCACCGCCGGCCACCGCGTACGCCAGCAACGGGACACGTCCATGGCTCGGCGCCTGGGCTTTGACCGCTTGCAGCGGCAGCTACGGGGCTGTGACGAATACTTGCCGACACCGTCCCTGCCCACTCACTGGCTGCAGAAACCCTTCGCCGACTATTGCCGGGAGCTGGCGAGCCTCAAGGGTTTACCCACAGGCGAACAGGATTGGGCGGCGCTGGAAGCACACGGCTGGCATCGTCTGGCCGAAGTACGCAACCTGGAGTTGGTGCGAGGTCTGTTTCGGCGCCCGCTGGAAATGTGGCTGGTGCTGGATCGAGCACTGTTCCTGACAGAACAAGGCTACAAGGTTGAGATCGGCAGCTTCTGTGAAGCGACGCTGACACCACGCAACTTGATGGTGCTGGCCGAGCGCGATTAGGGGGCAAAATTTCCTACGCGTGCCCTGTGGATAACTCTGTTGATGAATTCTTTACAGAGGCTGTGGCTATAAGCGTTACGAGCCAAAAGCCATGCTGGTCATTTTTTGTTCACAAAATAAAACGCACGCAAAACAGGCAGTTGCAGCGTGTTGAGAGCCGCCGCACAAAATGGCTGTTTCGTGACAGCCTCCACCAACCAATTGTGCATAAGCATCTGGCGTCAAGCGTATAAACCGACCTTTACGCGTTTTTTTTCGGTGCCTTCAGCAGCAGGCACAATTCATTGATGTCATCACTGGCGAGCCGCTTCACCACGTTATCCAACGGGTCGGCAGCAAAGGCCAGCGCCTCGTTGATCGCCACATCACGATGAACTTCCAGCGGAGCTTTACCAAGGTGTTGTTTGAATGCCTCAACCATGTCCAGGCTGAACGCATTGCGCTCGTCCACCTGGTTGACCACCACATGCACAACGGGCGGCCGCTCGCCTTCAAGGTAGGGCGCAAGCAGGGTGTCCAGATGGTCCAGGGTGCCAAGACACGCCGCGTCAGCCTGCACAATGACCAGCACCACGTCGGCAACGCTCAACGCTTGATGGAAATAGACGTTATTACCGGCGGGCGTGTCGATGATCACCGTGTCCCGTTCGCTGAGGCCCAAGGACGAGAGACGACGCGCCAGCCAGCTCGGTTCATGCTTGAGCCAGCGCTCCAGGTTCTCTTGCTGTTGGATATCGATATCGCCGAAGGTAATCACCTGGCAGCCGGCAAAGCCCACCTGCTGCAACGGCCCCCATGCCCCATGCTCAAGACTGGTGCGCCCGATGCCCGGTAATGTGGAACTGACCCCGAAGTGATGGTGCAAGGCGTTCTGTGGGTCCAGGTCCAAAGCCACCACCGACTCGCCATGGCGCTGTAAACCGCTGCTCAAGGCCGTGGCCAAGGTGCTGCGGCCGACACCCCCATTGATCGACACCAATGCCACTATTTTCGGACGCAGCACAGGGGTCTCAATCAATTGTTGCGAGAGACTTTCGTCAGCAGGAACGCTGCCAAAAAAGTGCATCCGCGCATCAATGCCCTGGGCATCACGGATGACATTTTTACCGAATAACGCCAGAAGTTCTTCGCTAAGGCTCATAGCCTGCTCCTCACGACGCAGCTTAAAGACGTGAAGGTCGGCAAGCGGGTACTCACCGCAGGTCTTTTTATAGGCGTCACACTGACATGCATTCTGTGACAACCATGGCAAAGTGTCATTATTTTGATGTTTTTATCGATATTTTTTTAGATGAACGGTACAGCGTCAACTTAATGACCTGGCACCTTATTGGTCCCACACGGGAGGCATACCGCACCTCGAAAGAGCAGACCCAGGTGCAAGCGAACATGACGTCTACTGGCACTTACGGAGCCGGAAACTGCAGCCCCTGATGCGTGCAGATGCCCTACCACAGAGCACCCTCTCGACGACAAAAAAGCGTCCGCCACCAGAAAACCCCACCCTTTGTAAAAATAGTCAGAATTCAGGGGTTTACATAACCTTTCCAATCGCTATAATCGTCGCCCTAACACGCCGGTATAGCTCAGTTGGTAGAGCAACTGACTTGTAATCAGTAGGTCCCGGGTTCGACTCCTGGTGCCGGCACCATACAAGGTTCCATAGAAAGCTTTCAAAATCTCTGGAACCCCCGAAAAACCCGCCTTCTGGCGGGTTTTTTCGTTTTAGCGTTCCATCGGTTTCCGTCAGAAACTGGTGGATTCCAACCGTTTTAAGGGTAGAGTTTGGGATACAGGTCACTTCGATAAAAGGGAGTACCCTTATGTCGCGCACCACAGCTCCGCTCTCCGACGCAGCTTGCCGCTTGGCAAAACCTACAGACCGCGCCTACAAGCTTTTCGACGGCGATGGCCTCTACCTCCTAGTCCAACCCAATGGCCGCAAAGGCTGGCGGCTCCGTTACGTCAAACCTGACGGACGCGAAGGACTGACCTCGTTCGGCAACTATCCCGTCATTGGCCTCGCCGACGCGCGCCGCAAGCGCTTGGAGGTCAAGCGAATGCTGGCGGATGGCATTGATCCCATAGAGACCAAGCACCAAGCCAAGGCGGAAGCCGTGATCAAAGGCAGAACCTTTGAAAGCGTTGCGCTCGACTGGCACACGGAAATGTCGGCCAAGTGGGCACCAAGCCACTCCAAGACTGTGATGAGCCGCCTCAAAACCCACGTGTTCCCGCTGATCGGCGCTCGCGCCATTGTCGACCTCGACACCCATGACCTCATGCAGCCCTTGGAAGCGATCAAGAAGCGCGGGACGATCGACGTTGCTTTAAGGGTACAAAACTACCTGCAGAGCATCATGTGCGAGGCAAAGCGCCTCCGGCTTATCACCATAAACCCTGCTTACGATCTCGAAGGCTCGATCAAAGCCCCGCGGGTGGTACATCGCCCCGCTCTACCCTTATCGAGACTGCCGGAACTGCAGGAGCGGATCGACACCTATAAAGGCCGGGCACTTACCCGTCTGACGGTGATGCTGTCGTTGCATGTGTTTGTACGATCCAGCGAGCTGCGTTTCGCACGCTGGAGCGAGTTCGACCTCAAGCGCGGCACCTGGGAGATACCGGACACTCGACCCGCGTTGGAGGGAGTACCCTTTTCCACAAGGGGTACGAAGATGGCAGGGGATATCCATTTAGTACCCTTATCGCCGCAAGCAGTGGCGCTACTCGAAAAAATCCATGCACTCACAGGTAAATTCGCATTGGTCTTCGCAGGGGATGCCAACCCCTGGAAGCCCATGTCCGAAAATACCGTGAACAACGCGCTTCGGACGATGGGATATGACACCAAAACCGATATCTGCGGGCATGGGTTTCGTTCGATGGCCTGCAGCGCACTGATCGAGTCCGGACTGTGGTCCGAGACCGCCATTGAAAGGCAGATGAGCCACAAGGAACGCAGCAACGTCCGCGCCGCTTATATTCACAAGGCAGAGTTCATCGAGGAGCGCAGGCTGATCATGAACTGGTGGAGCCGGTACCTGGAGGCCAACCGGCAGGAGCATGTCACTCCACACGAATTCGCCAACCAGATTGGAGATAACGTTACTCGGATAAAGGCGAAGCCTGGCATTGGCGCAGAGAGGAGGAGTTGATATGGATATCTCAACCGCACAAAGCATCAAGCTCGCCATTGTGTCGGCAACTGGACTGTCAAAAGACGCGCTGCATATCTATTTGGGCATGGCGGTCTATTTGACGTTGATCGTTGGCACCCGACGATTCAGGCCATACCTTGGCTGGCTGGTTGTTTTCATCATTGCGTGTGCAGGCGAGTGGGTAGACCGGCGAGACGATATTGGAAGCTTCGGATACTGGCGCTGGCAGGCAAGCGCTCACGACATTCTCAACACGTTGTTTTGGCCGACGGTGCTGACACTGCTTTGGCTTTTAAAGTGCCGCAGTAAAGCAAGCGTACATCCGTAAGACTCTCGCAATCTGCTCTGCCACGCGGGTCCATCCAAACAGGGCTGCAAAGCCGCCCTGTTTGGATGGACCTCACCTAAAAAATCTAAAGCCCACGCAACTGTCTGTGGAAAACCACGGATTTCCACCGGTGGATAATTTCATCCACAGCCGTAGAACTCCCGAAAACTCGA
Source organism: Pseudomonas sp. MWU15-20650 (assembly GCF_023242475.1). Classification (GTDB taxonomy): domain Bacteria; phylum Pseudomonadota; class Gammaproteobacteria; order Pseudomonadales; family Pseudomonadaceae; genus Aquipseudomonas. The sequence goes on along the minus strand of NZ_JALJFG010000021.1, from coordinate 87,645 downwards.
GCCTTGACCAAAATTATCCACAGGCGTAGAAAAGATCGGGCAAAGAGCTGTCGTTGACAGCAACCCAGGTAGCCAGAACCTTAAAGGCTACGCCACACCGTGGTGGTTCTCCCAAAGTGCGATTAGCGTCCGGCGGCTCGCACGGTCACAACGATGTGATGGATGCCTACTTTTACCAGGGTGCCCACTGCGGCAACTCATCCCCCTTTCATAGCTGCTCTGCAGCAACCTATCCGCTTGGCCATTCCCGTGCGCCAACCTGCGCCCGTCTCTTTCTCCCGGAAAGAGACGGGCGCTCCTACCGCTGCTGCAACCCACCTCGTACAAGGCTTTGCGGCATTCCCCCTCGTGACAATCGGCGTGACAAACACCGAAGTCACCAGCAACAGCGATGCAGATGATGGTGCCGCAGCCTACGGAATGGACTGCACCTGACTGACAGTCAGGCACGCCCCGGTCATCGCTTCACTGCCTTCACCCGACTCAGGATCTCGCGGCGCCGGTCTCGTCAGCCAGCGTAGCCTCCACCCGCCCACTTCTTCGGAAGTGTTCAGGAGGCCAGATCATGAGATGCCCAAGCTCCCGGTCGTAAAGAGCCGCCAGTCCCGCGTTAGTGGACAACCCTCACAGGTCGCAGGGGCCTTGATCCCTGATAACACTCAACATCCTTTGCGGGATGACGTGGGGCGAGGATCGGAGAACGGGAGATGAGGTGATTGAGATGGCATTGGTGGGTAGACGCGATGGCCGCAATTTCGGCTACGGCAGGCAATTGAGCTACGCAGGACCGCAGGCATTGAAAGACATGTTCGGCGGCGGCCACTACGGCACGGTGAAGGCACACTGTGATCGGTGGCAGGCATTCGTGAAGTGGTGCCGCTCAGATCTGGGCCCCGGTATCAATGATGCGCGGCAGATTGATCGGAAGGTGTTGGCGGACTATGCGGCGTATCTGCGCGACGTGGTTAGGCGCGGTGACCTCGCCGTCAGCACCGCACAAAATCGGCTTTCCAGCGTTAACAGGACCATGGCGGCGCTTCGCGGTGATCAGTACGTGAAGTTGCCAAGTCCGAGCAAGGCGTTGGGTATGCAGCGTACCGGGGTCCGTCACTCGGTTCCGCAGGGCCAAGACCGCGAACAGGTTAAGCAGGTCGTCAATGTGCTTTGCAACCATCATCAGCTGTGGGCCGCCGCGATTGTTCTGTTGGCGCGAGCCACCGGCATGCGCTTGCGTGAGGCCATATTGGCTGACCTGCCACGGCTAAGCCGTGAAGCTAAGAACTTCGACAAGATCAATATCCAAGACGGTACGAAAGGTGGCCGCTCCGGCACCTCGGCGCCACGTTGGATTGCGGTGGATGACTATGTACTTGATGCGCTTGCATTGGCGGAGCAGGTGTCGCCTCTGGGTAGCCGCAACTTGATTGCGCCAAATGAAAGCTACTTGAACGTGTTGCAGGAAGTCGTCCGCCCGGCGCGGGACATCCTTCATGCACAGAATCTTAAAGCCCTCCACGAGTTACGAGCAGCGTTCGCATGTGAAAGCTATGAACGGATCACCCATCACCGCGCACCTATCAACGGCGGTGATTGCTCTCGGATAGATCGGCGCCTTCATTTTGAGGCTCTGAGGCAAATCAGCTATGAGCTGGGACACGGTCGAATCGACGTGGTCGCCGCCTACATTGGGGGTAGGCATGAGTAAGCCATTCGATATGGAGATATTTTTAGCTGGGGTATTGACCGGGTCACACGCGACGCGTGAACGTCATTTGCGTCAGTCCAAGATTATCCAAGCAGAGATTGCAGAACGCTGGCAGCGGCTGACGCCATGGACTTGGCAGAGAAAGCATGTTGCGTGGTTTCTCGATCATCGGCTAGGTCGGCGCAGTGAGGCGACACGGTATTACTATTTACTGACTGTACGTCTGCTCACTCGTCGTTTAGCAAAATCATGGGTTTTCAAACTCTGAGTGAGATTCAGGTTTGGATAGTTACGGACGACAGCAATAGACCCAGCGATGACACTACCGCCAAGCAAAATGATGACCTACAGGGAAGCTAAGGGTAGTCACAATTCGTCCCCTTACTCGGTGTTTCCGTCTACGAAAGGAGCTATATTGTGATTTCCACCCTTTCAACCTGGATGAACGATGACGAACCGAAATGGAAATTACTGCGCGTTCTATGTTGCAGAGCCGTTCAACGAAAGCTCACTTAAAGCTCACGCCACTCCCGACTTTGTTTATTACAACATGTTGCGTGCATGGAAGGGTAAAGACTCAGCCTTCCCTTTCAACGACTCGCATGCCAAAACCTATAGCGTCAGGGACGGCAGTGACTGGGAAGCTACTTTGAAGCCTAGATTGCGCCAGCGCCTACAGGTTTCGAAAAACATCATTCTATTTCTAAGCAACTCCACTATTGAGTCGAAAGCGCTTAAGGAAGAAATCGAGTATGGTATCAGCAACCAAGGACTGCCGGTGATAGTCGCATATCCTGGATTTGATCTGCTCTTGAGCAATGGAAGTTTGAAAAAAGAAGTCAAAGATCTTTGGAATAAGCTTCCAACATTCAAGAGACTGATGGACGGAGTGCCAACACTTCACATTCCTTTGCAAAAAGACGCAATCACAAAGGCTTTAAGCAACTCTAATTTCTCGCTCTCGACTAAGTGCAAACCTAGCATCTATCGCTATGACGAATGATGACTGAGCTAAATTGGCGACTGCTTAGGAGAGCATTGTGAAAAAAGTAGATTTTTTTGATCGGCAATTGGTAAAGGATTTTAAAGAAAGAATTTCAACGGTGAGTACTGTCTTCTCACTTTTTTTGATTTTCGTAGAGATCCCTTCTGACAAAAAAGCTGCTGCGGGATGTATTTTTGTTTTAGCCCTAATTATTTTATATATAATTCTGTGGCAGCGCGCGAACAAGCTAAACCTGGTTGAGCTTGACATTGAAGGAAGCAAAGTAACAATAAAAAGCGGCGATATTTTTTCGGAGCGCGGACTTAAGGTTATTGCCTTTAATGAATATTTTGACACAGTGGTTGACGACAAAATAATCTCTGCACACTCTTTAAATGGTGTATTCATAAATCACCACTTACCTGCAACACTAGCAAAACTCGACCAACACATAGAGAACTATGCATTTGATGCGGATGAGCTTGCCGAACGCAATGATGCACGAGCGGAGGGCAAGAAGCAACGCTACAACATAGGCACTCTATGTGTATATGACGATTTCATTCTCGCTGCCTTTTCAAAATTTGATAAGAGCAATCGTGCGGTTTTGACTATGCCAGAATACTTAGAATTTTTAATTAATTTCTGGGATAGGATAAATAAGGTCTACGCCCAACAAAGCGTGTCCACGCCAGTGTTCGGCTCGGGAATCACCAGAATAAAAGAACATAAAAATATTACGGACGAAGATCTTCTGAAAATAATGCTGTGGACTTTTCGAATTAGTGAAATGCGCTTCAAATACCCGGCAAAACTTACCATCGTCGTTCACAAAGACAAAATGGCCAGTATTAACCTTCTTGATATTAAGTCAGTAAGAAACGGAATATAAGAAACTCAGAGACGATACCATCACTGGCATTCGCTTAAGCCTTAGTATCCTCTTCTGGGTGAAAGCAGCCATTTTCAAAATGGCTGCCTCCGAATCATAACTAATTATTGCTATTGCAAGGTTCTACGCAATGAAGGCGAGACATTACTGATCGCGCAGTCTCCACCGATAAACCAGGTGACGGAAATTTTTCGCCCACCCGCAAGAATTCTCAAGCAGTGCTCAATCAGAAACGGGGTCAAGTCAAGACACTTTTTAATTTGTGAAAAACTCGTGCAACCATTGTTCACAATCGCGGAAACAACTGAGCTAAAAACAGCGTCATAATTGCTCACATGCTCACGAGCATACAATTCAAATCCTGCATCAGTGAGCGCTATGGACGGCATTTCGCCTCCAAGAAAATGCTGAAGTTCAAACGTGCCGTGTTCACCGAGAAACTCAATGGAGTCTCTAAGCTGGTGCTCAGGCATAACCAACTCGCCATCCTTGCAAAATGCTGAAATGTTTATGTGTCTCGAGCCTGTTTTTATCGCGAAATCACATGCAAGCTTGCACACCAAGCTGTCCACGTTATTATGCCCCGCGACACTTACACCGAAGCTGCCCACGTATGCTGGTGGCTTACCCAAAGCTGGCTTGTCTGAAACACCAAAGATTGAAGCAATAATGCGCTCAAGACTTGATTGATAGGATGCAGTATCTTCAATACTCTCCCAAAGTGTAGACTTTAACGCTTCAGGAACTTCGCAATCGTCAATTACGACAGGAATCAACTTACTTCCAGTATTGATTCGCTTTACACAAGCAGCATCGAGCTCATACTTAACCCAAGGTTTACTAACGCTATTTTTTGAGAGAACTACAATTACTGCCTGAGCATCTTTGATCCCCTCGTCAAATATCTTTGTAACAAGGCTGTCGCCAGGAAGCATCTCCCACTTATCGAGCCATGCGTCAACTCCATGGGCTCTGAGCTGCTTCGCAAAGTCCAACACGAACCGATCCTTATCCTCACTCGCGTGACTTACAAAAACCTTGGGAGACATATCCATTCTCGTGTTTTGATGATTGCGAATTATGAGCACAATTGGTGAAAAATCGCTACAAAATAGCACTCCTAGGTTAGCGTAGCGTTCTCAGCGCGTCGGATGCGAAGCGCGGTAGGCAGAACGCGCTCAGTTGGAGGTGACGACTGCTGTGGATTGTACCAACTGCATCTTTGAGTCCCTTGCTACTTGCCGTGCCCCAATAATGAAGGCGCGAGAGGCTGTCGTGTGTGGAGGGCAACCGCCCCTTAGTTAAGCTTTTCTTGCATGTATGAAAGCTCGGGCGAGGTATGAAAGGGTAGTTTTAGAGATAGCGCTCCATGCCTTTAAATATAAAACGCCTATAAATCATGTAGTTATGAACATTTTCGACTCCTGGTGCCGCCCCATATAAAACAAAGCCCTCGCAAAAATGCGAGGGCTTTGTTGTTTCTGGGATTTGGCCCTTCCCTTCCCTTCCCTTCCCTTCCCTTCCCTACCTCCTCCCCTATCCGCCCCACGCGCTTTTTCGGTATAACCGAGCTCCCAGCGTTGTGAACGGACTCCCATGAACGCCCTGAAGCTAATCTGCCTGCTTGTCATCTTCCCCCTGGCGCTGGCCGCCCTGGGAAGTTGGGAACGTCAGCGTGCTGCCGATACCAGCACGGCGGTGATTGATTACAGCGCCAACCTGCTCATCGCCAAACATCAACTGCAGGTGCTGGCAGCTCAGGACCCGGCCGCTGTGGTCGACTTGGGCAAAGAAAAAATCGGCGTACAACTGGCGCTCTCGCGACTGGACAAGATTGAAGCCGAGGTGCCCACCGCGTTTCGTGTCAACCGCGTAATGCTCGAGCTGGCGCCGTGGGTGATCGGCCTTGGGTTGCTCGCCAGCTTCATCGGCCTCGCCGCACTCGTCGGCACACAGTGGGCGGGGCAACGTGCGCAGCAGTCGCGGGAAAAATTGTTGCAGGTGTTCACCTTGGGTAGCCGCCTTTTGCCCTATGTGCTGGTGAGCCACGTTGTGGCGATCGCGGCGACGGTGGCGTTGGTGCTGAGTTACGAAGGCTTGGCGATGTGGCATGTGGGCCGGCTGGGCAGCGGTGAAGTCAAGCTGATGGCGGTGCTGGGCGTGATTGCCGCGTTCTGCGTGTATTCGATCGGGTTGCTGCTTAAACAACTGCGCCACATGTTGGGCATCTTCAAGCCCGAACCGCTCGAGATGTTCGGCCAGGTGGTGACGCCTGAGCAGGCCCCGGGGTTATGGCGGCATGTGCGTGAGCTGGCGAGCAAACTGGGCGCGTTGCCGCCGGATCATATTGTGGTGAGCTTGACCCAAGGCTTTTACGTGACCTCCAGCCCCGCCAAGGTGATGCTGGCCGGGACGCCATTGAGCGGGCGCACCCTGCATGTACCGCTGCTGCACCTAGGCCTGCTGAATCCCGAAGAAATCGGGGCGGTGATCGGCCATGAGCTGGCGCATTTTGCCGGTGACGATACCGAGTACAGCCTGCACTTCCTGCCGATCTACGACGGCGTCAACCGTAGCCTGGGTGCGTTGATGACCACGATGATGGGCAGCGACCTGATCCAGGGTTGGCTGATGCGGCCGTCGTTCATGTTCGGCGTGTTTTTCATGCAGCGTTTTGACCACGCCGTGAATCACTGGAGCCGAGAACGGGAATTGCTGGCAGACGCTGCGGGGGCCCGGTTGGTGGGCAATGCGGCGGCGGCTTCGGCGTTGTTGCGAGTGTCGGTGCTGCATACCCATCTCGAGGATTCAGTGGTGGCGTTATGTGACGCGGCAACAGAGGGCGATTTGCCCGGCGCCGTGCTCGCCGCATTGCGAGAGCGTGAGTTGCAGTTGCCGCCCGAAGCGCTGGGCATTCATCAGCCACCCCCCACCGATTCGCACCCGTCGAATGGCGAACGCCTTAAGGCACTGCAGGTGCACTTGCAGGACGCCGTGCACAGCGCCACCCGCGCCGTGGACGTGGAAAGTGCGAATGCGCAAATCGACGCGTATTTCAGCACACCGCAGGCTGTGCGCGAACAGCTGTCTCTCGAACTGATGGCGGTGTCGGTATCCGAAAACGCGGCACACACTCATATGCTGGAAGCCATGGCCGCCTCGACCGAGGGCGAGCGCGCACTGCATGAAGGGGGCCGATGGCGCGGTACGCTGATGGCGGTGTTGGCGCTGCCGTTCGTGCTGTTGGGACTGGCCATCATGAGCCGGCCCTGGCTTTCCCCCGAGCGCTTGAAAGGCACCCCGCTGTCGGCCGTCGGCGCCGGGGCGGCTATCGGCAGCATCGCGCTGATCTTTCTGTGGATGGGTATCCGCCGCTTCAAACGCGCGCCGCAGACTGCGTTGCGCCTGACGCCGGAGCATTTTGTGTTCGCCAATCTGGTGAAACCACTCCCCATCGAGCATATCGCCAATGTGCGGTTGCAGTTTGCCCAGGGTATCTGGGTAACCGTGGAACTGACGCCGCAAGCGCCATTGCCCGAGCGACGTAAAACCGCGTTCGGCGTGCCGGGTGCACGGGTCAACAAGAAGAAGCGCCTGGTGCTGCTGCAAATGGCGCAACTGTGCATAGACAACCAGAAAATCGAGCCTTACGAAGGGCTGTCGTTAATGCTCGACTACGTGAACGCGTCCGCAGCCCGCAAGATTTTGCATGACCGCCAAGGCTGATGCGCCGACATAAAAAAACCCCGAACCAGTCGGGGTTTTTATCGCCTGGCATCAGGCGCGACGTACGATCAATTAGAAAACGTTGATCGGGTAGTCGGCGAACAGGCGAATTTCGTTACCGCCAACGTTGTAGTTGCTGGCGTTGTTGGAAACGCGCAACCACGAGGCGCGAGCACGCAGGCTCAGGTCTTTGGCTGGGCCGCTCTGAACGACGTATTTGAATTGGTTGAAGATTTCACGCTCGGTGCCACTGCCGCGGTTGGAACCGTCGTCAATGTTGGTACCGCGCACGTAAGCGATGTTGTAGGTCAGGCCAGGCACGCCGAAGGCGCTGAAGTCCAGGCCGTAGCCTGCTTGCCAGGAACGCTCGTCCTTACCATTGAAGTCAGACCAGTAGGAGTTGGCCAACAGGATGGTGTTGCCGCCGTCGCCGACACCGCCAGCATTGCGGTAGCCGCCGTACAGGTAGCCCGTGTCGCCGGTGCTGCGCTGGTGAGCGAGGGTGAAGCTGTGCGGACCAACGGCCCATGTAGCGCCCAAGCTCCAGATTTTGTTGTCGCGAGCGTCCGCATCACCTTGGTTTTCCAGGGCGAAGCTGCGGTCCAGCTTGGTTTTGTAGCCGTTGAAGTCAAACGTCAGCGATTGTTTTTCTGGCAGGGCCAGCACGTAGTTGACGTTAACGTATTGCTTCTTCAGTACGTCCTGCATGTTGGAGGCGTACAAAGCCGCCGACAGGCTTTCGGTGAATTTGTAGCTACCACCGATGTAGTCGATGCTTTTCAGGGCACCGCTGTCGCTGCCTTCGGCGCTCTTGCGAGCTTCCTTGGTGAAGTGACCGGCGTCCAGTTGCAGACCGGCGATCTCTTTGGAAACGATCGAGGTGCCCTCGTAGGTTTCCGACAACAGACGGGAGTTATCGTATTGCAGGACCGGCACGGCTGGCATTTGCTGGCCGTACTTGATCACGGTGTTGGAGATGCGTGCCTTGACCGCTGCGCCGCCTTTGGCCAGGTCGCTGGCTGCTTCGCCGCTGTCGCCTTGCTTGAAGAAGTCGATACCGCCAGCGCCGCTGCGACCTTTACCACCGTCCAGGCGGATCGCGTATTGGCCGATGACGTCCACACCCACACCTACGGTGCCTTGGGTGAAGCCGGACTCGAACTTGCCGATGAAGCCTTGGCCCCACTCGGCTTTGTCTTGCTTGCCGTTTTTGTAGTCACGGCTGATGTAGGCGTTACGTGCTGCGATGTTCAGGTGGCTGTCTTCAACGAAACCCTTGGATTGCTCCTGGTCGTTAGCCATTGCCTGAGTAGCGCTCAAAATCCCCAGAGCGATCAGACCCATCCGTTGCTTCAACATTTTCTTATATTCCTTATTACTGGTTGAGTACGCACTGTGACACCAGGCTCCGTGTTGCTTTTCTGGTGTCGACTTTTCCCGGAAAAGAGAAAGCCCGCGAACGACTGAACGCCGCGGGCCTTTTCTTATTTTTGAGTGAGTCATGGCGGTGAGCCACAGGCGTTGGGCGCAATCCTATGCGCGCGCGGAACTATGTGTCAATTTCGTGAATCGTCTGTATTTAGGCGAAATAATTCTAAGCATTGACCGACAGCGCTTCGGCGAAAGTCTGTAAAACGCCTCTCGCCCCCTCAAAAACACATCAAGTAACAAACTCAGCAGCACTATTTTTGTGAATGAACAACTCACGCAAATGCAAAGCATTATCATTGGCGCGCAATTTCTTCTCACATATTCTGGATACATTCCCTTATGCCTGCCCCTCGCCTGGCGCCCATGACCCTTGGGCTCTCTGTCTTGTTGTCTGCCGGATTTACCTGTGCGGCTACGGTCTTGCCCGAAACCTCGATCAGTGCCGAAATTGACCAAGACGACCCACGTGTCAGGGAAAGCAGCACCGCCACCCGCACCTCGACCTCCGTACGTTATGTGCCGCAAGCGATCGACTCCGTGAAGACCGAAAGCCTGCGTTCCTACGGCACCAACGACCTGGGCCAGGCGTTAAGTGGCATCCCCAACGTGAGCAGCGGCGCAGACACACGCTTCGACAGCCTGCGCATCCGTGGTTTCGACGCGAGCAATGACTTCTACCTGGACGGCATTCGCGACGACAGCCAATACGTGCGCGACCTGCATAACATCGAGCGTATCGAAGTACTCAAAGGTCCGGCAGCGGTACTTTACGGGCGAGGCGGCCAAGGAGGCATCGTCAACCGTGTGAGCAAATTGCCAATGCCCGGCCATCCGTCGAGCATCGAAGCCCAAGGCGGCAGTCATGATCTGCGTAGCCTCTATGCAGACCTCAGCACCGACCCTAGCGACACCATCAGCCTGCGCTTGAACATGGGCAACCAGGACAACAACAGCTTTCGCGACGGCGTCAGTGGCAACCGCCAGTTGTTTGCACCGTCGATGAGCTGGCAGCTCACACCTGTCCTGAACTGGCTGGTGCAATACGAATACAGCCGCTACAACCGCACCCCGGATCGCGGTATTCCCGGGGTCAACGGTCGCCCGGCGGATGTAGGCCGCGGCACCACCTACTTTGATAGCCGCGATTACATCGACGACAAATCCCAGTCCCTGCGTTCCAAGCTCGCCTATGAGCTCAACGACAACTGGCAACTGCGTCACACCCTCGGTGTGTTCAAACTCGACAGCGATTTCGATAACACCTACCAAACCGGCTATGACCCGAAAACCGATAAAGTCACGCGCCAGCGCTGGCAGCAGGACCTGGCCACCCGCAACGTGTTTAACAACCTGGAGTTAGAAGGTGGTTTCGACACCTTCGGCCTGGAACACCGCCTGCTCAGCGGCCTGGAGCTGGGCAGCCAACGTCGCGATCCCAAGCTGTACTCCGCCACCGCGGTCAATCGGGGCGGTCAGGCCGTACCGGGCCTGGACCTCAACCGACCCAACCGCCACCTGAGCCACACCGGGCGCATGAGTCTTTCCAGTAACAACCACACCGAAGTCGAAAGCCGCGCCCTCTACGTGCAGGACCAATTGCGCCTGAATGACCAGTGGCAACTCGTGGGCGGGCTGCGTTACGACCAGTTCGAAGTGGACACCACCAACCAGCTGCTCAATATCCAGCAAAACGTTAAGAGCCACAGCACCAGCCCACGCGTTGGCCTGGTCTGGACGCCGCTGGAACATCACTCGTTCTACGCCTCGTGGAGCAAGACCTTCTCCCCGGCGGGTGGTGGCTTGATCGGCATCACCCCGAATGCCGCCGGCAATGTCAACGACCTGAGCCCCGAGCTGACCAGGCAGAAGGAAATCGGCGTAAAAAGCGACTGGCTCGACGACCGCCTCAGCACCACCCTGGCCCTGTACGAACTGGAACTCTACAACCGCCGTACCACCGACCCGCTGGACCGCACCGTCACCCTGCTCACAGGGGAGCAACGTTCGCGTGGTGTGGAACTGACCGCGACCGGCAAGGTCGTCGGCAATTGGTATGTGCGCGGAGGTATCGGCCTGCAAGATGCCAAGGTCGAGAAGGACAACAACGGCTTCGAAGGCAAGCGCATCAGCGATGTCGCCAAGCGCAACGCCAGCCTGTTTATTACCTGGAAACCGGAAATGGGCTGGTACGCGGAATCGGGCCTGACGCTGGTGGGCGACCGTTATGCTGACAACCTCAACACCGTGGAGCTGCCAGGTTACGGGCGCTGGGACGCGTTAGTGGGCTTGCGTCAGAAAGAATGGGACGTACGCGCGGCGCTGAACAATATCGCCGACAAGCGCTACTACGCCTCGGCAACCAGCGCGGCGCAGATTCAGCCGGGCGAGCCGCGTAGCCTGGTCGTCACAGGCACCTACAGTTTTTAAGCCAACGCCTGCTAGAGGGGTCAGTGGTTCAAGAGCTCGCACAACGCACGCACTTCATCCTCACTGAACAACCCCGCCGGGTAACGTTCACTCATCACGCTGCGCAGGTCGGCTTGCCTGGCCTGTCGCGAGCCGTTTGCCTTCAACCAGAGCGCCAACGCATGGATCGCCTCTCCGTTGACCCGTGTCGGGTGGAACGGGCGCGTGTAGATAAGGTTGATATCGGCATTCATTTCAGCGCTCTCTCCTACTGCGTGAGCGGCTAACTTACTTAAGGTTTGTGACAGAACTGTGCAGTCACCACCTTGGGACACTCTGGCAACACAGATACAAGAGCTATGCCAATGTCCCGTGTTTATAGGCATCAGGACACAAAAAAGCCCGCAACCTAGCTAGGCTGCGGGCTTGCTGTGAACGCTATCTACGGCTCGCGCTCGGTGATCACTCAGACGCTGTTACAACTGCACTCAACTTTTGTGAGGGGCGGGTTGCTGTTGGGTCAGGCAATGGATATTGCCTCCACCCAGTAACAGTTCGCGGCCCGGCACCATCACCACTTCGTGCTGGGGGAACAGGTTCTGCAGGATTTCCTTGGCCTGGTTGTCCAGCGGGTCATCGAAACTCGGCGCGATAATGCCACCGTTGACGATAAGGAAGTTGACGTAGGAACCAGCCAACCGCACGGTCGGATTACGCTCCTGGCTACCGTCCACCGGATCTACACCCGCACATTCTTCCTCGGTGGCATACAACGGCCCCGGGATCGGCATTTTATGCACCGTGAACGCGCGGCCCTGGGCGTCAGTGCTGCTTTGCAGCACGTCCATGGCGGCGTGGCAACGCGCATAGTTCGGGTCTTGCGGGTCGTCAGTCCAGGCCAGCAAGACTTCGCCTGGGCGCACGTAGCAGCAGAAGTTATCCACATGGCCGTCGGTTTCGTCGTTGAATAGCCCCTCCGGTAACCAGATGATCTTATCCACAGCCAGGTGATCGCTGAGCACCGCTTCGATGGCTGCACGATCGAGGTGCGGGTTGCGATTGCGGTTCAACAGGCATTCTTCGGTGGTGATCAGCGTGCCTTCGCCATCGACGTGAATCGAACCGCCTTCGAGCACAAAGCCTTCGGTGCGGTAACGCGGTGCGCGCTCGATCTCAAGGATCTTGCCGCCCACCTGCGAGTCACGGTTCCAGGGCGAATACAGGCCACCGTCGAAACCACCCCAGGCGTTGAAGTCCCAATTCACCCCGCGTACTTCACCCCGGTTGTTGATCACGAAGGTCGGCCCGGTATCCCGTACCCAAGCGTCGTCGTTGGACATTTCCACCAGGCGGATATTGGGCACGTCCAGGCGGGCACGGGCGTTTTCGTATTGCCCGGCGGACACCGCCACGGTCACCGGTTCAAACCGTGCGATGGCCTTGGCCACGGCCACGTGGGCGGCTTGTGCCGGCTTGCCACCCAAGCGCCAGTTGTCCGGACGCTCGGGCCAGATCATCCAGGTTTGGGTCTGGGGTGCCCATTCGGCGGGCATATGGAAGCCATCGGCGCGAGGTGTGCTGTGCAGGGTGGTCATGGCGATCAGGACTCCGAATGGGGTGAAGGCCGACTTTATAACGGATAAAAATCGGCTTTAAAAGCGCCCAAAGATCTTGAGCGATAAATATGACAATAAATAACCGATAAGAATCGATTAACTACAGCTGCTCATCCAGCACCTTCGACAGCATGTCGACAAAGAAATCCACGCTGCGCCTGGAAGTGACCATCGGTGGCTTGATCTTGAGGATGTTCAGATAGTCGCCGGTAGGCTGCATGAAAATCCCCAGTTCGCGCAGGCGATCACACAACTGTGCGGTTTCCTGCGTCGCCGGCTCCAGGGTTTGCCGATCGCGTACCAGCTCCAGGCCCAGATAGAAGCCGGAACCATGCACCGCACCCACCAAGGGATGATGCTCGATCAGCGCCTCCAGGCGGGCCTTGAAATGCCCGCCCACTATCCGCGCGTTTTCCCACAGTTTTTCTTCCTCCATCACGTCCAACACGGCCATTCCGATCCGACAACTGACCGGGCTCCCTCCCGACGACGAGAAGAAATAGCCCTCGGCCTCCAACGCTTCGGCAATCTCTCGACGGGTAATCACCGCGCCCAACGGCTGACCGTTACCCATGCCTTTGGCCATGGTGATGATGTCCGGCACCACCCCTTGCTCTTCAAAACCCCAGAAGAAATGCCCCATGCGGCCGTAGCCGACCTGCACTTCGTCAGCGATGCACACGCCTCCTTGGGCGCGCACCCGCGCATACACCTGCTGCAAATAGCCCGCCGGCAATGAGATTCCCCCGGCGTTGCCATACACCGGCTCGCAAATGAACCCGGCCAGTTGGCGTTTGTTCGCGGCGATTTTCGCCAGGTTATGCTCCACGCTTCGCACGTAGTCCGGCGCGCTGTCCGGCCCACGGAACTCGCCTCGATAGGTATTCGGTGCGGTCACCGGGTGCACCCAGTCCGGGCGGCTGCTCAATGCCTGGGGGTTATCGGCAATTGACGTGGATACCGCATCCGCCGCCACTGACCAGCCGTGGTACGCCTCCAGCACACTGAGCATGTCGCGCCCGCCGCTGTAGGCCCAGGCCAGGCGGATAGCCAGGTCATTGGCCTCGGTGCCGCTGTTGACCAGGAACACCCGGTCCATGCCCTCCGGCGCCAGTGCCAGCAGGCGCTCGGAAAACTCGGCAATCGCCGCATAGTGAAAACGTGAGTTGGTGTTGAGCAACGACCATTGCCGCGCCGCCACCGCGGCCATGCGCGGGTGGCCATGGCCCAGCACGGCCACGTTGTTGAGCATGTCCAGGTAGGATCGGCCCTGCATATCGATCAGATGATTACGCCAACCCCGCTCGATACGCGGCGGGTCAACGTAGTAATGCTTCTGCGAACGCGCGAAACTGGCATCGCGCCGGGCCAGCAGGGCCTCAGGGCCCAGCTCTGGTTCAGCATCACAGGCCAGCCCGAGCAGCATCGCCGGTGAGGGGCACAACGCCTGCCACGCCAATGCCCTGGAGGGTGTGCAGAACAACGGCGGCTCAAGGTCGGCGCGGCACAACTGCACGATCAACGGGCCGTGGACCTCACCCAGTATTTGCCCTTTCACCACCAAGGCACCGGGGTGGAGCAACGTTTTCACGCCCCACATACGCACACTCAGCCGGGGATCGTACACACACAGGAAACCGTCGCTCCCTTCACGCAATTCACCGGCAAAGGGGGCCTCCAGCACGGTGCCATGGGGAAGGTGCAGTTCAACGTGAAGGGGGAACGTGTCCGGTTCTACAGCACTGTCGGGACAGGTACGCGACAACCGATATTGCCCGTAACGACTGGCCGCCAGCCCATGGACTGTGGCCGCTTCATCCAGCAACCGCCGGTCTATGCCCGAGGTTTCCCAATTGCCCGCCTCGAAATGCGGGCTGAGAACGCCCAGGTCGATCAGCGCGAACTCACGCCCCACCAGTCCCGGTAGCAGCGGCGCGAAATCCAGGCTGGCTATCGATGGCAGCGCCTCACCGACGCCACTCAGAATCGCCGCTTCCATCAGTTCAAACGGCACCGATGTGGCTATGCGGAAGATTTCCCACTCATGTTCAGCGTTTTTCAATAGATAGGTGTTATCGGGGTCCAGGCGTTGCTGTTGTTCACTGCTGAGCACCAACACCGCCGCGCGGGCGACAATCAGTGGCCACAACACCTGCAGTTCTTCGCGCTGCAAAGGCGTAACCGCATGACACGCCTGGATCGCCGGCAGGATGGCAAACGGATCGCCGTCGGCATGGTGCAACAGGGCGGCGCAGGTCACCGACAAGTCGGCAATACGCCAGGTGCGCACCAGATCGCCAAAGTCGATCACACCCTGAATGCGCCAATACCGCTGGGCATCACGCTGCCACACCACGTTGTCATCGGTAATATCCATGTGTACCGCTTGCCAGGGCAGGTGTGCAGCCAACGGACGGACACGCGCTTCGACCTGCGTGGCGACCTGCTCCAATTCGGTGCGGTGGGGCAGGTTCTGCAAGGTCGCCAGCAGGTGGGTGATCAGTTCGTGGGCATGGCGTGGGTCCCATTGCAGGGTACGCTCCAGGCCTGGATGCTCGAAACCTGCCAGTGCACGGCTCATCTGCCCGCACAACGCACCGAAACCTGCGATCACGTCGCGACCCAGGTGAGGCCTATGGGTTAAAGGTTGACCGTCGATGTAATCCAATAGCCGAAGGTGCAGGGTTTGTCCCTCGACGCTCACCGTCAGCAACGCCTCGCCACTCAGGGCCTTGATGACCTTGGGTACACGTACATGGGCGTGGCTCTGCAGTTCGTTGAGGGCCGCATGCTGGGCCTGGAGTTCCACGGCAGCGTAGTCACCCCGGCAGATCTTCAGAACGAAGCGGCCATGTTCGCTGTCGATCTTATAGTTGAGGTCTTGTTGGCTGCCCAATGAATGCAACGTGCCAGCAATGCCATAATGCCGCTCCAGTAAGTAAGCCGCCTGGCCGGGGCTCACTTGGGGGCAGGGCAAACTGGCACGGTGAATCAACGTGGCAAGCAACATTGTGACGACCTCTGTTTTTTCAGGCGTCTATATCGCCATTGTTCAGGGGCGATAATCAACCCCTTATGCTCGCCGCGCTTGCACCAGCCCGATTCACAACTCAAGCTATGCTTCTTTCGCTAAATGTCCGTCTAAGGAAAAGGCCCTCGACATGCGCATTCTTATCACCGGCGGTGCCGGATTCATTGGCTCCGCCCTGATCCGCCACCTGATTGAACACACTGAGCATGAAGTGCTCAACCTGGACAAGCTCACTTACGCCGGTAACCTCGAGTCGCTGGCCAGCATCGCGTCCAACAGCCGCTATGAGTTCGTCCAGGCGGATATCATCGACCAGGCCACCGTCAGCGCGTTACTGGCACGCTTCGAGCCCCAGGCGATCATGCACTTGGCGGCCGAGTCCCATGTCGACCGTTCCATCGACGGCCCGTCGGATTTTATCCAGACCAACATCGTCGGCACTTATAGCCTGCTCGAAGCTACCCGGGCCTATTGGCAGAAGCTGGCAGAACCCGCCAAAAGCGCGTTCCGCTTCCACCACATCTCCACTGACGAGGTGTACGGTGACCTGCACGGCGTAGACGATCTCTTCACCGAAACCACGCCTTATGCACCCAGCTCGCCCTACTCCGCGAGCAAGGCGGCCTCCGACCACCTGGTACGCGCCTGGCAGCGCACATATGGCCTGCCTGTACTGCTGACCAACTGCTCGAACAACTACGGGCCGTTCCACTTCCCCGAAAAGTTGATCCCACTGGTCATTCTCAACGCCCTCGCGGGCAAGCCACTGCCAGTCTACGGCGATGGTTTGCAAGTGCGTGACTGGCTGTTCGTCGAAGACCATGCCCGCGCGCTGCTGAAAGTCGTGACCACTGGCGTAGTAGGCGAAACCTACAACATCGGTGGCCATAACGAGCAGAAGAACATCGACGTGGTGCGCGGTATCTGCGCCCTGCTGGAAGAACTGGCACCACAACGTCCAGCCGGCGTGGAAAAATTCACCGATCTGATTACCTTCGTCAAGGATCGCCCGGGTCACGACCAACGCTACGCGATCGACGCCAGCAAAATCGAACGCGAACTGGGCTGGACTCCGGAAGAAACCTTTGAGACCGGCCTGCGCAAAACCGTACAGTGGTACCTCGATAACCTGGAATGGTGCCGCAGGGTCCAGGATGGCAGTTATCAAGGTGAACGACTCGGCAATACTGACGCTAAGGATCTGATCGCATGATGAAGGGTATTGTATTGGCCGGCGGTTCCGGCACCCGTTTGCACCCCATTACCCTGGGCGTGTCCAAACAGCTGTTGCCGGTGTATGACAAGCCGATGATCTACTACCCGATCTCGGTGCTGATGTTGGCGGGGATCAAGGACATCCTGGTGATCTCCACCCCCGTGGACCTGCCGCAATACCGTAACCTGCTAGGCGACGGTAGCCAGTTTGGTGTGCGCATCAGCTATGCGGAGCAGCCTTCGCCGGATGGGCTGGCCCAAGCGTTCATCATCGGCGAGGAGTTCATTGGCACTGACCCGGTGTGCCTGATCCTGGGGGACAACATCTTCCACGGCCAGCATTTCAGCGATCAATTGCGCGGCGCGGCCGAACGCCCGTCGGGTGCCACCGTGTTCGGCTACTGGGTCAAAGACCCGGAACGTTTCGGCGTAATCGACTTCGATGACGAGGGCCGCGCCCTGTCCATCGAAGAAAAACCGCTGAAGCCTAAGTCCCACTACGCCGTGACCGGCCTGTATTTCTACGACAACGACGTGATCAAGATCGCCAAGGCGGTCAAGCCTTCGCCGCGCGGCGAGCTGGAAATCACCGACATCAACAATGCTTATCTCCAGCGCGGTGATCTGCACGTAGAGCGGTTCGGCCGTGGTTTCGCCTGGCTTGACACTGGCACCCATGACAGCCTGCTGGAAGCGTCAACTTACGTTCAAACTATCGAACACCGTCAGGGCCTGAAAGTAGCCTGCCTCGAAGAAATCGCCTACGAAAATGGCTGGATCGATCGAGACTACCTGCTGGAACGCGCCAAATACTTCGGCAAAACCGGCTATGGTCAGTATTTGTACATGCTGGCCGAGGACACTAAATGAATGTGATCGCCACTGAGCTGCCCGATGTATTGATCATCGAGCCGAAAGTTTTTGGCGATGAGCGCGGCTTTTTCTACGAAAGTTTCAATGCCCGGGAATTTGCCCAGATCAGCGGCCTGCAACTGCAGTTCGTGCAGGACAACCACTCGCGGTCGCAAAAAGGCGTGCTGCGTGGCTTGCACTACCAGATAGAACACGCCCAGGGGAAACTGGTGCGTGTGACCGCCGGTGAAGTATTGGACGTGGCGGTGGACATCCGCCGCAGCTCCCCTCATTTTGGCAAATGGGCCAGCGTGCACCTGTCTGCCGAAAATAACCGTCAGCTGTGGATTCCACCGGGGTTCGCCCACGGTTTCGTCGTGCTCAGCGACTCCGCCGAGTTCCTCTACAAGACCACGGATTACTACACGCCGTCTGCCGAGCGTTGTATCCGCTGGGACGACACGGAACTCAATATCGATTGGCAGCTCAATGGCACGCCGACCTTGTCCGCCAAGGACCAGAACGGTAAGAGCCTGAAAGAGGCAGACCTGTTCCCATGACCGCGTCCCTGAAAATCCTCATCACCGGCCAACACGGCCAGGTCTCCCGGGAGCTGCAACAGCGGCTCCAGGGCCTGGGCGAACTCATCGTACTGGGCCGCGACCAGCTGGACCTCGCGGACGCAGACCTCATCCGCCAGCAGGTGCGTGCCCATCGCCCAAGCCTGATCATCAACGCCGCAGCCCACACTGCCGTCGATCTGGCCGAGAGCGAGCCCGACTCAGCGTTTGCCATCAACGCCATCGCCCCCGGCATCCTCGCCGAGGAAGCCAAGGCGTTGGGTATCCCGCTGATTCACTACTCGACCGACTACGTGTTCGATGGCAGCAAGCCTGCGCCGTACACCGAAAACGACAAGCCAAACCCCTTGGGCGTCTATGGCCAGAGCAAACTGGCGGGTGAACAGGCGATTGCAGCCGTTGGCGGCGAATACCTGATTTTGCGTACCAGTTGGGTGTATTCGAGCCACGGCAAGAATTTCCTGCTGACCATGCAGCGTCTACTGCAGGAAAAACCGCAGATGCGCATCGTCGCCGACCAGATTGGTGCGCCGACCTGGGCCGGAACCATCGCCAACAGCACCCGAGCGTTGATCGAGCGCTGGCAAGCGGGTAACGCTGGGGATTGGGGCGTTTACCACCTCACCGCCCAGGGTGAAACCTCGTGGTTCGGCTTTGCCGAAGCGATTGGCGAGCAGCTTCGTGCCAGCGGCCGTGCCTGCGCAGAGCTGGAGGCGATCCCTTCCAGCGCCTACCCGACACCCGCCAAGCGCCCGCTGAACTCGCGCCTCGATTGCAGCCGTCTGCAACAGCAATGGCACGTCAGCCAGCCGCAGTGGCAAGACGCACTGCACGAGTGTCTTGCGCAGCAGCACTAGGCATAATGCGCCTGTCCCCACAGGCGCATGATCCTCATGACTCCACCCCTTCCGCGAAGACCCCGCTGGCGCAGCCTCGCCCTGCTGGCATTGTGCCTGGCGCCGCTGCTGTGGCCGCTGGAGCACTTGGCCGAGCGCTACTACCGCAGCGAACTGGCCGGGCAAAACCGCCAGACCCTCGACCTGTACGTCGCGAACCTGCTGGGCACGCTGCACCGCTATGAAGTGCTGCCGCAGATCCTCGGTGACTTGCCCGCCCTGCGTACCGCATTGGCCGCGCCTCACGTCAGCACCAACCTGGCCAACGCCAACCTGCTGCTCAAGGACGTCGCCGCCCAGGCCGGGGTGGAAGTGATGTACCTGATGGACGCCACCGGTAAAACCCTCGCCGCGTCCAACTGGGATAAACAAGACAGCTTTGTCGGGCGCAACTTTTCGTTCCGACCGTATTTCAGTGAAGCCATGGCCGGGCACCTGGGGCGGTTTTTCGGCCTGGGCACCACCTCGGCCAAACGCGGCTACTTTTTCGCCGCTGCCGTGCGCGATGGCAACACAATCATCGGCGTGCTGGTGGTGAAGGTCGACCTGGACCACACCGAAAGCCTGTGGGGCAAAACCCCGGAACAACTATTGGTCACCGACCACAATGGCGTGGTGATCCTCACCTCGCGCCCGCAATGGCGATTCCGCGCTACCCGCCCGCTGACCGCTGAAGAGCGCCAGGCCATCATTGCCATCCAGCCCTACCCAACCCGCGACCCACAACCGCTGAGCCTCAGCAACAGCGCCTGGCTGCGCCAATCCACGGCCATTGCCGAGACCGGCTGGACCGTGGAAATTCTCGCCCCGCGCTCGCTGATCAACCGACCGGTGCGCACAGTGGTGGCCGTCGGTGGCGCGACGCTGTTGGTGCTGATGCTGTTGCTGGGATTAATGATGCAGCGCCGCCGCCATTACCTGGAACGCATCGCCTTCGAAGCCAAGGCGCGCCGCGAGCTGGAAATGCGCGTGATCGAGCGTACCAGCGATCTGGAGGGCCTTAACCGGCGCCTGAAACAGGAAGTGCTGGAGCGTGAACACGCCCAGCAAGAATTGGTGCGCGCCCAGGATGACCTGGTACAGGCCGGCAAACTCTCGGCACTGGGGACCATGTCCGCGAGTATCAGCCATGAACTGAATCAACCACTGGCGGCGATCCGCAGCTACGCGGAAAACGCCGAAATCCTGCTCGACCATGAGCGCACCAACGACGCCCGCGGCAACCTCAAGTTGATCAGCGAACTGACCGGGCGCATGGCCTCGATTATCGCCCACCTGCGCGCCTTTGCCCGGCGCGACCGCCACGCGCCGGAGAGCGTGGCCCTGCAACCGGCGCTGGATGACGCCTTGGCGTTGCTGGCCAAACGGCGACGCTCGATGGAGGTGGAGTTGATCCGCGATTTGCCTGAGGCAACCCTGTGGGTGCAAGCCGGTGAAACTCGCTTGCGCCAAGTGCTGGGCAACTTGCTGGCCAATGCCCTCGACGCCCTCACCGAAAAAGGCCCACCCCGTAAACTCTGGCTGAGTGCCGAAACCACCGCACAGGGCGTCAACCTGTACATTCGCGACAATGGCCCAGGCTTTTGCATGGAAGCCCTGGGTCGCGCGAGCGAGCCGTTCTACACCACCAAGACGCGCACCCAGGGCCTGGGGCTGGGCCTCGCGATCTGCGACACCCTGATGCGTGCCTTCGGCGGCGAGCTGTTGTTCGCCAACCACAAGGAAGGCGGCGCATTGTTAACCTTGAAATTGCGTGCCGGCTCGCCGGGCGTCAGTCTGCAACCGTCCGAGGACCGCAGTGTATGAGTATCGATAACCAGATTCAGGTGGTGTTGATCGACGACGACCCACACCTGCGTCAGGCCCTGTGCCAGACCCTGGACCTGGCCGGGCTGAACGTCCTGACGCTGGGCGAAGCCACCGGCCTCACCGAGCGCCTGTCGCGGGACTGGCCAGGTGTGGTGGTCAGCGATATCCGCATGCCCGGCATGGACGGTCTGGAACTGCTGGCCCAATTGCATGGCCAGGACCCAGACTTGCCGGTGCTGCTGATCACCGGCCACGGCGACGTACCACTGGCGGTGCAAGCCATGCGTGCCGGCGCCTATGACTTCCTTGAAAAACCCTTTGCCAGCGACGCCTTGCTCGATAGCGTGCGGCGCGCCCTGGCCCTGCGCCGGCTGGTGCTGGACAACCGCAGCTTGCGCCTGGCCCTCAGCGATCGCCAGCAACTGAGCACGCGCCTGGTGGGGCACTCGCCGCAAATGCTGCGCCTGCGCGAGCAAATCGGTGCCCTGGCCGCCACCCGCGCCGATGTGCTGATTCTTGGCGAAACCGGGGCGGGCAAAGAAGTCGTCGCCCGCGCGCTGCATGACCTGTCGAGCCGACGCAACGGGCCGTTTGTGGCAATCAACGCGGGTGCCCTGGCTGAGTCCGTGGTCGAAAGCGAGCTGTTCGGCCATGAGCCCGGCGCGTTTACCGGCGCGCAGAAGCGCCGTATCGGCAAGTTCGAATTCGCCAACGGTGGCACGCTGTTCCTGGATGAAATCGAGAGCATGAGCCTGGATGTGCAGGTCAAGTTACTGCGCCTGTTGCAGGAGCGTGTGGTGGAACGCCTGGGCGGCAATCAACTGATCCCGCTGGATATCCGCATTATCGCCGCCACCAAGGAAGACTTGCGCCAAGCCGCTGACCAAGGCCGTTTTCGGGCCGACTTGTATTACCGCCTCAACGTCGCGCCGCTGCGCATTCCGCCACTGCGCGAGCGTGGGGAAGATGCGTTGATGCTGTTCCAGCACTTCGCCGACGAAGCCAGCAGCCGTCACGGCCTGCCTTTGCACGAACTGCAACCGGGCCAGCGGGCGCTGCTGTTGCGCCACAGCTGGCCGGGTAATGTCCGCGAACTGCAGAACGCCGCAGAGCGCTTTGCCCTGGGCCTGGAGTTGGCGCTGGATGCCACGGCGGACAATCCTGCCACTGGCGTGCTGACCTCCACGCCCGGCGGCCTGAGCGAACAAGTCGAACAGTTCGAAAAAAGCCTGATCGCCGCCGAACTGACCCGCCCCCACAGCTCGGTGCGCAGCCTCGCCGAAGCCTTGGGCATACCGCGCAAGACCTTGCACGACAAACTGCGCAAACACGGTCTGAACTTCGCCGACAGCGCCAGCCATAGCGCTGATGACGAATGACATCCCATTCCCGCCAAGAGGCCGCCATGAGCCGCGACAGCCGTTACCTGGAATCCATCCTGCACCATGACATCCCCCTTACCCGGGAAATGGGCCTCAAGGTGCTCGACTGGCAACACAGCCAACTGCAACTGCATCTGCCCTTGGCAGCCAATATCAACCATAAGAGCACCATGTTTGGCGGCAGCCTCTATTGCGGCGCCGTACTGGCAGGCTGGGGTTGGCTACACCTGAAGTTGCGTGAAGAAGGGGTTGAAGACGGGCATATCGTGATTCAGGAAGGGCAGATCAGTTATCCACTGCCGGTGACGCAGGACGCAACGGTGGTGTGCCAGGCGCCGGAGGAGAAGATATGGAAACGCTTCGTGGCGACGTACAAGCGCTATGGGCGGGCGCGGCTGACGCTGGAAACCTGGGTTGTGAATGAGGGCAGTAAGGAGCACGCGGTGACGTTTACCGGGCAGTACGTCCTCCACAGCTAGCCGCCACTACACAAAACAAATGTGGAAGGGGGCTTGCTCCCGATTACTGTGCATCAGTCACAGCATTTTTGACTGACACGCCGTCATCGGGAGCAAGCCCCCTCCCACACGTTGATATGCCATGGCCTTGAGAACGGGCCAAGGTCAACAAGCGCCCACGCCACGCCGCCTAGCCGCCACTACACAAAACAAATGTGGGAGGGGGCTTGCCCGATTACTGTGCATCAGTCACAGCATTTTTGACTGACACGCCGTCATCGGGAGCAAGCCCCCTCCCACACGTTGATATGCCGTGGCCTTGAGAACGGGCCAAGGTCAACAAACGCCCACGCCACGCCGCCTAGCCGCCACTACACAAAACAAATGTGGGAGGGGGCTTGCTCCCTCCCACACGTTGATATGCCGTGGCCTTGAGAACAGGCCAAGGTCAACAAACGCCCACGCCACGCCGCCTAGCCGCCACTACACAAAACAAATGTGGGAGGGGGCTTGCTCCCGATTACTGTGCATCAGTCACAGCATTTTTGACTGACACGCCGTCATCGGGAGCAAGCCCCCTCCCACGCATTGATATGCCGTGGCCTTGAGAACGGGCCAAGGTCAACAAGCGCTCACGCCACGCCGCCTAGCCGCCACTACACAAAACAAATGTGGGAGGGGGCTTGCTCCCGATTACTGTGCATCAGTCACGGCATTTTTGACTGACACGCCGTCATCGGGATCAAGCCCCTCCCACACGTTGATATGCCGTGGCCTTAAGAACGGGCCAGGGCCAACAAGCGCTCACGCCACGCCGCCTTCGCCGGCAACGCCAAGAAGAACGGATTCAATAACGATGCCCGTGCCGGATAAGTGAACGGCGCGCCATTCAACTCCAGCACTTCACCACCCGCCCCTTCCAGCACACCTTGGGCGGCGGCGGTATCCCACTGCGACGTCGGCGCCAGGCGCGGATAGCAATCGGCACTTCCCTCGGCCAACAGGCAGAACTTCAGGGAACTGCCGATATTCGCCAGTTTCAACGCACCCAAACCTTCGCTCAAGCCCTCCAGCAAACGTTCTTGCTCAGGGCTCGAATGCCGACGGCTAGCCACCACGGTAAACGACTCACCCGCCGCGGGCGCCTCGCGCACCTGAATCGGCTTGGGCGCCTCGTTCACATCGGAACGCCAGGCCCCTAAGCCCGCACCGCCAAAGTAGCAACGGCCACTGGTGGGTATCGACACCACACCAAACACCACACGCCCCTGTTCGATCAGGGCGATATTGACGGTGAACTCTTCACTGCCGGCGATAAACTCCTTGGTGCCATCCAACGGGTCCACCAGCCACCAGCGCTGCCAACCGGCACGTACGCTCTGGTCGATATTCGCGTCCTCTTCAGACAGCACCGGAATGTTCGGATCAAGTGCGGTGAGGCCCGCCAGAATCAAGTGGTGAGCCGCCAAGTCCGCCGCCGTCACCGGAGAATCATCGGCTTTGGCGGCCACCGCCACATCAGCGCGCCAATACGGCAGGATGGCTTCGCCGGCCTGGCGCGCCAGCTCGATCACAGGGGCGATAAACGGGTGGCCTAAAAACAGCTCGCTCATGCGCTGAACGCTCCACGTTGGGTCAACAGGTCGCGTACCAGATACAGGGCGGCAAGCGCTCGACCTTCACTGAACTGCTCGTTTTGCGCCAACTGCGAGAGCTCACGCAGATTGACCTTGTCCACGCGCATCGGCTCAGGTTCGTCGCCTTCCAGGCGTTCTTCGTAGAGATCGGTGGCCAGGACCACCTGGATTTTCTGGCTCATGTAACCCGGCGACAGCGAAAGCTCGGTGATGTGCTCCAACTGGCGTGCGCCATAGCCGGCCTCTTCCTTGAGCTCGCGGTCTGCCGCCGCCAACACATCCTCACCCGGTTCAATCAGCCCTTTGGGCAAGGACAGCTCATACGCGTCGGTGCCGCCGCAGTACTCTTCGACCAGCAAGGCATGGTCCTCGTCGACCATCGCCACAATCATCACCGCGCCGTAGCCGGCACCGCGGCCCACAAGACGCTCGTAGGTCCGTTCAACGCCGTTGGAAAAGCGCAATTGCACTTCCTCCACGCGGAACAAACGACTACTGGCGACTATTTCGCGGGCGAGGACGGTGGGTTTCTGGCGCATAAGCGGCTCCTTGGCGTGATCGGGTTACTATACCGTGGCTTTTCCGATTGTCTGTGTCGGATATCTTTACTTACATGAGAACGCCCTATGCCCTCTATGCCCTGGCATGCCATCGACACTGTCCTGCTGGACATGGACGGCACCTTGCTCGACCTGCATTTCGACAACCACTTCTGGATGGAGCACCTGCCCCAGCGATACGCCGAGCTGCATGGCGTGAGTCGGGCCATGGCCGAGTTGGAATTGCAGCCTCTGTTCGAGCGTAACGCCGGACAGTTGCAATGGTATTGCCTGGATTTCTGGAGCACGGAGCTGAAGATCCCGGTGCGCGAACTCAAGTTGGAGACCGCCCACTTGATCGCCCTGCGCCCGGATGCCGATACTTTCCTGGCGGCAATCAAACAGGCCGGCAAACGCGTGATCCTGATCACCAACGCTCATCGTGACTCACTGTCGTTGAAGTTGGAGCGCATTGAGCTGGCGCCTTATTTCGAACGGTTGATCAGCTCCCACGACTACGGCTTTCCCAAGGAAAACCCGCAATTCTGGGACGCCCTGCAAGCCGATATCCACTTCGACCCAGCCCGTAGCCTGTTTATCGATGACACATTGCCGATCCTGCGCAGTGCTCGGGATTTTGGCGTGGGGCATTTGCTGGCGGTGAAAGAGCCGGACAGTCAGAAAGGACCTAAGGACACAGGGGAGTTTGCGGCAGTCGAGGACTACAGAGACCTCATTCACGGACTCTAAACGACAGTGGAAGGGGGATTGCCCCCCTTCCACAATTTTTCCCCGCGTATTACTCAGGGATACGCAGTGTCTGGCCTGGGTAAATTTTGTTCACATCTTTGAGCAACGGCTTGTTTGCCTCAAAAATTCTGTTGTACTGGTTGGCGTTACCGTACACCGCCAAGGAGATCGCGCTGAGGGTATCGCCTTTCTTCACCACGACGAAGCGAGCAGCGACAGCCGCTGGGCCGGTCACAGTGATCTGGTCATCAACGCTGGCCACACCGGCGATATTGCCCGCCGCCAGAATGATTTTTTCTTTCTCTTCCTGACTGGCCACTTCACCGGTAATCGTGACCTTGTCACCGTCAACCGTGGCATGCACGTTCGGGTTACCCAGCCCGACGTCCTCGATATGTTTTTTCAGCTCATCGCTCGCGTTTGCGTTACCCGGCGTCAACAGATCGATCAACTTCTCGCCAGCTTCCTTAACAAAACTCAAAATACTCATGGTGCGCTCTCCTTGGGATTTAATTTCCAGATGCCCAAGACTAGACCAGTCCTACAGACTTGGGTTCCAGCCCGGCTAAAGACTCAAAAACACCGCAAGCATCCGCCATTGGAATAAGCCCACAGCGAGCAGGCCCGGCGGCCTTGATCGACGCCATCTATCGGTAGATCAATACTGCCGATTAGACGCGACCCTTTGTCGCGCCTAGTCTAAACATTGGTTAATCCGCTGGTGGTACTGCCCCATGAACGCCAAGCGCCCAGTCTGCGCGGCGCCCGCCCTGGACAAGCTGGCCGACGTACTCAACCACGAAAAAATTCCGACCGACGGCACGCAGCCCCTGGCCAGCCTGCCATCGCCCACCGGCCTGGCCCTGCGATGGGCCCGCCGGTACAACCTCAATCTCATCCACCTGCCGCGAACAAGCGCGCTGCGGGCCTACAGCCCTGCGATGGAGCACCAGCCATGAGCCTTCACCACCAAGCCGACCAAACCCCATCCCCACGCTACAAGCCTTACAAAGGCCCGGCGGGCGGCTGGGGCGCACTGATCAGCGTGGCGCAAGCCTGGCTGACCAGCGATAACGCGCTGAAAAACCTGCGCATGATGCTCAAGACCAACCAGAACGGCGGCTTCGATTGCCCGGGTTGCGCCTGGGGCGACTCGCCGGAAAGCGGCATGGTCAAGTTCTGCGAAAACGGCGCCAAGGCGGTCAATTGGGAAGCGACCAAGCGCCGCGTCGACGCTGCGTTCTTCGCCAAGCACAGCGTCACGGCATTGCTGGAGCAAAGTGACTATTGGCTGGAATACCAAGGGCGCCTCACCGAGCCGATGCGCTATGACGCCGAGACCGACCGCTATACGCCCATCAGCTGGGAAGCGGCATTCGACTTGGTCGGCAAGCACCTCAACGCACTGCCCAACCCGAGCATGGCCGAGTTCTACACCTCCGGTCGCGCCAGCAACGAAGCCGCCTACCTGTATCAGCTGTTTGTGCGTGCCTACGGTACGAACAACTTCCCGGACTGCTCGAACATGTGCCATGAAGCCAGCGGCGTGGCCCTGGCTCAGAGTGTGGGCGTTGGCAAAGGCACCGTGACCTTTGATGACTTTGAACATGCCGACGCCATTTTCGTCTGGGGCCAAAACCCCGGCACCAACCATCCACGCATGCTCGAACCCCTGCGCGAAGCAGTAAAACGCGGCGCCCAGGTGGTCTGTATCAACCCGTTGAAAGAGCGTGGCCTGGAACGCTTCCAGCACCCGCAACACCCGCTGGAAATGCTCACCAACGGCGACAAGCCGACCAACACCGCGTATTTCCGCCCGGCGCTGGGCGGCGACATGGCCATCCTGCGCGGCATGGCCAAATTCCTGCTGCTGTGGGAGCGCCAAGCCCTCGCCGAAGGCAAAGAAGCGGTGTTCGACCACGACTTCCTCAATGAACACACCGCCAACGTACTGGACTATCTGGGCACCATCGATGACACCTCCTGGGAAGAAATCGTCGAGCAATCCGGCCTGACCCTGGTCGAAATCGAGCAAGCGGCGCGTATGTACGCCAAAGGCAAGAACGTGATCATGTGCTGGGCGATGGGCATCACCCAGCACCGCCACTCGGTACCGACCATCCAGGAAATCGCCAACCTGATGCTGCTACGCGGCAATATTGGCCGCCCGGGTGCCGGCCTGTGCCCAGTACGTGGCCACAGTAACGTGCAGGGCGACCGCACCATGGGCATCAACGAACGCCCACCGGTGGCGTTCCTCGATAGCCTGGAACGTCGCTTCCAGTTCCAGGTACCGCGGGAAAACGGCCACAACGTCGTGGAAGCGATTCACGCCATGCTCGAAGGCCGCGCCAAAGTATTTATCGGCCTGGGCGGCAACTTCGCCCAAGCCACGCCAGACAGTCCGCGAACCTTCGAAGCGCTGCGTAATTGCGACCTGACCGTGCAAATCAGCACCAAGCTCAACCGCAGCCACCTGATGCACGGTAAAGACGCGCTGATCCTGCCATGCCTGGGCCGTACCGATATCGACATCCAGGCCGATGGCCCGCAAGCGGTCACGGTGGAAGACTCCTTCAGCATGGTGCACGGCTCCAACGGCCAACTGCAGCCGTTGTCGAAACTGATGAAATCCGAGCCTGCCATCCTGGCCGGCATCGCCGCCGCCACCCTGGGCAGTAAACCCGTGGATTGGAACTGGCTGGTGGCTGACTACGGGCGTATCCGCGACCTGATCGCCGATACCATCCCGGGCTTCAAGGACTTCAACGAGCGCATCAAACACCCCGGTGGGTTCTACCTCGGCAACGCGGCCGGTGCGCGTCGCTGGAGCACACCCTCGGGCCGCGCCAACTTCCGTCCGAACATCCTGCCCAAAGACCTGATTCATGAACGCACCCATGCCACCGGCCGGGTGCCGGACCTGATCATGCAGTCGATGCGCTCCCACGATCAGTACAACACCACTATCTATGGCCTGGACGACCGTTATCGCGGGGTCAAAGGCCAACGTGACGTGCTGTTCGTCAACGAGGCCGACATCATCCGCCTGGGCTTCAAGCCGGGGCAGAAGGCTGACATCGTGTCGTTGTGGGAAGACGGCCGCGAGCGCCGCGTGAAGGGCTTTACCCTGTTGGCGTTTGATATTCCCGCCGGACAAGCAGCGGCTTACTACCCGGAAGTGAACCCACTGGTGCCATTGGAAAGCATCGGTGATGGCAGCCATACACCCACGTCCAAGTTCGTTGCGATTTGCTTGGAAGCGGCGAGTGACAACGGGCTGATCACAGCCAGGTCCGCCTAAAGTCTTCGGGCACAAAAAAGGCCGCTTTTGCATAAAAGCGGCCATTCCGTAAGTAGCTAAAGACCTGTAAAATCAACTTAAGTTCCCCATAAAAAACAGCAACTTATAAAATTGTATACAACTACTGCCGCTGGTCGGATTTCCATTGTCAGCGTCTCGATACAACCTCAGGATCGCGCCGTCATCCTCTTGAGGTCTCCCTAATGAAGTTCTCCTCGATTCTCTTGCTGTCCCTTGGCCTGGTCAGTGGCGCAGCCATGGCGGGTGGCACCGCCGAAGCCGGCGTGGGCGGCGCATTGGGCGGGGTTCTAGGTTCGGTCGTTGGCCAGCAGCTAGGCGGCAACACCGGCTCGACCATCGGTGCAGCCCTGGGTGGCGCGGGCGGCAGTGCGGTCGGTGCCGACAAACGCAGCCGCGGCGAAGCCGCTATTGGCGGTGCCTTGGGCGCGGCAGGCGGCAACGTTGTAGGCCGTAGTGTCGGCGGCAGCACCGGAGCCCTGGTCGGCGCAGCCGCCGGCGGTGGCGCAGGTGGTGCGCTGGGCAACTACATGGGCAACGAGAGTAATCGCGACGACCGCCACTACCGTGGGCGCGATAACCGTCGCTATGACCGTGATGACCATCGTGGCCGTGGCCACGCCTATGGACATCGCAAGAACAAGCATCACGACCGCTATGATTGATAAAGCCTGACCGTCCCAGGCCGGGTGTAGGCGTTCGCGCCTACACCACCAACTGCTGCAACGCCTCGCGCAACCTCCCCGGTATCGGTACAGGCTGGTTCGACGCCCTGTCCACAAACACATGCACAAAGCGCCCCGCCGCACAGGCTTCCTCGTCGCCTGCCTTGAACACCGCCAACTCATATTGCACCGAACTGTTGCCCAGCTTGCCCACCCGCAGGCCAACTTCAATGCGTTCGGGAAAGGCGATCGACGCAAAGTAATCACACGCTGAACTCACGACAAACCCCACTACCTCACCGTCATGAATATCCAGCCCGCCTTGTTCAATCAGGTAGGTATTCACTGCTGTGTCGAAAAAGCTGTAGTAGGTAACGTTGTTCACATGGCCATAGACATCGTTGTCGTGCCATCGCGTCGTGATCGGCTGGTAGTGGCGGTAATCGGCGCGCAGCGGCATAGCGTCAGGCATGGGTCAGTCTCATCAATGTGGTTTTCACAGGTCCCGCAACCGGGCTTGGGCCCACTCGCGCACTTCGGTGTAGGGGTAGTCCTCCAGCGCAGCAAAACCGGGAATACCCCGCGCCTTCAATTTGGTAAACAATGGCACGCTGATCCCCCCCAGGAAACGTGTCAGCCGCTCCGCATCCGGCAGGCAGCCGGTATGCTCATGATGCCTGTGGATAAAATCACCGCACAGCCCCATGAAGTTTTTATCCACAAGGGGTGACAGGCCCGGCGGAGCTGGCAGCTGGGTGACGTCGCCGTGGCACACCGAACAATGCCCACACTGCTGAGGCGCATTTTCATCACCGAAATACTGCGCCAGACGCTGCCCAAGACAATACTCGGTGGCGAACAAGTCGAGCATCGCGTGAATCCGCGCGACTTCCGTCACTTCGTGGTGCTTGAAGCCTGTGTATAACTCAGCGCTCAACACCTGTGGATCGAAGTCGGTATCCAGCAGGCTGTAGACCTCGGTCATCTGCTTGCTTTCCAACTCGATCAGCCCCTGCTCCTGGAAGTAGTCCAGTGCCTTCACCACCCGGTTGCGCTCGGCATTGTGCTGTTGATAAAGCGTATCGAAATCCACCGTTGCCCAAGTTTTCGCGCGCTTGCATACCTGCACAATCGCCGCGACAAACTGCTGCCGCTCGCCGGAAAACCGCGCCAGCAAGGCGTCAGGTTCCACCAGGTACTTGAAGCGGTACTCGGCATAAAACGCATAGCGCGGCGCAATCACGCCCTTGAGTTCCAACTGCACCAACAGGGTCTTGAGCGGCAGCTCGCGGATATTGCTGTGGTCCGACAGCGACCTGAGCAGGAACTCCCACTGCCCCTCGCTGCGCGCGCCCTGCAACTCGTCCAGCACACGGCGAATGCCTTCCTGCTCGGGGGTGTCACCGTACACGAAGTTTTCCAACACATTGAGGCTGTCGCGGTTAGCCAGCACCAAGCAATCCGAGGGCTGCCCATCACGCCCCGCGCGGCCGATTTCCTGGCTGTAGTTCTCGATGGATTTGGGCAGGTCGAAATGCACCACATTGCGGATGTCGCTCTTGTCGATACCCATGCCAAACGCGATGGTCGCGACAATGCAATTGGAACGCCCAGTCATGAAACGTTGCTGAATGCCCTCGCGCTTATCGTGGGGCAACCCTGCGTGATAGGCCTCGGCCTGAATGCCATTACGATTCAGATGCTCGGCAATCTGCTCGGCGGTTTTCTGCAAGGTGACATAGACGATACTCGGTTGGTCAGCCCGCTCGGTCATCCACTCCACCAGCCTGCGGCGCTTGTCCTGGCCGCTGACCGGCTCCACCAGCAGGTTGAGGTTGGGCCGGTAGAAGCCGGTGGTAATCACATCCCCGGGGGCAATCGCGAACTTGGCCTGCATATCGGCGATCACCTTGGGCGTCGCCGTAGCCGTCAGCAGCAGCGCCTGTGGGATATTGAATTGACGCTGATAGTCCGGCAGCTTCAAATAGTCCGGACGGAAGTTGTGGCCCCATTCGGAAATACAGTGCGCTTCGTCCACCACCAGCAGCGAGATCTGCACGCTTTGCAGGAAGTTACGGAAGCGCTCGTTCTTCAAGCGCTCCACGGAAATCATCAGTATTTTCAGCTCACCCGAACGCGCACGGGCCATTACATCGTTGGCGTCCTCGCGGCTCTGGGCCGAATCGATACTGCCCGCCGAAATGCCGTGGCGCTGCAAGAAACCCAGCTGGTCCTGCATCAACGCCAACAAGGGCGACACCACCAGCGTCAGGTGCGGTAGCAACACCGCCGACAGCTGGTAACACAGGGATTTACCCGAACCTGTGGGGAAAATGGCGGCGGCGCTACGCCCGGCCAAGACAGCGCTGACCGTCTCTTCCTGGCCCAAGCGAAACTGTGGATAACCGAAGACCTGTTGGAGGGTGTCGTGCATAAGGCTGTCACTCCATTGACCGCTGAACGAGCCCAAAACATAGACCAGCGCGTTCAACGAATCGAGAAAGGTCACAAGGAGAAAAGAGACAGGATGATACACAGGGTGCAGCAATGGCCTTGGGCCGAATTCAACAAGTTCGAATATGGCTGTAGGAAAAGCATCAACCAAATGTGAGAGGGGGCTTGCTCCCGATGGCAGTGTGTCAGTCAATAGTTTCCTGACTGATCAACCGCCATCGGGAGCAAGCCCCCTCCCCCATTTCAGATTTGCACTACCGCTGAATCAACGGTTCTGGACGCGCTCAATCGCAGTGTCATACACCGGGTTGGCCTTCTGCTCCTTGGCCAACTGGTAATGACGCAACGCATCCGGGAACTGCCCAGCCGCTTCGTAGATCCGTGCAATGTTGTAGTACGACCCTGCCCGCACCGTCGCAGCGTTAGCGCCGGTAGCCAGGGCGATAGCCTTGCGGTTGGCCCAGATAGACTCAGCGGTATTGCCGGCCTTCTGATACGCCAGCCCGAGGTTGCCGTAAGCCTTGCCAAAACCGTTGTCCAGGTCGATAGCCTGACGGAACAGTTCGATAGCCTGGTTCAGGTTACCCGCCTGATAGGCCGCCTCGCCTTGCACGTTCAGACGCTTTGCATCGGCCTGCGCGGAAGAACTGACGGCTACGGCTGTGACCGCGACGCTGTCATCGAGCAATGGCTTCACTTCGTTCAACACATTTGCTGCATCCACGGTCACGCCGCTGAAGGTATTGATGTCCTGGAAGTCACCGCTGCCGGTCATGCGGAACACGGTCCACAGGTTGCCACTGCGGTTCTGCGGCACGTAGTACGTGCGCACCAGCGATTGGCCCATGTACACGAACACTTTGGCTTCGCTGTTGGACAGCTGACGCGAACCCGGATTACCGCCATTGGTGAAGTCGTGCACGGCATAGACGTAGCTCTCGCCGTAGTGCTTTTTCTGCAGAGTGATGGTTTCCGGGCCGTAGCTGTCGGTGTCATCCACATCCAACTCGGCATCGGTGCCGTTCTTGTTCTCAAAATAGATGTTGTTACCAGGGAAGATCATATGGGAGTCGAGGTCTGCCGGGGTTTTGCCCCAAGTCAGCACCACACGCAGGCCATCGAGGTTTTCCATCACTGGGCTGATGGCATAGGTCATGCCTTTGCACGGGCACTTCACTACCAGGTTGGAATAGCCGGGCTTCTTGATGATCAGCAGGTTGCTGGCATCGTCAGCCGCTTCGCTGGTCAGCGTCACTTGGCCTTGAGCGTTGGTGCGACCCACCACGTTCTGCGCGCCGTTACGCTGCAGCAGCACCTCGGCGTCGGCGATTTTCTGGTCCTTGACCACCGCACTGAGCACCTCAATCGGCAACTGCTCGGCCTGGACAGAAAACGCGACCGCACACAATGACATCGCCGAGGCGATACGAAGCAAACCCATGCTTAACTCCCTTTAAGTAGTTGACGGAATCGTCCTACAGAATTTTGCGGTGAAACATACTCTGAATTCAGATTTTTGGCGTGATTTTTATACGGTTTGTGACGTGGTTTTTATCCTGCCTTTCCCCTGATGCATTGCGCTACAATCAAAGCCTTGCGACCCAGGAGCACGCTGCAATGAGCGAAGCGACGTTTGAGCAAAAACAGGATCATTACCACAAGATCCGCCGTTCCAATTATTTGGCCAGCCTGCGCCTGGAAGGATTCGATACCCAGCCGGCCGACGTCGACAAACCCCTGCCGACCCGCGAAGCCGTTCTTGCCAAGTACCGCAAAACGCCACACTGATGCTCGACAAATACGGGGTGGGCCAGGATCCGTACTGCTTTCCCGGTAGCAGCGTCTTGCGCAACCGCCTCGATTTGCGCGACGAACGACTTCTGCACCAAGCCGAACGAGAATTATCCGAAATCGCCGTAGGCAGCCTCCCGCTCTACCCTCCGCCCTACGACCTCGACCGCTTGCAACACATACACCGCACCCTGTTCGGCGACATCTACGACTGGGCTGGCGAGTTGCGCAGCGTCAATCTTCAGAAGGGCGACACCTTGTTCTGCACCCCAGAGCGCATCCCCCCGGAAGCGGCCAAAATCATCCAGCATATGGAACGTGCCAATTGGTATGTCGGTTTGGGCCAGGCTGAACTGGTGCCCCTGATTGCCGAGGCTTATGGCGACCTCAATGTCATCCACCCCTTCCGCGAAGGCAACGGCCGGGCGCAACGGATTCTGTTCGAACAGATCATCGTGAATGCTGGGTTTTCCGTGAACTGGTGGCTGGTGAAACACGCGGCGTGGATACCGGCGAATATTGATGCGGTGGCGTGTGATTATCGAGGATTGGAGGCGATTTTTGAGCGGTGTATCAGCAAGCCTCTGAGTGCCTGATCGAACTGCGAACGATTAAACCATCTGTTTAGTGCTCGAAAACAACCTCACTTCTAAGGTTCAGTTCGTCGCTGCCAATTCAGCGACCGGGTTTAGTCACTCGAAAACAGCACACAGTCCGCCACCCAGCGTTTGGCCACGGTGATGTCGGTTACCTAACAGCAAACCGAGCACGTCAACAACACAAAGCGATCCGCTACACAGCTCCCACATTTTGCCAGTTCAACCGGCCAAATCGGTATCAAGCCGTAAACCCAGGAAGCCACTGTAAGAAACCTCCAAATGGCGCGTCGCCCGCGTCCCAAACGGCTTCAAACAGCCTCTCGCCCCTCTACAGAAATGCCTTTCGCCTGGACGAAACTAGCGCCCTCTCCAAGCACTGTCGGCATAAATTTGTGAACATCGAAAGGACTCAATATATCGACCACTATGGCATCACTTT
Organism: Pseudomonas sp. MWU15-20650; assembly: GCF_023242475.1. Taxonomy (GTDB): domain Bacteria; phylum Pseudomonadota; class Gammaproteobacteria; order Pseudomonadales; family Pseudomonadaceae; genus Aquipseudomonas. The sequence goes on along the minus strand of NZ_JALJFG010000021.1, from coordinate 52,464 downwards.
CACGGTGATTCGCCTTACACCGGTAACCTGTGGCGAGCGGGCTTGTCCCGCGTTGGGGCGCGTAGCGCCCCCAAAGAAGGACGAATGCGGTGTACCCGATACTCCGCAGAGACAGCTTTTGGGGCAAGCCCCCTTGGTGCTGCACATCATTGCCTAACCAGCCGCACACAAAAAAGCCGCCTACTGGAGGCGGCTTTTTCATAACAGCTAAGGCTTACAGCTTAGGACCGGCAGCCTTGATCGCGTCACTCACTTCAAACTTCTTGAAGTTCTCGATGAACAGACCCGCCAGCGCTTTCGACGCTTCGTCGTAAGCAGCCTTGTCAGCCCAGGTGTTACGTGGGTTCAACAGGCCGGTTTCAACACCCGGTACGGCCAATGGCACGTCGAGGTTGATGGTATCGAGGTGTTCAGTTTCAGCCCCGACCAACGCGCCACTCTGGATCGCTGCGATCACGCCGCGAGTGGTCGGGATGTTGAAGCGTTTGCCAACGCCGTAGCCACCGCCGGTCCAGCCGGTGTTGACCAGGTAGACCTTGGAGCCGAAGCCGCGGATGCGCTTGATCAGCAGCTCTGCGTATTCGCCGGCCGGGCGCGGGAAGAATGGAGCGCCAAAGCAGGTGGAGAAGGTCGACTTGATACCGCTGCCGGAACCCATTTCGGTCGAGCCCACCAATGCGGTGTAACCGGACAGGAAGTGGTAGGCCGCTTGTTCTTCGCTGAGGATCGACACTGGCGGCAGTACGCCGGTCAGGTCGCAGGTCAGGAAGATCACCGCGTTTGGCTCGCCACCGAGGTTTTTCTCGGAGCGCTTGGCGACGTGCTCAAGCGGGTAGGCGGCGCGACTGTTCTGGGTCAGGCTGACATCGGTGTAGTCGGCGTGCTTGGCATCGTCGATAACGACGTTTTCCAGCACAGCGCCGTGCTTGATGGCTTTCCAGATGACCGGCTCGTTCTTCTCGGACAGGTCGATGCACTTGGCATAGCAACCGCCTTCGATGTTGAACACCACGCCTTCGCCCCAACCGTGTTCGTCGTCACCGATCAGGTAACGGCTTTCGTCAGCGGACAGGGTCGTTTTGCCGGTGCCGGACAGGCCGAAGAACAGGGTCACGTCGCCTGCTTCGCCAATGTTGGCGGCGCAGTGCATCGGCAGTACGTCGGAAGCCGGCAACAGGTAGTTCTGCACCGAGAACATGGCTTTCTTCATTTCACCGGCGTAACGCATGCCGGCGATCAGCACTTTTTTCTGGGCGAAGTTGAGGATCACGCAACCGTCGGAATTGGTGCCGTCACGCTCAGGCACGCATTCGAAGTTGGCCACGTTGAGCACTTGCCATTCGTCGCGGCCGGCCGGGTTGTACTGGGCCGGATTGATGAACAGGCAACGACCGAACAGGTTCTGCCAGGCAGTCTGGGTCGTCATTTTCACGGCCAGGTAGTGGTCTTCTGCAGCCCCTACGTGAACGTGGGAAACGAAATGCTCTTGCGCGTTGTTGAACGCCTCGACGCGAGCCCACAGGGCATCGAACTTGTCGGCCGGGAACTTGCGGTTGATCGGGCCCCAGGCGATGGAGTCCTGGGTGGAAGGCTCTTCAACGATGAAACGGTCGACCGGCGAACGACCGGTACGGTGACCGGTTTCTACGACCAGCGCGCCAGTATCGGCAAGCACGCCTTCACCGCGCTGCAGGGCTTCTTTGACCAGATCGTCAACACTCAGATCGGTGTATACGGCGTTATTGGCTTGCGTCATGAGGTTCCCCGTCGGCCTATGGCCGAGTGCTCCAAACGTTTTGTAGTAGAAAGTTGCGCACTACTACCGCGAAAAAAGTGGGCCGGATTATGCCAGAAAAGCCCAAAAAGAGTAGGGCCCTCCCGTCAGAACAGCGCTATCTCGGCATTTGTCAGGTGATTTACCTGTGCTTAAACGTTTTAGTGGCGGGTATCGGAAGGGGTGTCGATGCCTGCGCCGGCAAACAATTGGGCTACATCGGCCGCATCAAACAGGTAGCGCTGGTTGCAGAACTGGCAATCGATCTCGATATGGCCACCGTGCTCCACCACCAATTCCTGGGCATCTTCCAGGCCCAGGCTCACCAGGGCATTGGCTGAGCGCTCGCGGGAGCAGCTGCAATGGAACCGCAGGCCCTGCACGTCGAACAGGCGCACGGCCTCTTCGTGGTAGAGGCGATGCAGGATGGTCTCGTTATCCAGCCCCAGCAGTTCTTCAGCGGTGAGGGTGCCGGCCAGGGCAGTCAGGCCGCGCCAGCTTTCGTTACGCTCGTCTTCGTCCTTGATGCGGTCGGCGGGCAGCTGTTGCAGCAGCAGGCCACGGGCGCGCTTGCCATCGGCGTTGAGCCAGAAGCGAGTGCCAATTTGCTGAGACATCACGAAATAGTTGGTGAAGCAGTCCGAAAGCGTCTCGCCGTCGAGGTCAACGATGCCCTGGTAGCGCTGGCCTTCAGTCGGGTCGACCGTGAGGGCCAATACGCCGTTGGGCATCAGGTCAGCCAGTGTGGCGTCCGGGGCGATCTGGTCGGCTGCATAACGGGCCAGGCCACGGATTTCGCGTTCGCTGGAGCACTCGATCATCAGCAACGGGATCGGGCCTTCGGAGCGGGCCTGCAAGATCAGCAAACCGTCGAACTTCATGGTGCCCACCAGCAACGCAGCCGCCGCCATCAACTCACCGAGCAGTTGCGCGACCGGCTCCGGATAGGGGTGCTTGGCAAGGACTTCGGCATAGCTGCGCTCCAGCGAGACCAGTTCGCCACGGGCGTCGTTCTCATCGAAGATGAAGCGTTGGGTGAAGTCGGTATCCGGTAGATCAGTCATAGGTCTGGGTATCTGAGTTGAAGAATATTGACGCAAAGATGCAGCAGTTTAGAAACAATCCGGGTTTGTTCCAAGCCAAGTAAAGCCCTAAGCGATTACCGGCGCCTTCAATCGTCGTTGCCACTGCCACGAAACTTGAACAGGTCACGGCGCTGCTTCTTGCTCGGCTTGCCGTCGGTGCTCACACCCAGAGCACCCGCTTTGCGCATCGCGGCCGCATTCTCGCGCTTGGCGATACTGGCCTCGGTCTCCGCATACAACGCCTGCGCTTCGGGCGCCCCACGTCTGATAATGGAAAGTGCCTGGACCACGACGGTCTTTTCATCAAAACCTGTACGAATCTGAAACTCATCGCCGACGCGCGGTTCCTTGCCTGGCTTGCAGCGTTCACCGCGATGGTGCACCTTGCCACTCTCAATGGCTGCCTTGGCCAGGGCACGGGTTTTGTAGAACCGTGCGGCCCACAGCCACTTGTCCAAACGGACCTTTTCTTCCTCTTCCTGCTTCTGAGCCACCTGAATTCCTCGCTCTGAAAAATGTCGCAACCTTACCGTTGAAACCCTTCGACGCATAAACCCCAAGGCTCACCTAAGATACGCCAGGTAGCACCCTGTTTTCGCGAGGATACGCCGTGACCGACTTCCCCACCTCACTCACCTCGCCGAACCAGCGTTGCGTTGGCTGCCAGCAGAGCGAGCCGCTAGGGTTTGACTTTGCTTTTGCCTACCAGCCTATCGTAGACCTTCGGGACCAGTCGATTTTCGCCCACGAGGCGCTGGTGCGTGGCACACAGGGCGAAGGGGCGCTGTCGGTACTGAACCAGATCAACGAAACCAACCGCTACCGCTTCGATCAACGTTGCCGCACCCAGGCAATCGCCGGCGCCGCCGCCCTGGGGATGCAAACCTGTCTTTCGATTAACTTCATGCCCAACGCTGTCTATCGACCAGAACTGTGTATTCGCAGCACCCTGGAAGCAGCGCGAGCGCATAATTTTCCGCTGGACCGGCTGATTTTCGAGACATTGGAAAGCGAGCATGTAGATAACTATCGCCATTTGACGAATATTCTGCGTGAATACCGCGAATTCGGTTTCAAGACCGCCATCGACGATTTCGGCGCGGGCTATTCGGGGCTGAACCTGCTGGCCGACTTCCAACCTGACCTGATCAAACTCGACATGGCGCTGATCCGCGATGTTGACCAGGATCGTGTCCGCCAGGTTATCGTCCAGGGGATTGTCACAATCTGTGAGCAGTTGGGGGTTACTGTCATTGCCGAAGGCATCGAAACTGCCGGCGAGCGCGACTTCCTGTCCGACTGCGGAATATTTCTGATGCAGGGCTACTGGTTCGCCAAGCCTGCATTCAAAGCCTTGGCCGAGGTTTCACCGCTGGCCTGGGCGCACTAATCGGTTACCCATATTGAAGACATTTGACCATTTGACCGTTGTGGGTCTGCGTGAGTGGGTGGCACTTCCCGACCTGGGCGTGGCTGGCCTGCGTGCGAAGATTGACACCGGTGCCAGCACCTCAAGCCTGCACGCCACCGACATCGAGCCGTTTGAGCGCGACGGCGAGAAATGGGTGCGCTTTACCGCGCACCTGGGCAGCGTTGTGCAACTGCGACACCGGCGCTGCGAAGCGCCGCTGGTGACAATGAAGACTATCAAGAGCTCCAACGGCCACGCACAGGTGCGCTACGTGATCAGCACTACCCTGGCATTGGGTGATCGGGTATGGCGGGTGGAGTTCACGCTCGCCTGCCGCAAGGCCATGCGTTACCGCCTGCTGTTGGGCTCCAAGGCGCTGATAGACGGCCAGTTGGTGGTCAACCCCGGCGTCAAGTACGTTCAAGACAAGCCGGTGTTCCCGGTCTCTACTATTTCTGCCCCAGGTGCTGCATGAAGATTGCTGTGCTGTCGCGAAACCCGCGTCTGTATTCCACCCGCCGCCTGGTCGAGGCCGGCACCGAACGTGGCCATGAAATGGTGGTGATCGACACGTTGCGTGCCTATATGAACATTGCCAGCCACAAGCCGCAGATCCACTACCGGGGCAAGCCGCTGGAGGGGTTTGATGCGGTGATCCCGCGCATCGGCGCATCAGTGACGTTCTATGGCTGCGCGGTGCTGCGCCAGTTTGAAATGATGGGGGTATTTCCTCTGAATGAATCCGTGGCCATCGCGCGTTCTCGGGACAAGCTGCGCTCGCTGCAATTGTTGTCGCGCCGAGGTATCGGACTGCCGGTTACCGGTTTTGCCCACTCCCCGGATGACATCCCCGACCTGATCGAGATGGTCAATGGCGCGCCGCTGGTGATCAAGGTGCTGGAAGGCACCCAAGGTATCGGTGTGGTGTTGTGTGAAACCGCTACGGCAGCGGAGTCGGTGATCGAAGCGTTCATGGGCCTGAAACAGAACATCATGGTGCAGGAATACATCAAGGAAGCAGGTGGTGCGGATATCCGCTGCTTCGTGGTGGGCGACAAGGTGATTGCGGCGATGAAACGCCAGGCCAAGCCGGGCGAGTTCCGCTCCAACCTGCACCGTGGCGGCAGCGCCAGCCTGATCAAGATCACCCCGGAGGAGCGCATGACCGCCCTTCGGGCAGCCAAGGTGATGGGATTGAGTGTGGCAGGGGTGGATATCCTGCGCTCCAATCATGGCCCATTAGTGATGGAAGTGAACTCGTCACCTGGGCTGGAAGGGATCGAAACCACCACCGGCAAGGATGTGGCGGGGATCATCATTCAGCATCTGGAGAAGAATGGTGGGCCGAACATGACCCGGACCAAGGGCAAGGGCTGATACCCCGTAGGGTGTGGCACACCACAAAACCAATGTGAGAGGGGGCAAGCCCCAATGCCAGGCAGACTATCACTGTGGCGAGCGGGCTTGTTGTGGCGAGCGGGCTTGTCCCGCGTTGGGGTGCGCAGCAGCCCAAAACGGTCTCTGCGGAGTATCGGGCACACCGCATTCGTCCTTCTTTGGGGGCGCTACGCGCCCCAACGCGGGACAAGCCCGCTCGCCACAGGTTACCGGTTGCTCGTTCTAGCGCTTAACTGACTGGCATTGGGGCTTGCCCCCGATGGCGGTGTGACAGTCAATACATGAGGGACTGATACACCGCAATCGGGAGCACGCCCCCTCCCACATTGGATCTGCAGCGTTGCGCAGACCTTATTACGAAACCAGGCTCGCCTTGACCAGCTTGGCCTGTTCATCAGCGTGGTACGAAGAACGCACCAACGGGCCGGAAGCCACGTTCTTGAAGCCCATCTTGTAGCCTTCCTCGGCGAACCAGGCGAAGGTGTCCGGGTGTACGAAGCGCTGTACCGGCAAGTGGCTGCGGGACGGTTGCAGGTACTGGCCCAGGGTCAGCATGTCGATGTCGTGTTCGCGCATGCGCTTCATGACTTCGATCACTTCTTCGTCGGTCTCGCCCAGGCCCAGCATCAAGCCGGACTTGGTCGGAATGTGCGGCATCATCTGCTTGAACTTCTGCAGCAGGGTCAGCGACCACTGGTAGTCCGAACCTGGACGCGCAGCCTTGTACAGGCGTGGCACGGTTTCCAGGTTGTGGTTGAACACATCCGGTGGCTCGGCGGCGGTGATTTCCAGCGCAACGTCCATGCGGCCACGGTAGTCCGGCACCAGGGTTTCGAGCATCACATTCGGCGACAGCTTGCGGATCTCGCGGATGCAGTCGGCAAAGTGCTGGGCGCCGCCGTCACGCAGGTCGTCGCGGTCTACCGAGGTGATCACCACGTACTTGAGTTTCAGGTCGGCGATGGCGATGGCCAGGCTTTCCGGCTCGTTGACGTCCAACGGTTTCGGACGGCCATGGCCCACGTCGCAGAACGGGCAACGACGGGTGCAGATGTCGCCCATGATCATGAAGGTGGCGGTGCCGCCGGAGAAGCACTCACCCAGGTTCGGGCAGGAGGCTTCTTCGCAGACGCTGTGCAGCTTGTGCTTGCGCAGCAGGGCCTTGATACGGTCGACTTCCGGCGAAACCGGGATGCGTACGCGGATCCAGTCAGGTTTCTTCGGCAGTTCGGTCGTCGGGATGATCTTGACCGGGATGCGTGCAACCTTCTCGGCGCCGCGCAGCTTGACGCCGGCTTCCACCTTGGCACGCGGGGCCGGGGCTGGACGCTCAGTGATGTCCAGCGTCGGGATCATGGTTTGCACAACATCAGTAGTCATATCAATCGATTCCGCCCGTCAGGGTCGTCTGCTCAGCATAGTCGAGGTGCTTGACGAGCTGCGCGCGCAGCCGGGCACTTACCTCGGCAAATTCTATGGGTGTTGCATGTTCACTTAACTGGGTCATGGCCAGCCCGGCGTAACCGCACGGGTTGATCCGTCGGAACGGCGCCAGGTCCATGTCCACGTTCAAGGCCAGGCCATGAAAGGAACAACCGTGGCGAATCCGCAGCCCCAGGGAGGCAATTTTCGCGCCCTCAACATACACGCCGGGGGCATCTGGCTTGGCCGCGGCGCTCACGCCGTAACTGGCCAGCAGCTCGATCAGGCAAGCCTCCATGCGGCTCACCAGGTCGCGCACGCCAAACCCCAGGTTGCGCACATCCAGCAGCAGGTAGGCCACCAGTTGTCCGGGGCCATGGTAAGTCACTTGGCCACCTCGGTCGACCTGCACCACCGGAATATCACCCGGAAGGAGTAGGTGCTCTGCCTTGCCGGCCTGGCCCTGGGTGAATACCGGCGGGTGTTCCACCAGCCAGACCTCATCAGGGGCCGAGGTGCCGCGCTCGTTGGTAAAGCGCTGCATGGCGTGCCAGACCGGCTCGTAGGCCATCCGGCCGAGCTCGCGAAAGCCCAGGACCTGTGACATCACAACACCATGTGCACGAAGCCGGTGGCCCGCAGTTCACTGTTGATGTTGTAGAGCTGGTCTTGATCCGTCGCAACGATGTGCAACTGGATCGTGGTGTATTTACCGTTGGTGCTCGATCGTTCGTCCACCCGGTTGTCGTTGATCGTGGCGTGTTTACGCACGATATCAAGGATCTTGTCTTTGTTGCCTACACCGGTATCGCTGATCACTTTGACTGGGTAATCAGTCACTGGGAATTCGATCTTTGGCGCCTTTACTTCTTTATCGGTCATGGCGGAACGGCCTCGTAAGCGGTAAGCCGTGGCGACGGGCAAAACCCCGCGTCGGATCAACGCGGGGCTTTGCAGGTGCACACAATCAGTTGAACAAGCCGTAGAAGAATAGACGGATGCTATCCCACACGCGGCGGAAGATACCACCTTCATCGACAGCGTCCAGCGCGATCAGATCGGCGCTGTGCACCACCTTGTCGTCCAGTTTCACTTCGACCTTGCCGATCACGTCACCCTTGGCGATTGGGGCAACCAATTGCGGGTTCATGGTCATGCTGGCAACGAGTTTCTTCAGTTGGCCTTTAGGCATGGTCAGGGTCAGGTCTTCAGCCAGGCCGGCCTTGACTTGATGGGTCGCGCCTTTCCATACCGGAGCCTGGGCCAGCTCGGCGCCCTTCTGGTAGAAGGTCTGGGTTTCGAAGAAACGGAAACCGTAGGTCAGCAGTTTTTGCGTCTCGGCCGCACGGGCCTGCTCGCTGTTGGTACCGAACACGACGGCGATCAGGCGCTGACCATCACGTACCGCGGACGACACCATGCAGTAGCCGGCTTCGTCGGTGTGGCCGGTTTTCAGGCCATCGACGGTCTTGTCACGCCACAGCAACAGGTTGCGGTTAGGCTGCTTGATGTTGTTCCAGAAGAATTCCTTCTGGGAGTAGATCGCGTAGTGCACCGGGTCGACACGGATGATCGCGCGGGCCAGCACTGCCATGTCGTGAGCCGACGAGTAGTGCTCTGGGTTCGGCAGACCGGTCGGGTTCATGAAGTGGCTGTTGGTCATGCCCAGGTCGCCAGCAGTCTTGTTCATCAAGTCGGCGAACGCGTCTTCGCTGCCCGCGATGTGCTCGGACAAGGCCACACTTGCGTCGTTACCGGACTGGATGATGATGCCGTGCAGCAGGTCGCTCACCGTGACTTGCGAGCCCACCTTGATGAACATCCGCGAACCGCCGGTACGCCAGGCGTTTTCGCTGACGGTCACCGGATCGTTCTCGCCGATCTGGCCGCGACGGATTTCCAGGGTCGCGATGTAGGCCGTCATCAGCTTGGTCAGGCTCGCCGGTGGCAGGCGCTGGTCACCATTGTTCTCGACCAGCACGTTGCCGCTGGCGGCATCCATGAGGACCCAGGCCTTGGCGGCCAGTTGCGGGGAAGCCGGCACCATTTCAACCGCCCAGGCGGCCGGGGTGATGATCAGCGAAAGAAGCAGGCACGTGCGTTTGGCTAAGGTGGTGATGTTCATCCGTCTCTCGAAATTGCTTATGGAAACTTGCCCTCGCGGGCAAAACTATTCAGACAGGCCGCTTCCAGACTGTCGCGTATTCGGTTGCCCGCTCACCCCTTGCCCCTGGGTTTTTATTGTTCAACGAGCCAACAACCTGAGCTCAAGCCCGTAGACGGGCCTGGGCGTTCAATCCGTACTGCTTATTCTGCGGTGACCACACTGGGCTGCCCCAGGTTGGCCAGGCGTACGCTGTTCTGTACCTGCGCAACCTCGCTCGGCGAGCCGATCGGGCCCATGCGTACACGGTGCAAGGTTTGCTGGTTACGCACGATGGAACTGATGAAGACCGGCGCACTGACCATACCGCTGAGCTTGGACCTTAACAGTTCTGCTGCATCCGGGTTGGCGAAAGCGCCAACCTGCAGGTATTGCCCACCCACTGTCGACGCGCCCGGCGCTGCATGAGGTACGACGACCGTGTCCGGGGCATGCTGCGCCGGCGGCGGCGTCCATTGCTCGATCTTGCCGGCCGACGCCGTCACTTGCGGTTGCGGGGTTTTCGGCTCGTTGAGCATCAACGGTGCCGGCTTGCCGCGCTGGGCCCAGTACTGGGCCGGGTCGATGCCTTCTACCTTCACGCGCGCGGTGCCGATTTCGGCATAACCGAGCTTCTTCGCAGCAGCGTAGGACAAGTCGATGATCCGGTCCGAATAGAACGGCCCACGGTCGTTGACCCGCAGGATCACCGTGCGGTTGTTGTCCAGGTTGGTCACGCGCACGTAGCTGGGCAGCGGCAGGGTCTTGTGGGCCGCGCTCATGCCGTACAGGTCATAGACCTCGCCATTGGCGGTGTTCTGGCCATGGAACTTGGTGCCGTACCAGGACGCCGTACCCGATTGCACGTAGGTCTTGGAGTCCTGCAACGGGAAGTAATTCTTGCCCAGCACGGTATACGGGTTGGCCTTGTACGGGCCGGTGTGCAGGGTTGGCGTGGCATCCGGAATTTTCGAAACGTCCACGTCCCACCACGGCGCGCCGTCTTTGTGCGCGCGGTTGATGTCCAGGCCCGGCTGGGCACGAACGATAGCACCACCCGACTTTTGCGCCGGGGCACGACTGGTGGAGCAACTGACAACCAGCAAGGACAACGCGGCAAACGCCACCAGCTTGAGCGGTTTTTGAAACGGCGATACCCGCATTACTTGTTGCCCCGTGCTTGGACCAGCATGTCTGACAGCTGATGCACGGCCATGGCGTACATCACACTGCGGTTATAACGCGTGATTGCGTAAAAATTCTTCAGGCCCATCCAGTATTCCGGGCCGTTTTCGCCTTCCAGGCGGAACGCCGTCACCGGCATATCATCGCGTGGCGCATTCTGACTCGACCAGCCCAGCGCTCGCAACTCCCCGACGGTCTTGGCCGGCTCGATCCCTTGGGTCAAACCTTCGTCGGCGCGATCACCTGTCACCTCGGCGCGGATAACCACCGGTTCGCCGGCGACCCAGCCGTGGCGCTTGAAGTAGCTGGCCACGCTGCCAATGGCGTCATCCGGATTGCTCCAGATATTGATATGGCCGTCGCCGTCGAAATCCACCGCATAAGCACGGAAACTGCTCGGCATGAACTGCGGCAAGCCCATGGCACCGGCATAGGAGCCCTTGAGGGTCAGTGGATCGACCTGTTCTTCGCGGGCCAGCAGCAGGAATTCACGCAGCTCTTTACGGAAGAACTCGGCGCGAGGTGGGTAATCAAAGCCCAAGGTCGATAACGCGTCGATCACCCGGTAACTGCCGGTATTGCGCCCGTAAAAGGTTTCAATGCCGATGATTGCCACGATCACCTGGGCCGGCACGCCATATTCCCGCTCGGCGCGAGCCAGCACCGCCTCATGCTGGCGCCAGAAGTCCACGCCCCGGGCCACGCGGGCGTCGGTGAGGAACATCGGGCGATAGTCCTTCCACTGCTTCACGCGCTCGGCGGGCCGCGAGATGGCGTCAAGGATCGCTTGCTTGCGCTGGGCTTCGCGGAACACGCCCATCAGTTGTTCACCCGCAAAACCATAGTCGCGGGTCATTTCACCGACAAATTCGGCGACCTGGGGTGAGCCATCGTAGTCACCGGCCTGCGCCTCCAGCGTTGCCCCCAGCAGCCCAATCAGGCTCATCCAGGACGCATGCCGAGTCGCCCAGCCGCGCATTACTTGCATTGACATCTTCACCTTATTCAAACCTGTGCGATCCACTTGCGATGCGTATGAATCGACATCAAAACCCCAAACGCTGACAGCAATGTCACCAGCGAAGTTCCGCCGTAGCTAATGAATGGCAACGGCACCCCAACCACCGGCAGCAGGCCACTGACCATACCGATGTTGACAAAAACGTAAACAAAAAAAGTCATGGTCAAGCTGCCGGCCAGCAATTTGCCGAACAGCGTTTGCGCCTGGGCAGTAATCACCAGGCCGCGACCAATCAGCAGCAAATAGATCAGCAACAGTGCGCAAATGCCCACCAGGCCGAACTCTTCGCCCATTACCGCAATAATGAAGTCGGTGTGGCTCTCGGGCAAAAAGTCCAGGTGCGACTGGGTGCCCAACAACCAACCTTTACCAAATACACCGCCGGAACCGATGGCCGCCTTGGACTGGATGATGTTCCAGCCGGTGCCCAGCGGGTCGCTCTCCGGGTCGAGGAACGTCAGGATCCGTTGCTTCTGGTAATCGTGCATAAAGAAGAACCACATCGCCACGGCGACAGGGATGGTCGCGGCCAGCACGCTGAGGATCCAGCGCCAGCGCAAACCGCCCATGAACAGCACGAACGCGCCGCCGGCGAGGATCAGCAGCGACGTGCCGAGGTCCGGTTGGCGCACGATGAGAATAAAAGGCACGCCGATCAGGATCAGGCTGATGCCCACGTGCTTGAGCTGCGGCGGCAAAGTGCGCTTGGACAGATACCAGGCAATGGTGGCCGGCATCAGGATCTTCATGAATTCCGACGGTTGGAAGCGAATCACCCCCGGGATGTTGATCCAGCGGGTCGCCCCCATGGCGTTGTGGCCCATCACGTCCACCACCACCAGCAGCAAGACCCCGGCGACATACCCCAGCGGCACCCACCGTGCCATGAACCGCGGTTCGAGCTGGGCAATTACCACCATCGACAACAGGCCCAGGCCGAAGGAAGACGCTTGCTTGATCAACAGGTCCCAGTTCTTGCCGCTGGCCGAATACAGCACGAACAGGCTGCCGGCCGCCAACGTCAGCAGCAGGATCAGCAACGGGCCATCAATGTGCATGCGCTGTAACAACGTCGCGCGGCGACGCATCACATCTTCGCTGGAGAGGATGCGGTCAAAATTACTCTTCACGGGCCGTAACCTCGGTGCTTGAAGGGGGGCCACCAAATTCGGGCTTGAGCCTGCCATCGTCGGCCAACAGCCAGGCGTCCATCACTTGGCGCACCACAGGCGCTGCGACGCCGGAGCCGGACTCACCGTTCTCCACCATCACCGCCACCACGATTTTCGGGTCATCGGCGGGGGCGAAGCCAACAAACAAGGCGTGGTCGCGGTGACGCTCCTGAACCTTGGAGCGGTCATATTTCTCGCCCTGCTTGATCGCGACCACCTGGGCCGTACCACTCTTGCCGGCAATACGGTATTGCGCGCCCACCGCTGCCTTGCGCGCGGTACCGCGGGCACCGTGCATCACTTGCTGCATACCGTGGTTGACCTTGGTCCAGTCGGACGGGTCGCGCAGCACGATGTCGGGAATCGGATTTTCATCCACCGGCTTTTCACCCTCGATGGTCTTGGCCAGGTGCGGGCGGTTCCAGAGGCCTTTGTTGGCCACCAGCGCCGTGGCCTGGGCCAATTGCAGCGGCGTGGCCTGCATATAACCCTGGCCAATCCCGAGGATCAGGGTTTCGCCCGGGAACCACGCCTGGCGGCGAGTCGCGCGCTTCCACTCCCGCGACGGCATCAAGCCTGGGGATTCTTCGAACATGTCCAGGGAGACTTTCTGACCGAGGCCGAACTTGCCCATGTAGGCAGACAGTCGATCAATCCCCAGCTTGTGGGCCAGGTCGTAAAAATAGGTGTCGTTGGAGCGCATGATCGCGGTGTCCAGGTCGACATAGCCGTCACCGGTACGGTTCCAGTTACGGTATTTATGATCGTAGTTGGGCAGCATGTAGTAGCCCGGGTCGAACACACGACTGGAGGCCGTGACCACGCCCGAATCCAGGCCGGCAATCGCTACCGCCGGCTTGATGGTCGAACCCGGCGGGTATAAACCACGCAGCACACGGTTGAACAGCGGACGGTCGATGGAATCGCGCAGCTCGGCATAGGCTTTGAAGCTAATGCCGGTGACGAATAAGTTAGGGTCGAAACTCGGCTGGCTGACCATCGCCAGCACTTCGCCCGTCCTCGGGTCCAATGCCACCACGGCGCCACGCCGACCGCCGAGGGCCATTTCAGCCGCTTCCTGCAGCTTGATGTCCAGGCTCAGCACAATGTCCTTGCCCGGCACCGGATCGGTGCGTTTGAGCACCCGCAGCACACGGCCACGGGCGTTGGTCTCGACCTCTTCGTAACCCACCTGGCCGTGCAGCTCGGGCTCGTAGAAACGCTCGATACCGGTTTTGCCGATATGGTGGGTGCCGCTGTAATTGACCGGATCGAGGGTCTTGAGCTCTTTCTCGTTGATCCGCCCCATATAGCCGACGGAGTGGGCAAAGTGCGGCCCTTGCGGGTAGTGCCGCACCAACTGCGCCACCACTTCTACCCCCGGCAAACGGAACTGGTTCACGGCAATCCGGGCAATCTGCTCTTCGGTCAGCTCGAACAGAATGGGCACCGGCTCGAACGGCCGGCGCCCCTGTTTCATGCGTTTCTCGAAAATCGCCCGATCATCCGGGGTCAGTTGCAGCACTTCTACGATGACATCGAGGACCTGCTGCCAATCGCCAGAGCGCTCACGGGTCATGCTCAGGCTGAAGCTGGGCCGGTTATCTGCGACCACCACGCCATTGCGGTCGAAAATCAGCCCACGGGTCGGCGGAATCGGCTGCACATGCACCCGGTTGTTTTCCGACAGCGTGGAGTGGTAGTCGTACTGGATCACCTGCAGGAAATACAGGCGCGCAATCAGCACCGCAATCAACGCCACCACCAAAAAAGCGCCGAACACGACCCGCGAGCGCACCAGACGTGCGTCTTTCTCGTGGTCCTTGATGCGGATCGGCTGGGTCATCGGGGGCGGCGCAGACTATTTGTGGTAAGGGTGCCCGGACAGGACTGTCCAGGCGCGATACAGCTGTTCACCGATCAGGATCCTTACCAACGGGTGCGGCAACGTCAGTGCCGACAGCGACCAGCGCTGATCGGCCCGCGCGCAGACTTCCGGCGCCAGCCCTTCCGGGCCACCGACCATGAAGTTGACCGTGCGCGAATCCAGGCGCCAGCGATCCAGTTCCACCGCCAATTGCTCGGTGCTCCAGGGTTTGCCGTGCACTTCAAGGGTGACGATGCGCTCGTTGGGGCCGACCTTGGCCAACATGGCTTCGCCTTCCTGGCGGATAAAGCGCGCCACGTCGGCATTCTTGCCCCGGGTATTGAGCGGTATCTCTACCAGTTCCAGCGACAGCTCAGCGGGCAGACGCTTGGCATACTCGTGCCAGCCTTCTTCCACCCACTTGGGCATGCGTGAACCGACAGCAATCAGACGCAGGCGCACAGCCGTTCCTTATTCCTGGTCTTTGTTGAGCTTGTCGAAGTGCGCGTGGCCCACTTCCGGGCTGTGGTGCTTGCCATCGGCGGCACGGCTCTGCTCGGCGCCTTTCCACAGGCGTTCCAGGTCGTAGAACTGACGGGCATTGGAGGTCATCATGTGAACGATCACGTCGTCCATGTCCAGCAACACCCAGTCGCTGTCGCCCTTGCCTTCTTCACCCAGCGGCTTCACGCCTTGGGCTTTGACGGCTTCGCGAACCTTGTCCAGCATCGCGCCGATCTGGCGGTTGGAAGTACCGGTGGCGATGATCATGAAATCGGTGATGCTCTGCTTGTCGCGTACGTCCAGCACCTGGATGTCCTGGGCCTTGACGTCTTCCAGAGCGGCCACGGCCACTTTTACCAGTTCTTCGCCAGCCAGCTCGGGGCCGGTGTGGGCTTCAACTGGCAGCGGGGCGCTTTTGAAGGTGCCTTTGCGCTTAACTTTGCTTACGTCTTTGTTCGTCATATAAAACTCGTTTTGCTCGTATGTTCGGGCGCTCGCTGCACGAGTCGTGCGTTCAAGCGCGCCTTTTCAGTTCGACGCACGGTACAGCCCGTGCGCATCGATGTAGGCCAGGACCGCGTCAGGCACCAGGAAACGTACCGACTTCCCGCTGGCCAGCAGTTGACGGATCTGGGTGGCAGACACCGCAAGCGGGGTCTGCCAGACGAATGCAATATTCCCGTTCGGCCCGGTCAGGGCCAAGGGGTCACTTACCGACCGCGCGGCCAGCAGGTTGCGCAAGGCATCCGGCGGTTCGCTATCGGCATCCGGGCGTTGCAAAACCAGGATGTGGCAATGCTGGAGGAGTTCCTCCCAGCGGTGCCAAGAGGGCAGGCCGCAAAATGCGTCCCAGCCCAAAAGCAGAAACAGCTGGTCATCTGCGGCCAACTCGGCGCGCATCAGTTCCAGGGTGTCGACAGTGTAGGACGGTTTATCACGCTTGAGTTCGCGGTCGTCCACCACCAGCGGCGGTATGCCCTTTACAGCCAGGCGCACCATTTCCAGGCGCTGCTGCGGCGACACCTGTGGGGTGTCGCGATGCGGCGGCCGGAAATTAGGGATCAGGCGCAGCTCATCCAGCGCCAAGGCATCCGCGACTTCCAGGGCACTGCGCAAATGGCCGATGTGCACGGGGTCGAAGGTGCCACCGAGCAGCCCGATGCGTTTAGCCATCAAGTGCGCACATGACCGTCGCCGAACACCACGTACTTCTCACTGGTCAGCCCCTCGAGCCCAACCGGCCCGCGTGCATGGAGCTTGTCGGTGGAAATGCCGATCTCCGCCCCCAGGCCGTACTCGAAGCCGTCGGCAAAACGCGTCGAGGCGTTGATCATCACCGAAGCGGAATCCACTTCGTTGAGGAAACGCCGGGCATCGCTGAAATGCTCGGAAACAATGGCGTCGGTGTGCTTGGAGCCGTACGTATTGATGTGTTCGATGGCCTGGTCCAGGTCGTCGACAATGCGGATCGACAGGATCGGCGCCGTGTACTCGGTGTACCAGTCCTGCTCGGTCGCCTCGATCACGTCCGCGCCCAGCAGCGCACGGGTGCGCTCACAGCCACGCAGCTCCACGCCCTTGTCACGGTAGATGGCAGCCAGCGGCGGCAGCACGCGCTCGGCGATGCCGGCGTGCACCAGCAGGGTTTCCATGGTGTTGCAAGGGGCGTAGCGGTGGGTCTTGGCGTTGTCGGCAATGCGGATCGCCTTGTCGAGATCGGCAGCGACATCGATGAACACGTGGCACACGCCGTCCAGGTGCTTGATCACGGGCACCTTGGCATCGCGGCTGACGCGCTCGATCAGGCTCTTGCCACCGCGCGGCACGATCACGTCGACGAATTCCGGCATGGTGATCAAGGCGCCAACAGCGGCGCGGTCGGTGGTTTCCACCACTTGCACCACTTCGGCCGGCAACTCGGCCACGGCCAGGCCCTGCTGGATGCAGGTGGCAATGGCACGGTTGGAATTGATCGCTTCGGAACCGCCACGCAGGATGGTGGCGTTGCCGGACTTGAGGCACAGGCTCGCAGCGTCGATGGTCACGTTCGGACGCGACTCATAGATGATGCCGATCACCCCCAGGGGCACGCGCATCTTACCCACCTGAATGCCGGACGGCAGGTAACGCATATCGCGGATTTCACCGATAGGGTCAGGCAGCTTGGCCACCTGGCGCAAACCTTCGATCATGTCGTCGATACGTGCCGGGGTCAGCGCCAGGCGATCGAGCAGGGCCGGCTCCAGACCATTGGCACGGCCATTGGCCAAGTCCAGTTCATTGGCGGCGGTCAACTCGGAGCGCGAAGCATCCAGAGCATCGGCGGCAGCCAGCAGGGCACGGTTCTTCTGCGCGGTGCTCGCACGGGCGATCAACCGCGAGGCCTGACGGGCAGCGCGACCCAGGCGGGTCATGTAGTCAAGAACGGACTCAGTCATGGTCAGGGAGTCTTGGCAAAGAGGAAAGCGGCAGATTATAGCTGCGACGCAGCGCGACTGACAGCGGTGAGGGGCGGATGGTCGAAATGAACTGTAAAAACCTGAGGTTCAGCGGTAATTAAGGTGGGAGTTGTTATGATTCCGTCACATTTAGCTGTATTAACCCCTGACCGCCATGCCCAGTTCCTTGCCCAAACTCCCCGCCAGCGCCCTGCCCGACGGCTTCTTCGACCGAGATGCGCAACTGCTTGCGCGAGAATTACTCGGAAAAGTCATTCGCCATCGTGTCGCAGATCTGTGGCTTTCAGCGCGAATTATTGAAACAGAAGCCTATTACGAGGCCGAAAAAGGCAGCCACGCCTCCCTGGGGTATACGGAAAAGCGTAAGGCTTTGTTTCTGGATGGCGGACATATCTACATGTACTACGCCCGTGGCGGTGATTCGCTGAACTTCAGCGCCCAGGGTCCAGGCAATGCCGTGCTGATCAAATCGGCGTACCCGTGGGTTGATGAAGTGTCCGGCCAGGCCAGCCTGGCCCAGATGCTGTTGAACAACCCGAACGCCGATGGCAGCCCACGCCCCACGCAAAAGCTGTGTGCCGGCCAGACCTTGCTGTGCAAGGCGCTGGGCTTGAAGGTGCCGGTGTGGGACGCCAAGCGCTTCGATCAGGACCTGCTGTATGTCGAAGATGTGGGCCAGGCGCCCACGCAGATCATTCAGACCACACGGCTGGGTATCCCCAGCGGGCGCGATGAGCACCTGATGTATCGCTTTGTCGATGCGGGCTTCGCGCCCTACTGCACACGGAACCCGCTACGCCGAGGCCAGGTCGAAGGCCGCGATTATTTTTTGATTTGAACCTGTGGTGATGGAGTAACGATTTATGGGCCAATGGCTCGATAGCATTACCGGCTGGTTGACCCTGAACCCGCAATGGCTGGCAGTGGCGGTGTTTATCGTTGCGTGCGTGGAATGCCTGGCCATTGCCGGGCTGATCGTACCGGGTACGGTGCTGCTGTTCGCGATTGCCGCGCTGGCCGGCAGCGGCACGCTGTCCTTGAGTGAAACCCTGCTGCTGGGATTCCTCGGCGGCTTATTGGGCGATGGGGTTTCCTACTATCTGGGCCGGCATTTCCATCAGAACATCCGCCGCCTGCCCGGCCTGCGCCATCACCCGGAATGGATGGCTGGCGCAGAAACCTACTTTCATAAGTACGGCATCGCCAGCCTGCTGGTGGGACGTTTCATTGGCCCGCTGCGCCCCATGCTGCCGATGGTCGCCGGCATGTGCGACATGCCGTTCCCACGCTTCGCTGCCGTGAGCATTATTGCCGCTGCAGGTTGGTCGGTGGCTTATCTGCTGCCGGGCTGGGCCACCGGTGCCGCGTTCCGCTTGCCATTGCCTGAGGGTTTCTGGCTGGAGGCCGGCATTATCGCGGCCTGTTTGGCGGTGTTGCTGGGGCTGAGCTTGAACAGCAGCTTGCGCGGCCATCGTCGCGCGACCTTATGGATTGGTTGCGCCAGCCTGACCCTGTTGGTCGCCCTGTTTATCGGTTACCCCCACCTCAACCACTTTGACCAGGGCCTGAGCGCGCTGGTGCAGGAGCATCGCAGCCCGTGGCTGGACGAGGTGATGGTACGGATTACCCAACTGGGTGAGTTCAAGAAAATGTTTGTCGCCAGTGCCGTGTTCACTGGCCTGCTGTTACTGGCGCGGCAATGGCGCCATGCCCTATTTGTCGGCGCGACGCTGGCCGGCGCGGCGGTCATCAACACGGGCACCAAGCTATTTTTTGCCCGCGGTCGCCCGGAAATCCTGACCGACCCACTGACCAGCTTCAGCATGCCCAGTGGCCACGCCTCCGGGGCATTTGCGTTCTTTCTGGCACTCGCCGTGCTGGCCGGCCGCGGCCAACCCACGCGCCTGCGCCTGACCTGGCTGCTGCTCGGCTGCATCCCTGCGGCGTTCATTGCGCTCTCGCGGGTCTACCTTGGCGCTCACTGGCCGACCGACATCCTCGCCGGCACGCTGCTGGCAATGACCGTCTGCGCATTCAGCCTGACCGCGAGCCAATACCGCAGCCCATTGCCACCCATGCCGCACAAAGCCTGGTGGCTGGTATTGCCGCCCGTGGTGGTGGTGCTCGGCGTTATCGCCTTTACCGGCACGCCCCACGCACTGCTCAGGTATGCCTACTGATCCTTGGCCGGGCCGATCCACTCCACGGACGCGGATCGGCGTTCAACGCACCGTTCGCGTCGCTCCAGTAGCATCTCATCGGCAATATCAGCAGCGCGCTCGGCGATGTATTCCGAGCCTCGCATTGCGTCCTGCTGGAGCAGTTGCGTGGTCACGCTGACAAAAAAATCGTCCCAAACTGCCTGCTCTGATTGCGTTAGCCGAATCATTGTTGCTCTCCGATCATCAGTACGAGCTCGGAAATATTGCAGGCATCGCAGTGGGGACCATCAAACAATGTCTGAAACTTACGTCAGACAATTCCTAACCTCAGGTGAACAGTTCACCTTGCAACTCATCCAGCAACATCTGGATCGCATCCAGCCGTTGCTGCGGATCGTCGAGTTGCAGCAGGTCGATCTTGTCGGCCTCGGTGAACGGCAGCAGGTAAGCCAGCTGATTGCCCAGGGATTGCTGGCCGTCGGCGTGGGTACCCATGTCCAGGGAGGCAACCATCGGGTGCTCGGCCAGGGCCTGGAGCAACGCCAACAGGTCGGCATCCTCTTCTTCCAGCGCCTGGTCCGGCAACTCTTCCAGCCACTGCACCTCGGCCACCAGTAACTGGTCCTTCTGCACACCGGCATCGCGCACACGGAAACGACGGCCGCCTTCAACACGAATCCCCAGCAGGCCGTTGTCTTGTTGCTTGAAGTCACGAATCAGCGCTTCACAGCCGATCAACGCGTAGCCGTCCGGGGCCACGCCCACTTCCTTGCCGTCGAGGATGCACACCACGCCGAAGCTTTCGCCCTTTTTCATGCAACGGCTGATCATGTCCAGGTAGCGCGCCTCAAACAGTTGCAAATCGAGGGTGCAGCCTGGGAACAACACGGTGTTGAGCGGGAACAGCGCCAGACTCATAGAGGTTTCCTTAAATCCGGATTAAACAATAACCGACACCGCCAACGGCAGGAAAACCGCCGTGGCAACGCCCATCAGACTCATGGCCAACGCCGCGAAGGCGCCGCACTCTTCGCTTTCCTGCAGCGCCACCGAGGTACCGACGGCGTGGGCGGTCATGCCCAGCGCCATACCGCGCGCTTCGGGGCTGTGCACCCCCAGGCGCGACAAGTATGCCGGGCCGATCATCGCGCCAATCACCCCGGTGATCAGCACAAAAACCGCCGCCAATGCCGCCACACCACCAATCTGCTCGGCCACCAGCATGGCAATCGGCGACGTGACCGACTTGGGCGCCATGGTCATCAGCATCCTGTGTTCGGCGCCGAACCACACGCCCAACAACACGCACAGGCCAGTGGCCAACACCCCGCCTATCACCAGCGTAGTAAAAATCGGCCAGAACAATTGGCGAATGCGCCGCAGGTTGAGATAAAGCGGCACCGCCAGGGCTACCGTCGCGGGGCCGAGCAGGATGCCCATGATCTCGGTGCTCTTGCGGTATTCGGTGTAGGTCAGGCCGCAGGTGAGCAGCACGCCAATCACCAGCAGCATGGACACCAGCACCGGTTGCAGAAAGATCCAGCGGGTTTTCTCGAACCCCGCCAGTACCAGTTGATAGGCGCCCAGGGTGATACCGATACCGAACAGCGGATGATGAATCACCGCTGCCCACGCACCTTGCCAATCGACGGTCATTGCCCTTCCTCCCGCCGCGCCTGGCGCTTGACCAGGTGCTGCATCAGCACGCCAACGACGCCCATGGCGATCACCAGTGACAGCACCAGCGCGCCGACGATGGCCCAGAAGTCTGCTGCGATGTCCCTGGCGTAGACCATCACCCCCACGGCCGGCGGCACGAGCAGCAACGGCAGATAGCGCAGCAAACTGCTGGCGGCCAGGCTCAGGGGCTCGCCGACTTCGCCGCGCCAGATCAGGAAGCCCAGCATCAGCAGCAGGCCAATGATTGGCCCCGGCAGCACCGGCAACAGTAAATGATTGATCGCCGTGCCGATCAGTTGAAACAGCACCAGCCAGGTCAGGCCACGCAGCAGCATCTTTCTCTCCCCTCAACGCTCGCCCGCATTATAAGCATGGCCGCCCTATACACCGGCATTCGCCAAAAGCATGGTGGGTTGACCGAGCTGGTTGCCCGTGATGATCTAACATGGACCTGGCACACCTATAAAAACCGATGGACCAAGGAGAGACGCAATGCCCTATGTACCTGTAGCGCAGCTCAAAGATTATGTCGGCAAGGAACTGGGACGTTCCGAGTGGCTCACCATCGATCAGGCCCGCATCAACCTGTTTGCAGAGGCCACTGGCGATCATCAGTTCATCCACGTCGACCCGGTCAAGGCCGCCAAGACGCCATTCGGCAGTACCATCGCCCACGGTTTCCTGTCGCTGTCACTGATGCCCAAGCTGATGGAAGACATCCTGATCATGCCCGAGGGCCTGAAGATGGCCGTCAACTATGGCCTGGACAGCGTGCGTTTTATCCAGCCGGTGAAGGTCGACTCCAGGGTTCGTCTGAACGTCACGCTCACCGATGTCAGCGAGAAAAAACCTGGCCAATGGCTATTCAAGGCCACTGCCACCCTGGAAATCGAAGGCCAGGAGAAACCCGCTTATATTGCTGAGTCGCTGTCACTCTGCTTCGTGTAAGGCTGCGCCTGTGGCGAGGTAATAAACCTTGCCACAGTGTATGTAAATTTATGTATGAATCTCCCGGCTGCGGCATACTCGGCGCTCAATTATCCGGATCCCGCTATGCGCCCACTCGCTCCCCTTGCCCTTGCCCTGTTGCTCACCGCTTGCGGAGACGGCGAATCGCTGTTGCCGCCCGATGCGCGCCTGCCCGATGGCGGCCGCTACCGTGGTGATGTGGTCAACGGTTTACTGCAAGGCCAGGGCCGCGTGGACTACCCCAACGGCAGTTGGTATGCCGGCCAGTTCGACAAAGGCCAGTGGCACGGCCAGGGCGAATGGCACGGCAGCAATGGCGAAGTCTACAAAGGCCAGTTCCAGCAGGGGCTGTTTGACGGCCAGGGCAGCCTGACCACGTCGGGCAGCAGCTACGTCGGCGGTTTCAAGAACGGTCGACGCAACGGCGAAGGCACCCTCAAAGAAGGGCAGATGACCTATCGCGGCGAATTCAAGGACGACCAGTACTCCGGCCTCGGCCGCCTGGAGCTGGCAGACGGCAGCCAATACCAGGGCCAGTTCGCCCACGGCAAACCCAATGGCGAAGGCCAGCGCAACGACGACAGTGGCAACCAGTTCAGCGGTCACTTTGTCGATGGCCAATTGGAAGGCAACGGCACCTTCAACAGCGCCGAGGGCGACATCTATGTCGGCCAGTTCAAACAGAACCAGCTCAACGGCAAAGGCCGCTATGAAAACGCCGACGGCGATGTCTGGATCGGCCAGTTCAAGGAAGGCGCACTCAGCGGCAAGGGCGAGTTGATCGGGGTCGACGGCAGCCACTACGTCGGCCAATTCAGTGACTGGCGCTTTACCGGCGAAGGTCGCCTGAACCTTACCGATGGCAGCTTCTATATCGGCGGTTTCGACAGCGACAGCTACCAGGGCCGCGGCACGCTCGTACTCACCGACGGCACCGTGCAGGCCGGCACCTGGATCAATGGCATGCGTGTGCGCGATGCCGATGGCAAGCTGCTGCCCGACCCACTGGAAACCGGCGTACTGGCCCAGGGTCGTCTGCTCGAGGACGCCCTCGCGGCGGTGCCCCAGTCGAGCGCCGCCGTCGAGCTGTACACCCTGGTGCTGGCCGGCGACGGCAAGCAAAGCGTGTTCCTGCGCGAAGCCGATTACGTCAGCAACATGCTTGCCACCCGCTTCGGTGCGCGTGGGCAGATCCGCTTGGTCAACCACCGCGACCATATTGCCGACCGCCCCCTCGCCACCCGCGAAAGCCTGCGCCGTGCCGTACAAACCCTGGCCGAGCGCACCGGGCCGCAGGACCTGGTATTCATCTATATGACCAGCCACGGCACCCACGAACACGAACTGGTGCTGGACCAGCCGCGCATGGAGCTGGCCGACCTGCCGGCCGATGAGCTGGCCGCCGTGCTGGCGCCGCTGAAAAACCGCGACAAGATCATCGTGATTTCCGCCTGTTACTCCGGTGGTTTCATCCCCGCGCTCAAAGATGAGCACACCCTGATCATGACCGCCTCACGGGCTGACCGCGTGTCCTTCGGTTGCTCCGAAGAGGCCGACTTCACCTATTTCGGCGACGCCCTTTTCGCCCAAGCCTTCAACCAGACCGATGACTTGCAGCAAGCCTTCAAACTGGCGCAACTGCATGTGGCCGAACGCGAACAGGCGGACAACTTCGAAGCCTCCGAACCGCAGATCTGGGCGCCCAAAGGCGTGGTCGCCCACTGGCAATTATTACGTAAACAGCAGGCACGAAAGGCGCTCGAAAGCGTCTCAATGAATAGCAAGGAAGCCAAAGGCAACTAAGCTGTAACGTGTAACAAGGGGGAAAGACCATGTACCTGACACCTCAGCATATTCTGCTTGCCGGCGCTTCCGGGCTGACGGGCGAGCACCTGCTGGACCGCTTGCTCAATGAGCCCACGGTGACCCGCGTTCTGGCGCCAAGCCGCAAACCGCTGGCCGAACACCCTCACCTGGAAAACCCCGTAGGTGACCCCGCCGTGTTCCTGCCGCAACTGAGCGGCCAGGTGGATATCGCTTTCTGCTGCCTGGGCACCACCATCAAGCAGGCGGGTTCCGAAGCCGCCTTCCGCGCCGTCGACCTCGACATGGTGGTGGCCTTCGCCAAGCGCGCACGGGAAATGGGCGCGCGGCACCTGATCGTCATCAGCGCCATTGGCGCCGACCCGAAATCCTCGATCTTCTACAACCGAGTCAAAGGCGAGATGGAACAGGCGCTGAGAGCACAGGGCTGGCCACAATTGACCATCGTGCGGCCATCGCTGTTGCTTGGGGAACGACTGGAGCCGCGCTTGGCCGAGCAATTGGCCGGGCCGCTGTCACGGCTGATTCCAGGCAAGTATCGCGGCATTGAAGTCTGCGAACTGGCCCGCGCCATGTGGCGCCTGGCGCTGGAAGAGCAGGACGGCGTGCGCGTGGTGGAGTCGGATGAGTTGCGCAAGCTCGGTAAGTAAGGCTCAACACCAGGCAACATGTGGGAGGGGGCTTGCCACAGGGGAATATGACTGCCGTCAAAAGTTGTGTAGATACCTATGCCCCAATAGCGGTGGACCAGTCACTCAATGAGTTGACTGACACACGGCTATCGGGAGCAAGCCACCACATTAGAGCCCGCCCGTCGCGTTGAACCCTACCCCCAGTACCGTCAACACTGACAGTGGCAACAGCAAGGTATCGAGCAACGCACTGGCCGGCAGGTCGACATGGGGATAGCGCGGCGCCTCGGCACCAAAGCGGTCCTTGGCGCAGCAGCCGCCATCGATCGCATACAAATCCAGGCGCGTGCCGGCATACACCACGGGCGCGCCCGGTTGTGCAGCATCCAGCGTACGGGCGGTGGCGCAGCCCGTCAGTTGCAAGGCCAGCAAGACCAGCAGCGCCTTATTCATCACTGCTCAAATGGTGCTCGCCCCAACGCGGCAGCATGTCCTGGGGAATATTGAGCAGGTTGAGAATACGCGCCACCACGAAGTC
Source organism: Pseudomonas sp. MWU15-20650 (assembly GCF_023242475.1). Taxonomy (GTDB): domain Bacteria; phylum Pseudomonadota; class Gammaproteobacteria; order Pseudomonadales; family Pseudomonadaceae; genus Aquipseudomonas. The sequence goes on along the minus strand of NZ_JALJFG010000021.1, from coordinate 27,218 downwards.
CACCAGGTCATCGATGGTCTGCGGCTGGTGATAGAAGCCCGGCGAGGCCGGCAAGATGGTCACACCCATGTTCGACAACTTGAGCATGTGTTCCAGATGAATGCTTGAGTACGGTGCTTCGCGCGGCACCAGGATCAATTGGCGACGCTCCTTCAAGGTTACGTCCGCCGCTCGCTCGATCAGGTTATTGCAGGCCCCCGTGGCAATCGCCGACAACGTGCCGGTGGAACACGGCACCACCACCATCGCAGCCGGCGCACCGGAGCCGGAGGCCACCGGCGACATCCAGTCTTCTTTGCCGTAGACCTTGATCTGCCCCGCCGCCGCACCGGTGTACTCCGTGAGGAAGGCTTGCATCGTCTGCACCTTGGCAGGGAGCGCGACATCCGTCTCAGTGGCCATCACCAACTGCGCCGCCTTGGATATCAGGAAGTGCACCTCACGGTCTTCACGCACCAGGCAATCCAGCAGGCGCAGGCCATAAGGCGCGCCGGATGCGCCGGTCATCGCCAAGGTGACGCGTTCGGGGCCACTCATTTCAGTGCCTCGGCCAATTTGCCATGCAGGCCCCCAAAGCCGCCGTTGCTCATGATGACCACGTGGGTCCCCGGCTTGGCCAGGTGTTTCACGTGCTCAATGATGGCGTCCAAGGAGTCACACACCCGCGACGGCACAGTGCACAGCGCGGCAATCGCAGGCAGGTCCCAACCGAGATTGGCCGGTGCGTACCACACCACTTGGTCGGCATCGTTGACGCTTTCCGGCAAGCCATCGCGGTGCGCGCCCAGCTTCATGGAATTGGAGCGCGGCTCCACGACGGCGATGATCTGGGCATCCCCCACGCGCTTGCGCAGACCATCCAGGGTGGTGGCAATCGCCGTCGGGTGGTGGGCAAAGTCGTCGTAGATGGTAATCCCATTCACATCGGCGACCTTCTCCATGCGGCGCTTCACGCTTTTGAATGCGCTCAATGCCGCAATACCCATGGCCGGCACCACGCCAACATGCCGTGCCGCTGCCAGGGTCACCAACGCGTTGGCAACGTTGTGCTGGCCGGTCATGCCCCAATCGACGATGCCTTGGGCCTCGCCTTCGAACAGCACTTCAAACCGGGAACCGTCTTCGCTCAGCAACTTGACCTGCCACTGCCCGCCCGCGCCGGTGGTCTGCACCGGAGTCCAGCAGCCCATGTCGATCACGCGTTGCAACGCCGGCTCGGTGGTCGGGTGAATCACCAGACCCTCGCTCGGGATAGTGCGCACCAAGTGGTGGAATTGCCGCTCAATGGCCGGCAGATCAGGGAAGATGTCCGCGTGATCGTACTCGAGGTTATTCAGGATCGCCGTACGCGGGCGGTAGTGAACGAACTTGGAGCGCTTGTCGAAAAAGGCACTGTCGTACTCATCGGCCTCAATCACGAAAAAGGGCGTATCGCCCAGGCGCGCCGACACCGAGAAGTTCTGCGGCACGCCGCCAATCAAGAAGCCCGGGCTCATGCCCGCATGCTCCAGCACCCAGGCCAGCATGCTGCTGGTGGTGGTCTTGCCGTGAGTACCGGCGACGGCCAGCACCCAGCGGCCTTGCAACACATGGTCGGCCAGCCACTGCGGGCCGGAGACATAAGGCAAACCTTTGTTCAGTACGTATTCGACCGCCGGGTTGCCACGCACCATGGCGTTGCCGATCACGACCAGGTCCGGGACCGGGTCGAATTGTGCCGGGTCGTAGCCTTGGGTCAGTTCAATGCCCTGGGCCTCGAGTTGCGTGCTCATGGGCGGGTAAACGTTGGCGTCGGAGCCGGTGACATGATGGCCCAGCTCTTTGGCCAGAACCGCCATCGAGCCCATGAATGTGCCGCAAATACCGAGAATATGAATGTGCATAGTCGACCTCGTAAAACATCGAGGCAGGTTAGCGCAGGGAGGGGGAAATCGCACCTTTATATGCGGCCCGGGGCCGAGCGAAGAGCACCTGGGTGCTTGCGCTCGACGCCAGCCCTGCTCAAGCGGTGAGTTGAGATTTCTTTTCGCTGTCTTTCATCGCGGCCACGAAACGCAACGTGTCATAAGTTTCAGTCATACGCCCAAACTTCTTCTCAATCAGGGCGAGGCGCTCTTTCGCCTCCGTCGGTATGGGCTCATCAGGTTTATAAGGCTTAAACACAAGCTTATTCTGCCGAGCAGCTTTTTTTAACTGCTGCTCTGAGACAGCAAGCAACTTCTCGAAATTACTCAAGCGACCGGCATTATCGGCGGGCCAGGTTTCATTTTTGGTAAAGACACTACTGGTATCCCCAAGAATAAACATCACCGTAGTGGCCATACCCAATAACTTCATTTCGACTTCATCCAGTTGCGCTTTGATCGAGTCTGCCGGCAACGGAGCGGACTCGGTTGGCGAAGCTGAAGCCGGGGCCTTGGGCTGGCCGCCCGCAGGCGGCAGATAAGGCGGAGGCAAGACGCCTGGGGCATAGCTGGATTTGATCGCCTCCCCGGTGGCGACAGACCCCGCATAGGCTGCGACGTTGGCGGGGGCGCTGACCAGCCCGGTGATACCCGCACTGATAAATGCGTCACGGGCGACGCGGCTGGCGCTGGGCCCCGTGGCAATCACCCCGGACTTGACCAAGCTCTCTGCGTCGATCAGGCGCTTGGCGGCCTCGGCGACACTGAGAGGCGCCTGCTTGCGCAGGTTCGCCATGACCACCGCATCATTTGCCTTGATTTTATTGGCAAGAATGGCCGCCTGCGCCGCGCCCTTGAACCGCTCCCCCAACGGAGGTGGAGCAGGCTTTACGGAGGGGCCGGGCTTGGGCAACGGTTTGGGCGCTGGCGTCGGCGGCCTGGGAGCAGACGGGACTCCTGCGGACGAAGGGATCGATGGGGTTGAAGGCAGCCTTCGTCCAGGCCACGGAAGCCCTTTTATCGCTCGTTTACTGCGCGTTAACGGTTCGTCTGAGTCGTCGTGGTTGTAGACCGCGGTGGGCGCTGAGGGCGTCTCCACCGGAGTGGGTTGCGGAGGAATGAAAGGAACGGCTGTTGTTGTTGTAATGTTCATCATGTTCACCCAATGGCTTTTATTGTTTGAAACACCCTTTGCAGTTGCCCTATTTGAGTGTGCAACTTGCGCTCAACCGTTCCTGTCAGAGCAGTCCAACTTAACGCGCACGGTATTTCCAACTTAACAATAAAAGTCCCGGGTGGCTGACAACCTCAAAGCCTGAACACCTACACGTACAGTCACTAAAAACCAGCCCTCAAACTTACACCGCTGCGGAACGCGAAATCCCATGTTTGCGTAACTTGCGATACAAGGTATTGCGGCTGACGCCCAAGTGCTCGGCCGTCTGCGTCATACGCCAGTGCTGGCCCTCCAGCGCCGCCAGCAACGTTTGGCGTTCGGCATCATTGAGCGGCAACTCGCTGACCTTCTGCACCGGGGCCTGGCGCAACAACGCAGGCAGATCCACCAGCCTGATGCTGCCGTCATCACAAAGCGCCACCAGTGTGCGCAATACCGTGCGCATCTGACGAACGTTGCCAGGCCAGGTAAAAGCCAGCAATGTCTGACGCGCGGCCGGTTCGAGACTGACGGCTTGCCCGGCGGACTCTTCGGCCAGCAGGAAATCCAGCAGGCTGGATTTGTCACTGCGTTCACGCAACGGCGGCAGGCCGACTTCCAGGCCATTGAGCCGGTAGTACAAATCTTCGCGGAAGCTGCCGTCCTCAACACGCCCCAGCAAGTCACGGTGAGTCGCGCTGATAATTCTAACGTTCACCGCCAGAGGCTCACCGCCGAGGGGCACCACCATCCGGTCTTCCAGAACCCTTAATAGCCGGGTCTGCAACGCCAGCGGCATATCGCCGATCTCGTCCAGGAACAGCGTGCCGCCGTCGGCCTGTTGCAACTTGCCCTGCATGCCTTCTTTACGCGCGCCGGTGAAGCTCCCGCCGCGATACCCGAACAGTTCGCTTTCGATCAGGCTTTCCGGAATGGACGCGCAGTTGAGCGCGACAAACGCCTTGTCGGCACGTTGGCTGGCGTGGTGCACGGCCTTGGCGAACGCCTCCTTGCCCGAACCGGTTTCACCATTGATCAACAACGGTACGTCACGCTCGAAGACGCGCACGGCTTTACGAAAATCGTTTTGCAAGGCCGGATCGCCCATGCAGATGCCGGGCAAGCGCGATGGCGCGGGAGCCGGCTTGGAGAGCGCTGCGGTGTGACCACGCGCCTGCCCGCGCAAGGCCGCGAACAAATGCCGACCATCGCGCGTACGCAGTGGCCAACTGGCCGTGGCACTCGCACTGGCGCGCCCGAGCAACTGATCCAGCGAGCAATCGAAAAACGCCTCCACCGGCTGCCCCAGCAAGCCGTCACGCCTCTGCCCCAGCAGGTTCAACGCGCTCTGGTTCACCGCGCATATGCGCCCTTCGCCATCGAATGCCAACAGCCCCTCGCTGAACAGCCCCACGGATTCTGCCTGCAAATGAAAGCGCAGCAGCCAATGCTGTTCGAAGTGCCGCAGGAAGTAGCAACTTTCGATCATCTTCGCTGAAAGATTGACCAGCGCCATGGTGTGGAACTGGCTCTGGCGCGACACCGCTTCGCGCGCCGAAGACACGTCCAGCACGGCCAGCAGTTCACCGTGCGGGTCGAACACCGGGCTCGCAGAACAGGTCAGCCCTGTATGGCGCCCACGAAAATGCTCATCACGGTGGATCGTCAAGGATTGGCGTTCCACCAGGCAAGTGCCGATGCCATTGGTGCCTTCGCAGGCTTCGCTCCAATCGGCACCCAGCCACAGCCCGGCGCGCTCGAAGATCTTGCGCTCGGACGGCGCCGTAACACAGTTGAGGATCACCCCGCGCGCATCGGTCAGGAGCACGGCGTGGCCGGCACCCGAAAGTTGCTGATGCAGGCTGTTCATCTCACTGCCGGCAATCTGCAGCACCTGTTGCAGGCGCTCGCGGCTCTCCAGCAGGCGGCCGTGTTCAAGCACGGTGGGGGCGATAGTCAGCGCAGGGTCGAGGTGGTAGTCCTCCAGGCAACGCAGCCAGGAGCGGGCGATGGACGGATCGCTGCCGGGGCCTTGGGAAGGGTCTTGCCCGCGGGTGACGGTCAAGACTTGCTGGGCGTGGCGACTGAAATGATCGTTATGCATTTTCTTATTATTCTCCCTGCGTGAGAACGCCCAGCATCCCCCACCCATCCCCCCATTGCAATCCCGGCCCGACCCACCGGTCACAGGCTGTACCGTTTATGGCACAACTTGTCACACAGCCTGTATCGAGCCCGTGACAGCCACGCGCGGTAACACAATCCAACCCCTTGATTTACCTGGCCCGCACAACGGTGGCCCAACCCTTGCTCTACGCTTTATCAAGCGGCTTGCCGCGCTGTACTCCAATAAACATAAAAGCAGGAGATGCCTACCATGCGTTATGCACACCCCGGTACTGAAGGCGCGATCGTTTCGTTCAAGGCCAAGTACGGCAACTACATCGGTGGCGAATTCGTCGCGCCGGTCGATGGCAACTATTTCACCAATACGTCGCCGGTCAACGGCAAGCCTATCGCCGACTTCCCCCGCTCCACTGCCAAAGACATCGACAAAGCCCTCGACGCTGCCCATGCCGCCGCCGACGCCTGGGGCAAGACCTCGGCCCAGGACCGCTCGCTGGTGTTGCTGAAAATCGCCGACCGCATCGAACAGAACCTCGAGCTGCTGGCCATCACCGAAACCTGGGACAACGGCAAGGCCGTGCGGGAAACCCTCAACGCCGATATCCCGCTGGCCGCCGACCATTTCCGCTACTTCGCCGGGTGCATCCGCGCCCAGGAAGGCAGCAGCGCCGAAATCAACGAACTCACCGCCGCCTACCACTTCCACGAACCGCTGGGCGTGGTCGGCCAGATCATCCCGTGGAACTTCCCGCTGCTGATGGCCGCGTGGAAACTCGCCCCGGCCCTCGCCGCCGGTAACTGCGTGGTACTCAAGCCCGCCGAGCAAACCCCGCTGGGCATCAACGTGCTGATGGAACTGATCGGCGACCTGCTGCCGCCTGGCGTGCTGAACGTGGTGCACGGTTTCGGTAAAGAAGCCGGCGAAGCCCTGGCCACCAGCAAACGCATCGCCAAGATCGCTTTCACCGGCTCAACGCCAGTGGGCTCACACATCATGCATGCGGCGGCCGAGAACATCATTCCGTCTACCGTTGAGCTGGGCGGCAAGTCGCCGAACATTTTCTTCGCCGACATCATGAAAGCCGAACCGCAATTCATCGAAAAAGCCGCCGAAGGTTTGGTGCTGGCGTTCTTCAACCAGGGCGAGGTGTGCACCTGCCCATCGCGTGCGCTGGTTGAAGAGTCGATCTACGACGACTTCATGAAAGTGGTGATGAAGAAGGTCGAGTCGATCAAGCGTGGCGACCCGCTGGACACCGACACCATGGTCGGCGCCCAGGCGTCCGAGCAGCAGTTCGACAAGATCCTGTCCTACCTGGAAATCGCCAAAGGTGAAGGCGCGCAACTGCTGACCGGCGGCAAGGTGGAAAAACTCGCCGGCGACCTGTCCACCGGCTATTACATCCAACCGACCCTGCTCAAGGGCACCAACGAAATGCGCGTGTTCCAGGAAGAAATCTTCGGCCCGGTGGTGAGCATCACCACCTTCAAGGACGAAGCCGAAGCCTTGGCGATCGCCAACGACACCGAGTTCGGCCTCGGTGCCGGCCTGTGGACCCGCGACATCAACCGCGCCTACCGCATGGGCCGGGCGATCAAGGCGGGTCGCGTGTGGACCAACTGCTACCACCTGTACCCGGCGCATGCCGCGTTTGGCGGTTACAAGAAGTCTGGCGTGGGCCGTGAGACGCACAAGATGATGTTGGATCACTACCAGCAGACCAAGAACTTACTGGTGAGCTACGACATTAATCCACTCGGGTTCTTCTAACTAACAACCCCCTCCCACCTTTGAAATGCAATCAAATGAGGGAGGGGGCTTGCTCCCGATAGCAGTGGGCCCGCCAACAGTTATGTGACCGACACATCGCTATCGGGGCAAGTCCCCTCTCACATTTAGATCTTCATAAGTACTTGCCCAGTGCATTCGGCACACAGAGGCCGAGTTAAAAAACAATAACAATGAAAGGTACTTCTTCATGCCTAGCGAACCGACTGGATCTTCCGTCGACTTCGAAAAAGTCGACTCCCACTATTTCCAACAACGCGAACTGAAAAAAGGCGCCGCCGGCTGGGTGCTTCTGGTGGGCCTTGGCGTTGCCTACGTGATCTCCGGCGACTACGCCGGCTGGAACTTCGGCCTGGCCCAAGGTGGCTGGGGCGGCATGTTCCTCGCCACCCTACTGATGGCCACGATGTACCTGTGCATGTGCTTCTCCCTGGCCGAACTGTCTTCGATGATCCCCACCGCCGGTGGCGGCTACGGGTTTGCCCGCAGCGCCTTTGGCCCCTGGGGCGGGTTCCTCACCGGCACCGCGATCCTGATCGAATACGCCATCGCCCCCGCCGCCATTGCCGTATTTATCGGCGCGTATTGCGAGTCGCTGTTTGGCATCGGCGGCTGGATGATTTACCTGGCGTTCTACATCATCTTTATCGGCATCCATATTTTTGGCGTCGGTGAAGCCTTGAAGCTGATGTTTGTCATCACCGCCATTGCGGCCATTGCCTTGGGCGTGTTCCTGGTGTCGATGGTGCCGCACTTCAACGTCGCCAACTTGCTGGACATTCCGGTGACCGAGGCCAAGGGCGCCAGCAGCTTCCTGCCGTTCGGCTACGTCGGCGTGTGGGCAGCGATCCCCTATGCGATCTGGTTTTTCCTGGCGGTAGAAGGCGTGCCCCTGGCCGCCGAAGAAACCAAGAACCCCAAGCGCGACCTGCCTCGGGGCCTGATCGGCGCCATTGTGGTGCTGACCAGCTTCGCCTTGTTGATCCTGGTGATCGCACCGGGCGGCGCGGGCACTTATGCACTGATCAAATCCGGCAACCCGCTGGTTGAAGCCTTGGCGTTGTCCTACGGCGGTTCGACCTGGATGGGCAGCTTCGTCAATCTGGTGGGCCTCGCGGGCTTGATCGCCAGCTTTTTCTCGATCATCTACGCCTATTCGCGGCAGATCTTCGCCTTGTCCCGCGCCGGTTACCTGCCGCGCAAACTGTCCCAGACCAACAAGAGCAAGGCGCCCGTGTTGGCGCTGGTGATTCCCGGCCTCATCGGCTTCGGCCTGTCGCTGACCGGCCAGGGCGACCTGCTGATCCTGGTGGCGGTGTTTGGCGCGACCATTTCCTACGTGCTGATGATGGCTGCACACATCACCCTGCGCATTCGTCGCCCCAAAATGGACCGCCCGTACCGCACGCCAGGCGGCATCTTCACCTCGGGCGTAGCGCTGGTGCTGGCCTGCGTGGCAGTGGTGGCGGGGTTCCTGGTCGATCCGCGCGTGGTCATTGGCGCCGCGATCATCTATGGAGTATTAATTGCTTACTTTGCTTTCTACAGCCGGCATCACTTGGTAGCAGGCACGCCCGAAGAAGAATTCGCGGCGATCCAGGCCGCAGAGGCCGCCTTGCACTGACTGCCGTAAACCTCGACGCGGGCGCCTTACCCAGCTTTGCCCGCGTCACCAAGGAGACACTGTATGGCAAGCTTTTCCCACGCGGTCGGTGCACAAACCTACCGCTTCGACAGCCTCAAGGACGTGATGGCCAAGGCCAGCCCCGCGCGGTCCGGAGACTTTCTCGCCGGCGTCGCCGCACAGAACGACGGCGAGCGGGTGGCGGCACAAATGGCCTTGGCCAATATTGCGCTCAAGCACTTCCTGGAAGAGGCGCTGATCCCCTATGAAAGCGATGAAGTCACCCGGCTGATCATCGACACCCATGATAAGCAGGCGTTTGCCCCGGTCAGCCACCTGACCGTCGGCGGCCTGCGCGACTGGCTGCTCAGCGACGCTGCCGATGAACAATCCCTACGCGCATTGGCGCCGGGGCTGACACCGGAAATGGCCGCCGCCGTGTCCAAGATCATGCGCGTGCAAGACCTGGTGCTGGTGGCACAGAAGATCCGCGTGGTCACCCAGTTTCGCGGCACGATGGGCCTGCGCGGGCGCTTGTCCACACGCTTGCAGCCCAACCATCCCACGGATGAACCGGCAGGCATCGCCGCGAGCATTCTCGACGGCCTGCTCTACGGCAACGGCGACGCCATGATCGGCATCAACCCGGCCACCGACAGCATCGCCTCGATCTGCGCCATGCTGGAAATGCTCGACGCGATCATCCAACGCTACGAAATCCCGACCCAAGCCTGTGTGCTGACTCACGTCACCACCTCCATCGAAGCGATCAACCGGGGTGTGCCGCTGGACCTGGTGTTCCAGTCGATTGCCGGCACCGAGGCGGCCAACGCCAGTTTCGGCATCAGCCTGAGCGTGCTGCAGGAGGGTTACGACGCGGGCTTGAGCCTCAACCGTGGCACCTTGGGCCAGAACCTGATGTATTTCGAAACCGGCCAGGGCAGCGCCTTGTCGGCCAACGCGCACTTTGGCGTCGACCAGCAAACCTGTGAAACCCGCGCCTACGCCGTGGCCCGGCATTTCAAACCGTTTCTGGTGAACACCGTGGTCGGTTTTATCGGCCCGGAATACCTGTACAACGGCAAGCAGATCATCCGCGCCGGTCTCGAAGACCACTTCTGCGGCAAGTTGCTGGGCGTGCCGATGGGGTGTGACATCTGCTACACCAACCACGCCGAGGCTGACCAGGACGACATGGACACCCTGTTGACCTTGCTCGGGGTGGCCGGGATCAACTTCATCATGGGCATCCCCGGCTCCGACGACATCATGCTCAACTACCAGACCACCTCGTTCCACGACGCCTTGTATGCCCGCCAGACATTGGGTTTAAAACCGGCGCCGGAGTTTGAACAATGGCTGGCCAAAATGGGCATCTTTACGCAAGCCGACGGCAAGGTGCACTTCGGCAACAGCCTGCCACCGGCCTTTCGCCACGCCTTGGCGCAATTGGGATGAAGGAGCCGCCCATGCAACTCGACCTGCCTGACAATCCATGGCTGGAGCTGCGCCGCCTGACCCCGGCGCGCATCGCCCTGGGTCGCACCGGCACCAGCATCCCCACCAACGCACAGTTGGACTTCCAATTCGCCCACGCCCAGGCGCGGGACGCCGTGCACTTGCCCTTCGACCATGGCGGCCTGAGCAGCCAGTTGGCCGAACGCGGTCGCGACAGCCTGTTGCTGCACAGCGCCGCCACCGACCGGCATATGTACCTGCAACGCCCCGACCTGGGCCGACGCCTGAGCGATGAGTCGGCCCAGGCCCTGAAGGATTACGCCGCCGCACATCCGGGTGGCGTGGACCTGGCCGTGGTGGTGGCCGATGGCTTGTCGGCGCTGGCGGTGCATAAACATACGCTGCCGTTTCTGACGCGCATGGAAGAACAAACCCACGCCGAAGGCTGGTCCTTGTCCCCGGTGATCCTGGTGGAACAAGGCCGCGTGGCCGTGGCCGATGAGGTCGGTCAACTGCTGGGCGCCAAGATGGTGGTGATCCTGATCGGCGAACGGCCGGGGCTCAGCTCGCCGGACAGCCTGGGCCTGTATTTCACCTACAACCCCAAGGTCGGCCTCACCGACGCGTACCGCAACTGCATCTCCAATGTGCGCCTGGAAGGCTTGAGTTATGGCATGGCGGCCCATCGCCTGCTGTACTTGATGCGAGAGGCGTGTCGCCGGCAGTTGTCGGGGGTCAGCCTCAAGGACGAGGCTCAGGTTCAGACGATCGAGTCCGACGACCCGGACCTGATGAAGGGTAACTTCCTGCTCAGTCCTCCTGTGGACTGATCCCGGCACGATTGCGATTTTTCACGGCTTTAGGCAGCATCAAGTCACGGCCGCGCGTGTGGTCACCCCCCATTTGGAAGTTGAGGCCTGGCATGCGGATTACTCAAGCGACCCTGGAACACCTGGACCTGCTGACCCCGTTGTTCGTCAAATACCGCGAGTTCTACGGGGCCTTGCCGTTCCCGGACTCGTCGCGGGCTTTCCTGGAGAAGCGCCTGCGGCGTAAGGAGTCGGTGATCTACCTGGCGCTGGCCGACGATGACGACAAGCGGTTACTGGGGTTTTGTCAGCTGTACCCGAGTTTTTCATCGCTGTCGCTCAAGCGGGTGTGGATTCTCAACGACATCTATGTGGCCGAAGATGCCCGCCGGCAATTGGTGGCGGATAACTTGATGCGCACAGCGAAGAAAATGGCCAAGGAGACCCACGCGGTGCGGCTGCGGGTGTCGACCAGCAGCAACAATGACGTGGCGCAGAAGACCTATGAGTCGATTGGGTTTCGCGAAGATACGGAGTTCAAAAACTACGTGTTACCGATCAGTCAGGACTGATTCAGCAAGCTCGAACAGCACAAAATCCCCTGTGGAAGGGGACTTGCTCCCGATGGCGACAGGTCAGTCAGCCGGTTTATTGGCTGACACTCCGCAATCGGGAGCAAGCCCCCTCCCACATTTGAACCGAACCCAACCGCTTCACAATTTCGCGACACTCCCCGCTACAAAACCAACACGCTTTTCACTTGCCAGTACGTATAATGCCGACCTCTCAGGGTTGTAAGAATCACGACATACACTTGTAGTCTTACCTACCCGCCGCCCCCGCACAGGCCTGCTGAGCTGGGCCATCCACACAGGTGCCATCCATGGATTTCAACCCGATCGACCTTATTCTGCATCTCGACGTGTATCTCGACATGCTGGTGAGAAACTATGGTGTGTGGATCTACGCCATTCTGTTCCTGGTCATTTTTTGTGAAACCGGCCTTGTGGTCATGCCGTTCCTGCCAGGTGATTCCCTGCTGTTTATCGCCGGTGCCGTTGCCGCAGGGGGTGGCATGGACCCGGTATTGCTGGGCGGCCTGTTGATGTTGGCTGCCATCCTCGGCGACAGCACCAACTATGTAATAGGACGAACGGCCGGAGAGCGCCTGTTCAGCAACCCGAACTCGAAGATCTTCCGCCGCGACTACCTGCAAAAAACCCACGACTTCTATGACAAGCACGGCGGCAAAACCGTGACCCTGGCGCGCTTCCTGCCGATCCTGCGCACCTTCGCGCCATTCGTCGCCGGCATCGCCAAAATGCCGTACCCGCGCTTCTTCGGTTTCAGCGTGTTCGGCACCGTTATCTGGGTCGGCGGCCTGGTGACCCTGGGTTACTTCTTCGGCAACGTGCCGTTCATCAAGAAGAACCTGTCGCTGCTGGTCGTGTTCATCATCCTGCTGTCCCTGGTGCCGATGATCATTGGCGTCGTGCGCAGCCGCTTCAGCCGCACCTCCTCCGAAACCAACCCGCACTGACCGCCCGTGTGGTCCCTCAGCGCCTGGCGTCGCCGGCGCCTGCTGGCCAAGCACCCGATTGCCGATGACACCTGGCAACGGGTGCGCCACCACCTGAGCTTCCTCGACGGCATCAGCGCCGAGCAAGACCAGTGGCTGCGCGAAGCCTGCGTGGTGTTCCTCGCCGAAAAACACCTCACCGCCCTACCCGGCGTCGAACTGCACCAGGAACAACGGCTGTTGCTCGCCGCCCAGGCGCAATTGCCGCTGATGAACCTCGGCGACCTCGACTGGTACGAGGGCTTCCACGAAATCGTGCTGTACCCCGACGACTTCATCAGCCCTCAACGCCACCGCGACAGCAGCGGCGTCGAACACGAGTGGGACGGCGAGCACAGTGGTGAAGCCTGGCAACACGGCCCGGTGATCCTCGCCTGGCCCGGCGTGCTGGCAAGCGGCCAATGGGAAGGCTACAACCTGGTCATCCACGAGCTGGCCCACAAGCTGGACATGCTCAACGGCGACGCCAACGGCCTGCCGCCGCTGCACCACGACATGCGTGTGCAGGAATGGGCCAGCGTGATGCAAAGCGCCTTTGATGACCTCAATCGCCAACTGGACGCCAACCCTCACGCCGAGACGGCCATCGATCCCTATGCCGCTGAAAACCCGGCGGAGTTCTTTGCCGTCACCAGCGAATATTTTTTCAGTGCCCCGGATTTACTGGTCAGCAGTTATCCACAGGTGTACGCGCAACTCAGCCGCTTTTATCGCCAGGATCCCCTGGCCCGCCTGACCCAACTGCAAGCCCATGACCCACGCTACCCGGCGCAAGGCGAATGAGCTTGCGACGTCTGGCGCATGGCATCGGCGTCAGAATATGCCTATAATCGCCGCCACTTTTAGGCCAATCCGGCCATGTTTCATGGCCAACTACGGGGGCAACGCCCAATGAGCTACAGCAAGATTCCGGCTGGCAATGACCTGCCGAACGACATCTACGTCGCCATCGAAATTCCGGCCAACCACGCGCCGATCAAATACGAAATCGACAAAGACAGCGACTGCCTGTTCGTTGACCGTTTCATGGCCACCCCGATGTTCTACCCGGCCAACTACGGCTTCATCCCTAACACCCTGGCTGACGACGGTGACCCCCTCGACGTGCTGGTTGTAACCCCTTACCCGGTTACCCCAGGCTCGGTTATCCGTGCGCGTCCAGTCGGCATCCTGAACATGACCGACGACGGCGGCGGCGATGCCAAAGTCATCGCAGTGCCACACGACAAGCTGTCCCAGCTGTACGTGGACGTGAAGGAATACACCGACCTGCCGCCACTGCTGCTGGAACAGATCAAGCACTTCTTCGAGAACTACAAAGACCTCGAAAAAGGCAAATGGGTGAAGATCGACGGTTGGGGCAACGCAGACGCCGCCCGCGCCGAGATCATGAAGTCGGTTGCCGCCTACAAAGGCTGATACCCGCACCCCGTTGCCACGGCAATAAAAAAAAGCCCCGATCATTCGGGGCTTTTTTGTGGGAAAAATTAAACACTGAGTTCAATGTTTAATTAAAGGCGTTCAACTAAGCCGTCTTATTGAAAGATAAATCGACCTATAAGCAATATCCTACGCGCGCAATTCAACGCATGGTTTATTTGATTAGATTTTACGGCCAGTAAACTCAGCGTTTATGAATACATCAGGTGATCGTTTAAAAGCGCTATTACGGGAAGTTCATCTTTCCGCCTCCGACTTCGCCAAGAACCGTGGCGTCACGCCTCAACACGTGAACAACTGGTTCAAACGCGGCGTCCCCATGGGCCGACTCAACGAGATCGCAGAACTGCTGTGCGTCTCCAGCCGCTGGTTACACGACGGCCGCGGCCCCAAACACCCACCCGCCAACTTCCTGCTGGACGGCCCCGATGCAAGGAAAGCATTCCTCACCCGCGAAGAACCTGGCAAATACCTCACAGGCCCCGCCTGCCGCCCAGAAAAAACCGACGTGGAGATCGCCCTCCACCCCACCTTCACCTCAAGCGAACGCATCCGCGTTTCCCTGCACACCCTCGACACCCTCAACGTAAACCCCGACCGCGCGGTAGGCGCCTACATGGTCGACAACAGCATGATCGACATCATCCAACAAGGCGCCACCCTCGCCATCGACCGCGGCCGCACCCAAATCATCGACGGCGAAATCTACGCCGTCGAACACGACGGCATGCTACGCATCAAATACCTCTACAACCGCCCGGGCGGGGGTTTGCGCATGCGTAGCCACAATGCCAGCGAACACCCGGACGAATACCTCACCTACGAACAACGCTTCGAGCAAAACTTCCAGATCGTGGGCTGGGTGTTCTGGTGGTCCACCCTCAATAACCGCCGCCCACCGGTACCGCTGGATGAGCATTTATTAGGCTGGGAAGGCTCTAAATCGGAACCGGAGGTGGGCAATTGAGGTGAATGTGGGTATCATGCGCGGCACATTTGGCAGGGGATGGCTTTGCGCTATCCACCCTGCTCGGCGATGCGGAGGAGTTCCCGCTGATGCCCCTACTATTCAGCCTGACGCAATGTGGGCTGAGCGATTTGAAGGCTGGTGAGGTTTGTCAAAAACAAGCTGAGGCAGTCCCCGAGAAGCCGGCCACAAGCCGGCTTTTTAATGCCCTTAAAAACCTCAGATCAATTGTCCAACATCTGCTGGACAATTGAATGATCGAAAAGGCAGGCACTTATGCCCCGCCGGCCTCCGATCCGCGTCACCTAGGCTGCAAACACTCCACAGCCCGATCCGCCACCATCTTCGCCACCTCCACCAAATGCATCACCGCCCTCTGCGGCGCAGCCAGCGGCTCCCCAAGCACTTGCGACGTCGCCACCGCACACTGCAGCAACTCAGCCACACGCACCCAAGCATCCTCAAAGCTCAGCTCTTCATTGACGACAAATGGGTAGATCACACCCGATGACGGCGAATCCGAAACAACGTTATCCATAGCAAAACTCCAATCGATAATTTGGAGCTACCACTTCCCGCGACTAAACAAAAGGCGGCAGCTGTACGCAGGTTAGTCGACCGGTCGATTGGAAACCCGGCGCACCCGGAGGTGCCCTGCGCACAGCCACCATAAGATGCAGGCGAAGGGGTGCCTGGCTCATGAGTTGCTTATGCGCCAATCGAATCCGGGCGACTAAACCCGATCACTGAATATGCAGTGACGGACCGCAGCCTAGTCACGGAACTTCGCTGGCGCAAGCGGTTGGAATTCTCTAGGAAACGTCCTGCAAATGAAAGAGATCAGACCTGCTGGCATAACGAATTCGAGAACGCTGTATTGCCTGCAAATTCGCCTGATTTCTCAATAACACTCAGCAATAAGGATGGCGCTTGTGAGAAAAAGTGATATCACAATAGAATCACCCAGCTAATCCTGACAAACCTTACTGGGCTAGTCGTTCTGGTGAGCGATAAGGAAAGAAACAACTTCAGCTCATACATAGGTCAAGGAGACCGATATGGCAGACATCAGGGAACAAAAACTTCTCTATCACCTCACGTCGCTAGAAAATCTGAGCAGTATTTTTCAGAACGGGCTAAAACCGCGATCGCAGCTCAGGGTGTTCGAAGACGTGGCTGATGCCGAGATTCTGAAAAAACGACAAGGTTTCGCACTAGAGCAGTACGTACCTTTCCACTGGTTTGCCGCAAACCCGTTCGATGGAAGCGTTCAACGCAGAAGGCCTGACGCCCAATTTGTTGTGATCACAGTTCATCGAAACGTGGCAATTAGAAAGCAATGGAAGGTCATTCCCCGCCATCCATTGGCTAACGATTCCATTCAGTTGCTCGATTATGCTGAGGGCTTCGAGGCCATTAACTGGGAGGTCATGAATGCCAGGGACTAGCATGACCCTCAATGCAAGAGCATCTGTATGGCTGAGTGCCTGTCGCCCGGTGTAGTTCCCCCTAACGATTTCTTCAAGGTTTTTGTTTCTAATGCCGAAGTAGAAGCCCTCTGTGAGTCTAAAATGCGCGAGGCCGGTGTTAATGTACAAATCGGAGTGAATCGGGGAATGTTTCTTAGATGATTTATAACAACCTGAATCCTGAAAAGGCTCTGATCTGGCGGATCGTTCATCGCGACAATCTGCCCTGGATTCTGGACAAAGGCCTGCACTGCGCCAGCTCCGAGGTGCAGGCTCAGCAGTATGTGAACATAGGCAACGTTGATTTAATCGACAAACGCCGCACGCGCTGTGTCCCAATTGCTCCTGCAGGCTTTTTGTCAGACTACGTACCCTTCTATTTCACCCCCTTCTCTGTGATGATGAAAAATATTCACTCTGGGTGGAGCGTTCAGCAGCGCAGCAATGACGAGATCGTAATTCTCGTCTCAAGCTTGCACCGCGTCGCCGAGCTCGGCCTACCGTTCGTCTTCACAAACGCACATGCGTACCCGGATTGGACAGACTATTACAGTGATCTGGCGAATCTCCACGAGATCGATTGGTCTATCCTTCAACGACGTGACTTCAAACGTGACCCCGATGACCCTCGCAAAATGGAGCGTTATCAGGCCGAGGCGCTAATTCACCGTCACCTACCGATTACAGGACTCCTTGGCATCATGTGTTACACCGATGCAACGAAAAAACGCATAGAACAGGACGTCGCAGCCCGAGACCTGACGTTGTCCGTCCATGCGCGTCCGGGATGGTATTTCCAATGATCAGGTTCACCCAAGGCAACCTTCTGGAAGCCAACACCGAAGCCCTCGTCAACACGGTGAATACCGTAGGTGTGATGGGTAAAGGCATCGCGCTGATGTTCAAAGAGCGCTTTGCAGAGAACTATCGTTTATACGCAGCGGCCTGTAAGGCTGGCGAGGTAGAAACGGGCAAGGTTCACGTGACCGCAGTCAACGAACTGGAAGGCCCTCGCTGGATCGTAAACTTTCCGACTAAGCGTCACTGGCGATCACCTTCGCAGATGGCATGGATAACCGAAGGCCTGCTTGATCTACGGCGCTTTCTGATTGAAAACCATGTGAAGTCCGTGGCTGTTCCGCCGTTAGGTGCGGGTAACGGGGGGCTGAAATGGCCTGAGGTTCGCGAGCAGATCGTTGATGTGTTAAGTGATCTGGATGTCGATGTGCTGGTATTTGAGCCATCCAATCAATACCTGAATGTCGCCAAACGCAGCGGCGTTGAGAAACTCACACCGGCCCGCGCACTGATTGCTGAACTGGTGCGGCGGTACTGGGTGTTAGGTATGGAATGCAGCTTGCTTGAGATTCAGAAGCTCGCTTGGTTCCTGGAACGCACTATTGAAAAGCGGCCAGGCCTCAAGAACCCGCTGGACCTGAAGTTCGTTGCTCACAAGTACGGGCCGTATGCCAATCGGTTGGAGCATCTGCTTAACAATCTGGATGGTAGTTATCTGCATTGCGATAAGCGCATCAGCGATGCGGAAATCAGCGATGTCATCTGGTTTGACCAAGACCGTAAAGCCTTTCTCCAAACCTACCTCAACACAGAGGCCAAAGAGTACTCACAAGCCTTGGAGTGCACCGCCGAGTTGATTGATGGTTTTGAGTCTCCATTTGGGATGGAACTGCTGGCGACAGTCGATTGGTTGCTGAGTCAGAAAAATGTCTCCCCTAGTGTCCCTGCTGTGCGCGAGGCGTTGAAACACTGGGAGGGCGGAGCCGGTGCAGGTGCTCGCAAGAACAAGCTGTTCGACGACCAAGCGCTTGAGATTGCACTCAAACGTCTTACACACAGCCACTCTAATGCTCAAATGGTTACCTGCTGAGAGTCAGAAATCTGCCCGCTGAAGCGGGCATTTAGCCAATCGGTTGAGACGTGTCTGGCCAGACCTGACAGAGAAGCCCAGCAGGCGTCCTCAATCCAATATCAAATGCGGCAAAAACCGACTCGAATCCTTGGTAATCAAGCTATCGTCTTCCCGCACGCCAATCCCCGCAGCCTGATCCCCAATCACCCAAGACCCAATCAACGTATAGCTGTCCCCAAACCGTGGCAGCGGCGCGAACTCCTGCAGAATAAACGGCGCATCCGTGTAGGGCCCGTCTTCTTTTACGATCAGCCCATCAGCCGTTTGCAGCTCGATGTTCGCCCCTTCCCGCGAGAAAAACGGCTTGCGCACCCACCCCTTCGGCACGGCTTTACCTGGTTCAGTATCCAGATGGGACGCGAGCAAATTCGGGTGGCCTTTGTTGAATTCCCACAGCAGCGGCAGGATGCCTTTGTTGGAGAGGATGGATTTCCACGCGGGCTCGAAAAACTGCGTGTCACTCTCGGCAATCGCAGTGCCGAAGGGTTCGTGGAAGATGAATTCCCAGGCGTGCAGTTTGAACAGGTGGGGAATCCAGCGATCTTCGAGGTCGACGAAGCGGCCTTCGCGGGTCAGGCCGATGTCTTCGATGTCGATGTGGCGGGATTCGATGCCGACTTTTTCCGCGACCAGGCGCAGGTAATCCGTGGTGCCTTTGTCTTCGACCGAGTCTTTCATCGAGGCGAAGTAGAACGGCTGGTTGATCTGCAATTGGGCAAAGGCTTGATGCAGTTTGGTGTCGATGCTGTTGAACTGGTCGGCGTGTTTGGGCAGCAGGCCGCGTTCGATGCATTGCTCGAGCCAGCCCCACTGGAACGCCGCGGCCTCGTAGAGGCTGGTCGGTGTGTCGTAGTTGAGTTCCAGCAACTTGGCGGGGCCGGTGCCGTTGTAGGAGAAGTCCATGCGCCCGTACAGGTGCGGGTGGCCTTCGAGCCATGAGGTTCGGATCATGTCGTAGAACGGCGCGGGGATGCTCAGGCGTTCGAGCAGTTCTTCGCTCTGGACCACGCGGGCGACGAGGTCCATGCACATGTCATGGATCTCGGTGGTCGGGTCTTCGAGGTCGTGCTCGATTTGCTTGAGCGTGAACTGGTAGTACGCGCTTTCGTCCCAGTAGGGTTCACCGTCGATGGTATGGAACAGGAAGCCGAGGCTGTCGGCGGTCTGTTTCCAGTCATGGCGCTCTGCGCAGTGGATCTTCTTCATGGCTGCTGTCCTTAACTGCTCGACCCGCCGCCGCCCCAGCCGCTGCGTGCGCTGGCCTTGCTGCCGAAGCCGCCACGGGAGGTGGCCGAGGCCACGGAGCTCGACTGGCTGGAGGAACGCAACGTGTTCGTGTAATTGCTGCTGCCATACCGGGCCTGGTTGGAACGGCCGAAGGTCGCCCCATTGGAAGCGCGCTGATTGAGCGTGGAGTTGCCGTAGTTGCCGCGATCATCGCGATAGCGATACACCGGTTCGGAGCGGTAGCTGTTGCGATTGTTGCTCAGCATGTTGCCGATCAGCAGGCCGGTCAGCAGGCTGCTGGTGGAGAAGCCTGAGCCGCCACCGCTCGCCTGGGAGCCGGCCACTTGAGCATTGGCCGCGTCTACCTGGGATTGCGTCACCCGGCCTTCGGCGGTCAGTTCGAAACCGCCCAACCGGGGGATGAACTTGCCGGTGGACTCCTGTTGGCACCAGTCGGCGACAAAGTCGGCGTCGCAGTCGGTCTGGCTGTCGTACACCGGGGCAATGCGGCGGTGCTCGGCCATGGCCGTCATGTAGGCGTCGGAGCAGACGTCTACCGGCAGCTTTTCATCGGCGCACTGTTGAACCGACTGGAAGTTGTACTTCTTCTGCAAATCGTAGGTTTTTTCCGTTGGCCCACAGCCGGATATCGCCATGGCGACCGACGCTGCCAGCGAAAGCTGGACGTACTTGCTTCGTTTCATCACGAGCTCCGTGCTCAATCAATTCTGGGAAGGCGTCATGCACGCGGCATTCAACATGCCCACGCTGACGGCCACGGCAGCTACGTAGATGCCGGCTGCGAGCTCGCCTTTTTTGATGCGCTCGGACGTGCCTTTGAGCACCAGGCTGGTCACCATGAACGCCAACAGTTGCACGACGGCTGCAATCACCGCCCAGACAACGAAGTCGAGGATGCTGATCGAGTAGGCAATCACATTGCTGGCCGGAATGGCGAAACCAATCATGGCACCGCCCAGGGCGACCGCCGCCGACACGTTGCCCGAACGGATCAGCTCGAACTCTTCGTGCGGGGTGATGCGGGTGTAGATGAACTGGAACAAAGCGAACAGTACAGCAGCCCCCAGGATGTAGGTGACAAACCCGAACACGGCCGCTTTATTCAGGGAGATGGAGAGAGCTTCTAGCATGGACTTCTTCCTTTTTTAGAGCGCAGTCAGGTCGGTTGTGTACAGCGAAATGCCCAGCGACGTGCTCAGGCTGATGGAGCCTTGCGCGTCTTCTTCCACGGAAAACAGCAGAAACTCTCGACGATCGGTCAAGCCGGTGTCGCGGGCGTACAGCATTGAACGGTGCTCGACACTGTAAGAGGTCTGCGGGTTGATCACCTGTTCGCTCATCGCCACCAATTCTGTCTGGCCAGCCTCGCTGCCCCATACGCGCGCGTACTCGACGCCGTCGTGGGTGTAAGTCGGTAGCCCGATCAGGCTCTGTGGGCCCGCCAGCCGACGCAGTTCCGCTTCACTGCTGAGGGTGACGTAACTGAGGTAGTTGAACAGGATCACCGACTCGACCTGCCCGGCGATGTCGCCCGTGGTGTGCACTTGCAGCCAGTAATCTTCGTCGTTCATGTAATAGCGCGACAGCCAGGTCGACTGCCCGAGGTCAACGGTGCCGTTGGCCCAGATCTCCTGGGAACCGGGGATCACCACCGTGGTTTTCTCATCGAGCAACAATTTCAGGCTCGCGTCGAAGAGCACGCCTTTGCCCAGCGCCAAGCCCAACGGCCCGGTAGCCGGCGCCGTTTCGCTGGCGGTCCATTTGGACTCGGTATTCGCTTGCGGGGCCTCAAGCCCCATCAACTGTTTAAACCATCCCATTGGAGATTTCCTTGCAGCGGGAGGAGGCGTAGATGCGTGACAAAAGAAAAGTAGACATGACGTCCCTGACTCCCTGGGTACTTGATTCCTGATGACGCCATCGACTCGACGCCTGGAGGCTCAAGTGCGTTCAGCCGGCATTAAACCTGCTGCGCGGTGTAGATAACAGTACTTTGGCGGCAATAAACCCGGCGAACGCACCAAACAGATGACCTTCGAAGGAAATACCCTGTCGAGGCAGGAAACCAACGATCAAGCCGCCATAAAGCACCGCCACGACACCGGCCGTTAGCAGGTTGCTCCAGCTCCTGTGGAACCAGGCGCGAGACAGCAGGTAGGTCCACAGCCCGAATACCCAGCCACTGGCACCGACGTGAACGCCTGCAAAACCGAACAGCCAAACCAGTGAGCCGCCCAGCACAATAATGATCGCGCTGACGGCAATGAACCGATGGCGCCCTTCGATAATGACCAGCGTACCCAGGATCAGAAAGGCAATCAGGTTCGCGCTCAGGTGTGCAAAGGACGCGTGCAAAAACGGTGAGGTGAGGATGCCTGGCAGCCCTTGCAGCGTTCTCGGGACCAGGCCGAATGCCATTAGGCTGTAACCGGTCGCCACATTGAGCAGTTGCAGCGCGACCATGAAGAGCGCCAGCCCTGCGATTGTCTTGAAACCTTTCAGGGCGTCCATCCTGACCTCGACGTAAAAAGGAAGGGCAGAAAAATGCCCCTCCTGCGGCGGCGCTGCTTACTCGGCCGACTTTTGCTTCAGGCGTTCCAGAATCGCATTGGCACTGCCTGCGTTCGGCGTGATGCCGGCTTCGCGCAGCTTGCGTTCCAGGTCGGTGCCCGTCGACGCTTCAGCCAGTTCATCCTGGGCTTGCAGTTCAGCGGCGCGTTGCTGCTGCTTGGCCTGTAAGCGATTGAGCGTACCAACAGCCGTTTCCAGCTTGCCGTTGGCACCGCCGCTGGCAATGGACGCACTGACCTGAGCCTTCTGCACGCTGTCGCGAGCCTTGGCCATATCCACTTGCTGGCGCAGGCTTTTAATCCGGCTCTCAGCCTTGGTGATGTCCCTGCGCATGCTGTCAGCGTACCCACCGAATTCGGTGGCCTGCTTTTGCTCGACGTCCCGTTCGTTGGTCAGGGTCGAAATGGCTTCGGCCACTTCCAGCGCGAGGTCTTCACGATTGGCCTGGATAGCGGCCATCGCCTTGGACTCCAGATCTTTGATCTTGGCGTCGTACTCGCCGACACGATCAGCCGACAGCTTGTGCTTGGCCATGATGCTGACCAACTCACGCTTGGCGTTGGCCAGCGCACTGTCAGCATCGCGAATTTCCTGGTCAAGAATGCGCAGGGCCTGTTGGTCGACGATCGATTCGCCGACTTCGTTGGCACCGCCACGCAGCGCGGTGAACAATTTGCTCCAGATGGACTGAGTCATTGGAAATTCCTGAATAATTAATTGAAGAAACGTTCGAAGGCTTCGCTGGCGCGCTGCACGTTGTCGACGAGGGTTTTCACCTCGGTCACGATGTTGGTCAGGCTGGAGTCGGAGCTGAGGGCACCGAACATGTTGTAGACCACCTGACCGTTCGGCATGGACTCGATACCGATCGAAGACAACGGGAACATTTCCCGGCTGCGCAGCACCGCGTCATTGAATTTGACGACATCGTTGATGGACTCGACGTCGACCAGCACGGTATCCACGATGATTTGCTCGCCCACCACCGCGATGTAAATCGGCAGGCCACCGAAGTCGTTCATTTCCAGCTTGATGCTGGACTCGGCGCCTTGGACGAGAGAAAGCGTAATGTCGTTGGAAACCACTTCGTCCAGGGCCTGAAGCGCGCTGAAGAGACGGTCGTTGTTCCAGTTGGTACCTGCGCTCATGAAATTCTCCGACATGAATGAGCCAGCCAGGATCGGTTGGCGAAGCTGTTTCTCCATCTGCTTGAGCAGGCTTCGGTTTTCGGGAAGCACCCAAGTTTCGTGTTTCACATAACCGGCGGCCGCCAGGCCCGCACGCATCTGCTTCATGTAAAAGCTCGATGGCTTTTTTGCGGACGGCTTCAAGCGCTCTCCCTGAAGGCTTGCTGAATCGGTATCGGGCCCTGCAGCAGGGCTCGATGGAGAGCTGCTTTTCATGGTGCTGACCTCGTTGTGAAAAACTCACGCGTGAGAAAATCTACAGGCAATGTTCGCCGCGCTCAATAGCTCACGCGTGAGATTTTTCCGAGACGTCTTCCAGCCACGAAAAAGACCAGGCGCTGCGACCGCTCAAGCATTGTCTCTCCTGAGTTGACGGTATTACCCATTCCAGCCGATTTATCCCCCCTCCCTCCCCCATTAATCTGTACCCATGTTGAACGCAACGCCCAACCCACTTAAACAAAAAAGGATTTCAACCATGAGCACTGCAACCTACAACCGCTTGAACAAAGACGACGCCATCGTTTTGCTGGTCGACCACCAGACCGGCCTGATCTCGCTGGTGCAGGACTTCTCCCCCAACGAATTCAAGAACAACGTGCTGGCCCTGGCTGACCTGGCCAAGTTCTTCAACCTGCCGACCATCCTCACCACCAGCTTCGAGCAAGGCCCCAATGGCCCGCTGGTACCGGAGTTGAAGGAGATGTTCCCGGACGCGCCGTACATCGCTCGTCCTGGTCAGATCAATGCCTGGGATAACGAGGACTTCGTCAAGGCGATCAAGGCTACCGGGCGCAAGCAGATCATCATTGCCGGTGTGGTGACGGATGTGTGCGTGGCGTTCCCGACCTTGTCGGCGCTGGCGGAAGGGTTTGAGGTGTTTGTGGTGACGGATGCGTCGGGCACGTTCAACACCACGGTGCAGCAGGCGGCGTGGAGCCGGATGACGCAAGCGGGGGCGCAACTGATGAACTGGTTCTCGGTGGCGTGTGAGTTGCACCGCGACTGGCGCAACGACATTGAGGGCCTGGGGAATCTGTTGTCCCAGCGCATTCCCAACTATCGCAACTTGATGAATGGCTATGCGGCGCTGACTGCGCACCAGAAGTAAGTCAGCCGAATGTGACAATAAGCCTGCCCTGAAAAGCAGGCTTGCGGTGCTTGCGCGGTTCTACCCCGCCAACTCCCATCCTGTGGGTGCTTCAACTCGGCATCCACAGCCGCGAGGTAGAAGCTCAACTTGCCCAAATGCTCGGGCTTGAACTTGCCCGCCTTGAGTTCGATCACCACGTAGCAACGCAGCTTCAAGTGATAGAACAACAGGTCGATGAAGAACTCATCACCGCCTACATTCAGCAGCACTTGCCGGCCAACGAAGGCAAAGCCCGCGCCCAACACCAATAAAAAGTCAGTGACATGCTTGATCAAGGCGTTTTCGATATCGCGCTCTTGCGCCTCGGCAACAGCACGCACGGACTTCAGATTACGCGGCGAAAAACCCTTGATGTCGGGAAAGGTCGCCCGCAGATCCTGTGCAAGGCGGTCGATCACTTTGCTACCCCAGCCTTGATCGTTCTGACTGCGTACCTTACGGAACGGTCCTGCTGGCACCTGTCGAGACCATTCGCCATTGCGTCGAAAAACGAGAATGGCATTAGCCATGATCCTTGACTCTCCCCTATACGGCACCCCCTACCCTGAACGCCCATTTCAGGACCCAACACCATGAGTCAGCGCATCCTGGTCATTCTCGGCCACCCGTCCGCCAATAGTTTTTGTTCAGCCCTCGCGCAGACCTATATCCATGCCGCGAAAACGGCTGGCCACGAAGTGCGCGTCCTGCGCCTGGGGGAGCTCACGTTCGACCCTATCCTTCACCACGGTTATACCCAGGCCCAGGCGCTGGAACCCGACTTGCTCAGCGCCCAGTCCGACATCCTTTGGGCCGAGCACCTGGCCTGGGTTTTCCCCGTTTGGTGGGGCGGTATCCCGGCACTGATGAAAGGCTTCATCGACCGCATTTTCCTCTCCGGCTTCGCCTTCAAATACCGCGCAGGCAAGGCATTCCCTGACAAACTGCTAAAGGGTCGAACCGCGCACTTGCTAGTGACCCTGGACACGCCGGCATGGTATTACCGCTGGATCTATCGCATGCCGGCCATCCACCAGATGCGTCGCACCACGCTGGCGTTTTGCGGTATCACGCCGAGCAAGACACTGCTGTTCGGGCCGGTGTTGGGCTCTTCGTTGACGCAGCGAGCCCAGTGGCTGAAACAAGCCGGCGCACTATTTGAAAAAGGGAGTTTTCATGTACATCGGCAAAGCCGCGCAGTTGTCCGGCACAACCATCAAGGCGATTCGTCACTATGAGGCGATTGGATTGATGCCCGAGCCTCAGCGCCAGGGCGGTTATCGCGTCTACACGGCACACAGCGTCGAGCGGCTGACCTTTATCAAATGCGCCCAGCAACTGGGGTTCAAACTCAAGGAATTGCAGGAGATTTTGCTGGGGTACGACGGCGATACCCTTCCCTGGGACCGGGCGGACCAAGCCATCGCCAACAAGAAGCGCGCGCTGGCTGCGCAAATCGCCGAGTTGCAACGGATGCAGGCGGGCTTGATTGAATTTGAAACCCAACTGAAAGACGCTCATGGGCACTGCTCGTCAATCAGCAGTATCGCGATTTGAAGTAGCCCTTGCGCATGAGTTAGCACCGACTTTTGCGAGCATTTTGTAGGGGCAATCTGATTTTCAAAACCGTTCATCCAGCCGCTTTTCGCTGCGGCAGACTCCGACGCCTTGCCTTCTGCCGAGACGTCATGGATGACCCACGCTGTTCACATCACCTCTATCGAACATGAGCTGGATGGTTTCCATCAGAGCCTGGTGGAGTACCGCCAGCAGATGGGTGCCTGGTATTCGCGTGCGCTGGATTCGGTCAGTCATGCAGCAGATATGCCGTCGTTGCTGGGCATGGACCGGGTGTTGCGGGTTGGGGATTCGCAGCGTTCGGTGAGCCTTAGCGACGCGCAGTTTTCCACCGTGGCCCATTGCCCGGTGGGTGGCGTGCTGAAGATCGAGAGCCAGTTCGAGTCGGTGTATGACGTGCCGATTGGCGATATCCCGGTTCAGGTGATTGGCCTCGATGACGGCAGCTCCGCACTGGTCATGCTTGATGAGCACGGCAAGGGGTCGCACTACTGCACCGCTGGCGGGCGCTATCAGGTACGGGTGCAGGGTGGTGTTTCGGCAGCGCAAGTGGACGCCTTGTTTGCCTCCTACGCCGGGCTGACGTCGGACTTGGAACAGTGGCTTCGGTCGCAGTGGAAAGGCTTCAAACCCCATTGGGAGCGCTCTACTGCCAGTGCGATTGGCAGCGGCGTGCTGGCGGGCAGTTGGGCGGCGATCCATGACGTGTGGGACAGCATCAAGTGGGTGCAGGCGGTGCTGGAAGACCCGTTGAAGTACGTCGAGCAACTGGGTAGCGAGGCGGCCGAGCTGGCGCAAATCGCCACTGATGCGCCCAAGGTCATGGAACAGGCAATGTTACTGGCCAGTGATGAGGCGGCGCTGTACCTGTTACTGCGCACCGCCATGATCTGGCTGGACGCGTTACCGCCCAGTGAAGTCGCACAGGCAGTCGCCGGTTTTATGCTGTCTCTGCTGATTGATCTGGTGATCGGCGCGGTGTTGACCATCGCATTGCCGGCGGCGGGCGTGGCGTACTTGAGCACGCGCCTGGTCAAGTACGGTAAGCGAATTCTTGAGGCGGCCGTGGGTTTCGTGAAGGGCGTACTGGCGATCCTCACGAAGTTCATGCAGGCGGTGGACCGTTATAAAGCAGTGGCGGTTCGCGGCGTGGTCGGCGGGCTGAAGCAAGGCACGATGCAGATGCGCTGGCGGGCGCGGCAGAACGCGGTGCTCAAGCAGAAAGAGCGTGTGGATGATGTGCCTGCCGC
>NZ_JALJFG010000020.1 GCF_023242475.1 Pseudomonas sp. MWU15-20650 | reverse complement strand
ATGGTATTGGGGCGTGCCCCCTCTCACATTCCCGGTTTGTTCAGTTGGAAACGTCGGCAATGGCTTGCGCCAGCAGCGTCAAGCGCGTTGCATCAATCCCGGCCACGTTGGCCCGACCTGAGCTGACCATATACACACTGTGCTTCTCACGCAGTTGTTTGACCTGCTCGGCACTCAAGCCGGTATAGGAAAACATCCCGCGCTGCGCACCAATATGCGCAAATCGCTCGGCCAAGCCATGGGGCGCCAAGGCTTCCACCAGCCCGGAACGCAACTGCGCGATCCGCGAGCGCATGGCTTCGACTTCCTCACTCCAGCGCTTTCTCAGCTCGGCGTCACCGAGGATGGTGGCGACCACGGCCGCGCCATGATCCGGCGGTGTCGACCACAGGTTACGCGCGATATTCGCCAGTTGGCTGCGCACATCCACCAGTTTTTCTGCATCCGCCGCGCACACGATCAATGCGCCCACGCGGTCGCGGTACAGGCCGAAGTTTTTCGAGCAGGAGCTGGTGATCAACACTTCCGGCAACTCGGCGGCAAACAGCCGCACCGCCCAGGCGTCCTGCTCCAGGCCATCGCCGAAACCCTGGTAGGCAAAGTCGATCAAGGGCAGCAGCTGGCGCTCGCGCACGATGTGCAAAACCTGGTGCCAGTCATCCTGGGACAGGTCGAAGCCGGTCGGGTTATGGCAGCAGGCATGCAGCAGCACCACATCGCCTTTGGGTACCGTGGACAGGCTTGCCAGCATCGCCGCCACATCCAGGCGATTGTCGGCGCCTACGTACGGATAATGACTGACCTTGAGGCCCGCCTTGGCGAAGATGGTTTCGTGGATCGGCCAGGTCGGGTTGCTCAACCACACGCCACGGCCGGGCAGGCTGTGGGCGATAAAATCGGCGCTCAGGCGCAGGGCGCCAGTGCCACCTGGGGTTTGGGTGGCACCGGCACGGCGCTCGCGGATCAATGCCGAGTCGGCGCCGAGTACCAGCTCAGTGATCAGTCTGCCGAACGCCGGATCACCGTGGCCACCGATATAGGTCTTGGTGGCTTGCGTGTCGACCAGGCGCTGTTCCGCCAGCTTCACCGAATGGGGAATCGGCGTCAGGCCCTGGTCGTCCTTGTACACACCCACGCCCAGGTCGAATTTGTTCGGGTGGGTGTCCTGGGCATACAGGTCCATCAGCCCGAGGATCGGGTCGCCGGGCACGCGGCCAATGGCATCGAAATGCATTACTTGCGGCCCTCGGCGTCCTTGGCCACTTCGTCGGTGCGCGCGGCCATGATGAAGTCGTTGCGGTGCAGGCCCTTGATGGAGTGGCTCCACCAGGTCACGGTGACTTTGCCCCATTCGGTGAGCAGGCCAGGGTGATGGCCTTCGGCTTCGGAGATTTCACCCATGGCGTTGGTAAAGGCCAGGGCGAACTTGAAGTTCTTGAACAGGAAAACCTTTTCCAGCTGCATCACGCCGTCGCGCACTTCGATGTTCCAGTCGGGAATCTGCTTGAGCAGTACCGGCAGTTCTTCGTCGCTGACTTGTGGGGCGTCGGCGCGGCAGGCTTCACAGTGGGCTTGGTTCAAGGTGGTCATGTCGGTGTCCTGAATTCGAGTGTTTGAAAAACGGTCGTCAGTGGCGTCACCCTAAAGCAACGCGGGGCCAGGGAACAGACTCACCTGGCTTTAAAAGCTGAGGCTCACGCGGCCTTGGGTTTAGGTGGGAATTTCGGTGCGTGCAGCCCCAACGCCATCCCGCGTTCAACCATGCCCATGATGTCTTCCTGCGCCACTTCGAACAGGCGCTTGAGCTCGGGCAATACGAAATACAGCGGTTGCAGGATGTCGATGCGGTACGGCGTGCGCATCGCTTCCAGCGGGTCGAAGGCTTGGTGTTCGGGTTCGTCCGACAGGCAATACACGCTTTCTTTAGGCGACGACAGAATGCCGCCACCGTAGATGCGCCGCCCTTGGGGCGTTTCCACCAGGCCGAACTCGATGGTCATCCAGTACAGGCGCGCCAGGTAGACCCGTTGCTCCTTGGTGGCCGCCAGGCCGAGCTTGCCGTAGGTGTGGGTGAACTCGGCGAACCAGGGGTTGGTCAGCAGCGGGCAGTGGCCGAAGATCTCGTGGAAAATATCCGGTTCTTGCAGGTAGTCCAATTCTTCGCGAGTGCGAATAAAGGTCGCCACCGGAAACTGCTTGCTGGCGAGCAATTCGAAGAAGGTCTGGAAAGGGATCAGCGCCGGCACGCGGGCGACTTGCCAACCGGTGGTTTCGGCCAGCACTTTGTTGATTTCACCCAGTTGGGGAATGCGATCCAGGGGCAGGCCGAGCTTGTCGATGCCGTCCAGGTATTCCTGGCAGGCGCGGCCCTCGATCACTTTCAGCTGACGAGTGATCAGGGTGTTCCACACCGCATGTTCTTCCGGCGGGTAGTGGATAAAACCTTGCGCATCGGGCTCGCGGGCCACGTATTGCGTCTGCTTCATACGGCTCTCCTGCTAGGCATTCGTTCTTGTTATGTCCTGCGATGCATCTATTGATAACCCGAACAGCGCCGGATTCCATCGCGGTCTTGCCTGGGTGTGTAGGAAAAATCACCGGTTTTCGTAAAGTATTCGTTACGGGTATGCGCCTTATCTGTGTCTTGGGCTGTGAAAAGGTGACTCGCTGTCACATAATCTTGACGACTATCTGCGCCCAGCGGCAAAAAGACGCGGCGCCTCCCTACTTTTCGAGCCTTTCCATGCGTATCAAAGTGCACTGCCAGAACCGCATCGGCATCCTGCGGGACATCCTCAACCTGTTGGTGGGGTACGGCGTCAACGTCGCCAAGGGCGAGGTCGGCGGTGAGCATGGCAATGCCATCTACCTGTTCTGCCCGAACCTGGTGAACATGCAGTTCCAGGCACTGCGCCCGCAGTTCGAGGCGATTGCCGGTGTATTCGGCGTCAAAAGGGTGGGGCTGATGCCCAGTGAACGTCGGCATATGGAGCTCAATGCGCTGCTGGGTGCGCTGGAGTTTCCGGTGCTGTCCATCGACATGGGCGGCTCTATCGTCGCCGCCAACCGTGCGGCGGCGCAGTTGCTCGGGGTGCGGGTGGATGAGGTGCCGGGTATTCCGTTGTCGCGCTATGCCGAGGATTTCGATTTGCCCGAACTGGTGCGCGCCAGCAAGTCGCGGATCAATGGCCTGCGGGTCAAGGTCAAGGGTGATGTGTTCCTGGCGGATATCGCGCCCCTGCAATCCTCCGAACACGATGACAGCGAAGCCATGGCCGGCGCGGTGTTGACGCTGCACCGTGCCGACCGGGTCGGTGAACGTATCTACAACGTGCGCAAGCAAGAACTGCGCGGTTTCGACAGCATCTTCCAGAGCTCCAAGGTCATGGCGGCGGTGGTGCGCGAAGCGCGGCGCATGGCACCGCTGGATGCGCCGCTATTAATAGAAGGCGAAACCGGCACCGGCAAAGAGTTGTTGGCCCGCGCCTGTCACCTGGCCAGCCCACGCGGGCAATCGCCATTGATGGCGCTTAACTGCGCCGGTTTGCCTGAGTCGATGGCCGAGACCGAGCTGTTCGGTTACGGCCCCGGTGCCTTTGAAGGCGCGCGTGCCGAAGGCAAGCTCGGGCTGTTGGAGCTGACGGCGGGCGGTACGTTGTTTCTCGACGGTGTGGGGGAAATGAGTGCGCGGTTGCAGGTGAAGTTGCTGCGCTTCTTGCAGGACGGTTGCTTTCGTCGGGTCGGCAGTGATGAAGAGGTGTACCTCGACGTGCGTGTGATCTGTGCGACTCAGGTGGACTTGTCCGAGCTCTGCGCACGCGGTGAGTTTCGACAGGACCTGTATCACCGCTTGAACGTGCTGTCGTTGCATATCCCGCCTTTGCGCGAATGCCTTGACGGCCTCGCGCCGTTGGTCGAGCACTTCCTGGATCAGGCCAGCCGACAGATCGGTTGCCCGTTGCCCAAGCTGGCCCCGGCGGCGATGGAGCGGCTCAGTCATTACCATTGGCCGGGCAATGTGCGGCAGTTGGAAAACGTGCTGTTCCAGGCGGTGTCGTTGTGTGAGGGCGGCACGGTCAAAGTTGAGCATGTCCGGCTGCCAGACTATGGCGTGCGCCAGCCGCTGGGTGATTTTTCCCTGGAGGGGAGCCTGGAAGATATCGTCGGGCGCTTTGAGAAGGCTGTGTTGGAAAGCCTGTATGCCGAACACCCGAGTAGTCGGCAGTTGGGCAAGCGCCTGGGGGTGTCGCACACCACCATCGCCAACAAGCTGCGCGATTACGAAGTACTCAAGTCCGATAAATAGTTTGCTGACTCAGCGCGGCCAAAAAATGTGGGAGGGGGCTTGCCTTTCTACCTTGAGAATTACCTGCTCTCAGGCTTGCAGATAGCGCAGCACCGACTCGCAAACCAGAGCATGAATAACTCACTGTAGAAACCCAACGAAAAATGTGGGAGGGGGCTTGCTCCCGATGGCGGTGTATCAGTCAGCAGATGCTTAGCCGACAGACCGCAATCGGGAGCAAGCCCCCTCCCACATGGGTTGCCTTTCTACCTTGAGAATTACCTGCTCTCAGGCTTGCAGATAGCGCAGCACCGACTCGCAAGCCAGAGCATGAATAACTCACTGTAGAAACCCTCCCACATTGGATCTTTGTCGCTTGTGAGACTGGTGTTTGCCGCTGGCGGCAGTAGTCCGCCGTTTTTTCGACTGTTTTTTCCATCCCTATTTCAAATATCTCCACGAAACCCCCGCACCGCCTGGGCTCCAGCCTCTTTTGAAAAGTTGGTTCGCAAATTGCTTAAGCCTCATCAGTACAGCGGTGGGCGGCAAGCGTCCGTCAGAAAGAGGAAAGAGCGTGGACAAGTACCTTTATGTGGCAATGACCGGCGCCAGCCAGAATGCACTGGCGCAGAAGGCCCATGCCAACAATCTGGCGAACATTTCCACCAACGGTTTCCAGCGCGACCTTGAGCAGGCGCGTTCGATGCCGGTGTTCGGTGACAGCTTTCCGGCGCGGGCATTTGCCATGACCGAGCGGCCGGCCACTGACTTCTCCCCAGGGGCCATGATTGAAACCGGCCGTGACCTGGACGTGGCCGTCAGCGGCGATGGCTGGATGGCCGTGCAAACCCCGGATGGCAGCGAAGCCTACGTGCGCAGCGCCAGCATGAATGTGGATGCGCTGGGGGTGCTGCGGGCCGGCAACGGTATGCCGATCATGGGCAACGGTGGTCCGATTGCCGTACCGCCCCAGCAGAAAATCGAAGTGGGCTCGGACGGCACCATCAGTATCCGCGCAATGGGCGAAGGCCCGCGGGTGATGGCGGAAGTGGACCGCATCAAGATGGTCCAGCCCGACCTCAAGAACATGACTAAAGCCTTGGACGGCACCATCCACACCAAGGATGGCAAGCCGGCCCAGGCCGACGCGAACGTCAAGCTGACGTCAGGCTTCCTGCAAGCGAGCAACGTCAATGCCGTTGAAGAAATGACGGCGGTGCTGGCGCTTTCCAAGCAGTTCGAGCTGCACATCAAAATGATGAACAGCGCTAAAGAAGACGACCAAGCGATGACCCGCGTTCTGGCGATGAGCTGATAGCAGCGTTATTGACCGATTACTAATTTTGCAGCGCAGCGCCAACAAACAGGCGCACGAAGGAGAACAGCATGCTTCCGGCTCTATGGGTTGCCAAAACAGGTTTGTCCGCCCAGGACACCAACCTGACCACCATTTCCAACAACTTGGCCAACGTGTCGACCACGGGTTTCAAACGTGATCGCGCCGAGTTCCAGGACTTGCTCTATCAGATCAAACGTCAGCCAGGCGCCCAGTCGACCCAGAACAGCGAACTGCCGTCGGGCCTGCAACTGGGTACCGGTGTGCAGATCGTCGGCACCCAGAAGAACTTCAGTGCCGGTAACCTGCAACAAACCGGTCAGCCGCTGGACATGGCCATCAACGGCCGTGGCTTTTTCCAGGTCCTGCAGCCGGACGGCACGACCTCCTACACCCGTGACGGTACGTTCCACCTGGACTCCAACGGCCAGATCGTGACTGCCAACGGCTTTGCCCTGGAGCCCGCGATCGTCGTGCCTGCCGATG
Organism: Pseudomonas sp. MWU15-20650; assembly: GCF_023242475.1. Lineage (GTDB taxonomy): Bacteria > Pseudomonadota > Gammaproteobacteria > Pseudomonadales > Pseudomonadaceae > Aquipseudomonas. The sequence goes on along the minus strand of NZ_JALJFG010000020.1, from coordinate 92,136 downwards.
CCAAGACCTTCACCGTCGGTAACGACGGCACCGTGTCCATCACCGTGGCCGGTAACCCGGCATCGCAAGTGATCGGTAACCTGCAAACCGCCGACTTTATCAACCCGGCGGGCCTGCAGGCCACGGGCAACAACCTGTTCCTGGAAACCGCCTCCAGCGGCGCGCCGCAAATCGGCACCCCTGGCCTGAACGGTTTCGGCACCACCCTGCAAAGCACCCTGGAAACCTCCAACGTCAGCACGGTTGAGGAGATGGTCAACATGATCACGACCCAGCGCGCCTACGAGATGAACTCCAAGGTGATTTCCACCGCCGACCAGATGCTTTCGTTCGTAACGCAGAATCTGTAATCAAGTCTATGGGGCGCCCTTGAGGGCGCCTGCAACACCGTGAGGTTAGGGTCATGAATCGCTATGTTTCTGTTCTGGCATTGAGTGGGATCGCCGTGCTCGCGGGCTGTGTCGCCCCGACGCCGAAACCCAATGACCCGTACTACGCGCCGGTCTTGCCACGCACGCCGTTGCCGGCAGCGGCCAACAATGGCTCGATCTACCAGGCCGGTTTTGAACAGAACCTGTACAGCGACCGCAAGGCGTTCCGCGTCGGCGACATCATCACCATCACCCTGAACGAGAAGACCCAGGCCAGCAAGAACGCCAACTCGCAGATTGGCAAGACCAGCAAGACCAGCATTGGCCTGACCTCACTGTTCGGCGGCGTGCCGAGCACCAATAACCCGTTGGGCGATGGCGACCTGAGCCTGAATGCCGGTTACAGCGGCGACCGCGCCACCAACGGCAAGAGTGCCGCAGGGCAGGGCAACAGCCTGACGGGTTCGATCACCGTGACCGTGGCCGATGTGCTGCCCAACGGCATCATTGCCGTACGCGGTGAAAAGTGGATGACGCTCAATACCGGCGACGAGTTGGTGCGCATTGCCGGCATGGTCCGCGCCGATGATATTTCCACTGACAACACCGTTTCCTCGACGCGAATTGCCGATGCACGCATCACCTACTCGGGTACGGGTTCGTTTGCCGATGCGAGCCAGCCGGGCTGGTTTGACCGTTTCTTCCTTAGCCCGCTGTTCCCTTTCTAGGTGGCCACTTTGAAACTCAAACAGCTGATGGCGGCGGCCCTGTTGCTTTCCTTGAGCGCGGTGGCCCAGGCCGAACGCCTGAAGGACATCGCCAGCATTTCCGGCGTGCGGTCCAACCAGTTGATCGGCTACGGCCTGGTGGTCGGGCTTAATGGCACGGGTGACCAGACCACCCAGACCCCATTCACCCTGCAAACCTTCAATAACATGCTCTCGCAGTTCGGCATCAAGGTGCCGCCAGGTTCGGGCAACGTACAGCTCAAGAACGTCGCAGCGGTGTCGATCAGTGCCGATTTGCCGCCGTTCGCCAAGCCCGGGCAGGTGGTGGACATCACCGTGTCGTCCATGGGCAACTCGAAAAGCCTGCGCGGCGGCACGTTGCTGATGACGCCGCTCAAAGGTATCGACGGCAACGTCTATGCCATCGCCCAGGGCAACCTGGTGGTGGGCGGTTTTGATGCCGAAGGTCGCGACGGTTCGAAGATCACCGTCAACGTGCCGTCGGCCGGCCGGATCCCGGGCGGCGCCTCGGTAGAGCGCACCGTGCCCAGCGGTTTCAACCAGGGCAACAGCCTGACCCTGAACCTCAACCGCTCTGACTTCACCACCGCCAAGCGCGTGGTCGACAAGATCAACGACATGCTCGGCCCGGGCGTGGCCCAGGCCATCGACGGCGGCTCGATTCGCGTGACGGCGCCGCTGGACCCAAGCCAGCGTGTCGACTACTTGTCGATCCTGGAGAACCTTGAGGTTGACCCGGGCCAGGCGGTGGCAAAGGTCATTATCAACTCGCGTACCGGCACCATCGTGATTGGCCAGAACGTCAAGGTGTCGCCGGCGGCGGTGACCCACGGCAGCCTGACCGTGACCATCACCGAAGACCCGATCGTCAGCCAGCCTGGGCCGTTGTCCAATGGCCAGACGGCAGTTGTGCCCCGTTCACGGGTGAATGCTCAGCAAGAAGCCAAGCCGATGTTCAAGTTCGGCCCCGGTACCACCCTGGACGAGATTGTCCGTGCGGTGAACCAGGTGGGCGCAGCCCCTGGCGACTTGATGGCGATCCTCGAAGCCCTGAAACAGGCCGGCGCCTTGCAAGCCGACCTGATAGTGATCTGAGGCCATGGCCATGGATATGCGCAAGAGCGGGATCAGCAGCACGGCGGATTCGGGGTCTTACTCCGACTTGAACCGGCTTAACCAGCTCAAGGTCGGTGCCGACAAGAACAGCGAAGGCAATATGCGCAAGGTGGCGCAGGAGTTCGAATCGCTGTTTCTGAGCGAGATGCTCAAGTCCATGCGTTCGGCCACCGAGGCCCTGGGCAAGGACAACCCGCTGAACACCCCGGCCGCCAAGCAATACCAGGAAATGTACGACCAGCAACTGGCCGTCTCGATGTCCCGTGAAGGTGGCGGTATCGGTCTGGCGGACGTGCTGATGCGCCAGATGCAGAAGAACAAGCCGGTGGACGCCCAGGCCGCCACCCTGCAAGGCCCGGCGGCGGATGCGCCGGTGAAGAAAGTCGATGTGCCGACTGAAATCGCCGCAGGCACTAAAGCTGAGGGCCCACTGGGTCGCGCCAATGGCCAGCGTCCTCTGTGGGCGTATCGTGTCGCCGTCCCCGAGGGCAGCAATACCCACGCCAACGACATGGCGCTGATGAACCAGCGCCGTATCGCCTTGCCGAGCAAGCTGACCGATCGTCTGCTTGCCGGCATCGTGCCGAACACGGATGTGGCGGGCGTCGCAAAAACCGCGCCACTGCGCAACAGCGCTGCCGATGACAATGTGGTCAACAGCAGCGCGCACAGCTTTGCGGTGCAGAGCGGGCGCATGCAGGTCTATGGCCGCGCCATTGCCCAGCCGCCGCTGGCGCCCGCGAAGAAAGCGTTCAGCTCGCAGGATGAATTTGTCGCCACCATGCTGCCGATGGCCAAGGCGGCGGCGGCACGTATTGGCGTCGATCCGAAGTACCTGGTCGCCCAGGCGGCGCTGGAAACCGGTTGGGGTAAATCGGTGATGCGCGCCCAGGACGGCAGTAGCAGCCACAACCTGTTCGGTATTAAAGCCGGCCAGAGTTGGCAGGGTGGCAAAGCGCGTGCCATCACCAGCGAGTTTCGCGATGGGGCGATGGTCAAGGAGACGGCGCAATTCCGCTCCTACAACTCCTACCAGGACAGCTTCCATGACCTGGTGACGTTGCTGCAAAGCAATGATCGCTATAAAGAAGTTGTGAAATCAGCCGACAACCCGGAACAGTTTGTACGCGAGTTGCAAAAAGCCGGTTATGCAACCGACCCGGATTACGCCAGCAAGATTTCGCAGATCGCAAAAACGATGAACAGTTACCAGAATTACGCTGCCGCTGGCGCAACCACACATTTATAAGGTCTGAACCATGAGTTTGCTCAGTATCGGGATGTCAGGGCTCAACGCCGCTCAAGGATCGCTGTCGGTCCTGAGTAACAACATTGCCAACGTCAATACCCCGGGATACTCGCGTCAGCAGACCACCCAGAACGCCAACGCCAACAACCAATACGGTGGCGTGTTCATCGGCAGCGGCACGACCCTGGCGGATGTGCGCCGCATTTATAACGATTTCCTCGGTGCTGCCTACCAGAGCAGCACCGCGCTCAACAGCGATGCCTCCGCCTACGCAGGCCAGGCCGCTGCGATCGACAAGACCCTGTCGGACAAGTCCACCGGCATGTCCGCCGTGCTCAGTGCGTTCTTTGCCTCTTTGCAGACCGCTGCGGCGACGCCGAGTGATGTGTCTGCACGGCAGTTGTTGATCACCAGTGCCCAGACCCTGAGCAACCGTTTCAATGCGATTTCCACGCAGTTGACCCAGCAAAAAGAAGGCATCAACGCCCAACTGAGCACCATGAGTGACCAGGTCAACAAACTGACCTCGTCGATTGCTTCGCTGAACGGCCAGATTTCCCAGGCCCAAGGCTCGACGACCAGCGCCCCGGCCAACCTGCTGGATGCGCGCAATGAGGCGGTGCGTTCGCTCAACGAACTGATCGGCGTGACCGCAACCGAAAAGAACGGCCAACTCAGCATCACCACCGGCACCGGGCAATCGCTGGTCGAGGGTAATGTCGCCAATACCATTTCGGCCGTCCCCAGCAAGAGCGACAACAGCCAGTACACCCTTCAGCTGAACATGGGCGACGTGCCGATGGACATCGGTAATGTGGTCAGTGGCGGCAGCATCGGTGGACTGTTGCGGTATCGCAGTGATGCGTTGATTCCTGCGATCAACGACTTGGGGCGCATTGCCATTGCCGCTGCCGACAGCGTCAACAGCCAACTGGGGCAAGGGTTGGACCTGAACAGCGATTTCGGTTCCTCGTTGTTCAGTGATATCAACAGTGCAGCCGCTATCTCCCAGCGCAGCCAGGCCGCCTCCGGTAACAGCGCAGGCTCGGGCAACCTGAACGTAACGATTGCCGACAGCAGCAAGCTGTCAACGTTTGACTACAAGGTCACCTTCACCAGTGGCAACCAGTACAACGTGGTGCGGTCCGATGGCAAGGCCATGGGCTCGTTCGACACCACCACGGCACCGCCGCCGGTGATCGATGGTTTCACCCTGGCGTTGAATGGCAACGGGCCTGTCGCGGCCGGTGACAGCTTCAAGGTCAGCCCGACGGCCAACGGTGCCAGCGGTATCAGTGTCGACCTCAAGGACCCGAACAAACTCGCATTCGCCGGGCCATTGGCCGGCAATGCCAGCAAGACCAACACCGGCACCGGCGCATTCACGCCGCCGACATTGACGGTGCCGATCGATATCAACGGCGGCGCCGCTACCGCTCAACTGCGCACCGGGATCGAAAACTCGATGCCGGTGAAGATGGTGTTCGGCAATCCAGCGGCGGACGGTACTCAGTCGTACACCGTCAATGATGCCCAGGGCAACGCCATCGGCACCGGCAGCATCATCCCGGGCCAAGGCAACAAGATCACCGTGAATGTGCCGATGCGCGATGCTACCGGCACGTTGATTCCAGGCCAGAGCTTCAGCTTTGACACCACGGTGTCCGGTTCGCCCGCCAACGGCGACAGCACCACCTTTTCGTTCAACAGTGGCGCCACTTCCGACGGCCGCAACGCCCAGCAGTTGTTGGGGTTGCAGACCAAGGCGACGGTCGGTGCGGTGGATGGCAATGCGGGTGTCAGCCTGGTCAGTGCCAACAGCCGGCTGGTCTCCCAGGTCGGTTCCAAGGCTGCCCAGGCCAACACCGACAGCACCGCCACTGCGGCCTTGCTGGCGGCGAACAAGGCGGCCAGCAACTCCGTGTCCCAGGTCAACCTGGACGAGGAGGCGGGCGACATGATCAAGTTCCAGCAGTACTACACCGCGTCGTCGCAGATCATCAAGGCCGCGCAAGAAACCTTCAGCACACTGATTAACGCCCTTTAAAGGAGTCTGGAACGATGCGTATCTCTACACAGCAGTATTTCGACACCAGCTCCAGCAAGTATCAGGACAACTACGCGGGTGTGGTGAAGGCTCAGGACCAGGCGAGTTCCGGTGTGCGTGTGCAGACCGCTTCGGATGACCCGGTCGCGGCCGCTCAGTTGCTGATGCTGCAACAGCAGAAAGACATGCTGGGGCAATACAGCGGCAACATCACCAGCCTGCAAAACTCGCTGACCAACGAAGAAAGCGTGCTGCAAAGCATTAACCTCGCGTTCGGAACCGCTCAGAACTTGGCATTGCAGGCCGGTAACCTGCAGCTCAGCGACGACGATCGCAAGGCGCTTGCCAGCCAGGTAGGGGCGCTTGAGGATCATGTGCTGGGTCTGCTCAACTCCAAGGACTCCAGCGGCAATTACATGTTCTCCGGGGCCAAGACTGATACCCCGCCTTACAGCCGTAACAACGATGGCACCTACACCTATCAGGGGGATGAGACGCCGCTGAGCCTGCAAGTATCGAGCAACCTGACGATTGCTGCGGGCGACACCGGCAAGGCACTGCTCGAGAGCTCGTCCAACACCGGTCGCACCCAAGCGACGCTGTTGCCGCCGTCGGTCAATGACGGTTCGGTCGCGATCTCGGCTGGCCTGGTCACCTCCGGCACGGCGTACACCAAGAGTTTTGCCGATGGCCAGCCTTATAAGCTGACCTTCGCCAGCAGTACCCAATACAGCGTGACCGATAAGGACGGTAACGACGTTACCTCTGAAATCACCGGCAACGGTACATTCGATGCCACCAAGGAGGGCGCTTCGAGCGTCAACCTGCGCGGGGTCATGTTCGACATCCGCCTGAACCTGGGCCCGGATGTTGCCACGGGTGCTCCTTCTGATGCCCTGGTGGCCGGCAAGGCGTTCACGCTGGAAAGCAAGCCGGACACTTTCAGCGTCTCGCGCACGGCCAGCAATGCGTCCACGGCGCAACTGACCGGTGGTAGCGTGACGGATCAGGCTGCTTACGCCAGTACCTTTCCTAATTCGGGCGCCGTCATCAAGTTCACCAGCGGCACCGACTATCAGGTGTTCGCCCAGCCGTACAGCGCCAACAGCAAGGCCATTGCCAGCGGTACCATCGCGGCGGGCGCGACGTCGATCACCACCGCTGGGGTGACCTTTGGCATAAGCGGCACGCCGGGCGCCGGTGACCAGTTTTCGGTTGGTGCCACCAGTAATAAGAATATGAACGCCCTGGACACCCTGGGCCAGTTGCGCAAGGCGCTGCTGGCGCCTGCGGAGGGCAACCAGGTCGCCAAGAACGCGCTCAAGGATGCGTTGAACACCACGATCGGTAACCTGAGCAACGCTTCGGCGCAAATCGACCAAGTGCGCGGTTCGATTGGTGCACGCCAGAACGCCCTGGATATTCAAGGCCAGGAAAACACCAGCCTGGGCTTGGCCAACACGTCTACGATGTCGTCGCTGGCGAACGTCGATATGGGGCAGGCAGCCATCGACCTGACGCTGCAGCAGACCATGCTGCAAGCCTCGCAACTGGCCTTCGTGAAAATCTCCCAGTTGAGCCTTTTCAGCCGGATGTAATCGGCGGCAGAGTACGCGGCTCACCCTGGCAACAGGGTGGGCCGTTGTCGTTTTAGCGCAGGGAATGTTGCAGGGTTTTGCATAAAGCGCACAAAATTGAGTGACCTGTGAGTCATAAAGCGCATCTTCACTGTATCGTGTGAAAAGGATAAGTCGCCCGAAGGTCTTTACTGGACGGCTTTCAGCGAGTTTTTTACGGGGTTATCCCCTTTATTGTCAGCACTCCCGGCGTAGCCCGAGGGGTGTTCTCCAGCTATTTAGTATTGGGAAGCCACAATGATTGGCATAAAAAGCATCGCCAGTTACGTGCCGGCAGACGGGATCGATAATTACGCCCAGGGTGCCAAGTTCGCCAAGGATGAAGAATTCATCATCGGCAAGATCGGTTCGGCGTTCCTGCCTCGCAAGGACGCTGCGCAGGAAACCTCCGACCTGTGTGTCGAGGCGGTCAATGCCTTGTTTGCCAACAACCCGCAATTGAAGCGCGAATCCATCGACGCGCTGATCGTTGTGACCCAGAACGGCGATGAAGAGGGCTTGCCCCATACGGCCGCTATCGTCCAGGACAAATTGGGCCTGCCTACGCACGTGGCGGCGTTTGATATCTCCCTGGGCTGCTCCGGCTATGTCTACGGCATCTACGCGATGAAGGGCTTCATGGAAGCCACCGGCCTGAAAAATGGCCTGCTGATCACCGCCGATCCGTATTCGAAGATCGTCGACCCGCAAGACCGCAACACCACCATGCTCTTCGGCGACGCCGCCACCGCCACCTGGATGGGCGAAGAGGCTCCCTGGTTGCTGGGCAAGTCCAAGTTCGGCACCGACGGTTCCGGGGCGCCGCACCTGAAGGTCAGCGATGGTGTGTTTTTCATGAATGGCCGCCAGGTGTTCAACTTTGCCTTGCTCAAAGTGCCGGCGCATCTGCATGAGCTGCTCGACGAGTCGGGGCTCAAGGCTGACGAAATCGATGCCTTCTGCATTCACCAGGGCAGCGCGGCGATCGTGGATGCCGTGGCCCGGCGTTTCGAAGACGCCCCGGTTGAGAAGTTCATCAAGGATATGGTCGAGACCGGCAACACCGTTTCGTCGAGCATTCCTCTGTTGCTGGAAAAGCACATGATGGATGCCGACTGGAAGCGTGTCGCCATCAGTGGGTTTGGTGTGGGCTTGTCGTGGGGTTCGGCGATTCTCTATCGTTCGTGAGGCGTTGATCGTGCTGCACAAAAAGACGCCCAGGCTCGAAAGAGCCTGGGCGTTTTTTATTTGGCGCCAGAAAATCCAGCAAATGCGGGGGGTTGAGCTATCGTAAACGCTTGAATTGCAAAGGGTGGCATCGTGCTAGTAAAAAAAATCAAAAAAGTCCTCAAGCAACTTGCTTTCACGACGATAACTATTACGAAGGTTCTCTAGGCCACACCCGGCGGTTGCCAGGGCCGGAAGCCGCAGTACACCACCCACGAGGATTTCGTCATGACTTTAACAGTAAACACTAACCTTGCTTCGTTGACCGTACAGAACAACCTGAACAAGGCTTCCGGTGCCCTGCAAACCTCCATGCAGCGTCTGTCCTCCGGCCTGCGTATCAACAGCGCCAAAGACGATGCGGCCGGCCTGCAAATCTCCAACCGTCTGACCAGCCAAATCAACGGCCTGGGCGTTGCGATCAAAAACGCCAACGACGGCAGCTCGATTGCTCAGACCGCTGAAGGCGCGATGCAGCAGTCCACCAACATCCTGCAAAGCATGCGTACCCTGGCTCTGCAATCCGCTAACGGCTCGCCAAGCGCTGAAGACCGTAAGTCGAACCAGGCTCAATACGCCGCTCTGACTGCTGAATTGACCCGTATTGCAACCACCACTACTTTCGGTGGCAAGAACCTGCTGGACGGTTCGTTCGGTACGACTTCGTTCCAGGTCGGCGCCAACGCCCACCAGACCATCGACATGAGCATCGGTAACGTTGCAGCCAACAACATTGGTTCGCAGCAGCTGAAAACCCAATCCCTGACGCCTTCGGCAACAGGTATTGCTGGTGGCGCGATCACCGTTACCGGTGGTGGCCAGTCTGCAACCGTTACCCTGGCAGCTGGCGCTTCCGCCAAGCAGATCGCTGCTCAAATGAACGGCGCCGTCGGCGGCCTGGCTGCTACCGCCAGCACCGAAGCTCAGTTCACCGTGAACGCGGCTACCATTGGTGCTGCTACTCCTCCGAACGCTAACTTCACCCTGCAAGTGGGCAGCGGTGCAGCCGTTCAGTTCACTGGCGTGACCAGCACTTCCGACCTGGCTAGCCAACTGGCGTCCAACGCTGCCAAGCTGGGCATCAGCGTTAACTACGATTCGTCGACCAACGCTCTGTCGGTTAAATCCGACACCGGTGAGAACCTGACCTTCAACGCGGGTGACGGCGGTGCTGCTGGTATCTCGGTTGCAACCAAAGACGGCACCGGTACCTACGGTGCTGCTACTGCACTGGCCGCCACCGCGATCATTGCTACCGGTGCTGTTTCGCTGAACTCCTCCAGCAGCTACGCGCTGAACGGCCCGGGTGTAGCCGGTGTGTTCGCTGCCGGTGCTGCTACCGCTGCCAACTCCACCAAAACCACCGTCAACAACACCGACGTGACTACCGCTGCCAACGCGCAAAACGCGATCGACGTGATCACCCAGGCGATCTCGGACATCGACTCCCAGCGTGCTGGCCTCGGTGCTGTACAAAACCGTTTCGACAACACCGTTGCCAACCTGCAGAGCATTGCAGACAACTCCAGCGCCGCTCGCGGTCAGATCCAGGACGTTGACTACGCTGCAGAAACTGCTCAGCTGACCAAGCAACAAACCCTGCAACAGGCTTCCACTGCGATCCTGTCCCAGGCCAACCAACTGCCTTCCGCTGTACTGAAGCTGCTTCAGTAATAGCCATGGGTAGATGACTGACGGAAGGGCGCGTTTACGTGCCCTTTTGTCTTTTGCATGATGAGGAGATTGGACATGGACATGAGCGTCAAGTTGAACCTGTCTTATCCGGCAGTGGCGCCACAGAGTGCTCCTGCTCCTGTAAGTGCCGACCCGCAGAGAGCCAAGGTAGATCCTACGGTTGCCGCGGTGCAAACCAAGCAAGACTCGAAGCCGTCCGACCTTGAACAGGCGGTCACGGATATTCGCAATTTCGTTCAGGCTGCCCAGCGCAACCTGGAATTTTCCATCGATGACTCCACCCATCAAGTGGTGGTCAAGGTCATTGCGACCGAAAGCGGCGAGGTGATTCGTCAGATTCCTTCGGAAACTGCGTTGAAACTCGCACAAAGCCTTCACGACGCCAGCAGTGTGTTGTTTGACGCGAAAGTCTGAGCTGGCATGAATTTTGTTGCTGAAGCTGCTTGAGGCGTCGTCCGTCAAGAAAGCGCCAGCCCCGGATCAGGAGAACAGTCATGGGTGATATAACGGTTAGCGGCCCAGTTACGAACATCGATACCCAGTCGATCGTGACGGCATTGGTGAACGCGGAACAAGCACCCAAGCAGTCGCAGATCAACAAACAGACGCAAACGTCGACCGCCCAGCTGTCTTCGATCGGCAAAATTCAAGCAGCACTTGATGCGTTCCGCGGCGCCATGGACAACATGTCCAAAGACGCCAGTATCGGCGGTTTGGCGGCAACGACCTCGGATAACAACGTCTCGACCGTCACCCTGGGCGCCGGCGCCTCTGCGGGCAGTTACCAGTTGGTGGTCAACCAATTGGCAACCGCCTCGAAGGTGGCTACCCAGACTTATGTGGGGGGGGCAAAGACGGTCGTCAATACGGGCACTACCTCGACGACCCTGGAGATTTCCCAATCCGGTAAGAGCTATGGTGTCAGTGTTCCGCCGGGCGCAACGTTGCAGCAGGTGCGTGACTCGATCAACGCGCAGTACAGCAGTGCAGGTCTGAGCGCTAACATCCTGACTGACGCCACCGGTTCCCGTCTGGTCATGACGTCGACCAATACCGGTGTTGGCACCGACATTACCCTTGGTGGTAATACCGGCATGGAGGCCGGAACGTCAGTCGTGACTGCGCCGCAGAATGCGAAGTACACCATTGACGGCACCGCTCAGGAATCCAAGAGCAACACCCTGAGCGACGCGATCAGCGGCGTGACCATCAAGTTGACGGCGGTGTCGCCTCTGCCTGCTGGCATTACGGACCCTAATGCTCAGCGCGTAGCGTCGACCATCACGGTCGCGCGAAGCACAGACACCCTCAAAAGTTCGGTGAAGGGTTTTGTCGATACCTATAACGCCTTGATCACTGCGATCAGCACTGAGACCGCAGTAACCACCAACGCTGATGGTTCCACGACGCCTGCCGCGCTGACGGGCGACGCTACCCTGCGTACCCTGACCTCGGCCGTCCGCACCGAGCTGAACGCGTTGGGGGGGACAGGGTCGTTGAAATCCCTGGCCCAGTTCGGTGTGAACACCGACCAGAAGACCGGTAAGCTGAGTATCGACGATAAGCTGTTCAGTGCGGCTGTTGCGACCAACCCGACTGATATCGGCGGCATTTTCAACGGTGACACGGGGCTGCTGGCTCGGATGAAGTCCGCGACTGACAGCTACGCGCTGAGTGGCACCGGGGTTCTCGCCACGCGTTCGTCGACGCTCTCGGCAAACATCAAGGACCTGCAAACCCAGCAAGACACTTTGACTGCGCGCATGGCGGCATTGAAGACGAGCTTGACGGCCAAATACACCACGATGAACAACCTGGTCGCCCAGCTCACCAGCCAGCGCTCCAGCGTCATGACCACGCTTAATGCGCTGAATAGTCCGAAGACCAGTTGATCCTCACTGAGGTTGCCCGACAAGGCGATTACCTTGATCGGGCGTGCCCTTCGCCAAACCATCGGCTTAAAGTTTTTTGCGACACCGTCGACATAATAATCAGAGCCCATTCTTTTTAGCTGTTGCCTGTCACGAGGTAGAAACATGAATCCCATGAGAGCCCTTCGCCAATACCAGAAGGTCAATTCCCATGCCCAGGTCTCCGAGGCCAGCCCGCACCGTCTGGTGCAGATGCTGATGGAGGGCGCGTTGGATCGCATGGCTCAGGCCAAGGGTGCCATGGCTCGTGGTGATATCGCGCAAAAGGGCTTGTTGCTGGGCAAGGCGATCGACATCCTGATTGGCTTGCGTGACGGCTTGAACCCGGAAAAAACCGATGATCCGGCCGCGCTGCAGCAATTGGATAACCTGTATGCCTACATGACCACGCGTTTGCTGGAAGCCAACAGCAAGAGCGATGTCACGATGATCGATGAAGTGGCCGGCCTGATGATTACGCTCAAGGAAGGCTGGGACGGTATTGCAACACTGTAGGCCCTCGGGCCTGAGGATGATGTCATGAGCCACGCCCTGCAACGGATTGACGAGACCCGCGAAGCCTTGGTCGATGCATTGGCACAACGTAACTGGGACGCCATCGGTGAACTGGATATGGGTTGCCGTGCGGTCATCGATGAGGCGCTTAATAATGCGCCGGTGGACGAAGACGCCCTACGGGAAAAGCTGGAGAGCTTGCTGGCGGTGTATCAGCAGTTGCTTGAGGTGACGACTGGCGAGCGCCAGGCGATTTTCGAAGAGATGTCGTTGATCAACCGAGCGGAAAGTGCGTCAAAGGTTTACCATCTGTTCGGTTGAATGGCTCAGTTAATCCCGAACGGCGCGTCATATATTTGACTGTGCCAGCATTTTTGACTTAACTAGTGCTGTTTTCAGATTTCAGGCGTCTAGTAAGGTAATAAATCTTACATCCGTCTAGATTGCCCTCACTCTGGGGCAGAAGCGTTTTACTAGGGAAGTTGCTATTGCATGTGGCGTGAAACCAAAATTCTGCTGATTGATGACGATAGCGTCCGTCGCCGCGATTTAGCGGTGATTTTAAATTTTCTCGGTGAAGAAAATTTGCCCTGCGGTAGCCATGATTGGCAGCAGGCGGTCAGCTCTTTGTCATCGAGCCGTGAAGTCATTTGTGTGCTGATCGGGACGGTAAACGCTCCTGGCGCAGTTCTGGGCCTGTTAAAGACACTGTCGACCTGGGATGAGTTCCTTCCCGTGTTGCTGATGGGCGATATTTCTTCCGTTGACCTTCCGGAAGACCAGCGCCGTCGCGTGCTTTCCACCCTGGAAATGCCGCCCAGCTATAGCAAATTGCTCGATTCCCTGCACCGTGCCCAGGTCTATCGCGAGATGTACGACCAGGCCCGTGAGCGCGGTCGTCACCGTGAGCCCAACCTGTTTCGCAGCCTTGTCGGCACCAGCCGTGCGATCCAGCACGTGCGTCAGATGATGCAGCAAGTGGCCGACACCGACGCCAGTGTGTTGATCCTGGGCGAGTCGGGCACCGGCAAGGAAGTGGTGGCGCGTAACCTGCACTATCACTCCAAGCGTCGTGACGGGCCCTTCGTGCCGGTCAACTGCGGGGCGATCCCCGCGGAGCTGCTGGAAAGTGAACTGTTCGGCCACGAGAAGGGCGCCTTTACCGGGGCAATCACCAGCCGTGCCGGGCGTTTTGAACTGGCCAATGGCGGCACCCTGTTCCTTGACGAAATCGGTGACATGCCACTGCCGATGCAGGTCAAGCTGCTGCGTGTGCTGCAAGAGCGTACCTTCGAGCGTGTGGGCAGCAACAAGACCCAGAGCGTTGATGTGCGCATCATCGCCGCGACCCACAAGAACCTCGAAAGCATGATCGAGGTTGGCAGCTTCCGCGAAGACCTGTACTACCGCCTCAACGTATTCCCGATCGAGATGGCTCCGCTGCGTGAGCGCGTGGAAGACATCCCGTTGCTGATGAACGAACTGATTTCGCGCATGGAGCACGAAAAGCGCGGTTCGATCCGCTTCAATTCGGCGGCGATCATGTCGCTGTGTCGCCATGGCTGGCCAGGTAACGTTCGTGAGCTGGCCAACCTGGTGGAGCGTATGGCGATCATGCATCCCTATGGTGTGATCGGCGTGGTCGAGTTGCCGAAAAAATTCCGCTACGTCGATGATGAAGACGAGCAACTGGTGGACAGCCTGCGCAGTGACATGGAAGAGCGGGTGGCCATCAACGGCCATACCCCGGATTTCGGTGCCACGGCCATGTTGCCGCCAGAGGGCCTGGACCTGAAAGACTACCTCGGCAACCTCGAGCAAGGGCTTATCCAGCAAGCCCTGGACGACGCCAACGGCATCGTCGCCCGTGCTGCTGAGCGTCTGCGTATCCGTCGAACCACCCTGGTGGAGAAGATGCGCAAGTACGGTATGAGTCGCAAAGAGGGTGATGAACAGGCGGAGGATTGACGCCTGTTTTTTAACCTGCTGATTTGTAAGTAGTTTTTTTTCGGCACGGGTATTGCTACAGCCCTCGCAACGTTCCGTTTAACTGACGGTCAGCCAAGCGAGAGAGCATGATGCCCCACGCCGCCCAACTATCTTCGGTCCCTGAGCTCCAGGGGCTTGTCCCGTCTGTAGAGCAGCAGAGCCGGCAGGGTCTTGAACAGGCGTTTTCGCTGTTCAACCAGATGTCCAGCCAACTGACTGACTCCTACAGCCTGCTGGAGGCGCGGGTCTCCGAGCTTAAAGGCGAGTTGGCCGTCGTCAGCGCCCAGCGCATGGAAGAGCTGGCGGAGAAAGAGCGCCTGGCCAACCGTCTGCAAAACCTACTGTCACTGCTGCCGGGTGGTGTGATCGTCATCGACGATCAGGGCCGCGTACGCGAAGCCAACCCGGCTGCCTGCGACATGCTCGGGCTGCCGCTGGAAGGCGAGCTGTGGCGCGAAGTCATTACCCGTTGCTTCGCGCCCCGTGAAGACGACGGCCATGAAATCTCCCTCAAAGATGGGCGCCGCCTGTCCATCGCCACCCGTTCCCTGGACGCCGAGCCTGGCCAACTGGTGTTGCTCAACGACCTGACGGAAACCCGTCACCTGCAAGACCAGCTGGCCCGGCATGAGCGGTTGTCGTCGTTAGGGCGGATGGTCGCTTCTTTGGCGCATCAGATCCGTACGCCACTCTCGGCGGCGTTGATCTACGCCAGTCATTTGACTGATGAGCAACTGCCGGCCGCCACCCATCAACGATTTGCCGGGCGCCTCAAGGAGCGCCTGCATGAACTGGAGCACCAGGTGCGCGACATGCTGGTGTTTGCCCGCGGTGAGTTGCCACTGACCGACCGCATCACGCCTGCCGGCTTGATGCAGTCCTTGCAGGCGGCAGCTGCCACCCATGTTCAGGATGCCAACCTGCGTTGGCAGTGTGACAGCCACCAAGGCGAGTTGCTGTGCAACCGTGACACGCTGGTCGGCGCGCTGCTCAACCTGATTGAAAACGCCACCCAGGCCAGCGGCCCGGGCGCACGGCTCAAGGTGCACCTGTACACCCGCGAGCAAACCCTGCGCCTGTGCATCAGTGACAGCGGCAGTGGCATTGACCCCGTGGTGCTGCAGCGCCTGGGCGAACCCTTTTTCACCACCAAGACCAACGGTACCGGCTTGGGCCTGACCGTGGTCAAGGCAGTGGCACGTGCCCATCAGGGAGAATTGCAACTGCGTTCCCGGTTGGGGCGTGGCACCTGTGCATTGATGACCTTGCCGCTGTTTTCTGGCGCGGCAAGCGCGGAGTAGAAGAGCATGGCAATCAAGGTTTTATTGGTGGAAGACGATCGCGCCCTGCGTGAGGCACTGGCTGACACGCTGCTGCTGGCGGGCCATGACTACCGTGCGGTGGGCTCTGCCGAGGACGCCTTGGAGGCTGTGGAGCAAGAGTCTTTCAGCCTGGTGGTCAGCGACGTGAACATGCCTGGCATGGATGGTCATCAATTGCTCGGCCTGCTGCGTGCGCGCCAGCCGCAACTGCCGGTGCTGCTGATGACCGCCCACGGCGCCGTGGAACGTGCGGTGGACGCCATGCGCCAAGGTGCGGCGGATTACCTGGTCAAGCCGTTCGAGCCCAGGGCGTTGATCGAACTGGTCGCCCGGCATGCCCTGGGCGTGATCCCGGCCATCGAGGGTGAAGGTCCGATTGCCTTTGAGCCGGCCAGCGCGCAATTGCTGGAGCTGGCCGCCCGAGTGGCGCGCAGCGATTCCACCGTGTTGATTTCCGGCGAGTCGGGCACCGGCAAGGAAGTGCTGGCGCGTTATATCCACCAGCAATCCAGTCGCGCCAAACAGCCCTTTATCGCCATCAACTGCGCGGCAATTCCCGACAACATGCTGGAAGCCACCTTGTTCGGCCATGAAAAAGGCTCGTTCACCGGCGCCATTGCGGCCCAGGCTGGCAAGTTCGAACAGGCTGACGGCGGCACGATCCTGCTTGACGAAATTTCGGAAATGCCCCTGGGCCTGCAAGCCAAATTGCTGCGGGTCCTGCAGGAGCGGGAAGTGGAGCGTGTGGGCGCACGCAAGCCGATCCAGTTGGATATCCGTGTGGTGGCCACCACCAACCGTGACCTGGCGGGTGAAGTGGCGGCGGGGCGCTTCCGTGAAGACTTGTTCTACCGGCTCTCGGTATTCCCCCTGGCCTGGCGCCCGTTGCGTGAGCGCCCGGCGGATATCATTCCGCTGGCTGAGCGCCTGCTGAATAATCACGTCAAAAAAATGAAGCATGCCCAGGCGCGGTTGTCGGCCCAAGCCCAGGCCTGCCTGATCGGTTACCCCTGGCCTGGCAACGTGCGTGAGTTGGATAACGCCATCCAGCGCGCGCTGATTTTGCAGCAGGGCGGCTTGATCCAGCCGCAAGACTTCTGCCTGGCCATGGGCAGCGGCGCTGCACCGTTGCCGAGCCTGGCGCCGGCACCGGTCGCCGCTGAAGGGGAGTCAGTCGGCGCCCTGGGCGATGACCTGCGCCGCCGCGAATTCCAGATGATCATCGACACCCTGCGCACCGAACGGGGTCGTCGCAAAGAGGCGGCCGAGCGCCTGGGTATCAGCCCCCGCACCCTGCGTTACAAGCTGGCGCAGATGCGCGACGCGGGAATGGACGTGGAAGCGTATCTTTTCGCGACATAACAAATACATAGGCCGACAGGGTTTGTCGCCTTTTCTTACGAATCGCCACGGATCTGGCACCCTTGTTGCTACCACCCCTAGCAACCGCTGCGTAGTGTCAAAAAATTGCGGGTCGTCGGAGAGAGAAGGTCATGAGCCAGGGTATTGAGTTCAATCGGTTGATGTTGGATATGCGCTCCATGCAAATGGATGCCATGGCTCAACCGAAATCCGTCGCGCCAGCGCCGGAATTGGGCCAAAGCAGTTTTGCCGACATGCTCGGTCAGGCAATCAACAAAGTCAGTGATACCCAGCAAGCGTCGAATCAGTTGGCCACCGCCTTCGAGATTGGCAAGAGCGGCGTGGACCTCACCGATGTGATGGTCGCTTCGCAAAAGGCCAGTGTTTCCTTTCAAGCCTTGACCCAAGTACGTAACAAGCTGGTTCAGGCTTATCAAGACATCATGCAGATGCCGGTTTAAGGACGAGATTTAAGTCATGGCAGAAGCAGTCGTGGACAACGCACCCGCCAAGGCAGACGGCAAGCCGCCGCTGTTTGGCCTGTCGTTCCTGGAAAACCTCTCGGAAATGACCATGTTGCGTCAGGTGGGCCTGATGGTCGGCCTGGCTGCCAGCGTGGCGATTGGTTTTGCCGTGGTGTTGTGGTCGCAGCAACCTGATTACCGCCCGCTGTATGGCAGCCTGGCGGGCATGGATTCCAAGCAGATCATGGAAACCCTCGCCGCCGCGGACATCGCCTACACCGTGGAGCCCAACTCCGGCGCTCTGCTGGTCAAGGCCGATGATGTGGCCCGTGCGCGGATGAAACTGGCCGCTGCCGGCGTTACGCCGTCGGACAGTAATATCGGCTTTGAAATCCTCGATAAAGACCAGGGTCTGGGCACCAGCCAGTTCATGGAGGCCACCCGCTACCGTCGTGGCCTGGAGGGCGAACTGGCGCGGACCATCTCCAGCCTGAATAACGTCAAGGGCGCCCGCGTGCACCTGGCCATTCCGAAAAGCTCGGTCTTCGTGCGTGACGAACGCAAGCCGAGCGCCTCGGTATTGGTCGAGCTGTTTTCCGGCCGTTCCCTGGAGCCTGGCCAAGTCCTGGCGATCATCAACCTGGTGGCCACCAGCGTTCCCGAACTGAGCAAATCGCAAATCACCGTGGTGGACCAGAAGGGCAACCTGCTGTCTGATCAGGCCGAGAACTCCTCGCTGACTCAGGCCGGCAAGCAGTTCGACTACAGCCGTCGCATGGAAAGCATGCTCACCCAGCGTGTGCACAACATCCTGCAACCGGTGCTGGGCAATGATCGCTACAAAGCGGAAGTGTCCGCCGACGTGGACTTCAGCGCCGTTGAGTCGACGTCCGAGCAGTTCAACCCCGACCAGCCGGCCTTGCGCAGTGAGCAGTCCACCAGCGAACAACGCACTGCCAGCAATGGCCCGCAAGGTGTGCCGGGTGCCCTGAGCAACCAGCCACCGGCCCCGGCTTCGGCGCCGCAAACCACTGGTGGCGCTGCGGCGAGCGCAGGTGCCATCCAGCCCGGCCAGCCGCTGTTGGACGCCAACGGCCAGCAGATCATGGACCCGGCCACTGGCCAGCCCATGCTCGCACCGTACCCGGCGGACAAGCGTAACCAGTCCACCAAGAACTTCGAACTCGACCGTTCTATCAGCCACACCAAGCAGCAGCAGGGCAAGATCAACCGCCTGTCGGTGTCGGTGGTGGTCGATGATCAGGTCAAGGTCAACCCCGCTGATGGTGCGGTCACTCGTGCCCCATGGAGCGCCGACGAATTGGCGCGCTTCACTCGCCTGGTACAGGACGCCGTTGGTTTCGACGCCAGCCGTGGTGACAGCGTCAGCGTGATCAACATGCCGTTCTCCGCCGAACGTGGCGAAGTGATCGCTGACCCGGCGTTCTATACTCAGCCGTGGTTCTGGGACATCGTCAAGCAAGTGCTGGGTGTGTTGTTCATCCTGGTGCTGGTATTCGGCGTGTTGCGCCCGGTGCTCAACAACATCACCGGTCACGGCAAGAAGCAGCTCGCGTTGGCCGGCGGCGACGTCGAGTTGGGCGGCATGGGCGGCCTGGATGGCGAATTGGCCAACGACCGCGTCAGCCTGGGTGGCCCGCAAAGCATCCTGTTGCCAAGCCCGAGCGAAGGCTATGACGCTCAGTTGAACGCAATCAAGAGTCTGGTGGCAGAAGACCCGGGCCGTGTGGCCCAGGTCGTGAAAGAGTGGATCAACGCAGATGAGTGATAATCGAGCCGCTGTTGCCAAGCTCACCAAGGTCGACAAAGCCGCAGTCCTGCTGTTGTCCCTGGGTGAGACCGACGCTGCGCAAGTGCTGCGCCATATGGGCCCCAAAGAGGTTCAGCGGGTGGGCGTGGCCATGGCGCAGATGCGCAATGTGCACCGCGAGCAAGTCGAACAGGTGATGAGTGAGTTCGTCGAGATCGTCGGCGACCAGACCAGCCTGGGCGTGGGCTCCGACAGCTACATCCGCAAGATGTTGACCTCGGCCCTGGGCGAAGACAAAGCCAACGGCTTGATCGACCGCATCCTGCTGGGCGGCAATACCAGTGGCCTCGACAGCCTGAAATGGATGGAACCGCGCGCGGTTGCCGACGTGATCCGCTACGAACACCCACAGATCCAGGCCATTGTCGTGGCTTATCTGGACCCGGACCAGGCCGGCGAAGTGCTCGGCCACTTCGACCACAAAGTGCGCCTGGATATCATCCTGCGGGTGTCGTCGCTGAACACCGTGCAACCGGCGGCCCTGAAAGAACTGAACACGATTCTCGAGAAGCAGTTCTCGGGTAACTCCAACGCCGCGCGCACCACCCTGGGCGGTATCAAGCGTGCGGCCGACATCATGAACTTCCTCGACAGCTCGGTCGAAGGCCAGTTGATGGACTCGATCCGCGAGATCGACGACACCCTGTCCGGCCAGATCGAAGACCTCATGTTTGTGTTCAACAACCTCGCCGATGTCGACGACCGTGGCATCCAGGCGCTGCTGCGCGAAGTGTCCTCCGACGTGTTGGTGCTGGCCCTCAAGGGCTCCGACGAAAACGTCAAAGAAAAGATCTTCAAGAACATGTCCAAGCGTGCCTCCGAACTGTTGCGCGACGACCTGGAAGCCAAAGGCCCGGTACGCGTCAGCGACGTGGAAACCGCCCAGAAGGAAATCCTCACCATTGCCCGCCGTATGGCCGAAGCCGGAGAAATCGTTCTCGGCGGGAAGGGCGGCGAAGAAATGATCTAAGGCCCCGCGCATGTCGAACAAAGATGAGACGCCCAGCGATCTGATTCGCGCGCGGGATGTCGGTGGGTTCGATATCTGGTCGTTGCCCAGCTTCGACCCGCATGTGCCGGAACCCGAGCCTGAGCCGGTAGAGGAACCGCCCGCGCAAATGGAAGAAGTGCCGCTGGATGAAGTCCAGCCACTGACCCTTGAAGAGTTGGAAGCCATCCGCCAGGAGGCTTACAACGAAGGTTTTGCGGCCGGTGAAAAAGACGGCTTTCGCAGCACCACGCTCAAGGTCCGCCAGGAAGCCGAGGAGGCGCTCAGCGTCAAGCTGGCCAGCCTGGAACGTTTGATGGGCGGCCTGTTCGACCCGATCGCCGAACAGGACTCGCAACTGGAAAAGTCCATGGTCGGGTTGGTGGAGCACATCGCCCGCCAGGTGATCCAGCGTGAGCTGGTGCTGGAGTCCACTCAGATCGAAAAGGTGATGCGCGAAGCCCTCAAGCTGCTGCCCTTGGGCGTCGGCAATGTGCGGCTGTACATCAACCCCCAGGATTTCGAACAGGTCAAAGCCTTGCGCGAGCGCCATGAAGAAACCTGGCGCATCGTCGAGGACGCCTCGTTGCTGCCTGGTGGTTGCCGTGTCGAGACCGAACACAGCCGGATCGACGCCACGGTGGAAACCCGTATCAGCCAGATCATGGCCAAATTGTTTGATCAACTGCATGAGCAAGCCCTGCATCCGGCAGAGCCTGACTTGAGCGTTGACCTGGACGCCTCTGATGCGCCTTGAACGCACCAGCTTCGCCAAGCGCCTGGACGGCTACGCCGAGGTCACGCAGTTGCCTGGCCAGCCGATCCTCGAAGGGCGCCTGCTGCGCATGGTCGGCCTGACCCTTGAAGCCGAGGGTTTGCGTGCCGCCATGGGCAGCCGCTGCATGGTGATCAACGACGACAGCTACCACCCGGTGCAGGTCGAAGCGGAAGTGATGGGCTTCTCGGGCAGCAAGATTTTCCTGATGCCGGTGGGCAGCCTGGCGGGCATTGCTCCCGGCGCCCGCGTGGTGCCGCTGGCCGACACCGGCCGCCTGCCCATGGGCATGAGCATGCTCGGCCGCGTGTTGGATGGCGCCGGTCGTGCGCTGGACGGCAAGGGCGGCATGAAAGCCGAGGATTGGGTGCCGATGGACGGCCCGACCATCAACCCGCTCAATCGCAACCCTATCAGCGTGCCGCTGGACGTGGGCATTCGCAGCATCAACGGTTTATTGACGGTCGGTCGCGGCCAGCGCCTGGGCCTGTTCGCCGGTACCGGCGTGGGCAAGTCGGTGTTGCTCGGCATGATGACGCGCTTCACCGAGGCCGACATCATCGTGGTCGGGCTGATCGGTGAACGGGGCCGTGAGGTGAAAGAGTTCATCGAACACAGCCTGGGCGAAGAAGGGCTCAAGCGTTCGGTCGTCGTCGCCTCGCCTGCGGACGATGCGCCGCTGATGCGTTTGCGCGCGGCCATGTATTGCACGCGTATCGCTGAATACTTTCGCGACAAGGGCAAGAACGTCCTGTTGTTGATGGATTCGCTCACGCGTTTCGCCCAGGCCCAGCGGGAAATCGCCCTGGCCATCGGCGAGCCGCCCGCCACCAAAGGCTACCCGCCGTCGGTGTTCGCCAAGCTCCCCAAGCTGGTGGAGCGCGCCGGTAATGCCGAGGCGGGCGGGGGGTCGATCACCGCGTTCTACACGGTGCTGTCCGAAGGCGATGACCAGCAGGACCCGATTGCCGACTCGGCGCGGGGCGTGCTCGACGGCCACATCGTGCTGTCACGGCGCCTGGCGGAAGAGGGGCATTACCCGGCCATCGATATCGAAGCGTCGATCAGCCGGGTGATGCCGGCAGTGGTCACGTCGGAACACATGGCCCGTGCGCAGTATTTCAAGCAGCTGTGGTCGCGCTATCAACAGAGTCGTGACCTGATCAGCGTGGGGGCCTACGTGGCCGGTGGCGATCGCGAGACCGACCTGGCCATCGCCTTGCAGCTGCAGTTGGTGAGCTACCTGCGCCAGGGCCTCAACGACAAAATCAGCATGGGCGAAAGCGAAGCGCACCTGGGTTCGATCTTCGCCCCGGCGCCCGGCGGCTAAGCCATGGCCAGCACTCGCTCCTCGCGTCTGGCCCCAGTGGTGGACATGGCCGAAAAGGCCGAAAAAACCGCTGTGCAGCGCCTGGGTTACTTTCAAGGCCAGGTACGCCTGGCCGAAAGCAAATTGGGCGACCTGGAGCGCTTTCGCGGCGAGTACCAGCAGCAGTGGATCGAGCGCGGCAGCAAGGGCGTGTCCGGCCAGTGGCTGATGGGCTACCAGGGCTTTCTCAACCAGTTGGAAACCGCCGTCGGCCAGCAGCGCCAGAGCCTGGCCTGGCACCAGAGCAACCTCGATAAGGCCCGGGAAAGCTGGCAGCAGGCGTTTGCCCGGGTTGAAGGGCTGCGCAAACTGGTCCAGCGCTATATCGACGAAGCGCGGGCCATCGAAGACAAGCGCGAGCAAAAGCTGCTCGATGAGCTGTCCCAACGCCTTCCCCGCCCCGAACAGTTCTAACCTGAAATGCAGTTCAAATGTGGGAGGGGGCTTGCTCCCGATGGCGGTGCATCAGCAATGAGTTTGTTGGCTGACACACCTATATCGGGAGCAAGCCCCCTCCCACATTTGATCGACGGTGTTGCTCGGATCCGGTTCGCCTGCTAAACCTTGTTGCACAGTGCCAATGACAAGGAAGCAGTCACATGTCAGTCAAGTCAGAAGTATCCCTGGATGGGACGAAGTTGACGATCACGGTCAAGGGGCGGTTCGATTTCGGTAGCCACCAAGCCTTTCGTGATGCCTACGAGCGGTTCTACAAAGTGCCCGAGATCTACGTGGTGGACCTGAAGGAAACCACCTACATGGACAGCTCGGCCCTGGGCATGCTCCTGCTGTTGCGTGACCATGCCGGTGGCGACGACGCTGAAGTGCAGGTGATCAACAGCAACTCCGATGTGCGCAAGATCCTCGCCATCTCCAACTTCGACAAACTGTTTGATCTCAGTTGAGCGCCCTGGCCCCAGTCCTTGAGCCACTGACGATCCTGATCGCCGAAGACAGCGCCGCCGATTTGCTGTTGCTGTCGACCATCATCCGGCGTCAGGGCCATCAGGTGCTCACTGCTACCCACGGCGCGCAAGCTGTCGAGGTATTTGCCCGCGAGCGGCCGCAGTTGGTGCTGATGGACGCCCTTATGCCGGTGATGGACGGCTTTGAGGCGGCGCGGCAGATCAAGCAGTTGGCGGGCGAGGCGCTGGTGCCGATCATCTTTCTCACCTCGCTGCGCGAAAGCGAAGCCCTGGCCCAGTGCCTGGATGCCGGCGGCGATGACTTCCTGCCCAAGCCCTATAACCAGGTGATCCTGGCGGCGAAGATCAACGCCATGGACCGCCTGCGCCGCCTGCAGGCCACAGTATTGCAACAGCGTGACCTGATCGCCAGGCACCACGACTACCTGTTGCATGAGCAGCGTGCGGCCAAGGCGGTGTTCGACAAGGTCGCCCATACGGGCTGCATCAACGCTGCGCCCAATATCCGCTACCTGCAATCGCCCTACGCGCTGTTCAATGGCGACTTGCTGCTGGCGGCCTATACCCCGTCTGGCGATATGCACGTGTTGCTTGGCGACTTTACGGGGCACGGCCTACCTGCGGCCATCGGGGCCATGCCCCTGGCCGAGGTGTTCTACGGCATGACCGCCAAGGGCTATGGCCTGGCGCAAACCTTGCGCGAGATGAATGCCAAGCTCAAGCGCATCCTGCCGGTGGACATGTTCTGCTGCGCCACCCTGTTGTGCCTCAGTGCCCAGCGGCGTGTGGTGGAGGTGTGGAACGGCGGCATGCCCGAAGGCTATGTGCATGAAGTCGCCACGGGTAAGCGTACGCCGTTGGTGTCGCGGCATTTGCCGCTGGGCGTGCTATCGGCCGAGGCGTTTGATGACAGCACGGAAGTCTGGCCGATGGCCCTGGGCGACCGAGTGTTTTTGCTCTCCGACGGTGTGCTGGATACGGCTAATGCTAACGATCAACTGTTCGGCGCCGAGCGCTTGCAACAGGTGTTTGCCACCAATCGCGTGCCCGACCGCCTTTTCGAAGATATCGAGCGCGCCCTGGCGGCGTTCCGTGGCCAGGCACGGGATGACGTCAGCATGGTCGAGATCACTTTGCAGGCCGCTCAGCCATTGCGGGCCGTCGAGCCGATGTATGCCGACAGCGGCCAGTCTTGCCCGCTGGACTGGTCGGTGAGTTTCGAGTTTCGCGCGCAGACCCTTAAAAACTACAACCCGCTGCCTTACTTGCTGCAACTGCTCCTGGAGGTCCACGGCCTGCGCGAGCAGAGCGGGGCGCTTTACAGTGTGATGGCCGAGCTGTATTCCAATGCCCTGGAGCATGGCGTGCTGGGCCTGGATTCACGGCTCAAGCGTGATGCGCGTGGGTTTGCCGACTATTACCGCCAGCGCAATGAGCGCCTCACGCAATTGAATGACGGTTATGTGCGAGTGCATGTGCACGTGGTACCGACCGACACGGGCGGCAAAATGACGCTGCGCATCGAGGACAGCGGCCCTGGGTTTGACGTGGAGCAGGTACTGGCTCGGCCCCTGGACATCGACCGTCTGTCTGGCCGAGGCTTGAGCCTGGTGCGTCAACTGAGCAGCGATGTACGCTGGTCGGATGGCGGGCGCAGTGTCTGCGTGGAGTTTTGCTGGAAGGCTCTGGCATAATCCGCCGATTCTTGATCAAGGAGCGAGCAAGTGGCTGAGATTCATCTGGACCCTGAAGTGTTGTTGGGTTTGCAGGACGTCATGGAAGCTGAGTACCCCAAGTTGCTTGACACCTTTCTGGACGATTCGCAAAAGCGCGTCGAGGCGTTGCGCAAGTCGCGTGATGATGCCAAGGCGTTGGGGCGCATTGCCCATAGCTTCAAGGGCAGCAGTGGCAACCTTGGGGCGGTGCGGTTGGCGTATTTGTGTCAGCGGCTGGAGGCGGAGTCCGTCGAGCTGACGGCGGACTTGGGTGCGCTGGTTGACCAGATTGATCATGAGTTTGCGTTGGTGCGGCCGCTGTATGAGTCGGAAAGGCAGCGCTTCGGTCTCTGAATCACCACAGTTGTACCCGTCCTGTGCGGATCAAACTGTGGGAGCGAGCAAGCCCGCTCCACATTTAGACTGTGTTTTACCTGTCATTTGTCCTTGTCCCGCAGACTTGGCCCAACTCTTGCTCCTGCTCCCAATACTGCATCCCCGACCCCCTGTGCAGTGGAGACCTTTACCTATGCCAGTCGCCCCCAATTCGCTCCTTCAGGCTGCCGCCGCGGCCAAGCCTCAAGCGCCTGCCGCTGCACCTGCGGTTGCGGCTGTGGACCCGCGCGACAAGGGCCCTGGCTTCGCTCAAGTGTTTGCCAACCAAAGCGTGAAACCAGCGCTGAAGACCGACGACAGCCCGGTGAAAGTCACCCGCGACAAGCCTTCGGACACCAGTTCCAAGCCGGTTGCCAGCAATGACAAGCCTGCCGCCAGCACGCCAGCGGTTGCCGATAGCGGCAATCCCTTGCCTGCCAAGTCGCCGGCCAAGTCCGACGGCAGCGACGACGACAAACCTGCCGACCCGTCTGTAGCGCAGCAACCTCCGGTCGATCCCGTCGTCGACCCGGCAGTGGTTGCCGCCGTCACGCCGGTCCCTATTCCGGTACCGGTGGAAACTGCGGCACCTGTCGCCGCCAAAGACGACAACGCCCAGCCGCTCGTTGCGCCACCTGTCGCCGCTACGGACGATCCCAAGCAACCGGCCTTCGACCCGGAGGCCGACCCCCTGGACTCGATGCCGGCCGTGCGCCTGGCGATGGAGCAGGGCGGTCACGTGTCGGCCAGCAGCCAGGCGCCGCAGAAAACCGCAGCGCCGACGCAGGATCAGCCCTCCGCCGCACAGAACTTTGCTGCCGGCCTGGCCAATATGGTCGACCAGCAAGCCGCCAAGGACAGCACTGACCAGGGCGGCGACAAAGCCTTCGGCGGGCTGATTGAGGGTGGCCTCAAGGATCTGAAAGACGCCAGCAGCGACACCCGCGTCGATGATTTTGCCAACCGCTTGGCTGCACTGACCCAGGCCGCCACGCCGAAAACCGCCAATGCCTTGCCGCCGGTGGCGAATGCGCCGCTGGCCATGCACCAGAGCGGCTGGACCGAGGAGGTGGTCAACCGCGTGATGTACTTGTCCAGCGCCAACCTCAAGTCGGCGGAGATCCAGTTGCAGCCGGCTGAGCTGGGGCGCCTGGATATCAAGGTCAACATGACGGCAGACCAGCAGGCGCAGGTCAGCTTCATGAGTGGGCATGCGGTGGTGCGTGAGGCCCTGGAAAGCCAGTCCGGTCGCCTGCGGGAGATGTTTGCCCAGCAGGGGATGGGGCAGGTGGACGTCAATGTGTCCGACCAATCCCGTGGGCAGGAGCAGCAGCAACAGCAGGGCCAGGCGCGGGGCGTGAGCAGTAGCAGTCGGCGTGGTGATAGCGCTGACACTGACAGTCACGTTGACGTGGCTGAAGTTGCAGCGCCAGTGACCTCAACTGTGATCGGCTCCAGCGCTGTCGACTATTACGCCTGACCTAAGTCAAATAGAGATCCAAATGTGGGTTGCCTTCATTCCAGACAACTCTGGCATAACACTTGCTCTTGCCTTTCCGAAGATCTATGAATCCCCGAATAGTGACGGATTATTGGCATGGCGAAGAGCGACGACGCAGCAACTCCACCCGCAGGCAAAGGCAAGCTCAAGCTGATCCTGTTGATTGTGCTGGGCCTGCTCCTGGCCATCGGTGCCTCGGTTGGTGGCACCTGGTACATCATGCACAGCGGTGCGAGCAAGCCGGCACCCGCCGCCGAAACCGCCAGTAACGTCAAGCAACCGGCAATCTTCGAGCCGATGCTTCCGGCCTTTGTGGCCAACTTCAATCAGAACGGTCGTCAACGCTACCTGCAGGTGAGCATCACCTTGCTGGCGCGTAACCAGGCGGACCTGGATGCGCTCAAGGTGCACATGCCGGTGATCCGCAACAACCTGGTGATGCTGTTCTCCGGGCAGAGCTTCGACAGCCTGGCCACTCCGGTCGGCCAGGAAATGCTGCGCCAGAAGGTCACTGCCAGCGTGCAGGAAGTGGCCCAGAAAGAGCTCGGCAAAGTCGTGGTCGAGCAGGCGCTCTTCACTAACTTCGTATTGCAGTAGGATCACGACATGGCCGTGCAAGACCTGCTGTCCC
This sequence comes from Pseudomonas sp. MWU15-20650, assembly GCF_023242475.1. Taxonomy (GTDB): domain Bacteria; phylum Pseudomonadota; class Gammaproteobacteria; order Pseudomonadales; family Pseudomonadaceae; genus Aquipseudomonas. The sequence goes on along the minus strand of NZ_JALJFG010000020.1, from coordinate 64,392 downwards.
AGGATGAAATCGATGCGCTGCTGCATGGCGTGGACGATGGTCTGGTACAGACCGAAATGGCTGCCGATCCTGGCAGCGTCAAAAGTTATGACCTGACCAGCCAGGATCGCATCGTCCGTGGACGCATGCCGACGCTGGAGATGATCAACGAGCGTTTCGCGCGCTACACCCGTATCAGCATGTTCAACATGCTGCGCCGCTCGGCGGACGTGGCGGTGGGCGGCGTGCAGGTGATGAAGTTCGGTGAATACGTGCACTCGCTGTACGTGCCCACCAGCCTCAACCTGGTCAAGATCAAGCCGCTGCGCGGCACCGCGCTGTTCATCCTTGATGCCAAGCTGGTGTTCAAGCTGGTGGACAACTTCTTCGGCGGCGATGGCCGTCACGCCAAGATCGAGGGGCGTGAATTCACCCCTACCGAACTGCGCGTGGTGCGCATGGTGCTGGAGCAAGCCTTCATCGACCTGAAGGAAGCCTGGCAGGCGATCATGGAAGTCAATTTCGAGTACATCAACTCGGAAGTGAACCCGGCCATGGCCAACATCGTCGGCCCCAGTGAAGCCATCGTCGTTTCCACCTTCCACATCGAACTCGATGGCGGTGGTGGCGACCTGCACGTGACCATGCCGTATTCGATGATCGAGCCGGTGCGCGAGATGCTCGACGCCGGTTTCCAGTCCGACCTGGACGATCAGGACGAGCGTTGGGTCAAGGCCCTGCGCGAAGACCTGCTGGACGTCGATGTGCCGCTGAGCGCGACCGTGGCCCGTCGCCAGTTGCGCCTGCGGGATATTTTGCACATGGCGCCCGGGGACATTATCCCCGTCGAATTGCCGGAAGAACTGATCATGCGCGCCAACGGCGTGCCGTCATTCAAGGTCAAGCTCGGTTCCCACAAAGGCAACCTGGCTTTGCAAGTGGTTGAGCCGATCAACCGTCGCTGATCCCTATTTATGATTGTTTGCTTCGCCGAGGACATGTAATGGCTACCGAACACGAAAACACTTCCGCCGAAGACCAGGCCCTGGCTGATGAGTGGGCCGCGGCCCTGGAAGAAACCGGCGATGTTGGCCAGGACGACATCGACGCGCTGCTGGCCGCCGACGCCGCCACGGCACCGGCCGGCAACCGCCTGTCCATGGAAGAATTCGGCAGCGTGCCGAAGAACAATGACCCAGTGACCCTCGACGGCCCGAACCTGGATGTGATCCTCGATATTCCGGTATCGATCTCCATGGAAGTGGGCAGCACCGAAATCAACATCCGCAACCTGTTGCAGCTTAACCAGGGCTCGGTGATCGAGCTGGACCGCCTGGCCGGTGAGCCGCTGGACGTGCTGGTCAACGGCACGCTGATTGCCCATGGCGAGGTGGTGGTGGTCAACGAGAAGTTCGGCATCCGCCTGACCGACGTGATCAGCCCGAGCGAACGCATCAAGAAGTTGCGCTGAGATGAAGTGTTCGATGGCGGGACTGTTTCTGGCGCTGCCATTGAGCGCCCTGGCGGCCGAGCCGGTCGCGCAAGCGGCGGCTGCGGCGCCGGTCGTCAGCAGCGGCATTGGCGGGCAATTGACCCAGTTGGTGCTGGGCCTGTTGCTCGTGGTTGGCTTGATCTTCGTGCTGGCCTGGTTGATGCGCCGCGTGCAGCGCATCGGCCCGGGCAACGGCCAGGTGATCGAGATGATCGGCTCGCGCGCCCTCGGCCCGCGTGATCGGCTGGTGCTGGTGCAAGTCGGTGACGAGCAGATTTTGCTCGGCATCACGCCCGGCCGTATCACCCCGCTGCACGTGCTCAAGTCGCCGGTAGCGGTGGCCAAGACCGAGGCTGCCACGCCAGAATTCGCCCAGCGCCTGATGGAGTTGCTGGGCAAGGATCAGAAGGATAAGAAGTAATGCGCGTTTTATTGACGCTCATGCTGTTACTGGCCGCGCCGATGGTGCTGGCCGCCGACCCGTTGTCGATCCCGGCGATCACGCTGGGCACCAACGCCGCCGGCGCCCAGGAGTACTCGGTCAGCCTGCAGATCCTGCTGATCATGACCGCGCTGAGTTTTATCCCGGCGTTTGTGATGCTGATGACCAGCTTCACGCGGATCATCATCGTCTTCTCGATCCTGCGCCAGGCCCTGGGCCTGCAACAGACGCCGTCGAACCAGATCCTCACCGGCATGGCGCTGTTCCTGACGCTGTTCATCATGGCGCCGGTGTTCGACAAGGTGAACCAGCAAGCCCTGCAGCCGTACCTGGCCGAGAAACTCACGGCCCAGGACGCGATCGACAAGGCCCAGGGCCCGATCAAGGACTTCATGCTGTCGCAAACCCGCTCCAGCGACCTTGAGCTGTTCATGCGCCTGTCCAAGCGCACCGACATTGCCACCCCGGATCAGGCGCCGCTGACCATCCTGGTACCGGCGTTCGTGACGTCCGAATTGAAGACGGCGTTCCAGATCGGCTTCATGATTTTTATCCCGTTCCTGATCATCGACCTGGTGGTGGCGAGCGTGCTGATGGCGATGGGGATGATGATGCTCTCGCCGCTGATCATTTCGTTGCCGTTCAAGATCATGCTGTTTGTGCTGGTGGACGGTTGGGCGCTGATTATCGGCACCCTGGCCGGCAGTTTCGGAGGGGTATAGGGCTATGACCCCAGAAGTAGCAGTCGACCTGTTCCGTGAAGCGCTGTGGCTGACCACCATGATGGTTGCCGTGCTGGTGGTGCCGAGCCTGTTGGTCGGCCTGCTGGTCGCGATGTTCCAGGCCGCGACCCAGATCAACGAACAGACCTTGAGCTTCCTGCCGCGCCTTCTGGTGATGCTGATCACCCTGATCGTCGCCGGCCCGTGGCTGGTGCGCACCTTTATGGAATACATCCTGCAGTTGTACGGCAGTATTCCGCAGTTGATCGGCTGACCCGATGCAATCTGTGCTGGCATTGACCGACACCCAGATCAGCACCTGGGTGGCGTCCTTCATCTTGCCGATGTTTCGCGTCACCGCCGTGCTGATGACCATGCCGGTGTTCGGCACGACCTTGGTGCCACGGCGTATCCGCTTGTATTTCGCGTTTGCCATTACCGTGGTGATTGTGCCCGGGCTGCCGCCGATGCCACCGGTGAATGCGCTGGACCTCAGTGCGCTGTTGCTGATTGCCGAGCAGATCCTGATCGGTGCGTTGCTGGGGTTTTCGCTCACCTTGTTCTTCCAGGCGTTCGTGATTGCCGGGCAGATCATCTCGATCCAGATGGGCATGGGCTTCGCCTCCATGGTCGACCCCACCAACGGCGTGTCGGTGGCGGTGATCGGGCAATTCCTGACCATGCTGGTGACGCTGCTGTTCCTGTCGATGAACGGCCACTTGGTCGTGTTTGAGGTCATGACTGAAAGCTTCACCACCTTGCCGGTGGGCTCGGGGCTGGTGGTCAACCACTTCTGGGAATTGGTCGGTCGCCTCAGTTGGGTACTAGGCGCCTCCTTGTTGCTGGTGTTGCCGGCGATCACCGCCTTGCTGGTGGTTAACATCGCTTTTGGCGTGATGACCCGCGCGGCGCCGCAATTGAACATTTTCTCGATTGGTTTCCCCTTGACCCTGGTATTGGGCATGGGGATTTTCTGGATCGGCATGGCCGACATTCTCAATCAGTATCAACCGCTGGCGGTCGACGCCTTGCAGTTCTTACGTGATCTGGCACGGGCGCGTTGAGCCATGGCCGAGAGCGAGAGTGGCCAGGACAAAACAGAAGACCCCACGGAGAAACGTAAAAAGGACTCCCGGGAAAAGGGCGAGATCGCCCGCTCCAAAGAGCTCAACACCCTGGCCGTCATGCTGGCCGGCGCCGGTGGCCTGCTGATTTACGGCGGTGGCCTGGCGCTGGACCTGATGGAGTTGATGAAACTCAACTTCTCCCTGCCCCGCGAGGTGCTGTTGAGCCCTGGCGCCATGGGCCTGTACCTGCTGCATTCGGGCAAGATCGCGATCCTGGCGGTACAACCGGTGCTCATCACCTTGCTGTTGGCGGCGCTGATCGGGCCGGTATCCCTGGGGGGCTGGCTGTTCGCGGCGGGCAGCATGGCGCCCAAGTTCAGCCGCATGAACCCGGGGCCCGGGCTCAAGCGCATGTTCTCCGGCAAGGCGTTGGTGGAGCTGCTCAAGGCCCTGGCGAAATTTATCCTGATCCTGTTTGTAGCGCTGACGGTGTTGTCGTCCGACATCGACGACTTGCTTCGCATTGCCCATGAGCCGCTGGAGTCGGCGATCATTCACAGTGTGCAAGTGGTGGGCTGGAGTGCGCTATGGATGGCCTGCGGGCTGATCATCATTGCCGCCGTGGATGCGCCGATCCAGCTGTGGGAAAGCCATAAGAAGCTGCTGATGACCAAGCAGGAAGTGCGCGACGAGCACAAGGACCAGGAAGGCCGCCCCGAGGTCAAGCAACGCATTCGCCAACTGCAGCGCGAAATGTCCCAGCGCAAGATGATGGCGGCGGTGCCCGACGCCGATGTGGTCATCACCAACCCGACCCACTACGCCGTGGCCCTCAAGTACGACCCGGAGAAGGGCGGCGCGCCGATGTTGCTGGCCAAGGGCAGCGACTTTACCGCGCTGAAGATTCGCGAAATCGCCGTGGCCAATGACATTCTGCTACTGGAATCGCCGGAACTGGCGCGCTCGATTTTCTACTCCACGGATCTGGATCAGGAAATCCCTGCCGGGCTATACCTGGCGGTGGCGCAGGTGTTGGCCTATGTCTACCAGATCCGCCAATACCGCGCCGGCAAGGGCAAGCGGCCGGAGCCGCTCAAGGACCTGCCTATCCCGCCGGACCTGCGTCGCGATTCCTGAACGCTGCTGCTCACTGTAGGAGCGAGCTTGCTCGCGAAAAACTCACCGTCGGCGAGTTCATCCTGGCTTCCTGCGTTATCGTTACCCATCTTCGCGAGCAAGCTCGCTCCTACAGAGAGGGCTGTTTACCTGTCAACTTTGACAGTAGCCACTACGCCGCCTTCACTGTTTGATAGAGCGATGAGCCGTGCAGCCCTGCGCGGCTCGGGAGGCGGTGATGGATAGGGGTACGGTCAGGTGGTTTGATGCGGTCAAGGGCATCGGCTTTATTGCCCGAGATCGCGATGGAAACGCGGTTGCCGTTCAGTCGGCAGGCACGCAATGCAGTGAAGTGCTACCCACCCCTCCCAAGCCGCGAAACCCCCGCAAGCGAAAAAAATCCCCGGATGCATGATTCGCCTAACACTCATCGGTCGCTCACGTCTACCTGTCAACTTTGACAGTAGTCAAAGGGTGCTTTCCGTTGTTTATTACCTACCAAGCACTGCGCGTATGTAGTAACCGAGATGCAGGGGAGAGCCGTCTTGAAAGTGGCTACAGGTACTGTCAAATCCTATGAGTTGACCCGGGGAGAGTGGTTGATTGCGCTGGATGGCGGCGAAGAAAACGTTTTCATCGATTGGAGCGATTGGCATTGGGCTGCACTGTCGATTGGTGAGCCGGTAACGTTTCAGATGATCCATAAACCCAAGGGCGTTTATGCGCTCCCCGTCAGTGCGAGCAATGACACCCAGGTGGGGCCAGCGGTGTAGAGGAGAACGGCAATGGCAACAGGTAAGGTGAAGTGGTTCAACGCGGAGAAGGGGTATGGTTTTATTACCCCGGATGATGGGAGTGCGGATGTTTTTGCCCATTTTTCGGCAATTCAGACGGAGGGGTTCAAAAGCCTGGTAGAAAACCAAAAAGTAGAGTTTGACATCACACAAGGTTTAAAAGGCCCGCAAGCTGCGAATATACGACCTCGTTAAAGCCCACCCAATCATTCCCAGACAGAACACAGTCCAAATGTGGGAGGGGGCTTGCTCCCGATGGCGGTGGATCAGTCAGAACATCAGTGCCTGACACTCAGCCATCGGGAGCAAGCCCCCTCCCACAGTTTGGAGCGTGTCACCTGCTGCTTGCGGCGCTCGTCGGTTCTGCGCCAGTGTGTATGCGATCAGCCAGCAACTGCTCTCGTTTCGAACCATCCAGGTCAACGGCCAAGTCGCCGCTCAAGACATTGGCCGAGGCGAGGGTTTCGCTGCGTTTGCAGCGGCGTACGGAGACTAGAGATCACATTTCTCAGGGGTAACCCCAAATCCATGTCGGAATTTTCCTCGCCATTACCCGACTGCACACAAAACCAAATGTGGGAGGGGGCTTGCTCCCGATAGCGGTGGATCAGTCAGAACATCAGTGCCTGACACTCAGCCATCGGGAGCAAGCCCCCTCCCACAGTTTGGAGCGTGTCACCTGCTGCTTGCGGCGCTCGTCGGTTCTGCGCCAGTGTGTATGCGATCAGCCAGCAACTGCTCTCGTTTCGAACCTTCCAGGTCAAAGGCCAAGTCGCCGCTCAAGGCATTGGCCGAGGCGAGGGTTTCGCTGCGTTTGCAGCGGTGTACGGAGACTAGAGATCACATTTCTCAGGGGTAACCCCAAATCCATGTCGGAATTTTCCTCGCCATTACCCGACTGCACACAAAACCAAATGTGGGAGGGGGCTTGCTCCCGATAGCGGTGGATCAGTCAAAACATCAGTGCCTGACACTCAGCCATCGGGAGCAAGCCCCCTCCCACAGTTTGGAGGGTGTCATCCGCTGCGCTCAAGACATTGGCCGAGGCGAGGGTTTCGCTGCGTTTGCAGCGGCGTACGGGGACTAGAGATCACATTTCTCAGGGGTAACCCCAAATCCATGTCGGAATTTTCCTCGCCATTACCCGACTGCACACAAAACCAAATGTGGGAGGGGGCTTGCTCCCGATAGCGGTGGATCAGTCAAAATATCAGTGCCTGACACTCAGCCATCGGGAGCAAGCCCCCTCCCACAGTTTGGAGCGTGTCATCCGCTGCGCTCAAGGCATTGGCCGAGGCGAGGGTTTCGCTGCGTTTGCAGCGGCGTACGGGGACTAGAGATCACATTTCTCAGGGCTAACCCCAAATCCATGTCGGAATTTTCCTCGCCATTACCCGGCTGCACACAAAACCACATTTGAACCGATTCCACCCAGTAGATGCGGTCGCTGGCAAAGTCATCCGAGGCGGAGAACAAAAGTTGGAAGGCTTCTTGCAACCCCGCCTCCAAGTCGCCCTCCAGCGTCAAAACTTTGCTTCAAGGACCCGAGGAATACCGGTGGTAGATCGCTCTCAAATGCTCAACACGGCACGTGGCACCCTGACTGACCTGTCGCGGGGCAATCTGGGTGTGCCGTTGTTGTTGCTGGTGATGCTGGCAATGATGATGTTGCCGATGCCGCCGTTCCTGCTCGATGTGTTCTTCACCTTCAACATTGCCCTGTCCGTCGTCGTGCTGTTGGTTTGCGTGTACGCGCTGCGGCCGCTGGATTTTGCGGTATTCCCCACCATCCTGCTGATTGCGACCCTGTTGCGCCTGGCGCTGAACGTGGCCTCCACACGGGTGGTGATGCTGCACGGCCAGGACGGCCACGCCGCCGCCGGTAAGGTGATCCAGGCGTTCGGTGAGGTGGTGATCGGCGGTAACTACGTGGTCGGTATCGTGGTGTTCGCGATCCTGATGATCATTAACTTCGTGGTGGTGACCAAGGGCGCCGGGCGGATTTCCGAGGTGAGCGCGCGGTTTACCCTCGATGCCATGCCCGGCAAACAGATGGCCATCGACGCCGACCTCAACGCCGGCCTGATCGACCAGAACCAGGCCAAGGCGCGCCGCCTGGAAGTGGCCCAGGAAGCCGAGTTCTACGGCTCCATGGACGGTGCCAGCAAGTTCGTACGCGGTGACGCCATCGCCGGCCTGCTGATTCTGTTTATCAACCTGATCGGCGGCATGGCGGTCGGCATCTTCCAGCACGGCATGACCTTCGGCGATGCGGGCAGGGTGTACGCCTTGCTGACCATCGGTGACGGTTTAGTGGCGCAATTGCCATCACTGTTGTTATCTACAGCGGCAGCCATCATGGTGACCCGTGCTTCGGGCTCCGAAGACATGGGCAAGCAGATCAGCCGCCAGATGTTCGCCTCGCCCAAGGCGCTGGCCGTGGCGGCCGGCATCATGGCGATCATGGGGGTCGTGCCGGGCATGCCCCATGTGTCGTTCCTGAGCATGGCGGCCATGGCGGCCGGTGGGGCTTACCTGTTCTGGCGCAAGCAAAATGCGATCAAGGTTCAAGCCCAGCAGGAAATCGCCCGCCAGCAGGACTTGCTGCCATCGCCGGCTCGCGCCCAGGAAACCAAGGAGTTGGGTTGGGATGACGTGACGCCGATCGACATGATCGGCCTGGAAGTCGGCTACCGCCTTATTCCGCTGGTGGATCGCAACCAGGGTGGCCAATTGCTCGCGCGGATCAAGGGCGTGCGCAAGAAGCTGTCCCAGGACCTGGGCTTCTTGATGCCGACCGTGCATATCCGCGACAACCTCGATTTGGCGCCCAGTGCCTACCGCCTGACCTTGATGGGCGTGATCCTGGCCGAAGCGGAGATTTACCCGGACCGCGAACTGGCGATCAACCCCGGCCAGGTTTTCGGTACGCTGAACGGCATCACCGCCAAAGATCCGGCTTTTGGCCTGGACGCGGTGTGGATCGAAGTCAGCCAGCGCAGCCAGGCGCAATCGCTGGGGTACACCGTGGTCGACGCCAGCACGGTGGTCGCCACGCACCTCAACCAGATTCTGTACAAGCACTCCCACGAGTTGATCGGCCACGAGGAAGTCCAGCAATTGATGGGCTTGCTGGGCAAAGCCTCACCGAAACTGGCCGAAGAGCTGGTGCCGGGCGTGCTGTCGCTGTCGCAATTGCTCAAGGTGTTGCAAGCGCTGTTGGCCGAACAGGTGCCGGTGCGCGACATTCGCAGCATCGCCGAGGCTATCGCCAACAATGCCGCCAAGAGTCAAGATACTGCCGCTCTGGTGGCTGCGGTGCGCGTCGGATTGTCCCGTGCAATCGTGCAAAGCATTGTAGGCATTGAGTCTGAGCTGCCTGTTATCACCTTGGAACCAAGGTTGGAACAAATATTGCTCAATAGTATTCAGAAGGCAGGGCAGGGCCAGGAAGAGGGCGTTCTGCTGGAGCCAAGCATGGCTGAAAAGCTGCAGCGTTCGTTGATCGAAGCGGCGCAGCGCCAGGAAATGGCGGGTCACCCGGTGATTCTGTTGGTGGCAGGGCCGGTCCGAGCGATGTTGTCGCGGTTTGGACGCCTGGCAGTGCCGAATTTGCACGTTTTGGCTTATCAGGAAATTCCTGACAACAAGCAAGTGACTATTGTCGCGACAGTAGGGCCCAACGGCTGAGGTAGTGGGTTATGCAAGTTAAGCGTTTTTTCGCCGCCGATATGCGTCAGGCCATGAAACTGGTACGTGATGAGCTGGGCGCCGACGCCGCGATTATCGGTAACCGTCGTATTGCCGGTGGTGTCGAGTTGACGGCTGCCCTGGACTACACCCCCTCGGCACTGGCCCCGCGCGTGCCGAACATGGAACTTGAGGACGAGCTGCGCAAAACCGCCTCGCGGATTGTGTCGGCCCAGGCTGAACTGAGCATGCGTGGCGACAGCGATGCCACCACCAATCGCCAGTTGTTCGCCGGCCTGCCGCTGACCGCCGCCGAGCCGCTGGTCGAACCGACATTCAAAGAACCGCCGCGTCCTGCAGCGCCAGCCCCGGCCGCTGCCGTTGACCCGCGTGTGTTCGATTCGATGCGCTTTGAACTCAATGGCCTGCGTGAATTGCTGGAAGTGCAGCTTGGCTCTTTAGCGTGGACCCAACTGCAAGGCAGCAAGCCGCAACAAGCCAACCTGTGGCGTCGCCTGCAACGCATCGGCCTGTCTGGGCCGTTGTCTCGCGACCTGCTGGCATTGACCGCCGAAGTCGAAGAGCCTCGCCAAGCCTGGCGCATGCTGCTGGCTCACCTGGCGCGGATGATCGTCACGCCGCAACTGGAACCTTTGGAAGAGGGCGGCGTGATCGCCATGGTCGGCCCGGCCGGCATGGGCAAGACCACCACCCTGGCCAAGCTGGCGGCCCGTTATGTGCTCAAGTACGGCGCGCAAAACCTCGCGCTGGTGAGCATGGACAGCTACCGCATTGGCGCCCAGGAGCAACTCAAGACCCTGGGCCGTATCCTCAATGTACCGGTGACCCACGTCGACCCGGGGCAGTCCCTGGCCAATGCCCTCGACCCGTTGCTGCGCAAGCGCGTGGTGCTGATCGATACCGCCGGCCTGCAAGCCAGCGATCCGGCCCTGCGCATGCAACTGGAAAGCCTGGCCGGGCGTGGTATCAAGTCAAAAAATTACCTGGTGCTTGCAACCACCAGCCAGAAACAAGTTCTTACCGCTGCGTATCACAGCTACAAGCGCTGCGGCCTGGCCGGTTGCATCCTGACTAAACTCGATGAAACCGCGAGCCTCGGCGAGGTGTTGAGCCTGGCCATCAGTCATGAATTACCGGTTGCCTACCTGACCGACGGGCCGCGGATCCCGGATGATTTGCATCTGCCGCGCCGTCATCAGTTGGTCAGCCGTGCCGTCAGTGTGCAAATGCAAGAAGAGCCTAGCGAGGAAGCGATGGCTGACATGTTCGCCGATCTTTACCACCACCCGGCAAAGCGGGTCGGTTGAGGACAGGATGAACACCGTGAAATGTACCTACATCGATGGTCTGCAAGCGATTCACGCGGCCAAGCCATGTAGCCTGCGTCTAAGCAAGACAAGGTAAAGAAATAAAATGGGCAGCATGCATCCCGTACAGGTGATCGCGGTGACCGGCGGCAAGGGTGGCGTCGGGAAAACTAACGTGTCAGTGAATTTGTCCCTGGCCCTGGCAGAGCTTGGCCGTCGCGTCATGCTGCTGGATGCTGACCTGGGCTTGGCGAACGTGGACGTTCTGCTGGGGTTGACCCCCAAGCACACGCTTGCCGATGTGATCGAGGGCCGCTGTGAGCTGCGCGATGTGCTGCTCCAGGGCCCCGGTGGCATTCGTATCGTGCCGGCCGCTTCGGGCACCCAGAGCATGGTGCATCTGAGTCCGGCGCAGCATGCCGGCCTGATCCAGGCATTCAGTGACATCGGCGATAACCTCGACGTGCTGGTGATCGACACCGCTGCCGGGATCGGCGAGTCCGTAGTCAGCTTCGTGCGCGCTGCGCAAGAAGTGCTGCTGGTGGTCTGTGACGAGCCGACCTCGATTACCGACGCCTATGCCCTGATCAAACTGCTTAACCGCGACTACGGCATGAATCGCTTCCGCGTGCTGGCCAACATGGCTCAAAGCCCACAGGAAGGGCGAAACCTGTTCGCCAAGTTGACCAAGGTCACAGATCGCTTCCTCGATGTCGCCTTACAATACGTGGGCGCAGTTCCCTATGACGAGTGTGTGCGCAAGGCTGTGCAAAAGCAGCGCGCAGTCTATGAAGCGTTTCCCCGTTCGAAGTGCGCACTGGCGTTCAAGGCCATTGCCCAGAAGGTCGATACTTGGCCGCTGCCTGCCAACCCTCGAGGGCATCTGGAGTTTTTCGTCGAGCGATTGGTGCATCAGACGAGCGCAGGACCTGTGCTATGACATCCAGCGGCTACAACCTTTACAAGAAGTCGGCACGTGACAGCCAAGGCGAATTGATCGAGCGCTATGCGCCACTGGTCAAGCGCATTGCCTATCACTTGCTGGCACGCCTGCCTGCCAGTGTGCAGGTCGAAGACCTGATCCAGGCTGGCATGATCGGTCTGCTTGAAGTCTCGACCAAATACGACGCGAGCAAAGGTGCGAGTTTCGAGACGTATGCGGGTATCCGTATTCGTGGTGCGATGCTCGATGAAGTCCGTAAAGGCGATTGGGCGCCGCGCTCGGTACACCGCAATACGCGCATGGTCAGTGACGCAATTCGCTCAATTGAAGCAAAAACCGGTCGTGACGCTAAAGATCATGAAGTTGCGGCCGAACTCCAATTGAGTCTCGACGATTACTACGGGATTTTGAACGATACCTTGGGCAGCCGCCTGTTCAGTTTCGACGACCTGCTACAGGACGGCGAACACGAAGGGCTGCACGAGGACGGCGCGAGTGCACATCTTGAACCGTCCCGCGACCTGGAAGATGAGCGTTTCCAGAGTGCGTTGGCGGACGCGATTGCCAATTTGCCGGAGCGTGAGCGCCTGGTGCTGGCGCTGTACTACGACGAAGAGCTGAACCTCAAGGAAATCGGTGAGGTCCTGGGGGTCAGCGAATCGCGTGTCAGCCAACTGCATAGCCAGTGCGCGGCCCGCTTGCGGGGGCGATTGGGAGAGTGGCGCGCGCGCTGACAGGCAGTGTGGGGACACTGCAGACGCTACCGTGACGGCGTATGGCCGTTGCGGGTTCGTACCGTGGTGCCCTGGGCAGTCCTTTTTGTGTAACGCCTGTTGATTGAAATGGCGCGTCCAGGTGCTGGGCGCGTTTAAGACTGCTTGGAGGTCGAATTGGACAAGAACATGAAAATCCTCATCGTTGATGACTTCTCAACGATGCGGCGGATCATAAAAAACCTGTTGCGTGACCTTGGGTTCACCAACACGGTCGAGGCGGATGACGGCATTACGGCGATTCCGATCCTCAACAGCGGGAGCATCGACTTTCTGGTAACCGACTGGAACATGCCGGGCATGACCGGTATCGATTTGCTGCGCCATGTGCGCGCCGATGAAAAACTGCGCAGCCTGCCTGTGCTGATGGTGACCGCCGAAGCCAAGCGTGAACAGATCATCGAAGCCGCCCAAGCCGGGGTCAACGGTTACGTGGTCAAGCCGTTCACGGCGCTGGCCTTGAAAGAGAAGATCGAAAAAATCTTCGAACGCATCGGTCATTGATGCTGCCACGGGGGAGCTATGGAGCATAAAGAATCATCGCAGGCCGATTTCGAGTCGACCCTGAAAAAGCATGCTCACCAGTTGGTCGACAGCCTGGAAAAAGGCCAGTTCGGCGACGCGGTGCAGTTAATCCATGAGCTTAACCAGACCCGTGATCGCGGCCTGTACCAGGAAGTGGGCAAGCTCACGCGCGAGCTGCACAGTGCGATCGTCAATTTTCAGATTGACCCGCACATGCCCCAGGCCGAAGAGATTTCGCAAATCACCGATGCCACTGAGCGCCTGTCCTATGTGGTCAGGCTCACTGAGGCTGCGGCCAACCGCACCATGGACCTGGTGGAAAACGCCACGCCTCTGGTCAACGGCATGGCCACCGAAGCCCAGGCCCTGAGCGTTGACTGGGGCCGCTTCATGCGCCGGGAAGTGGGTGCAGAAGAGTTTCGTGAATTGGCACGTCGGGTCGAAGGCTTCCTGTCGCGCAGCGAACAGGAAAACCGCACGGTTTCCAGCAACCTCAACGACATTCTGCTGGCCCAGGATTACCAGGACCTCACCGGCCAGGTGATCAAGCGTGTGACCCAACTGGTCACCGAAGTGGAAAGCAACTTGCTCAAATTGGTGCTGATGGCCGGCCAGGTTGACCGCTTTGCAGGCATCGAACATGACCGCGAAGCGATCCTCTCGGAAAAAGATCCACAAAAACATCTCGCCAAGGGTGAAGGTCCGCAGATTCATGCCGATAAACGTGAAGACGTTATGTCAGGTCAGGATGACGTAGATGACCTGTTATCCAGTTTAGGCTTCTAAGGAGCACACCCATGAGCTTCGGCGCCGATGAAGAAATCCTTCAGGATTTCCTTGTAGAGGCCGGCGAAATTCTAGAGCAACTGTCCGAACAACTGGTCGAGCTGGAAAGCCGACCGGATGATGCGAACCTGCTCAATGCAATTTTTCGCGGTTTTCACACTGTAAAAGGGGGCGCCGGCTTCCTCCAGCTCCATGAGCTGGTGGAGTGCTGCCACATCGCCGAGAACGTGTTCGACATCCTGCGCAAGGGTGAGCGTCACGTTGACTCGGAATTGATGGACGTGATTCTCGAAGCACTGGATGCGGTCAACGGCATGTTCATTGAGGTGCGCGAACGTGCACCGATCACTGCAGCCACCCCGGAACTGCTGGCCGCCCTGGCGCGCCTGGCGGAGCCTGCCGACACGTCGGCGTCGTCGGTGGCCGAGGCACCTGAGCCGGTTGTCGAAGCTGAACCGGATGTCACGGACAGCGAGTTCGAACAACTGCTCAACTCCCTCAGCGCAGTCAAGGCCGAGGCGCAAGCACCGCAAGCGGCTACTGCGCCTGCCGTGCCCACCAGCGAAGACATTACCGACGCAGAGTTTGAATCCCTGCTCGACCAGTTGCACGGCAAAGGCCAGTTCGCCGCCGACGCCGTGGCACCTGCGGCGACGACAGACGCACCTGTCGCGCCTGCCAGCACCGACATTACCGATGACGAATTCGAAGCCTTGCTGGACCAACTGCATGGCAAGGGCACGTTTGTGGCCGAAGCCCTGCCGGAGGTCGCGGCTACCGCCGCAGCGCCTGCCGCCAGTGCAGCACCTTCCAGTGCCGCGCCGGCCGGTGAAGGGCTGATTTCCGATCACGAATTCGAAGCCCTGTTGGATGAGTTGCACGGCAAGGGCAAGTTCAGCGAAGTGGCGCCAGCCGCTGCGGCGACGGCCACCCCGGTGGCGGCCAAACCTGCACCTGCCAAAGCCCCGGCCGCGAAGCCGGCACCTGCTGCTGCACCTGCACCTGCCCCGGCGCGTGCCGCGGCGGCGCCGGTTGCCGAAAAGCCCGCCAGTGAAGCCGAAACCACCGTGCGCGTCGATACCGCACGCCTGGACGACATCATGAACATGGTCGGTGAACTGGTACTGGTGCGTAACCGCCTGGTGCGCCTGGGCCTGAACAGCGGCGATGAAGCCATGCAAAAGGCCGTGTCGAACCTCGACGTGGTCACCGCTGACTTGCAAACCGCCGTGATGAAAACGCGGATGCAGCCGATCAAGAAAGTCTTCGGCCGTTTCCCGCGCCTGGTGCGTGACCTGGCCCGCCAGCTCAAGAAAGAAATCAACCTGGAACTGGTGGGTGAAGAAACCGACCTCGACAAAAACCTTGTCGAGGCCCTGGCCGACCCGCTGGTCCACTTGGTGCGCAACGCTGTCGACCATGGCGTTGAAACCCCGGAAGAACGCGAAGCTGCGGGCAAGTCCCGCAATGGCAAGGTGATTCTGGCGGCCGAGCAGGAAGGCGACCATATCCTGTTGTCGATTACCGATGACGGCAAAGGCATGGACCCGACCATTCTGCGCAATATCGCGGTCAAGCGTGGCGTGATGGACAAGGATGCTGCCGACCGCCTGACCGATACCGAGTGCTACAACCTGATCTTTGCCCCGGGCTTCTCGACCAAGACCGAGATCTCCGACGTGTCCGGCCGTGGTGTCGGCATGGACGTGGTGAAGACCAAGATCAGCCAGCTCAACGGTTCGATCAATATCTACTCGACCAAGGGCCAGGGCTCCAAGATCGTCATCAAGGTGCCGTTGACCCTGGCGATCATGCCGACCCTGATGGTGATGCTGGGCAACCAGGCGTTTGCCTTCCCGCTGGTCAACGTCAACGAAATCTTCCACCTCGACCTGTCGCGCACCAATGTGGTGGACGGCCAGGAAGTGGTGATCGTACGCGACAAGGCATTGCCACTGTTCTACCTCAAGCGCTGGCTGGTGGCTTCGGCCAAGCATGAGGAACAGCGCGAAGGCCATGTGGTGATTCTGTCCGTGGGTACCCAGCGCATCGGCTTTGTCGTCGATCAACTGGTGGGCCAGGAAGAAGTGGTCATCAAGCCTTTGGGCAAAATGCTGCAGGGAACCCCAGGCATGTCGGGTGCGACCATCACCGGTGACGGTCGGATCGCGTTGATTCTCGATGTTCCGAGCATGCTCAAGCGTTACGCCGCACGGCGTATTTGATTCTGGTGGGGCATGGGCGGTTTTGCCCGCCCCGCCTAACGGAGTGTTTATGGCAGTCAAGGTCCTGGTGGTGGACGATTCGGGTTTCTTCCGCCGCCGCGTCTCGGAAATTCTTTCCGCCGATCCAACGATTCAGGTGGTCGGCACGGCCACCAACGGCAAAGAGGCGATTGATCAAGCCATTGCGTTGAAGCCGGACGTCATCACCATGGACTACGAGATGCCGATGATGGATGGCATCACGGCCGTGCGCCACATCATGCAGCGCTGTCCGACCCCGGTGTTGATGTTCTCCTCGCTGACTCACGAAGGCGCCCGGGTGACCCTGGACGCGCTGGACGCCGGTGCGGTGGACTTCCTGCCGAAGAATTTCGAAGACATCTCGCGCAACCCCGAGAAGGTCAAGCAGATGCTGTGCGAGAAGGTGCACAGCATTTCCCGCAGTAACCGTCGCAGCCTGTTCAGCACGCCAGCCCCGGCCCCAACGCCGGCCCCGGTTGCCGCAGCGGCTGCGCCGAGCTCGTCGTTCGCGCGTGCGGCACCGGCTCCGGTGGCGCGCCCCGCCGTGGCGCCGGTGCGTGCCGCTGCGTCGAGCGCCCATTCGGGGGCGCCCAAGCGCAAGGCTTACAAACTCGTCGCTATCGGTACGTCTACCGGTGGCCCGGTAGCCTTGCAGCGAGTATTGACCCAGTTGCCGGCCAACTTCCCGGCGCCGATTGTGTTGATCCAGCACATGCCGGCCGCGTTCACCAAGGCGTTTGCCGAGCGCCTGGACAAGCTGTGCCGCATCAGCGTCAAGGAAGCCGAGGATGGCGATATCCTGCGTCCTGGCCTGGCGCTGCTGGCGCCGGGTGGTAAGCAGATGATGGTCGATGGCCGTGGCGCGATCAAAATCCTGCCAGGCGATGAGCGCCTTAACTACAAGCCGTGCGTGGATATTACCTTCGGTTCGGCGGCCAAGTCCTACGGCGACAAAGTTCTGGCGGTGGTGCTCACCGGCATGGGCGCCGATGGTCGTGAAGGTGCGCGCCTGCTCAAGCAGGGCGGCAGCGCCATCTGGGCCCAGGACGAAGCCAGTTGCGTGATCTATGGCATGCCCATGGCCATCGTCAAGGCTGACCTGGCCGACGCCGTCTACAGCCTGGACGACATCGGCAAGCATCTGGTGGAGGCTTGCCTCTGATGGATGTCTTGAGCCTGATTGGCATCACGATGGCGTTTGTCGCAATCATTGGCGGCAACTACCTCGAGGGCGGCCATCTGGGCGCCTTGGCCAACGGCCCGGCGGCCCTGATCGTGATTGGCGGCACCGTGGGCGCGGCGCTGTTGCAGTCGCCCCTGAGCTCGTTCAAGCGTGCCATGCAGATTCTGGTGTGGATCATTTTCCCGCCACGTGTCGACCTGCCAGGCGGCATCGACCGTGTGGTCAACTGGAGCCTCACCGCGCGCAAGGAGGGCCTGCTGGGCCTTGAAGGCGTGGCGGATGCCGAACCCGACAGCTACGCGCGCAAGGGCCTGCAATTGCTGGTGGACGGCGCCGAGCCGGAAGCGATTCGCAGCATCCTGGAAGTGGACTTCTACACCCAGGAAAGCCGCGACATCAACGCCGCCAAAGTCTTCGAGAGCATGGGCGGCTATGCGCCGACCATCGGCATCATCGGTGCGGTGATGGGCCTGATCCACGTGATGGGCAACCTGGCCGATCCGTCGCAACTGGGCAGCGGCATTGCCGTGGCGTTCGTCGCGACCATCTATGGTGTTGCGAGCGCCAACCTGGTGCTGTTGCCGGTGGCCAGCAAGCTCAAGTCGATTGCCATGCGCCAGTCCCGTTATCGCGAGATGTTGCTTGAGGGCATCCTGTCGATTGCCGAGGGTGAGAACCCACGCTCTATTGAACTGAAGCTCCAGGGCTTCATGGATTGATGGGTATGAACCGTGTAGGAGCGAGCTTGCTCGCGAAAAACGTCAACGATAACGCGTGCATCCTGGATGAGCGCGTTGCCCTTGCGTCTTTCGCGAGCGAGCTCGCTCCTACAGTGGGGTCGGTGTGTGGAGGGGAGTGCCTGTGAGCCGTCGCCGTCGCGAGCCCGAAGAACACGTCAATCATGAGCGCTGGCTGGTGTCCTACGCGGACTTCATCACCTTGTTGTTCGCGTTTTTCGTGGTGATGTACTCCATCTCGTCGATCAACGAAGGCAAATACAAAGTCATTTCCCAGGCCCTGATCGGTGTGTTCAGCGACACCGACCGTGCCCTCAAGCCGATCCCCATCGGCGAGGAGCGGCCCAAGACCGTGACCCCGGCCAAGCCGTTGGTCAGCGACAGCGATGAAACCGCTGCCGGCATCGGTGGCACCAGCGACCCGCTCAAAAGCATCGCCGACGATATCAGCGCCGCGTTTGGCGACCTGATCAGTTCCAACCAGATGACCGTGCGCGGCAATGAGCTATGGGTGGAGATCGAGCTGAACTCCAGCCTGCTGTTCGCCAGTGCCGATGCCTTGCCGAGCGATCAGGCGTTTACCATCATCGACAAGGTGGCGGCGATCCTCAAACCGTTTGAAAACCCGATTCACGTCGAAGGCTTTACCGACAATTTCCCGATCAGCACCGCGCAGTATCCGACCAACTGGGAGCTGTCATCGGCGCGTGCGTCGAGCATTGTGCGCATGTTGGCGATGCAGGGGGTGAACCCACAGCGCCTGGCGTCGGTCGGCTATGGTGAATTCCAGCCGGTGGCCAATAACGCCACCGCCGAAGGCCGCGCGCGCAACCGCCGTGTGGTGCTGGTGGTGTCACGCAACCTGGATGTGCGCCGCAGCCTGACTGGCACCGGCACCGCCAATGCAACACCGGATGCGGCATTGAAGCGGGCTGGCACACAAACTGCACCGCCAACCGTTAAGCCGCCGGTTCGTCAGAGCGCCGTCAATTCTCCGTCGCCGGCCCAATAACCTTATGCAATGTCTCGGTCGCGCCTATGCCCACCGGGAGGAACCCACTGAATGAGAGTCTGGGCAGTTGCCAATCAAAAGGGTGGAGTCGGCAAGACCACCACCTCCATCGCCTTAGCCGGCTTGCTGGCAGAGGCGGGCAAGCGCGTGGTCGTGGTCGATCTGGACCCTCACGGCTCCATGACCAGCTATTTCGGCTACGACCCGGATGCGCTGGAGCACAGCTGCTATGACCTGTTCTTGCACAAGGGCAGCGTACCGGCAGACTTGCCTGGGCAATTGCTGCTGCCCACCAGCAACGAAAGTATTTCCCTGCTGCCGTCGAGCACCGCCCTGGCCACCCTTGAGCGCCAGTCGCCGGGGCAAAGCGGCTTGGGCCTGGTGATTGCCAAGACCCTGGCGCAGCTATGGCAGGACTTCGATTACGCGATTATCGACAGCCCGCCGTTGCTCGGTGTGCTGATGGTCAACGCTTTGGCGGCCAGCCAGCAGTTGGTGATCCCGGTGCAGACCGAGCACCTGGCGGTCAAGGGCCTGGAACGCATGGTCAGTACCCTGGCGATGATCAACCGCTCACGCAAGCAGGCGTTGCCGTTCAGTATCGTGCCGACCTTGTTCGACCGCCGCACCCAGGCGTCCCTGGGGACTTTGCGCGTGTTGCGTGACGCTTATCCGGACACCATCTGGCAAGGCTACATTCCGGTGGACACGCGGCTGCGTGATGCCAGCCGAGCGGGCCTCACGCCTTCGCAATTCGATGGAAAAAGCCGTGGTGTGCTGGCCTATCGCGCCTTACTCAAGCACTTGCTGTCGCAACAGCTTGTGGCGCAGGTCGCGTGATGAATCGTCCCGTCGAACTCAAGACCCGGCCGCAACTGGCACTGGAGTCCTACCTGGACGCCTTGCTGCAGGAAGCGACCGCAGAGGAACTGCCAGAACCGATCCTGGTACTCGAGCCCGCCGTAGAACCGCAAGGCACACTGGATGAATTCCAGTTGGCGGTCCTGGAAGAGCAGGCGCGTGATGCACACGTCGTGGCCGTGCCTGAAGTGGTCCCGATCGCGCCTGCCGTGGTGGAATCGACGGTGGTCGAACCGGTGGTGGAGGTCCACCTGCCACCCAGCATTACGCCGCCGCCGGTCACTGCTGATGGTCGCCCGTCATGGGCCGCCGAGCCGTTCGAATGCCTGCTGTTCGACGTCGCCGGGCTGACCCTGGCAGTACCGTTGGTGTGCCTGGGATCGATCTATTCCCTGGAAGGCCAGGAGCTGACACCGTTGTTCGGGCAACCGGAGTGGTTCCTCGGCATCCTGCCGAGCCAGGCCGGCAACCTCAAGGTGCTGGACACCGCGCGCTGGGTAATGCCCGACCGCTACCGCGACGACTTCCGCCAGGGTTTGCAATACGTGATCTCGGTGCAGGGCTACGAGTGGGGGCTGGCGGTGCATCAGGTCAGCCGCTCATTGCGCCTGGATCCCAACGAAATCAAATGGCGTAGCCACCGTGGCCAGCGGCCGTGGTTGGCGGGCACCGTGATCGAACACATGTGCGCATTGCTGGACGTGGCAGAACTGGCCGAGTTGATCGCCAGCGGTGCGGTCAAGGCAATGGCGCCGAACAAACGCAGTTGATTGAACAAATAGGGCCGCCTGTGAGTGCGGTCAGAGAAGAACACACGCCGTGTCGAACGGCATTTGAAGGGGTCAGAGAGATGAATAAGTCAGCGTCCGCACAAGGTTTGGATGATCCGATCCTGCAATGGGTGACCTTCAAACTGGACAACGAGTCCTATGGCATCAACGTCATGCGCGTGCAGGAAGTGCTGCGCTACACCGAGATCGCGCCGGTCCCGGGTGCGCCAAGCTACGTGCTGGGCATCATTAACCTGCGCGGCAACGTGGTCACGGTGATCGACACCCGCCAGCGCTTTGGCCTGGTGCCCACTGAAGTCAACGACAACACCCGTATCGTCATCATCGAGGCCGACAAGCAAGTGGTCGGGATCATGGTCGACAGCGTGGCCGAAGTGGTTTACCTGCGCCAATCGGAAGTGGAAACCGCGCCGAACGTCGGTAACGAAGAATCCGCCAAGTTCATCCAGGGCGTGTGCAACAAGAACGGCGAACTGCTGATTCTGGTTGAGCTGGACAAGATGATGAGCGAAGAAGAATGGTCGGAACTGGAGAGCATCTGATTGTTCCTTGAGGCGGCGGTGATTGTTCTGGCCCTGTTGTGGGCCGGGACGCTGGCATTCCTGCTGCGCTACATGCGCCAGCAACGCGAGTTGGCCTTGCAACAGGCTGAGCGCGATGCCGTGCGCGACCGGCGCGTTCTGGACGTGGTCAAGCGCGTTGATCACTTCCAGCAGAGCGCGGTGCGGGTAGGGGATGAAGTGCATGAACTGCGCGCGATCCTCGGGCCGTTGCCGGACAAGCTGGCGCAGTTGGAACAGCGTGATCCTTCGAGCCTGTCGTTTGCCCAGGCCGCCAAGTTGGTGGGCATGGGCGCGACCGTGGATGAGCTGACGCAGTCGTGTGGGTTGACCCAGGCTGAGGCGCAGTTGATGAGTAAGTTGCATAAGAACTGACCGGTCTTGCCTGTCGATCTCGGTTCAAATGTGGGAGGGGGCTTGCTCCCTCATTTGGATCTGCCGGCGTTTTAATTTTCCATCCCACAGACTTTTTTCCCCTGCCCAAAGGTCAACATCCTTCATGTACCTTTGACCCAGGAGATTCCCCGCAATGAGCACCCCCAAGGCACTGTTAATCCTTCACGGCAAGCAAGCCCTCAACGAGGAGGTGCGCGCTGCCGTGCTCGCCCGGCGCGAGCAGGGTTGGGAGCTGGCGGTGCGGGTGACCTGGGAGGGCGGCGATGCCCAGCGCCTGGTCAACGAGGCGCTGGAGGGCGGGTATACGCACATCATCGCCGGCGGCGGCGACGGCACCCTGCGCGATGTAGCCGAGGCGATGGTGCTGGCCAAGACCGATGCCGGCCTGGTGCTGATGCCGCTGGGCACCGCCAACGATTTCGCCCGCGCCGCCGGTGTGCCATTGCAACCGGCAGACGCCCTGGCACTGCTGGACGTCGCCCCCAAGGCCATCGACCTCGGCCAGGTCGGCGGGCAGGTCTTCCTCAATATGGCCACTGGCGGCTTTGGCAGCCAGGTCACCGCCAACACCTCCGAAGATTTGAAAAAAGTGCTCGGTGGCGCCGCTTACCTGTTCACCGGCCTGACACGCTTCAGTGAGTTGAAGGCCGCCTATGGCGAGCTGGAAGGGCCGGGGTTTCACTGGAAAGGTGACTTGCTCGCACTGGGTATCGGCAACGGTCGCCAGGCCGGTGGCGGGCACGTGTTGTGCCCGGGAGCATTGGCCGATGATGGCTTGCTGGATATCAGCATCTTGCCGGCGCCTCAGGAAGTGGTCGGCACCTTGCTGACCCTGATGAGTGACGGCTGGGGCCTGGACACGATGTTTGTGCGGGCGCGACTGCCCTGGGTCGAGATCAAAGTGGCCGAAGGGCTGTACATCAACTTGGACGGCGAACCGTTGAAAGGCGATGACCTGCGCTTCTGCGCCTTACCCAAGGCCCTGCGCGTGCACCTGCCACTGGGCTCGCCGCTAGTCGTCCAGGCTGATGATCTGCTCGCGAACGGCGAATAACACCAGGCCGGCCACGTCGAATATCTGCAAGCGCTTCATGATCTGCGAGCGGTGTGCTTCGACGGTCTTGATGCTCAGGCCCAGGCCCAGGGCAATTTCCCGGGTGGACTTGCCGCGTACGATCAAGCGCAGGATTTCCAGCTGGCGCGCCGTGAGGTTATGGCTGTGGGCGACGGGCACGTAGGGCCCCTGGCTGCGGATCAGCGCCTGATTGATCACCGTGTGGGCAATGGCGGGGCTCAGGTAGCGCTCGTTGTTGCGCAGGGCCAGCAGCGCGTGTTCCAGCTCGTTGGCGGTGGTGTCCTTGAGCAGGTAGCCGTGGGCGCCGGACTCCAGCGCGCGCATGATCAGCTCGGGGTCGGTGTGCATCGACAGGATCAGCACCTTGCTCTTGGGGTAGGCGCTCTTGAGTTGCTGCAAGGCATCCAGGCCGCCGGTGTGTTTCATCGACAGGTCCAGCAAGACGATATCCGGCTGCAAGGCGCTGAATGACTCCAGCAATTGCGCACCGTCGCTGGCTTCGCCGATCACGGCGTAGCCTGGAATATCCTGGATCAACGCGCGTACGCCGGCGCGAATCAGGGCGTGGTCATCCACCAGGAGTAAATTGCAGGTCACTCGAGAACCTTAGGGGCGCTGGCCCGTTGGAGGGCGCGGGGCGCCCAGGGGAAAAGCGCTTCGATCCGCGTCCCTTTGCCTGGCTGGCTGCTGACGGACAAGTTGCCCCCCAGTTGATCTATCCGCTCGGACATACCCGCCATGCCCCGTTGGCCTTCCCTGCCAGGGTTGATGGCGGGCGAGAAACCCAGGCCGTCATCGCAGATCATCAGCGACAGGCCCTCGGGCAGGCGTTGCAGGCGCACCAGCAAATTATGCGCCTGGGCGTGACGGAGCATGTTGGTCACGGCTTCCTGGGTGATGCGAAAGGCCGCCACGGCCGTTTCTTCGGGGATACCGGTCAACCGCTGCTGGCATTCCAGGCTCCAGCTTACCTGGGTGTTTTCCAGGGTCTTGAGCAAGTGCGCGCGCAGGCTGGCTTCCAGGCCCAGGCTGGCCAATTGGCGCGGGTTGAGGATGGCGGACACGTCGCGCACCTTGGCCAGGGTTTCAGTGAGGGTGTTGCACAGCACCGAGCATTGGCTTTGCAGGTCTTGCGGCAAGCGGCGTTGCAGCCATTCGCTTTGCAGCTTGGCGGCGGTCAGCAGTTGGCCGATATCGTCGTGCAGTTCGCGACTGAGGCGATGGCGCTCGTTTTCCTGGACTTGCAGCAGGCGGTCGGCCAACTCCTGGGGCTGGAACTTGATGGATTTACGCGAACTCCACTGTTGCAGACCCACCACCACCCATGTAGCCAGGTTGAGTATCAGGACCACTAACGGCAGCGGCGCCGCTTGCAGGTACGCCCACAGGCTGACCGACAGCGAGCACAGGCACAGGGCAATGATGATGCGACGAGCATGGCGGCGGGGCACGGACCTTGCGATAAGTGACTTGAGGCTGGCGTACATAGCGGATGGAGCCAATGAGGGTTCGCGGCTGGAAGACCGGTCACGGCGGCTGACGGGGCTCTGTTGGGAATGCGGTGCCGAATCGTTGTTATCCATAATGAAGTTGAATCACTTCGAGCGGGGCATAGTACCACCACTATTACCGTTGGTCGCCTGGCGCCGTGCCCGTCTGATGTATTAACCACGCCAATACCCTGGGCGGTAATCCCAGCGTTCAAAGAGGGCAGTTGTTTTAATTATTAGAGTGGGTTTGCAGGGTTAACGCATGGATGGCTAATTGATATTTATTTTGCCCGCAAATCGATGACGCCTTTTTAGGGTGACGGTCGTTTTTGGATAACCCAGGTATTAAATACGACCTGCTCGCGCCTCAACCTGTGTGATGCAGACGTTGCTGCGGTTTATAGCCATAGTCTCTTTGCGGGATCTGCAAGGTGACCGTCGCAATCAATGAAGTTTGCTCACTTTCATCCAGGCCCAGTTCGCCCGTACGGGTGTCGATCAGTTCCAGTTGCCAGGCCAGCAACGTCAGGCAGTCGTGCAGGGCATCCAGCGCCTGGTCATGCAGTTGCATGGGGCTCACGGCGTTAGCGATCAGGTATTGAAGATGCCGGGAGAACTCGCTGATCGCCTGCAAAGCCAGGCCCTCGGCCTTTTCAGCCAGTTTGGCCAGGCTTGCTTTCATGCAGTCGATGGCGTCGCTATCGTTGCGGATCAGATGCAGATGGCTCAGGCACTCTTGCGACTTGGCCAGCAGCATTTCGGCTTCCAGCAGAAACTCGGGAAGTGCAGTTTGCCATTCGTTTGCGCTATTCATCATACAAGTCTCCACAACATAAGGTCGGGTGATGAGATGTCGCACCGGGTGAATGGCTTAAAACTAGCGCTGAAATATGACTGGAATCTGTAGGTCGCTTCTGAGACTTTCGTAGGACCGTTATTGGAATACTCACGAAAGCCGTGCATGGCCCCCGCTATTCGGGGCGTTTGCACACCTTCAGTTGCCGACACGTAAGTGCCTGAAAGACCCGTGGGCCGTGGGCTTGGCATGGCAAACAAAAGCCTGACTCCATTCATGCAATGAGAATGGCGTCACATTAATGGCTATTAGATATCGCGAATATCAGGTTGGGCCTGATTGTGTATAGGGGAATCCCTTACATGGCGGAACCTCGCGTCGATTTGAGTGTCGCGCAAGGCCGTCGTTTTGCCCCAGGGAGAGGCAATTGCAGTAAAGCATGATGTCAGTGTGACATCAATGCATTTACGTGGCATTTTACAGGGGTCAAGGTCTGGCGCTTGCCGCCGATAACAAGTGTTAGTAAGTAGCACAATCCCTCAGCGCGAAACCCACGCGTATATCAGGAGCTTTTAATGGCCGGCATTCTCGACACCGTAGATCAACGCACGCAACTGGTGGGTGAGAATCGCCTGGAGATTCTCATGTTTCGCCTGGCCGGACGGCAGCTGTTCGCGATCAACGTGTTTAAAGTGCAGGAAGTGCTGCAACTGCCCAAGCTGACCCTGATGCCGCAGCGCCATCCCTTTGTGTGCGGCGTGGTCAACCTGCGTGGCCAGACCTTGCCGGTGATCGACCTGTCCCAGGCCATCGGCATGCGTCCGTTGGTGCCTGGGCCCAACAGCACCATCATCGTTACCGAGTACAACCGCTCGGTGCAGGCGTTCCTGGTGGGCGGCGTCGACCGCATCGTCAACATGACCTGGGAATCGATCCTGCCGCCGCCGACCAGTGCCGGTCGCCAGCATTACCTCACGGCCATCAGCAAGGTCGATGACCAGTTGGTGGAAATCATCGATGTGGAAAAAGTGCTCGCCGAGATCGTGCCCTACAACGCCAAGGTCTCCCGTGAAAAACTCGAAGACCCGGTATTGGAACGCGCCCGTGGCCGTGAAGTGCTGCTGGTAGACGACTCCAACGTGGCTCTTTCGCAGTTGCGTGACACCCTGGGCCAGTTGGGCGTGAAGATGCACATCGCCAGTGATGGCCTCAAGGCGCTGAACATGCTCAAAGCCTGGGCTGACAGTGGCCAGGTGATGACCGACAAACTGCTGATGATCTTCACCGATGCCGAAATGCCCGAGATGGATGGCTACCGGCTCACCACCGAGATCCGCAACGACCCGCGTTTACGTGGCCTCTACGTGGTGCTGCACACCTCGTTGTCGGGCAGTTTCAACGACTCGATGGTCAAGAAAGTCGGGTGCGACAATTTCCTCTCCAAATTCCAGCCGGACAAGCTGGTGGATGTGGTGCGCCAGCGACTGATGTTGGACGAAGTGCCCGCCTGACTTTAGGATGACACTTTGTTTCCCAGGAATGCAGGCCCATGCTTCGTCTCAGCGCGCTCTACCGTTACCCCCTGAAGTCCGGCAAGGCCGAAACCTTGCAGCACATCGGCCTGGATAAACTCGGGCTGGACGGAGATCGACGCTGGATGCTGGTGGACGAAGCCAGCGGCCGTTTCCTCACGCAGCGGGCTGTGGCGAAGATGAGCCAGTTGTCGGCCCTGTGGAACGCTGCCGGTGGCCTGACCCTGAGTACACCGGGCACTGCACCGCTGGAGGTGGCGCTGCCGGGCAGCGCGGCCCCGTTGCGCGGCGTCACGATCTGGCGCGACACGTTGCGTGTGCCGGACGCGGGCGACGAAGCGGCGGCCTGGGTCAGTGATTTTATCGGCAAGCCGACGCGCCTGGTGCAGGTGCCACTTGAGCGTGCGCGCACCACACAAGATGGCTACGGCCGGGACGATGACCAGGTCGGGTTTGCCGATGGGTTCCCGTTGCTACTCATTGGCCAAGCCTCGTTGGACGACCTGTCCCAACGCATCGGTCGGCCCATGGACATGCTGCGTTTTCGCCCCAACCTGGTGATCGAGGGCAGCGAGGCCTTTGCCGAAGATGGCTGGAAGCGCTTGCGCATCGGCGACGTGGAGTTTCGCGTGGTCAAGTCCTGCTCACGCTGCATCCTCACCACCATCGATCCCAGCAGTGGCGAACGCAGCGACGACCGCGAACCGTTGACGACCCTCAAGACCTATCGCGAGCAGGATGGGGATGTGATGTTTGGCCAGAACCTGGTCAACGATGGTATCGGCCAACTGGCGGTCGGGATGCCGGTGACGGTGCTGGAATAAAAAACGCCCGTCTCCTGGGAGACGGGCGTTTTTTTGACCGCTCGAACGCTTAGCCGCGGTATTCGCACAGGTAAGCGGTATCGACCGCGACCTTGAGTTGGAACTTGCTGTTGGCCGGTACGTTGAACTGGCTGCCGGCGGCGAAGGTTTCCCACGCGTTGGCGTCTGGCAGCTTGACGGTCAGGGCGCCGGACACCACGTGCATGATCTCACGCTGGGCGGTGCCGAATTCGTATTCACCCGGAGCCATCACGCCGATGGTCGCCGGACCTTCTGCGGTGCCGAAAGCGATCGACTTGACGGTGCCGTCGAAGTACTCGTTGACTTTGAACATGGGTGAATCCTCGGAAAAGGGTCTGGAAAGGTCGGCCAGTATGCCCAAGCCCAGGGAAGCTGCCTAGACCGGCAAAATCAAGGGCAGCAGGCGTGCGGTGTTACGTGCGTCCTCCAGTGCCCGATGCTGCTGGCCATGGAACTGCATCCCCGCCAGTTGCAGGGCGCCATTGAGCCCCAGCGGTTTGTCCAGGCGCCGGGCCTTGGCGAAGCGCTGCTTGAGGTTCACATGGGGTATCTCAAGCAGCGCACTGGCCAGGCCATGGCGCTGCCATTCGAGCTCCAGTTGTACGCGGTCATAATCGCCCCAGCTGGCCCAACCTTCCAGGCGCGCCCGATGCTGGCCCAGCCAGCGCTCGAACAGCGGCCACACCTCGGTTATCGGTGCAGCAGCGTCCATGTTGGCCTGGGTGATATGGGTGAGTTGACGACAGAAGGGTGTCAGCAATGGTCGACGCAGCGGCCGCACAAAACGCTGGAAGTGATCCAGTTCGCGGCCCTGGCGGTTGACCAGGCTGGCGCCGATCTCGATGACTTCCATCTCCGTCACGGGCCAGCCGCCTTCATCCGTTGTGGCTTCAAGGTCAATAATCAGCCAATGAGGCATCGTGCAGGTTCCCGTACTCGTCCCTTCCTGATGGGGATAGAGCGTAGCCGGGCCTTGTAGTTCCGCCTAGGGACTTATTCGATCTCCAGCAGAACCTGACGATTGCGCACCTGATCGCCCGTCACCACCTGCACACCCTTGACGATGCCGTCGATGCCCGCGGTCAGTGGATGTTCCATTTTCATCGCTTCGAGCACCACCAGCAGTTGGCCTTTACTGACGCTGTCGCCCACGCGTACACGCACGTCGACGATAGCGCCGTCCATCGGCGCCTTGACGCTGCCGCCATCGGGTTCGGCCTGGCGGTTGGCGATGTGTTGGGTGCGGTTGATCACCTTCACGCCGGGCAGCCACAGCTGGGTGTCATCAAGGTGGTAAGCGACACGGCGGCGGATGCCATTGAGTACGACGGTGGCCCAACGGCCATCGGTGCTCAGATGGCGGATGTCGATGCCATTGGCTTGCAGGTGGTTGGCGGCCAGCACGCTGACCGCGATCACCTGGACGTCGTCGTTTATGGCCAGGCGATAGGTCCACGCCACGCTGGCGTTGTTGCGCCAGCCGGATAAGTCCTGGCGGTGGGTCGCGGCGCTGTGTTGGTAAAACAGCGCGGCAGCCAGGGCGCTGTGTTCAGCCGTCAAGGTCGGGGGGGCAATCTCGTTGAAGTGCTCGGCGATCAAGCCGGTGCTGAACGCGCCGCCGATAAAGTTCGGGTGCTTGAGCAGGTCGGCAAGCAGTCGCTGATTGGTCGCCATCCCCAGCAATACCGTGTCTTCCACGGCCCGCAGCAATTTTCGCCGGGCTTCTTCGCGGGTAGCGCCGTGGGCGATGATCTTGCCCAGCATCGGGTCATAGAACGGGCTGATGCGCTGGCCTTCTACAACACCGTGGTCAATCCGTACGCCGTCGGCCGGCTCCCAGCGCAGTACGTCGCCGGTCTGCGGCAGGAAACCTTGAGCCGGGTCTTCAGCGTAGAGGCGCACTTCCATGGCGTGGCCGCTCAGGGTCACGTCGGCTTGCTTGAGTGGCAGCGGTTCACCGGCGGCGATTCTCAGTTGCCAGTCCACCAGGTCCAGGCCTGTGATCAGCTCGGTGACCGGGTGCTCCACTTGCAGGCGGGTGTTCATTTCCAGGAAATAGAAGCGGCCATTGCGATCGAGCAGGAATTCCACGGTGCCGGCGCCGACGTAATTCACCGCGCGCCCGGCCTTGAGCGCGGCTTCGCCCATGGCGTGCCGCAACGTCGGGGTCATGACGGGGCAGGGCGCTTCTTCGATGACTTTCTGGTGGCGACGCTGAATCGAGCAGTCGCGTTCGCCCAGGTAAATGAGGTCGCCGTGGCTGTCGCCGAACAGTTGGATTTCGACGTGGCGCGGGTCGACCAGGGCCTGTTCGAGGATCAGTTCGTCGCTGCCGAAGGCGTTCAGGGCTTCGGACCGGGCCGTGCGCAGTTGGTCTTGCAGTTGCGTGCTGTCGTGGACCAGGCGCATGCCACGCCCACCGCCGCCGGCGCTGGCTTTGATCATCAGCGGAAAGCCAATGCGCTGGGCCTCTTGTTGCAGGGTAACGTCGTCCTGCGCACTGCCTTGGTAGCCGGTAATGCACGGCACACCGGCCTCGAGCATGGCGAGTTTGGACAAGCGCTTGCTGCCCATCAGCTCGATGGCCTCGGCGCTGGGGCCGATAAAGACCAGCCCGGCTTGTGCGCAGGCACGGGCGAAATCGGGGTTTTCGGAGAGGAAGCCGTAGCCGGGGTGAATCGCGTCAGCGCCGGTGAGCCTGGCCGCTTCGAGAATGGCCGGGATGTTGAGGTAGGACTGCTGCACCGGGGCAGCGCCGATGTTGACGGCTTCGTCGGCGATCTGCACGTGCAGGGCCTGGGCGTCGGCGACGCTGTAGACGGCGACGGTCCTGTAGCCCAATGCCTGGGCGGTGCGCTGGAGGCGGCAGGCGATTTCGCCGCGGTTGGCGATCAGGATCTTGGTGAATGCAGGCATTGGGTTACCCCTTGGCTGGTAGGGTGTTTGTTCGGGCCTCATCGCGAGCAAGCCCAATCCCACAGTGGGAACGCATTTCAAAATGTGGGAGGGGGCTTGCTCCGATGACGTCATTTACACCACCCCGGCCTGCGCTTCTGCACAAACGCCTGGGTCCCCTCAATCCCTTCTTCACTTCTCACCGCTTCAGCAAACCATTGCGCCCCTCGGTCCAGCACCTCTTCAAGCGGTTCAGCCCCACTCGCCAACAACAGCGCCTTGGTCCGCCCATTAGCCCCCGGTGCACAGCGCAACACCTGCCCCAGCACCTCATCCAATCGCTCGGCTAGCGCCTGCGGGTCGTGCTCCACAAAATGCACCACCCCCAGCCGCCCAGCCTCCACCCCATCAAACTGCGCCGCCGTCAGCGCCAGCCGGCGAGCCTGGGTCAGGCCGATACGCTTGACCACAAACGGCGCAATCTGTGCCGGTAATAATCCCAGGCTGGTCTCCGGCAAGCCGAACTGTGCCTGATGGTCGGCAAGGGCAATATCGCTGACGCACGCCAGGCCAAAACCACCGCCCAGCACGGCGCCTTGCAGTACGACGATGACCACCTGGGGCACCGCTTCTACTTCTTGCAGCAATGTGCCGAACGCCCGGTTCAGGGCCTGCAACTGGCCGCCGGCCTGGACCATGTCCTTCACATCCGCCCCGGCGCAGAAGTGCCCACCCGCACCGCTGATCACCAGCGCGCGCACGTGGCTGTCCAACTGCGCCACGACCGCGCGCAGTTCATTGACCATTTCCAGGCTCATGGCGTTGCGGCATTGCGGGCGGTTGAGGGTGATGTGCAACACGCCGTTATGGGGCTCCAGCAACAGGGTGTTCATGACTTTTTCCCCGGCAAGGTGCCCATCAGTTTGCTGATGATGCCCAGCATGATTTCGTCGGCACCGCCGCCAATCGACACCAGGCGTACGTCGCGATAGGCGCGGGCCACCGGGTTGTCCCACATGAAGCCCATGCCGCCCC
The DNA here is from genome assembly GCF_023242475.1 of Pseudomonas sp. MWU15-20650. Taxonomy (GTDB): domain Bacteria; phylum Pseudomonadota; class Gammaproteobacteria; order Pseudomonadales; family Pseudomonadaceae; genus Aquipseudomonas. The sequence continues at coordinate 33,281 of NZ_JALJFG010000020.1, read as the reverse complement.
AATATTGCAGGCAACTGTCACTGACTTCGCGGCCCAGGCGCCCGGCCTTGAGCTTGGCCATGGAGGCCAGGCGGGTCACGTCCTGGCCTTTGATGTATTGCTCGGTGGCCTGGTAGACCAACGCGCGCAGGCATTCGATCTCAGTGGCCAGTTCGGCCAGGCGGAAGTGGATGACCTGATTGTCGATCAGCGCTTTGCCGAAGGTCTGGCGCTCCTTGCAGTATTCGATGGTGCTGTCGATGCAGTACTCCAGGCCCTTGATCATATTGGCCGCGCCAAACAGGCGTTCTTCCTGGAATTGCAGCATCTGCATCATGAAGCCCGCGCCCTCATGGCCGATGCGGTTGCGCTGTGGCACGCGCACGCCATCGAAGAACACTTGGGCGGTCTCGGAGCTGTGCATGCCGAGCTTTTCCAGGGGCGGGCTGACGCTGATGCCCGGGGTGTTCATCGGTACCATGATCAGCGATTTGTTGACGTGCGGTTTGTCGTCGGAGGTGTTGGCCAGCAGGCAGATAAAGTCGGCGCTGGGCGAGTTGGTGATCCACATTTTGCTGCCGTTGATCACGTAGTCGCTGCCATCTTTGCGCGCATGGGTCTTGAGCCCCGCCACGTCGGACCCGGCACCGGTTTCCGAGACGCCGATGCAACCGACGTGTTCGCCGCTGATGGCCGGGCGCAGGAATTCGTCGCGCAGTTCATCGGAGCCGAAGCGGGCGAGGGCGGGGGTGCACATGTCGGTCTGCACGCCGATCGACATGGGGATACCGCCGCAGCGAATGGTGCCGAACTCTTCGGCGGCGACGATGGAATAGCTGTAGTCCAGGCCCATGCCGCCGAACTGCTCCGGCTTGGAAATGCCCAGCAGGCCGAGGTCGCCGGCTTTGCGAAAAATTTCGTGGATAGGGAAGCGCCCGGCTTTTTCCCATTCATCCACATAGGGGTTGATCTCGCGGTCGACGAAGGCGCGGACGGTGCGACGCAGTTCCTGGTGTTCCTGGGTAAAAATCATTTTTTATCGTTCTCCTGATCGTCGTTAGAAGCGCGCCACGCCAAAGCTGTTGGGTTGCAGTTGCCGCCGTTCGGCTTCGTGACAGATATCCAGTAGAAAACCGAGCAAGGTGCGGCTATCGCGTGGATCAATCAGCCCGTCGTCCCACAGGTTGGCGCTGCCGTACAGGGCGGTGGACTGGCTGTCGAGCTTTTGCGCGGTGACCTGTTCGAGCATGTCGAGCACCTTGGGGTCGGGCACCAGGCCGTCCTTCAGTTGCTTGGCCTCGGTGACGATGCGCAGCACCTTGCCCGCCTGAGCACCACCCATCACCGCCGTACGGCTGTTGGGCCAGGCGAAGATAAAGCGCGGGTCCAGGCCGCGACCGCACATCGCATAGTTGCCGGCACCGTAGGAGCCGCCCACCACAATCGTGAGTTTGGGCACACGGGCGTTGGCCACCGCCTGGATCATCTTCGCGCCGTGCTTGATCACGCCTTGCTGTTCCGACTCGCTGCCGACCATGAAGCCGGTGGTGTTGTGCAGGAACAACAGCGGCGTGCGGCTCTGGTCACACAGCTGGATAAACTGCGCGGCCTTGCTGGCGCCCTTGGGTGTGATGGGGCCGTTATTGCCGATCACACCGACGGCGCGGCCTTGGATGTGCAGGTGGCCGCAGACGGTGTGGGCGTCGTACTCGTGCTTGAACTCGAGGAAGTGAGAGGCGTCCGCCAGGCGCGCGAGGATTTCGCGTACGTCGTAGGGTTTTTTCGGGTCGTCGGGGATCAGCCCGAGCAGCTCGTCGATGGGGTACAACGGCTCGGCGTAGGTGCGTTTCGCGGCCCGCGGCAGGTGGTCATCCCAGGGCAGCAGGCCGACGATTTCACGCACGATGCGCACGCCATCGGCATCGTTTTCCGCCAGGTATTCAGCGGTGCCGGCGACTTGCGCATGCATCTGGGCGCCGCCCAAGGCTTCATCGGTGGCGACTTCGCCGGTGGCCGCCTTGAGCAACGGAGGCCCGGCGAGGAACAGCTTGGCCTTGCCGCGCACCACCACCACGTAATCCGACAACCCCGGTTGATACGCGCCGCCCGCCGTGGCCGAGCCGTGCACCACGGTGATTTGCGGCAGGCCCATAGCCGACATGCGCGCCTGGTTGGCAAAGCTGCGCGCGCCTTCGACGAAAATCTCGGCGGCGTAATTGAGGTTGGCGCCGCCGCTTTCGGCGAGGGTCACCACCGGCAATTTGTTCTCCATGGCGATCTGTTGCAGGCGCAGGGATTTTTTCAAGCCGCTGGGGGAAATGGTGCCGCCCTTGATCGCGCTGTTGTTCGCCACCACCAGCATGCGCACGCCGCTGACATAGCCGATGCCGGCGATCAGCCCGCCACCGGCGGCGCTACCGTCTTTGTCGTCGTGGAGTTTGTAGCCGGCCAGGCTAGCCAACTCCAGGAACGGCGCGCCGGGGTCCAGCAGCAGGTTGAGGCGCTCGCGTGGCAGCAACTGGCCGCGCTTGTCGAACTTGGGTTTGGCTTCCTGCGCCTTGGCGAGCAGGTTGTGTTCCAACTGGCGCAACTGCGCGATGGCGGCCAGCATGGCGTCGCGGTTTTGCGCGAACTGTGGGCTATGGGCGTCTATCAGGGTTTCGATCACGGGCATGGTTTATTGCTCCGCCTTGAGCACATCGGGCAGGTAGGCGCGGTGGAAGCCATTGAACGGTTCACTGGGCCGCTGTGCCTTGGGCAAAGGCCATGCTCGGCTACCCAGGCTGGCGGCACCGTCGATGCGCAAGGTGCTGCCGCTGATGAAGGCGGCGGCCGGGCTGAGCAGAAACACGATGGCGGCGCTGACTTCCGACTCGGTGCCGATGCGCTTGAGCGGCACATGTTCGCGCAAGGTCGGGATCACCGCCTTGAACGCGCCTTCGTAGGTGTCCATGCCGCTGGAGGCAATCCAGCCGGGCGCCACGGCGTTGACGCGTACGCCGGCATAACCCCATTCAAACGCGGCGGTTTTGGTGAAATTGTCCATGCCTGAACGCGCCGCGCCCGAGTGGCCCATGCCCGGCATGCCGCCCCACATGTCGGCGAGCATGTTGACGATGGCGCCGCCGTGCGTGCTCATCGACTGGTTGAACACTTCCCGAGCCATCAGGAAGCCGCCGACGAGGTTGGTGCGCAGCACGGTTTCAAAGCCCTTTTGATTGATCGACGCCAGCGGCGACGGGTATTGGCCGCCTGCATTATTCACCAGGCCGTGGATCGGGCCGTGGTCGTGGATGATCTGCGTAACCTGCGCCTTCACCGCCTCTTCATCGCGAATATCGCAGGCATGCCATTGCGCGTTGCCGCCGTCTTCAGCGATTTCTGCGGCGACTTTCTGGAGCTTTTCCGGCTTGCGTCCGACCAGGATGACGCGGGCGCCAAGCGCTGCCAGTTCATGGGCGGTGCAGCGGCCAATGCCACTGCCGCCGCCGGTGACAATCACGGTTTGCCCTTGGAACAGGCCGGTTTTGAAGATCGAGTCGAAGGCCACGGCGACGGTCCTTTAGGTAAGAGAATCTGCGATGTGTTGCGGCACGGCGATGGGGATTTCCAGCAGTTGCTGGGCGAACGCCTTGCCTTGCGGGTCGATGCGCAGGCTGGCCATGCCGCCGCCGCCCAAGGCATTTTCCAGGACGAAATTCAGGCTGTGGCTGCCGGGCATATACCAGCGTTCGATGCGGCCATGAATCGGGTCGAGCACGTGGCCCATCCAGTCGACGATCACCTCCGGGGTCAGCGCTTCGGCGATCCACGGCAGGTAGTCGGGGTGGCGGGCGATCACGCCGATATTGCTGTGGTTGCCTTTGTCGCCGGAACGCGCCACGGCAAGTTTCACCAGGGACACGCTGGCGTCGGCGCGGCCCTGCGGCTTGGGGGGCTCGATGGGGGCGGCCGGGGTGAGCAATGACGTGGAGGCGGGCCTTTCAACCGTGTGGCGTTGGTTCTGGTAATCGACGGCGACGTCGCAGGACGATTTGTCGATCAGGAACGAAAACAGCCGGATCAGCGGGTAGACCGTGGGCCGCCCGCCGACGATCCCGGTCAGCCCCGGCGCCATGCCGGTGGCGGCCTGGGCGATTTCGCGGGCAAACAGTACCAGCGCCTGTTTGCTGGGGTGTCGCACGGCCAGCTTGACCACGACTTCACGGCAGTCCTGGCGTTGGGCGTGGGCGCCGTAGGTGGCTTCGCTGCCCAGCAGTTCGATGTTCACCTCGGTGTACGGCGCCCAGCCGCGCTGGCGGAACAGCTCCGAGGTCTTGTTGATGATCGCCTGGCTGACCCGTTCGGCTTTGGCCACCGCGTCGATACCGGCGATCAGGCAACTGGCGGTACACCGAAAACCGTCGGGGTAGGTGGCGCTGACTTTGTATTGGGCGGTCGGTGGCAAGCCTTTGGCGCCGCGCAGGTGCACTTGGTTTTTGCCTTGTTGGCGCAACGTGACCTGGCTGAAATCGCAGATCACGTCGGGCAATAGATAGGCGCGCGGGTCACCGATTTCATACAGCAGTTGTTCGGCCACGCTGAGTTCACTGATCAGCCCGCCGCTGCCCTCGACCTTGTTCACGGTAAATTGCCCATCGGCGCTGACTTCGACGATGGGAAAGCCGATGTGTTCGTAGTCCGGCACGTCGCGCCAATCGGTGAAGTTGCCGCCGGTGCACTGGGCGCCACATTCGATGATATGCCCGGCCAGGGCGGCTTGGGCGAGGCGGTCGTAGTCCTGCCATGACCAATTGAACTCATGCACCAGCGCCGCGCTGACCACCGCGCTGTCGACCACGCGGCCGGTGATGACAATGTCCGCGCCCAGTTTCAGCGCTTGCGCGATGCCCGGCGCGCCGAGGTAGGCGTTGGCGCTGACGCACAGGGGCGGTAGCGGCGTGCCGTTGAACATATCGACGATGCCGTGCAGTTGCTTGAGCTGGGGTTGCAGGTCGTCTCCCAGCAGCACGGCGATGGTCAGCGGGATCTGGGCCTTGTCACAGGCTGCTTGCAAGGCGGCGGCACAGGCGAGGGGGTTGATGCCACCGGCGTTGCTGATCACGCGGATGCCCTGGCGCTGGATATCGGCCAGCAACGGCGTGAGGACTTCGACAAAGTCCGTGGCGTAGCCGGCCTGGGGATCTTTCATTCGCGCGCCGGCGAGGATCGACATCGTGACCTCCGCCAGGTAGTCGAACACCAGGTAATCCAGTGCTCCGCCGTGCACCAACTGGGCGGCGGCGGTGCAGGTATCACCCCAGAAAGCGCTGGCGCAGCCGATACGAACCGTCTTGTTCATGAGAAGTCCTTCTCCGAATGGCTGGGCGGGAGACTACCAAGCAAGCGCTTGGTTTGTAAACTCTGGACACAAGTTTTGCCCAAGCGCTTGCTTGGGTGGCTGCCACGGCCTAAATTGCCGCCCAAGACGTCAGTAGAAGTGAAGGAGAGCAGCATGGATGAGCACAAAGCCCTGCGGGTGATGCGCACCATGGTCGACGGTGGCCAATTGACCGACCCCGACAGTGCCCGGGGCAAGTTGCTGCAAACCGCGGCTCACCTGTTTCGCAACAAGGGCTTCGAGCGCACCACCGTGCGTGACCTGGCCAGCGCCGTGGGTATCCAGTCCGGTAGCATTTTTCATCACTTCAAGAGCAAGGATGAGATCCTGCGGGCGGTGATGGAAGAAACCATTCATTACAACACGGCGATGATGCGCGCTTCGCTGGAAGAGGCAAGCAACGTCCGCGAGCGTGTGCTGGCGCTGATTCGCTGTGAATTGCAGTCCATCATGGGTGGCAGTGGCGAGGCGATGGCGGTGCTGGTCTACGAATGGCGCTCGCTGTCGGCCGAAGGCCAGGCCCAGGTGCTGGCGCTGCGTGACGTGTATGAAGAACTCTGGTTGCAAGTGCTGGGGGAAGCCAAGGCTGCCGGCTATATTCGCGGTGACGTGTTTATCACCCGGCGCTTCCTGACGGGCGCCTTGTCCTGGACCACCACCTGGTTTCGTGCCGAAGGCAGCCTGACATTGGAAGAGTTGGCTGAAGAAGCCTTGCTGATGGTGCTGAAGGCGGACTGAGGTGCAAGTTATTAATTTGCCGGTGAAAGTTGTCTCGCCCGCTAAAAGCGCCTAGCTTATTGCCATCAGCATATTGAACGGTGTGTGCCTCGATGTTTTCGCCATGGCGGCTGGCTGCAGGACTTACTTTATGGGCACTCGGCACCGTAGCGTGGACGCAGGTGTGTGCCGCTCAGTTGGTCAGGGTGGGTGCCGCGCACTTTCCACCCTACACGGTGCGCCCTGAGCAAGGTGCCGACACCGGCTTGCTGCCGCAATTGGTCGAAGCCCTCAACGCTGCGCAGACCGACTATCAGTTTGTGCTGGTGCCGACCTCCATCCCGCGTCGTTTTCGGGATTTCGAGCAGGGGCGAGTTGACATGGCGATTTTCGAAAACCCTTCCTGGGGCTGGCAGAATATTCCCCATACCAGCATCGACATGGGGCTTGAAGACGCGGAAATCTTCGTCGCCCAGCGCGAACCCGACCGCGATCAAAGCTATTTCGCCGACCTTACCGGCAAGCGCCTGGCAGTCTTCAGCGGTTATCACTATGCATTCGCCAACTTCAACCCCGACCCCAAGTACCTGGCCGAACACTTCAACGCCACGTTGACCTATTCCCATGACAGCAACTTGCTGATGGTCGCCCGCGGGCGTGCGGATATCGCCTTGGTCACCCGTTCATACCTGAGTGATTTCATGGCGCGTAACGCCGAAATGGCCGGGCAGTTCCTGGTGTCCGAACGCGTCGATCAGGTCTACCACCATTACGCATTGCTGCGGCCCAAGGCGCCGATCACGGGCGAAGCGTTTGGTGCATTGCTCAAGGGCCTGCGGGACAATGGCGAGATGTTGAAGATTTTCGAGCCGTATCGTATCGATGTAATGGCGGTGCCCTGAGGTCAGACCCGCCGCGCGAACGTATCGCTGTGGTTGCCCGACACCTTGCGGCAGTGCACCAGCGCATCCCGGATCATGAAGTTCACCAAGGTCGGCGAAACCCCGAGTTCCTTGGCGATGTCCTTTTGCGGTACGCCGTGCAGGCGGTACATCTCGAACGCGTAGCGGGTGCGCTTGGGCAACGCCGTCAGCGCGTCGGCAATGTTTTCCAGCGTGTTGAAGTTGATGTGGGAGGTTTCCGGTGAAGCGCCGTGAATGACCACATTCAAGCCTTCTTCTTCCGTCCCGGAGTATTTGAGCTCCAGTGCCTGTTTGCGGTAGTGATCGATCGCCAGGTTGCGCACGATCTGGAACAGATAACTCAATTGGGCCTTGAACGATGACGTGATCGTTGGTGCTGATTGCAGGCGGAAGTAGGCGTCTTGCACCACGTCTTCGGCACGGGAACGGCACCCGGTTATGCGCGCCGCGATCTTTACCAGGATCAGCCGATTGTCGACGAATGCCTGGAGCAGCGGTGAGTCGCACCTGCCTGTGGATACTGGTTCCGTCATGGAAATCACCTTGTGGCAAAAGAGTTTAGGGGAGGGCGTCTTGGCCGGTGCCTCCTACACATCGGGCAACAAATTATGCTTAATGATAATTATTGTCAAATGAGAAGGCGAACTAATCCTATGCTTTCCTGAAAGGTGTGAACCACCTCTCGCTGCCCGCTGCCGACTAATTATTTACCGGCACCGTCCGTTCTTCTGGGTGACAGGTCCGTTAAAAAAACGGCCAAGGATCAGCACCCGCAGGAGGGCGACATGGGTTTCTACCGTGCAAACAGCGTGTTCCAGGCTGGAGTGCTCAAGCGATGAGTACGCCGACGCGACTGCGCCTGTTTTGCCTGCCCCATTCAGGCGCCAGCGCCTCGGTTTATGCACGTTGGCGACGAGCCCTGCCGGAGTGGCTGCAGGTGTGCCCGCTGGAATTGCCGGGGCGCGGCATGCGCATGGACGAGCCGTTACAGCGCGACATCAAGGCATTGGCGGCGCAACTGGCGGAGGAAATCAGTCGCGACCTGAACGGCCCCTATGCACTGTTCGGCCACAGCCTCGGCGGCTTGCTGGCGTTCGAGCTGGTGCATGCATTGGACGCACGCCATCTACCCGCTCCGTTGGCGCTGTTCGCGTCCGGTACGGCCGGCCCGGCGCGTCGTGATGTCAGCGAATACGCGGTCGAAAAAACCGATGAGCAACTGATCGCCCGCCTGCGCGAACTCCAGGGCACCGCCGAAGAGGCCCTGGCCAGCCCCGAGTTGATGCAGTTGATGTTGCCGATCCTGCGCGCAGACTTTCTGCTGTGCGGCAGTTTCAACTATGGCCGGCGCGAACCGTTGGGTGTGCCGATCCATGTCTTTGGCGGCAAACAGGACAGTGTGCGCACCGACCAGTTGCTCGACTGGCAGATCGATGCCGCCAGTGACTTCTCCCTGGACCTGTTTGACGGCCACCACTTCTTTCTCGTGCAGCACGAAAGTGCCGTGCTGCGCTGCGTGCGGCGTTATGCCGACGAACATCTGGCGCGTTGGCGCCTGGGTGTGGCGCGGCAACAGGTCACCGGCTGACCGCTGCGCGCTGTTGATTTTTTAAGTAAGCCGAATTTCCCGTAAGCCGATTTCAGGCAGGAACCCCAAGATGGACGCCTTCGAACTTCCCCGCACCCTGGCCCAGTCCCTTCAACGCCGCGCCGCGCAGACGCCGGACCAGGTGGCCCTGCGCTTCCTTGCCGAGTCCGCCGAGCACAACGTGGTGCTCAGTTACCGTGACCTGGACCAACGTGCCCGCACCATCGCCGCGGCCTTGCAAGCCAACGCCGCGCGGGGGGATCGTGCGGTGCTGTTGTTCCCCAGTGGCCCGGATTATGTCGCAGCGTTCTTTGGTTGCCTGTACGCCGGGGTGATCGCGGTGCCGGCTTATCCACCGGAGTCCACCCGTCGCCATCACCAGGAACGCTTGCTGTCGATCATCGCCGACGCCGAGCCGCGCTGGTTGTTGACGATTGCCAGCCTCGGCGATGGCCTGGCACAGATCGACCCTGCACCGGCCGTGTTGAGCGTCGACACCCTCGACCCAGCGCTTGCGGCCAGTTGGGTCGCCCCCGAACTGCAGCCCGACGACATCGCCTTTTTGCAATACACCTCCGGTTCCACCGCCTTGCCCAAGGGTGTGCAGATCAGCCACGGCAATCTGGTGGCCAACGAAGTACTGATCCGCCACGGCTTCGGCATCGACCTCAACCCGGATGACGTGATCGTCAGCTGGCTGCCGCTGTACCACGACATGGGCCTGATCGGTGGCCTGCTGCAACCGATTTTCAGCGGCGTACCCTGTGTGTTGATGTCGCCGGCGTACTTCCTCGGCCGGCCAGTGCGCTGGCTGGAGGCGATCAGCGAATACGGCGGCACCCTCAGCGGTGGCCCGGATTTCGCCTACCGCCTGTGCTGCGAGCGGGTCAGTGATTCGGCCCTGGAGCGCCTGGATTTGAGCCAATGGCGCGTCGCCTATTCCGGCTCCGAACCGATCCGCCTCGACACGCTGGAACGCTTCGCGGAGAAATTCGCCCCCTGCGGCTTTACTTCGAATAACTTCTTCGCCTCCTACGGCCTGGCCGAAGCGACCCTGTTTGTCGCCGGCGGCCGGCGCGGCCAGGGCATCCCGGCGCTGCGTGTCGATGAGCAGGCCCTGGCCGCCCACCGCGTCGAGCCGGGGCCGGGCGCTGCGATCATGAGCTGCGGCACCGGCCAGCCGGACCACGCCGTGCTGATTGCCGATCCCCACACCCTCAGTGAACTGGCCGACCCCCACGTCGGCGAACTCTGGGCGACCGGCCCGAGTATTGCCCATGGCTACTGGCGCAACCCCGAAGCCAGCGCCAAGACCTTCGTGCAGCATGCCGGGCGAACCTGGCTGCGCACCGGTGACCTGGGCTTTATCCGCGAGGGCGAGGTGTACATCACTGGCCGCTTGAAAGACCTGCTGATCGTGCGCGGGCACAATCTCTACCCGCAAGACATCGAGAAAACCATCGAGCGCGAAGTGGAGGTGGTGCGCAAGGGCCGGGTCGCGGCGTTTTCGGTCAAGGACCAGGGCCTGGAAGGCATCGGCATCGCCGCGGAAATCAGCCGCAGCGTGCAGAAAATCCTGCCGCCCGAAGCGCTGATCAAGGCGATACGCCAAGCCGTGGCCGAAGCCTGTCAAGAGGCCCCAAGCGTGGTGGTGTTGCTCAACCCCGGCGCATTGCCGAAGACCTCCAGCGGCAAGGTGCAACGCTCGGCGTGCGCCCTTCGCCACGCCGACGGCAGCCTCGACAGCTACGCGCAGTTCCCTGATGTGCACGCCCAGGCGAACGACGCAGCGTTGGCGTCGGCCCTGCAACAGCAGATCGCAGCGATCTGGTGTGAGCACCTGCAACTCAGCAGCGTCGCCGCCGACGATCACTTTTTCCTGCTCGGCGGCAATTCGATCACCGCCACTCAAGTGGTTGCGCGCCTGCGTGAAACCCTGAGCCTCGAGTTGAACCTGCGCCTGTTGTTCGAAGCGCCGACCCTTGCGGCCTTCGCCACCCGGGTCGCGCAATTGCAGCAGGACGGCGGTGTCGCCCAAGGCACGATCCACGCCCTGTCGCGCCAGGACGATGTGCCTCAATCCCTGGCACAAACCCGCCTGTGGATCACCTGGCAGCTGGACCCAGGCAGCAGTGCCTACACCATCCCGGGTGCCCTGCGCTTGCGTGGCGAGTTGGATGAGGACGCGGTGCGCGCCAGCTTCCAGCGCCTGATCCAGCGCCACGAAGCGCTGCGCACGCGTTTCTATGAGCGTGACGGCCAGGCGTTCCAGCACGTGGCGGCCAGCGCAGCGTTCGACCTGCACGTCATCGACCTCAGTGACCTGCCCCGCGCCGAGCGCGAAGCTCGCGCGCAACGCATTCGTGAGGACGCCGCGCGCACGCCATTCGATCTCGAACAAGGCCCGCTGCTGCGGGTGACCCTGGTGCGGCTGGACGATGAAGATCACCAACTGCTGGTGACGTTGCACCACATCATCGCCGACGGTTGGTCGCTCGATATCCTGATCGACGAGTTCTCGCGCTTGTACGCCGCGGCCGTCCAAGGCCAAAGCCTGGAGCTGCCACCACTGGCCTTGCACTACGCCGACTACGGCAGTTGGCAACGCCAATGGCTGGCCGAAGGCGAAGGCCAGCGGCAACTGGGGTACTGGAAAGCCCAGTTGGGTGAGGAGCATCCGGCCCTGAACCTGGCCACTGATCACCCACGTTCCGCGCAGCATCGTCATAGCGCCTCGCGCCATAGCGTGCGCCTGGACGCGGGCCTCAGCGCAGCGATTCGGCATACTGCCCAGGTCAATGAGTCCACGCCGTTCATGCTGCTGCTGGCGGCTTTCCAGAGCCTGCTCTATCGCTACAGCGGCCAGCGCGATATCCGCATCGGCGTGCCCAATGCCAACCGCCCGCGCCAGGAAACCCAGGGCCTGGTCGGTTTCTTTATCAACACCTTGGTGCTGCGTGCCGAGCTGGACGGGCGCCTGCCATTCAACCAACTGCTGGCGACCACCCGCGAGACCGCAATGGCCGCCCAGGCCCATCAGGACCTGCCGTTCGAGCAATTATTGGAGGCCTTCCCCCAGGCTCGCGAGCAAGGGCTGTTCCAGGTGATGTTCAACCACCAGCAACGTGACCTGAGTGCCCTGCGCCGCCTGCCGGGGCTGCTCGTCGATGAGCTGCCTTGGCACAGCCGCGAAGCCAAGTTCGACCTGCAACTGCACAGCGAAGAAGACCGCAATGGGCGCCTGAGCCTGTCGTTCGACTACGCCGACGAGCTGTTCGAGCACGCAACCATCCAGCGCCTGGCCGAGCATTTCATCCACCTGCTGCAAGCGGTGTGTGCCCAACCGCAGCAAACCATCGGTGACTTGCCGCTGATGCAGGCTGACGAACAGCAGCCATGGACTGAAGCGCCTTGCACGCCTGCCCGGCAGTGGTTGCCTGAGCGGCTTGACCGGCAAGACTCGGACGCCACCGCACTGGTCTGGCAGGACGGCAGCCTGACCTTCGGCCAACTGCACACCCAGGCCAACCGCCTGGCCCATTACCTGCGCGACAAAGGCGTGGGCCCGGACGTGTGCGTAGCCATCGCCGCCGAGCGTTCGCCGCAATTGCTGATCGGCCTGCTGGCCATCATCAAGGCCGGTGGCGCCTACGTGCCGCTGGACCCGGATTACCCCGCCGAGCGCTTGGCCTACATGCTCAAGGACAGCGGCGCGCACCTGCTGCTGACCCAGACTGCGTTGCTGGAGCAGTTGCCGACGGCCGAAGGCGTCGGCGTGATTGCCATGGACAGCCTGCACCTCGACAGTTGGCCGACCCAGGCGCCGGGCCTGCACCTGCACGGTGACAACCTCGCTTACGTGATCTACACCTCCGGCTCCACAGGCCAACCCAAGGGCGTGGGTAACACCCATGGCGCGCTGGCCGAGCGTTTGCAGTGGATGCAGGCCACTTATCAACTGAACGAAACCGATGTGCTGATGCAAAAGGCGCCCATCAGTTTCGACGTGTCGGTGTGGGAATGCTTCTGGCCGCTGATCACTGGCTGCCGGCTGGTGCTGGCGGGGCCGGGTGAACATCGTGATCCGCACCGTATTGCGCAGTTGGTGCGGGAACATGGCGTGACCACGCTGCACTTCGTACCGCCGCTGTTGCAGCTGTTTATCGACGAACCGCGGGTGGTTGAATGCACCAGCCTGCGTCGCCTGTTCTCCGGGGGGGAAGCCTTGCCCGCCGAGTTGCGCAACCGCGTACTGGCGCAGCTGCCGGCGGTGCAGTTGCACAACCGCTATGGCCCGACCGAAACCACGATCAACGTCACCCATTGGCACTGCCAGGCCGACGATGGCGAGCGTTCGCCGATTGGCCGCCCGTTGGGCAACGTGATCTGCCGCGTACTGGACGAGCAGCTCAACCCATTGCCGGCCGGTGTGCCGGGTGAACTGTGCATCGGCGGTATCGGCCTGGCGCGGGGTTATCTTGGCCGTGCCGCGTTGACCGCAGAACGTTTTGTTGCCGACCCGCTGGGCGAGGCGGGCGCACGTCTGTACCGCACGGGTGACCGTGCACGCTGGAGCAACGAAGGCGTGCTCGAATACCTCGGGCGCCTCGATCAGCAGGTCAAGTTGCGGGGGTTCCGGGTGGAGCCGGAAGAAATCGAAGCGCGCCTGCTGGCCCTGCACGGCATCGCCCAAGCCGTGGTGTTGGTGCGTGACAGCCAGTTGATCGGTTACTACACCGCGAGCATTGAGTTGGATGAGCAGGACGTGAAATCGGCCCTGGCCGCCGAGCTGCCGGAGTATATGGTACCGGCGCAACTGATGCGCCTGGACGCCATGCCCCTGAGCCCCAGCGGCAAGCTCGACCGTCGTGCGCTGCCGGCGCCGGTATGGCAAACCCGCGAACACATCGAACCCCAATCCCCTTTGCAAGGGCAAATCGCGGCGATCTGGCGCCAAGTGCTGGGCTTGCCACGGGTCGGCCTGCGCGATGACTTTTTCGCCCTGGGTGGCCATTCGCTGTTGGCCACGCAAATCATCTCCCGCACCCGTCAGGCGTGCGACGTCGAGCTGCCGCTGCGCACCTTGTTCGAAGCCAGTGAGCTGGGCGCCTTTGCCGAGCAAGTCGGCCTGCTCCAGGCTTCGGGCCAGCGCAACCAACAAACGGCCATCGCCAAGGTTGACCGCCGCCAGCCGGTACCGTTGTCCTATTCCCAACAGCGCATGTGGTTCCTCTGGCAGATGGAACCGGACAGCCCGGCCTACAACGTTGGCGGTATGGCGCGCCTGTGTGGCGTGCTGGATGTGGGGCGTTTCGAGGCGGCATTGCAGGCGTTGATCATGCGCCATGAAACCCTGCGCACCACCTTCCCGAGCGTCGACGGCGTGGCGTACCAGAAGGTCTCGCCGCAGACCGGTGTGCGCATGGACTGGCAGGACCTGTCTGCACTGACGGCGGCCGAGCGCGAGCAGCGTTTGCAGCAACGGGCCGATCACGAAGCCCATACCCCCTTCAATCTGGAAACCGGGCCGCTGTTGCGCGCCTGCCTGGTCAAGGCCGGCGAGCAGGAACACTACCTGGTGCTGACCTTGCACCATATCGTCACCGAAGGCTGGGCCATGGACATCTTTGCCCGTGAACTCAGTGCGCTCTACGAAGCCTTCATCGACGACCGCGACTCGCCGCTGGCGCCGCTGCCGGTGCACTACCTCGACTACAGCGTGTGGCAACGCCAGTGGCTGGCGTCTGGCGAACGCCAGCGTCAGCTGGATTACTGGACGGCGCAACTCGGCACGCAACACCCGCTGCTGGAGTTGCCCACCGACCGCCCACGGCCACCGGTACAGAGCCATCAGGGCCAGCTATACCGCTTCGACCTGAGCGACGATCTGGCCGCCCGCGTACGTGCGTTCAATGCCGAGCGTGGCCTGACCCTGTTCATGACCATGACCGCCACCCTGGCCGTGTTGCTCTACCGCTACAGCGGCCAGACCGACCTGCGTATCGGTGCCCCTGTGGCCAACCGCATTCGCCCGGAAAGCGAAGGGCTGATCGGCGCGTTCCTCAACACCCAGGTGCTGCGTTGCCAGTTGAACGGGCAGATGAATGTCGCTGAGCTGCTCGAGCACGTGCGTCATACGGTGATTGAAGGTCAGTCCCACCAGGACCTGCCGTTCGACCATCTGGTAGAAGCCCTGCAACCTCCCCGAAGTGCCGCGTACAACCCGTTGTTCCAAGTGATGTGCAATGTGCAGCGCTGGGAGTTCCAGCAAAGCCGTCAATTGGCCGGCATGACGGTCGAGTACCTGGCCAATGACGCGCGCGCGACCAAGTTTGACCTCAACCTGGAGGTCACTGACCTCGACCATCGCCTGGGTTGCTGCCTGACCTACAGCACCGACCTGTTCGACGAGCCGCGCGTTGCGCGCATGGCCGAACATTGGTGCAACCTGCTGGAGGCGTTGATCGCCGACCCGCACCAGCGTCTTAGCGAGTTGCCATTGTTGACGGCCATTGAACAACGGGCATTGCGCGACAGCCTGGGCGTCGAGCCTGGTTCGCACCGTCTCGACCAGTGCATCCACTCACTGTTCAGCCAACAAGCAGCGACGCGTCCCGATGCGCCGGCATTGACCTTTGCAGGCCAGACACTGAGCTACCGTGAACTGGATGCCCGCACCAACCGCCTGGCCTGGATGCTGCGCGAGCGCGGCGTCGGGCCACAGGTCCGCGTTGGCCTGGCCTTGCCACGCTCGCTGGACATGGTGGTCGGCCTGCTGGCGATCCTCAAGGCCGGTGGGGCCTATGTGCCGCTGGATCCGGAATACCCGCTGGATCGCCTGCACTACATGATCGAGGACAGCGACATTGGCCTGCTGCTCAGTGACGCGGCGATGTTCGAAGCCCTCGGCGAGCTGCCGGCGACGGTGGCGTGCTGGTGCCTGGAAGATGACCTGCCGGTGCTGGCGAATTACCCCGCCGATGCGCTGCCGTTTGTCAGCCTGGCGCAACACCAGGCGTACTTGATCTACACCTCCGGTTCCACCGGTAAACCCAAGGGCGTGGTGGTGTCCCACGGTGAAATCGCCATGCACTGCCAGGCGGTGATCGAGCGCTTTGGGATGCGTGTGCACGACTGCGAGTTGCACTTCTATTCGATTAACTTCGACGCTGCCACCGAGCGATTACTGGTGCCGTTGCTCAGTGGTGCACAGGTGGTTTTGCGCGCCCAGGGCCAATGGGATGCCGAAGAAATCTGCGCGCTGATCCGCACCCATCGGATCAATGTCCTCGGCTTCACACCGAGTTACGGCAGCCAATTGGCACAGTGGCTGGCGACCCAGCAGCAGACCTTGCCAGTGCGCATGTGCATCACCGGTGGCGAGGCGTTGACCGGCGAGCACTTGCAACGCATCCGTGCGGCGTTCACCCCGGAGGTGTTTTTCAACGCCTATGGCCCGACCGAAACCGTCGTCATGCCGCTCGCCAGCCTGGCGCCGCAGGCGTTGGAAGAGGGCGCCGGCAGCGTGCCTATCGGCCGCATCATCGGTGATCGTGTGGCTTACATTCTCGATGCTGACCTGGCGCTGGTGCCTCAAGGTGCGACCGGCGAGTTGTACGTCGGCGGAGCGGGGCTGGCCCAGGGTTATCACCAGCGTCCGGGCATGACCGCCGAGCGTTTTGTCGCCGACCCGTTTGCCAGCCATGGCGGGCGCCTGTATCGCACCGGCGACCTGGTGCGCCAACGGGCCGATGGCTTGGTGGAGTATCTGGGCCGCATCGACCATCAAGTGAAGATCCGTGGCTTTCGCATTGAGTTGGGCGAAATCGAAACTCGCCTGCTGGAGCATGAGGCCGTGCGCGAAGCGGTGGTGCTGGCACTGGATTCGCCGAGCGGCAAACAGCTGGTGGCGTACCTGACCAGCGAGGCCGAGCCGGCTTCACTGCGCGAAGCGTTGAAGGCCCACCTCAAGGCCCAGCTGCCGGACTACATGGTGCCCGCGCAGGTGATCGTGCTGGAGAGCATGCCCCTGACCGCCAACGGCAAGCTTGATCGCCGGGCCTTGCCGCAACCGGACCCGCAGGCCAACCGTCAACCGTACGTGGCGCCTCGCAACGCGCTTGAAAGCACCTTGGCGGCGATCTGGCGCGCGGTGTTGAACGTGCAGCAGGTCGGCCTTGACGATAACTTCTTTGAACTGGGCGGCGACTCGATCCTGTCGATCCAGGTGGTCAGCCGTGCGCGGCAGGCCGGGATTCACTTCAGCCCGCGTGATGTGTTCCAGCATCAGAGCGTACAAACCCTGGCGGCGGTTGCCACCCGTTCGGAGCAGGTCACGGCCGAACAAGGCGTACTGACGGGCAGCTCGGGGCTTACGCCGATCCAGCACTGGTTCTTCGACACCGACATCCCGGCGCGCCAGCACTGGAACCAGGCGTTGGTGCTCAAGCCGCTGCAATTGCTCGACCCTCACCGCCTGGAGCAGGCGTTGCTGGCGGTGTTGGAGCATCACGACGCGCTGCGCTTGAGCTTCACCCCGCACGGCGCACACTGGCACGCCGAACACTTGGCCGTGCCGCAGGGCGGCGTGCTGATGCAGGCACAGGTAGGCGATATGGATCAGTGCGCGGCGTTGTTCACCGACACCCAACGCAGCCTTGACCTTGAACACGGCCCGCTGTTGCGCGCCTTGCTGGTGGACGGCCCGCTGGGGCAGCAACGTCTGCTGATCGCGATTCATCACCTGGTAGTGGATGGCGTGTCGTGGCGCGTACTGCTGGAAGACTTGCAAACGGTTTACCGCCAACTCAGCGAAGGCCAGTCCGTCAACCTGCCGGCCAAGACCAGCGCGCTGCGGGATTGGGCCGCGCGGTTGAAGGCGTATGCCGGCAGCGAATCCCTGCGCGAAGAGTTGGGCGTGTGGCAAGCGCAGTTGGCCGGCCCCGCGCTGGCATTGCCGGTAGCGCGTCCCCACGGTGCACGGCGTCATCGCGAGGCTGAAACGGTCAGCGTGCGTCTGGACAGCGAGCACACGCGCCGGTTGTTGCAACAGGCCCCGAGCGCTTACCGCACGCAGGTCAACGACCTGCTGCTGACGGCGCTGGCCCGCGTGCTGTGCCGCTGGAGCGGCCACGACTCGGCGTTGATCCAGCTGGAAGGCCACGGCCGCGAAGCCTTGTTCGATGACGTCGACCTGACCCGCAGCGTCGGTTGGTTCACCAGTGCTTATCCATTGCGCCTGACGCCTTCAGCGGAGCAGGGCGCCTCGATCAAGGCGATCAAGGAGCAACTGCGCGCGGTACCGCACAAAGGTCTGGGTTATGGCGTACTGCGTTACCTGGCCGACGACCCCTGCCGGCAGACCCTGGCGGCACTGCCCTCGGCCGATATCACCTTCAACTACTTGGGCCAGTTCGACCAGAGTTTCGGGGCCGATGCGCTGTTCCATCCGCTGGATGAGGCGACGGGCCTGGCCCACGACCTGGATGCGCCGCTGCCCAATGAGCTGAGTGTCGACAGCCAGGTTTACGGCGGTGAACTGCTGCTGCGCTGGACCTTCAGCCGCGAACGTCACGATTCGCAGGTTATCGGCGAATTGGCCGAGGCGTATGTGACTGAGCTGCAAAGCCTGATCAGCCATTGTCTCCAGGACGAGGCCGGTGGCCTTACGCCGTCCGACTTCCCCCTGGCGCACCTGACTCAAGCACAGCTCGACGCCTTGCCGGTGCCGGCCGGTGTCATCGAAGACGTCTACCCGCTGACCCCAATGCAAGAGGGCCTGCTGCTGCATACCCTGCTGGAACCGGGCACTGGCCTGTATTACATGCAGGACCGCTACCGCATCAACAGCGCCCTGGACCCCGAGCGTTTTGCCCAAGCCTGGCAAGCGGTGATCGCCCGGCATGAAGCCTTGCGTGCGTCGTTCTGCTGGAACGTCGGCGAAGACATGCTGCAAGTGATCCACACGCCGGGCAGCACGCCGATTGAGTACTTGGACTGGAGCGCCGACCCCGAGGCCGAGCAGGAGCCGCGTCTGCAAGCACTGCTCAAGGCTGAACGCGAAGCCGGCTTCGATCTGCTCAACCAGGCACCGTTCCACCTGCGCCTGATCCGCGTGGGTGAAGCGCGCTACTGGTTCATGATGAGCAACCACCACATCCTCATCGATGCCTGGTGCCGTTCGCTGCTGATGAATGACTTCTTCGAACTCTACATGGCCCTGGGCGAGGGGCGCGTGGCGCAACTGGCCACGCCGCCGCGCTACCGCGACTACATTGCCTGGCTGCAACGCCAGGACCTGAACGAGGCCCGTCAGTGGTGGCAGCACAACCTGCAAGGTTTCGAGCGCACCACGCCGATCCCGAGCGACCGCCCGTTCCTGCGTGAACACGCCGGAGGCAGCGGCGCCATGGTGGTGGGCGATTGCTACACCCGTCTGGATGCCCGCGACGGTATGCAACTGCGCGAATTGGCCCAGGCTCACCAACTCACTGTGAACACCTTCGCCCAGGCAGCCTGGGCCTTGGTGCTGCGCCGCTTGAGCGGGGATCGTGACGTGCTGTTCGGCGTCACCGTGGCCGGGCGCCCGGTGCAAATGCCCGAGATGCAACGCACCGTCGGTCTGTTCATCAACAGCATCGCGCTGCGGGTGAAGCTGCCTGAGGATGACCAGCGTTGCAGCGTGCGCCAGTGGTTGAATGGGTTGCTCGACAGCAACATGCAACTGCGCGAGTACGAATACCTGCCGCTGGTGGCGATCCAGGAGCACAGCGAGTTGCCCAAGGGCCAGCCGCTGTTCGATAGCCTGTTCGTATTTGAGAACGCCCCGGTGGACGTCTCGGTACTGGACCGTGCGCAAAGCTTGAATGCCACCTCGGACTCCGGCCGTACCCACACCAACTTCCCGCTGACCGCCGTGTGCTATCCGGGCGATGACCTTGGACTGCACCTGTCCTACGACCAGCGTTACTTCGACGAAAGCACCGTGCAAGGCATGCTCGGCGAGTTCAAGCGCCTGTTGCTGGCACTGGTGCAAGGCTTCCACGGTGACATGGCCGACCTGCCACTGATGGGCGAGCAGGAGCGTGACTTCCTGGTGCACGGCTGTAACCAGAGCGAGCACGCCTACCCGCTGGAGCGAAGCTATATCGAGTTGTTTGAAGCGCAGGTGGCGCAACATCCGCAGCGGATTGCCGCCAGTTGCCTCGACCAGCAGTGGAGCTACGACGAGTTGAACCGCCGCAGTAATGGCCTGGGTCATGCGCTGGTTGCGGCGGGTGTCGGCCTGGACCAACCGGTGGCATTGCTGGCTGAACGTGGCCTGGATCTGCTCGGCATGATCATCGGCAGCTTCAAGGCCGGTGCCGGTTACCTGCCGCTGGACCCAGGGCTGCCCAACCAGCGCCTGAGCCGCATCATCGACCTGAGCCGTGCGCCGTTGCTGGTGTGTACCGAGGCGTGCCGGGAGCAGGCCATCGAGCTGTTGGAAGGCTTGGACTGCCCACTGCTGGTATGGGATGAGGTGCCTGCGCGTGGCGAGAACCCGGGTGTCTGCAGTGGCCCCGACAACCTCGCCTATGTGATCTATACCTCGGGCTCCACCGGCTTGCCCAAGGGCGTGATGGTCGAGCAACGCGGCATGCTCAATAACCAGTTGAGCAAGGTGCCGTACCTGGACCTGAGCGAAGTGGACGTGATCGCCCAGACCGCCTCGCAGAGCTTCGACATTTCCGTGTGGCAGTTCCTCGCTGCACCGCTGTTCGGTGCGCGGGTGGACATCGTGCCCAATACCATTGCCCATGATCCGCAAGGCTTGTTGGCGCACGTTCAGGCGCAAGGCATCACGGTGTTGGAAAGCGTGCCGTCGCTGATCCAGGGCATGCTGGCCCAGGAGCGCATGAGTCTCGATGGCCTGCGCTGGATGCTGCCCACAGGGGAAGCCATGCCGCCGGAACTGGCGCACCAGTGGCTGTTGCGCTACCCCGACATCGGCCTGGTCAACGCCTACGGCCCGGCGGAATGTTCGGATGATGTGGCGTTCTTCCGCGTCGACCTGGCCTCGACCCGTGGCACTTATTTGCCGATTGGTACGCCGACCGACAACAACCGCTTGTACCTGCTGGACGGCGCGTTAGCGCTGGTGCCCCAAGGTGCCGTGGGCGAATTGTGCGTCGCCGGCACCGGTGTCGGTCGCGGCTACGTCAGCGATCCGCTGCGCACCGCCCAGGTGTTTGTACCCAACCCCTTTGGCGCGCCTGGCGAACGGCTCTACCGTACCGGCGACCTGGCACGGCGCCGCAACGATGGCGTGCTGGAGTATGTCGGGCGTATCGACCATCAGGTGAAGATTCGCGGCTATCGCATTGAGCTGGGTGAAATCGAAGCGCGCCTGCACGAACAACCTGAAGTCCGCGATGCGGCGGTCGGTGTTCAGGAGGGCGTTAACGGCAAGCATCTGGTTGGCTACCTGGTGGCTGCCGACGCCACGCTGGACCCGAGCGAACACCTGGACCGCATCAAGCAACGCCTGCGCAGCGAGCTGCCGGAATACATGGTGCCGCTGCATTGGCTATGGCTTGAACGCCTGCCGCTCAACGTCAACGGCAAACTCGACCGCAAGGCCCTGCCGGCCCTGGAGATCGGCCAACTGCACAGCCAGGACTACCTGGCGCCGCGCAATGAACTGGAAACCACCCTGGCCGGAATTTGGGCCGAGGTGTTGAAGGTTGAAAGGGTTGGGGTGCAGGACAACTTCTTTGAGCTGGGCGGGCACTCTTTGCTGGCTACGCAGATCGCCTCGCGGGTGCAGAAAACCTTGCAGCGCGACGTGCCGCTGCGGGCGATGTTCGAGTGCAGCACGGTGGCGGAGTTGGCCGAGTATATCGAGGGGTTGGCGGGCGAGGAGATCAGTGCCGAGAAGGTGGATCGGCTGAGTGATTTGATGGCGGAGTTGGAGGGGTTTTAAGGTGGAAACGGTGCTGTTCGTTGGTCGGATAGCGCCGTTTTTTTGGGTGAAAACTGTGAATTCTGACAGTGGGCGAGGGCTAGAAAATAGGACTCACTTATCAGGCCCCCTTTTTTTCCGGCGCCAGACGAGGCTCGGGTTGTGCGTACAGCTGTTGAGTCGATCATCCAGGTCTGCACAATCAAACCTTGCTCATTCAACCTCAGATGAAAGCGCTTGAGCATCTGGTCGAACCTTCCCTGATTTCGCCAGCCCCGAAACGGTCGGGTAGATCTCGCCAGGCAGCACCGGAGCAGAGAACCCGGAGCACGCCATCGAGCATCAATCGGTCGTTCAAACGAGACCGCCCCCTACCCTGGGTTTCGATGAAGAGATCGGAGAGCACATCCCAGGCCTCGTCCGCGAGTTCGTAACGCTTTGCCATCACCGAATTCCTTTCCGTTGATGGCGCAGACGCTACAAAGTCTCAGCGTTCGAGGGGCGACGATCGGGTTTCTCGGGATTTCGTACAGAGCCTAGTATCTGGTTATTTTGGCCCCAATATCTTCACCAACTTATCCGGCGAAGGCGCCCCTTGCTGCTGTTGCAACCCACCCTGGTCATCCAGGTAGAAAATCGCCGGCGTCGCCGACAACTCCAGTTCATCCATCAACTTCATATTGGCGTCGAGCTTGGCTTCGATATCGGCCGGGATCTTCTCCAGGGCCTTGAGCTTGCTGCCCTTGCCGGCGGCTTCGTGTTCTTCCAGGGCTTTTTGCGGGTCTTTGGCGGCGAACAGGGCGGCGGATTTACCCGGGCTGTCTTCGCGAATGATGCCGACCATGATGTGACGCAACTGCACCTTGCCGGCTTTTACCCATGGGCGGGCCTGTTCCCAGAACATGTTGCAGTACGGGCAGTTGGGGTCGCTGAACAGGTAGACGGTGCGTGGTGCATTTTTATCGCCGTCCTGGATCCAACTGCTCTTTTCCATCTTGGCCCAGACTTCCTTGGCCATCGGCGCGTACACCAGTTTTTCCAGCGGCGCGCTGCTCAGGTCGTTGCCCTGGGCGTCGTACAGGTTGCCGGCGAGTACGCTTTTGCCGTCGGCGGTCAGGTACAGGGCCATGCCGCGGTTCTGGTATTGGGCGGCGTAACCGGTGAGGCCGCTGGGGGCGTCGAACTTGCCGAGGATCTTGGCGCCTTTGGCTTCGATCTGTTTGATCGGTGCCGGCCAGTCTTCGGCCTGGGCCAGGGTGGCTGCACTGAGTGACAAGAAGGTCAGCGGCAGCAGGGTCAGCAAGTGGCGGAGGCGAGGCATGTCGGTTTCCTTATTGGGGCAGTGTCGAAGGGTTCCATGGCGCGGGCCAGGCTGGCCTGGGACAGTTCGCCCAGGTGGCTGTTGATCAGGCGCCCATCGGCTTGGTAGAACAGGGTTGTCGGCAAGGCCATCGAACCCACGGCCTGGCCAAGGCGCCCACTGGCGTCAAACAGGACGTTGTCGAGGGTCAGGCCCTGGGTGGCGAGGAAGGTGCTGACGCTTTGCATGCTTTCGGCCTGGTTGACGAACAGGAAGGTCACGTCGGGGCGTTGGTGTTGTGCGCGCTCCAGTACCGGCATTTCGCGGCGGCACGGCGGGCACCAGGTTGCCCACAGGTTGATCACCAGTGGGCCGCCTTTGTAATCGGCCAGTTGCACCACATCGCCATTGGCATTGCGCAAGGTGATGTCCGGCAGCTGCGAGCCCTTGTCATAGAGGCTCAGGGACAGGCTGGCCAGGCCCCAGAACACCAGCCCGGTGACGACGCCAGCGGTGAGCGGGGTACGCAGGGCCGGGCGCCGCCAGCCGTACGCCAACGCGCCGAGGATCAGCGCGATCACACCGGGCCAGACGAGAAAGCCGCCGTCGCGCAGGTCGACCATTTGCAGCAGGTCGTTGCTGTAGTCACTCCAGTACATCAGCACAAAGCTGACGCGTGACACCAGCATGCCCAGCAGGAACAGGCTGAACAGCACCGATTCGGGGTTTTCACCGCCACGCTTGGCCACGCGCCAGCCCACCAGGGTGGCGAGAATCAGCGCGCTGATCAGCAGCAAGTGATTCAGGGCGATGGCGAAGGTGCCGATGGTCAGGGTCAGCATCAGTGGGCGTCCCGGGTTTGCGTCCAGCGTTGCAGGAAGGTGGCGGCATCCACTTCGCCCGTAATGCGTTGGGCGCGGCGTTCTTCACCGTCCGGGCCGATCCACACGAAGCTCGGTGGCCCCGGTACCTTGTAACGCCCCAGCAGGGCGCGGCTGGCGGCATTGTCGGCGGTGACATCCAGGCGCAGCAGGCGCACGTCTTTGAGCGCGTCCATCACGTCGGGTTGGCCGAAGACCTGTTTCTCCATGATCTTGCATGACACACACCAGTCGGCATAGTAGTCCACCAGTACCCACTGGCCCTGGGCCTTGGCGCTGTCGAGCTGGCTTTGCAGCACGGCCGGGTCGTTGATCGTCATGAAAGCATCATGGGCGCTCGGCGCCGCGTCGGCACGCGAACCGCTGTAGACCTTCAACGGTTGCCATACATCATCGCTGCCGCCCGCCGCACCCACCATCAGCAAGCCACCCCACAACCCCAGGACGACGGAACCGGCGCCGAACAGCATGGCGACACGCCCGAAATCCTGGGCCAGGCGCCAGCCGCAATAGGCCATTGCGATGGCCAGCGCGCCCCACAGGCCAAGCCACAGGCTTTCGCCGACCACCGGGCGGATCATCAGCACGGCAGTGGCCAGGAACAGGAAGCCGAAGACCCCCTTGAGCACATTCATCCAAGTGCCCGGCTTGGGCAGGAAGCGATTGCCCACGGTGACCAGCAGCAACAGCGGAATGCCGATGCCGATGCCCATGGCGAACAGGATCAGGCCACCGTGCAACGCATTGCCACTCTGGGCGATATACAGCAAGGCGCCGGCCAGGGGCGCGGTCATGCATGGGCCGACCAACAGGCCGGAGAGGGCGCCGAGCACCCCGGCACCGATCAGGCTGCCGCCGCTCTGGTTACGGCTGACGTTGTCCAGGCGATCACGCAGGGCGACCGGCAGTTGCAGTTCAAAGAAACCGAACATCGGCAGGGCGAGGATCACAAACAAGGCGGCGAAGCTGCCCAGGATCCAAGGGGTTTGCAACAGTGCGGCGAGGTTGGCGCCCAGCAGCGCGGCCAACACACCCAACGCGGCATACACCAGTGCCATGCACACCACGTAGCTGCCGGCCAAGGCGAAGCCGCGACGCGGGCTGGCGCCACTGCCGACGACCAGGCCGGCGAGGATCGGCAGCATCGGCAGCGAACACGGAGCAAATGCCAGCAGCAAGCCCAGGCCAAAGAACACCAGCAGGCTCCAGCCCAGGCTGCGCTGCTGCAGGCCGCTGGCCAGGCTTTGGTCCTGGGCTTGCGCAGTGGCCGCGACGGCGGGGTTGCCGCCCAGGTCCACGGTGATCGACTGCGGTGGGTAGCACAGGCCCGCATCGGCGCAGCCCTGCCAGCCCAGCTTGACCTGGCCGCTGGCACCGGCCGGCAGCTTCACTTCCAGGCCCTGGCGGTACACCTGCTGCTCGCCGAAGAACTCATCGCTATGGGCTTCGCCTGGCGGCAACGCGGGTTTTTCGGCGAGGCCGTCGAACTTCATGCGTTGTTGGTACAGGTAATAACCGTCGGCAATCTGCCAATACAGCTGGGTTTCGCCACTTTCAAGACGTTCGGAGGTAAAGGTGAAGGCTTTGCCCACCGGGAGGAAATCAGGTTTGGTCTCGAAGGGATTACCCGGCACAGCCTGGGCGAACCCCGCGAACAACACCAGCAGAAAGGTAAACAGATGCCGCATGGTCAAGCCTTAGTTCGATGCAAGTGAGGCACACAATGTGTGGCGTTGATTAACCGATGATTAACCGGGGCTATTCTAAAGTGTAGGGATTGTCTGAGGGGGCTTCTTTTCGCGGCATAATCGCTGCTTAATCCGTTGCACTTTTAATTCCCCCATCTTTCATGAAGGGTTCAGCATGCACGTACTGGTCTGTGAAGACGACGAACTGATCGCCAGCGGCATCGTGGCCGGCCTCGGTGCCCAGGGCTTTACGGTCGAGCGCGTGGCCACGGCTGCCGCCGCCAGGGCGATGCTCAAGGCGGCGGCCTTCGACATCATGGTGCTCGACCTCGGCCTGCCCGACGAAGACGGCCTCAAACTGTTGCAACAACAGCGCAGCCAGGGCCTGGACATTCCGGTTCTGATCCTCACCGCACGGGATTCGGTGACCAACCGCGTCGACGGCTTGCAAGCCGGCGCCGATGACTACCTGCTCAAACCGTTCGACCTGCGTGAACTCGCTGCCCGCTTGCAAACCCTGCTGCGGCGAGTGGCGGGGCGTAGCGTCAACCTGATCGAACACGGCCGGCTGGCCTACGACCCGAGCAGCCGCGAGACCTTCCTGGGCGGCGAGCCGGTCGACCTGTCGCGGCGCGAACAGGCGCTGTTGCAAGCCCTGTTGCATAACAAGGGCCGCGTGCTCTCCAGCGAACAACTCAAAGACAGCGTCTACGGCTTCAGCGACGAACTGGAAAGCAACGCCCTCAACGTGCACATCCATCACCTGCGCCGTAAATTGGGCAACGGCATCGTCGAGACCGTGCGTGGCCTGGGCTATCGCCTGGGCCAGGCCGACGGTGGCCCTGCCGATGCCAGCGAGAAGGCCAAGTGATGAGCCTGCGACTGCGCCTGACGTTCAAGCTGGGCGCCGCTTTTGTGTTGATCTGGACCCTGGCCGCGGCCTGGATGCTCAACGATTTGCGCAACCAGATGATGTTTTCCCTCGACCAGCGCCTGGTCGCGTCGGCGCGCATGGTCGCGGGGCTGACCGAGCAGATGCCGGGCCTGGCCAGTGTGAGCGGCGGTACGCATCTGCGCACCGAGCAACTGAATGTGCCGGGGGGCATGGCGTGCCAGGTCAGTTCCTTGCGCGGCGAGATCCTGGCGCGCAGCCATACCACGCCGGATGAGGGGCTGGAGTCGCGCAAGAGCGGCTTTCGCGACCAGGTCATCGACGGTGTGGGCTGGCGCAGTTTCACCCTGTCTCGGGGTGACTTGCTGATCACCACGGCTGACCGCCAGGTGGAGCGCGAGGCGTTGAACCTGTCGATCCTGCTGGCGGCCTCGGTGCCCGTTGGTGTGGCCTTGTTGGGCTGCCTGTGCCTATTGTGGCTGGGTATCGGCCAGAGCCTGGTACCCCTCAATCGGATGCGTGACGCCTTGATGCGCCGCAGCGCCGACTCCCTCGAGCCGTTGCAGATCCATCCGTTGCCCAGCGAACTCAAGCCGCTGCTCGATACCCAGAACCAACTGCTGCAGCGCATCGCCAAGACCATCGAGCGCGAACGCCGCCTCACCGGTGACGCCGCCCATGAGTTGCGCAGCCCGTTGACGGCGATCAAGACCCACCTGCAAGTGGCGCGCATGACCGACGGCGCGGCCCGCGACCAGTCCCTGGCCCACGCCGAGGAGGGCGCCGACCGGCTGCATCGCACCCTGGAGCAACTCCTGCTGCTGGCGCGGGTGGAAGGCAGTTTGTCGTTTGACGATGGCTTGCAGTCCAGCGCCGATGAGGTCGCCAGGCTGGCGATCCAGGATGCCAACGCCGGTGACAATCGGCGTATCGACCTGATGCTGTCAGACAGCCTCAGCAAGGCTCCGGTAGAAATGCCGGTGGGCTTGGCTGTCGCGGCCTTGCGCAACCTGCTGGACAACGCCTTGCGCCATACCCCGGCCGATACCCGGGTGGAACTGAGCGTCTTCAGTACGGCGGACAATGTGGTGTTCCGCGTGCGTGACCATGGCAAGCAGATTTCCAGTGAAGACCTGCAATACCTGACCCAACGCTTCTGGCGTAACGGCAGCAGCGAGGGGTGTGGCCTGGGCCTGGCGATCGTCCAGGCGATTGTGCAGCGCTGCTCCTGCTCGTTGAAGTTCGACAGCCAGCCGGATGGCTTGCGGGTTGACCTGAGTATGCCGCTGCGCAAGTGAGCGCTTTTTCATGTGCCAAATAGTTACCGCCCGCCCGAAGTTCAACCCTTCAGGATGGCGGTAATTTTTTGCGCTTGAACGGGCCGAATGATTCGGTCCGAATTGAAAAGGACGGTTCATATGTTGGTCATCGATACCAGTTTCCCCTCCACGGGCTTCAACGAACGGAATGGCGAGCCCGTGCGGCAGGTAATCCTGCACTACACCGCAGCGCCGTTTAAATCGTCCCTGCATACCCTGACTCACGACGGCGTGAGTGCCCACTATCTTTTGCCCGACCCTGATGAACCCAGCTACCGCCGCGCCGGTTATGACGAGTTGCGGGTGTTCCACCTGGTGGACGAGGACAAGCGCGCCTGGCATGCCGGGGTCAGCCATTGGCTGGGGCGGGATAATCTCAACAGTCGTTCGATTGGCATCGAAATCGTCAATTTGGCGCGAGATGACCAGGGTGTGTTCAGCTTTCCTGCCTATAGCCAGGAACAGGTTGTCGTACTGATTGATTTACTGCGCGACATCCTCGCACGCTACCCGCAGATCGGGCCGACCGACATCCTCGGGCATTCGGATGTGGCGTATTGGCGCAAGCGTGATCCGGGGCCGCGATTTCCGTGGCAGGACTTATATGAGGCGGGCGTCGGGGCCTGGTTCGATGAGTCGACCCGGGCAATGTATCAGCGCAGGTTTTGCGTGGCGCTGCCGCCGGAGGTGGAAGTGGAGCGCGCGTTTCAGCGGTATGGCTATAAACCGGCGCAGAACCGGCAGGCGTTCGAGCAGCGGACAAGGGCGTTCCAGATGCACTTTCGTAGCCGGGATGACTGCGGGTTCCTGGATGCGCAGACGTGCGCGATTCTGTATGCGCTGAATGAGCGGTATCGGGGCATTTGAGGGGGCGCATAGCCGCGTTTCAACGTGTGGGAGGGGGCTTGATCCCGATGAGGGTGTGTCAGTTAACACGTTTTTAGCTGAATCACCGCAATCGGGAGCAAGCCCCTTCCCACAGTGTGATCTCCATGCATCGGGTAAACCTCCCGTAATGGCAGAGCCGTTACGACAGAATCAGATAGGTACCCGGCCTATCTGACTTAAAACGACCACAGACCTAAATCCCCCCGCACCTGATGCGTCTCCAGAACATGAAATCCGTGCGCATGTCCCACGTTCCCCGCCCACGGATCGGCAGTTTGGTCACCATCATCAGCGTATTGAGGGATCGAGAGATGTCAGTCGCTACCAGCCGTATCGAAGACGCCCCCGTGCACGCGGGCCCGGCGCCGGCGGAAACGCTCTACCAGTTTGACGAAACCCCGCTGCTGGCCCGCCAACGCCAGCAGGAGTCCAACGCCCGCAGCTATCCACGACGCATTCCCCTGGCGCTCAAGCGCGCCAAGGGCATTTATGTGGAAGACGTGGAGGGCCGCCGTTTCATCGACTGCCTGGCCGGCGCCGGAACCCTGGCGCTGGGGCATAACCACCCGGTGGTGATCCAGGCCATTGAGCAGGTATTGAGCGACGAGCTGCCCCTGCACACCCTTGACCTGACGACACCGGTCAAGGATCAGTTCGTGCAGGACCTGTTTGGTCTGCTGCCCTCGGCGTTGGCGCGGGAAGCGAAAATCCAGTTCTGCGGCCCCACGGGGACCGATGCGGTGGAAGCTGCGTTGAAACTGGTGCGCACGGCGACCGGTCGCAGCACTGTGCTGTCGTTCCAGGGCGGTTATCACGGCATGAGCCAGGGCGCCTTGAGCCTGATGGGCAGCCTGGGGCCGAAGCAACCGTTGGGGGCGTTGCTCGGCAATGGCGTGCAGTTCCTGCCATACCCTTACGACTACCGCTGTCCGTTCGGCCTGGGTGGCGCGCAAGGCGTGCGGGTCAACCTGCATTACCTGGAAAACCTGCTCAACGATCCGGAAGCCGGCGTGCTGCTGCCGGCGGCGGTGATTGTCGAAGTGGTGCAGGGCGAGGGCGGTGTGATCCCCGCCGATCTCGATTGGCTGCGCGGCTTGCGGCGTATCACCGAGCAGGCCGGGGTGGCGTTGATCGTCGATGAAATCCAGAGTGGTTTCGGCCGCACCGGCAAGATGTTTGCGTTCGAACACGCCGGTATCATTCCGGATGTGGTGGTGATGTCCAAAGCCATCGGCGGCAGCTTGCCGCTGGCGGTCGTGGTGTATCGCGACTGGCTCGACACCTGGCTGCCGGGTGCTCATGCCGGGACGTTCCGTGGCAACCAGATGGCCATGGCGGCGGGTTCGGCGGTGATGCGCTACCTCCAGGCGCATGATCTGGCGGGCCACGCGGCCGTCATGGGTGAGCGCCTGGGCGAACACTTGCGCAGCCTGCAGCGCGACTTCCCGCAGTTGGGCGATATTCGTGGGCGTGGGCTGATGCTCGGGGTGGAACTGGTTGACCCGGATGGCACGCTCGACACTCAGGGCCACCCCCCCGTGCATCGACAGTTGGCGCCGCGGGTGCAACGTGAATGCCTCAAGCGTGGCCTGATCCTGGAACTGGGCGGGCGCCATGGCAGCGTGGTGCGCTTCCTGCCACCGTTGGTGATCACTGCCACAGAGGTCGACCAAGTGGCCGAGATCTTCGGGCGCGCCTTGGCGGCGGCAGTTGCCGGCCTCTAATTTTCCAGGCCCTTGGTACGTTTCTACAGATATCAGCGCTGCGCGTGGTGCGCAGCCAGCCTTTGAGCGACGGAGAACCGCAATGACCTCAGTATTTGACCGCGACGACATCCTGTTCCAGGTGGTGGTCAACCACGAAGAGCAATACTCGATCTGGCCCGACTACAAGGCTGTGCCGGAAGGCTGGCGCACGGTGGGCAAGAGTGGCATGAAGAAAGAGTGCCTGGCCTACATCGAAGAGGTCTGGACCGACATGCGTCCGTTGAGCCTGCGCCAGAAGATGGACGGCGCTGCGCTCGCAGGTTGACACAAACGGTCACTGGGGCAGGCTTCCTGTGGCGAGGGGCTTGCTCCGGTTGGGCTGCGAAGCAGCCCCAAAAAATGGGAGCGCTTCGCACTCCAGCGCGAGCAAGCTCGCTCGCCACAATCCACAAAGCACCCCGGGTCGTGATTCAGCCCTGCATCACGTCATCCTTGGCCGCCCAGCGCAGGCTTGGCGAGGATTTTCTCGCTCAGCATCTCTGCCTGTTCATTGCTGTGTCTCTTTCTCCTGCACCGTACCGGCGGTCACCACCTGCACACTCAAGCGCGGCGTCGCCAGGTCCAGCCCGGCTTCATCCAGATGGCGCTTGAGCGACAGGTTGAACGCCCGCGACACTTCCCACTGCTTGATCGGCGCGGTCTTGAAGCGCGCCCGCAGGATTGCGCTGCCGGACTCAAAGCTTTCCACGCCCTGAATCTCCAGCGGCGACCAAATATTGCGGCGTTGCAGCGGGTCGTTGCGCATCTTCTGGCCGACATCGCGCATCAACTTGATGGCGTCGTCGATTTCCATGTTGTAGGGGATTGCCACCCGGAAGATCGCGTAGCCGAACTCCCGGGAGTAGTTCTTGATGCTCTTGATCTCGCTGAACGGGATGGTGTGCACGATGCCGTCGATGTCACGCAGGCGCACGGTGCGGATGGTCAGGCCCTCGACGGTGCCGAGGTGGCCGCCGACATCCACGTAGTCATCGATGGCCAGGGAGTCTTCGATGATGATGAACAGGCCGGTGATCAAGTCCGCCACCAGCGACTGCGCGCCAAAACCGATGGCGATACCGATCACACCCGCACCGGCCAACAGCGGCGTGACGTTCATGCCCATGTTCGCCAGGGCCACGATGGCGGCGATGATAAAGATGGTCACGAACAGCACGTTGCGGATCAACGGCATCATGGTTTGCGCACGGGCGTTGGCCAAGCCTTTGCGCGAGCGAGTCAGGGCGTGATGGATCGCGGTGTCACTGAGGATCCAGATCAGCCAGGCGAACAGCAGCGTGCCGCCCAGGCCAAACAGCTTGACGCTGACTTCATGGCCGTCACCTTCGGTGAAGCGAATCATCGACAGGCCCCAGACCCGCAGCCCCAGCTCAATAAACACCAGCCACACCACCAGGTGCACCAGGGTGTAGACGAAGCTTTTCAGGCGCTCGGAATACAGCGCGTGACGCTTATGCCCGCGCTGCGGCTTGAGCGCGTGGCGCCGCACCAGGCCATTGATCACCATGCACAGCACCAGCAACACCGTGCACAGCAGCGATTGGCGCAGGGCAGTACTGGTATCGCCGGCCGACAGGAAGGTGGCGAACAGCGAGATGCCCACCAGCAGCAACGCCGGGATGTACCAGAAGGTGCCGATAATCGACAGGGTGTCGGTGAGGGCGCGGCGCGTGAGGCGGCGCGACAGCGGCTGGTTGCGGATCAGGTGCGCAATCGGCCGGCGGAACCGCAGGATAAACACGCCGGTGGACAGTGCCGCCATCACATTCGCCACGGTGGCTGCGGTGTGGGCCAGGTGCGGGCCCAGTGCTGTTACCAGGCGCGGGTCGCTCAACCCTTCACCGAAGGCGGCAAAGCTGCCGATCCACCACAGCGGGCGAAAGGCTTGATGACGCAGGATGTACAGCGCGCGGTGACGGTGCGGGCCGTCGAGTACAGAGAAGGCAATCACACAGATCGCCGAGAAGCAGGTGCCGATCACCAACGCGTAAGCCAGCACCATCGCCAAGGATTTACCCAGGGACGAAGGCAGGGCGTAGCTCAGGTAAACCGTGATCACCAGGGCGATCAGCCACGGGCCGAGCTTGCGCAGGGCAAAGCGCAGCATGTCCCAGGTGCGAGGGTGTTGCGGCAGTTCTTCGGGGAGCCCGAAGCGCTCGCGTACCCGATGGCTGAGCCAGATCAGCGCTGCAGCCAGCAGGCTCCACACCGCCAGGATCACGGCAAAGCCGAAAATGATCGGCAGCCATTCGCTGGCCGGCAACATCAGGGCGCTGAGTTCGTCCTTGGCCAGGTCCACTTCATTGGACCAGCGCCCCAGCGGGCTGTCGGCGCCGGAGAACTGTGCCTCAAGGCCCGCCAGGGTTCCGCCGATCAAGCCGAGCACGCCTTGCTCGGTGGCCGGCTGGGCTTTTTGCGTGGCCTCGCGCAGCTTCTTCAGGTCGCTCAGCAGTTGGGTGCGCTGCTGGTCGCTCTCCAGGGTCTTGATCACCTCATCCAGCGACTGCCCCAGCGGTACGTCGGCTTGGGGCTGGGCTTTGGTGGAGTTGCCCAGCAAGCCGGGCAAGCTCACGGCCTGGGCCGATGTAAGCGGCAATAGCGTGAGCAGGGCGATCAGGGCATAACAGGGCAGGGCAAGCAGACGGGAAAGCACAGAGGCGGTCAACCTTGGAAACGACGAATTGACCGAGTGTACGAGGCCGCTATGCCCAATGCGAGCGCATTTGTCATTCCGCCAATTTGGCGAGGATCTTGTAAACCACAGTCGCCAGAATCAGCAGCATGCCGATCCACATGCCGAATACGCCGAGGGGCTTGTCGCGGAAGTTGAAGCCTACCGCCAGAAGGATCATGCCGATCAGAATGGGGATAAGCATGGCGTGGAAGGAGGACATGGTGATCATGGGACGACGGCCTTGTCGGAATGGGGATACTGACAAGTCTAGGTCGGAATATGAGATGTGCAGGTGATGCAGGTCAGTTTGCCGTTCGGATAGATGCGCAGCCCCTCCCACATT
>NZ_JALJFG010000002.1 GCF_023242475.1 Pseudomonas sp. MWU15-20650 | reverse complement strand
TTGGATTGGATTACCAAATTTGAGATAAAAAAACGCCAACCCTAGGGTTGGCGTTTTTGTGCAGCGCTTAACGCATCACTGCGGCTTCTTGCGACCAAAACCCGGACGCTGGCCGGAACCGGCCGGGGCGCCACGGCGCTTACCCGACGGCTCGTCTGCCACCAGCTTCAGGCCAGGACGCTTTTTCGGCGCTGGCTTGGCTGGACGCTTGGTGTTGGCATTGTCGGCTGGGCGATCGGCTTCACTACGGTTGCTGCGACCGCCGCTTGGCGCTTCGCCACGGGCTGGGCGTGGCGTGCGTGGCGCACGGTCGCCTTCCTGACGCGATGGCGCCGTCGGACGACGCTCGCCTTCGATCTGCGGCTCGCGAGAAATACGACCGCCGGTCGCCGGTGCATTCAGCGCCGGGCGCAGGGTGCGGGCAACACGCTCGGTACGCGCCACAGGGCGCGACGACTTACGCTGCATACGCTCAAGCTTGTCTTTGCTCTTGGCGTTCATCTGCGGCATAGCGACGGGCGTCAGGCCGACTTCAGCACTGAGAATGTCGACTTCGTACTGGCTCATTTCGCGCCAGCGGCCCATCGGCAGGTCAGAATTCAAGAACACCGGACCGAAACGCACGCGCTTGAGGCGGCTGACCACCAGGCCCTGGGACTCCCAGAGACGACGTACTTCACGGTTACGGCCTTCCATCACCACGCAGTGATACCAGTGGTTGAAGCCTTCACCGCCTGGCGCCTGCTTGATGTCGGTGAACTTGGCCGGGCCGTCTTCCAGCACAACGCCGGCCTTGAGGCGCTCGATCATCTCGTCATCGACTTCACCGCGTACACGCACGGCGTATTCACGGTCCATCTCGTAGGAAGGGTGCATCAGGCGGTTGGCCAGTTCACCGTCGGTGGTAAACATCAGCAAGCCGGTGGTGTTGATGTCCAGGCGACCGATGTTGATCCAGCGGCCTTCTTTGGGCTTGGGCATCTTGTCGAACACGGTCGGACGGCCTTCCGGGTCGTCACGGGTGCAGATCTCGCCGTCGGGCTTGTTGTACATGATCACGCGGCGCACCGATTCGGCGGCCTCTTCACGCTTGATGACCTTGCCATCAATGGTGATTGCATCGTGCAGGTCGACGCGCTGGCCAAGGGTGGCTTCTACGCCGTTGACCTTGATGCGCTTCTGGGTGATCCAGGCTTCGACGTCGCGGCGCGAGCCCACGCCGATACGCGCCAGCACCTTTTGCAGTTTTTCGCCTGCTGGGCCGATTTCCTGGCTGTCGTTCTGGTCTTTGTCATTCATCTTAAGCACCTCCCGGTGGGTCGATTCAGGCGTGGCCTGAAGAGTATTGAAAGCTGGGCTTTGGGCGAATAGCTCGCCAAAGGGTCGCGAATCATACGCGCATGGCGCGCGTTGCGCATCAGAGACTAGTCGATAAGCGCCAAGTCAGTGGCTTTTCCGCCGACTGGTGGGAGGGGGCAAGCCCCCTCCTACATTGGAGTGCCTCAGTTTTCGAACTGGCGCCGCTCGTTTTCGATGGCTTCGGCCAGGGCCCGGGCTTCGTCTTCTTCGTCGCTCAAGGGCGGTTGCTCGAGGGCGGCGACGGCGGCCAGGAGTTTTTCGCGGGCCTCAGCCACGCCGAGGCTATCTTCTTCGGGTTCCGGCTCAGGTTCGACCTCGGGCTCGGCTTCCACGTTGACTTGGGTTGGCGGCTCGAGTGCACCCTCACGCAACAAATCGTCAAAGTCGGTCTTGATGCCCTGCTCCATGTCGTCCAGTTCCAGCAACAGGGTATGGAAGCTGGTTTCGTCCTTCGGCTCTTCCGGCTCGGCACTGGCATCGGCCAGCTCCTGCAAGCTTGCCGGAACCGGGGCGTCATCGAAGTCCAGCACCGGATCGGCTTCCATCTCGCGCAGTTCGGCCAGCGGCGGCAAGTCATCCAGGTTTTTCAGGTTGAAGTGGTCGAGGAACACTTTGGTGGTGGCAAACATCGCCGGTTTGCCGGGTACGTCACGGTAGCCGACGATACGAATCCACTCGCGCTCCAGCAGCGTCTTGACGATATGGCTGTTGACCGCCACACCCCGCACATCCTCGATCTCGCCCCGGGTGATCGGCTGGCGATACGCAATGAGCGCCATGGTTTCCAGCATCGCCCGTGAATAACGTTGCGGGCGCTCTTCCCACAGGCGGCCCACCCATGGGGAAAACTTCTCACGGATCTGCAGGCGATAACCCGACGCCACTTCACGCAATTCAAAGGCACGGCCGTCGCAGGATTTGCGCAAAATCTCCAGGGCCTTCTTGAACACCGGCGGCTCGGGGCGCTCGGCTTCTTCAAAAAGTTCGAACAGGCGCTCCAGGGATTGCGGTTTACCCGAGGCCAGGAGAAAGGCCTCCAGCAGCGGGGCCAGTTCGCGAGGTTCAGTCAAATTCATCGATTCAGCTCTTTATTCGGCTCGCGCCCGCACGTGGATAGCCGCAAAAGGCTCATTCTGGACCAGCTCGACCAAGGATTCCTTGACCAATTCGAGGATCGCCATAAAGGTCACCACCACCCCCAGGCGCCCTTCTTCTGCCGTAAACAGCTCGACAAACGGCACAAAACCTCCGCCCTTGAGACGCTCCAGCACATCACTCATTCGCTCGCGGGTGGACAGCGCTTCACGGCTGACCTGGTGGCTTTCAAACATGTCGCCGCGACGCAGGACCTCGGCCATGGACATCAACAACTCCTCCAGGCTGACGTCCGGCAACAGCTTGCGCGCACGGGCCTCGGGCGCGTCGAGCTTGGGCACCACCACATCGCGGCCCACACGGCTCAAGCCGTCGATGCCTTCGGCGGCGGCCTTGAAGCGTTCGTACTCTTGCAGGCGGCGGATCAGTTCGGCGCGCGGGTCATCTTCTTCGGCCTCCACCGTCTCCGAGCGTGGCAACAGCATGCGCGACTTGATCTCGGCGAGCATCGCGGCCATCACCAGGTACTCGGCGGCCAGTTCCAGGCGCACCGACTGCATGAGCTCGACATACCCCATGTATTGGCGGGTGATTTCCGCCACCGGGATGTCGAGGATGTTGATGTTCTGTTTGCGGATCAGGTACAGCAGCAAATCCAGCGGGCCCTCGAAGGCTTCTAGGAAGACTTCCAGAGCATCCGGCGGGATGTACAGGTCCAGCGGCATCTCCATGACTGCCTGGCCATACACCATGGCAAATGGCAGTTCCTGTTGGGCGCCTGCCTGGGGATCGGCGGTTTCCACGGCCGACATTCAGGCCTCGACCATGAAGGGGGTTGGATCGCCGCACCCTACGCGCACCACTTCCGGCTCGCCATCGGCCAGGTTGATCACGGTGGACGCTTTGTTGCCGCCGTAACCGCCGTCGATGATCAGGTCGACGTGTTTTTCCAGCAGGCGGCGCATTTCGTAGGGGTCGTACAGCGGCTCGTCTTCACCCGGCAGGATCAACGACACGCTCATCAACGGCTCACCCAGCTCAGCCAGCAGTGCCAGGGCGATCGGGTGTTCCGGTACGCGTAGGCCAATGGTGCGCTTCTTCGGGTGCAGCAACAGGCGCGGCACCTCGCGGGTGGCATTGAGGATAAAGGTGTAGGGCCCCGGCGTATGGGCCTTGAGCAGACGGAAAGTACCGGTATCGACCTTGGCGAACAGACCCAGTTGGGACAAATCGCTGCAGATCAGCGCAAAGTTGTGCTTGTCGTCCAGCTGACGCAGGCGTCTGACACGCTCGACTGCGCCCTTGTCGCCGATTTGGCAACCGATGGCATAGGACGAGTCCGTTGGATAAATCACCACGCCACCGGCGCGAATGATCTCCACCGCCTGTTTAATCAGGCGCGCTTGAGGGTTTTCCGGATGAATCTGGAAGAATTGACTCACGTGTTCTACCTGTTCAGACGGTGGCAATATTGGGGTCATGCTTGAATCGCCCCCATAACAGCGGCAGATCTTCCGGGACCGGGCGATACTCGCCAATCTCGGACCAGCCGCCTGGGCCATGAAAATCACTGCCGGCGCTGACCAGCAGACCAAATTCGCGGGCAAGAATAGCCAGGCTACCCACCTGCTCGGCGGGTTGATGCCCGTTGACCACTTCGATTGCGTGGCCGCCCGCTCCAATATAGTCGCCAATCAGCTTGCGGCGCTTGCTGCGGGTGAAATCGTAATGCCAGGGATGCGCCAGGCTGACCCAGGCCCCGGAATCGCGCAGGGTGCCGACCGTGTCTTCCAAGGTCGGCCAATGCAGCTTGACGTCCCCCAGCTTCCCGGCCCCGAGCCACTTGCGAAAGGCTTCGGCGCGATCCTTGACGAAACCTTCACGCACCATCCAGTCGGCAAAGTGCGGACGGGCCGGCGCATTGCCGCTATCCCCCAGCTCCTGTTGGATGGCACGCGCGCCATCAAGGGCGTTGGGCATGCCCTTGAGGCTGAGCTTGCGGCTTATTTCTTCGGACCGCAGCCAGCGGCCATGGTGCAATTGCCGGATGGCCTCGACCAATGGCGCGGCGTTTTGATCGAAACCGTAGCCGAGCACATGAATGGTCGCCCCACCCCAGGTGCAGGACAATTCCACGCCATTGACCAACTGCATCCCCAGGGCCTGGGCCGCCACACGGGCTTCATCCAGGCCCTCAAGGGTGTCGTGGTCGGTCAACGCCAGGACTCGCACGCCTTTTTCAAACGCACGCGCAACCAGTACGGCAGGCGCCAGGGCGCCGTCGGAGGCTGTGCTATGGCAGTGCAAATCAACATTCACGGGAGTGTGTAACCTCAAGTCAGCTGGCGCTTTCGCTACCAAGGATGTTTGTTATTATGCCGCCACATCCAGCTTCTGGCTCTTACTGTGAAACAATTCATCGACTTCATCCCGCTGTTGCTGTTTTTCATCGTTTACAAACTCGACCCCAGGGTCATCGATATTGCCGGCCATGAGCTGACGGTCGGGGGCATCTACAGCGCCACCGCCGTGTTGATCATCAGCTCGATCATCGTCTACGGCGCCATCTTCATCTCCCAGCGCAAACTGGAAAAAAGCCAATGGCTGACCCTGGTCGCGTGCCTGGTCTTCGGTAGCCTGACCCTCGCCTTCCACAGCGAGACCTTCCTCAAATGGAAAGCCCCCGTGGTGAACTGGCTGTTCGCCCTGGCGTTTATCGGCAGCCACTTCATCGGTGACCGCCTGTTGATCAAGCGGATCATGGGCCACGCGCTCACCCTGCCGGAACCGGTGTGGACACGTTTGAACGTGGCCTGGATCGTGTTTTTCCTGTTCTGCGGCGCCGCCAATCTGTTCGTGGCCTTCACCTTCCAGGACTACTGGGTCGACTTCAAGGTGTTCGGTAGCCTGGGCATGACCGTGTTGTTCCTGGTCGGCCAGGGTATCTATCTGTCGCGTCACCTGCATGATACCGACCCTACCACGCCGAAAACCGAGGACTGACATGCTCTACGCCATCATTGCCACCGACGTTGCCAACTCCCTGGAAAAACGTCTTTCTGTGCGTCCAGCCCACCTTGAGCGCCTGAAAGTGCTGCAAGCCGAAGGCCGCCTTGTGCTGGCCGGCCCACACCCGGCGGTCGAGAGCAATGACCCGGGCGCCGCCGGTTTCACCGGTAGCCTGGTCGTCGCCGAGTTCGCTTCCCAGGCCGATGCGCAGGCTTGGGCGAAGGCCGACCCGTATGTGGCGGCAGGCGTGTACGCTGATGTCGTGGTCAAGCCGTTCAAGCAAGTCCTGCCGTGAGCGAGCATTCTTTATAAAGTCGCGCCGAACCTAATCGGTTCGGCGCGCTCCTAATTGCTCATTATTCTCGGTAACCTGCCGACAACGATCTGAATATTCGTGTGGAATCAGGAGTTCCGATGCGCTTACGTCAGTTATGTCTGTTGGCAGTGTTAACGATCGGGGCTACGGCCCACGCTGAAGAAACCTCGAGCACCGGCAGTTCCACGCCCTTGTCGTTGAGTGCCGGGAGCCAGATCACCGACCTGCAGCAACGCTTGAAAGAAAGCGAACGGTTGCGCGAAGAACTGAGCAAGCAACTGCAAAACGCGGATGCTGCCCGCGAAAGCGTCCAACTGAGTCGTTTGCGCCAAGAGAACCAACGCCTGGTCCAGCAACTCAAAGATACACAGGGCGGTGCCTTGACCCGATGGCTGACCGAGCAACAACAGTGGTTTGTCACCGGTGGGGCCGTCGCACTGATCGCCTTGCTGTGCGGGATCTTCGCCAGCGGTGGGCACCGTCGCCGTCGACAATGGCTAAATTGAGTGAGTCATGAGCGAGCTGTTACTGATAGATGATGACCAGGAGCTCTGTGAGCTGCTGACCAGTTGGCTGAGCCAGGAAGGTTTTCAGGTGCGCGCCTGCCACGACGGCTTGAGCGCCCGCAAAGCCCTGGCTGACGCGGCCCCTGCGGCAGTGGTGCTCGACGTGATGCTGCCCGACGGCAGCGGCCTGGAGTTGCTCAAGCAACTGCGCAATGACCACCCGGACCTGCCCGTGCTGATGCTCTCGGCCCGGGGCGAGCCGCTGGACCGCATCCTTGGCCTGGAACTGGGTGCCGACGATTACCTGGCCAAGCCCTGCGACCCACGCGAGCTGACCGCTCGCTTGCGTGCCGTATTGCGCCGCAGCCACCCGGCCGCCGTCTCCACCCAGCTGGAATTGGGTGACCTGTGTTTCAGCCCGGTGCGTGGCGTGGTCACTGTCGATGAACAGGAATTCGCCCTCACCGTCTCCGAAAGCCGCCTGCTCGAAGCCCTGCTGCGCCAGCCCGGCGAGCCGCTGGACAAGCAGGAACTGGCGCAGATCGCTCTGGGCCGCAAGCTGACCCTGTACGACCGCAGCCTGGACATGCATGTGAGCAACCTGCGCAAGAAGATCGGCCCACACCCGGATGGCCGGCCGCGAATCGTGGCGTTGCGTAGCCGCGGTTACTACTACGCGCCCTGAAGTAGCGCGTAGGCGCAGTCGAGCTATAGCGCCTGCATCGCAGCCTCGCTATAGCTCGACTGCGCCTACAGGGAATCGCTATAGCTTCGAACGTTTTGTCAGCTCACACCAAAACCCTCTTTACCTAAGCTTTACCCTCACCTGACCGCCGCTGACCTTGATCTCCTTAATCTACTCACATCCGGACTCACCGGAATAGAGACAGGAGAATCACCATGCGCAAGACCCTTATCGCTCTGATGTTCGCTGCAGCCCTGCCTACCGTAGCCATGGCGGCTGCTCCCGAAGGCCCCGGTCCTGTTGGCGGCCCAGAAGGCCACATGATGGGCGGCCCAGTTGGCGGTGAACACGGCATGCGTGGCAAAGGTGGCCCCTTCCGCCAGTTGGACTTGAGCCACGAACAGCGCCAGCAGATCGGCAAGTTGATGGGCCAGCAAATGCACGGCCGCAAAGAGATCGTCCGCAAGTACCTGGACAAACTGCCGGCTGCCGACAAGCAAGCCATGCAAAGTGAAATGGCCGCTGCCAAGCAGAAAACCCAGGCCGACATCCGTGCCGTGCTGAAGCCCGATCAGCAAAAGAAATTCGACGAGATCGTCAAGAAGCAAGAACAACGCCGCGCCGAATGGAAGGAATTCCAAGCCTGGAAAGCCCAACAGCCACAAAAAGCGCAATAATGATCCAGTGTTAACTCCCCAGCCCAGTGGCCCCCGGCCACTGGGCTTTTCCTGTTTGAGGGTTTCCTGTGCGTTCATTGTTCTGGCGTATCCTGGCCAGTTTTTGGCTGGCCATCGCTCTGGTTGCCGGGTTGTCGCTACTGCTCGGGCATATGCTTAACCAGGACGCCTGGATTCTCAGCCGCCACCCCGGCCTCAATAACCTGGCGCAAGAGTGGACCCAGCTCTACGAAGCCCAGGGCGAGGACGCGGCGCAGGACTTGCTGCAACAACGCAAACGCCAGTACCACATCGACGTGCAAGTGCTCAACGAAAGCGGCGAGCCGGTGGTGCGCGGCACCTTCCCACGCCGCGCCGCCGCCTTCGAGGCCCGGCAGAATGACAACAAGGACGGTCACTTGCCCTGGCGGCGCCTGACCGCCGAGTACACCAGCGAGAAAACCGGCGACACCTACCTGCTG
The DNA here is from genome assembly GCF_023242475.1 of Pseudomonas sp. MWU15-20650. Taxonomy (GTDB): domain Bacteria; phylum Pseudomonadota; class Gammaproteobacteria; order Pseudomonadales; family Pseudomonadaceae; genus Aquipseudomonas. The sequence continues at coordinate 349,365 of NZ_JALJFG010000002.1, read as the reverse complement.
ATCTACCGTATCCCGCACCCGGAGCTGGACGCCTGGCACCGCAGCAGCCTGCTGTGGCCATTCAGCGCATTGGCGATTGCCTTGGTGGTGCTGACGCTGTTCAGCCTGCTGGTGACGTTGTCCATCACCCGACCACTCAGCCGCCTGCGTGGCGCGGTGCATGATCTTGGCCAAACGACTTATCAGCAAAACAGCCTGGCGCAACTGGCCAATCGGCGCGATGAATTCGGCGTGCTGGCCACCGACTTCAACCGCATGGGCGCGCGCCTGCAGAGCTTGATCGGCAGCCAGCGCCAATTGCTGCGTGACGTGTCCCACGAACTGCGCTCGCCCCTGGCCCGTTTGCGTATCGCCCTGGCCCTGGCCGAACGTGCCAGCCCCGAAGAACGGGAAAAACTCTGGCCCCGCCTGACCCGCGAATGCGACCGCCTGGAGGCCCTGATCAGCGAGATCCTGGTGCTGGCGCGCGTGGATGCCGACAACGCCAGCGCCGAAGAAGTGGACCTCAATCCACTGCTCAAGACCCTGCAAAAGGATGCCCAGCTCAGCGCGCCGGACCAGGTCGTGCAACTGAGCGCCGACAGCGACCTGCACCTCAAAGGCTGGCCGACCATGATCGAGCGGGCTGTGGATAACCTGCTGCGCAACGCCCAGCGCTTCAACCCGCAGGGCCAACCGATCGAGTTACGCGCCCAAAGCCTGGGTGAACGCATTCTGATCAGCGTGCGTGACCACGGCCCCGGCGTTGAAGCCGAACACTTGAGCCAACTGGGCGAACCGTTTTACCGCGCCCCCGGCCAGGTTGCCCAGGGCCATGGCCTGGGTCTGGCCATCGCGCGTCGTGCGGCGGAACGCCATGGCGGCAACCTGATCCTGGCCAACCATCCCGAGGGCGGCTTTATCGCCAGCATCGACCTGCCGTTGCAACCGGGAGTTGTCACACCCGTGTGAGGATCTTCTATAGTAGCCCTTCTCTTACGGAGGGCCTTTGATGACTGACCTGCTGACTCCCATCCAAGCCGCACTCGATCTACCGCAAACCCCACTGACCCAAACCTCGGTCGGCGCCCTGCCCTCGACTTTCGCCGTCACCGACCTGGCCAGCGCCAGCCTCGGTGCTGCCGGCCAATCCATCGCTCAACTGATCCAGCAACTGACTGGGCGTTTGCCCAGCGTCAGTGTGGACCGGCGGCTCGCGTCTTTCTGGTTCTCGTCCTCGATGCGCCCGGTGGGTTGGCACGTACCGCCCCTGTGGGACCCGGTGGCCGGTGACTACGCCAGCGCCGATGGCTGGATTCGTTTGCACACCAACGCCCCCCACCACCGTGCGGCCGCCGAACGGGTACTGGGCAAGGTGGCTGATCGCGACGAGATGGCTGCCAACGTCGCGCCATGGAACGCCGCCGAACTGGAGCAGGCGATTATCGATGAAGGCGGTTGTGCCGCGCAGATGCGAACCTGGCAAGCCTGGCAGCAACACCCGCAGGGGTTGGCGGTGAACGCAGAGAAGCTGGTGCAGCGCCAGACCTTCGAAACCGCCCTCGACAAACCCTGGCTCGGTTCGGTCGCCCGTCCGCTGGCCGGCATCAAGGTGCTGGACCTCACACGCGTCCTGGCCGGCCCTGTGGCCAGCCGTTTTCTCGCCGGTTTGGGCGCACAGGTATTGCGCATCGACTCGCCCACCTGGAACGAGCCAGGGGTGGTCCCGGAAATGACCCTGGGTAAGCGCTGCGCCCGCCTTGACCTGAAAAGCGCCGAAGGCCGGCAGGTTTTCGAAAGCCTGCTCAAAGACGCCGATATCCTGTTCCACGGCTACCGCGCCGACGCACTGGAACAGCTGGGGTACACCGTCGGCGAACGGCAACACCTCGCCCCCGGGCTGATCGACGTCAGCCTCAACGCCTACGGTTGGAGCGGCCCGTGGCGTAATCGTCGTGGCTTCGACAGCCTGGTGCAGATGAGCAGCGGGATCGCCGACGCCGGGATGGCCTGGAAACACTCGGATAAACCCGTGCCGCTGCCTTTGCAGGCGCTGGATCACGCCACCGGGTATTTGATGGCCGCCAGTGCGATTCACGCCTTGGCTGAGCGATTTGCATCCGGTCGTGGCGGGTCGGCGCGGTTGTCATTGGCGCGTACGGCGAAGTTGTTGGTGGACGCCGGGCCGGTGCCGGAACAGCCGGCGTTGCGCGCAGAAGAACCGAGCGATCAGGGCTTGCTGATAGAGCAGACAGCCTGGGGCCAGGCCCATCGGCTACTGGCACCGGTGACCATCAGCGGTACGCCATTGCAGTGGGATTTACCGGCGGGTGAATTAGGGGCACACCGGCCTCAGTGGTGACTGAAGCCCCCGATGCACATAGGTATCTACACCACTTTTGAAGGCGGTCATATTCCCCTATCAATCCCCGCGTTGCAGCGATGTCCATAAATGCTGCGCCGCATACGCTCTCAACGGCCGCCACGCCTCGGCCCGGGCCAACAGCTGGCGTGCCGAAACAGGCCCACCTTCCAGCGCCGCCAGCGCCTTGATCAAGCCAATATCTCCCGACGCAAACGCATCCGGCTCGCGCAACTGACGCATGGCGATGTACTGCGCCGTCCAATCGCCAATCCCCGGCAAAGCCACCAGCCGCGCGATGCTTTCCTTGAGGCTGGCCTTGGGTTCGAACACCTCGGGATCGTCCAGCAATGCCTGGGCCACACCCGACAAGGTACGCCCCCGCGCCCTGGGCATGCCCAAGGTCGCCAGGTCCGCCGCCGCCAAGACTTCGGCCGTCGGAAACACATGGGTGATACCGGCCTGTGGGGTGTGCAGCGGCTGGCCATATTGCGCGACCAGCTTTCCCGCCAGGCGGATCGCCGCGACCACGGTGATCTGTTGCCCCAGCACCGCACGAATCGCCAGCTCCAGCCCGTCCCAGGTGCCAGGCACCCGCAGGCCAGGACGGGCCGCAACCAGTTGCGCCATCAGCGGGTCCTTGGCCAAGAGTGCGTTGATTCGCTGCGGCTGAGCGTCCAGATCAAACTGGTTTCGCAACCGTCGCTCAATCTCGGGCAGGGCTGCGGCATCAGGAAAATCGACACGGATGTCCAGCCAATCTCCCGCTCCCGGCGCAACACCGACCCAACCATGGCGCCCACCCACACTGATGCTGCGCCGATACACACCGGCCTCGACAGTCTCCAACCCAGCGATAGCCCGCGCCGATAAAAACCCCAACATGGCCGCCCAATCATAGGGAGGCTGATACGCCAATCTCACAACGCCAACACCCCGCTATACAACCCATACGCCGCCAGCCCTGCGCCCGCGATCACGCAACTGAAAATGCCTTTTTCCACAAGCGTAAACAAGGGTTTGCCCTGCTCACGCTTGGCCTGCACGAACAGGATCACACCCGGCGCATACAGCAGCGCCGAGAGCAGCAGGTATTTCAAGCCAGCCGCGTAGAGCAGCCATACCGCGTAGCCGAGGGCGATCAGCCCCACCAGCAAATCCTTCATGCGCCGGCGCCGGGCACCTTCATAGGTTTCCCCACGCCCGCTCAGCAGCACGGCATACGCCGCCGACCACAAGTAGGGCACCAGGATCATCGACGATGCCAGGTAAATCAGGGTGGTGTAGGTGCTTTTTGAAAACAGGGTGATCACCAGGAAAACCTGGATCATCACATTGGTCAGCCACAACGCATTGACGGGCACCTGGTTGGCATTTTCCTTTTTCAGGAAAGCCGGCATGGTGTTGTCATGGGCGGTGGCGTAGAGGATTTCCGCGCAGAGCAGCGCCCACGACAACAAGGCGCCCAGCAATGATACCGCCAGGCCGATGCTGATCAGCATGGCCCCCCAAGGCCCGACAATATGCTCCAGCACACCCGCCAGGGATGGGTTTTGCAATTGCGCCAACTCCGGCTGAGTCATGACCCCCAGAGACAACACATTCACCAGCACCAGCAGAGCCAACACCCCGAGAAACCCAATCACGGTGGCTCGGCCCACATCCGAGCGTTTCTCGGCGCGTGCCGAATACACGCTGGCACCTTCAATACCGATAAACACAAACACCGTCACCAGCATCATATGGCGCACCTGCTCCACCACACTGCCGATTTTCGGGTTACCCAGGCCCCAGATATCGCGGGTGAAAACGTCGGCCTTGAAGGCCACGGCGGCAATCACGACGAACATCAGCAGCGGCACGATCTTCGCCACCGTGGTGATCTGGTTGATAAACGCCGCCTCTTTGATCCCGCGCAATACCAGGAAATGCACAGCCCACAGCAACAACGAGGCGCAGCCGATGGCCACTGGCGTGTTGCCTTGGCCGAACATCGGAAAAAAGTAACCCAGGGTACTAAATAGCAACACGAAGTAACCGACGTTCCCCATCCAGGCGCTGATCCAGTAGCCCCAGGCGGATGAGAACCCCATGTAGTCGCCAAAACCCGCCTTGGCGTAGGCATACACCCCGGAATCCAGCTCGGGTTTGCGGTTAGCCAAGGTCTGGAACACAAAGGCCAGCGTCAGCATGCCGACTGCGGTGATCGCCCAGCCGATCAACACGGCGCCCACTTCTGCGCGGGCCGCCATGTTTTGCGGCAAGGAGAAGATCCCACCGCCAATCATCGAACCGACCACCAAGGCAATCAGGGCGCTGAGTCGAAGTTTCTGGGCCGGTTGAGACATGAAGACTCCTGAATAAATAACCACGTGAGCTGACAACCGTGCACTCAACTCATTAGTTGAGCGAGTGTAGCGTTTATTAGAGACCGCGATAAAACCCCACGCTCATAACGTAAGGGCATGACAGTTTGAGAAGTTTAGGAGTATTTAGAATTTAAATACGGCCAGGGTGGAGCCCAGGCCAAACCACCTTGAAAAGTTTGCACATTCGGCAATACGGTCTAGTTTCAAACGTCCACGCCCCCTGGCTAAAAGATTGACCACAAAGAGCGAAACGGCTCTGGCAAGCGCGTTTCCGAGGTTTTATATCGTCCACTAACTTCCATCCTAAGTCATTAATTCACAATGGAATGTGCCAATGAAGTGATCTGAGTCAGCTGTTTGATTCGCGCACGGAATTATTCTGTGGTCTCTCTTCTCCTGCATTGGAGTCATGCAATGTCTGAAACTCCCGGAAAACTTCGATTAGGCGCTCTGGTCGCACTTGTCGTCGGTTCGATGATTGGTGGAGGGATCTTCTCACTGCCGCAAAACATGGCCGCCAGCGCCGATGTCGGCGCGGTGTTGATGGGTTGGGTGATTACCGCCATCGGCATGTTGACCCTGGCGTTCGTGTTCCAGACCCTCGCCAACCGCAAGCCTGACCTGGACGGCGGTGTGTACGCCTACGCCAAGGCCGGTTTCGGCGACTACATGGGTTTCTCTTCCGCCTGGGGCTACTGGATCAGTGCCTGGCTGGGCAACGTGGGGTACTTCGTACTCTTGTTCAGCACCCTCGGCTACTTCTTCCCGGTTTTTGGCGAGGGCAATACCCCCGCGGCAGTGATCGGCGCTTCGGTGCTGCTGTGGGCCGTGCATTTCCTGGTACTGCGCGGCATCAAGGAAGCCGCGTTCATCAACCTGGTGACCACCGTCGCCAAGGTGGTACCGCTGGTGCTGTTCGTGCTCATCGCGTTGTTCGCGTTCAAGCTGGACATCTTCACCGCTGACATCTGGGGCGTGAAGAACCCCGACCTGGGCAGCGTGATGAACCAGGTGCGCAACATGATGCTGGTCACTGTCTGGGTGTTCATCGGCATCGAAGGCGCAAGCATCTTCTCGTCGCGTGCGGAAAAACGCTCCGACGTGGGCAAGGCCACCGTGATCGGCTTTATCACCGTGCTGCTGTTCCTGATGCTGGTGAATGTGCTGTCCCTGGGGATCATGACCCAGCCGGAATTGGCCAAGTTGCAGAACCCGTCGATGGCCGCCGTGCTGGAGCATGTGGTCGGCCACTGGGGGGCGGTGCTGATCAGCGTTGGCCTGATCATTTCCCTGCTGGGTGCGTTGCTGTCGTGGGTGCTGCTGTGTGCGGAGATCATGTTCGCCGCCGCCAAGGACCACACCATGCCGGAGTTCCTGCGCCGCGAAAACGCCAACCATGTGCCGGCCAATGCCCTGTGGCTGACCAACGCAATGGTCCAGCTTTTCCTGGTGATCACACTGTTTTCCGCCAGCACCTACCTGTCGCTGATCTACCTCGCCACCTCGATGATCCTGGTGCCCTACCTGTGGTCGGCGGCCTATGCGCTGCTGCTGGCGGTGCGCGGCGAGACCTATGAGAACGCCCTGCGCGAGCGCAAGAAAGACCTCTTCATCGGCGCCATCGCCCTGATCTATGCGGTCTGGTTGCTGTACGCCGGCGGCGTCAAATACCTGCTGCTGTCCGCCCTGCTGTATGCCCCTGGCGTGGTCCTGTTCGCCAAGGCCAAGCATGAACTGGGCAAGCCGATTTTCACCAACGTCGAGAAACTGATTTTCGCCGCAGTCGTCATCGGCGCCCTGGTGGCGGCCTATGGGCTCTACGACGGTTTCCTGACCTTGTAATTGTGTACCACTGGAGGATCTGTAATGACCACGAAAAAAGTGAAGTACGGCGTACATTCCGAAGCCGGCAAACTGCGTAAAGTCATGGTGTGTTCCCCAGGTCTGGCCCATCAGCGGCTGACCCCCAACAACTGCGATGAACTGCTGTTCGATGACGTGCTGTGGGTCGCCCAGGCCAAGCGCGACCACTTCGACTTCGTCACCAAGATGCGCGAGCGGGATATCGATGTGCTGGAAATGCACAACCTGCTGACCGACATCGTCGCCATTCCCGAAGCACTGGACTGGATTCTGGCACGCAAGATCACCGCCAACCAGGTCGGCCTCGGCCTGGTCAATGAAGTCGGCTCGTGGCTGCGCAGCCTGGAGCCGCGCAAGATCGCCGAGTTCCTGATCGGCGGCGTATCGGCCGATGACCTGCCGACCAGTTTCGGCGGCAAGACCATCGAGATGTTCCGCGACTTCCTCGGCCACTCCAGCTTCATCCTGCCGCCGCTGCCCAACACCCAATTCACCCGCGACACCACTTGCTGGATCTACGGCGGTGTGACGCTCAACCCGATGTACTGGCCGGCGCGCCGCCAGGAAACGCTGCTGGCCAGCGCCATCTATAAATTCCATCCCGAGTTCGTCAACGCCGACTTCCAGGTCTGGTACGGCAACCCGGACCAGGAACACGGCAATGCCACGCTGGAAGGCGGTGACGTGATGCCCATCGGCAACGGCGTGGTCTTGATCGGCATGGGCGAACGTTCGTCGCGCCAGGCCATCGGCCAACTCGCACTGAACCTGTTCAAACACAACGCCGTGGAGCGTGTGATCGTTGCCGGCCTGCCCAAATCCCGTGCCGCGATGCACCTGGATACGGTGTTCAGCTTCTGCGATCGCGACCTGGTTACCGTCTTCCCGGAAGTGGTCAGCCAGATCGTCGCATTCAGCCTGCGCCCTGACGACAGCAAGCCTGGCGGCATTGATGTGCGTCGTGAAGATGCGAGCTTCCTCGACGTGGTCGCCACCGCCCTCAAGCTCAAGACCCTGCGCGTGGTCGAGACCGGCGGCAACGCCTTCGCCGCCGAGCGCGAGCAGTGGGATGACGGCAACAACGTGGTGGCCGTGGAACCGGGCGTGGTGATCGGCTACGACCGCAACACCTACACCAACACGCTGCTGCGCAAGGCCGGCGTGGAAGTCATCACCATCAGCGCCGGTGAACTCGGCCGTGGCCGTGGCGGTGGCCATTGCATGACCTGCCCGATCATCCGCGACCCTATCGACTATTAAGGAGATTCCATCATGGCTTTCAATATGCGCAACCGCAGCCTGCTGTCGCTGATGCACCACACCACCCGCGAGCTGCACTACCTGCTGGACCTGTCCCGCGACCTCAAGCGCGCCAAGTACACCGGCACCGAGCGTGCGCACCTGCAGGGCAAGAACATCGCGCTGATTTTCGAAAAAACCTCGACCCGCACTCGCTGCGCGTTCGAAGTGGCGGCCCATGACCAAGGCGCCCACGTCACCTACATCGACCCGGTGTCGTCGCAGATCGGCCACAAAGAAAGCATGAAAGACACGGCCCGCGTCTTGGGCCGGATGTTCGACGCCATCGAGTACCGTGGTTTTGAACAGGAAATCGTCGAAGAGCTGGCCAAGTTCGCTGGCGTGCCGGTGTTCAACGGCCTCACCGCCGAGTTCCACCCCACACAAATGATCGCCGACACCCTGACCATGCGCGAACACAGTGACAAACCGCTGCATAACATCAGCTACGCCTACCTGGGCGATGCGCGCTACAACATGGGCAATTCGCTGCTGATGATCGGCGCCAAGCTGGGTATGGACGTGCGCATCGGCGCGCCGAAAGCCCTGTGGCCCCATGAAGATTTCATCAAGCAATGCCAGGCGTTTGCCGAGGAAAGCGGCGCGCGCATCACCATCACTGAAGACCCGAAAGAAGCGGTGAAAGGCGTGGACTTTATCCACACCGATATCTGGGTCTCCATGGGCGAGCCAGTAGAAGCGTGGGACGAGCGTATCGAGCAACTGCTGCCGTACCAGGTCAACGCCAAGATGATGAAAGCCTCGGGCAACCCACGCGTGAAGTTCATGCACTGCCTGCCGGCGTTCCATAACAGCGAAACCAAGGTGGGCAAGGACATCGCCGCGCGTTACCCGAACCTGGCCAATGGCGTGGAAGTGACCGAGGACGTGTTCGAGTCGCCCGCCAACATCGCGTTTGAGCAGGCAGAAAACCGCATGCATACCATCAAGGCGATCCTGGTGTCGGCGTTGGCGGACATCTAAGGCTACACGGTCAAATGTGGGAGGGGGCAAGCCCTTTCCCACCTTTTGTCCTGTGTTCACAACGATGGATTTCAGAAGGACATTCTTTATGCGTATCGTCGTAGCCCTGGGCGGTAACGCCCTGCTCCGCCGCGGTGAACCCATGACCGCAGACAACCAACGCGCCAATATCCGAATCGCCACCGAACAGATCGCCAAAATTCATCCCGGCAACGAGCTGGTCATTGCCCACGGCAATGGTCCGCAGGTCGGCCTGCTGTCGTTACAGGCGGCGGCGTACACCAGCGTGTCGCCCTACCCGCTGGACGTACTGGGTGCCGAGACCGAAGGCATGATCGGCTACATCATCGAACAGGAACTGGGCAACCTGCTGGACTTCGAAGTGCCGTTCGCCACGCTGCTGACCCAAGTGGAAGTGGACGCCAAAGACCCGGCGTTCAAGCACCCGAGCAAACCCATCGGCCCGGTGTACGCCAAGGCCGAAGCGGAAAAACTCGCCGCCGAAAAAGGCTGGGCCATCGCCCCGGATGGCGATAAATACCGTCGCGTGGTCGCCAGCCCGCGCCCGAAACGCATCTTTGAAATTCGCCCGATCAAGTGGCTGCTGGAAAAAAGCGCCATTGTGATCTGCGCCGGCGGCGGCGGCATTCCAACGATGTATGGCGAAGACGGCAAGCTGCGTGGCATCGAAGCAGTGATCGATAAAGACCTGTGCTCCTCGCTGTTGGCTTGGCAACTGGACGCCGATTTGCTGGTGATCGCCACCGACGTTAACGCCGCTTTCATCGACTACGGCAAGCCCACCCAGAAGGCCATCGGCCGGGCCCACCCCGACGAAATCGAAAAACTCGGCTTCGCCGCCGGCTCCATGGGGCCCAAGGTGCAAGCGGCCTGCGAGTTCGCCCGCCAGACTGGCAAAACCGCCGTCATCGGTTCACTCTCGGACATCGAAGCCATCGTCCAGGGTAGCGCCGGTACACGCATCAGCACCGCCAAACCCGGGATCAGTTACCTGTGAAGTAGAGGAGAAACGCCTATGGCCACCTTTGAACCTGGTCACTTGCACATCGAACGTCACGCGCTCAACAAGGATGACTACAGCTACAACCTGTGTATCGACTATGAAGTCAGCCAGGACCCAAAGGAAGGCAAGGGAATGCTCTTCAAGTTGCACGGTTCGGTGCAGGGCAAGGAGTTCAATGAGGAGTTCTTCTTGCCCAAGGACCAGTCATTCGATTTCGCCCGCCATGCAATGAACATCGCGCAGAAATATGGCATGCCGAAAGTCGCGACGATCAATGGCCAGATGCATAAGCAGTATGACTTGATGTTTGAGGATGTGCGGCATCAGTTGGACGTGAAGCCCGGAGACCCGGTCAAACCTGAACATCTGGCATAACACACCTGCACTGAAACAACACGGGCCAAACATGTGGGAGGGAGCAAGTCGAATCGTCGCTCCGCCCCTCCCACATTTTGACTTCCATCAGTTGTCAGATTTCACCTGCGCCCCGCTCCAAGGCATACTTGCCGCCTCTGCTCTCCAGAATTGCCAACCGCCCCATGCGTATCCACGTCAGCTTCATCGACCGCGTCGGCATCACCCAGGAAGTCCTGGCCTTGCTCGGTGGGCGTAATCTCAACCTGGATGCGGTGGAGATGGTGCCGCCCAACGTCTATATCGACGCGCCGACCCTCAGCGCCGAGGTGCTTGAAGAGCTGCGCGACGCCTTGTTCAGCGTGCGCGGCGTGCAGGCGGTAACCGTGGTCGATATCCTTCCTGGCCAACGCCGCCACCTGCAACTCGACGCCCTGCTCGCCGCCATGACCGACCCGGTGCTGGCCTTGGACAGTGCGGGCAAGATCCTGCTGGCCAACCCGGCGTTGATCGCCCTGTACGGCCGCGAGCCGGCGGGGGAAAGCATCAGCGAGCTGTTCAACGACCCGGCGCTGCTGGAGACCTTGCTGGAACAAGGCTTCCGTTTGCCGCTACGTGAGATCAGCGTCAACGGCCAGACTTTTTTGCTCGACGCCACGCCAATCACCGACGCAGGCGCCCTGCTCACGCTCTACCAGCCCAACCGCATCGGCGAACAACTGTCGGCACTGCACCATGACCATGCCGAAGGGTTTGATGCGCTGTTGGGCGAGTCTCCGGTGATTCGCACCCTCAAGGCCCGTGCACAGCGGGTCGCGGCCCTGGATGCACCGCTGTTGATTCAGGGTGAAACCGGCACCGGCAAGGAGTTGGTCGCCCGTGCCTGCCATGCGATCAGTGCGCGGCACAGTGCACCATTTTTGGCCTTGAACTGTGCGGCGCTGCCGGAGAACCTGGCCGAAAGCGAGTTGTTCGGTTACGCCCCCGGTGCGTTTACCGGCGCCCAGCGTGGCGGCAAGCCAGGGCTGATGGAACTGGCCAACCAGGGCACGGTGTTCCTGGATGAGATCGGTGAGATGTCGCCGTATTTGCAGGCCAAGTTGTTGCGCTTCCTCAATGACGGCAGCTTTCGGCGGGTGGGTGGCGACCGTGAAGTGAAGGTCAATGTGCGCATCCTCAGTGCCACCCATCGCGACCTGGAAAAGATGGTCAGCGAGGGCACCTTCCGCGAAGACCTGTTTTACCGCCTCAACGTGCTCAACGTCGAAGTACCGCCGTTGCGTGCACGTGGCCAGGACATCCTGCTGCTGGCCCGCTACTTCATGCAGCAAGCCTGCGCGCAGATCCAGCGCCCGGTGTGCCGCCTGGCGCCCGGTACGTATCCCGCGCTGCTGGGTAACCGCTGGCCGGGCAATGTGCGTCAGTTGCAGAACGTGATATTTCGTGCCGCCGCCATTTGCGAAAGCAGCCTGGTGGATATCGGCGACCTGGATATCGCCGGCACCTCCGTCGCCCGCCAGAGCGACGGCGAAATCGACAGCCTGGAACAGGCCGTGGAAGACTTCGAGCGCAACCTGCTGGAAACGCTCTACACCAGCTACCCTTCGACCCGCCAACTGGCCAGCCGCTTGCAGACTTCCCACACCGCTATCGCCCATCGCCTGCGCAAGTACGGCATACCCAACAAACCTTGATTCAAGTTGGAATACAAACCTATGTGGGAGCGGGCTTGCCCCCAATGCCAGTCAGTTAAGAAGGAACACTATCACTGTGGCGAGCGGGCTTGTCCCGCGTTGGGGCGCGTAGCGCCCCCAAAGAAGGACGAATGCGGTGTATCCGATACTCCGCGCAGATAGCTTTTGGGGCTGCTGCGCACCCCAGCGCGGGACAAGCCCGCTCGCCACAACAAGCCCGCTCGCCACAGGTTACCGGTTGCTCGTTCTAGCGCTTAACTGACTGGCATTGGGGCTTGCCCCCTCCCACATTCGAATGCATTTCAAAACATTTTGGTCTGAGAACGACATCCTGTGTACTGAAAGCGCTACAGCGTAACGATATCGCTACAACCCTGTTTTTTACGCGCCATGCAAGGCTTTGATCCACATAGGCTTTTTTTCGCGGCACCAGCTGTAGCGAAATCGCTACAGCCAAACAGCATGCCGTCATAACAAATTTTATTAACTCGTTGATTTATAACAATTTAATAACATTGGCCGCGATATTGCTAAGCAACTCCTCATTATTCCAATCCCGTCCACCAGACGAATCTGGCCCTGAGGAGTTTCCATGAGCGAGTTGCGTTTCACTGAAGATCACGAATGGCTGCGCACCGAAATCGACGGCAGCGTCACCGTGGGTATCACCGCTTTCGCACAGAACGCGCTGGGTGATGTGGTTTTCGTGCAACTGCCGGAGTTGCAGAGTTACGAGCAGGGCGCTGAAGCGTCCACCGTAGAATCGGTCAAGGCGGCCAGTGGCGTGTACATGCCCCTGGCTGGCGACGTGCTGGAAGTGAACGACAAACTGAGCGACAGCCCGGAACTCGTCAACGAAGACCCGATGGGCGAAGGCTGGTTCTTCCGCTTTAAACCCGCCGATGCCGACGCAGTGGCTAAGCTGTTGGATCAGGATGCGTACGACCGCCTGATCAAAGCCAACGCTGAAGCCTGAGGAGCGCGCCATGACTGTTAATTTGAGCACCGCCAACGAATTCATCGCCCGCCACATCGGCCCACGCCAGGAAGACGAGCAGCAAATGCTTGCCAGCCTGGGCTTCGACTCTCTGGAAGCCCTGAGCGCCAGCGTGATCCCGGAAAGTATCAAGGGCACCAGCGTGCTCGGCCTGGAAGACGGCTTGAGCGAAGCGCAGGCCCTGGCCAAGATCAAGGCCATCGCCAGCCAGAACCAATTGTTCAAGACCTACATCGGCCAGGGCTACTACAACTGCCATACGCCGTCGCCGATCCTGCGTAACCTGCTGGAAAACCCGGCCTGGTACACCGCCTACACCCCGTACCAGCCAGAAATCTCCCAGGGCCGCCTGGAAGCGCTGCTGAACTTCCAGACCCTGATCAGCGACCTCACCGGCCTGCCGATCGCCAACGCCTCGCTGCTCGATGAAGCCACCGCCGCCGCCGAAGCGATGACCTTCTGCAAGCGCCTGAGCAAGAACAAGGCCAGCAACGCCTTTTTCGCCTCGGTGCACAGCCACCCGCAAACCCTCGACGTACTGCGCACCCGTGCCGAGCCGCTGGGCATCGACGTGGTCGTGGGCGATGAGCGCGAATTGACGGATGTCAGCCCGTTCTTCGGTGCCCTGCTGCAATACCCGGCCAGCAACGGCGACGTGTTCGACTACCGCGCGCTGACGGAGCGTTTCCACGCCGCCAATGCCTTGGTAGCCGTGGCCGCTGACCTGCTGGCGCTGACCCTGCTGACCCCTCCGGGCGAGTTCGGTGCCGACGTGGCCATCGGCAGCGCGCAGCGCTTCGGCGTGCCACTGGGCTTTGGTGGTCCGCACGCGGCGTACTTCTCCACCAAGGATGCGTTCAAACGCGACATGCCGGGCCGCCTGGTCGGGGTTTCCGTGGACCGTTTCGGCAAGCCGGCCCTGCGCCTGGCCATGCAGACCCGCGAACAACATATCCGCCGCGAGAAAGCCACCAGTAACATCTGCACCGCCCAAGTGCTGCTGGCCAACATCGCCAGCATGTACGCCGTGTACCACGGTCCCAAGGGCCTGACCCAGATCGCCCAGCGCATTCACCAGTTGACCGCGATCCTGGCCAAGGGCCTGACCGCCCTGGGCCAGAAGGTCGAGCAGGCACATTTCTTCGACACCCTGACCCTCCACACCGGCGCCAACACCGCCGCCCTGCACGACAAGGCCCGCGCCCAACGCATCAACCTGCGTGTGGTGGATGTTGAGCGCCTGGGCCTGTCGGTCGACGAAACCACCACCCAGGCCGACATCGAAGCCCTGTGGTCGATCTTCGCCGACGGCAAGGCACTGCCAACCTTCGCCGCCACTGAAAGCACTCTGCCCGCCGCCCTGCTGCGCCAGTCGCCGATCCTCAGCCACCCGGTGTTCAACCGCTATCATTCCGAAACCGAGCTGATGCGCTACCTGCGCAAATTGGCCGACAAGGACCTGGCACTGGATCGCACCATGATTCCGCTGGGCTCGTGCACCATGAAGCTCAACGCCGCCAGCGAGATGATCCCGGTGACCTGGGCCGAATTCGGCGCCCTGCACCCGTTCGCGCCGGCCGAACAAAGCACCGGCTACCTGCAACTGACCACCGAGCTGGAAGCCATGCTCTGCGCCGCGACCGGTTACGACGCAATCTCCTTGCAACCCAACGCCGGTTCCCAAGGTGAATACGCGGGCCTCCTGGCCATTCGTGCCTATCACCAGAGCCGTGGCGAAGAGCGTCGCGACATCTGCCTGATCCCATCGTCGGCCCACGGCACCAACCCGGCCACCGCCAACATGGCCGGCATGCGCGTCGTCGTGACCGCCTGCGACGCCCGTGGCAACGTGGACATCGAAGACCTGCGCGCCAAAGCCATCGAGCACCGCGAACACCTCGCCGCGCTGATGATCACCTACCCGTCCACCCACGGCGTGTTCGAGGAAGGCATCCGCGAAATCTGCGGGATCATCCACGACAACGGCGGCCAGGTGTACATCGACGGCGCCAACATGAATGCCATGGTCGGCCTGTGCGCACCGGGCAAGTTCGGCGGCGACGTGTCCCACCTGAACCTGCACAAGACCTTCTGCATCCCTCACGGCGGTGGCGGCCCAGGCGTGGGCCCGATTGGTGTGAAGTCACACCTCACGCCATTCCTGCCGGGCCACGCCGCCATGGAGCGCAAGGAAGGTGCGGTATGCGCGGCGCCGTTCGGCAGCGCGAGCATCCTGCCAATCACCTGGATGTACATCAGCATGATGGGCGGCGCGGGCCTCAAGCGCGCTTCGCAGTTGGCGATCCTGAATGCCAACTACATCTCCCGTCGCCTCGAAGAGCACTACCCCGTGCTGTACACCGGCAGCAACGGCCTGGTGGCGCACGAATGCATCCTGGACCTGCGCCCCTTGAAAGACAGCAGCGGCATCAGCGTGGACGACGTGGCCAAGCGCCTCATCGACTTCGGCTTCCACGCCCCGACCATGTCGTTCCCGGTGGCGGGCACCTTGATGATCGAGCCGACCGAAAGCGAATCCAAGGAAGAACTGGACCGCTTCTGCGACGCCATGATCGCCATCCGTGAAGAAATCCGCGCGGTGGAAAACGGTACGTTGGACAAGGACGACAACCCACTGAAAAACGCACCGCACACCGCCGCTGAATTGGTAGGTGAGTGGTCGCACCCGTACAGCCGTGAACAAGCGGTGTACCCGGTGGCGTCGCTGATCGAAGGCAAGTACTGGCCGCCGGTTGGCCGGGTCGACAACGTGTTTGGTGATCGCAACCTGGTGTGTGCGTGCCCGTCGATCGAGAGCTACGCATAACCTGACTGGCTGAACGCGGTCAAAATGTGGGAGGGGGCTTGCTCCCGATGAGGGAGTGTCAGTCACCAGATCTATCAACTGACACACCCTCATCGGGGGCAAGCCCCCTCCCACACTTAAACCCAGTACATCCGATCAATAATAAGAAACCGGAGAACCACCATGTCCCTTAGCGTGTTCGACCTGTTCAAGATTGGCATCGGCCCCTCCAGTTCCCACACCGTTGGCCCGATGCGCGCCGCCGCTCGATTCGTCGAGGGGCTCAAGCGTGACAACCTGCTGAGTGCCACCACCGGCATCAAGGTGGAACTCTATGGCTCGCTGGGCGCCACCGGCAAAGGCCACGGCAGCGACAAGGCCGTGCTGCTCGGCCTGGAGGGCGAACACCCGGACACCGTGAACACTGAAACCGTGGCCGCGCGCCTGGCGCAAATGCGCAGCGACGGTCGCTTGAACCTGCTCGGCGAACACAGCATTGCGTTCAACGAGAAAGAACACCTGGCGATGATTCGCAAGCCCCTCGCCTACCATCCCAACGGCATGATCTTTCGTGCCTTTGACGCCGCCGGCATCCAGATTCGCAGCCGCGAGTACTACTCGGTCGGCGGCGGTTTTGTCGTGGACGAAGACGCGGCCGGCGCTGACCGGATCGTCGAAGACGCCACGCCCCTGACCTTCCCGTTCAAGAGTGCCAAGGATTTGCTCGGCCACTGCACCACCTATGGGCTGTCCATCAGCCAGGTGATGCTGACCAACGAAAGTGCCTGGCGCCCGGAAGCGCAAACCCGCAGCGGCCTGTTGAAAATCTGGCAGGTCATGCAGGACTGTGTGGACGCCGGGTGTCGCAATGAAGGGATCTTGCCCGGGGGCTTGAAGGTCAAGCGCCGTGCGGCGGCGCTGCATAGGCAGCTGTGCAAGAACCCCGAATCGGCGCTACGCGACCCTTTGTCGGTACTGGACTGGGTCAACCTCTATGCCCTGGCGGTCAACGAAGAAAACGCCAATGGCGGGCGCGTGGTCACGGCGCCCACTAACGGTGCGGCCGGGATTGTGCCTGCGGTACTGCATTACTACATGCGCTTTATCCCCGGCGCGAATGAGGATGGCGTGGTGCGTTTTCTGCTCACCGCTGCCGCCATCGGCATTCTGTACAAGGAGAACGCCTCGATCTCCGGGGCTGAAGTCGGCTGCCAAGGTGAAGTCGGTGTGGCCTGTTCCATGGCTGCCGGCGCGTTGTGTGAAGTATTGGGTGGCAGTGTGTCCCAAGTGGAAAACGCCGCCGAGATCGGCATGGAGCACAACCTCGGCCTCACCTGCGACCCGATTGGCGGGCTGGTGCAAGTGCCTTGCATCGAGCGCAACGCCATGGGTTCGGTCAAGGCGATCAATGCGGTGCGCATGGCCTTGCGTGGTGACGGGCAACACTTCGTCTCGCTGGACAAGGTCATCCGCACCATGCGCCAGACCGGCGCCGACATGAAAAGCAAATACAAGGAAACCGCCCGTGGCGGTTTGGCGGTCAACATTATCGAGTGCTGACGCCCATCTGCGCGCCAGCACGTTTTTCAGGAGCTGAATATGTCCACCGAAACCCTGTTGAAAACCCCATTGCACGCCCTGCACCTCGAGCTGGGCGCGCGCATGGTGCCCTTCGCCGGCTACGACATGCCGGTGCAGTACCCACTGGGCGTGATGAAGGAACACCTGCACACCCGTGAACAGGCCGGGTTGTTCGACGTGTCCCACATGGGCCAGATCCGCCTGACCGGCGCCAATGCCGCCAAAGCCCTGGAAACCCTGGTACCCGTCGACATCATCGACCTGCCGGTGGGCATGCAGCGTTACGCCATGTTCACCAACGAGCACGGCGGCATTCTCGACGACCTGATGGTCGCCAACCTGGGCAACGACGAGCTGTTCCTGGTGGTCAACGCCGCCTGCAAGGACCAGGACCTGGCCCACCTGCGCAAACATATCGGCGACCAGTGCAGCATCGAGCCGCTGTTCGAAGAACGCGCCCTGCTGGCCCTGCAAGGTCCGGCCGCCGTCAGCGTGCTGGCGCGCCTGGCACCGGAGGTCAAGCACATGACCTTCATGCAATTTGCACCGACCCGCCTGCTGGGTGTGGACTGCTACGTCAGCCGCTCGGGCTATACCGGCGAAGACGGTTTCGAAATCTCGGTGCCGGCGGCCAACGCCGAAAGCCTCGCTCGCAGCCTGCTGGCCGAGACCGAAGTGCAGGCCATCGGCCTGGGCGCCCGCGATTCCCTGCGCCTGGAAGCCGGCCTTTGCCTGTACGGCCACGACATGAACACCGACACCACGCCAATCGAAGCCAGCTTGTTGTGGGCGATCTCCAAGGCCCGTCGTGCCGACGGCGCACGTGCCGGCGGCTTCCCCGGCGCAGACCGCATCTTCACCCAGCAACAAGCCGGTGTGAGCCGCAAGCGCGTGGGCCTGTTGCCACAAGAGCGCACGCCTGTGCGCGAAGGTGCCGAGATCGTCGACGAACACGGTACGGTGATCGGCCGTGTGTGCAGCGGTGGCTTCGGCCCGACCTTGGGCGGCCCGCTGGCCATGGGTTACCTGGACAACGCATTCGTCGCACTGGATACCGAGATCTCTGCGTTGGTGCGTGGGAAAAAGGTGCCACTGCGTGTAAGTAAAATGCCATTTGTGCCACAGCGTTACTACCGTGGCTGATTGACTGTTTCTATAAGTAACGCGGTTGCGTTAACGTGCACTAATCTGTAACGCAACCGCCATAAAACAGTGCATTGACGATAGTCATTGTTATAGCAATTAACCTATAACAAGTGACTTATTCTATCGAATAAGTCCGGTCTACAATTTTGACCTAAGTGTCATAAACCCGAGCAAAACCGTGGCATTGCGCAGGGCTTGTTTTTTCTCCATTAGTTGGCGTAGAGTTTGTTCACTGTGTTTGCATGGGTCGCTTGGAACCTGGACCTGGGCAGTAGCTGAAGTAACTACGCTACAACCCGTTCGACGTCTCTTACTTTCCTGCAACCCAGCCCAGTACTCTTTCATATGAAAGGGGCTGTCATTAATTTTTAGCGTCAAAGGAAAGAAGAAAATGGCTGATCGTCAGAGCGGTACCGTCAAGTGGTTCAACGACGAGAAAGGGTTTGGTTTTATCACTCCTGAAAGCGGCCCGGATCTGTTCGTGCATTTCCGCGCCATTCAGGGCAATGGCTTCAAAAGCCTGAAGGAAGGCCAGAAGGTCACCTTCGTTTCAGTTCAAGGCCAGAAAGGCCTGCAGGCTGACGAAGTACAAGCAGAAGGCTGATCCTTCCTGCGACAAAAAGCCCCTGGTATGACATCAGGGGCTTTTTTATGGGCGCGATTCCGTAAACTGCTTTTTTTCCTCAGAGAGCCCTGCCATGTCCAACCCCCTGCTGAGCCCCCAAGGCGAATTCCCCGCCGTTGGCCTGGGCCGTCGTCTGGCAGCGATGTTCTATGATTTCCTGTTGTGCACTGCCCTGCTGATCGTCACCGCGTTTGTCTACAAACTGGTGTGGATCGCCATCGTGGGCGAAGCGAAAATGCGCACGCTGACCGAGTCTGGCGCGCTGGACGGCGACCCGTTGCTGTCGACGATTCTGTTCTTCGTGCTGTTTGGGTTCTTTGCCAAGTTCTGGACCCATTCCGGGCAGACCCTGGGCATGCAGGTGTGGGGGGTGCGCGTCCAGAACGCCGACGGCTCGCGCATCAGCCTGTGGCAGGCACTGTTACGCTTTGTGGTGTCGATTGCGTCGTGGTTGTGCGTGGGGCTGGGGTTTATCTGGTCGTTGTTCGACAAGCACAAACGCAGCTGGCATGACATCTATTCGGACACGCAGCTGGTGCGGATCCCGAAGCAGAAAAAATAATTCCAAGCGACACAAATCAAATGTGGGAGCGGGCTTGCTCGCTCCCACATTTTGATCGTATCCACAACAGGATCAGGCGTTGCCGGCAAGTTTGAGGCGCGCAGCCTGGGTGAAATCCAGCATGCGCTTGAGCGGGCGCACCGCCTGCGGGATCACCGAAGGTTCGACGAAGATCTCATTACTGCCCTCACGCAGGCACTGCAACGTGCGTTCCAGCGTGTTCATCGCCATCCACGGGCAGTGCGCGCAACTGCGGCATGCCGCGCCGTTACCGGCGGTAGGCGCTTCGACGAACACCTTGTCCGGGCACAGCTGCTGCATCTTGTAGAAGATGCCGCGGTCGGTGGCGACGATAAAGGTCTTGTTCGGCAAACGCTGCGCCGCGGCAATCAGCTGGCTGGTGGAACCCACCGCATCCGCCAGTTCGATCACCGACGTCGGCGACTCCGGGTGCACCAGAATCGCGGCATCCGGGTACAGCGCCTTCATGTCTTCCAACTGCTTGGACTTGAACTCTTCGTGGACGATGCAGGCACCGTCCCACAGCAGCATGTCGGCCCCGGTCTGGCGCTGGATGTAGGTGCCCAGGTGTTTGTCCGGCCCCCAGATAATCGTCTCGCCGTTGTCCATCAGGCTTTCGACGATCTCCAGTGCACAACTGGAGGTCACCACCCAGTCCGCCCGGGCTTTGACCGCCGCCGAGGTGTTGGCATATACCACCACGGTGCGCTCGGGGTGTTGGTCACAGAACGCCGAAAACTCATCCACCGGGCAACCCAGGTCCAGGGAGCACGTGGCTTCCAGGGTGGGCATGAGGATGCGTTTTTCGGGTGTGAGGATTTTGGCGGTCTCGCCCATGAACCGCACACCGGCGACCAACACAGTCTTGGCCGGGTGGGCCGCACCGAATCGGGCCATTTCCAGTGAATCGGAGACACAACCACCGGTTTCTTCGGCCAGGGCCTGAATCACCGGGTCGCAGTAGAAATGGGCAACCAGCACTGCGTCTTGAGCCTTGAGCTCAGCGGCGATGGCGGCGCGCAGGCCAGCCTCTTCAGCGGCGCTGAGGGCCTTGGGCTGCTTGGCGTCGAGGTGGGCTTGAACCAGTAGGCGTTCGGAAATTTGCGTCATGTTCGCAAGACCTGCAGGCGCAGTAAGCGCGAAAGTCGAGTGTACCACCGGCTCTGGAGCCCTTCGGGCGCCGCCGGACGAAGTGATTGTGTTCATCAAGCACGGGTGAATCTGAAGCTGCGCAAGGCTACAGAATATCCCCAGAATGCAAAAGCCTATGTTCATCAATCGGCGTGACCAGGTGCCCGTGCCCCCCCTGCCCGCCAACGAACCGATTAAACGATTCTGCTGCAACAATCAAAAACACTCTTTGCCTAACCGCCTCCCCGCTTAGCCCGAAAATAAAGCCCCGCCCGGTTATCACTCGCCTATCGCGCACCGCTTTTGTGCATTTTTTTGCCAAATAACGCGGCATTACTCACATTTTGTGTAATAAATCCTACAGACGCTGTAACAAACCGTTTATTGATGACTCAAGTGCGGCAAGTCCCCTGAGCTCACGGTATGGCTGAGCGTTCATGGGTCGTGTGTTTTTCTACGTTAAGGATGTCGAGTGCCGAATCAGCCCTCAACCGAACGCCCGTGTTATCTCCCTAAGTTGGGCATCGCCCTGCTCTGCCTCTGTGCGCTGCCGGTCGCGGCCGCCGATGGGCCGCAACCCGGCCAGGAAGCGCTGCGCTTGCAGCAGCAACAGCAGCGCGATTTGCAGCAGTTACAACTCGAACAGCGCCAGCGGCAACTGCAAAGAGGCAGTTTCGGGACGCTACCGGCCACGCCCACCTTGCCAAAGGACATCGCCAACGATGAACAGTGCTGGCCGCTGAGCGGCACGCGCCTGGCCGGTGTGACGCTGTTCAGCAAGGCCGAACTGAACAAACGCATCGAGCCCTACGTGGCCCCCTGCATGGGCGTGACCCAGATCAACCGGCTGTTGGCGCAAATCACTGGCCTGTATGTCGAGGCCGGCTATATCGCCAGCCGTCCGTACCTGATCAGCACGCCAGCCGCCGGGCACCCGCTGGATATTCACGTCGAAGAAGGCTACCTCGAAGGCATCGAACTGGCCGACCAGAGCCTGCCCGTGTCGTTAGGCGGAGCATTCCCCGGGATGCTCGGCAAGCCACTGAACCTGCGCGACCTGGAGCAGGGCCTGGATCAGCTCAACCGTCTGCGTTCGGTGGACCTCACCGCCGACATCGCCCCCGGCAACGAACCTGGCGCCTCGCGCATCATTTTGCGCTCGCGCAGCAGTGACTCGCGTTGGGGGCTGGGACTGGGTGTGGATAACCTCGGCAGCGCCAGCACCGGGCGCGATCGCAATGCCATCAGCGTGAGCCTGGACAGCCCGCTGCAGCT
Organism: Pseudomonas sp. MWU15-20650; assembly: GCF_023242475.1. Classification (GTDB taxonomy): domain Bacteria; phylum Pseudomonadota; class Gammaproteobacteria; order Pseudomonadales; family Pseudomonadaceae; genus Aquipseudomonas. The sequence goes on along the minus strand of NZ_JALJFG010000002.1, from coordinate 327,293 downwards.
CAACGACTCGCTCAACCTGAGCTTCAGCGACACGCTCAACCATGGCCCGCGCTATAGCCGCAGCAACAGCCTGTTCTATTCGATCCCTTACGGGTACTGGACCTACAGCGTATTTGCCAGCCATGCCGAATACCGCTCGCCCTTCAAGCTCAGCAGTACCACGTTCTATAACAGCGGCCGCACGGATCAAGTCAGCTTGCGCACCGACCGAGTGCTGTGGCGCGACCAGGGCCATCAATTGAGCGCCAACCTGCAACTGGCCTACAAGGACGTCGACAGCTACCTGCAAAAGGTTCGCCTGGGGATCCAGAGCCCGACGTTGACCGTGGCCGAGGCCGGCTTGAACCTGTTCTGGCTCAACAGCGCAGTGTGGAACCTCGACGTCAATTACGCCCAGGGACTGACCTGGTTCGGCGCCGATCGTGATGCCGATCAGGTGGTGAAAAACCTGCCCCAAGCGCAGTTCCACAAGTACCGCGCCAACCTGACCCAATGGCGCAACGGCCAATGGCGACAGCAAGCGTGGCAATGGCAGAGCCAGCTGTCCGCGCAATACAGCCCGGATACCTTGCCCGCCATCGAACAACTGCTGGGCACCGACGACTCGGCCGTGCGTGGCTACCGCGAAAACAGCGCGTCCGGTGCTATCGGTGCGGTGTGGCGCAATACCTTGCGCCTGCCCCTCAACAGCGACCTGCCGGTCAAGATCACCCCGCGCCTGGGCCTGGACAACGGCTGGCTCAAGCGCGAACACGGCGCCCAGGGCCAACGCCTGAGCGGTGCCAGTGCCGGGCTCAACCTGAGCTGGAAGAACGTGCAGCTCGACTTCGATTACCAACGCAGCCTCAACACACCCACAGGGTTTGGCCAGGAGCCACAGGTCTGGCTGACGCGCTTGAGCTTGCAGATTTAAGCCAACACCGGATTAGCCTGAATTAACTGCCGTACCTGACCCCCACAGCAGCGTTGCAACGAACAACGCACGTGGCAGATCAGACAACACAGAGCGAAATCAATGATGCCGACTGATACTCACGCGTTTCACCTCTCGCCCCAGGGCAAACTGCGCTGGGCCATTGCCAGCCTGTTCCTGCTGCCGCAACTGGTACTGGCCGGTGGCCTGACCATCGTCGAGGGACCTGGCGGCACGCCGCAGCTGCAAAACCAGGGCGGTGTGCCCATCATCAACATCGTCGCGCCGAATGCCGGCGGCCTGTCCCATAACCAGTTCCTGGACTACAACGTCGACCGCCAGGGCGTGGTGTTGAACAACGCCTTGCAGGCCGGCCAATCCCAACTCGCCGGGCAACTGGCGGCCAACCCGCAGTTCCAGGGCCAGGCAGCGAGCGTGATCCTCAACGAGGTGATCAGCCGCAACGCCTCGACCCTCAACGGCGCCCAGGAAATTTTCGGCCGGGCCGCCGACTATGTACTGGCCAACCCGAACGGGATTTCCGTGAATGGCGGCAGCTTCATCAACACCCCGAACGCCAACCTGGTGGTCGGCCGCCCCGAGTTTACCGACGGCAAGCTGCAAGCCTTGAACACCCGCGATGCCCGCGGCCAACTGACGGTACAAGGCCAGGGCCTGCAAAACCGCGAGGGTTCGATCAACCTGATCGCCCCGCGTATCGACAGCGACGGTCGCCTCAGTGCCCGTGATCAATTGAACCTCACCGTGGGCCGTAATCAGGTCGACTACGCCAGCGGGCAAGTGCGCCAGGTGGACCCGGCCAGCAAGACCCAGGACCAGCGCATCGACGCCAGCCTGTTCGGGGCGATGCAGGCTGGGCGCATCAACATCATCAGCACCGCCGAAGGGGCCGGTGTACGCGTAGGTGCCGTGCAAGTGGAGGGTCGCGATGGGGTGACGATCAGCTCGGCCGGCGACCTCGCTATCAGCGGCCAGGTCCACGCGGGCAGCCTCGACGCCACCCGCGCCGGCGTGCAGAGCCGCCAGGGTGACGTCGACTTGCACAGTGCCAAGGACTTGAACCTGACGGCGACCGATGTCAGCGGGCGCAACGTCAAACTCGACGCCGGCCGCAACCTGACCCTCAGCAGCCTGGAAAGCCGCAAGCTCCAGGAAAAGCGTGAACAGTGGAACAACAGCAACTTCCTGTTCACCTACGAAACCTATGACCGCACCACCACCGACAAGGACTCGCGCCAGCACGGCAACAAGGTTGTCGCGCAACAAGATGCCGCGCTGTAGTCCGGCGCCAAGACCGAGATCAAAGCCAGCCAGGTGGAAGCGGGCAGCGCGTTGCACGTCAACAGCGGCGCCGACCTGCAGGTCAATGCCGCCACCGAAACCCATGAAACCCGCGACCTGGGCAACCATCGCAAGCACCTGTGGAAGGCTAACTGGGACAACTCCAGCAGCGAACAACGCAGCGTCACCAGCAGCCTCAAGGCCGGCAAGACGCTGGAGCTGAGCAGCCAGCAGACACTGCAATTGCAAGGCGCCGAGCTGAAAACACCCGGTGATATCCAATTGGCCGGCGGCAAAGTGGACATCAGCAGCGCCAGCCGTACCCAGAGCAGCAGCGACAATGCCTACTCCGGCGACCTGACAGGTGGCAGTTTCTTCGGCAAGAACGGCGACGGCGATAAGGGCAAGACCTTGAATACCGGCAGCCGGGTCAACGCAGATGGCAAGCTGATCGTCAAGGCCGACGACGTGCGCATCAGCGGCAGCCAGGCCCGAGGCGGGAAACAGGCCAGCGTTATCAGCGACAAAGGTTCACTGGTCATCGACGGCGTACAAGACACGTCCCACGACAACCGCTACAGCAACGACAGCAAGTTCTTCGGCCTCTCCAAGGATGAAAACCGCACGAACCTCAAGGGCAGCACCGTCGTCGCCAGCGACTTGCGCTCGGACAGCAACCTCACACTGCAAAGCGCCAAGGACATCACCGTCAGCGGCTCGCAAGTGTCCGCCGCAGGTGAACTGCAAGCGGACGCCAAGGGCGACATCAAGGTCGTGGCGGCTGAAAACACCGCCCACGACACGACCCGCACTCATACCCGCGGCTTCAATGGCTACGCCAAGGAAACCGCCAACGGTAGCCGTCAGTACCGCGCCGGTGTGAACTATGAAGACCAGCAGCAAACCCGCAAGACCGACACCACCCGGCAGCACGCCTCGGGCCTCAGTGGCGGCAGTGTCGTGGTGACAGCCGGTGGCGATGTGAGTATCAAAGGTTCCGACGTCAAGGCGACCCAAGGTGATGCGACCTTGAGTGGTAAAAACGTGGAACTGCTGGCCGCTCACGACAGCACGCTCAGCGACACTGACACCACCACCACCGGCGGCGGCGTCTACTACACCGGTGGCCTGGACAAGGCCGGCAACGGCGCGCAGTTCAGCCATCAGAGCAGCCACGACACCCGCAACCAGACCACGGCACACACCAGCAGCGTGGCGGCGGCGGGCAAACTGACCATCAATGCCGGCAACACCCTCACCAGCCAGGGCGCACAGGTCAAGGCCGGTTCCGGGTTGCAGGTCAACGCCGGCAACATCGATAACCAAGCGGCGCATAACACCGAGACCAGCACCCACAAAGAGAACGGCTGGACCGCCGATGTCGGTGCCAATGTCGAGTACAAAGGCGTCACCCGGCCGATCGAGAAGGCGGTCGAAGGCGTCGCCCAGGCCAAATTCCATCAACCCGGCTTGCTGGATGCGTTCGAGCAGCCCAATGTCGGCTTGGATGTGGAGGTGGGTCATACCCAAAAGACCCGTACACAGCAGGACAGCACCGCCGTGGTCAGCCAGTTCAGTGGCGCCACGGTCCAGGTCAACACCGCCGGCAAATTGCAGGATGAAGGGACTCAATACCGCGCCACCGACGGCGGGCTGAAGATCAATGCCGGTGAACATGTCGTCACAGCGGCCGCCAATACTCACAGCAGCAGCGAGCAAGGCGTGGACGCCAAGGCGGGCGTGCGGGTCTACACCACCACCGGTGAAGACGTGAATGTGCGCGGCAGCGGCGCAGGCGGCAGCAGTGACGTGCGCGAATCCAGCAGTACGGCGGTGGTCGGCAGCTACGCGGGCACTCAAGGCGTGAACATCCAGACCAAGGGCGACGCGCGTTATGAAGGCAGCCAATTCAACGGTGGCCAGGCGGGCGTCAACCTCAAGGCAGGCGGTGAGCTGGCGCTGAACCAGGCCAACGACACCCAGAGCCAAAACAGCAGCACCCTGCGTGGCAGCGGTTCACTGACCGTGGGCACGGCACCCGGCACCAACGGCACGAACGTCAACCTCGGTGCCGGCGTGCAACTGGATCACAAACGCGTGGACACGCAAGACAGCCAGGCGCGGGTCGCGACGATTCAGGGCAGCGGGCCGATCCTGCTCAGCAGCGGCGGTGACATGACCCTGCAAGGCACTCAGATCGGCAGCGACACCGCCAAGACCGGTGATATCAGCCTCAAGGCCGGTGGCAAACTGGACCTGCAGGCCGCGACCAACACCCATGTCAGCAGCGGCAGCAACCTGGGCGGCGGCCTGACCGTCGGTGCAGGCAAGACCAGCAGTGCCGAAAGCAGTGGCAAGACCGGTAGCCTCAGTGCCAACTTCAACATCGGCAACGTGGCGGAGAATGACCACGGCGTGAGCGTCGGGCAGTTGCACAGCAACGGCAACGTCACCCTCGCCAGTGGCGCCGACACCGCCAATGCCATCCACTTGCAAGGCACTCAAGTCACGGCTGCCAGCGTCAATCTCGACGCGCAGAACGGCGGCATCCTGCAAGAGTCAGCGCAATCGACCCAGGCCCACAACAGCTGGGGCGTGGCCCTGGGCGCAGGCGGCAGCGGCGGCAAGACCACCTTGGCCGACGCCGGTGAGCACGACACACCCAAGACCCAGCGCGGCATCAATGCCCGGGCCAAGGTCGACGTGGATCACCTGCAAGGCACCACCCAACACGACAGCCTGATCAAGGCGGGTACCGTGGCCATCAACAGCGCCGGTGATACCCACCTGGCGGGGGCCCGTATCGAAGCGGATCAAGTGAGCGGCAAAGTGGGCGGCGACCTGATCGTCGAGAGCCGCAAGGACCAGGTCAACAGCACCCAGGTCAATGTCGATGCCAAGCTGGATGTCGAAAAAAACCAGCCCGGCGTGGTCGATAAGCTGGCCAAGACCACAGGCCCGCTCAAGGACAAGGTGCAAGCCAAAGCCCAGGGCGCCTTCGACAAACACCGCGAGAAACTCGAGAACGCGGTCGACAAGGGCACCGAGCACCTGGCTTCGGCCAAGGACAAGGTGGTCAACAGCGTCGCTGACGCCAAGGAGCGTTTGGGCGAAAAACTCAGCCGCAGCGGTAGCTACGACGTGAACCCCGAACCCCGTGGCGCGTTCGGCACCCGCGTGGACAAGGCCAAGCAATACCTCGCGGACAAGAAGGACGCCCTGGGCACTCGCTTGTCCGGGTTCAAGGATAAGGTCTGGCCAAAAACCAGTGACAGCTACGTCGTCAGTGGCAAGAACACCACCGGCAGCTCAGTGGCGGATACGGCGCAGAACGTGCTGTTCGGCGACAAGAGCGGCAACACCGCCTACACCCCGACCCTGAACCTGGACGTCAGCCACGTCGTCAAGGACAGCGTCGCCCAGGCGTCGGGTATTCGCGGCATCCAGGGCGTCCATCTGCAAGTGAGTGGCGAGACTCGCCTCACGGGCGCCCGCATCAGCGCGGACAATGGCAAGGTCGACCTGGGTGGCTCCACGGTGAAGGCGACGACGCTGTCCGGCAGCGACTATCGCGCCGATGTCGGGCTGAACGCGTCGAAATCACCGGTCAACCTGGTGCTGGGTGCCAAGGACGAATTGCCCCAGAAACAGGACGACGCAACGCGTCAGGACCAGGCCATCAACCTTGGGCTGCTGCGGGCGGGTGGGCACAGTGACAGCCAGGAGTTGCAGGCTGGAATTGATCAAAACAACCGCTAAATAGGCAGGCTTCGGTGGCAGCAGGTGCGCTTGTTGCCATCGGAGCAACCATTTCTAAATGTTTCTTCATAAAGCCAATTCGTCATTAAACAGACATATATCAGGAATTAAATCGTCACGTCTTAGACAGGTGGACCTATCCACTTGCCCCTTCCCTTGAGGTGTTGTCGTGATGTTGCCGACTAAAAAAAGTCTGTCTGTTTTGTTGACGGCCCTGTGTCTGAGCGGCGTGGCCCACGCCACCGACGTAACCGGTGCCGGCTCCAGCTTCGTGTACCCGGTGCTGTCCAAGTGGTCGCAGGACTACAGCAAGAACTCCAACAACCGCATCAACTACCAGTCCATCGGTTCCGGTGGTGGCATCGCCCAGATCAAGGCGGCCACCGTGGATTTCGGTGCCTCCGACGCCCCTCTGTCGGCCGATGACCTCAAGGCCGGTGGCCTGGGTCAATTCCCCAGCGTGATTGGCGGCATCGTGCCGGTGATGAACGTCGAAGGTGTGGCGGCAGGCCAGTTGAAGCTCGATGGCGACGTGCTGGCAAAGATCTTCCTGGGCGATATCAAGGCGTGGAACGACCCGGCCATCGCCGCACTCAACCCGGGCTTGAAGTTGCCTGGTGCCAACATCACCGTGGTCCATCGTTCTGATGGTTCCGGCACTTCCTACAACTTCACCAACTACCTGTCCAAAGTCAGCGATGGCTGGAAAACCAAGGTCGGCTTCGGTACCACCGTGCCTTGGCCGGTAGGTGTGGGTGGCAAGGGCAACGAAGGCGTGTCGGCCTATGTGAAGCAGATCAAGAACTCGATCGGCTTTGTCGAATACGCCTACGCGTTGCAGAACAAAATGACCTACGCCCAGTTGAAGAATGCATCGGGCAAATTCGTCGAGCCTAACGCCAAGGCGTTCCAGGCCGCCGCAGATACCGCGGACTGGGCCAGCGCCAAGGACTTCAACCTGATCATGACTAACGCGCCAGGCGAAGGCGCATGGCCGATCACGGCCACCACCTGGATCATCATGTACAAGCAGCCCAAGAATGCCGAGCAAAGCCAGGCGGCTTTCAGCTTCTTCAAGTGGTCACTGGAAAAAGGCCAGCAACAGGCCGCTTCCCTGGACTACGTTGCCTTGCCGGACTCCCTGGTGTCGCGAATCGAAGGTTACTGGAAGTCTGACTTCGCCCACTGATTCGCCCTACAACCACCTTGCGCAGTGATTGCGCAAGGTGGTGAGCACATCTGATATGAACGACTCCGTCCAATCCCTGGTTATGACGACTCACGCGAGTGACACACGGGGCGACAGCCGCGCCGCCCGCGACCAACGCCACGACCTGTGGTTCAAGCGCTCGATGTTCGGCGCCGCCATGCTGGTGCTGGTACTGCTGGGAGCGATTGCATTCTCAACCCTCTGGGGTGGCGGCCTGGCCTTCAAGACCTTTGGTTTGGGTTTCATCACCAGCACCGAGTGGGACGCCGTCAACAACCACTTTGGTGCCGTGGTGCCGATCTACGGCACCTTGGTCACTTCCTTTCTGGCCTTGCTGATTGCGGTGCCCGTGAGTTTCGGCATCGCGATTTTTCTCACCGAAGTCGCGCCGCCCTGGCTGAAAATGCCGGTGGCGTCGGCCATTGAATTACTCGCCGGTATTCCCTCGATCATCTACGGCATGTGGGGTTTGTTTGTGTTCGGGCCGTTCATGGCTGAACACTTGTCGCCCTTGATCAATGACTACCTGGGCGCCCTGCCCTTTGTCGGTTCTCTGTTCCAGGGGCCGCCGCTGGGCATTGGCATGCTGACTGCCGGCATTGTGCTGGCGGTGATGATCATGCCGTTTATCACTTCAGTGATGCATGAGGTGTTCCGCAGTGTGCCGACGCAATTGAAAGAGTCGGCCTACGCGCTGGGCAGCACCACGTGGGAAGTGGTCTGGGACATCGTCTTGCCCTACACCCGCTCGGCGGTGGTCGGGGGCATCTTTCTCGGCTTGGGCCGTGCCCTCGGCGAAACCATGGCGGTGACCTTCGTGCTCGGTAACGCGCAACAGTTCTCCGCGTCCCTGTTGATGCCCAGCAGCTCCATCGCCTCCGTCATCGCCAACGAATTCAGCGAGGCTTACACCGACCTGCATCGCTCCGCGCTGATTGCCTTGGGCTTCCTGCTGTTTATCGTGACCTTCGTCGTACTGGCGCTGGCGCGATTGATGCTGATGCGCCTGTCGCGCAAGGAAGGGCTATGAACGCCAACGAACGCCTGTACCGAAAGCGCGCCCTTAAAAACGGCGTGGCCATGGTCCTCAGTTGTGGTGCCACCGCCTTCGGCTTGTTGTGGCTGGCGTGGATTCTGCTGACGACCGTGATCAATGGCCTCCAGGCCCTCAACCTGCGCCTGTTTACCCAGATGACCCCACCGCCCGGCACCGAAGGCGGACTGGCCAATGCGTTTTATGGCAGTGCACTCATGTCGGCCATCGCGCTGCTGATCGGTACGCCCATCGGCTTGATGGCCGGTATCTGGCTGGCGGAGTTCGCCCGTCATTCGCGCCTGGGCACCACGGTGCGCTTTATCAACGACATCCTGTTGTCCGCCCCTTCGATTGTGCTGGGCCTGTTCATCTACACCGGCGTGATCCTGCCGCTGAACCTGCTCACCCACCACCAGGTGGGGTTTTCCGCCATCGCCGGTGCATTGGCCCTGGCGCTGCTGGTGATTCCGGTGGTGGTGCGCACCACGGATGAAATGCTCCAACTGCAACCGTCGACCCTGCGTGAGGCTGCGCTGGCACTGGGTGTGCCGCAATGGAAGCTGACGCTGCAGATTGTCCTGAGAGCGGCCAAGGCCGGCGTAGTCACCGGCATTCTGCTGGCCCTCGCCAGGATCACCGGGGAAACCGCGCCGCTGCTGTTCACCGCCTTCGGCAACCAGTTCTGGAGCAGCAACCTGCTCAAACCGATCGCCAGTGTCCCCGTGGTGATTTTCCAGTACGCCATGAGCCCGTTCGACGACTGGCATTCGCTCGCGTGGGCGGGTGCATTGGTCCTCACGCTGTTCGTGCTGGTACTGAGCCTGGCATCTCGCCTGATTCTTTTACGCAATAGGTCTCACTGATGGACGCCACCGGCATTGATCGCGAAAAAACCAAAATCCAGGTGCGGGGGTTGGAGTTTTTCTACAACCACCAACGCTCGCTGAAATCCATCGACATCGATATTCCAGAAAAACGCATCACCGCCATCATCGGCCCCTCGGGCTGCGGTAAGTCCACCTTGCTGCGGGTGTTCAATCGTATTTACTCGATGTACCCGAAACAGGAAGCGCGGGGCGAAGTGCTGCTCAACGGTGAAAACATCCTCGCCCCCGGCTACTCGATGAACCGGCTGCGCAGCCATGTCGGCATGGTGTTCCAGAAACCCGTACCGTTTCCGATGTCGATCTACGACAACATCGCCTACGCCGTACGCCACCATGAAAAATTGTCCCGGCGCGAAATGAACGACCGCGTCGAACAAGCCCTGCGCGGCGGCGCCTTGTGGGATGAGGTCAAAGACAAACTCAACCAGAGCGCGCAAAGCCTCTCCGGTGGCCAGCAACAGCGGTTGTGCATCGCCCGCACTATCGCGCTGCGCCCGCAAGTGTTGCTGCTGGACGAACCGACCTCGGCGCTCGACCCCATCTCGACCGGACGTATCGAGCAACTGATCACGGAGCTGAAGGCTCAGTACACCGTGATTATCGTGACCCACAACATGCAGCAAGCCGCACGGGTGTCGGACAACACCGCGTTCATGTTCATGGGAGAGTTGATCGAGTACGGCAATACCGACGAGATCTTCACCAAGCCGAAGATGAAGCAGACCGAAGACTACATCACCGGGCGGTTCGGCTAGCGCGACCAGCCCTGCAAGACGCCTGCGCCAACGCGCACTTGCAGGGCCATGCAACCGTCGCTGTCAGGCGAACAGCGCCTGTACATTGGACATTGCATCATCGGCAAACCCCTGCAGGAATGCCTCGAACGCCGGCACATCTTCCTGGCCGCCGGTGTAAGGCTGCCCCATGATGGTCCAGGTCGCCACGCTCTGATTCGCACCGTGCGGAACGACCTCCATCAGCGCCCACAGGTTGCCGATATTCAGGGAGGTGTAGATGAGCGACCAGGTCATGGTCATGCGCTCATTGTCGTGGGAGTTGAGTTGCTCAATGACCACGTTACCGTCCTTGAACAGCTTCTTGCGCACCGAACGCACGCCGGTGCCGGTCATGTCGATATGGGACAGCGCCGGAATAAACTTGTTAAACCCGGCGAAATCACCGACGACGTTCCATACGCTACGGGCATCGCCATCGACGACGACGCGAGCAACGACCGGGTTACCGACCGGATTGCGGACCAGAGTGTCGGGTTCAAAATGCTGCATGGGAAAGCTCCTTTTTGTTGGGCCAGATAAAGTCGACTGGCTTGAGGTAATAAGCGTGCAAGGAAATCCACCGGCATCAGATCGAAGTGGAGTGCCCATTCAGGCACCTCCTTAAGGTGCAACGACGCATTGAGCATCAACATCAGACGGTTCTGATGTGGCTGGCACACCCCGCTACGCGTGTTGAACGCAATATTTCCCAGGCGATAAAAGTTGACCTCTCCCCCGACTCATTGGGAGAGGGCCTAGCCTGCGAACCCTGATGTATTCAGTTTTTTGATTGTCGCAAGGCCAGGGCCATGATGAAAAAGCCACTGGCGACCATGAGTTTCGGGTTGAACCACTTCATCCGGCGCGGCCTGAACGGCGCCAGCCCCCGTTGCACCAGGCCGAAGGTGGCCCCGCCAGACATGAACATCGCTACGCGGGCCACGTGGACGTTCATGCCGGCCATGAAACAACCGAACAAGCCCCCGATCACCGCAACCCATGCGCGAAAAGAAACCGTCTTTTCAACGGCCTCAGTCATGCGTATCGCCCTGGTGCGGGGTCGAGTGTCGACGGTCGTGATCACGGACATGGCGCTTTTCAAATGCGAGGCACAAAAGTGCACCGCCTAGTTACAGGCGGCGGCTTTTTTTACAACGCTAATTTTTAATCAACTGCCCAACTGCCCACGGGTGTCCGCGTCGAAGCGCTTGCGGGCCTCCTCAGCCGCCGGTTTGAGCAGCTTGAGCAGCGCCGCCTCGCTGTACAACTGAGTGACTGCCAGTTCCTTGGGGGTCGGCTCAATCGGGATCAGCACCTCTTCGCTGTCCGCGTGCAGCCAGATCGCCACAACGTGCAGTGCCGAGATGAACAGGACTCGCAGCTCAACGGTTTTACCTTTCAATTGCGCCGACTGCTCCGCCAGTTTCAACGCATCCACCGTCGCCGCTGCCAACGGCCCGTGGTTGAGCGAGGCGAACTCGACCTGCCCCTGGACGTCGGCCAGTTGCGCGTCCGCAATCGTCACGCCATCGGCAAACACCAAGTAGTGCCAATCGCCGACCTTCGCGTCTTTCAGGCTTTTACCGTGCGTCAAATCCTCGAGGCTGAGCGAGTAGCCACGATAGGCCTCGCTCAGCCTGATTTTGCCCGGCGCAGCGGCCGCGAGTGAGTGATGGGCCCCCGCACCCTGGGTTTGCAGCGCGGCTTGCAACGCAGGACGCAGTGTCTGTACGCCGTTGGAGGGCGCCTTTGGATAAGTCAGTTGCATGATCTCGCCCTCCTCAGTTTTTTACGGTGAAGTAAGTGTTAGTCCAATTGCCGCCGCCGTTGTACGAACCGGGAAACGCGTTCAACGCGCGGGTCGAATAGCCGTAGATCGAATCTGCGATCAACAGGTAATTGCCGTTGGTTCCATAGATCACCAAAAAGTGCGCACCGCCTCCGTACCAGGCGCAACGCAAGCCGATGGGTCGGCCCCTGTTGATCTGGTCCTGGATGGCCGCCATCTGCAACGAACCTTGGCTCATGCCGTTGTAGCTGCGCGTGGTTCGTAAAGCGGAATCCAGATAGCCGTAGACGTTGCACGGTCCGGGTTGATTGCAGCAGTTACGGTCCAGCTCGCTGCTGGCGACACCGCACTGGGTCCAGGACCCGGTGCCGTAGTAGTTGCCGACCGAGGCGGAAACAGCCGCCCAGCACCAGTTAGTCTGGGTTTGTCGCTGCATGCTGAAATTGAGACTGGCGGCAGCCATTGCCTGTGGCTGAGCAGCCGCTTCGACTTCGACCAACTGCGGATCGAGCAGATGGCCAATCAGGCAGTTGGGCAGTGTGTTGCCGGTGGATGGGGTTGTTTCAGTGGTTAACATGTTTCAATCCTCCATGAGTGAAAACAAGCGTCCTGCTTGTAACCGTGTGGCGGTGTTGCTGAGCTATCGACGTTCAAGGTTGCCCATATTGGATGGGGCGTTTCGATCTGGCTCGAGGTAACCCTAGACGTGGATATGCATTAGCGCGAATAAATGGATGCATGGATGCATAATTGCTGATGGAAGATTTCAGCGGTTCAATGGAAGAATGGAAGGGGACATACAATGAAAAGGATTTATTTATTCTGAGAAAATAAATCCCCTTTTTTGCTAAAAGCAGTCGCTCGTGGCGGCGTAAAACGACCAGACAGCGCTATTGCTCTTCACCATCAGACAAGGGAATCAACAGCCGGGAAAGTAGTTTTTTAGGGATAATTATCTGTCCTTGCAGGAACCTCTTGTGTGTAGTAACGAATACGGCCATCAGGCAGTGTTCTAGTGACCGCTGCTGTCTCTTGAGCTTTTTGTAGTCCTGATAGTTTCGCTCTCAATGCAGCTTGGGCATTCGCACTTGTGGCTTCAGTAGCTACAACCTCTCCCGTTGTAGCAGTAGCTTTTGCACCAACAGTATCACCCGACGCGAATTTCGTTGTCTAGGCGCGCAACGCCAGACGTGGCGCGGCCTGCGCGCCGGTCGGCCCAGCCGATGCGCGCTCATCGAACAAAACCACCCCGATATGGGTATTGAGCCCACCACAGAACACCCTGGACGACCCAAGAGCCAACAGAAATTTGTGGCGCAGATGTTGGATGCCTTGATCGCTCAGGCCACGACCAAAGCGAGCAGCGAAGGACGGGAGGTTTTGCAGTAAGCAGATAAAACAACACCGGCGCATGGCCGGTGTAGGATGAGGATATCTATCAAATATGAGCAGAAATTCTTTTATACAAAAACTCATAAAAATCTGAAGCATAATTAACATTATCGCCAGACGGAAGCCGAAGACTCACAGGGCACTCACCATCTTTAAACTTCGAATAGTCAAAGAAAAAGACCTCCCCCATATCAGTTTCGCTAATCACAAGTTTTTTGCCATCTACCAGATTATTTTTTATGCCCACAATGTGCTGATAGACAATATCCCCCCCATTGACATCCTCAAAGTCCACGCCATAGATACTATAAATTTCTTCAGTACCAATCTCGCCCCCCGCATACGTCTTTAAAAACCACTTGTATGACTCTGGTAGTTCAAGCCCTAGCCGCTGCTCAGCCTTCTCAATCCAGTCATCACCCACGCAGTCGGCCTGACTGCCAAAGCACACGATATCAGGATGCAGTGATACTAAATCCTCAATTTGGTGCGTCGTAACTTGGCTCATTCTCAATTCCTAAAATCTGCAGATCGTTGCTGCCAATACTGCGCCTTCCACTTATCAAAAGCTGCCCTATCAATACCTGAAGGAATTGTATTAGGGTTAATGTGAATAGTTGCGCTATTTGTTTGGTGAAAACTTTGCGTCATTTCTGCAATAGGCCCTGACTGTGTTTGCGTCATATGGTGCAGGTTCACCGACTTGCCATCTACACCGATGGGCGCGCGACCAGAGGCCATACGCTCAGCATTACTACCTGTTATGACCTTGCCACCTTCACGCCAACTAGTTTGCAAATTAGGATCAAATAAATCATTCCGTTGATATACCTTATCCCAACTAAACTGAATAGGGTCTTTTGACCAAAAGTTACGTTATTGAGTAAAAACGGAGCCCGCTTCTGTAGCGTTACCTATTCCTTTTGCACCATTTCTAAACGCATAATTATTATTTAGCCTCTGGCAGTGGTTTTAATGGCGCGGACACATCCTGTGCGCTCTTTAAACTACGACTGCCAGAATGTCAGACAGACACCATATTCATCGAGAAGATCGTCAGCAATTTCAAACTGAAATACCTTCTCTGGAAAGGCATCGGATAACGCGCGCCTCCAATATCTAGTGATCTGTTCAGCAAATAAATGACAAAGACGATAATCTTCTTCCGACAGGCCCACTTTAAATACGGGTCGACCCGGTGCATCCTCCCACTTTGAAAAGAACTGATTTATTGAAAAAATATTTCTGTATCGTTCAACGTCTCTACGCGATGTACTTTGTTCCAACACACTAGATTCGGTCTCAACCAGCCCGTTCAAATGAAATTTTTGCGGATCGTATTGCTGAGCGTTAGGCAGCCAGAAAATGTGACCATTGACCTCAATAAAATCAGGAGAGAGCAAACCCAGAACAGAAATTGCCTGTTCTAATGAAACCAAGTTCCCTACATATGAAAAAAACTCCCCGGAGCCAATATCTGAAACAAACAGACTCAACGACTCTTTAGAAATATTACCCTGATAAACTTTCATCATTTCAACCCCAAGCTATCAAGAACCGACTGAGGAACATTCCCCTCAAAAACTTTTGCATCACTTCCCTTCTTGGGGAAATATGTTCCATTCGGAGCTTGGTTCCATTCGACCACCTTAATCCGAGAGCTAGACACATCATATAGTGCACGCCCCTCAGGACAGTAGACAACAACATGCCCATTTCCAAGATTTGCATAAGAATCGGGAGTTTGCCCTTGCAACGGATACTGAACACCACCACGCGTTCCCGTGACCGTCACATTCGTTTCCCTGAGTCCCTTGGTATAATCTAAATCAATAGTACTACCGGCAGAGTCCGTAATGAACCTGGGTGTATTTGGAGCGTTAGTAGTTGCTTTTGCACCAACAAATATTTCGGACTATATCTGCTTTACCCTATTAACATATACCTAATAATCCAAGGTCATCTTTAAGCTCCACGACTTCATCAGAAGGCAGATCTTCCAACATAGAGGAGAGTTCAAACTCATCTAACAATTTAGAGATGGTATCCAGATGATACCTCTGGACCTTTTCCGGAGATCGCCCTGCTGAAAGAATAAGTGCTATAACTTCGAGCATTAACTTTTCAACAGGCAATTCAAATGAGTTTTCAAGCTCGCCATAGGCATAACCCACTTCACTTTCACCTTCAGCCCATGAGCTTTGGTGGCTGAGCTTGACCTTGCAATAGCTATAATAGCTACCCAGAAACCAAGCCCGGATTTCACCATAAGTCACTCTGTCTTCCATTACGGCGTCTTCCTCGGAGGGCGCAGCATAACACCCTGATTATCAAGAATATTAACGGTAATATTGGGGTACTTCGCCTTGAACTGCTCAGCCACATTCAGACAGCTGGCACAAGCCGCTTTCTCCGTAAGGATATTTACTGTTCCTCTTGCGGAGGTATTTCTCCCCAACTGGTCAGCGATATTATCTAGAATTTTGTATTCCGTATCTATTCCCCGATAAACCAAGTCTCCAGCCTTATTGGGTACAGATTGAGCGACAAAATTCCCATTTCCGGAGCCGATAAGCCCCTTACCAGCATCAGAGACTTGGCTGTGTGCGGCCATCTGCTTAGGTATTCCGGGAATATCTATTTCCGCGACAGCTACGTTACCACTTCGCCGTAAGCCAGACGGCAACCCAGCTCGAACGTCCATGACCCGTTGGGCCATCGGAGCAGTGTCAATCACGGTCGCAGTCGCTTTTGCACCTCCCGCCTTTTTAACCCCAAACAGCATAGCTGTCCACTTGGAAAGCATACCCACCGTCTCGGGGGCTATGTCAACGCCTACCTCTCCTGCCGCGTTACTCGCTGCCTGCAAAGCACCATCGACAATACCTACCCCGGCCACCCTCAAGCGAGAGTTAACGTTCATCAAATCCACCGCCCCTAGCATGCGATCCACCTCATCAGGTAGGTCACCGTGGGCTCGTACTTGAGAAATCATCTCATGGATTGCGTCATAGCTCGCCACCCAGTCGCCATAAGCTTCCTTGCACTTTGCAGGATCGCTTTCACAGAGAGTATTCAGGCGTTTTTCGTTAGCCTCATTCAAATCAGCATATTTATTGATGACGTCCCTGCAGCTTTCTGTGGCGGTACAGGTTTTGGCCTCACCAATGAGCGCTTCAACCTCCTTGTGCTGCAGCTCGTTGTAAATTGTTCCCTGCTGAGCCACCCACCCCGCCACTTCCTGATCTTTTGCGCTCCCCCCCACACCTGCTGCGACCGTCATTCCGATTAACTGAGAGGTCATGGCCAACACACGATCATGGGCCTCGCCAGGGAATAATTTTTCACCAAACGTTTGTATCAGGGCCTTATTCGCGCCAGCAGCAATAGCTCCCGAGGCGAAATCCCCTCCTGCCGCTTCGGCGATTAATCCTCCGACAATCGCATGCACTGCCACCTTAGTGGAAAGGTTGGAACCAACGAGTTCGGTTCCCACACGCTCGTAAATCATTCCAGACAGGACGCTGGCAGTCAGATCAATAGCTGCTTGACCGATATTTTTAGTAAAACTGCCGCCATTGGTAACAGTTCTCAGCGCCGAGTTGACCGCCAATTGCCTCCCAAGGTCTGCGGCAGTGAATTCACCGGTGACGCCGGCAAACTTAGCTATAGCCCCACTGAGCCCTGCGATTGCATAGCCTTTCAGGCTATCGCCCGACGTCACATCCTTGGCAATATCGCCCAAGTTCCCTTTGTTGTTGATGGTACTTGTCGCGCCTTTGACTGCGACCGCAGTAACCACCGAGTTCGCAACGAGACCGGTTGTTGTAGTAGACGCCGCTCCCACAAGACCCGCTCCAGCGCCCCAGGTGAAGTAAGTGACAATGATGGCGATGACCAACGCCGCGCCACCACCCAGGCTTGAGTTGTTGTACTTGAAACTATCGTGAACCTCTTGGACCTTGCGCCAATCCACATCTCCGCGCTGCTCGGCTTCTTTCAGCCAAGCCAGTTGCGGGTCAGCTTTTACCATCACGTCAATGGTCTGGCTTACGGTGTGCTGGTCGATCTGCTTGACATCAATCTTCAAACCATCGACCGCTTTGATCACGACGCTACCTTGCGCAATCATCTGCGTTTGGCGCAACGTCTCGTCGGTGTTGCCTTTGCCTTTAGAGCTCGTCCACACCATGTCACTCTTGCTCTTGGTGTGGCTCTCGTCATGCAGATCCTTCACCGCCTCAAACGTCACCGCCCCACCACTGACAATCGCAATATCCCCGCCACTGTCGAGCTTCGCCGCCTGATACTTCTGATCCCCACCACTCTCCAGCGTCAGATCACCCCCCGTCTTGATTTCACTGCCGACATTCTTCACATCGGTCACTTCATCACGCTGGGTCTTCTTGCTGCCCCACCCGCCCTTCTTGCTCATGTCATACAGCGAGTAGTGGCTGTCCTGCGCCGCCAGCAGTTGCAGCTCGTTGTCGGCATGCACGTAGGCTTCGTTGCCCGCGCTGATCTTGCTGGCGACTAGCGTGAGGTCGGTGCCGGCGATGGCGACCAGATCGCCGCCAGCTTTGAGTTCGGCGCTTTGTTGGGTGACGTTGTCCAGTTGGGTGGTGGTTTTGGTGTCGCCTTTTTTGCCTTTGGAGTACTCGTGTTCTTCGTTGGCGGCGGCGGCCAGGGTCAGGTTATTGCCGGCCTTGACGCTGAGGTCCTTGGCCGCGCTGACGGTGCTGGCAACTACGGCGATGTCGCGACGGGCGTCGATGGCGAGGTTACCGCCCACGTCCACACCGGAGGCGTGTTGCAGTGTGGTTTGCTCGGTGCCTTTGACGCGGCGGCGTTGGTAGGCGTAGTCGTCCTGTTCGGTCTGGCTGGCGATCACTACGTCACGCCCTGCGCTCACGCTGGCGTTGCCACCGGCCTTGAGGTGGCTGCCAAGGTTGAGCACATCGCGCCCGGCATTCAGCTTAAGGGTATCGATAGCCTCAAAGCGTGAGGCTTCGCTGACCACGTCGTTACGCAGTTGATAGCCCTCGCCCTCTTGCTTGAAGGTGGTGACGGTGCGCTCGTTGATGATGTCGCCGGTCACGGCGGTGGCGCTGATGTCGCGGCCATTGATGATGCCGCCACGGCTGTTGCGGATCGAGTCGGTGGCGAGCATTTCCAGGCGGTTGCCGGCTTGCATCAGGCCGCTGTTGTCGATGTTGCCCGCGACCATGCTCAGGTTGTTGGTGGCGCGCAGGGTGCCGCTGTTGTGCAGGTCGCCGCCGGTGATCAGGCTCACGTCCTGGCCCTGGATCAGCGCGCCGTTGGGAGCCAGGCGGTTGTTGGCCTGGGCCAGGTAGAGCACCGGGGTCAGGACTTTCTGGCCGTTGACCTCGGCTTCTTCCATCCACACGATGTCGTGGGTCAGCGCCGCCACTTGTGCGGCGCTCAGGGAGACGCCCAGTTGCAGGTTGAGCGAGTCCTTGTAGGAGATGGCGTTGTCCATCAGGTAACGGAACAGCTTGTCATCGCTGGCAATGCCGTTGATGTAGCGCTGGCCGGTGCGGGCCACCACGGCTTCGCGGATCAGGCGTTGCTCGTACAGGCCGTCGCCCAGGCGCTTCCAGCTGGCATCGGGGTTGTAGCCCAGTTTGCCGAGCAGGTAGTCGGAGCTCATGAACTGCTTGAGGTCGGTGAGCGCCGGGTTGGTTTCGATCAGGTATTTGTGGCTGTTATCCACCGGGGCGATTTCCGGCAGGCCTTGCACGCGGGTGATCGAGGGGGAGCGATTGTCCAGAGCCAGCGGGCCCTGGCCGTTGACTGCGCCGCTGACGGGCTGGCCGTCGAGGCTGAAACCGCGTTCTTGCACGGCGGTGTAGTCGAGTTTTTTCTCGCTACGACCACTTAGAGTTGTTACAAGGACAGCTTGGCGACTTGCACCCTTTCATGCCGCAGGCTTATAGTCCGCCGGTCGCCCACATGGCGATTCAGGTTTGGCGACCTGACGGTAGAGAATGCGCAAGCTGACGGCTTTTTTGCAGCCACTTGCGCGCCTGCAAAGTCGTCTTATGACGGCTGTGCGCGGGAGACCTTCGGGTCTGCCGGTTTTCTCTACTGCCGGTTCGCCAACCTGCGTACAGCTGTCACCCATTCGTTTGGCGACGTTTGAGTGGTGGCATCAATCACTTGAGTAGAGAGTTTGAAAATGACCCGATACATCCCCCTGACAGGCCACGATTCAACCATCCCCGCGCTGGTGATCGACACCCAAGCTCCCCTTGATGTTCTCTATGATGCAGCCGCCTACCGTATTCGTGCGGTGACTCAATTTTTGGAAAACTTGGCGTTTCGGGAGCAGATTAGTAGTGATGCGGTTGTGCTTCACGATTTTGCATTGCTGCTGGCCATCCCTCTGAGGGATGGGTGTGATTTGTTGGATGTAATTAGTCGAAAAATGAGTTCGCAGAATTCATAAATAAAAAAGGGCGGTTTTCAACCGCCCGCTTGACTAAGCTCAAGCTTGCCAAGCAAAAAAAATAAAAACTCAATTATTAAAGAGCAATAATACGCCAAGCCATTTCTTAGCTAACAGATTAAAAAACAGAAACTAAATAAAATCCGTCCCCTTTTCCATGGAAGGTTGGCGGCCGCTCCTTTCCTCACCGGTCATCTCATGGAGGAAAACAACGGGCTAGGCTCCTGAAAAACCCTCATGCGTACATGCCCTGCTCTCTGACCCGGTGGGATTTCAATACCAAGCCATTGCGGTATTTCAATGTTGCCTTCCACTATTTATAAGGCGTCGGCTTCCACGCTGCGGACATTTCGAGGTTGTATTACACGGCCTATACACTCGCTGTCTAAGCTTCGCAGTGCCGGTTACCCGAGCACCACACAAGACTCGCTTCCGGTGGATGGCTGGTCCTTGCCGGACGGGGTTAGTACCCGCTCGGTTTCTTACGCCATTTCATGACGGATTGCGCCGTCAATTCCAGGCGACCAAGCTTTGCCTGGCGCACATAAATCTGCCCTTTTTTAACCGCCTTTATGCTTTCTACTCTTAACTTCTTTAATTTTTGAAAGCACCCAAATCCCTACACCCACTGGAACTCCATAAGTTAAGCCAACCCACAGGGCTCCCTTAATATTAGCCCCATCAAATCTCCAAACCTCAAACTTAAAAAACCCAATTATCGACACAATCAAATTCCCAATTAGTCCCAGCACAAAAAAGGCCACTACAAAATACACAAGAAGGACCACCAACAGGTAAACACCCACACTTTTCGGTTTCATTTTCCACCACCTAAATTAGTTACCCCCCCACCTATGACTTCTGACATTGCAGAACCCATCGTAGCACCTACTCCTTCGCTCGCTGCGCCCCCCACTAAGGGCTTCAACTGCCCAGATACAACATTACCCGTCTTATATCCTATGGCAGTACCTATCGCTGTCCCCAGCAATGAAAATTTTGAATCTTCCCCCTTGATCACGCTCCCTAGGTATGCGCCACTTAGCCCATAACCTTGTGTAAGCCAAAAACCTTTTCCTTGAGTCAGTGCACCCACACCGGCGGCAAGTGAAACGTCGGTATAAGCAACAGGTTTACCTGTGGATAATTGATACGTGAAGTTAGCACCTCCAGAAATCAAGGCACCCGCTACCAGCCCTCCTATCCCTACAGCAGGTGCTTCAACTGCCGCCAGGGGCAGACCAACGCCGATTGACCATGCTTGTACAAGTCCATTGGCAGGCATTGGCCCATCAAAACCATCGCCCCTCAGGTGCGAACTCATTGCAGCGGTAGCCTGGTCTGGCGTTCCACCCTCTTTAAGCACTTTTTCACCTGCACTCACAGCCCCCGCAATGGCGGGCCCACCAATATGAAACTCATCATTATATTTTTTTGCGTTTCCGGCTACCCAGCTAGCGGTTGCAGGATCACCGTTGACTAGAGCACCCGCCAAAACGCCGACGAGTTGAGCGGTGCCTACCCGGAACTGGGTATCCGTGGTAAACCGGGAGTCCAGGTACTTATCCAGCTTCTCCGTAGCCAAGGCCGTCAATCCCTCTGAAGCAGCGCCGGCTAAAGCCCCGGTCTTGAAGTCTCCGCCTTTAGCACTTGATAACGCTCCTCCCAATACGGCGTGCATCAAGACTTTTTGTGCCGACCCTGGGGCTATTTTCAGGTAATCAGCCAAATCGCCCACCTGCTTGTCGTTAGCAAGGGTACCTGCGCCTTGTGCACCGACTAGCTAGAATAGGAAGATATCAGAGCCTTTGCGATAATACCTTCCGCGGTGCGAGCGGATGCCAGCTTAGCCAACTCATCCATCGAGATTAAATTAGAGTTTAAATACTCGTAAAAACCCTCTTGAAGCTCTGATTTTTTCACAGCAACAACGCCAAATTCCTCATATGCGCTTTCAAAGGCAACCCATTTGCACGCGCTATCGCATAGAACTATTGGATAACCAACCTTTCCATCAAAAAAATTTCCAAACTTTTTACTCAGCCAACGAACATCGCTCTCTAAATCGCTTCCATCGAAGGAAAAACAAGAGCTCCCTAATCGCTCGCTTCCTGAAAACTTTATAAATACATCTGACTTAAAGTTGGAAACGCTATTCGATACCAGCCCCGAAAAAACTTCAAAAAAGCAGAGCAATGGTCTCTCAAAAAACCAAAACAGAAATCCGCCACCAACAAAAACATTCATCGGCAAGTCTTTATTAAAATTTATGACACCTGACAGCCTATCAAGAAAAGAATTCAATTCTTTATCTTCAACTTTCAAAACAGCCATGACTACTCTCCTGAAAACCTGATTTTCGCAGTTGGTTTTTTCACCCCTTCTATAGTCAACGACGCGGAAGGTTGCCCCGTGGACGTTGAAGATGGATAGAATCGATAGGTCTTCTGTCCATTAGTTAACACAGTAACTGAGCCATCCTGAGAAATTGTCTTTTTATAACCATTAGACTCAAGTATCTTTATGGCGCTGCCCTGAGTAATGTTGGCCTCTATCTGCCCTGCACTATTGCGCGTAACTTTCGGCAAAAACTCAATCGATGTTGCTTTAGCACCGACGGCAAAATAACAGCCTTACTAATTAACTTATTAAACTATCCACTCCACCTCAAAATCAGCTAGCTGAGCCTGAAGCCCTGCCTCATGCTCGAACCAGTAGTCAAACCCTTCAACATCACTTTTCTTCAAGTAAAGATAATACCCGCCAGTGTCTCCATCACGGTCGTCCGCAACAACAATTTCCCAGCCAGAATATTCGCCAGTGACAACAATACCCCTCCGTACGATAGACATATCCATATCCTAGTCCGCATAGAGAACATGATTGTTAGAAATATATTTTCCAGTCACAGGGTCTTTAACTCCGAAAGGTACATGCGGAACTCCCGGAGCGTGTGCTCCTGATATAGATCCTGAGTCGATACGGAACTCCTTGGTGCCATCAGCGCTGTGAAACACCCCAGAGCCGGGCTTACCGATTTCCCTGTACTCGGGACCGAGATATTTTTGCCCTGCAGATAGAGCCTCATCGGTTGTGAGCGTCATAGAGCTCGTGAAATTTTTCTTACCAGATAGAGTTTCATTGATAACTTGATCTACACGCTGCCCAGCACCTGCTTCCAGTTGAATCTGTTTTTCAGCATTAACAAAGGTTTTCCAGTTTTCAGTAGGACCAGCTAGTGGAGTGCGTGGAGTAGCTGTTGCTTTTGCACCCTACATACTTTTTTACTTTAAGCATTCAACACTGTAAAGCTTACATCACCGGACCTCAAAAATTCTTGAAAACAAGAAATAACGATATCTATATTTCTTGTGACAAAACTCGCCGGATAGTAATCGCCCAGAACATCAACCAATTTTGCTCCAGTCGACGTATTATTAAGAGTACGCACAACATGCTCACCATCATCAAGGTATTGGTTCAGCATCAGAATATAATTTCCAGAATCAGCATAAAGATTGATTTCGTAAGGTCCGGCTTCAGGTGCTGGGGAAATAGACAACGAAGCGACGCCGTCGACTTTACTATATTCACATATAATGGACCTTACATCTTCCATGGTCGGCTGATCAATGAGAGGGATTTGCGATCTGCCATGCTCAGGACTAAGGGTATACCCTCCGATGATCATCTATTTTTTCTCCTTAATAGACTTCATACCTGACTCCCAGTAATAGTTTTTCGGAAGTCCTGTTTTATCATCTATAGCTCTTACGGTTAAAAATTTCAACTCAGCCTTTTCTGCGGCAGCGGCTATGTCACTTTTGCAGAATCCGCATACATCTTTCCCTGCGACTGTCATAGACATGTCCGCTCCGGCAGTTTTACCAGAGCTATATGCTTGCTGGATCACACCGATTTCAGCGTGGGCATCTTTCATATTTCCGTTTGGATAAAGTTTGCCAGGATTCGTAGCGGCTTTATCTGCAATCCTATCCGTGATCAACGAAGGTATTTTCGGGTCCGCCTCGTTGAGTGGACGAGCGGTTTGATTGACGTCTTGGAAGGTCTGACCTCCTACCTTTCCCGCTGCCGCCACTTTTGGTGCAGCGCCCTTAGCCGTTCCCCAGCTCGCGTAGAGCTTTCTATAATTTGCTCAAAAGTTTTCCCTTTCTTAACGAGATCGTCAAACGCAGGACCGATCTTATTTCCGTATCGCTCCATGTTTCTCGCATCAATAGTCTCTAGCATATCTGGCGGCGTATACTCTCTATATTTCAACTTCAGATCATTCCTAGCACTGTATGCATATTTTGCTATGTCTTCAGCGCTAGCGCCTCCAGCGCGCAAATTATCTACGGACGTTTGTAGATCGTAAACTTCTCGAACGTAATTTTGCCGGAGGGGTGGCAGATAGCCAAAATCTCCATCGGCTTTGGACACAGCATTATCCCAAGCTGGTGCCGTAGATGTCCCTTTTGCACCAAAGGCAAACGACCAACACCATCTACTCTTTTAACAGGATACAAAAATCTCGTTACACCAGCCTAAACCGCCTTATGGCACTCTATCTCGCTTTCTATATCTAAATCTTGCCCTTTCGCAAAAGAGAAGGTGAGAAGTTTAGCTCGCAACGCAAGCTGCTTAAGCGATTCAGGCAAATCATCAATGGTAATTGGACTTATCGGCGACGCTACAGGCTCATATTTATTTGAGCACTCGTGAATCGTTCGATGTACATCTCGCCAGTCATACACAAAAAAACCTTTTTTTGCCATATCATAAAAATCGTCAGGACGATTTACCTGAATAAGAAGACGAGCTTCAGAAACAATAGGAAGATTTTCGATAGCCTCCTCCACATTCTCTATCGCAAATGAACAGTCATGCAGCATGCCAACCGGAATTGGCCCACTCCCTCCAGTAAAAAACACTCCAAGGTTTAGCTCGCGATCGGTAGCAAGCCAAACACAATCCAGCCCATCGGGGTATACATCGCTACTCATATTAGATTACTCATCAGATTTGAATCGAGTCCCTGGAGGGAATGGTTCACGACCATAAGTAGATTCGCAACGAGGGCATACAGGGACTTGGTCGCCAGTCCTGGGACGCATCGCCTCCGTAAAGCGAACGTCCTCTTTGTTACCTCCTAAGGCATCTACCACATGATCTTCCGCACATTTTCCACCGCCACAGGGCCTTGCAGCAACCTCACCAGTCTTTACGTTGTAGCCACCTGTAACAGTTGCAGGGGCTTTGCCTTTCAAAGGTGCAAGTGATTCAGCTAAAGCATCACGCGCTGCTGATGCTTCTTGACCCTTTGCAGCATCAGTCGCTTTTGCACCAACCTCCTTCACCGGGTGGGCATACGGCATGCCAGCCTCAGCATCCGGCGAGGCAGTCGAGGTGTATGGCGCCTTTCCTGCGCCCGTCGCTTTTGCTACCGTCAACTCAGCCTTAACAACCTTAGCAGTGACCTTTTCGACGAGCAAGGCCCCGCTTTTGAGCGCTCCCCCAACCCCCGTCCCTAGCGCCACCACGTCGCTTATCAGCTTCCCGGCTTCACGCCCTGCGTTAAACGATCCACTCGCCCCGGCTCGTTCATACTCCGATTGCAGATTGTCAATTCGTTCGATGTAGGACTGCTTCATGGTGGCCGAGACATGACCCAGCACATCCTCGCTTTCAAGCACGGATCTCAACGCCCGAAACGTCTGTATCGGGCTGCCGGCAGCTTCCAAGATACCCTTGACCGTATCAAGTACCCCTTCCGGCACGCCAACCACTGCCCCACCCGCAAAGCTGGCGTCCTGCCCGGCGTCGATCAATTCCCACTTCGTATTGATCCTGAGTCTATCTAGTGCGTCTTCGCTTTCTGCCAGCTCTTTCTCTCTCTGAGCCTTTTGATGCTCGCCCAGGTAGTTGTACTGCGTAGCATTCTTCGCAACCCAAGCCGCCTTCTCCATCGAGGCCGCATCTGCATCCTTCTGCCCTGCCGCCGCCAGTACGCCTACGATCTGCGAACTCATCGTCAGCAGCTCTTCGTTACCTTTGACCAGCGTATTCAGATGAGTAACCAGCGCCTCGTTCGCCCCCGCAGCCAATGCACCGGTTTTGAAGTCACCGCCCGTGGCTTCCGCCAGCAAACCACCCACCATCGCGTGAATCGCAACTTTGGGTGCCGAGCCTTCGGCCACTACACCTTCTGTGTAATTACCCACCAAGTTGAAACTGGCTGCCGCCAATGTATTGAACAGCGCACTTTTCAGCGCATCACTGGCGCTACCACTCTGCCCCAGCGCTTTGCTCAGCAGCAGGGATGTACCGCTTTGCAACGTCTGGTTAGCGGCAAATTTACCGACACCGCTCCACGTATTCAGTAGACCTGGCGTCGTGACTTTCCCAGTGATTGTGTTTGTTTGAGTCCCCGTCCAATCACCAAAGTAGGCAGCGGTCAGACCGGCAGTAGCACCAGCAATCACATACCCCTTCATCGCATCCGAAGAAGTTACATCCTTGAGCACCGCCCCCAGATTGCCGCGATTATTAACCACACTGACGGTCGCATTTGTAGAGGCTCCCGACGCTACAGCGCCTGCAACCGCGCCCACAGTACCGCCACCTGCCGCAGTCGCAGCGAGAGGCCCAACCACCGCCGCCATCACAATCGCAATAATGATCTGCGACGCCGGCCCCAACCCCGAGTTGCTGTACTTGAAGCTGTCATGAATCTCCTTGACCTGCCTCCAGTCCACATCACCTCGTGCCTCGGCGTCCTTGATCCACGCCAACTGAGGATCAGCCTTGACCATCGCATCAATGGATTGGCTGACGGTTTGCTGGTTGACCTGCCTGACGTCGATCTTCAGGCCCTCAACCGCTTTGATCGCAATGTTGCCTTCAGCCACCATCTGGGTCTGGCGCAGGGTCTCATCTGTATTGCCTTTACCCTTTGATGA
Organism: Pseudomonas sp. MWU15-20650; assembly: GCF_023242475.1. GTDB lineage: Bacteria > Pseudomonadota > Gammaproteobacteria > Pseudomonadales > Pseudomonadaceae > Aquipseudomonas. The sequence continues at coordinate 300,798 of NZ_JALJFG010000002.1, read as the reverse complement.
CGTCCAGAACGCATCTCCGTTGCTCTTCTCGTGACTCTCCTGATGCAGATCCTTCACCGCCTCAAACGTCACCGCCCCACCACTGACAATCGCAATATCCCCGCCACTGTCGAGCTTCGCCGCTTGATACTTCTGATCCCCACCACTCTCCAGCGTCAAATCCCCCCCGGTCTTGATCTCACTCCCGACATTCTTCACATCGGTCACTTCATCACGCTGGGTCTTCTTGCTGCCCCAATTACCCTTCTTGCTCATGTCATACAGCGAGTAATGGCTGTCTTGCGCAGCAAGCAGTTGCAGCTCGTTGTCGGCATGCACGTAGGCTTCGTTGCCCGCGCTGATCTTGCTGGCGACCAGCGTCAGGTCGGTACCGGCGACAGCTATCAGGTCGCCGCCGGCTTTCAGTTCCGCACTTTGTTGGGTGACGTTGTCCAGTTGGGTGGTGGTTTTGGTGTCGCCTTTTTTGCCTTTGGAATACTCGTGTTCTTCGTTAGCGGCGGCGGCCAGGGTCAGGTTATTGCCGGCCTTGACGCTGAGGTCCTTGGCCGCGCTGACGGTGCTGGCGACTACGGCGATGTCGCGACGGGCGTCGATGGCGAGGTTACCGCCCACGTCCACACCGGAGGCGTGTTGCAGTGTGGTTTGCTCGGTGCCTTTGACGCGGCGGCGTTGGTAGGCGTAGTCGTCTTGTTCGGTCTGGCTGGCGATCACTACGTCACGCCCTGCGCTCACGCTGGCGTTGCCACCGGCCTTGAGGTGGCTGCCAAGGTTGAGCACATCGCGCCCGGCATTCAGCTTGAGGGTATCGGTAGCCTCGAAGCGTGAGGCTTCGCTGACCACGTCGTTACGCAGTTGATAGCCCTCGCCCTCTTGCTTGAAGGTGGTGACGGTGCGCTCGTTGATGATGTCGCCGGTCACGGCGGTGGCGCTGATGTCGCGGCCATTGATGATGCCGCCACGGCTGTTGCGGATCGAGTCGGTGGCGAGCATTTCCAGGCGGTTGCCGGCTTGCATCAGGCCGCTGTTGTCGATGTTGCCCGCGACCATGCTCAGGTTGTTGGTGGCGCGCAGGGTGCCGCTGTTGTGCAGGTCGCCGCCGGTGATCAGGCTCACGTCCTGGCCCTGGATCAGCGCGCCGTTGGGAGCCAGGCGGTTGTTGGCCTGGGCCAGGTAGAGCACCGGGGTCAGGACTTTCTGGCCGTTGACCTCGGCTTCTTCCATCCACACGATGTCGTGGGTCAGCGCCGCCACTTGTGCGGCGCTCAGGGAGACGCCCAGTTGCAGGTTGAGCGAGTCCTTGTAGGAGATGGCGTTGTCCATCAGGTAACGGAACAGCTTGTCATCGCTGGCAATGCCGTTGATGTAGCGCTGGCCGGTGCGGGCCACCACGGCTTCGCGGATCAGGCGTTGCTCGTACAGGCCGTCGCCCAGGCGCTTCCAGCTGGCATCGGGGTTGTAGCCCAGTTTGCCGAGCAGGTAGTCGGAGCTCATGAACTGCTTGAGGTCGGTGAGCGCCGGGTTGGTTTCGATCAGGTATTTGTGGCTGTTATCCACCGGGGCGATTTCCGGCAGGCCTTGCACGCGGGTGATCGAGGGGGAGCGATTGTCCAGAGCCAGCGGGCCCTGGCCGTTGACTGCGCCGCTGACGGGCTGGCCGTCGAGGCTGAAACCGCGTTCTTGCACGGCGCTGTAGTCGAGGGTTTTCTCGCGGTCGGCGGCGGTGATTACACGTCCGTTGGCGCTGAAGTCTGCGTTGCCGGTGGCAGCTTTACCCGCTGCGTCGGTTTTCGCCGCCTGGCCACTGAGGCGGAACAAACCGTTCTGGCTGGTGGGCAAACTGAAGCCTGGCAAGGTCACCGGGTTGACTTGGCGCTGGGCCAGGTCTGGCGGCAGTTGCGCGGTGATCGCCGGCTTGACGGTGGAGGCAAATACGTCGGAGTTGGTGTTGCGGTTAGCCGCCGGGATGTCGATGTTGGTGGCGTTGGGGCGGATGACGCTGTTGTCGATCTTGGAGGTCGCATTGACCGTCACCGAACCCGCCGCCTGAATCACCGCCTGTGCAATCACACTGCCGGAGGTGGGCACCACGTAGCTACTGCTCTCATAGAAGTTACCAACGCCCGCCCTGACCTGCTCCATCGTCATCTGGCCCGGGCGGTAGTCGCCTGAGCTGGGATTGTTGTAAGTGTTGAACTGGTTCTGGCGCGCTATGAAGGTGTTGTAGATGCCACGGTCGCGGGTATAGAGCCCCGAGTTGAAGTGACGCTCTTCGCCGCCGGCCGCTCCCCGGTTGGTCAGCACATCAGTGTTGATCAGGATGTTCCCGGCCGCCGATACCGAGCTGTAAAGGTTATCGAAGGTCTGACTGCCCACGGTCAGATCGCCCCCTGCGTTGATAAACGAAGAGGCCGAGCTGCCGGTGATGACATCTTCGTATTTTTCGACCGAGGTGAAGTACAGCTCGCAGCCTTTGCCTTTGCAGTAGTCGTTCCAATAGATATTGAGGTTGCCCGACACCAGTTTCTTTTCAGTGGAGAACTGGTCACGACGGTTGCTCAGGGTATCTGCCAGCAAGCGCATGCCGGCGCTACTTTCCAGGCTGCCGGAGACGTTCTCGATCAGGCTGCTGCGCGCGCCCGCATCATCCCGGGCAATGTCCAGGGCGCCCAGGCTGTAGACGTCGCCATAGCGGTTGCTGAAGTCATTGACGCGCAACGTCATGTCGTTGCCGCTGAAGAGCAAGCCCTTGTCGTTGAGCAGGTGCGTAGCGTTCAGCCGGACTTTTTCAGCGCCGCCCAGGGTGCCGTAGTTGTTCAGTGTGGCGGCGTTGACCGTCAGGTCACCTACCGACGTCAGGCGACCACGGTTGTTCAGAACGTTGGTGGTGGTGATCTGGGTGACTGCGCCACCGGCAATCCGAGCGTTTTCGCCCAGGTCCATGTTGGCGGCGGCGAGGGTCATGCCGCCTAGGCTGCTGACGCGGCCGTTGCCGCTGTAGCCACCGGTGAGCGTCACGTTGAGGGTGCCGTCACTGGCCAGCAAGCCTTCGTTGTTCCAGGTGTCGCCGGTGCCGGTGAGGCTTTGCGCACCGAGCAACTGGCCACTGGCTGTTTGGGTGAACTGGCCGATCTCAAGGTTCAGGCGCCCGGCCTGGATCACGCTGCTGTTGGTCCAACTGGCGGCCTTGATGTCCAACTGGCCGCTGGTGACGAAGCTGCCGCCGGCCCGGGTGACTTGGTCGGAGGTCAGGTCGAACCTACCGGTGCCGGTGTGCACGATGCGCCCGCCGTTGTTGTCCAGGCCGCCAGCGTGCAGGTTCAGGTTTTCGTTGGCACTTTCCAGCACGCCGAAGCGGTTATCGAACAGGCCCGAAACCTCGATGTCGGTCGTCCCCGTACGGCCCATGGCCCGCAGGTTACCGCCAACGTTGCTGATGGTTTGCGCAGCAAGGCGCAGGGCGTCGTCGCTTTCGATCAGGCCGTAGCTATTGCTCAGGGTGCCCGTCAGGCCGAAGTCGATGCTGCGTGCGCCGACTTTGCCGCCATTACCGGCAGCCGTGCCCTGGTTATCAAAACTCTGGGCCGTGACCTTGAGCACGGTGTCGGCGTAGACACCGCCGCCCTGGTTATTGAAGGTCGTCGTGACGATGCGGTTTTCACCGCCGAGTGCCGACAAATGCCCCAGTTGGTTAAGCAGCCCGCCTTTGGCTTCGATGTTCAACGACTGCGCCTGGGTGATGCCACCGCTGTTAGTGAACAAGCCAGTGACCAGTTTGACCCAGCCCTTGCTGCTGTTGAGTACGCCACCGGCGGTGTTGGCCACGCTGGCCGTTTCCAGGTCCAGGTTGCCACTGAGGCTGTCGACGCGGCCGCCCTGGTTGTTCAGGCCGCCGCTGAGTCGCAGGCGGTTATCGGTTTGGCTTTGCAGCGTGCCTTGATAGTTGGTGAGGGTTCGCGCGGCAAGATCGAGCTTGCCCTTCTGGCTGAATATCAGGCCGTCTTGCTGGTTGTGGATGTCACCGGCCAACAGCTTGATCACCAGGTCTTTCTGGCTGGCGAGCGTGCCTTTGGCGCTGTTGTCCAGGTCACCATTGGCGAGGGTCAGGTCAAGGCGGTCCTGGCTGACCAGTTGGCCGCCACGGTTGTCCAGGCTGGCGGCATTGAGCAACAGCGCCGCACCACTGGCCAGGCGGGCGTTGTTGGCGTTGATCAGCGCACCACTGAGGGTGCCGTCCAAGGTGCCCTGGCTGATCAACTGGCCGGCGCTGTTGTCCAGGCTCTCGCCGATAAGGCTGATGTTGCCGGCATTGATCCGGCCACCCCGGTTGAGGATTTGACTCTGGGCGTTATTGAAGTCCAGGCGTTGAGCAGCGGAGATCAAGCCGTTGTTGCTGTTATCCAGGCGACCGGCAACGTTGAGACTGACATCAGCCTGGCCGGAGATGATCCCTTGATCATTGTTCAGGCTGCCCACGATGAGGGTTTGTTTGCCCTGGCTGACCAGGGCGCCCGCTGCGTGGTTATCCAAGCCACCCGTGAGGCGCGTGTGCAGGGTGCCGCTCTTGCTCGACAAGGTGCCTTCGGTGCTGTTGTCCAGGCTATCGCCGACGACCGTCAGACCGTTCCAGCCGGAGATCAAGCCCTTGTTGGCGTTGACCACTGCATCCGCTTCAAGACGCAATTGATCGGCACTGAGGATGACCCCGCGATCACCGTTGTCGATGCGCTTGGCCGCGATGGTGAACGCTGTCTGGCTGGAGATTTCGCCTTGTTCGCGGTTGGTCAGGTTGGCAAGCCGCGCGAAGGTCAGCGGGCCCTTGGCACTGATCAAGCCTGCGCTGTTGTCGAGGTTGCCACCTTGCAAGTCAAGGTTCACGGCGCGCTCGCCGATCAGGCGGCCCTGGCGCTGAATCAACTGTTGGACGATGAGCTTCAAGTCGCCCTTGGCTGAGATTTCCCCGCCCTGGTTTGAGACGACTTTTTTCCCTGTCAGGGTCAAGCCTGCTTGGCTGTTGATCAACCCGGCAGTGTTATCGAGGTTGGCAGTGGTCAGGTTCAGCGTCTGTTGACTGCCGATCACGCCCGCACGGTTATCGACATTGGCGGAAGTGACCGTCTGGCTACCGTCGCTGACGATTTGCCCACCTTGGTGATTGTCCAATGCGCCGGTGGTGAGCGTCTGAAGCGTACCGGCAGAAAGCCGGCCCCTGTCACTGTTATTCAAGGAGCCCGAGGTTGTACTCAGGGCAGTGGCCGCGGAAATCAGCCCTTGGTTGCGGTTATCCAGCATGCCGGTGACGTTCAGGTCCAGCGCGCCACGGCTGGCGAGTGCACCACCGGCCTGGTTGTTCAGGCTGTCGGCCGCCACCTGCAGGAGGTTCTTGGCTGACAGCACACCTTCGACACTGTTATCCAACGCCTTGGCGATGCGCACCTGCAAGCTGTCACCACTGATGACCTTGCCGCCGCGGTTGTTCAGCCCGTCAGCCGCCAACAGGAATGACTGGGTGCTGGAGATTTCGCCGCCCTGGCTGTTGTCGACGCTGCCGAGGTTGCTCAACAGCAGTTGGCCAGGAGTCGCTATCAAGCCATGGTCGCGGTTGATCAGTTGCCCATGGTTCAGGTCCAGATCGATTTGGCTATTGCTGACCAGTTCACCCCGGTCGTGCTGGTCCAGCCCGGTCAGGGTTGCCTTGAGCATGGACTTGGCAAAGATCGAACCTTGCTGGCTGTTGTCCAGTTGCCCTGCATTAAGGGTGATACCGGCGTCACTGCTGATGCGGCCGCGCTGGCTGTTGTCGAGGCCGGTGCTGCGCACGTCAACCTGCTGCTTGGCGCTGATCACACCGCCCTGGCTATTGTTCAGCGCAGCACTCACCAGCGTGGCCGTGCCATCGGCCAGCAGTTTGCCCGCCTGATTGTTCAGTTGGCCCTGAGTCGTGATCGACAGGGCGTTGGCGGCAGACAGAATGCCGCCCTGGCTGTTGTCCAACGTGCCAGCCTTGACCGTCAACACGCCTTCACTGAGCAAGGTGCCCTGGCCCTGGTTGAGCAGGTCACCGGTCAGGTTGATATTCAGGTCTTTTTGGCTGGTGATGCGGCCACCCGAGCTGTTATCCAGTCGACCGCCGTTCAACACGAGGCTTTCGCGCCCCGCCAGCAGGCCTTTGCTCTGGTTGAGCAGGCGTTGCACCGTCAGGGTCAAGCCACTGTCACCAATCACCTTACCGGCGTTGTTGTTCAGTTGATCGGCCACCAGCAGCACTTTGGCCTGGCTGGATATTTCGCCTTGCTGGTTGAGGACGGTCTGGCTGCGCAGGTCAACGCCATTGGTGGCAGCGATGAAGCCGCCGTTGCGGTTGTCCAGCGAGGTGCCGGTGAGGCTCAGTGCGCCTTCGCTGACGAGCTCACCCGCTTGTTGGTTGAGTACGCCGACAGTCGCCTGCAGGTCGCCCTTGGCGCTGATGCGGCCTGCGCCGTTTTCAAGTTGGTTGGCATTGAGCGTCAACCGGCCATCGCTGCTCAGTCGACCGCCATTACTGTTGTTCAGGCTGGCCAACTCGACACGGGTATCGGCCTTGCTGCTGATAACGCCCTTTTGGCTGTTATCGACGCTACCACCGGTCAGGGTCAATGCCCCGTCGGCGATCACTAGCCCGCCCTGATTGGCCAGGCTATCGCCGTGCAGCGCCAGGGTCGTTTTACTCGACACCAGCCCGGCCTGGGCGTTGTTCAGTTGCCCAACGGAAACCTGCTGGGCGCCCTGGCTGATCAGGTTGCCTTCATTGTGATTGTCGAGCAGCCCGGCGATGGTCGCGGTCAAGTTGCCTTGGCTGGCGACGGAGCCTTTATCGCTGTTATCCAGGCTTGCGGCTTGCACCGTCAGCAGGCTGGTGGCGGAGAAAATCCCCAGCCGGTTATCAATCGCGCCGCTGGCGGTCACGTTGAGGTTGCTGCCCAGCAGTTTGCCGGAACGGTTATCCAGCGTCGTGGCGGTAACGGTGGTTTGGCTGGCGGAGATTTCGCCCACTCGGTTGCTCAACCGCCCGGCGGTTACACGGGCCTGCTCCTGACTGGCCACCACGCCGTTGTCGTTGGTCAGTTGACCGGCATTGAGCGTCAGGTCCTTGAGACCGATCACTCGACCGTTCTGGTTATCCAGCGCGGCCGTCACCGTGACATCGGCGTTGTTATCACTGTGCAGCAAGCCGTTCGTGCGGTTATCCAGGCCAGTGGCACTGACCTTGAGCGAGTCCGTGCCGAGGACACGGCCGCCACGGTTATCGATTTGGCCTGCGTTAACCACGGCTTTCGCACCGCTCAACGTACCGCCCTGGTTATCCAGGGTTTGAGCGGTGGTCACCGTTAGGTTGCGACTGGCAACGACGCTCTTGGTATTTTTCAGGGTGGCCGCCGACAGGCTTACATCACCGTTTGCATTACGGCTTTCATCACCGTTGACGCCCGCCTCGATGATCCCGTTGTTGATGACCTGCCCGCTGCTGGTCAGGGTGATGCTGTCCCGTGCCGCGAGGCTTTGCTGGTTGCTCAAACCTGTAGTGGTTTGTACGTCAATACGGGTACCGGCATAGACCGCGCCCGTGGCGTCAAGCTGACCCGCCTTGACCACCACCGCTTCGCTGGCCTTGGCATTGACCATGCTCAACCGCCCATTGGCATCGAGCTGAATATCCCCACCACTGGCCGCCAACGTCCCGTCCAGCTTCACGCCCACACCGGCTTCAGTGCCGACCAGCCTGATCGCACCGGCATACATCCCACCCAACGCCGTCGAATCAATCGCCAACTCTGGCTTGGCACTGCCGTCATCGGCCCGTGCGGTGGCGCTCAAGGTCTGCGCATTGACGTCATTACGCCCGGCAATCACGGTCAAGTTGCGCGCATTGATCTGCGCGTTGATCTTGGCCGAGCGGGTGATGATTTCGAAGCGGTCGACGTTGCTGGCGTTCAAACCCTGGCCGTCGATGGTTACGGCGCCGCCGTCGACCTGGTAACGGTCCAGGCGGCCGTTATCGAGGATGGGCTTGCCGGTGGTCAGGGTGACGTTAGGGGTGTTGATAAAGCCGCAGCCATTGCAACTGACACCGTAGGGGTTGGCGACGATGACCTTGGCCGACTGCCCCGCCACTTCGGTGTAGCCGCGCAACTGGCTGGGGCTGCCGCCGTTGACTTCGTTGAGGATGATGTTGGCGGCGCGGCCCTGCAGGTTCGGGTTGCCGAGAATGATCCCGCCCAGTTGCGTCGACTGAGTGCGGTCGGTGGCGTTGTTGAGGATCACGCCGTTGGCGCCGACGTTGTAGTCCTTGAACTGGTTGTGGGACAAACCACTGCCATTGGGGGCGGCGATGTTCACCACCGGCACGCCATTGCCGGCCTGGCCGACGGTGGTGCCGGGCGCGCTGACCACGATGCCTTCAGCCTGGGCCAGCAGCGGTTGCCAGAACAGCGCATTGGCCAGGATCAGCGCCAGGCCACGTTTGGGCAGGCCCAAGAACGCGTCACGGTTTTTCAGGGCAGCAGAAGGCTGGCGAGCCAGGAAGGCAAAGTGGCGAACATCCATTTCAAGTTCTCGTTGCAGCTGGGCGTTGAATTACAGGAAGAAATCCATGCGGAAGTAGATCGGCGTTTCGCGCTCAAGCAGTCCGGCCGGTCGTTCCAGCGAGTGGGCAAAGGTCACGCTGGTGCTCACGTATTGGCCACGGGCGAATAGCTCAAGTGAGTTGCTCGAGACTCGGCCGTGCGCTTCTCGGTTGTAGCGACCGTTGCGGATCACGCCCTGGTCATAACCGACACTGGCGCCGTATTCACCGAACACCGGGCGCAGCCAACCGAGGGTCACCGGCCGGCTCCAGCGCAGGTCGTTGCGCCAATAGCCGCCGCTGTCGCCATTGAGTTGCTGGTCCTTGAAGCCGCGCACCGACGAGGAGCCACCGAGGCTCATGCGCTGGGGACTGAACAGCACATCTTCACTGCGCTGCCCGGTGGCCAGGCTGGTAAAACTGAACGACTCGCCCCACAGCTTGAACGGCTGCAGGTAGCTGACGGTGGCGGTGTATTTGCGGTAACGCGCATCCGGCACACCGGGGCCCGGGTTGTGATTACCCTGGGCGTCAAACGCACCGGTACCGTTTTGCATGCCGAGATCGAAGTTGACGAAGGCGCTGCCGACTCGCCGGCCGTGGTTGATGCCCAGTTGCAGCTCGCTGAGGCGGTTGCTGCTCTCTTTGAGGCGGCTGTCGTTGATGTAGTTGTTGGTGCGCAGGTGGGACAGGCCGACATTGACAGAGGTCTTGCTCACAGCGTCGCGGTGGACTACTCGCTCAGCGCGCAACTGGTGGTTTTCACTGTCACCGGTTTGCTTGAAGTTGAAACCGTCACCTTGGGCGAGCGAGCGATAATCGCTCTGGTTGTAGCTGTAGCTGAAGTTCCACCAACCCCACGGCACGTTGTAGTAGAGCATGGCGTTTTTTGAGGTTTTCTGATGGTCGCTGATGGCGTCGTGGCCGCCGCGCAAAATCAGCTGATCGGCCAGGCCCAACGGGCTGTCCCATTCAAAGCCGGTGCCCCACTGCTGCTCGCCGGTGCTTTTCTGGCCGTCGTTGTTGCGCGACAGGCTGGCGCGCCAAGGCTTCTGCGGGTTGTTTTTGACTGACACCGAACTGCCGCCCACGGTGTTGCCCGGAGTCAGTTCCATTTGTGCCTGATTGGACGGCAAACGATTGAGCTGGTCGACGGCCTGTTCGATTTCCCGCAGGTTCAATAGCTCGCCGCTTTTGCCGGGGAAGGCCATGGCCAGTTCACGGTCCGACAATTTGCTGTTATCGGCGCCCTTCAAGCCTTCAAGTTTGCCCTCCACCACCAGCACTTGCAGATGCCCCTTGGACATATCCTGCTGCGGCAGGTAAGCGCGGCTGGTGACCAGGCCTTTGTCGATGTAGTAGTCGGTGATGACCTTGAGCAATGCATTGAGCTGGGAAATGCCCAGGCACTGGCCTATATAGGGCTTGAGCAGGCGCTCGCGGTCTGGCGCAGGAAGGCTGTCGGCGCCCTTGAGTTCGATGGATTGGATGGGGAAGCAACGGGTGTCTACCGGAGCAACGGGAGCCACGGGGGCTGCCTCTTTGCCCGGCAATTCCTTGAGTTGTTCCAGACGCCGCTGCTGTTCTTCGAGAAGACGATTTTGACGGTCGCGGATCAGGTCTTGATCACCCGGCAGGGGTGCGGCCATCACGCTATGGGAAGCGAGACAGGCAAGCAGGAAAATGCTCAGTGAATACCGAGTCCTTGGTACTAGGGGCGACATGTTCGATCCATCGATTTTCGAAGGATGGCAACCTAACATCGTAGCCCTGGCTAGCCAATAATATGACCAGTTTTTAAGAATCCTCCTAAAATCCAAATAACCTATTGATAAATAATGGATTTAATCAAACAAGAACAAATATCTTTTGAAATATTTCTGTTCTTTCCGATAAACGGTATCAATTTTGATACATATCGCGGACACAAATGAACGCCCGGATGCTCCAGCCGTCACGGGGTTCAGAATGATGAGAATTGATTAAATCGAAGGGATGTATTGAGGCCTGCCACGAGAATCTGAGCGCGGATGAGACCGTACTCACTCGGACGTGCCAAATTCCAGGCAAAAAAAAACCCGGAAATCCTCACTTACGTGGGCCTTCCGGATTTTCTAAACTGCTACAAAAATGGTGGGTCGTGTGGGATTCGAACCTACGACCAATTGGTTAAAAGCCAACTGCTCTACCAACTGAGCTAACGACCCGCTGTGTGGTGGCGCGTATAATACTGATTTCTAAGGATTATTCAACACCTTATTTGAAATAAATCAAAAATAACGTGTCGGGTCCGTAATTCCGGCCGTTTGGAAGCCTTCTGCACGCAGTCGGCAGCTATCGCATTTCCCACAAGCACGGCCGTCATTGTCCGCCTGGTAGCAGGAAACAGTCAGCGCGTAATCGACGCCAAGTCCTACACCGGCCTTCACAATGTCCGCCTTGCTCATGTTCTGCAGTGGCGCCTGTATACGGAAGCCCTGCCCTTCTACCCCGGCCTTGGTAGCCAGGTTAGCCATGCGCTCGAATGACTCGACGTATTCGGGGCGGCAGTCGGGATAGCCGTTGTAATCCAGTGCATTAACGCCGATGAAAATGTCGCGGGCATTCAATACTTCGGCCCAGCCGAGTGCCAGGGACAGGAACACCGTATTGCGCGCTGGCACGTAGGTCGCAGGAATGCCCTCACTGGGCGCCTCCGGCACATCGATGCTGCTGTCGGTGAGCGCCGAGCCGCCGATGCCATTGAGGTTGAGGCCGATCACTTTGTGCTCGACCACACCCAGGTCACGGGCAACCCGCTCGGCGGCAGCCAGTTCGGCGCGGTGGCGCTGGCCGTAGTCGAAGCCCATGGTGTAGCAGCTATAGCCTTGGGCACGGACCATGGCTACCAGGGTGGCAGAATCAAGCCCACCGGACAGCAAGATCACCGCACGCTTTTGATCCGCCATGTCAGCGCCCCGGTTCGTCGTTCCACAGGTATTTATGCAACTGCAATTGCAGACGCACCGGCAGGTTGTCCGCCACCACCCAGTCAGCCAGGTCACGAGCGTTCAGGTCGTGATGGCTAGGGGAAAACAGCACCTCGCCAGCCCGACGTTCCAGGCCGTATTGGATCAGCTTGGAGGTCGCCCAGTCATAATCTTCGCGGGAACAGATCACGAACTTGACCTGGTCGTTGGCCGTCAGCAGGTCCAGATTCTCGTACAGGTTGCGGTGCGCTTCCTTGGAGCCTGGGGTCTTGAGGTCGAGCACTCGGCTTACCCGCGGGTCGACCGCAGAGATGTCCAAGGCGCCACTGGTTTCCAGTGAGACTTCGTAACCGGCGTCACACAGTTGCTTGAGCAAAGGGATGGCGTTAGGTTGCGCCAATGGCTCGCCGCCCGTCACGCAGACGTAGCGCGGCCGATAGCTTGCAACCTGCTCCAGGATATCGTCGAGTGCGCGCACGGTGCCGCCACTGAAGGCGTAGGCGCTGTCACAGTATTGGCAGCGCAACGGGCAGCCGGTCAACCGTACGAATACGGTGGGCAGCCCAGCAGTGCGCGTTTCACCCTGCAACGAGTAAAAAACTTCGGTGATGCGTAATGTGTCTTGCATAGTCGCCACGGGCGTAACAGCTAAACAGGCTGTCCGCCTCCGTCAGGCACTTCAAGGGATTGCGCCAACGCGTGAACCCCAGGAAGCGTGTTTCATAAAAGGGCGTGGATTCTAACGAAAAAACCCGCGCCAGGCGCGGGTTTCTTCTAAACGGCTGCATTGCTTACAAGCGTTGCAGGTCCCGCTGGGCCAACTGGGCAGCGGAAGTACCCGGATACTGGGCCACCACTTGCTGCAGAATGCCTTTGACCTTGTCGGTATGACCCAGGCGGCGTTCTACGTCAGCCAGCTTGTATAGCGAGTCAGGCACCTTGGCGTGCTTTGGGTAGAGCTGGCTGACCTTGGCAAATGCCTGGCCTGCCGCTTGCAAATCACCCTTTGCCAGGTTGACCTCACCCAACCAGTACTGGGCGTTGCCCGCGTATTGGCTGTTCGGGTACTTGCGCAGGAATGCGGTAAAAGCCTGGCTGGCCTTATCGAAATCCTTGGCTTTGATCAGGTCGAAGGCTGCATCGTAATACAGTTTTTCCTTCGCAGGATCACCCGGTTCGCTGCTGGCAGCAGGGGCGGCAGCTGCGGCCCCCGCTGCTGCGCCACCGGCAGCGGCACTGGGTGCGCCACCGGCAGAAGAATTATCAGGAGTAGCGGCAGGTGCTGCACCGGCTCCAATACGGCGATCAAGATCCTGGTATCGCTCCAGGCCCTCTTGCTTCAGCTGGTTCACTTGATTCTGCAGAACTTCAATGGTGCCTTGTTGCTGCGACAATTGATCCTGCATGCGTTGCAGCTGGTTGAACAGTTCGCCCTGTGCCGAGGGAGCGGCAGTCGCCGGTCCCCCAGCATAGGCGCCGTTCGTGCCATAACCCGCTGGCGGATAACTGCTCCCGCTATTGTTATAGCCAGAGTTGCTATCTTCCACAGGAACCGCAGCCCACACCGCAAGCGGTGCGAGGCTGAGAGCCAATACAGTTAGAGCACGACGGCACGTTCGCATGACGAATTACTTACGCAGTTCGACGCGACGGTTCTGAGCCCACGACTGTTCGTCGTTGCCAGTTGCAACTGGACGCTCTTTACCGTAGGAAACCAGTTCCAGTTGGCCTGGAGCAACACCTTGCAGTACCAGGTAGCGCTGAACGGCTTTCGCACGACGCTCGCCCAGAGCCATGTTGTACTCACGAGTACCACGGGCGTCAGTGTTACCTTCCAGAACAACGCGAGCGCCGTTAGCTTTCAGGTCCTTGGCGTGAACGTCCAGAGCGCGCATGGCTTCTGGCTTCAGGTCCGAACTGTCGTATTCGAAGTAGAAAGTGGTGATAGCGCGCAGAGCAGCTTCTTCGCTCAGGGAGCCGTCAACTGCACCAGTGTTAGCGCCGTAACCAGCGTTTGGATCAACAGCTGCGCCTTCACCGGCATTGTCGCCGCCTTTAGACGAGCAACCAACGGCTACGGACAGAGCCAGAGCCAGAGCAGCAAACTTACCAAACTTCAGCATTTCCATCGTGAAACTCCTAATGAACCCCAGTGTGTTAAGCAAATCTTTTTGTAGCGCCGCGTCAGTTCAGGTAAGGGGACCAGGATGGTTCTCTGACTTCGCCTTGTGCGGTAGGAAGTGGGAGCCTTACGCGTCCATTAATGGACACGAGCATCAAGACTCCCCGGCCCTGCTGGCGGGTGGCGTAGATTACCATGGTGCCGTTGGGCGCAACAGTGGCTGACTCATCAAGGTTGGTATCTGTAAGGATTTTTACGGTTCCGCGCTGCAAATCCTGGGCCGCAACCCGGAAATTAGTGAAACCATCCTGACGGTGAATCATCACCAACGTCTTTTCATCTGCCGAAAGCTTAGGGTTGGCGTTGTAGTTACCGATAAAGGTTACACGCTCCGCCCCGCCACCGTTCACGTTTGCCTTGTAGACCTGAGGCTTGCCGCCGCGGTCGGACGTGAAGTAGATGGTCGAACCATCTTTGCCCCAGAACGGCTCGGTATTGATGCCCGGGCCGCTGGTCACACGAGAGATCTGGCGCGAAGCCATGTTCATCACGTAGATATCCGGGTTGCCGTCCTTGGACAGCACGAATGCCAGGCGCGAACCATCCGGCGACCAGGCCGGTGCACCGTTGAGGCCTTCAAAGTTGGTGATCTGCTCACGACGGCCCGTATCAATGTGCTGCACGAAGATACGTGGACGACGCTGTTCGAACGAGACGTAGGCAATACGCTTGCCGTCTGGTGCAAAACGCGGCGACAGGATTGGCTCACGGGACTGCAGCAAAGTCACTGCACGTGCACCATCGTAGTCCGAACGCTGCAAGGTGTAGCGCGTGTTGTCTACAGAGAAACGCTCGGCCGTTACATACAGCAGGCGCGTCGAGAAAGCCCCTTTGATACCGGTGAGCTTTTCAAACGACTGGTCCGAGATGTAGTGGGCCATGTCACGCAATTGCTCGGCGGTGCCCGACACGCTGCCGGTCAAGACCTGCTGCTCGGTGGCCACGTTGAACAACGTGTACTGGATCTGCAAGCGACCACCGGCCGGCACGATGCTGCCGACCATCAGGTACTGGGCACCCACCGCCTTCCAGTCACGGAAGATGACTTCGCTGGCCTGGGTAGGCTGGCTGATCATGTTGCCTTTCGGAATCGGCGCGTAGTAACCGGAGTTGCGCAGGTCGTCGCTGACGATCTGGGCCATGTCATCCGGCAGCACGCTGCCGCCCTGCCAACCGAACGGTACGACCGCGATCGGGGTGGCCCGATCGCTACCGCTGGTAACCAGGATGTTCTTTTCATCCGCCGCCGCTATCCCTGCCATACAGCAAATAACGACAAGCATTCCTCGAAGAAGGTTTCTCACAAGGCTAGATCCTCAGGTGTGAATGTCATCTTGAATGAACGATAGGGAGCGAAGTCACTTGGTTTCATTCCCTGCATCTCGGTCAACCGGCCAATATTCTTGACCGCGGCAACCGCCGAACTGTCGAACGAACCGTCGCCACTGGACTTGGCCACGCTGACCGAAGTCACCGTACCGTCCGGCAACATGCCGATCTGCAGCACTACTGTCATGCCTTTGCGTGCCGAAGGTGGACGTGTCCAACCTTCCGCTGCCCGTGCCCGAATCAGGTCGTCGAAACTGCCCGCGACTTCATCGCCACGCTCATCGGCCAAGGCTTGCTGACGCTGCGGCGTGTCAGAGAGCAAATCTGCCAAGGCCTGGGCCTTTTTCTCTTCGGCGGATTTACGCGCGGCTTCCTGGGCCTTTTTCTTGGAGGCATCGGCGGCAGCTTTCTTCTTCGCGTCGTCGGCGACTTTTTTCTTCGCCTCGTCTGCTTCAGCTTTTTTCTTGGCGTCTTCGGCGGCTTTCTTCTTCGCGTCTTCGACTATCTTTTTCTTGGCTTCTTCAGCGGCCTTTTTCTTGGCCTCTTCTTCGGCAGCTTTCTTGGCTTCTTCTTCAGTCTTCTTCTTGGCTATATCAGCCAATTTTTTCTCTTCGGCTTTTTTAGCTTCGGCAGCTTTCTCGGCTTTCTTGGCTTCATCAGCCTTTTTCGCCTCGTCGGCCTTCTTCGCTTCGTCAGCCTTTTTCGATTCCTCGGCCTTTTGAGCCGCCTCTTCTTTCTTTTGTTCCGCAGCAGCCTTCACCGCTTCCTGCTCGACCTTCTTCTGTTCCATCTGCTCGACTTCAGTCTGGCGCGCAGCCGACTTCTGGGCCTCACCCGCAATCTTCTGATTGGTCTGGGTGGTGGCCTGGCTTTTCGATTTCAGCTGATACAGGGTCGCCTGCACGATCGGCTTGGCTGGCGGCAGGTCCGGGGTCATGGCAAAGCTGACGAACAGCATGCCAAACACCAGGACGTGCAGGGCAATTGCCCAGACGCCAGGCCAGAAGTAGCTTTCCGAGGCGGACGGCTCTCGCTGTTGCTGCATCAGGGCGCCTCGGTAATCAAGCCAACGTTACCAACGCCGGCCTTCTGCAGCCCGCCCATGGCGCCCATGACGGAGCCGTAGTCGACCGCCTTGTCACCCCGGATAAATACCTGGGTGTGCTTGCCGCCTTCGTTGCCGGAGCGAATGATCTTGGTCACCGCATCAGTCATCGCCGGCAAGGTCAGGGCCTTGTCCTGCTGCTTCTGGGTGTCGACTTCGCTGCCAAGGTTCCAGTAATAGGTCTTGTCAGCCTTGATCGAAATGGTCAGGACCTGAGTGTTGTTGTCTTGCGGCAAGGCTTCACTGGAAACCTTGGGCAGATCAACCTTCACGCCCTGGTTGAGCATCGGCGCGGTCACCATGAAGATCACCAGCAGCACCAGCATCACGTCGATGTAGGGCACTACGTTCATCTCGGCGACCGGCTTGCGCTTTTTGCGAGCTCGAGCGATTAAAGCCATTGGGAATTACCTGCTTATTCTTCGCTGGTGTGCACTTTACGGTGCAGGATCGCCTGGAATTCATCGGCGAAGGTGTAGTAACGGCCGATCAACGTTTCGCTGGTGGCAGCAAAACGGTTGTAGGCAATTACTGCGGGGATAGCGGCGAACAGGCCGATCGCAGTGGCGATCAGGGCTTCGGCAATACCTGGGGCCACGGTGGCCAAGGTCGCTTGCTGAGCCTGGGCCAGGCCACGGAAGGAGTTCATGATCCCCCAAACGGTACCGAACAGGCCGATGTACGGGCTGACGGAACCTACGGTGGCAAGGAACGGCAGGCTCTGCTCCAGTTTCTCTTCTTCACGGGAGATGGCAACGCGCATGGCACGGGCCACGCCTTCCATCACCGCTTCCGGATCAACGCCCGGCTGCTGGCGCAGGCGGGAGAATTCCTTGAAGCCCGCACGAAAGATCTGCTCGACGCCCGAGTCCGGGTCGGGGTTGCTGCCGGCCTGGCGATACAGCTTGGACAGGTCGATACCCGACCAGAAGCGCTCCTCGAAGCTCTCCAGGGCACGTCGACCGGCACGCAACAGGTTGCTGCGCTGAAAAATCATGACCCAAGAGGTAACCGATGCGGCTACCAGGGTCAGCATGACCAGTTGAACCACAACACTGGCATTGCTGACCAGGCTCCACATGGAGGAATGGTCGACGACGGTAGGTTCCACGCTAAATCTCCTGCTTTGATTGTTTACCCGCGCCGCTCACGGCGGCAAAGGCCGCACGTAGAGTTTCGGGAATGGCCCGAGGTTTCAAACTGTTGGTGCGCACACACGCCACCAGGAACTGCCCCTCACAGAGCAGCGTTGCATCCGTTGCCCGCCTGACCTGCTGCTTGAAACGCAGGCTGGCACGGTTCAATTCGATTACTTCAGCGCTAACCAGCAGTTCGTCGTCCAGTCGCGCCGGTGCGTGATAACGCGCCTCGCTGGAATGCACGACGAATAACAGGTCCTCCCCTGCCAGCTGGGATTGGGCAAAGCCCAGCTCCCGTAGCCGCTCGGTTCGAGCCCGCTCCATGAACTTGAGGTAATTGACGTAATAAACGATGCCGCCGGCATCGGTGTCCTCGTAATAAACGCGACAGCGATGTGCGAACGACTGATCCCCGTTTTGCGCGCGCATACTCTAGTGCTTACTCCTCAGGTTGCCAATCCGGCAGGGCAACTGTTTTTTCATTCTCTGAAACATTTATAACGACTGAATGACGACACCAGCCACTAGGACAGCACAATCCCCGAATAAATCGACCCGCGTGGCCTTTTTAATCGTCCACTGCATCGAGGAATTCGTCTACTACGGGCATCTCACCCAATCGTGACGGAATGTTTAGCCCAAAGTGCAAATAGGCGTGACGCGTCACCACTCGGCCCCTTGGCGTGCGCATGATGTAGCCCTGCTGAATCAGGTACGGCTCCAGTACATCCTCGATGGTATGGCGTTCTTCACTGATCGCCGCGGCCAGGCTGTCCACCCCCACCGGGCCACCGTCGAACTTCTCGATCATGGTCAAGAGTAGACGCCGATCCTGGTGATCAAAGCCATGCTCGTCCACATCCAGCAGGTTCAAGGCCAGGTCCGCGACGGCCTTGGTGATATGCCCCTTGGCCCGCACCTCGGCAAAATCGCGCACCCGACGCAGCAAACGGTTGGCGATCCGAGGCGTGCCACGGGCGCGTCGAGCAATTTCAAATGCGCCTTCCGGGTCCAGCGGCAAGCCAAGGATACTCGCCGAGCGACTGACGATGGTCGCCAGGTCCGCGGTGCTATAGAACTCTAGACGCTGAACAATGCCGAAACGGTCTCGCAACGGGTTAGTCAGCATGCCCGCACGCGTGGTCGCCCCCACCAGGGTGAACGGCGGCAGATCGAGTTTGATCGAACGAGCCGCCGGGCCTTCACCGATCATGATGTCGAGCTGGAAGTCCTCCATCGCCGGGTACAGCACTTCCTCGACGATCGGTGACAGCCGGTGGATCTCGTCGATAAACAGCACATCGTGGGGTTCAAGGTTGGTCAGCAGTGCCGCCAGGTCACCTGGACGCTCCAGCACCGGGCCGGAGGTGGACTTGATCGACACGCCCATTTCCTGGGCGATGATATTGGCCAGGGTGGTTTTACCCAGCCCCGGCGGGCCGAAGATCAACGTGTGGTCCAGCGACTCACTGCGCCCACGCGCGGCCTGGATGAACAGCTCCATCTGCTCGCGCACGGTAGGCTGGCCGATGTACTCGGCCAGGCTCAGGGGGCGAATGGCGCGGTCCTGGACTTCTTCACGGTCACGCGGGCCGGTGGCCGCAATCAGACGATCAGCTTCAATCACTTAAATCATTCCCTTCAGGGCTCGGCGGATCATGTCTTCAGCACTCAGGTTCTTGTCCTTGATGGCCGATAGGGCCTTGCTGGCTTCCTGCGGCTTGTAGCCCAGGGAGATCAGTGCATTGACGGCATCGCTTTGCGCACTGGCGACCTGGGCCGCCGGCATATCCGGCTGGTTCGGCACCAGGGCAAACATGTTCGGTACCACTTCCCAGGCTTTAAAACGGTCCTTGAGTTCCACCAGCAGGCGCTCAGCGGTTTTCTTGCCGACGCCCGGCACCTTGGTCAAGGCCGACGTGTCCTGGGCCGAGACGGCACGTACCAGTTCGTCCACTTCCAGGCTCGACATCAATGCCAGGGCCAGTTTAGGGCCCACGCCGTTGAGGCGGATCAGCTCGCGGAAGAAGTCGCGGTCCCGCTTGCCAATGAAACCATAGAGCAGTTGCGCGTCCTCGCGCACCACCAGATGGGTGTGCAGGGTTATCGGCTCACCGACCGATGGTAGGCGATACAGGGTGGTCATGGGCACTTCCAGCTCATACCCCAACCCATTTACATCCAGAATCAGGTGCGGTGGCTGTTTCTCAGCCAAGGTGCCGCGCAAGCGTCCAATCACGGTTCAGATCCTTAAAGCTTGGAGGTCAGAGCAAAGCCTGACCGGAAATAACGATTGCGCTGATGCTATCAGAGACGCAGCCGCCCGCCACGACTGCGTGCAGTGCCCAAGCCGTGAGGCAACAGACTGGAACGGGTGTGCGCGTGGCAAATGGCAATGGCCAGGGCGTCGGAGGCGTCGATCTGCGGTTTTGAGGTGAGCTTGAGCATGTGCATGACCATCATCTGCACTTGCTCTTTGTTGGCCGCCCCCGTGCCGACCACCGCCTGCTTGACCTGGGTCGCGGTGTATTCGGCGATCTCCATGCCCTCCTCGGCCCCCGCGACAATCGCCGCACCACGGGCCTGGCCAAGCTTCAATGCGGAGTCGGCGTTCTTGGCCATGAAGACCTTTTCGATGCCCATGGTAACCGGGCCATAGGTCTGGATGACTTCACGTACGCCGCGATAGACGATCTGCAAGCGCTCGGCCAACTCACCCGCGCCGGTGCGGATACAGCCCGAAGCCACGTACACACAGCCGCGCGGGGTTTGTTGCACCACGCCAAAACCGGTGATGCGCGAACCGGGGTCGATACCTAGGATTAAAGTCATAACGCCTGCGGGTTGGATAAACACATTGGTTGATACACCAAAGCTCAAATGTGGGAGGGGGCAATCTGTCAGTTAAGAACACTATCACTGTGGCGAGCGGGCTTGTCCCGCGTTGGGGTGCGCAGCAGCCCCAAAAGCTGTCTCTGCGGAGTATCGGGTACACCGCATTCGTTCTTCTTTGGGGGCGCTACGCGCCCCAACGCGGGACAAGCCCGCTCGCCACAACAAGCCCGCTCGCCACAGGTTACCGGTTGCTCGCTCTAGCGCTTAACTGACTGGCATTGGGGCTTGCCCCCTCCCACATTCTTCAGCCTAGCTGTTCGGCTACAGACTCAGGAATGTCGGCGTTGGAGTAGACGTTCTGCACGTCGTCCAGGTCTTCGAGCATATCCAGCATCTTCAACACCTTCTGCGCACCGTCCAGGTCCAGCTCGGCGCTGGTGGTCGGCAGCATCACGATTTCCGCGTCAGTGCCTTTGAAACCGGCAGCTTCCAGCGCGTTACGCACCGCGTAGAAGCCGGCGAACGAGGTGAATACGTCGATGGAACCGTCTTCATGGGTGACCACGTCGTCGGCATCCGCCTCCATCGCGGCTTCCATCAGCGCATCCTCATCCACGCCCGGCGCGAAAGAGATCTGCCCCTTACGCTCGAACAGGTAAGCCACCGAACCATCAGTGCCCAGGTTGCCGCCGCATTTGCTGAACGCGTGACGCACGGCTGCGGCCGTACGGTTGCGGTTGTCGGTCATGCACTCGACCATCACCGCCACGCCACCTGGGCCGTAGCCTTCGTAGCTCAACTCGACCATGTCGTCGGTATCGGCCGCACCGGCACCACGGGCCACGGCGCGATCAATGATGTCGCGGCTCATGTTCGCGCCCAAAGCCTTGTCCAGCGCCAGGCGCAGACGCGGGTTGGAGCCTGGGTCACCGCCACCTTGACGAGCGGCGACGGTCAGTTCACGAATCCACTTGGTGAAGATCTTGCCTTTCTTGGCATCCTGACGCTCTTTGCGGTGCTTGATGTTCGCCCACTTGGAATGGCCAGCCATAACACAACTCCGAAATTCTGTAGAAACCTTATCAATCCCGCCCCAGGCGGACTTCTCTTTTGAAAATGCAGCCCTTGTAACGCAAAGGCGCATCCGAAGATGCGCCTTTAAGACTGCGTAAACCTCAATGCGCTTTCACGCAGCAGCCTTACTCAGCCTTCGGCGTCTCGCGCAGACGGATGTGCAGCTCGCGCAGTGCCTTGGCATCCACCACACCTGGAGCCTGGGTCATGACGTCCGCAGCACTCTGGGTTTTCGGGAAGGCGATCACTTCACGAATCGACTGGGCACCGGTCATCAGCATCACCAGACGGTCCAGGCCGAATGCCAAACCACCGTGCGGCGGTGCACCGTATTTCAGGGCGTCGAGCAGGAAGCCGAATTTCTCTTCCTGTTCCGCTTCGTTGATGCCCAACAGGCGGAACACCGCTTGCTGCATCTCTTTGCGGTGAATACGGATCGAACCGCCACCCAGTTCGGTGCCGTTCAACACCATGTCGTAGGCACGGGACAACGCGCCTGCCGGGTTGGATTCCAGCTCTTCAGGGGAGCACTTCGGTGCGGTGAACGGGTGGTGCAAGGCGCTGAAGCTGCCGTCGTCGTTCTCTTCGAACATCGGGAAGTCGACAACCCACATCGGCGCCCACTTGCAGGTCAGCAGGTCCAGGTCGTGGCCCAGCTTGATCCGCAGCGCGCCCAGGGCTTCGCTGACGATCTTGGCCTTGTCGGCACCGAAGAACACGATGTCGCCGTCGACCGCGCCAACGCGATCCAGGATCGCGTTGAGGTTGTCCAACGGGATGTTTTTCACGATCGGCGATTGCAGGCCGTCAACACCGTTAGCACGCTCGTTGACCTTGATGTACGCCAGGCCCTTGGCACCATAGATGCCGACAAACTTGGTGTAGTCGTCGATCTGCTTGCGCGGCATGCTCGCGCCGCCAGGCACGCGCAGGGCGGCGATACGGCATTTAGGGTCGTTGGCCGGGCCGCTGAACACCTTGAAGTCGACTTCTTTGAGCTGGTCGGCCACGTCCACCAGTTCCAGCGGGTTACGCAGGTCTGGCTTGTCGGAACCGTAGCGGCGCATGGCTTCTTCGAAAGTCATGTGCGGGAATTCGCCGAACTCCAGGTCCAGCACTTCCTTGAACAGGTTGCGGATCATTTGCTCGGTCAGGCCCATGATCTCTTTTTCATCGAGGAAGCTGGTCTCGATGTCGATCTGGGTGAATTCAGGCTGGCGATCAGCACGCAGGTCTTCGTCACGGAAGCACTTGGCGATCTGGTAGTAACGGTCGAAGCCGGCCACCATCAGCAATTGCTTGAACAGCTGCGGCGACTGCGGCAAGGCGAAGAAGCTACCAGCGTGGGTACGGCTAGGCACCAGGTAGTCACGCGCGCCTTCCGGGGTGGCCCGGGTGAGGATCGGCGTTTCGACGTCGAGGAAGCCGTTCTCATCCAGGAAGCGGCGGATGCTGGTGGTCATGCGCGAACGCAGACGCAGCTTTTCAGCCATTTCCGGACGACGCAGGTCCAGGAAGCGGTAGCGCAGGCGAGTTTCTTCGCCCACGTCGGAATATTCGTTCAGTGGGAACGGCGGGGTTTCCGATTCGTTCAGCACTTCAAGCTCGTAGCCCAGCACTTCGATGGCGCCGGACGCCATGTTCGCGTTCACGGCACCGGCCGGACGCAGGCGAACCTTACCGGTAATCTTCACAACGTATTCGCTGCGCACGCGGTCGGCGGCGGCGAAGCTCTCGGCGCGGTCCGGATCGAACACCACCTGGGCCAGACCATCACGATCACGGATATCGAGGAAGATTACCCCGCCGTGGTCGCGGCGACGGTGAACCCATCCGCAAAGGGTGATTTCCTGACCTTCCAGGGTCTCGTTCAGTTGGCCGCAATAGTGGCTGCGCATCATGGTCGTGGTTTCACTTCTCGTAATTCGAAATTCGGTGGCAGGCTTGCCTCGTCACCGTACAGTTAAGCAGGGGACGGATAATGCAGGAGCCTGCGCGTAGAGTTCAACTCAGTCTGCTTTGTCGCCGCCCGCCAGATTCTTCTTCGAGCCGGTCTTGAAGTCGGTCTCGTACCAGCCGCTGCCGCTGAGGCGGAAGCCTGGCATGGACAACATCTTCTTGAGCTCCGGTGCCTTGCAGGCGGGGCAATCGACCAGCGGCGCTGCGCTGATCTTTTGAATGGCTTCCAACTGATGACCACAGGAAGCACATTGATAATCGTACATGGGCATGGAGATGTCTCGGCGATCAGATCGTTACTGCGCCGCGCATGCCTTGCCGGTGAAGACCCGGCACGCGCAGCAAAGCGCGGGATTATATCTGGTAAATCGAGGCAGCGCAGCCGGCTTTCTGCCCGAGGCCCGGCCCTCTCGGGTCAAGGGCCGGGCCCGGCACCGCCGGATTACTCCGGGTTCAAGGGGGCAACGCGGCCTTTTAAGACGTGAACCACACACACCACCCTCACCAGCCCGCTGAAGTTCTTCACTCCCCCATGGCGCAAATGTACTTCCCGATCGACGTAGGACAACAACGCACTGACTGAACAGGTATTGATCCTGGCTATTTCCGTCAGGATATTCCAATAAATCTGTTCAAGCCGCAGACAGGTTGAAAACCCGTTGAGCCTCACCGACCGAGACAATGGCTTGGCCAGCCCCATATCGAACCCTTTAGTGAAGGGATCGATCTTTATTTTGTGAAAACCACAGGTTTCCATGACACCTTTACCCACTCCACATGACATACAGCTGACACTCCATTGCCAAACAACAGCCCATGGGTTTCTCCCATTGAGCAGTGGGCCTATAAAACAGCAGGAAGCGAAGAGCAGCCAGAAGACGGGGAGTCGATAGTCGTAGGACAACGCCAGGAAGCGCAGGGAAACAAGCGAGCAGCGCCTGGGAGGCGCCACTCAGGTTCGACGGTTACTGGTTTTCAAGCAGGGAACGCAGCATCCACGCGGTTTTCTCGTGAACGTGCATCCGCTGGGTCAGCAGGTCCGCCGTCGGCTCGTCACTGACTTTGTCGAGCAATGGGAAGATGCCACGCGCGGTGCGCGTGACCGCTTCCTGGCCAGCGACCAGTTGCTTGATCATCTCTTCGGCACTTGGCACACCCTCTTCTTCCTTGATGGAAGAAAGACGTGCGTAGATCGAATAGGCGCCGGGCGCCGGGAAACCCAGGGCACGAATACGCTCGGCAATGGAATCCACGGCCAGCGCCAGTTCGTTGTACTGCTCTTCAAACATCAAGTGCAGCGTACGAAACATGGGGCCTGTGACGTTCCAATGGAAGTTGTGGGTCTTCAAATACAGTACATAGGTATCGGACAGCAGCCGCGAAAGTCCGTCGACGATGGATTTACGGTCTTCTTCGCTGATACCAATATCGATTGCCATGTTTTTCCCCTTCAATTGACCAGCATTCATTGATCAGGTGCAGAACCACTCTAGCAAGCGTGCACGCTGCATGCAGCCCGACACCCTCAGGTGACGTGCGACAAATCGCCCCTCTCCACTTATATGTCCCAGGCTGGCAAGCCTTTTGGGATGTAGGTGGATGCTCGAAATGCCGCTAAAAAAGCCTGCACCTGTCTAGGACAAGCGTTTGACGCAGAAATGCCGCAGCGGGCGCAACACCCCGAAATGCTTGATTTGAGTAGGCACAGCCTTTGCTGTTAAATAGGCGTCGTGTGGTTGCCGTTCATTTCTGTGGCACGCCACATAGGCTGATACCCGCGCACGTGCTCACCGCCTCCCATTGTTCAGAAGCGAACCGTGCCAGTCAGCTCTTCCTCGTGATCCTTCTTAACGTGAGTTAATCAAAATGTTGAAAATCGTCCACCTGCTAACGGGCGTTGCAGCTTTGCTGCTGTCCTTTATCCCGAGCCTGCAACAGGGAAGCCCTCCCTATCTGGAACAACACGACGCTCTGTACCTGGCCTTGTTCGGCCTTCTTAACCTGACGCTGGCACCGGTAATCCCTTACTGGAACAAAGGCACGCGTCATCAACTGCAAAACCTGGTCAGCGCGCTGCTGGTACTGGCCGTTGTCGTTCAAACCCTCACCCTCCTGGCCCCCATGCCTGAAGTCGGTGGCCACCCGGCCATCCTGCTCAGCCTGGTGCTTGCGGTGGTCGCCATCGTTCTTCATCTGGCCATCAGCTTCTACCGTTCGTCCCCGGCGGCCGCATCGCAAAACTACGACATGACCAACCGGGATACCGGGACCGTCAAGTGGTTCAACACCTCCAAAGGTTTCGGCTTTATTTCCCGCGATTCGGGTGACGATATTTTCGTCCACTTCCGAGCTATTCGCGGTGAAGGCCATCGCGTCCTGGTCGAAGGCCAACGTGTGGAGTTTTCGGTGATGAACCGCGACAAGGGCCTGCAAGCTGAAGACGTGATCGCGGCATTGCCACGTCGCTGATACGCCCCTGGGCGCAATAAAAAACCGCGATCCAGCTTGGCTGGGTCGCGGTTTTTTTATGGAGGCCAGGTCAAATACACGCGGTTTAATAATGAGGCGGCGGCGCTTCTTCTTCGGATGATTCGAATTGGCCGCCCATTTCTTCCTGACGCTTGAGCAACGCAGTCATTTGCAATTGCAGGCGCTCAACTGCTCGCTGCTGGGTGACCAGGATGTCATTGAGCGTTTCGATGGTATCGTCCTGGAAGGCCAGGCGGCTTTCCAGGTCGGTGACGCGGGCTTGCAGGTCCATGGTTCAGTCCTGGTTAAAGGTGAAGCCGGCAGGCAATAACTCGCGCAGCCGGCTACGAATAGCCGCCACTTGCTCTTCGGTATAGGGCCGGGCCGGATGCTTGCCCCAGACCGGGGCCGGCCAGGCGGCGTCATCACGTTTGCGCACAATCACATGCACGTGCAACTGGCTGACCACATTGCCCAGCGCGCCGATGTTCATCTTGTCGGCGGCCAAGCCGTCGTTGAGCACTTGCGCCAGGGCCGTGGTTTCTTTCCACAGCGTCTGTTGATCTGCGACATCCAGCTGAAACACTTCGCTGATACCGTCGATGCGTGGCACCAGGATGAACCAGGGGTAATTCGAGTCATTGGACAGCAGGAGGCGACAGAGCGGGAAATCCCCAATGGCCAATGTGTCTTGTTGCAGGCGTTGATCTAAGGCGAACACGCGGGCACTCCATTCGGCAGGTCAGTTTCAGGCGCCCAGCATACCTTCGAATGCCCTGGGCTTCACGACGCCAAGCGGTAAGCGGATAAAAAATGTGCACCCTTTCGAGGCAGGCGAATATTTGAGCTACGCTAAATCGGGCCTCGACGGGATGCACCAAAATGACACACCGATGCGTCAAAGGGATCCGCCGATTACCCACTTGAGAGGGTCAACCGGTAACGTTTTGCCCTGGTTCAGATTTTTTGTACCACCAGACAGGCGTAATACCCAGGAGTCAAGCCCAAACCAAACGGCGTAAAAAGCCCGGGCTTATGCGGTTTTTACACTGCCGTAACGTTTTTCACGAAAAAATTACATCCGGTTACAGCTTTGTGCACGCTTGTTGCATTCACCCCTCTATCGTCGGCAACAGCACCCGTTCGGACACAGGTGTTTCGCGATAAAAAACAGTAGCGGTTCAATGCGCGACCAGGAAGATTTCAAACTTTGAAAGTCGTCTGAAAACAGCATTGAAGTTGTCAGTCCGGTTACAGTCGGACTGTGGATTTGCGACACGGAGCTAGCAATTTACGACAGCCTCGTAAAGAAGCTGAAAGGATAGTTGAGTAAGTATCGTCAATAGAGTCTGCGTGATATAACTTTGCGCCGACACAAAAAAGAAAGAGCCGCCCAGATAAAAATACAGGTGGGACGGCAGTACTCTTCCTAAAACCAAAGGAGCAAATCACGATGCGCGTGATGAAGTGGAGCATGATCGCCCTGGCTGTTTCAGCCGGCGTTTCGCAGTACGCAATGGCGTCCGCCCAGGACGATTCCAAAGGCTTTATTGAAGACAGCACAGCCAGCATTCTGACTCGTACCCTGTACTTCAGCCGTGACTACCGTAACAACGATTCCGGCCCAAGTCGCCGTGAAGAAACCGGTCTCGGCTTCCACGGCCTCTTCAGCTCGGGTTACACCCAAGGCACCATCGGTGTCGGTGTGGATGCCATTGGCCTGTTGGGCGTCAAGCTCGACAGCGGCAAGGGTCGCGCCGGCACCGGCCTGTTCCCTACCGGCTCTGACGGTCGCTCGGCAGACGATTACTCCAAAGGTGGTGCTGCGGTTAAGTTCCGTCTTTCCAACACCGTACTGAAAGTAGGTGACCAATACACCACCGCACCGGTGTTCGCCTCCGATGACAGCCGTCTGCTCCCTGAGCTGCCACAAGGTATCTCTCTGACCAGCAACGAGATCAAGGACCTGAAACTCGAAGCAGGTCACTTCACCTCGATCGTTGCACAAGATCACACCTACAAGGACAGTATCGGCAGCTACGAGCCCGACACCGGCCGTGGCCTGAGAGCTGCGAACTTCGTGGGTGGCGTTTACGCCTGGACCCCAGAGCTCACCACCAGCCTCTACTACTCGAAAGTCGAGGACTACTGGAAGAAGCTCTACGCCAACGTAAACTGGACCCACGCGATTAACGAAAACCAATCCGTGGCCGTAGACTTCAACATCTACGACACCAAAAGCGATGGCGCCGGTCTGCAACGCGCAGAAAAAGACAACACCACCAAGCTCAACAACCGTGCCTACAGCTTGCAAGGCGCCTACACCATCGACGCTCACACCTTCACCCTGGCCTATCAGAAGGTTAGCGGTGATGGCGACTACGGTTACGGCGTAGACGGCGGCGGCACGATCTTCCTGGCCAACTCCGTTGCGCGTTCCGACTTCAACGCCGAGGGTGAGAAATCCTGGCAAGCTCGCTACGACCTGAACATGGCCAAATTCGGCGTGCCGGGCCTGAGCTTCATGACTCGTTATGTCACTGGCAGCGGCGCCGATAACGGCGTTACTACCAATGCCAAAGAATGGGAACGTGATATTGAAGCCAAATACGTGATCCAGAGCGGCCCGGCTAAAGACCTGAGCCTGCGCGTACGTCAAGCGACCTATCGTTCGTCTGACGGCGTGTACTACGGTTCGGCGTCTATCGACGAACTGCGTCTGATCGCGCAGTACCCGCTGAACATCTTGTAATTGCCCGTTCAATTACAACGATGACTTAAGGCTTCGGCCTTAAACAAAGAAGCCGCCCCTTTGCGAACAAAGGGGCGGCTTCTTTATTTCAAAATTATTACACGCTCAAAATAACTAGCAAGCTAACTATCGAGATTAAACTAACGCATCGAACCTGACCTTTCAGCCAAGTTCTGATGCACTTAGTTTGGGTTATTTCGTAGCCGACTCCTGCATCACGCGAATAACCCGCTGCGGGAACGGAATATCAATCCCCGCCGCTTTCAAACGATCACGCGCCAGTTCGTTGAACTTAAACATCACATCCCAGTAATCCGGCGTATTGGTCCAGCAACGCAGGGACACTGTGATGGCGCTGTCGCCCAAGGTCGAAACCACCGCCACAGGTGCAGGTTCAGCCAGCACGCGCGGGTCTTTCGCCAATTCCAGCAGGACTTCACGCGCTTTCTGCAGGTCTGCCTCGTAGTCCACACCCACGTCAAACACCACCTTGCGGGTTGGCTGACGGTTGGTGTTGGTGATGATGCCGTTGGACAGGATGCCGTTCGGCACGATCACCGTCTTGTTGTCACCCGTACGAATCACGGTGTGAAAGATCTGGATGCTGTCGACGGTACCGGAAGTACCCTGGGCTTCGATCCAATCACCAATACGGAATGGACGGAACAACAGAATCAGCACGCCACCTGCGAAGTTCGCCAGGCTACCCTGCAATGCCAGGCCGATGGCCAGGGTGGCGGCACCGATCGCAGCGACGAACGAGGTGGTTGCTACACCGATCATCGAGGCCACGCTGACGATCAGCATGACTTTCAAGGCGATGTTCGCAAGGCTGGTGATGAAGTGCTGCAGCGCCAGGTCCGCGTTACGTAGCGCCAACAGACGGCCCACGCGGTGGGTCAATATGTTGATCAGCCACCAGCCGATGGCCAACGTGATGACGGCCAGCAACACCCGGCTGCCGTATTCCATAATCATCGGGATCCAAGACTCGGAGGTCTTGATCAGGTGATCCAGTTCAGCGTTCAAATCCATCTACATTCTCCTGTTTCGCGGATGTGCGGCTTTATGTGAGTACCCATTAACGCAATTGAGCCCCGTAGGGCTCTAATGTCGACGCAGGTTCTGGGGCGTGGGACGTCAAAAACGCCCACAGGTTCCCCAAAGTGCCATCAGTCGCGGAAGTTATTGAACTGCAGCGGCATGTCGAAGGTCTTGGCCCGCAGTGCAGCGATAGCTTCTTGCAAGTCGTCGCGCTTCTTGCCGGTCACGCGAACCTGCTCACCCTGGATAGCGGCCTGGACTTTGAGCTTCGCATCCTTGATATGCGCCACGATCTTCTTCGCCAACTCCTTGTCGATGCCTTCCTTGAGCACGGCTTCCTGCTTCATCAGCTTGCCCGAGGCGTAGGCGTCCTTGATTTCAAGGCATTGCGCGTCGATTTTGCGCTTGACCAGGGACAACTTGAGGATCTCAATCATCGCTTCCAGCTGGAAATCGGCTTCAGCGGTCAGGTTGACGGTCAGCTCCTTTTCCTTGAATTCGAAGCTGCCCTTGCCTTTCAAGTCATAGCGGCGGTCCAGCTCCTTGACGGCGTTCTCGACGGCGTTGGTGACTTCGTGTTTGTCCAGTTCGGATACCACGTCGAACGAAGGCATGTCATTTCTCCAATATAAGGGGCGGACTCAGTAGAGATGGAGCGCGCCCGAGCTAAAATGCCGAGGCATTATAGCGGTTCTTTCGCCCCGTTCACTGTGAGCGACCCTACGGAGCACAAACTGATGTCGACCACCTGGCATATTCTCGGCGCCGGCAGCCTGGGGACACTCTGGGCCACACGCCTGGCTCGCGCGGGCATACCAGTGAGGCTGATCTTGCGCGATGACGCGCGCCTGGCCAGCTATCAGGCAGGGCCCGGGCTGACGCTGGTGGAGCATGGCGTAGAACGGACTTATCCAGTGATCGGCGAAACGCCCGACAGCCCTGAACCAATTCATCGCCTGCTGGTGGCGTGCAAAGCCTACGATGCCCAACATGCAATTGCACCGTTGCAACCGCGGCTGGCACCGGGCGCCGAACTGATCCTGCTGCAAAACGGCCTGGGCAGCCAGGACGCGGTGGCAGCGCAATTGCCCCAGGCCCGCTGCATCTATGCCTCCAGCACCGAAGGCGCGTTCCGCGAGGGCGATTGGCGCGTGGTGTTTGCCGGCCACGGCTATACCTGGCTGGGGGACGTAGGCCACCCCACGCCACCGCTGTGGCTGGACGACCTGCAAGCAGCCGGCATCCCCCACGAATGGGCCACCAACATTCTCACGCGCCTATGGCGCAAGCTGGCCCTCAATTGCGCCATTAACCCACTCACCGTGCTTTACCAGTGCCGCAACGGTGGCTTGCAGGCCCACCAGTGTGAAGTGGCTACGCTTTGCGCTGAATTGGCTGAACTGCTGGAGTGCTGCGGCCAACCGGCAGCCGCACAGGACCTGCACAGTGAAGTGGAGCGCGTGATCCAGGCCACGGCCGCCAATTACTCCTCCATGTACCAGGACGTCGCCAACGCCCGGCGCACCGAAATCAGCTACCTGCTGGGCTACGCCTGCCAGGCGGCCGAGCGCCACCGGTTGGTCTTGCCGCACTTGCAACAAGTGCAAGCGCGCCTGGTGGAGCATTTGCTCGCACGCGGATTGGCCAGCGACTGAGGCTCGCGCTACCCTGCCTACTTGTCTATCACCTGGAAAAAACCTGATGCCACTGCGCCAGCGCCTTGAAAACCTACCAGTAGGGCAGAAACTGCTGGCGGCCCTGCTGGTGCTGTTGACCACCGTATTGCTGGTGGCCAACCTGACGTTTATCAGTGCCGCCTACTGGATCTCCCAGGAAAGCATGGCCCCCCAGGCGTTGCAGGCGATTGGCCGCCTGGTGTCCAACCCGTCACTCGCCGCCGAGGCCCTCGAATCCCCGGCCAAGGCCGACGCCCTGCTCAATGAACTGACCAGCTACTCACCGTTGCGTGCCGCTGCGTTATACGACGGCGAAGGCACGCGACTGGCACAGATGCAGCACAGCAACCGCCTGCACCTACCGGACAGCTACCGGCACATCGAAGCCTGGCGCCTCACTGAGTTTCGCAGCAACCAGGTCATCACCCTGCCCCGTGCCGGCCAACCTTCCGGGCATTTACTGCTGGTGGCCAGCAGTGAGCTTCCCATGGCGTTCTATACCGGCACGCTGACAGCCAGCCTGGGCATTCTGATTTTCAGTGTATTGCTATGGCTGGTCATCGCACGGCAGATCAAACGCTTGATCACACGCCCCATCCATGAACTCGAAGAGCTGTCACGCCAAGTCACCCGTGAAGAGAACTATTCCCTGCGTGCCGGGCGTGGCAACCATGACGAAATCGGCAGCCTGGCAGAAGCCTTCAACACCATGCTGTCGCGCATCGAAGCCCGTGAGCAGCAACTCAAGCGCGCGCGCGATGACTCCCAGGCCGCTTACGATCAGGCCCAGGGCCTGGCCGAAGAAACCCGCCACACCAACCGTAAGCTGGAACTGGAAGTGCAGGTGCGCAGCAAGATCGAGAAAAAGCTCACCGGCTTCCAGAACTACCTGAACAGCATTATCGACTCCATGCCTTCGGCCCTGATCGCCTTGGACGAACAGCTCTACGTCACCCAGTGGAATCAGGAAGCCACAGCCCTCTCCGGCACGCGCCTGGACGAAGCGCTGAACCAACCGATTTACCTCGCGTTCCAGCCACTCAAGCCGTACCTGCCGCAGATCAAGGCGACGGTCGAGCAACACACGGTGGAACGGATCGAACGGGTCACCTGGGTCAAGGACGACGAGCCCAAGCATTACGCCCTGACCTTTTACCCGTTGATGGGCGGTGCCGGACGCGGCGTGGTGATCCGTATCGACGACATCACCCAGCGCCTGTCCCTGGAAGAAATGATGGTGCAATCAGAAAAAATGCTCTCCGTCGGTGGCCTTGCCGCCGGCATGGCCCATGAGATCAACAACCCCTTGGGGGCGATCCTGCATAACGTGCAGAACATCCGCCGTCGCCTGTCCCCCGACCTGCCCAAGAACCAGGAGCACGCCGAGCAGGCAGGCATCGAACTGGACATGGTCAATCGTTACCTGCAAAGCCGCGAGGTTCCGCAATTGCTCGATGGCATTCAGCAAGCCGGGGCACGAGCGGCGAAGATCGTCACCCATATGCTCAGTTTCAGTCGGCGCAGCAATCGGCAAATGGCCCCTTGCGATTTACCTGCACTGATCGACCAGGCCGTGGAAATCGCCGGGAATGACTTCGACCTGACCATCGGCTTCGACTTCAAGGGCCAAGCAATCATCCGCCAGTTCGACCCGAACCTGGGCCCGGTACCCGGTACTGCCAATGAACTGGAACAAGTACTGCTCAACCTGCTGAAGAACGCCGCTCAAGCCATTCACTTGCGTGAAGACGACAGCGAGCCTGGCCGCATCACCCTGCGCACTCGTCTCAACCCGCCTTGGGCGGAGATCCAGGTGGAAGACAACGGCATTGGCATGAGCGAGAACGTGCGCAAACGCACGTTCGAACCGTTCTTCACCACCAAGGAAATCGGTCAAGGCACCGGGCTTGGGCTGTCAGTCTCGTATTTCATCATCACCAACAACCACAAAGGCCAGATGGAGGTTCACTCCACCCTCGGCCAAGGCACCTGCTTCACCCTGCGCCTGCCCTTGGCTGGCAGCCAACTGCCGCCTTATGAACTTACCCAACTGGAGCACTGACCATGGGCTTTCGCCTGTCGAAGATCTACACCCGTACCGGCGACAAGGGCGAGACCGGCCTCGGCGATGGCCGTCGCGTCCCCAAGGACCACCCACGTGTGGAAGCCATTGGCGAGGTCGACACCCTGAACAGTCAGTTGGGCTTGCTGTTGGCCAACCTTGAAGAACAGAGCGGCAAGCATCCGGGCCTGCAGGAGGTGATTGAGGTGCTTACCCCTTGCCAGCATCGTTTGTTCGATCTGGGCGGCGAGCTGGCGATGCCGGAGTACAAAGCGTTGAATGCGGCGGAAGTGGATCGGCTGGAAGCAGCGATTGACCGCTGGAATGAGGAGGTTGGGCCGCTGGAGAACTTCATCCTGCCTGGCGGCTCGGCGTTGATCGCCCAAGCCCATGTGTGTCGTAGCCTGGCGCGCAGTGCGGAACGACGCTGCCAGCAGTTGAATACGCTGGAGCCGCTGGAAAGCGTGGGGTTGGCGTATATCAATCGGTTGTCGGACTTGTTGTTTGTGGCGGCCAGGGTGATTGCCCGGCGCCAAGGTGTTGCTGAAGTGTTATGGCAGGCCGCTGCCAAGCCACACTGACATTTTTCAGGTGACTGACGGGGCCTCATCGGGAGCAAGCCCCCTCCCACATTCGACCGAGTTCCGACTTTGGAATGTGGTCAAAATGTAGGAGGGGCGGTACGACGATTCGATTTGCTCTCGATGATGCCCCTCAAAGCAATATCAAACTTGCGGCCAAAACGCCCTGATACCCGCGACCCCCTGAGCCCCAGCGTCCCAAGCCTGTTCTCGCTCCGCTGGCCCTACCCCGCCCAACAGAAACACCGGCTTACTGAACCCGCCGATCAACTGCGCCGCCTGCTCCCAACCCAACGGCTGGGCATCCGGATGAGTCTGGGTCGGCTGCACCGGTGACAGGGTGACAAAATCCACGTCCATCATTTCCGCCAACGCCAGCTCTTCAGCGTTGTGGCAAGAGGCCGCCAACCAGCGGTCGTTGGGCAGCGGCCGGCCTTTACTGGCGTATTTGCGCAACTGCGCCGAAGTCATATGCCAGCCGGCGGCAGGGAAATCCCCCAGCCACTCGAACGGCCCCTTGAGCATCAGTTGTGCCTTACCGGCACACAAGCCAACAGCGTCCACCGCCAGGTCACGGTATTTGGGGTCGTAACCGTTGGGCGCACGCAGTTGAACCAGCTTGATGCCGCCTGCGATCGCTTTCTGGATACCGCGCAACAGTGTCGGCGTTTCCAGTTCGCCCGGGGTGATCAAGTATTCGGCGGGCAAGCGTGCGGCGGCCACAATCGGAGCGTTCGCTGCCGGGAACTCATAGTTGATCAAGTCCCGAGGCGCCACCCATTGCAACGGCTGCCCTTCGGCACCGTGGGGCTCGCCAGTAAAGGCCGAGACTTCCCAGACATCCAGCAATACCTGCTTGTCCGGGTAGTCATGCTGCACCTTGATCAGCGGCCGCGCCTGGGTGACCTGGATGCCCAGCTCTTCCTGCAATTCGCGGGACAAGGCCGTGGCCACCGACTCATCGGCCTCCACCTTGCCACCGGGAAACTCCCAAAGGCCGCCCTGATGCTGGGTATCGGCGCGGCGCGCCAGCAGGATCCTGCCGTCGACACCACGAATCACCGCTGCTGCTACATGCACTCGTTTCACCGCCGGTTTCCTCTTGGTATCAGGTGCGGTATTCCGCGTTGATCTTCACGTACTCGTGGGACAGGTCTGTGGTCCAGATGGTTTCGCTGCACTCACCGCGACCCAATTCAATACGGATGGTGATTTCTTCCTGTTGCATCACCGCCGAGCCCTGGGCTTCGGTGTAGGTTTCAGCGCGGGCACCACCGCTCGCAATGCATACGTCACCCAGGTACACGTCGATCTTGCTCACGTCGAGGTCAGGCACACCCGCGCGGCCGACAGCCGCCAGGATGCGGCCCCAGTTCGGGTCCGAAGCAAACAGTGCCGTCTTGATCAGCGGCGAGTGCGCCACGGTGTAACCCACGTCCAGGCATTCCTGGTGGTTGCCGCCGCCGTTGACTTCAACAGTGACGAACTTGGTCGCGCCTTCACCGTCACGCACGATGGCCTGGGCCACGTCCATGCACACGTCGAACACCGCCTGCTTCAAAGCCGCGAACAGTGGGCCGCTGGCCTCGGTGATTTCCGGCAGGTTGGCTTTGCCGGTGGCGATCAGCATGCAGCAGTCGTTGGTCGAAGTGTCACCATCGATGGTGATGCGGTTGAACGACTTGTTGGCGCCGTCCAGTATCAGGCGCTGCAGCACGTCGCGGGAAACCTTGGCGTCGGTGGCGATATAGCCAAGCATGGTGGCCATGTTCGGGCGGATCATGCCCGCACCTTTGCTGATACCGGTCACGGTGACCGTGACGCCGTCATGCACGAACTGGCGGCTCGCACCTTTGGGCAACGTGTCGGTAGTCATGATGCCGGTGGCGGCAGCCGCCCAGTTATCCACAGA
This sequence comes from Pseudomonas sp. MWU15-20650, assembly GCF_023242475.1. Classification (GTDB taxonomy): domain Bacteria; phylum Pseudomonadota; class Gammaproteobacteria; order Pseudomonadales; family Pseudomonadaceae; genus Aquipseudomonas. The sequence continues at coordinate 265,111 of NZ_JALJFG010000002.1, read as the reverse complement.
CAGGTCATCCAGCGCCGCTTGCAGGGCACCTTCGATTTTCTCCACAGGCAGCGGCTCACCGATCACCCCGGTGGAGTACGGCAGTACCTGGCTGGCATCCACACCGGTCAATTGCGCCAGCTTGGCGCAGGTGCGCGCGGCAGCTACCAGACCAGGCTCGCCAGTGCCGGCGTTGGCATTGCCGGTGTTGGTCAGCAGGTAACGGATAGAGCCGGCAACGCGTTGCTTGGCCAGGATTACCGGCGCGGCGCAGAACGCGTTGAGGGTGAATACACCCGCGACAGTCGAGCCTTCGGCACAGCGCATCACCACTACATCCTTGCGCCCCGGGCGCTTGATGCCGGCCGAAGCGATACCGAGTTCAAAACCGGCGACCGGGTGCAAAGTGGGCAAAGGACCAAGACCAACAGCCATGAATGCGCTCCTTAAAATTAGGTGATGTCTGTGCCGTCGCTATCGACGGTGAAATTAATGGCAAAACGCCGCGACGGCTGATGCCGGTCGCGGCGCGGGGTATTGCAGCGTCAGGCGAAAACCTTAGTTGATTTCGCCGTGGCAGTGTTTGAACTTCTTGCCCGAACCGCACCAGCACAGCTCGTTACGGCCCAGCTTCTGATCGTTGCGAACCGGGGTTTGAGCCAGGGCCACATCGACCTCTTCGCCCAAGACTTCCGGTGCGTCCAGGCCCGGTGCTTCGTCATGCTGGAACTGCATGCGTGCCGCCAATGCCTCGGCTTCCTGGCGCAGGCGAGCTTCTTCCTCGATCGGGTCTTCGCGACGCACCTGAACGTGGGAGAGCACGCGAATCGAATCGCGCTTGATCGAATCCAGCAGTTCGGAGAACAACGTGAACGACTCGCGCTTGTACTCCTGCTTCGGGTTCTTCTGGGCATAGCCACGCAGGTGGATACCGTGACGCAGGTGGTCCATGGTCGACAGGTGGTCTTTCCACAGGTCGTCCAGTACGCGCAGTACGATTTGTTTCTCGAAGGTGCGCAGGGCTTCGGCACTCGCCTGCTCTTCTTTTTCGTTGTACGCGGCCAGCAGCTCGGTCATGAGCTTCTCGCGCAGGGTTTCTTCGTACAGGTGGTCGTCTTCGTCCAGCCATTGCTGGACCGGCAGGTCGACACCGAAGTCGCTCTTCAACGCAGCTTCCAGGCCGGCGACATCCCACTGCTCTGGCAGGGACTGTGGCGGGATATGGGCGCTGACGGTGGCATTGAGCACGTCCTGACGGAAATCAGCGATGGTCTCGCCAATGTTGTCGGCGGCCAGCAACGTGTTACGCATGTGATAGATCACTTTACGCTGTTCGTTGTTGACATCATCGAACTCGAGCAGTTGCTTACGAATGTCGAAGTTACGACCTTCAACCTTGCGCTGGGCCTTCTCGATGGCGTTGGTCACCATGCGGTGTTCAATCGCTTCACCGGACTGCATGCCCAGTGCCTTCATGAAGTTCTTCACCCGGTCAGAGGCGAAGATACGCATCAGGCTGTCTTCCAGGGACAGGTAGAAACGGCTGGAACCGGCGTCACCCTGGCGACCGGCACGACCACGCAACTGGTTGTCGATACGGCGCGATTCGTGACGCTCGGACGCGATCACCTGCAGGCCACCGGATTCCAGCACGGCCTGGTGGCGCTTCTGCCAGTCAGCCTTGATCTGGGCGATCTGCTCAGGGGTCGGGTTATCCAGCGAGGCCACTTCCACTTCCCAGTTGCCGCCCAGCAGGATGTCGGTACCACGACCGGCCATGTTGGTAGCGATGGTCAGTGCGCCAGGACGACCGGCCTGGGCAATGATCTCGGCTTCTTTTTCGTGGAACTTGGCGTTGAGAACCTTGTGCTCGATGCCTTCCTTGTTAAGCAGGTTGGACACGTGCTCGGAAGTCTCGATGGTGGCAGTACCCACCAGGATCGGACGGCCTTGAGCCATACCGTCCTTGATGTCGTTGATGATTGCCGCGTATTTCTCTTCGGCCGTCAGGAACACCAGGTCGTTGAAGTCTTTACGCGCCAGTGGCTTGTTCGGCGGGATAACCACGACCGACAGACCGTAGATCTGGTGGAACTCGAACGCTTCGGTGTCAGCCGTACCGGTCATGCCGGACAGCTTGTTGTACAGACGGAAGTAGTTCTGGAAGGTCGTGGAGGCCAACGTCTGGCTTTCAGCCTGGATGTTGAGCACTTCCTTGGCTTCGATGGCCTGGTGCAGGCCTTCGGACAGACGGCGACCCGGCATGGTACGACCGGTGTGTTCGTCAACCAGTACAACCTGGCCGTCCTGCACGATGTATTCGACATTGCGATGGAACAGCTTGTGGGCACGCAGGCCGGCATAAACGTGAGTCAACAGGCCCAGGTTATGGGCCGAGTACAGGCTTTCGCCTTCGGCCAGCAAGCCGATCTGGGTCAGCATGTCTTCGACATACTGGTGGCCAGCTTCGTTGAGCTCGACCTGGCGGGTCTTCTCGTCGATGGTGAAGTGACCTTCTTTGGTCACCACGCCTTCCACTTCCTCGATGTGCTGCTCCAGGCGCGGGATCAGCTTGTTGATCTCGGTGTACAGGCGCGAGCTGTCTTCGGCCTGGCCGGAGATGATCAGCGGAGTACGGGCTTCGTCGATGAGGATGGAGTCGACTTCGTCGATCACGGCAAAGTTGAGTTCGCGCTGGAATTTTTCTTCCATGCTGAACGCCATGTTGTCGCGCAGGTAGTCGAAACCGAATTCGTTGTTGGTACCGTAGGTGATGTCGGCGGCGTAGGCGGCGCGCTTCTCTTCCGGCGGCTGGAACGGCGTAACCACGCCGACGGTCAGGCCGAGGAATTCATACAGCGGGCGCATCCAGTTGGCGTCCCGGCGGGCCAGGTAGTCGTTCACCGTCACAACGTGCACACCCTTGCCGGACAGTGCGTTGAGGTAAACACCCAGGGTTGCTACCAGGGTCTTGCCTTCACCAGTACGCATTTCGGCAATCATGCCTTCATGCAAGGTCATGCCGCCGATCAACTGGACGTCGAAGTGGCGCATGCCCATGACACGCTTACCGGCTTCACGGGCGACCGCAAAGGCTTCGGGGAGCAGCTTGTCGAGGGTTTCACCTTTGGCTATGCGGGCCTTGAACTCTTGGGTCTTGGCGCGCAATTGCTCGTCCGACAGAGCAACCATCTGCTCTTCGAAGGCATTGACCAGCTGCACCGTCTTGAGCATGCGTTTAACTTCGCGCTCATTCTTGCTTCCAAAAAGTTTCTTTAACAAAGGCGCAAACATATCGGCAGGTTCTTCCACACATAGGGATGGAGGGCGCACCGTGAGTGGCCCGAGCAGCCCTCACGGCCGCATGCGAACGCGCATTCTACCCGGAATCGTGGGGGAGGAAAGTGGCGTTATTCCCCGACGCTGGCATGGGGCTGTGAGAGGGCCTGTTTAAAATAAGGGCTTTTGCCGGAACTTCAACCCATGAAGCACAGAAGTTACCTATTGATTTCATGGGTAAAACCCACTCGACGCATGGCCCGGGGGCGTACCGGCGCTTTCTGCTAAGATGGGCGCACTGTTACTTAAGGTGTCTAAACATGGCATTTCGCCCTCTCACAGCCCGTGCGCCTGCGGTGTTGCTTCGCGAAGCCAAGCCGTTGAAAGCCATCTTTGGCCACGCGCAACGCTTGGGCCATTTGCAACGCCTGCTCGAAAGCCAGCTGCAACCGGCCGCACGCGAACATTGTCATGTGGCATCCTGGCGTGAAGGTAATCTGCTGTTAATTGTCACAGACGGCCATTGGGCCACGCGGCTGCGCTATCAACAAAAACGCTTGCAGCGGCAACTGATGGCATTTGATGAGTTTGCCGGCTTGATGCGCATTCAGTTCAAGGTCCAGCCGCCCACCACGGTGCAAGGCACGGTGGGACATGCGATGGATCTGTCAGAGAATGCGGCCGAAACCATCCAGGCAACGGCCGACGGGATCAGCGATCCGGGCCTGCGTGCGGCATTGGAGCGTCTCGCCGCCCATGCCAGGCCCAAACCCTGATCGTCTACTTGCGCTTACTACCGCCCAGCAACGAGCCCAGCAAGCCACGCACCAACTGGCGCCCCATCTGATTGGCGGCCTGCTGCATCGCGGACTTCAGCGCCTTGCCTGCCGTAGTCCCCAGGAATGCACCGGCTTTATCGGTGAAGCTGGGTTCTTCGGCGGCCGGTACGGCCTCCTCGGTAGGCCCAAGCTCCTTGCGCGCCATCAGCACCTCATAGGCCGACTCACGATCAATGGGTTTGTCATACCGGCCCAGCAGGGGCGAACTGGCGATCAACGCTGCACGTTCGGCCTCGCTGAGCGGCCCGATCCTCGATTGCGGCGGTGCTACCAGTACACGCTGGACGACTTCCGGCGTGCCCTTTTCCTGCAAGGTCCCCACCAGCGCCTCACCGGTGCCCAGTTCCGTCAACACCGACAAGGTATCGAACGTCGGGTTGGGCCGAAAACCATCCGCCACCGCCCGCAGGGACTTTTGCTCTTTCGTGGTAAACGCTCGCAAACCATGCTGAATACGCAGGCCCAATTGCGCCAGTACCGTGTCGGGCAGGTCACCGGGAGACTGAGTGACGAAGTACACGCCGACGCCTTTGGAGCGGATCAAGCGTACGACTTGCTCCAAACGATCCTGCAGCGCCTTGGGCGTGTCTGCGAACAACAAATGCGCCTCATCGAAAAACAGCGCCAACAGGGGTTTGTCCGCATCGCCGCGCTCCGGCAATTGCTCGAACAGCTCCGCCAACAGCCACAACAGGAAAGTCGCGTACACCTTGGGGGCTTCATGTACCAAGCGGCTGGCGTCCAGCAAGTGAATACGCCCACGACCGTCGCTGGCAGGTTGCAGAATATCTTCGAGCTGCAAGGCCGGCTCGCCGAACAAGGCTTCGGCGCCCTGCTGTTCGAGCACCGCCAGGCGCCGCAACAGCGCCTGGCTGGAACCGGTGGTCATCAACGCCGCGTCATCGCCCAGCAGTTCCGGGTGATAGCGCAGGTGGTTGAGCAGTGCCTTGAGGTCCTTGAGGTCCAGCAGCAACAGGCCTTCACGGTCGGCCACTTTGAAGGTCGCATAAAGCGCCGACTGCTGACTGTCGGTGAGTTCCAGCAAGCTGCCCAACAATAACGGGCCCATTTCGCTGATGGTTGTGCGCAACGGATGACCGGACTGCCCGTGGATATCCCACAGTGTTACCGGATACGCCTGAGCCTTGTAGTTAAGGAAAGGCATGCCGGCGATACGCTCAGCGACTTTGCCCTGGGGGTTGGCAGCGGCACCCAGGCCGCAAAGGTCGCCCTTGATATCGGCGGCGAATACCGCCACGCCGGCATCACTGAAGGCTTCCGCCAGGCGCTGCAAGGTGACGGTCTTGCCCGTGCCCGTGGCACCGGCAATCAACCCGTGACGGTTGGCCAAGCGCATGGACTGGGCGATGGGCTGGCCGTCGAGACCGGCACCGATAAGCAGTTGTGTGAAATCAGGCATTTCGTCACCTATGGTTAATCTTTATTACCGCGAGGTCGATATAGACAGTTGTGAGACCCACAAAGACTAAAAATAGGTCAGATAATTCCTATATAGACCAACGGCGCTATCACAAGAAATATCACACCTTTTTTGACGCTGCCATTTTGCGCCTCCCAAAAGGACGCGCTTCGGATATCAAGACCTTAGCGGACACTACAAGCCATGAATAAAAATCTGCGCTTCAGCCACAAAATCCTGCTTGCAGCCTCCCTTATCGTCATCGCCGCCTTCGCGTTGTTCACCCTCTACAACGATTACCTGCAACGCAACGCGATCCGTGACGACCTCAATAACTACCTGCATGAAATGGGCGATGTCACCGCCAGCAACATTCAGACCTGGCTCACCGGGCGTATTGTCCTGGTGGAAAACGCCGCACAAAACATTGCCATCAACCCCGAGCCGTCCGCGGTTGCCAACCTGCTGGAACAAAAAGCGCTGACCTCTTCTTTTATGGCGACGTACGTGGGCGACAGTAAAGGCGCCTTTACCATTCGCCCCGACACCAAGATGCCGGACGGCTTCGACCCACGTGTCCGTCCCTGGTACAAGGGCGCCCAGAACAGTAACGGCTCGACCCTGACCGAACCCTATATCGACGCCGCTACCGGGCAGTTGATCATCTCCATCGCCACCCCCAGCGCCAAGGCCGGCCAAAGCATCGGTGTCGTAGGCGGTGACCTGAGCCTGCAAACCCTGGTGGACAACATTGGCGCGCTGAACTTCGGCGGCATGGGCTACGCGTTCCTGGTCAGTGCCGATGGCAAAGTGCTGGTGCATCCGGACAAGGCCCTGGTGATGAAGACCCTGGCTGACGTTTACCCGAAAAACACCCCGAAGATCAGCACGGGTTTCAGCGACGTAGAGGCCAACGGCAAGGACAACATCGTGACCTTTACACCGATCAAAGGCTTGCCATCGGTGAACTGGTACCTGGGTATTTCGGTGGATAAAGACAAATCCTTCGCCATGCTCAGCAAGTTCCGAACCTCTGCGGTCATCGCCACGATCATCGCCGTGGTGATCATCATCGCCCTGCTCGGCATGCTCATCCGCGTCTTGCTGCAACCGCTGCACCTGATGACCCGGGCCATGCAGGACATCGCCGACGGCGAGGGCGACCTGACCCGCCGCCTGAGCATCCAGAACAATGACGAGTTCGGGACCCTGGCGAATGCGTTCAACCGTTTTGTGGAACGCATTCATACCTCGATCCGCGAAGTGTCGTCAGCCACCGAGCAGGTCAATGAAGTGGCCCTGCGGGTGGTCAGCGCCTCCAACTCGTCGATGGTCAACTCCGACGAACAGGCCAACCGCACCAACAGTGTCGCCGCCGCTATTAACCAACTGGGCGCCGCCGCCCAGGAAATCGCGCGCAACGCAGCACAAGCCTCACATCAGGCCAGTGATGCACGCCACTTGGCCGAAGATGGCCAGCAAGTGGTGGATCGCAATATCAAGGCGATGAACCAGTTATCCGAGATGATCAGCGCCTCCAGCAGCAATATCGAAGCGCTCAACAGTAAGACCGTAAATATCGGCCAGATCCTGGAAGTGATCACCAGCATTTCCCAGCAAACCAACCTGCTGGCACTTAATGCCGCTATTGAAGCGGCACGTGCAGGGGAAGCCGGGCGTGGGTTTGCGGTGGTGGCCGATGAAGTGCGCAACCTGGCTCATCGAACCCAGGAATCGGCACAACAAGTGCAAAAGATGATCGAGGAATTGCAGGTCGGCGCACGAGATTCCGTCAGCACCATGAGTGAAAGCCAACGCCACAGCCAGGACAGTGTGGAAATCGCCAACCTGGCCGGCGAACGTTTGAATAGCGTGACCCTGCGTATTGGCGAGATCGACGGAATGAACCAATCGGTGGCCACCGCTACCGAAGAACAGACCTCCGTGGTGGAGTCGATCAATATGGACATCACCGAAATCAACACCCTCAACCAGGAAGGTGTGGAAAACCTGCAATCAACCCTGCGCGCCTGTACCGACCTGGAACAGCAAGCGTCTCGCTTGAAGCAGTTGGTCGGCAGTTTCCGGATCTGACGCCAGCGCCCGCCGCCTTGCAGTGCGGCGGGCCATCAGTCTTCCTGGGTGTCGGATTTGCCCCGCTCTTGCTCCCACAACGCGGCGGCGCCAGGAAATTCGGTGCCGTCCTCCACGTCCAGCTCATCGGGGTCAAATCGACTCAAGCAGCCTTCGCCCAAGGTTGCGGGCGCTTTGGAGGTGGCTTTATCCAGCGGGTCGCTCATCAGTCGATCCTCAATGCCAGGCCAAGAAAAAGGGCCTGGGACGATTTAACGCCCAGGCCCTTGCTTCTTCAATAGAAAGCCTTCAATCAAAACGTGGCTATCAGAACACCACTGTCTTGTTGCCGTGCACCAGCACGCGATCTTCCAGGTGGTAACGCAAGCCACGGGCCAGCACCATTTTCTCGACATCACGGCCAAAACGCACCATGTCTTCGATGCTGTCACTGTGGCTGACGCGCACGACGTCCTGCTCGATGATCGGGCCGGCATCCAGCTCTTCGGTGACATAGTGGCAGGTCGCGCCAATCAACTTCACGCCGCGCAGGGATGCCTGGTGATAGGGTTTGGCACCGACAAACGATGGCAGGAAGCTGTGGTGAATGTTGATCACCTTGCCCGCATATTCGCGGCACAGTTGCGGTGGCAGGATCTGCATGTAGCGCGCCAGCACCACCACGTCAGCCTCATGCTGCTTGACCAGACGGGAGACCTCGGCGAACGCGGGCTCCTTGTCTTGCGGGTTGACCGGTACGTGGTAGTAAGGAATGCCATGCCATTCGACCATGCTGCGCAGGTCGTCATGGTTGGAGATCACACAGGCGATCTCGCAGTCCAGCTCATCGCTGTGCCAACGGTGCAACAAGTCTGCCAGGCAGTGTGACTCGCGGCTGGCCATCAGCACGACGCGCTTTTTCTGCTCCGTGTCGGTGATGTGCCAGGTCATCGAAAACTCTTCGGCGATCGGCGCGAACGCCTCGCGGAAGGCTTCCAGGCCAAAGGGCAGCGTATCGGCACGAATTTCGTGACGCATGAAAAACCAACCGCTGAGATCGTCCGAGTGATGGCTCGCCTCGGTGATCCAACCGTTGTGGGAAGCCAGAAAGTGACTGACCTTGGCAACGATGCCAACCCGGTCCGGGCAAGCAATCACCAGCCGAAAAGTGCGCATTAGGGGGAAACTCCAGAACTTCACAAAGGCCGCTATTCTAGCGATTGCGCAGAAAAACTGCAGTATTCCTTGCCGCTTATTCTGATCACCGGCCGTGGCTACGTCCCTTAATAGCGTAAGGGTTTACCCCCCTTATATGACCGTACATCGGTACGCCCAGGCAGTTAGCAAGAAAATAAGCTGAGTATCTTTAGGCGCCCCCCCTACTAATTAACTCGACTGCATAGCTTTGCGACAAACTTTCAATGTAATTCACATAAATATCTTCTTAAATGTTTACTTGGTGAAATCGCCTGACTATTATTAGGCCACTCACCCTGTCAATCAGCGCTCTACATAAGGTAGTCCACATGTCTCTGATCAACGAATATCGCGCCACCGAAGAAGCTATTAAAGAGCTGCAAGCCCGCTTGAAGAACCTGTCCCAAGACGACAAGCTGCAAACCGAGCTGGAATTCGAAGGCAAACTGCGCACCCTGATGGGTGAATACTCCAAATCCCTGCGTGACATCATCGCGCTGCTGGATCCAGAGTCGAAAGTTAAAGCACCGCGTGGCGCTGTGAAAACTACCGGCACCAAGCGTGCTCGCAAGGTCAAGCAATACAAAAACCCGCACAACGGCGAAGTGATTGAAACCAAAGGTGGCAACCACAAAACGCTGAAAGAGTGGAAAGCCAAGTGGGGCGGTGACGTGGTTGAAGGCTGGGCGACCCTGCTGGGCTAAGCCTGGTCAGACCTGCAGCCGATACGCAACACATTAAAAAACGCCAGCTTGCTGGCGTTTTTTTATTGCCTGAATACTCCGCAGTTATCCGGCTACCGCTTCAAGCGAGCGGCCAAGGAATCGGCATAGCCCTGCCATTGATCCAGTACCTGGCACTGAAACGGTGTAGCACTAACAAGCAACTCCTCTCGCGCCTGCTTAAACGCCAACAGGGTATTCGGCGCGCCCCATTCCGGGTCCGACAAACGTTGCTGACAGAAAACTTTCCAGCGCTGTTGCTCCTCACTGTTCAAGGTGTCAGGAAAGTTACGGGCACGGTAGCGAAATAATAATTCCGGCAAACGATGATCATCGAAGGGCCACTGCTGGCGTGCTAGTTGTGCCGGCTCTGCCATACGCACTTGTTCACATAGGCGGCGGTCACGGTCGCCAATAAAACCATCATAGAGCTGCTGCTCCGGGTCTGCATTCGCGGCAAAATCTTCCTCGGCGTAAATGGCCGATAACTTGTCACGCCAAACTTCCTGTGCGTCAGTCAGCCGCAGTGCCCGCGCCTGGTAAGTATCCATATCCAATTGCAGCCGTTCGCGATCTTGCGCGCGCAGCACTTTCAACGGGGCTACGACCGGGCAGCGGTTGATATGCAGCAACTTGAGGGGCACCGGCAGCTCGCCTTCCGCCAGCTGATCACGGCGAGTGTAGAGGCGCGCGCGCAAGGTATCCGCATCCAGGTCAAGCAACCCCTGGGGATCAAGTCCCAGGTCGCAGACGATCAAGGCATTGCGATTGCGCGGGTGCCAGGCCAGAGGCAATACGACTCCCAAATAATGGCGTTCGGCGGAAAACCGTCCGGAGATATGTACCATCGGTTGCAACAGCCGCACCTGATCCATCACTCGCTGCTTGCTACGCAGTTGAAACAGCCATTCATACAGCTTGGGCTGCTTGTCTCGGACCAGCCGCGCCAGCGCGATGGTTGCGCGTACATCAGACAACGCATCATGGGCCTGGCCATGATCGATGCCATTGGCTTGAGTCAGACGCTCGAGCTTGAGCGTCACACGCCCCTCCTGCTCCGGCCAGGTAATACCCTCCGGCCGCAGGGCGTAGGCCGTACGAACCACGTCAATCAAGTCCCAACGGCTGTTGCCGCCCTGCCACTCGCGCGCATAGGGGTCGAAAAAATTGCGGTACAGGCTGTAGCGCGTCATCTCATCGTCAAATCGCAGGGTGTTGTACCCGGCACCACACGTGCCTGGCGCGGCCAGTTCGGCGTGTACACGCGTCATGAAATCGGCCTCGACAAGCCCCTTCTCCGCCAGCACATCCGGGGTAATACCCGTGATCGCACACGCCGCCGGATGGGGCAGGATGTCGTCGCCGGGCTGACAATAAAGATTGATCGGCGGGCCGACCTCGTTGAGTTCGAGGTCGGTACGAATGCCGGCTACCTGGAGCGGGCGATCGCTGCGCGGGTTGATCCCGGTGGTTTCATAGTCGTACCAGAAGATGGAGGTCACGGGCTATTCCTGTGCTGAAGACCGGCAAAGTCTAGGCGCTGCAAGGCGTCAGGGGCCAGCGATACCTTGACTGTACAAACATCCAGCAAAATCTTGAGTGGTTGCTTCCAGCGTCGACACTGCTAGCATCCGTGTCTCTTAGTCGCTTTGCACTGCCAAGGATCGCAATGCCACCAGCTCCTTTGGATACCCACTACCAGATCGAGACCCCGGAGGGTATCGACCTGCCCCTACGCCCCGCTGGCCTGCCGCCACGTGCATTGGCCTTTGCGTTCGACCTGGGCGTGCGTGGGGTGATCATGGGCATCCTGCTTGTGCCCCTGGCGCTGCTTGGCAACATTGGGATTGGCCTGGGCTCACTGCTCCTGTTCCTGGTCAGCTGGTGGTACATGGTGCTGTTCGAAGTCCTCAACCAGGGCTGTTCCCCAGGCAAACAGGTCATGGGCCTGCGGGTGATACAGGACGACGGCACGCCCATCGGTTGGTCGGGGTCATTGATCCGTAACCTGCTGCGCTTTGTCGACATGCTGCCATTCGCTTACTTCCTCGGCGCTATCAGTTGCCTGCAACATCCGCACTTCAAGCGGCTCGGCGACCTGGCCGCCGGTACGCTGGTGGTCTATCGCGAACAGCCGCTGGCCCGCCCCCGGATCCCCCAGGCGACCGCCCTGCGCCTGCCCTTTGCACTGAGTCTCGGCGAACAGCGAGCCATCCTCGGTTTCGCAGAACGCCAGGCTGAGCTGTCTGCCGAAAGGACGCATGAGCTGGCTGCCATCCTCGCCGCGCCCCTGCAAGTATCCCCGGCCCGTGCCGTGGAACAACTTAATGGCGTGGCTCGCGGGTTATTGGGGCCTACATGAAACAGAGCCTTTTTGAGAGCCGCCACCAGCAACAATGGCAAGCCTTTGCCGACCACCTGAAACAATTGGAACAAGGCAAAACCAAGGCCAACGACATTGCTGACTTCCCTCATCAATATCGACGCCTATGCCAACACCTGGCCCTGGCCCAGGAGCGCGGCTACAGCAGTTATCTGATCGACCCGCTGCAACAACTGGCACTGCGCGGCCACCAGCAACTGTATCGCCATCGCAGCCACCTGGGAGCGAAGGTACTGGCTTTCCTGCTCGCCGACTTCCCACGCCTGGTACGCGAACAATGGTGCTTTGTACTGATCGCCAGCCTGTTGTTCTTCGGCAGCCTGGCGGGCATAGCCCTGCTGGTCTACCTGTTTCCCGACCTGATCTACAGCATCGTCAGCCCCCAACAGGTGGCTGAGATGCAGGGCATGTACGACCCCGAAGCCAGTCGCCTGGGGCGCGCCGCCGAGCGCGCCTCCAGCGAAGACTGGATGATGTTTGGCTACTACGTGATGCATAACGTCGGCATCGCCTTCCAGACGTTTGCCGCCGGCCTGCTGTTTGGCCTGGGCAGCGTGTTCTTTCTGATTTTCAACGGTTTGATCATCGGGGCGATCTCCGGGCACCTGACTGAAATCGGCTATGGCCAGACGTTCTGGTCCTTTGTCATTGGTCACGGTGCATTCGAGCTCAGCGCCATCGCTCTGGCCGGTGCGGCGGGTTTGCAATTAGGCTGGTCGCTGATCGCTCCCGGGCATTTGACGCGTGGCGAATCCCTGCGCCTGGCGGCGCGCAAAAGCGTGCAGATGCTCTGCGGCGTCATGGTGTTTTTGTTGATTGCTGCGTTTATTGAAGCCTACTGGTCTTCTACCACCGCCATTGATCCCTGGATCAAGTACCTCGTAGGCGCTCTGCTGTGGTTGCTGGTGGCCGCTTACCTGATCCTCGCTGGTCGGAATCGCCATGCGCCTGACTGACTCCAGCGTAGTGATTCGTCCACGTACCTCCTGGGAAGCCATGGATCTCGGGGTACTGATGGCCCGTGAGCATCGTTTCCTGCTGATGGCCAGTTGGGCGCTGGTGAGCCTGCCCGTGTTTACCTTGCTCACTGTGCTGCTCTGGAGGCACCCGTCTTTAGCCATGTTCCTGTTCTGGTGGCTCAAGCCGGCCTTCGAGCGCTTGCCGCTGTACATACTTTCCAAGGCCCTGTTTGGTGAAACGCCCACCCTCAAACAAGCCGTTCGCCATTGGCCGTACTTGCTCAAAGGACAACTGTTCGCCAGCCTGACCTGGCGCCGACTGAGCCTGAGTCGTAGCTTCGTGCTGCCCGTCAGCCAACTTGAAGGTCTCGCGGGTCAGGCGCGTCAACAGCGCCTGGGGATACTGTTGCAACGCAACGCTGGGGCAGCGCGTTGGCTGACAACCATCGGGGTGCATTTGGAAATCAGCTTATGGTTTGGCGGCATGGCCCTGTTCTATCTATTCATTCCGGAGCAGGTTGAGCTGGACTGGGATTGGCAGCGGCTGGTATTGGCAGGCCCGAATGGCTTATGGCTGGACCATCTGAGCAACGCCTTCTATGCCTTGGTCCTGGTGTTCTGGGAACCCATTTACGTCGCGTGCGGATTCAGCTTGTACCTCAACCGGCGCACCGTTCTGGAGGCTTGGGACCTGGAGCTGGTATTCCGCCGCTTGCGCCAGCGCCTGAGCAGTGTTGCACCGCTTTTGTTGCTCATCGTCGGGCTGGCGTTGGTGCAACTGCCCCCATCGGCCATGGCGGACGAAACAATCAGCGCCAAGTCGCTCACCCCCCAGGCCGCCAGCCAATCGATCAAGGCATTACTGGAAAAACCGCCCTTCAAGAATCCGGAAACCGTCACCCGCTATCGTTTTGGCGAAGAAAAAACGCCCGTTAAAAACAAGCCCCACGGCGATGGAAAATTCCCCGACTGGTTGCAGGCATTGCTGGACAACTTCAACAGCGACACCTTCAAACACCTCGCCCAAGGCCTGGAAATACTGCTGTGGAGCCTGATGATTGGCGGGCTGGCCCTGGTGGTATGGCGCTACCGCGAATGGTTCCACACGTTTGTCAGCCACAGCCGGCGGCCTCGTCTCAAAGCAGTCAAACCTGCCCCCACTCAGCTGTTCGGGCTGGCGTTGGGGGTCGAGACACTGCCCGAAGACATCGCCAGTGCCGCCGAACGGCTATGGCCCACCCAACCTCGGGAGGCCCTTGGCCTGCTGTATCGCGGCCTGCTAAGCCGGCTATTGCATGAGTTCGACCTGCCACTGAAAAGCGCCGATACCGAAAGCCAGGTGCTCAGGCACGTTCATCATTTGCAGCAACCACAGTTACTGGCGTTCAGTGACGAGCTGACACATCACTGGCAAAACCTCGCGTATGGCCACCGCCTGCCGTCTGCCTCGACCCAACAAAAACTGTGCAGCGACTGGCGTGCACTCTTCAGTGGCGGAGTGAACCAATGAGCCGGCCATTGGTGTGGATGCTCCTGCTACTGGCTGGCCTGCTGGGCATGGGCGGTTTGTATGCCTGGCACAAGGCAACGCCCTATGAGGAAGTGGTGGATCGCGGCCCGTCACCGCAAGCACGGGCCAACACCTACCTGGCTGCCGAGCATTTCCTTCGCCAGCATGGCCTGGCCGTAGAGCATGCCAACGGCCTTGATAGGCTCAAAGACCTGCCCGCTAAAGGCCATAGCCTGTTGTTGCTGGGAGAACGCAGCAACATGACTCCAGGCCAGGTCGAACAACTGCTGAAGTGGGCCAAAGCCGGTGGCCACCTGCTGTTGGTCGCCGAAGCGTTGTGGGATGAAGAGACCGGCAAAAGCGGCGACCTGCTGCTTGATCGCCTCAATATCCACCAAACCTGGAGCGATACCTTCGAGGAACAGGTGCGCCCACACAAAAAGAGAGCACCAGACCTGACCAAGCTCTATGTCGACAACGAAACCGCCCCCGCGTACTTCAGTTTTAACACCGACTTCAACCTCACCGACCCCAAGCACCTGGCTCAGTTTTCAGCCAACAGCGCCAAGTCCAGCCACTTGATGCAACGCGACCTGGGACAAGGCCGCGTAACGATACTCACCGACAGTGACCTGTGGAAAACCCCTGCTATCGGCCAGCACGATAACGCCTGGTTGCTGTGGTACCTGAACCAAGGCACTGACGTCACGTTGCTATTCAACAGCAACGTGGATGATCTGTTTACCTTGCTGGTCCGCTATTTCCCCCAGGCCCTCGTCGCACTCGCCGCACTGGTTGCCCTGGCGCTCTGGCAGGCCGGTATGCGCCAAGGCCCGATCCAGGCGCCAGCCCCCAAAGCACGCCGGCAGCTACAGGAACACTTGAAGGCCAGTGCCGACTTCCTGCTACGTCGCAGTGGCCAGGGCACCTTGTTGCAAGCCTTGCAGCTCGACATCCTGCGCACCGCCCGCCGACGCCATCCAGGCTTCGAACACCTCGACACTGCAGAACAATGGCAGGTACTGGAACACCTGACACGACAACCCCCTCATGTCATCAGCCAGGCGCTCGGCCCACTTACGGCAAAACGGCTTTCCAGCGCCGACTTCAGCCGTCAGGTGGCGTGCCTGCAAACCCTCAGGAATGCCCTATGAGCGACTTTTCAGCGGCCACGCAAAACCTTCTATACGCCAGCCAGCAGGCCCAGGCCCTGCGTGTTGAGCTGCGCAAGGCGGTGATTGGCCAGGACCCGGTGATTGACGACGTACTCACCGCATTGATTGCAGGTGGCCACGTGCTGCTCGAAGGCGTACCTGGCCTGGGCAAAACGTTACTGGTACGTGCATTGGCCCGTTGCTTCGGCGGCGATTTCGCACGCATCCAATTCACCCCGGACCTGATGCCCAGCGACGTCACTGGCCACGCCGTGTACGACTTACGTACCGAACAGTTCAAACTACGCAAGGGGCCGCTGTTTACCCACCTGCTATTGGCCGACGAGATCAACCGCGCCCCGGCCAAGACCCAGGCGGCATTGCTCGAAGCCATGCAGGAGCGCCAAGTCACGCTTGAGGGCGAGGCATTGCCCATCGGCCAGCCGTTCATGGTGCTGGCCACCCAGAACCCTATCGAGCAGGAGGGCACCTACCCTTTGCCTGAGGCCGAACTGGACCGTTTCATGCTCAAGGTCCGCATGGACTATCCCGATGCACAACAAGAACTGGACATGGTGCGCGAAGTAACCCGCTCATCCAGGGCCGACATGCTGGATGTACAACCGTTACGCACCGTGCTGCAAGCGGCGGATGTGGTACAGATGCAACAGATCGCCAGTGATATGCCCGTGGATGCACAGGTACTCGACTACGCCGTGCGTTTGGCGCGGGCCACACGCAGTTGGCCCGGGCTCGCCCTGGGCGCCGGCCCACGGGCCTCCATCGCCCTGGTACGTGGTGGTCGTGCCCGGGCGCTGCTGCGCGGTGGAGCGTTCGTGACCCCGGACGACATCAAGGGCTGCGCTCTGGCAGTGTTGCGTCATCGGGTACGTATCGCGCCCGAACTGGACATCGAGGGGTTGGAGGTGGACCAGGTGCTCAAGCAATTACTCGACCAGATTGCGGCACCAAGGCAATGACGCAGCCATGAAACCGACCCGTCTGCTGCTGACCTGGCTGGGCGTGCTACTCGGCCTGAACATTCTGCTGGGCGCTTCGGCGGCGTTGCAGTTCACTTTGCCCGGCACCTTGCACTCAGTGGCCTGGGGCCTGCTGTTGGCCCTGTTGCTGCTGGCGATGTTGGATGCTGCACGGCTACGCTACCGCCCCTGCGCCCGGGTACATAGGACGATACCCGGCAGCCTGGCGCTGGGACGCTGGGGAGAAGTACGCCTGTCACTGGAGCACGACTACCCACAGCCACTGACCCTGCTGGTGTTCGATCACGTCCCCGACGGCCTGGTGATGGAGAACATGCCTCAATCCATCGAGTTACGCCCCGGTGAGCGCGGTGAGTTGGGCTACCGCGTTCGTCCCCTGCGACGTGGGTATTTCAGTTTCATCCAGTGCGAGATTCACCTGCCCAGCGCCTTGGGGTTATGGTCGGCGCGGCGTTTGGTGGAGACACACGACGCCACCCGCGTATACCCCGATTTCGCCCGGTTGTACGGTGCCCAATTGCTGGGTGTGGATAACTGGCTGAGCCAACTGGGTGTACGTCAACATCAGCGGCGAGGCACAGGGCTGGAGTTTCATCAATTGCGTGAGTTCCGCGAAGGTGACAGCCTGCGCCAGATCGACTGGAAAGCCACCGCACGACAACGCACACCCATCTCCCGCGAATACCAGGACGAACGCGACCAGCAAATTGTGTTCATGCTCGATTGCGGCCGGCGCATGCGCAGCCAGGATGGCGAGCTGTCCCATTTTGACCACGCCCTCAATGCCTGCCTGCTGCTGAGCTATGTCGCCTTGCGACAAGGTGATGCGGTGGGGTTGTGCACCTTTGCCGGGGACTCACCGCGCTATCTGGCACCGGTCAAGGGCAGCGGCCAGTTGAACCTCTTGCTCAATGCCGTCTATGACCTGGATACCACCCGAAAGACCGCCGACTACCAGGCTGCCGCGAGCCAACTGCTGGCTCGACAAAAACGTCGGGCCCTGGTGATCGTGATCACCAACCTGCGGGACGAGGACGACGAGGCTCTCATGACTGCCGTCAAACGCATCGGGCGACAACATCGAGTACTCGTGGCCAGCCTACGAGAGGAGGTTCTCGATCAAGTGCGCCAGGCCCCTGTCCAAACGTTGTCCGAAGCATTGCTTTACAGCGGCACGATCGATTACCTCAATACTCGAAACCATCTCCATGATCGCTTGGGCGCACAGGGGCTTTCGGTGTTGGATGCCTTGCCATCGGAGCTGGGAGCCATGCTGGTGAGCCGTTATATGGGCTGGAAAAAAGCCGGAGCTTTGTAAAAACCAGCCCATGAACACGGTCGCAAAGCACTGCCCGGACGGTGCTGACAACACACCCGGTTCAGGCGGATGCCTGTAAAGGATCGAAACTGAAGTAATGCAGCAAGGCATTAATCAACTGTCCATATTCTTCAGGTGCCTGGCGCACACAGAAGCCGGAGTCGTAATGCTGCGGGTTGATGTCTTCATGGCTCCACAAACAGGTCGCCGTGAGGTCAATGGCCTGGAACTCGCCTTGCGGCCCTGGAATCTTCAAGCGTAGCTCGAAGTCGACGCCGACCATCATGGGCAACTGGCTGATCAACATCAGCCCCTCTTCAGAGACATTGCCAAGAAAGCCTATCGATTTGTCGGTAAGACGATTGAACACCTGCAAAAAACAGGGCAATTCATGCCGTTCGATCCGTCGCTCGGTAAACATGGTGAGATCGCCATCCAATAGCCAGGAATCTGGCCGTGCCAGTGATTCGGAACAAGCCAATCGCTCGCTCTCCCTGGATCTCGGTGTGACAGCGGGGTCGCTTTGTCACAAGACAGCTGCCGAATCCGGGCTTTGCATCCTTTTGAATAGAAACTTGTGCACATGAACACTCAAAGGATAGCCCAAGACCGGCAACGGGCCAGCTATGAGATGACAAATATCATTACAACGATGCCGGGCGTGGTTGTGCGACGCTGGCACCCGGGTAATGCCCCAGCTGCTGCAGGGTATCGAGACGGGCACGGGCACGGTAGGCGTACTCGCTGGTGGGATACTGGCTGATGATGAACTGATAAGTCTGCACCGCATCAACGAACAGCTTCTGCCGCTCCAGGCACTGCCCGCGCAACATCGAGACCTCCGGTTGCACATAGCGACGGGAACGGCTCTCGCGGTCAACCTGGGATAATTCCAGGGTGACGCGCTCACAATCACCCACCCCATAGGCACGGTAAGCATTGTTCAAATGGTGGTCCATCGACCAGCGGGTACAGCCGACAACACTGACGGCCAGGGCAGCAACGAGCAAAATTCGCATGGGGGTTCTCCTGTCTTGTGCAGTGTATCGACCCCTCGTCGAAAATCTTCAAGGATGTTCGTACTTTCACCCGCAGCAAAAACAAGCCAATCGTCGATAAGTAGTGCAAACGAACAATGACTACAACGAAAGAGCATAGTAGCCTTCCCCAGCGCTTGAACTCAGGAGTCTGTGCATGTCCGTCCGTCGTACCAAAATCGTCGCCACCCTTGGCCCGGCCAGTAACTCGCCGGAAGTCCTCGAACAGCTGATTCTGGCTGGTTTGGACGTTGCCCGTCTGAACTTCTCCCACGGCACCCCGGACGAGCACAAGGCTCGCGCCAAGTTGGTGCGTGACCTGGCTGCCAAACATGGCCGCTTCGTGGCCCTGCTGGGCGACCTGCAAGGTCCGAAAATCCGCATCGCCCGCTTCACCAACAAGCGGATCGAGCTGAAGATCGGTGACACGTTCACCTTCTCCACCAGCCACCCACTGACCGAAGGCAACCAGCAAGTCGTGGGTATCGACTACCCGGACCTGGTCAAAGACTGCGGCGTCGGCGACGAGCTGCTGCTGGACGACGGTCGCGTGGTCATGCGTGTCGACACTGCGACCCCGACCGAACTGCACTGCACCGTGATCATCGGCGGCCCGCTGTCCGATCACAAAGGCATCAACCGTCGCGGTGGTGGCCTGACGGCGCCGGCGCTGACTGAAAAAGACAAGGCCGACATCAAGCTCGCCGCCGAAATGGAAGTCGACTACCTTGCAGTGTCCTTCCCGCGTGACGCCGCGGACATGGAATACGCCCGCAAGCTGCGCGACGAAGCCGGCGGTACCGCTTGGCTGGTGGCAAAGATCGAACGCGCCGAAGCTGTAGCCGATGACGAAACACTCGATGGCCTGATCAAGGCGTCCGACGCCGTGATGGTTGCCCGTGGCGACCTGGGCGTGGAAATCGGTGACGCCGAGCTGATCGGTATCCAGAAGAAGATCATCCTGCACGCACGCCGCCATAACAAAGCGGTGATCGTGGCGACCCAGATGATGGAGTCGATGATCCAGAACCCAATGCCGACCCGTGCCGAAGTGTCCGACGTGGCTAACGCCGTGCTCGACTACACCGACGCCGTGATGCTCTCGGCCGAAAGTGCCGCCGGTCCATACCCGCTGGAAGCCGTCCAGGCCATGGCGCGTATCTGCGTCGGTGCTGAGAAGCACCCGACCAGCAAGACCTCCAGCCACCGCATTGGCAAGGTGTTCGAAAGCTGCGACCAGAGCATCGCCCTGGCTGCCATGTACACCGCCAACCACTTCCCGGGCGTTAAAGCGATCATCGCCTTGACCGAAAGTGGCTACACGCCGTTGATCATGTCGCGTATCCGTTCCTCGGTGCCGATCTACGCGTTCACCCCGCACCGCGAAGCCCAGGCCCGCGCAGCGCTGTTCCGCGGCGTGTACACCATTCCGTTCGACCCGGCGTCGCTGGCACCGAACGAAGTCAGCCAGAAGGCTATCGACGAACTGGTCAAACGCGGCGTCGTAGAGAAAGGCGACTGGGTCATCCTGACCAAGGGCGACAGCTACCACACCACCGGTGGCACCAATGGCATGAAGATCCTGCATGTGGGCGACCCGCAGGTCTGAGTGACACGCTGAAAAAAAGCCCCGCCATGCGAATGGCGGGGCTTTTTGTTTTCCGTGTGGGAGGGGGCTTGCTTTAGGACTTGCCCCCTCCCACATGTTGGTTAGCGTCTGCCTATAAACCCCGACAACGCCGCGATCGCCTCCGGCGACCTCAACCGCTGAGTAAAGAGTGCCCCCTCCTCTTCAATCACCTGCCGCAGTTGCTCGCTATCAACACTTTTCATCAGTTGCTTGGTCACTTGCACCGCACCCGGCGCCAAGGTTTCAAAACGTTCAGCCATCTCCCGCGCCTTGGCCAACGCCGCTTCACCACTGCCCAGCGCTTCGGTGGCGAGCCCCCAGGCCGCTGCTTGCTCGCCGGTAAAGCCTTCCCCCAACAGCAACAACTGCGCTGCCTTGGCATGCCCCAACAATCGCGGCAGGATCAAACTGGAACCGAACTCCGGACACAGCCCAAGGTTGACGAACGGCATGCGCAGCCGTGCATCCTGGCTGACATACACCAGGTCACAGTGCAGCAGCAGCGTCGTACCAATCCCCACCGCAGCGCCCGCGACGGCGGCGATCACCGGTTTGCGGCAATTGAGCAGGCTTTTCATAAAGTGAAACGGCGGGCTATCGAGGTCGCTGGGCGGTTGTTCGAGGAAGTCACTGATGTCATTGCCGGCGGTAAAACACTCGCTGCTGCCCTGAATCAGCACGGCGCGAATGTCCGAGTCCGCATCAGCCTGCTCCAGCGCCTCGGCCAGTCGTGTGTACATGGCGCGGGTCAGGGCGTTTTTCTTGTCGGGGCGATTGAACTGCAGGGTCAGCAACCCGCGTTCGCGTTGCTGCAGGATGGCATCGGTCATGACGAATCTCGCGGCAGTAAAGTTCAGCGCTCAACCACGGAGCAAAAACACATCGGCCAGCAGTTGATTGCGCGGCAGACCGGCCAGGAACAGGCGCTTGGAAAAGGCCTCGACGCTGGCAGGGTGCCCGCAGAGTAAGGCCAGAGTTTGCCGGGAAACAAGCCGCAGTTGCGCCAATGCCTGGGTCGCCTCAGCCGCCGTCCATAGCTCCACGGTCAGGTTGGAGTGGTGTGCGACCAGCTCCGCCAGGGGCTCGGTCAAATAATGTGCATCGGCATCATGAGCCAGGTGAATCACGTGGATAGCGCCCTGATGATCCTGGCGCAATGCCTCGCGCAACACGCCCCATAACGGGCCCAGGCCGGTGCCGGAGGCCAGCAGCCACAACGGCCGGGATTGCCAGTCAGGATCATAGTGCAGCGCCCCGCCACGCAACTCGCCCAGGCGTAAGTGATCACCGACCTGGAATTGTCGAGCGGCATCGCTGAATTCACCGGGTTGATGGCAATCGATATGGAACTCCAGGTAGGGGTCTTCCTGGGGCAGGCTCGCCAGGGAATACGGCCGAGCCACCGGCCCCGCCCACAACACCAGATGCTGCCCAGCCCGATATCGCAGGCCACGCTCCGGCTGCAACCGCAGGCGCAATACGTTCAAGCTCAGCCAATCGGCCCCCACCACCTGGGCCGACAAACCATCGCGCAACGGATCAAACGCTTGGACGCTAAGATCCCCACTGACCCGGCACTGGCACGCCAGGCGCCAGCCGTCCTGGCGTTGCGCCGGGCTCAAGGCATCGGGCTGCTGGTCGTCAACCTCGCCCTGGCAACGCACCAGGCACGCATGGCAACTGCCCGCGCGGCAACTGTAGGGTACGGCGACACCCGCCTGGTTCAAGGCATCCAGCAGGTTACTGCCGGTGGCTACCGACCAGTGGCGTTCGCCGACATGCAGTTCAGGCATATAAGGTCTCAATTGTTTCAAAGATCGCTAACAATAACGCGAGCTGGCTTTTTTGTGGCAGCGGGCTTGACTGCGGATTGCGGGGAGCGCCCGAAAAAGCCGGCGACTGCTACGCAGCCGAACGGGAGCAAGCTCCCTCGCCACAGCAACCCCCTCCCACAGAGTTTGACCATAGTCGTGTGTATCGGCCACCGCGCCGGGTTATACTGCCGCGCCTTTTTAGCGTCGCGCCAGCCTTCACCGGCGTGCCTTGGAAAGGTGGCCTCAGCCGACCGATACACCCCACTGAAGCCACCTTTATTGAATGTTCCCGTCTTATAGAGGAGCGCGACTCATGACCGTGATCAAGCAAGACGACCTGATTCAGAGCGTTGCCGACGCCCTGCAATTCATTTCCTACTACCACCCCGTTGACTTCATCCAGGCCATGCACGAAGCCTACCTGCGCGAAGAGTCGCCAGCGGCCCGTGACTCCATCGCCCAGATCCTGATCAACTCGCGCATGTGCGCCACCGGCCACCGCCCGATCTGCCAGGACACGGGTATCGTCACCGTATTCGTGCGCGTAGGCATGGACGTACGCTGGGACGGCGCCACCATGGGCCTGGACGACATGATCAACGAAGGCGTGCGTCGCGCCTACAACCTGCCGGAAAACGTCCTGCGTGCATCGATCCTCGCCGACCCGGCAGGCGCGCGTAAGAACACCAAGGACAACACCCCGGCCGTGATCCACTACTCCATCGTCCCGGGTAACACCGTGGAAGTGGACGTGGCCGCCAAAGGCGGTGGTTCCGAGAACAAGTCGAAAATGGCCATGCTCAACCCGTCCGACTCGATCGTCGACTGGGTGCTCAAGACCGTTCCGACCATGGGCGCCGGCTGGTGCCCACCGGGCATGCTCGGCATCGGCATCGGCGGCACCGCCGAGAAAGCGGCGGTCATGGCCAAGGAAGTGTTGATGGAGTCCATCGACATTCACGAGCTGAAAAAGCGCGGCCCGCAGAACCGTATCGAAGAGATGCGCCTGGAGCTGTTCGAGAAGGTCAACCAGTTGGGCATCGGCGCCCAGGGCCTGGGTGGCCTGACCACCGTGCTCGACGTGAAGATCATGGACTACCCGACCCACGCCGCCTCGCTGCCGGTGTGCATGATCCCCAACTGCGCCGCCACGCGTCACGCGCACTTTGTACTCGACGGTTCAGGCCCGGCCTCGCTGGAAGCGCCACCGCTGGACGCCTACCCGGAGATCGTCTGGGAAGCCGGCCCATCGGCCCGTCGCGTCAACCTCGACACCTTGACCCCGGAAGAAGTACAGAGCTGGAAGCCGGGTGAAACCGTGTTGCTCAACGGCAAGATGCTCACCGGTCGCGACGCAGCGCACAAGCGCATGGTCGAGATGCTGAACAAGGGTGAAACCCTGCCAGTGGACCTCAAGGGGCGCTTCATCTACTACGTTGGCCCGGTTGATCCGGTGCGCGAAGAAGTGGTTGGCCCAGCGGGCCCGACTACCGCCACGCGGATGGACAAGTTCACCCGCCAGATCCTCGAGCAAACCGGCCTGCTGGGCATGATCGGCAAATCCGAGCGCGGCCCGACCGCCATCGAAGCGATCAAGGACCACAAGGCTGTGTACCTGATGGCCGTGGGCGGCGCTGCTTACCTGGTGGCGCAAGCCATCAAGAAGTCGCGTGTGGTTGCCTTCGCCGAACTGGGCATGGAAGCGATCTACGAGTTCGACGTCAAAGACATGCCGGTCACCGTTGCGGTGGACAGCAAGGGCGAATCCGTGCACATCACAGGTCCTGCCATCTGGCAGAAAAAGATCAGTGAAAGCCTGGCAGTAGAAGTGCAGTAAGCACTTCCCCTGCAAGCATAAAGGCGACTGCGGCCCCACGGCCCAGTCGCCTTTTTTATGGTGAATACAAGCAAATGTGGGAGGGGGCTTGCCCCAATGCCAGTCAGTTAAGCGCTAGAACGAGCAACCGCTCGCCACAGTGATAGTGTTCCTTCTTAACTGACTGGCATTAGGACTTGCCCCGATCGCGGTTTGTCAGCTCGAAACAGGCTGGCTGACACACCCTCATCGGGAGCAAGCCCCCTCCCACACAAGATCCAGGCTGCTCATGGTATGGTGCTTGCCCCTTACCGTGCCTGCTCATCATCGTATGATCGTGATCCCTCGCCCTCTGCGTCTGACCTTTTACTCGTTGTTGATCATCGCCGGCGCAGTGCTCGCTGCGGCCTTGGCCACCCGTCATGCCGAACGCCAAGCCTTGGTGGACGATGCCGCTCGCGCCAACCAGCAGCTCGCGCTGTATGCCAACTCATTGCACACCTTGATCGAACGCTACCGCGCCTTGCCCGCCGTGCTGGCCCTGGACTCGGAAATGATCAGTGCCTTGAAAGGCCCGCTGGACGCCACCACGCAGGACGTGCTCAATCGCAAGCTCGAACGCATCAACGGCGCCGCACAATCCTCCACCCTGGAACTGATGGACCGCACTGGCCTGGCCGTGGCCGCCAGTAACTGGAACCTGCCCAGCAGTTATGTCGGGCACAACTACGCCTTCCGACCGTATTTCAGCCAGACCTTGAGCCAGGGCACCGGGCGCTTTTATGCCGTGGGGGTGACGACTGGCATTCCGGGTTACTTCCTTTCCAGTGCGGTGGTCGATGAGCATGAGCAGTTCCTCGGCGCCATGGTGGTCAAGCTGGAATTCCCCGAACTGGAACGCGAATGGGCCCAGGGTAATGACTTGCTGCTGGTCAGCGATGCGCGCGGTATTGTGTTCATCGCCAACCAGCCGGCCTGGCGCTATCGCAGCCTGCGCCCGCTGTCGCCCAGCGACCTAGCCGAGCTCAAGGCCACGCGCCAATACGACAAGAAACAACTGCAAGCCCTGGATACCCAGACCTTGCAGCGCTTCGACGAAAACAGCCATCTGATGCACGTCAACGGCCCCGACGGCAGCGCCAACTACATCTGGGAATCGCTGCCGTTGAAGGCCGAAGGCTGGACCCTGCACTTGTTGCGCAAACCCCAGTTCGCCTTTGAAGACCAACGCAACGCCGGCCTCGCGGCGGCCGGTTCCTGGCTGGCGCTGGTGTTCCTGGTGTTGTTCCTCAGCCAACGCTGGCGCCTGGCCCGCTTGCGCCAGCGCAGCCGCGAAGAACTGGAACAACTGGTAGAAGAACGCACCCAGGCACTGCGTACCGCCCAGGATGGCCTGGTGCAGTCGGCCAAGCTGGCGGCGCTGGGGCAGATGTCCGCCGCCCTCGCCCACGAAATCAACCAACCACTGACCGCCCAGCGCATGCAACTGGCGACGCTGCGGTTGTTGCTTGACCACGGCCGCGTGGACGACGCCTACCAAGCCCTCGCACCGTTGGATGACATGCTCACGCGCATGGCCGCGCTGACCGGCCACCTCAAGACGTTCGCCCGCAAAAGCCCCAGCGGCCTGCGCGAACGCCTGGATTTGGCCACGGTGGTCGACCAGTCCCTGCACCTGCTTGACGCACGCCTGCGTGATGAATCCATCGGCGTAGCGCTGGACCTGACACGCCCCGCCTGGGTACGCGGCGACGCGATCCGCCTGGAACAGGTGCTGATCAATCTGCTGCGCAACGCCCTCGATGCGATGGCCGACAAACCGCGCAAGCACCTGGAAATCCGCCTGTACGCCGATCAGCAGCTGTGGCAATTGACCGTCAGCGACAGCGGTGGCGGGATTGCCGAAGCCCACTTGAACAGCGTGTTCGACCCGTTCTTCACCACCAAACCCGTGGGTGACGGGCTCGGCTTGGGGTTGGCGGTGTCCTACGCTATCGTGCACGAACTGGGCGGCCGCCTGATCGCCGGTAACCGTGACAACGGCGCGGTATTCACCCTGACCCTGCCGATCGCGCTGGAGACGCCCTAACCATGTTGAACGCGGTGATTGTGGTCGATGACGAAGCCAGCATTCGCACGGCCGTCGAACAGTGGCTGAACCTGTCAGGGTTTGAGGTGCAGGTGTTCAGCCGTGCCGAAGCCTGCCTGGCGCAACTGCCCAAGGACTTTCCCGGGGTGATCTTGAGCGACGTGCGCATGCCCGGGCTCAGCGGCCTGGAGCTGCTGGCCGAAGTGCAGCGGCGCGACGTCGACTTGCCGGTGATCCTGCTCACCGGCCATGGCGATGTGCCGATGGCCGTCGAGGCCATGCGCGACGGCGCCTACGACTTCCTGGAAAAACCCTTCAGCCCGGACGCCCTGCTCAACAGCCTGCGCCGGGCGTTGGACAAGCGCGGCCTGATCCTGGAAAACCGCCGCCTGCACCAGCAGGCCGATCACCGTGAACAGTTGGAGTCGAGCCTGCTGGGCGTGTCGCGTAGCCTGCAAAACCTGCGACGCCAGGTGCTGGATCTGGCGACGTTGCCGGTCAATGTCTTGATCCGCGGCGAGACCGGCAGCGGCAAGGAGCTGGTCGCCCGCTGCCTGCACGATTTCGGCCCGCGCGCGAAGAAGCCATTTGTCGCGCTTAATTGCGCAGCCATTCCCGAGCAGCTGTTTGAAGCCGAGTTGTTCGGCCACGAAAGCGGCGCCTTCACCGGCGCCCAGGGCAAGCGTATCGGCAAGCTGGAATACGCCCATGGTGGCACGCTGTTCCTGGATGAAATCGAAAGCATGCCCCTGGCGCAACAGGTGAAATTGCTGCGGGTGTTGCAGGAACAGAAGCTGGAGCGGCTGGGTTCCAACCAGAGTATCCATGTGGACCTGCGCATCATCGCCGCCACCAAGCCGGACTTGCTGGAAGAGGCTCGCGCCGGGCGCTTTCGTGAAGACCTGGCCTATCGGCTGAATGTCGCGCAACTGCGCCTGCCGCCGCTGCGCGAGCGCCGCGAAGATATCCCGTTGTTGTATGAACATTTTGTGCACAGTGCTGCCGAGCGTTTGGGCCGCCATGTCGAGCCCTTGAGTGGGCCACAGCTGGGGCGCCTGCTCAACCATGACTGGCCGGGTAACGTACGCGAACTGGCCAACGTCGCCGAACGTCAGGTATTGGGGCTGGACGAGCCGGAACCGGAAGGGATCGAAGCCGGGCAGTCGTTGGCCGCCCAGCAAGAGGCGTTCGAGGCACACTGCCTGAAAGCCGCGTTGACTCGCCACAAAGGTGATATCAAGGCGGTGCTGGCCGAGTTGCAACTGCCGCGCCGAACGCTCAATGAAAAGATGCAGCGACATGGGCTGGTGCGGGAGATGTTCCTCTGATCCTGCTTACGCATCGCTAGCAAGAACGTCTTCGCGAGCAAGCCCCACATTTCGATGGGTGAACACATTCAAGTGTAGGCGTGGGCTTGCCCGCGATGACGTCAGCAGCCATAAGCGGATTTCCGCTCACCCCCTCAAAATCATCAGCAACTTTCCGCTCAAAAAAATCCTGTAACCCTTCTAAACCGGACCTCCATCTACCTGGCACAGCTCCTGCTATAGCCCGAACCAGGCAGTGCTCATGCACGCTCCATAAAAACAACTAGATGAAGGATCCTTCAATGGATAACTCCAACACCGTGCCTCTGGGATCGACGGCCGTAAAAGCGCAGGAGCGCACCACCTCGAGCCGCATCAAGTCGATCTTCAGCGGATCGGTCGGCAACATGGTCGAGTGGTACGACTGGTACGTCTACGCGGCGTTCTCGCTGTACTTCGCCAAGACCTTCTTCCCCAAAGGCGACACCACCGCCCAATTGCTCAACACCGCCGCCATCTTTGCCGTGGGCTTCCTGATGCGCCCGATCGGCGGCTGGCTGATGGGCCTGTACGCCGACAAGGTCGGACGTAAAAAAGCCCTGATGGCCTCGGTATACCTGATGTGCTTCGGCTCGCTGCTGATCGCCCTGAGCCCAGGCTATGAAATCATTGGTATCGGCGCGCCCATCCTGCTGGTGTTTGCCCGCTTGCTGCAGGGGCTGTCAGTCGGGGGCGAATATGGCACCTCCGCCACTTACCTCAGCGAGATGGCAACCAAGGAACGTCGTGGTTTCTACTCCAGCTTCCAGTACGTGACCCTGATCTCCGGCCAACTCATCGCGCTGGCGGTGCTGATCGTGCTGCAACAACTGCTGAGCACCGAGCAGTTGTACGCCTGGGGCTGGCGCATTCCGTTCGCCATCGGCGCCCTGTGCGCAGTGGTCGCGCTCTATCTGCGTCGCGGCATGGAAGAAACCGAGTCGTTCACCAAGAAAGAAAAAGCCAAGGAAAGCGCAATGCGCACCTTGATGCGCCACCCCAAGGAACTGATGACCGTGGTCGGCCTGACCATGGGCGGCACCCTGGCGTTCTACACCTATACCACCTACATGCAGAAATACCTGGTGAACACCGTCGGCATGAGCATCTCCGACTCCACCACTATCTCGGCGGCCACGCTGTTTCTGTTCATGTGCCTGCAACCCCTGGTCGGCGGGCTGTCGGACAAGATTGGCCGACGGCCGATCCTGATTGCCTTCGGTATCCTCGGCACTCTGTTCACGGTGCCGATCCTCACCACCCTGCACACCATCCAGACCTGGTGGGGCGCGTTCTTCCTGATCATGGCGGCGCTGATCATCGTCAGCGGCTACACCTCGATCAACGCCGTAGTGAAAGCGGAGTTGTTCCCGACAGAAATCCGCGCCCTCGGCGTGGGCCTGCCATATGCACTGACGGTGTCGATCTTCGGCGGTACCGCTGAATACATCGCGCTGTGGTTCAAGAGCATCGGCATGGAGACCGGCTACTACTGGTACGTGACTGCGTGTATCGCCGTGTCGCTTTTGGTCTACGTGACCATGAAAGACACCCGTAAGCATTCACGGATTACCACGGACTAAGGTTTCGCCATAAAAAAGGGACTGTGTCATTCACTGACACAGTCCCTTTTTTCGTCCGGTCAGGACAGCTCTGCAACCTCTCGCCGGCCATACCGGCGCTGCGCATACGACGCGCCGACAATCATGACCACCAGCACCGCCGCCAGCACAGCGGACGATCCGATGGTACCGAAATCCAACCCGCCCTTTTCATGGGGTTTGGTCAAGAAATCGCCCAGGGTCGCGCCGAACGGTCGGGTCAATACAAACGCGACCCAGAACAACAGCACCGACGAAATCCGCGTGAAGTATTTAAGCGCCACGACCACAGCAATCGCCGAGCCAATCAATAAGGCGCCCCCGGCAAAACCGAGCCCTGAATCGTCAGCCAGGAAATCGCCCAGTGCGGTGCCCAAGGTGTTGGAAAACAGGATCGCCATCCAATAGAACAGCTCGCCTCGAAAGGTCTGCACTTTGTTCACGTTCAGCGAGTCACCGCTGACGTGCCACAGCGCGAAGATAATCATCAGGATCGCAATCAGGATCATCGAGCCCGTGGCGTAGCCCAGGCCCAGGGTGCGATCCATGAAGTCCGACATCGTCGTGCCGGCCGTACTGGTGGACAGGATCACGATCCAGTAAAGCACCGGGTTGTAGGTTTTCGACCAGAGTTGCGTCACCAGGGTGACCAGGAACACGCTGATCAAGATCATCGAACTGATGGCGTAGCCGACATTGAGGGTCATCGACAACAAGTCACCGGCGGTTTCGCCCAAGGTGGTTGCGCAGATTTTCATGACCCAGAACGCCAGGGTGATCTGAGGAAGTTTGTTCATGGGTGAGAAGGCTCCATAGTGCTGTCTTTCAACGGCCGACTGATGGGGTGTCGACCCGGCGCGCAGACTGAACGTAGAGCTGTGAAAAATAGGTGGGCAGCGAATGAAAATTCCATGGAGCCGATGGAAATTCACCGTCATGGGTTGCACTATGACGGCCTCACACACCGCGCAGCAGGAACCCCGGGCATGCCTGACGATATTCATTTCTACGAACCGGCCAACGGCCATGGCCTGCCCCATGACCCGTTCAATGCGATTGTCGGTCCACGCCCGATTGGCTGGATTTCGTCCCACGACCGTGATGGTCGCCTGAACCTGGCGCCTTACAGTTTCTTTAACGCCTTCAACTACATTCCGCCGATCATCGGGTTTTCCAGTGTCGGGCGCAAAGACAGCCTGAACAATATCGAACAGACCGGTGAGTTCGTGTGGAACCTGGCCACTCGTCCATTGGCCGAGCAGATGAACCAGAGTTGCGCAGCGGTCGCGCCGCAGGTGAACGAATTCGAGTTGTCGGGCCTGACGCCAGTGGCGTCGAAAATCGTCGGAGTGCCACGGGTGGGCGAGAGCCCGGTGTCGTTTGAATGCAAGGTCACGCAGATCATTCAGTTGCAGCGCGCCGACAAGCAGTTGGTGCCAAGCTGGCTGGTGCTGGGCGAAGTCGTGGCGGTGCACATTGCCAAGTGGCTGCTCAAGGACGGGGTCTACGACACCGCCGCCGCCGAGCCGATACTGCGCGGCGGCGGCCCGGCGGATTACTTCCAGCTGGGCCCGGAGGCGTTGTTCAAGATGTACCGCCCAGGCGCCCCCCAACCCTGACTGAAATAATGTGGGAGGGGGTTTGCTCCCGATAACGGTGTGTCAGATATAGATAGGGTGACTGAAACACGGCTATCGGGAGCAAGCCCCCTACATTTGGCTCATCGGTGTTGCCTAGTTCGCGGCAGTTGCCCAGGTCAGTTGGCCTTCTGCATCCACATCGACCAAGTGCTCAAGTTGCAGCGTCGCCGCATCATCGGCATCCGAAGCGGTCGTGAACTTCTGTCCATCCAGGATCTTGTGAAACTGCGGTGCGCCCATGCCATCGAGTGCCTTGACGGCGACAGCAGCGCTGTAGCCCCCTTCACCCGGTACTACGGCGGAAACGGCTTCGTGATGGGCAAATTGTTTACGTGCCATGTTGCAGGTCCTGGCCAGTGGGAAGTCGGCCATTCTAAACCAGGCACGGTGTTTTTAACCGGCGAGTTGCAGGTACTCGCCGTAAGCATGGGCCGCGGATGCATCAGTAAAGGTCTGGAAGTCCATGCTGCGCACGACCATGTCGTTCAACAGCTCGGTGAAGATCATCAGGGCCGGCGAGTTGAAATAGGCGCTCATCGCCTGCTCACTGTTCCAGAAACCGGAGATCAACCAGACATCGGGATCGACCTGGGAGTGCTGCAACGAAAATTGCAGGCAACCCTGAGCCTGACGGCCCGGTTCGATCAAACTGCTCAAGCGTGCACCGAGTTCGGTGCTGCACCCGGTACGGGCACGGATAAAGGCCATATGGCTCGCGGGAATGGGGGTGGACATGTTCGACTCTCCCGTTGAGAAGTGATGCTCGGCAAGCACTGTGAGGGCGTGTTGCCACAGGATCAAAGATAACGGCGCGGGTGCGGGCGCGGTTAGTCAATTCCTGCAGGCTTATTGCACAATCCTGCGAGAAGCGTAGACAGGGGTCTGGCCTGCGGCATTTTTCCCTGGCCCAGGCTCAGTGTTTCAGGGAGATGACAGGCGCCACACTTGCCTGATTCACGACATATCGCAGGATCAGGCAAGGATTGTGCAGAATCGACGTAACACTCTTTGAAAAGCCGCCGTTAAGCTGATCCCATCAAAAAAGCGTGTAGAGGACGCCCCATGCCGTCGCCGGAACTGAAGTCCCTTCCCCTCGATGCCGAGATGGAAAAGCAGCGCGCCGAGCTGGCCAGTATCGTGCACCGCCACACCTGGGAAGACGGCTCCTACGGGACGGCGATCACCTCGCTGTACCTGAACCGCCACAACACCCCGCGCGACTTCATGCCGGTGCTGGTGGAGCCTGCGCTGTGCATCCTCGCCAGCGGCAGTAAGGAAGTGCGCCTGGCCGACGAAATCTTCGCCTACGACCCGCTCAATTACCTGGTGTTCTCGGTTGCAATGCCAGTGGCCGGCCGGATCATCGAGGCCACCCCGCAAGATCCCAACTTGTCGGTGCGTATCAACATTGACCCGGCGCAACTCACCGCGCTGATCGCAGAGGCGGGCCCGATGGGCGTTCCGTCGCGTCCGACTTCCCGCGGGATGTATGTTGACCGCATCGACACCCAATTGCTTGACGCCGTACTGCGCCTGGCACGTCTGCTGGATTCGCCGAAAGACATCGCCATGCTGGCGCCGTTGATCAACCGCGAAATTCTCTACCGCCTGTTGCGAGGGCCGCAGGGTTATCGCCTGTATGAAATTGCCGTAGCCAACAGTCAGAGCCATCGGGTCAGCCAAGCGATCAAGTGGTTGAACGGCAACTACGAACAACCGCTGCGCATTGATGACCTGGCCAAGGAAGTGAACCTGAGTGTCTCGACCTTGCACCATCGCTTCAAGGCGATCACCGCCATGAGCCCGCTGCAATACCAGAAACAACTGCGCTTGCAGGAAGCCCGGCGGCTGATGATCGCCGAAGGGCTGGAAGCCTCCGCGGCGGGGTATCGGGTGGGGTATGAAAGCCCGTCGCAATTCAGCCGGGAGTACAGTCGGCTGTTTGGTGCACCGCCACTACGCGATTTGGCCCGGCTGCGCCAGAGCATCTGACCTGGTGGAGATCACAATGCGGGAGGGCTTGCTCGCGATGGCGGTGAATCAGCTACAAATAGGCTGACCGACACACGGCTATCGGGAGCAAGCCCCCACATTTGCACCGTATACATTCAGTCAGTCCAAACTACGGGGTAACTGCAACGTCACCCGCAAGCCGCCTTCACGCAAGTTCTGCAAACTCACTTCTCCCCCGTGGCTGTGGGCAATGTTGCGCGCAATGCCCAGCCCCAAGCCGTAACCTTGCTGCTGCCCAGCCAAGCGAAAGTGCGGTTCGAAGACTTGTTCCAGGCGCTGCTCCGGCACGCCGGGGCCTTCATCATCGACGTGCAGGATGAACTCCACACCGTCGTCCTCGATATGCAAATGGGCGTTCTGCCCGTACTTAAGTGCATTGTCGATCAGGTTGCCGATGCAGCGCTTGAGCGCCAGCGGCTTGCCCGGATAGGTCGTCAGGGCACGCCCCAGGAGGGTTACGCGACCATTGCCATTGGGCGCCAGGTACGGTTCCACCAGGCATTCAAGTACGTGGTTGAGGTCTACCGGTTCGATGTTCTCGTGGATGTCGGTGTCTTTCACGCATTGCAGCGCGCCCTTGACCAGCAATTCCAACTCATCCAGGTCGCGGCCGAATTTGGTTTGCAGATTCTCGTCTTCGAGCAACTCGACGCGCAGGCGCAGGCGGGTGATCGGTGTGCGCAAGTCATGGGAGATCGCACTGAATAACTGGCTGCGCTCGGTCAGGTAGCGGCTGATGCGTTCGCGCATCGCATTGAATGCGCGGCCCACTTCCACCACTTCACTGCCGCCGCCTTCGGCCACGGGCTCTACATCGGCCCCCAGGGACATATCCCGCGCCGCCCGTGCCAGGCGCTTGAGCGGTCGGCTTTGCCAGTGCACCAACAGGCCGATGAACAGCAGCAGAAAGCCGCTGGTCAGCACAATAAACCACACTTGCTGGGACGGCAGGCCCTGCTCTTCAAGGCTGGTGTAGGGTTCAGGCAACAGCGAGGCGATGTACAGCCACTCACCGGGGGCCAGTTGGATCTGGGTCACCAGCACCGGTGGGTTTACCGGTTCCAGGGTCAGCGCGTAATGCGCCCAGGAGCGCGGCAGTTCATCGAGCTTCAAGCCCGCATTGAAGATGCGCAAGTCTTCGGCGCTGACGAATTCCACCGAAATATGCACGTCACTGCCCAAGGTCTGGCGCAGTACTTCATCGACCGCTTCCAGCACCGCCTGCTTGCGCGGGGTCTGCGGCAGTATCGCCATGTCCAGCGGGCGGTCGTTGAGGGTCACCACAAAACGCGTGCCACCCATGCTGCGCAATTGGTCGAGGACCAGCGGTCGATAGGCCACCGGCAACGAGCGGAAATAGCTCACGCTGGCCGTCATCGAGTGAGCCAGGCTCCGGGCGCTGGTGACCAGGCCCTCGAGTTGAGTGGCACGCAACTGCGAGACCCAGATGACGCTGGACAGCGTCTGCGCGAACAACACCGCCAGCAAGGTCAGCATCAACATGCGCCCGAGCAACGAGCGTGGTACCGGGAGTCGGATGCGACGTTCGGTCAAATGCTCAGTGGGCATTGCCGGCAACCACGCTGGCTGCCAGTTGATAACCGCTGCCGCGCACGGTACGGATCAACCTTGGAGGTTTTTCGGTATCGCGCAGGCGTTGGCGCAAACGGCTGACGGCCATGTCGACGATACGGTCCAGGGGCATCAGGTCACGGCCACGGGTGGCGTTGCCGATGGTGTCACGGTCGAGAATCTGTTGCGGGTGGTCGAGAAACAATTTGAGCAAGGCAAAGTCGGCGCCAGAGAGGATGACCTCTTCGCCATCCACGTGGAACAAACGGTGGCTGATCATGTCCAGGCGCCATTCATCGAACACCCACACATCACCGCCGCCGCTGCGCTCCTGGCCGAATTGGGCCCGGCGCAGCAGCGCCTTGATCCGCGCTTGCAATTCGCGTGGGCTGAACGGCTTGCCGATGTAGTCGTCGGCGCCCAGTTCCAGGCCGATCACCCGGTCGGTTTCGTCGGAGCTGGCGGTGAGCATGATGATCGGCACCTGCGCCTGGCGCGGGTGCTGGCGAATCCAGCGGCAGAGGCTGAAACCATCCTCGTCCGGCAGCATCACATCGAGGATGACCAGGTCGCACGGCGCCTCGTTCATCGCCTGGCGGAACCCCGCGCCATCCGACACGCCACGGACGTGAAACCCGGCACGACTGAGGTAGGTTTGCAGCAATTCGCGGATTTCCTGGTCGTCGTCGACGAGGAGAATCGATTTACTGATTACGCTCACGGGGTCCTCCTTGTTGTTATGGCTGCAGGAGCGAGCTTGCTCGCGAAAAACCTGATGCACGGCGTTATCGTTGACGTTTTTCGCGAGCAAGCTCGCTCCTACATTGCAAAAGCCTGTTCGAGCGCAACTCCAGCCCCGGTCAAACCGGAATACGGCGCGGTCACCAGCCACACCGGAATGCCTTTGAAGTAATCGCTCATGCAGCCTTTGTCCGCAAAACGCTTGGCAAAATCGCTGTGGATAAAAAAGTCGGCAAACCGTGGAATCACCCCGCCCACGATATATACGCCACCGCGTCCGCCGACGGTCAGCACATTGTTGCCTGCAACCCGGCCCAGCCAAATGCTGAACTGGTTCAAGACTTCTATCGCCACCGGGTCGCCGGCCAGGCCCGCCGCCGTAATGGCTTCGGGTGTGTCCAGCACCGGCGTGTGCCCGTCGACCGCACAAATGGCGCGATACATACGCGGTAACCCACCGCCGCTCAGCGCGGTTTCGGCGCTGACATGGCCGATCTCAGTGTAGATATGCTGCCACAGCTGGGTCTCCCGCGGGCTGCTCAGGGGCAGGTCGACATGGCCGCCCTCCCCCGGCAGCGCTGCGTAACGGCCTTCGCCCAAATCCAACAGGGTGCCGACGCCCAGGCCAGTGCCCGGGCCAATCACCACTGCGGGGCGCAACGGCTCCGGCGTGCCCTCGCAGACCACGCGGAATTCGTCGGGTTTGAGGCGCGTCATGCCCAGGGCCATGGCGGTGAAGTCATTGACCAGCAACAACTGATCCACCTGCAAGGCTTTGCAAAACGCGGTTTTGCTCAGGCGCCAGTGATTGTTGGTGAATTTGAATTCATCGCCACTGACCGGCCCGGCAACCGACAGGCACACCGCACCGATGTCGCCGATTGCCAGGCCCTCTTCCTTGAGATAAACCTTGATGGCCTCCTCGGGGCTTGAGTGATCTGCCGTGGCATGCACACGGATCGAATGCAGTTCCTGATCCCGCCATAATGCAAAACGGGCGTTGGTACCCCCGATATCACCGACCAGCGCTAACTTCACTTAAGCGTCTCCAAGGCAGAGGTAAAGGCGCTGGCGCCCTGCTCTGCGGAGCTTGCGGCCAAGCGCATAAATGCAAACAGCTCGCGACCGGCCCCCACGTTGTTGCCCAACAGGCCCGTGGCAGGCGTGCGCGCTGCAAATGTTTCGGCGTCTACCTTAAGCTCCAAGGTACCGGTCACGCCATCCACGCGAATGATATCGCCATCCTGGACCCGTGCCAGCGGCCCACCGCTCTGGGCTTCGGGGTTGACGTGAATCGCGGCGGGGATCTTACCCGACGCGCCGGACATACGCCCGTCCGTCACCAACGCAACTTTGAAACCACGGTCCTGCAAGACGCCTAAGAAAGGGGTCATCTTGTGCAATTCCGGCATGCCGTTGGAGCGCGGCCCCTGGAAGCGCATCACGGCGACGAAATCCTTTTCCAGCAGGCCGGCCTTGAACGCATCCGCCAGGTCTTGCTGGTCCTGGAACACCACCGCTGGCGCTTCAACAACCTGGTGCTCAAGCGCCACGGCCGAGACTTTCATCACGCCACGCCCAAGGTTGCCTTCCATCACACGCAAGCCGCCTTCCGGCGAGAACGCGCGGGCCACGGGGCGCAGGATGGTTTCGTCGAGGCTTTCGATCGGGCCGTCGCGCCAGATCAGCTCGCCATCGACCAGGAATGGTTCCTGGGTGTAACGGCTCAAGCCCTTGCCGGCCACGGTATTGACGTCTTCGTGGAGCAGGCCGGCTTCGAGCAACTCGCGGATCAGGAACGACATGCCGCCCGCCGCCTGGAAGTGGTTGATGTCGGCCTTGCCGTTTGGGTACACGTGGGACAGGGTCGGCACCACTTCGGAAAGGTCGGCCATGTCCTGCCAGGTGAGGATGATGCCCGCCGACATGGCGATGGCCGGCATGTGCAGGGTGTGGTTGGTGGAACCGCCGGTGGCGTTGAGGGCGACGATGGAGTTGACGATGGATTTTTCATCGACGATCTCACCGATCGGCGTGAAGTTGCCATTGGCCTTGGTCAAGCGCGTGACCTGATGCGCGGCTTCACGGGTCAGTGCATCCCGCAGGGGGGTGTACGGGTTGACGAACGAAGCGCCCGGCAGGTGCAGCCCCATCACTTCCATCAGCAACTGGTTGGTGTTGGCGGTGCCGTAGAAGGTGCAGGTGCCGGGGCTGTGGTAGGACTTCATCTCCGATTCCAGCAGCTCTTCGCGGCTAGCCTTACCCTCGGCGTAGCGCTGGCGTACATCAGCTTTCTGCTTGTTGGAGATCCCCGACGGCATTGGCCCGCCCGGGACAAAAATCATCGGCAGATGGCCATAGCGCAACGCGCCCATCATCAGGCCCGGAACGATCTTGTCACAGATCCCCAGCATCAGCGCGGCATCGAACATGTTGTGGGACAGCGCTATCGCCGTGGACATGGCGATGACTTCACGGCTGAGCAAGCTCAGTTCCATGCCAGGCTCACCTTGGGTGACGCCGTCGCACATGGCAGGCGTACCGCCGGCGAACTGGCCGACCGAGCCGACTTCGCGCAGGGCTTTCTTGATTTGTTCAGGGAAGTGTTCGTAGGGCTGGTGCGCCGAGAGCATGTCGTTATATGACGAAACAATTGCCACGTTGGCGGCATTCATCATTCGCAGACTATTTTTATCTTCAGTGCCGCAACCGGCTACGCCATGGGCGAAGTTGGCGCATTGCAGCTTGCCACGCATCGGGCCGTCGCTGGCTGCGCCGCGAATGAGCGCAAGGTAAGCCTCACGGGTTGCACGGCTACGGGCGATAAGCCGTTCGGTGACCTCAAGAACGCGGGGATGCATGTATAGAACTCCAGGCTAACGGATGTGGCGACCTGAGTGTCTATGCTGATCAAACGCCCGTAGCTCATGGGATAGCAGGAGTCGTTTGGATCATCGGACCAGTTGATTCAGGTCACTCGTTGTAGATTGAACAAAATATTGCCACTAAAAAGGCTTGTTTTCTATTTTTATGCGAATAATCTTGTAATTCTTACAACAAATCGACGACAGGCACTTTCCAATGACTCTTCGTATCGCTATCAATGGTTTTGGCCGTATCGGCCGTAATGTCCTGCGCGCACTGTATACCCAAGGCTACCGCCGGGATTTGCAGATCGTCGCCATCAACGATCTGGGCGACAGTTCAATCAATGCCCACCTGCTCAAATACGACACCGTGCATGGCACTTTCGAAGCAGAGGTCGCCCACGATCAGGAAAGCCTGACCGTCAATGGTGACCGGATCGCCGTCAGTGCCATTCGCAACCCCGCCGACCTGCCGTGGGCTGCGCATAAGATCGACGTCGTATTCGAATGCACCGGCCTGTTCACCGACCGTGACAAGGCCGCCGCCCATATTACCGCTGGCGCCCGCAAGGTGATCATTTCTGCCCCGGCCAAAGGCGCCGACGCTACCGTGGTTTACGGTGTAAACCATGACATTTTGCGTCAATCCCACCAGATCATCTCCAACGCTTCCTGCACCACCAACTGCCTGGCGCCGGTTGCCCAGGTGCTGCACCGCGAACTGGGCATCGAAAGCGGCCTGATGACCACCATCCATGCCTACACCAACGACCAGAACCTGACCGACGTCTACCACACCGACCCGTACCGCGCGCGCTCGGCCACCCAGAACATGATCCCGAGCAAGACCGGCGCCGCAGAAGCCGTGGGCCTGGTGCTGCCGGAACTGGCGGGCAAGCTGACCGGCATGGCCGTGCGCGTGCCGGTGATCAACGTCTCCCTGGTCGACCTCACCGTACAGTTGAAGAAAGAAGCCACCGCCGAGCAAGTCAACGCACTGCTCAAAGAAGCCAGCCAGCACTCGAAAATCCTCGGCTACAACACCCTGCCGCTGGTTTCCAGTGACTTCAACCATAACCCGCTGTCGTCGATCTTCGATGCCAATCACACCAAGGTCAGCGGCAAGCTGCTCAAAGTGCTGGCCTGGTACGACAACGAGTGGGGCTTCTCCAACCGCATGCTGGATAACTGCCTGGCACTCTGCAACGCCGAGTAACCCATGTGGGAGGGGGCTTGCTCCCTCCCACATCTGTTCTATGCAGGCCCAGAGAAATAGCCACTTGCCATTTCAGTTGATGATAAGCATTATCATTAACTGCAAATCGGTCTGGTATCACTGTGAGCCAATCTCGCTTCAACCAAGTCTTTCTCACCCAACGGGTGATTCTGCTACGCACCTTGCAACGAATGGTGAATAACCACAGCACTGCCGAGGATCTGTTGCAGGAAACCTACCTGCGCGTGACTCGGGCCCTGAGCGAGCGGCCGATCGACCACCTCGAACCTTTCGTCTACCAGACGGCGCGCAACCTGGCGCTGGATCACTTACGCTCGCGCAAGATTCAAGCTCGCACCTTGCAGGAAGATGTCCCGCAGGCCGTCCTGCAAAGCGTCGCTGCCCCCACCAGCACGCCTGAAGATGCCACCCAGGCCGAGCAATTGCTTGAGCACCTGAGCGTCAGCCTCGGTCAGTTGAGCGCCCGCCAACAGCAGATTTTCATCCTCAGCCGCCTGCATGGTTACAGCTATCAGGAGATTGCCGATCAATTGGACGTGTCCTTGAGCACCGTGCAAAAGGAACTGAAATTGATCATGGCCATCTGTGTAGGTGTGGCCGAACGGCTGGATCAGCCTTAAGCTTCACCCGACAGAGGTGTCGATCCAGGCTGTAGGAAAGATGAGTAGAACGTGGCGAAGACCCGAGGAACACCGTGACGGACCCGAATAAACTGCGCCCCCATGAGTTGGCTCATGAGGTGTTGCAAGACACGGCCATGGACCAAGCCCTCGATTGGCTGATCGCCTTGCAGTGTCCGCAACCCGGGCAGCAGGCCGAGTTCGACGCCTGGCTGGCCCGCGATCCGGCGCACGCCCACGCCTTCAACAAAGCCCAAGCCGCCTGGGGCGGTGCACCCGTGCACAGCGCCGCCGTGGCCCTCGCTGCGCCGCGCAAGCCCGGCACCTGGCGCCGTATCAAGCCGCATTGGAAACCCTTGGCCACTGCCGCTGTATTGCTGATCGGCCTGCTCAGTTTCAGCAACCTGCCAGTGCGCCTGCAAGCCGACCACCTTACCGTGGTCGGAGAGCGCCAGCGTCTGCAGTTGGACGATGGTTCGAAAGTGCTGCTCAATACCAACTCGGCCTTCTCCAGCAGCGTCAAGGACCACCAGCGCATCGCCCGCCTGTATCAAGGCGAGGCGTTTTTTGAAGTATTGCCCACCCGCGGCCTGCCCTTGGAAATCGACGCCGGCCCCGTGCGTGCCAGCGTACGCGACACGGCGTTCGCCGTACGCTACCTCAATGGTGAAGCCCAGGTACAAGTGCAGCGCGGCGATGTCGACCTGAGCAATACCTTCGACGATGCCCGCGTGCGCCTGAGCGCCGGTGAAAGCATCCGCATTGGCCCCAAGGGTTTTGGCCAGCCGGCCAGGCTGGACGCCAGCAAAGACTTGGCCTGGGTGCAGGGCCGCCTGGTGTTCGAAAACTGCCCGATGAGCGAAGTGCTGGCCGAGCTGCGGCGCTATTACCCGGGCTGGATCGTCAACAACAACGAGCAACTGGCCAGTGTCGCCGTCACCGGCAATTACCGCCTCGACCAGCCCCTGGACGTGGTGCGCTCCCTGGCCCACATCACGTCGGCCAAGCTCTCGGAATACCCCGCGCTGGTCATCCTGAACTAAATGAGAATTATTTTTACTCGATAGCTGTCGGTGGCACGTCTCGTCTTAGCCAATGCAACTAATTCCTATTTGAATCGGTTCGCAACTATAAGACTCGTACTCCCGGAGCGCTCTCGATGTCCTCTCGTTTCAACCGCCGGTCTTCTTCGCCCGTTCTGTCCTTGCTGACCGCCGCGATCCTGCTGGCGGGTGTGCCCGTCATGAGCGCCACCGCCGCAGAACCTGCCCCGCGCAGCCACGGCAATTACACTTTCAGTATCGAGCAGCAGCCGCTGGTGTCGGCACTAAATG
Source organism: Pseudomonas sp. MWU15-20650 (assembly GCF_023242475.1). Taxonomy (GTDB): domain Bacteria; phylum Pseudomonadota; class Gammaproteobacteria; order Pseudomonadales; family Pseudomonadaceae; genus Aquipseudomonas. The sequence continues at coordinate 223,920 of NZ_JALJFG010000002.1, read as the reverse complement.
CCTTTACCTCCGTGACCGGCTGGCAAGTCGGCCTGCCGGCCGAGCTGGGCCAGGGTGTGTCGTCGCCAGGCGTACGTGGCCCGCTGCCGCCGGAAAAAGCCTTGGACCGGCTGTTGGTGGGGACCAACCTGAGCTATCGCAAACTGGGCAATAACAGCATCGTGTTGGAAAAACGCGCAGCAGGCAGCGTGCTCAACCTGCAACAGGTGACCATCAGCGCCACCCGCAACGAGCAAGACGTCAACAGCGTGCCAAGCACCGTCACCGTGCATGATCGCGAGGAACTGGACCGCCAGAACGTGAACACCATTCGCGAACTGGCACGCTACGAGCCCAACGTCTCGGTAGGCGGTGCCGGCACCCGTGCCAGCAACGCGGGCTACAACATTCGCGGCATCGACGGCGACCGCATCCTGACCCAGGTGGACGGCGTCGAAGTGCCGGACAACTTCTTCAACGGCCCCTACGCCAAGACGCGCCGCAACTATGTCGATCCGGAAATCGTCAAACGCGTGGAGATCCTGCGCGGTCCAGCGTCGGCCTTGTACGGCAGCAGTGCCATCGGCGGTGCGGTGAGCTACTTCACCCTCGACCCCGACGACATCATCAAGCCCGGCAAGGACGTCGGCGCTCGCCTGAAGACCGGCTACAGCTCCGCTGACGACAGTTGGTTGACCTCCGGCACCGTCGCCGGCCGAGCGCAGGACTTCGACGGCTTGCTGCACCTGAGCCAGCGCAACGGTCATGAAATGGAGTCTTACGACGGTAACAATGCCACCGGCCTGGCCCGTACCGGCGCCAACCCGGAAGACGCTCGTACCACCAACATCCTGGCCAAGCTCGGCTGGAACTATGGGGAAGAGAACCGCCTGGGCCTGACCTACGAGAAGTTCAAGGATGATCGCGACGTCAACCTGAAAAACGCCGTGGGTGGCCCCTTCACGGGTGGCCGAGGCTTTAACTTCTACCGCGCCCGCTCGGGCAACGACACCATCACCCGTGAACGCTTCGCCATCGAAAACCGCTTCGCCCTCGACTCGCCGATTGCCGATCACATCAAGACCAGCCTCAACTACCAGATCGCCAAGACCGACCAGACCACCGCTGAAATCTACCAGCCGTCGCGTCGCGTCTTGCGTACCCGCGAAACCCTTTACGAGGAAAAACAGTGGGTCTTCGATGCCCAGCTGGATAAAGCCTTCAGCCTCGGCGAAACCGATCACCTGGTCACCTATGGCACCACCCTGAAACAGCAGAAAGTCACCGGCTCACGCGAAGGCGCCGCCACTTGCCTGGCCATTGGCGGCGGTTGCACCGCCATCGGCGCGCCCAGCCCGACGGCCAGCGACAGCGTGAAAAAGGCCAGTGACTTCCCAGACCCGACCATCAACACGTATTCCCTGTTCGCGCAGGATCAGATCGCCTGGGACAAATGGACCTTCCTGCCCAGCCTTCGCTATGACTACATCCAGCTCAAGCCCAAGCTGACCGACGAGTTCCTCAACACCGTCGACCCGAACCGGATCTACAGCCACAGCGATGCCGAGAAAACCTGGCACCGTGTAACGCCGAAATTCGGCCTGACTTATGCGCTCACCGATCAGTACACCTGGTTCGGCCAATACGCAGAAGGCTTCCGCACGCCGTCGGCCAAAGCCTTGTATGGCCGCTTTGAAAACTTGAATGAAGGTTACACCGTCGAACCCAACCCGAACCTCAAGCCAGAAAGCAGCAAAGGCGTGGAAACCGGGATTCGCGGCAACTTCAACGAAGGTTCGTTCGATATCGCCGTGTTCTACAACAAATACCGCGACTTCATCGACGAGGACGCCTCGGTGGCCGGCGGCACCGTGCAACAGTTCGAAGCCAACAACATCAAGCACGCCACCATCAAGGGGATTGAAGCCAAAGGTCGCCTGAACCTCGACGCGTTCGGTGCACCACAAGGCGTGTACACCCAGGGCGCGGTTGGCTACACCTATGGCCGCAACGACGACAATGGCGAGCCGCTCAACAGCGTCAACCCGCTTAAAGGCGTATTCGGCCTGGGCTACGAGCAAGAGCAATATGGCGCACTGGCCAGTTGGACGCTGGTCAAGAAACAGAATCGCGTCGACAGCACCACCTTCCACGCGCCCGACGGCAGCACTGGCGGCCCATTCAAGACCCCGGGCTTCGGTATTGTCGACCTGACCGGTTATTACAAAGTCACCAAAGACATCACTGTCAACGGCGGCCTCTACAACGTGACCGACAAAAAATACTGGAACTGGGACGACGTGCGCAGCTACGACGGTGTCGGCGAGGCCGGCGTGACAGCGCCCGCCAACCTCGACCGCCTGACCCAGCCGGGTCGCAACGTTGCAGTCAACCTGATCTGGGACATCTGACCACAGCCACCTCACCCCCGCCGGGATGATCACCGGCGAGGTGAGGATTTTTTACTGTGCCACGTCTTCTTGTTCGTCTAGTTGATAACCGCTCTCTTTAGGGCACCCAGGCGCTCCCCTTCTCAAGGACTTTTCCGATGACCGTTTCTCCTACTGCAGAACGCCCAAGCCTGCGCTCCCAGCGTCTGAACCAGATCACAAACGAGCCACACACCCAACTCGACGCCCTGGTCAAAGCGCACGCCCCGTTCGAAACCCAGGCCAATTTCGCCCGTTTCGTGGTGGCGCAATACCTGTTCCAGTCGGAACTGGTGACCCTGTACAACGACCCCGAATTGATCAAAATCATCCCGGACCTGGCCGAGCGCTGCCGAGCGCAGGCCGCCAAGCTTGACCTGGGCGACCTCGATACCGACATCCCGGCCCCGGTTGCCGGCGCGCTTAAGCACCCCAGCACGGCCGAAGCCTTGGGCTGGCTGTTCGTGTCCGAAGGTTCCAAGCTGGGCGCCGCATTCCTGATCAAACGCGCCGTGGGCCTGGGCCTGAGTGAAACCTTCGGTGCCCGCCACCTCGGTGAGCCCGTAGGTGGCCGCGCCGAAGGCTGGAAACGCTTCACCCGCACCCTCGACGGCCTGGCATTCAGCGCCGAAGAAGAGGCCGCGGTAGAAAAAGGTGCGATCGATGCGTTTGTACGCTTCACCGTGCTGCTGGAACAGGCGTACGCTAGCGCCCCCGAACTGGCCTGACCTCCAGATTGAAATGCAATCAAGTGTGGGAGGGGGCAAGCCCTAATGCCAGTCAGTTAAGAAGGAACACTATCACTGTGGCGAGCGGGCTTGTTGTGGCGCTTAACTGACTGGCATTGGGGCAAGCCTCCTCCCACACTTAGCACTCATTTCAAATCGATTTTCTGTGATATCCCGACCCATGACCGGTAAAACCCAATCCACCTCAAAAATCGCGCAGATCCTCTTCGGCCTGCTGGCCTACGTCAGCCTGGGCATCGGGCTGGTGGCGATTGTCATACCGGGTTTGCCGACCACCGAATTCATCCTCCTGGCCGCTTGGGCTGCGACTAAAAGCTCACCGCGCCTCAGCGCCTGGCTGGAAAACCACCGGCTGTTCGGGCCGATCCTGTTCAACTGGCGCAACGGCAAGATCATCGCGCGCCGGGCCAAGGTCAGCGCCACCGTGAGCATGCTGCTGTGTGCCGTGCTGATGCTGGTGATGCTCGATCATGGCTGGCCGATCTACCTGGCGATTGCCGGAATGAGCCTGGGCAACCTGTGGATCTGGTCACGCCCGGAACGGCTTGCAGCGCCCGTATAACGCTGCATTCAGGCTTTTGCCTACCGCTCATCGCCTTCCGCTAATGAAACATCCGGTTACGCCGATGTTCCGGACATAGCGCCGAATGGACTTGGCTCGCCCTGCTTGCCTTCCAACAAGTCCAAACGCGAGTGAACCTATGTTCGACACCCTCTCTATCCGCTTGAAAATCGTGCTGTTGTCCGGCCTTTGCCTGTTGGGGGTGATTGCGTTGATCGTCGGCATCAACTTGTACGAGGCGGCCCAGAACAACCGCCTGGTCAGCGATTCAAGCTCGCGAATGCTCACCCAGAGTGTGCAGGACCTGTTGCAAGCCAAGGCCGCCGAACAAGCCGCCCAACTGCAGAAGAGCTTTGGCGAAAGCCTGATGGTGATCACGGCGCTGGCCGACCAGGTCAAGGGCCTGCGCAACACGGCAACCAAGCGCGGGCTTGAAGCGGGCGTCCTGCGTGAAGAACTCAACCAGAGCCTCAAGACCGCTTTTGAGCGCAACAGCAAAGTACTCGGTATCTGGCTGTCGTTCGAACCCAACGGCCTGGATGGCAAGGACAGCGAATTTGTCGATGACAAAACCCGCGCCTCCAACGATAAAGGCCGTTTCTCCAGTTACTGGAGCCGCGCCGGCGGTGAAGGCTTGAACACGGTGATCGTTGAGGACGACCTGAACAAGACCGCCCCCAACCTCAGCGGTACGCCCTACAACATTTGGTACACCTGCCCGCGGGACACTCGCAACGCATGCCTGCTGGACCCGTATGCCGACGAAGTGGCCGGCAAGTCGATGCTGATGACCACGATTTCGCTACCGTTGATCGTGGACGGTAAAGTCATTGGCGTGATCGGTCTCGACTTGGCCCTCAACGCCTTGCAAGCCGCCACCGATGCCACGCAAAAAGATCTGTTCAACGGTGCCGGTTACCTCGAGATCCTCTCCAGCACCGGCCTGATTGCCGCGTTCAGCGGCCAGCCGGACAAGGTCGGCAAGAACCTGCTCGACGTCATCGGCGCCGAAGGCAAGGACATCGTGCAACTGCTCGCCAGCGACACCCGCATGATCCGCGAACAGGACAACACGATTCGCGCCGTGTACCCGGTCAAGCCGATTGCCGATGCAAAATCCTGGGGTGTGGTCATCAAACTGCCCAAGGACGTGATGCTGGCCGATGCCTTGAAGCTGCAAGGTATCCTCGACAAGGCTCAAAACGCCTCCACGCTGAAAGCCTTGCTGGTCGGGGCCGCCGCCGCCCTGCTCGGCCTGTTGTTGATCTGGCTGACCGCCACCGGTGTCACCCGCCCGATCAATACCGTCGCCGCGATGCTCAAGAATATCGCCAGCGGCGAAGGCGACCTCACCCAGCGCCTGGCGTACGCCAAGAAGGACGAACTGGGCGAGCTGACAAACTGGTTCAACCGCTTCCTCGACAAGCTGCAACCGACCATCGCGCAGATCAAGCAAAGCATCACCGAAGCCCGCGGTACGGCCGACCAGTCGTCGGCGATTGCGCGCCAGACCAGCGAAGGCATGCAAGTGCAATTCCGCGAAATCGACCAGGTCGCTACCGCGTCCAATGAAATGAGCGCCACCGCCCATGACGTCGCCAACAGCGCGTCCAACGCTGCCAGCGCGGCGCGCGGGGCCGACCAGTCGGCACGTGAAGGCATGTCGATCATCGAGCAAAGCACCCGTGACATCACCACCCTCGCCGAAGAAGTCAGCAAGGCCGTGAGCGAAGTCGAAGCGCTGGCCGTCAACAGCGAGCAGATCGGTTCAGTGCTGGAGGTGATCCGCAGCATTGCCGAGCAGACCAACCTGCTGGCACTCAACGCCGCCATCGAAGCGGCGCGCGCCGGCGAAAGCGGGCGCGGTTTTGCAGTGGTGGCCGACGAAGTACGCAACCTGGCCAAACGCACCCAGGACTCCGTCGAAGAAATCCGCCTGGTGATCGAACGCATCCAGAACGGCACCCGCGGGGTGGTGGCGACCATGCATTCCAGCCAACACCAGGCCCAAAGCAATGCCGGGCAGATCCATCAGGCGGTACAAGCCCTGGGCAAGATCAGCGACGCGGTGACGGTGATCAGCGACATGAACCTGCAGATCGCCAGCGCAGCGGAGCAGCAGAGCGCGGTCGCCGAAGAGGTCAACCGCAACGTCTCGGCGATCCGTACCGTGACCGAAACCCTCACCGGCCAGGCCACCGAATCGGCGGCCATCAGCAGCCAACTCAATGCATTGGCCAGCCAGCAGATGAAGCTGATGGATCAGTTCAAGGTATAAGAAACACAACAGGTCAACGTGGGGGGCGGTGCGACGATTCGACCCGCCCCTCCCATATTTAGAGACCCGTCCAGGCTTTAACGAACGTCGCCAGGTCTTCTTTCGGCGCGGTACGCGGCGGGTTCTGCGGCGTGCCCAGGTAGAGGAAGCCAATCACTTCCTCGCCCGCCGTGAGCCCCAAGCCTTTGGCGACGTGGGCCGAGTAGGCCAACTCGCCAGTGCGCCACACTGCGCCAATCCCCTGGGCGTACGCCGCCAACAGGATGCCGTGGGCGGCGCAGGCAGCCGCCAGCAATTGTTCGGATTTCGGCACTTTGAAGTGCTCTTGCAGGCGAGCGATCACTACCACCACCAGCGGCGCGCGCAGCGGCCCGCTCCGGGCTTTGTCGATGGCGGCTTGCGGGGCATCGGCGTCTTGCAGGCGTGCGGCTTCGGCCAACAGCGTGCCCATCTGCTCGCGGGCGGCACCTTCTACGGTCAGGAAACGCCAAGGGCGCAGCTGGCCGTGGTCCGGCGCGCGCATGGCGGCGGCGAACAGCAGATCGCGCTGCTCCTGGGTCGGTGCCGGTTCCAGCAAACGTGGCACGGAAACACGGTTGAGCAAAGCGTCGAGAGCCTGCATTGGCGACCTCCAGAAAAAAATGTGCGGCCATTCTAGCGGGAATCAATCGGATTCGAGCAAACGATAATTGCTCTTATTCAATCTGCCCCGTCCTGTTAGACTTCGCGGCCTGATTTTGGCCCTTCGTCCAGGAAACTCGATGTTCCGTTCGCTTTTCTGCTTGTGCATCGCATGGCTGGCCTTGAGCCTGGCCGGCTGCGACGATGCCCGTCCCCCTGCCTCTCTAAAGAGCACTCAGGCAGAGCCCGGTGAAGCCCGCGCCGGCGGCGCGACCACGGTGAACAAGCGCGACCAGAATGCGTTTTCCCTGCCCTCGGCCAACCTGGCGCCGACCCGTCGCCTGGACTTCAGCGTCGGCAACAGCTTCTTTCGCAGCCCCTGGGTGATAGCGCCGTCCACCACAACGGCGCGCGATGGCCTGGGCCCGCTGTTCAATACCAATGCTTGCCAGAACTGCCACATCAAGGACGGTCGTGGTCACCCGCCGTTACCAGATGCACCCAATGCGGTGTCGATGCTGGTGCGCCTGTCGATCCCGGATGCGCCCGCTTATGCCAAGCTCATCGAACAGCTCGGCGTGGTGCCCGAGCCGGTCTACGGCGGGCAACTGCAAGACATGGCCGTGCCCGGCGTCCTGCCGGAAGGCAAAGTGCGGGTCGACTACACACCGCTCAACGTCACGTTCAAGGACGGCACCGTCGTCGAACTGCGCAAGCCCGACCTGCGCATCACCCAGCTTGGCTACGGCCCGATGCATCCCGACACACGTTTTTCCGCACGCGTCGCCCCGCCGATGATCGGCCTGGGCTTGCTTGAAGCGATCAGCGACACCGATATCCTGCGTAATACCGACCCCAGGACCGCCGGCAAAGAAGTCATCGTCGGCCGCGCAAACTGGGTCTGGGATGATGCCCTGCACAAAACCGTGCTCGGGCGTTTTGGCTGGAAAGCCGGGCAACCCAACCTCAATCAGCAAAATGCTCACGCGTTTTCGGGTGACATGGGCCTGACCACCTCGTTAAGACCCTTCGATGATTGCACCGACGCTCAAGTGGCCTGCAAACAGGCACCCAACGGCAATGGCCCGGACGGTGAACCGGAAGTCAGCGATAACATCCTGCGCCTGGTGTTGTTCTATACCCGTAACCTCGCGGTGCCCGTGCGCCGGGACGTCAACGCCCCGCAAGTGCTGGCCGGCAAGAACCTGTTCTTCCAGGCCGGCTGCCAGGGCTGTCACACCCCCTCGTTCACCACGGCGGCCAATGCGGCCGAGCCTGAACTGGCCAACCAGGTGATTCGCCCCTACAGCGACCTGCTGCTGCACGATATGGGCGACGGCCTGGCCGACAACCGTACCGAATTCAAAGCCAGTGGCCGCGACTGGCGCACACCGCCACTGTGGGGCATTGGCCTGACGCAAGCCGTGAGCGGCCACACCCAGTTCCTGCATGACGGCCGCGCCCGCAACCTGCTGGAAGCCGTGCTGTGGCATGGCGGGGAAGCCCAAGCGGCGCAGCAACAGGTGTTGTCGTTTAATGCCGAGCAACGAAGCGCGTTGCTGGCGTTCCTGAATTCTCTATAAGCTTCGCCCCACTTACAGAAGGGAGCTCGACATGTTTCGTCCCAAGTTGTTATTCACCAGCCTGGCCGCTCTTGCCCTCGGCGCCTGCTCGCCCCAGGACCCGCAAGCAGTGACCTCGGCGGCCATCGCCAAGCAAGTGATCCTGCCGACCTACAGCCGCTGGGTTGAAGCCGATCGTCAACTGGCCGTCAGCGCCCTGGCTTACTGCCAAGGCAAAGAAAGCCTGGACACCGCCCGTGCCGACTTCCTCCACGCGCAAAAAGCCTGGGCCGAGTTGCAACCGCTGCTGATCGGCCCATTGGCTGAGGGCAACCGTTCGTGGCAGGTACAGTTCTGGCCGGACAAGAAGAACCTGGTGGGTCGCCAAGTGGAGCAACTGGTCGAAGCCCAGCCGCAGATCGACGGCGCCGCACTGGCCAAGTCCAGTGTGGTGGTGCAAGGCTTGTCGGCCTACGAATACATCCTTTACGACGCCAAGACCGACATCGCCGACGACGCCCAGAAAGCCCGTTATTGCCCGCTGCTGGTCGCCATCGGCGACCGCCAGAAAGCCCTGGCCGAAGAGATCCTCGCCAGCTGGAACAGCACCGACGGCATGCTCGCGCAGATGACCAAGTTCCCGAACCAGCGCTACGCCGACTCCCACGAAGCGATTGCCGATCTGTTGCGCGTGCAAGTCACCGCGCTGGACACCCTGAAGAAAAAACTCGGCACGCCCATGGGCCGCCAGACCAAGGGCATCCCGCAACCGTTCCAGGCCGACGCCTGGCGCAGCCAGACGTCCCTGCAAAGCCTGGAAGCCAGCCTCGCTGCGGCCCGGACCGTGTGGGTCGGCGTTGACAACAAGGGCCTGCGAGGCTTGCTGCCTGCCGAGCAGAAGCCGCTGGCCGACAAGATCGACGCAGCCTATGCCGCGTCACTGAAACTGTTCGCCAGCAACCAGCGCACCCTCAACGAACTGTTGGCCGACGATGCCGGACGCCAGCAGCTCAACGACCTCTATGACAGCCTCAATGTGGTCCACCGCCTGCACGAAGGCGAGCTGGCCAAGGCGCTGGGTATCCAACTGGGCTTCAACGCCAACGACGGTGACTGATGATGCTCAGGCGACAGGCTTTGGCGGTTGGCAGCGTGCTGCTCAGTGCACTGACCCTGGGGGGTTGGACGCTGTTCAAGCAAAATGGCTTCTTACAGAAGAAGCAGGGCCCGCTGCTGCTGTCGGCGCGGGATGACGCCGATGGCAAGCACTACGCCGTCGGCTATCGCCTGGATGGCAAGCAGGTATTTTCCACCCAGGTCGGCCAACGCTGCCACGACATCATCAACCACCCGACGCTGCCGATTGCGCTGTTCGTCGCTCGTCGCCCGGGCACCGAGAGCTACCTGATCGACCTGCGTGATGGAGGCTTGCTGCAAACCGTCACTTCGAACGCCAACCGCCACTTCTATGGCCACGCGGTGATTCACAAGAGCGGCGACTGGCTGTACGCCACCGAAAATGACACGTCCGACCCCGGCCGTGGCCTGCTGGGGGTGTATCAGTTCGAAGGCGAACGCCTGGTGCACCGTGGTGAAATTTCCACCCATGGCATTGGCCCGCACCAAGTGTCGTGGATGCCCGATGGCGAGACCCTGGTCGTGGCCAACGGCGGCATTCGCACCGAAGCCGAAAGCCGTGTGGAGATGAACCTCAACGCCATGGAACCCAGCCTGGTATTGATGCACCGCGACGGCACACTGATCAGCAAGGAAACCCTGGGCCAACAAATGAACAGCGTGCGCCATATGGGCATCGCCAGCGATGGCACGATCCTCACTGGACAGCAGTTCATGGGGCCGTCCCAGGAGCGTTCCGAGCTGCTGGCGATCAAGCGTGCGGGGCAGCCGTTCATGGCCTTCCCGGTGGCCGACGAACAGTTGCAGGCGATGGGGCATTACACCGCCAGCGTTGCGGTACACAGTGAACTGCGCCTGGTAGCGCTGACGGCGCCACGGGGCAATCGTTTCTTTATCTGGGACATGGACAGCGGCGAGTTGCGCCTGGACGGCCCGTTGCCCGACTGTGCGGGTGTCGGTGCGGTGGCGGACGGGTTTGTCGTGACCTCGGGGCAAGGGCGTTGCCGTTTCTACGATTGCCGCCAGCAACCACTGGTCGCTACACCGCTGGAACTACCTGCGGGCCTTTGGGATAACCACCTGCACCTGATTTAACCGCACACACAAAAAAAAGGGCCTCGCATCGCAAGGCCCTTTTCGTGGGGAGTGGTTTCAACTTTGTGGCCTCATCCCTTGAGACATTCCAAACATAAATAACAACAGCTCATGGTCAGGCTTGACCGCCACACTCGCCTTGGCGACGCGTGGCAACAGGCACTGCCCGCCACTTTGCACCGCGCTGAGGACCTGTGTGCGAGGCTGCTCCCACGCGGCCAGGGCCAAGGCAGCTATGCCCAACGCCCCGACCAGAAACAAACCTCGTGCCATTTCTAGCTTCATTTGGTTAAACCCTTGATAGCGCTGCCAAACGCCGTCTCGTAAAAGTAGCTGAGTTTTGCCCAGTCGGTGCTGCTCCACGACGAATGGCGGCGCAATTGCAGCATGTCATGGGAGGCGGCCTGATAAGCGGTCAAACGCTGGCGACATTTTTCAAAATCCAGCAGGGCCACCTCCACATTCACCGCGTCACCCTCGCCGGTGACCCGTACGAAGATGTGCTTGATATACAGGCAACCGTGCTGCCAGCGGCCTTTGTGCATGCGGGCCAGCGTGCCGGCCAGTTCCTTGAGCAAACGCTCATGGACCTGCTCGCCGTATTGCTCACGCCCACCGGCGGCATACCAATTTTCAATCTCGTCGAAACCGTCCAGTGACGCAGTCACCAGCAGGGCTTTCCACTGATGCTCGGGGTCGCGGCGCGCCTCGCAAAACACCAACTCCGGTACCCGCACATCCAGCAAGCGCAGGCCCTTGAGGGCATCACGCTCACGTAGCACGGTTGGACGCCCAAACGGATGCAGCCAACTGCGGTAGATGTGGCCGGTCTGGCGCTTGCTGTAGAGCAAGCGCCCGGTGGAGCTGATAACCCGCTGCACACCACTTTCACCGCCGCGCCGACGATTAGGCTCTTCGACCCACTCGCCCTGCTGGCGCCAAAAATAATCAAACCGCTCCTCGGGAGCTACATGACTGCCCGCTACGCACTCAACTGCCATCCTCTTACCTCTTACGCAATACATACACTCGCCACATGGCGTAGAGCGGTATGAAGTCCAGGGATTCCTGGACACGGAAACCGGCCTGCTCAAATTCTGCCTCGACAGTGGCAGCCGGTAACACGAACCGATTTTGGTAACCTTCCTGCTCACCTCTTGCACGACGACGTGCTTCAGTGCGCTTGCGCTTCCACGCTTTGAAATTGCCATCCACCCACAACGAGATAATCACGCTGTCGCGAGTAACCCGTTGAAATTCCTTCAGTATCGCCAGCCTGTGCTCTGCCTCACCGATGTGGTGCATCAAACGCATGCAGAAAATACTGTCGACGGAGTTATCTGGCAGATCGATATCAAAGGCCGATGTTTGCAAAGGACGTACCCGTTTCACCACATCCGCCGGTTGGGCGGCAGTGGCGACCTTCAACATCGACGCCGAATTATCAGCCCCGATAATCACGCGGTTGGGCTTTTCGGCCAGCAAAGGCCAGAACCGTCCGGCGCCACACGGCAAGTCCAGAACCAGCCCCGGCTCACCGGCCATGGCCAGCGCACCGCGCGCTAATTGCTCGTCGCGCTTGTGGGACAACCGGCGAGCCAAATTGTCCTGATGTTTGAGCAAATATTCTTGCGCGTGCTGATCGTCGTACTTTTCGGAAAATTCGAGCTTGATAGGTGAAGGCATCTCACATCTCCTGTGACTGATGCCTGCAACCTTATGCAGCGAACTGTGATCAACAGGTCAACCCGTTGTGAAAAACTCGTCCTGTCCAGCCCCATACATTTCAAGACTTTACAGACATAAGTAATAGCATCGGGCCATTTTCGCCGAAAAGCATGAAGTCTGCCGCAGCATAGCGCCAGCGTGCGGGGTCAGGATTTGACGTGGCTCAACTCAACATGAAAGCGGCAGCCATTGGGCTCCATGGTGCTCAGGCTCACACTCCAGCCTTGGCTCTCGCAGATGCGCTGCACCAGCGACAAGCCTAAGCCCAAGCCCTCACCGCGCTTCTCGCTGCCGCGTACGAACGGCTCGAACATCGCCTCGCGTTTATCCTCGGGAATACCGACACCGGAGTCCTCCACCACAAAACCGCTCGGTTCCAGGGTGAGGCGGATAAACCCGTGCTCGGTGTAATGCAGGGCATTGCGCAACAGGTTGCCCATCACCGCGTGCAAGAACGTGGTGTTGTAGCGAGTACCCAGAGGGTTGCCTGGCCGATAGATCAACTCGAGACCTTTTTGCTCGATGGGCTCACGCCAGATCCCAAGCAAGTCCTCGGCCACTTGCGTCAGGTTGACCTGAGGCGACATGGCGGCATCATCGTGCTTGGCCCGAGCCAGCATCAGGAAGGTTTGCACCAGCTCACGCATTTCTTCACAGGCGCGGGCGATTCGCTCGACCTGGTTGCGACCGCGCTGATCGATGGCCGGGTTCTCCAGCAGCAGTTCGCAGGAGCTGGCCAACACCATCAAGGGGGTGCGCAATTCATGGCTCACATCGCTGGTAAACAATTGCTCACGGGACAACGCTTGACGCAAGCGCCCCAGCGTCGCGTCGAACGCCACCGCCAGTTCACCCACCTCATCGGCCGCGTAATCCGGTGCCAGGGGCGGCGCGAGCCCCAGCAGTTGGTCACGATGACGAACCTGACGGGCCAGGCGCACCACAGGCGCCATCACCTTGCGGGCCAGCACCCAGCCGAGGAACACCGCCAGCGCCAGGCTGAGGACAAACCCCACCAGCACCACGGCAAACAGCACACGTTCACGCTCTTCGAAATCGCTCTGATCCTGCAACAGCACGTAACGCCGACCGTCGACCACTTCGACCATCGCGTGGTACGACAGCGCCTCGCGAAAGACCTCATGAAAGCCTGGGTCGAGGTGCCGCAGGTCCTTGGGCAGTTCAAAATCGCCACGCCCGCCGCTGAAATAAAACAGCTGGTCCGGCTCCGGCCGATGGCTCCAGTCCTCGACGCTGTCCATCAACAACAGGCGCTGCAGGTCACCACCCAGGGCTGCCGAGATCAACTTCTCTTCCACCAGGTGCACCGTTGCCACGATGCCCATCGCGAAGGCCCCTGCCACCAACGCGCTCATCAAGGCAAAGGCAATGATGATCCGCTGGGCAAGGCTTTGCTTAAACTCCATCACGCCCCTCGGCCAGGCGATAGCCCACACCGTGCACCGTTTGCAGCAACGGTTTGGCGAACGGCTTATCAATCACTTGGCGCAATTGGTGAACGTGGCTGCGCAGGCTGTCGCTGTCCGGGCAATCATCGCCCCACAGGGCTTCTTCAAGGATCTCCCGACGCAGCACATGCGGGCTTTTCTGCATCAATACCGCCAGCAGTTTCAGGCCCACGGGGTTGAGCTTGAGCAGGCGCCCTTCGCGGGTGACTTCCAGGGTATCGAGGTCGTAATGCAGGTCGGCCACTTGCAGGGCGCGACGCCCTCCCCCCTGCGCACGGCGCAGCACCGCTTCGATGCGGGCGGCCAGTTCCGACAGGGCGAACGGCTTGAGCAGGTAATCATCAGCCCCGGACTTGAAGCCCTGCAGCCGGTCATCCAATTGATCGCGAGCGGTGAGCATGATCACCGGCGTGTCGCGGCGCGCGTCTTCGCGCAGGCGCTTGCACAAGGTGTAGCCGTCGATGCCGGGTAGCATGATGTCGAGCACGATCAAATCGTAATGCTCGGTCGCGGCCAGGTGCAGGCCGGACAAACCGTCCTGCGCGCAATCTACGGTATAGCCTTTAAGCCCCAGGTAATCGGCCAGGTTGGCCAGAATATCGCGGTTGTCTTCAACCAATAAAATTCGCATGGGCAGTGTCTCCGTACTTTCGTGCCAGCCTTGTTGGCTCGCGCAGCTTAAGGCCAAGCGGAGCTCAGGGATAGACCTGTAAGAATCATCGATTAACGTTTTCAACCAATTGTATAATCAAACGAGTTTTTCACTATAGCTTCACGCACTGGCGACAGTGTCGGGCCGAAGATCGCGCCCATTGATAGAAGGAATGTCTTGGACATGGGGTTTCTCAAAACGGCGCCTATGCGCTACCTGCTGCTCGTTACTGGCGCATGGCTGGTAATTTTCCTACTCACCCGCAGCGTGCTGCTGATTACCCATCTGGACGAAGTCGGCGGTAACTGGCTGCCGGTGTTTGGGGTGGGGCTGCTCTACGACCTGGCCTTCCTCACTTACGCAGCCTTGCCATTGGGCCTGTATTTGCTGCTGTGTCCACCCGCGTTGTGGCGCCGCCGGGGCCATCGCTGGTTCCTGCAAGCGGTGCTGACCGTCAGCCTGTTCGCCATGCTGTTCACCTCGGTGGCCGAATGGCTGTTCTGGGATGAGTTTGGCGTGCGGTTCAACTTTATTGCCGTCGATTACCTGGTGTATTCCGACGAAGTATTGAACAACCTGCTCGAGTCTTATCCGATCGGCAAGCTGCTCAGCCTGCTGGCGATGCTGGCAGTGGTGCTGAGCGTGGTCCTGCGCAAGCCGTTCAACGCCGCCGTGAATGCACCGATGCCACCGATGCGTGGCCGTTTGCTGAGTGCCTTGAGCCTGTTGATCGTCGCCGGCCTGAGCCTGCAACTGATCAGCCAGGATAGCCCGCGCACTCAAGGCGGCAATGCCTACAAAAACGAATTGGCGAGCAATGGTCCTTATCAGTTTTTCGCCGCCTTCCGGAATAACGAACTGGACTACACCCAGTTCTATAAAAGCCTGCCCACCGAGGTGGTCGCCCAGCAACTACGCGCCGAGCTCAGTGAACCCAATGCGCGCTTTATCGGCAAAGACCCCCTGGATATCCGCCGCGCCATCGAGAACCCGGGCACCTTGCGCAAACCCAACATTGTATTGGTGACCATCGAAAGCTTCAGCGCCAAGTACATGGGCAGCAATGGTGACGGGCGCAACCTCACGCCCAACCTGGATGCGCTGCGCAAACAGAGCCTGTACTTCAATAACTTCTATGCCACCGGTACTCGAACGGATCGCGGCCTGGAAGCCATTACCCTGGCGATCCCACCGACGCCTGGGCGCTCGATCGTCAAGCGTATCGGCCGTGAAAGCGGCTTTGCCAGCCTGGGGCAACAGCTCAGTGCCATCGGCTATGACAGCGTGTTCGTCTATGGCGGTCGCGGTTATTTCGACAATATGAACGCGTTTTTCAGCGGCAACGGTTATCGGGTCGTGGACCAGAGCAGCGTGGCCGAATCGGAAATTTCGTTTAAAAATGCTTGGGGCATGGCCGATGAGGATCTCTACCGGCAAACCCTGAAACTGGCCGATGCCGACTACGCCAAGCAGCAACCGTTTTTGCTGCAACTGATGACTACCTCCAACCATCGTCCCTACACCTACCCGGACGGGCGGATCGATATCAAATCCGGCAAGGGCCGCGACGGTGCGGTGAAATACACCGACTACGCCATCGGCCAATTCCTGGAGGCTGCACGCCAGAAGCCTTGGTTCGATAACACGATCTTCGTGTTCGTCGCTGACCACACGGCCGGCAGCGCAGGCAAGGAAGACCTGCCCATCGTCAACTACCAGATCCCGCTGTTTGTCTATGCCCCCAAGCTGATCGACCCACGGGAGTCCGCCCAACTGGCCAGCCAGATCGACCTGGCGCCGACCTTGCTGGGGTTGATCAACCTGAGCTACGAGTCCACGTTCTTTGGCCGCAACCTGTTGCAAGACAACCCGCTGCCACCGCGGGTCGTGGTCGGCAACTATCAGCACCTGGGGTTGTTTGACGGCAAGGACCTGGCGATCCTCAGCCCGCGCCAGGGGCTGCGGCGCCACGACCAGGCCCTGGGTGAGAGCCAGGAGTTGCGCGTGGGCAGCGATGATCCGTTGATCCAGCGGGCGATCACCTACTACCAGGCCGCCAGCTACGGCTATAAGCAGCAACTGCTGAGCTGGAAAGCGCCCAAGGCGCCAACATCCGCCGTCAGCGCCAACTGATAAATCCCACCTGAGTGTGCATCCCGCCCTTGCCTCCCCCCAGGCAAGGGCGTAACACTTGCGGCCTTGCTCCGGCGACGGCCCCCGTTCATGTCCGACACCCTGCTGCTGATTGAAGACGACCGCCCTCTGGCGGCGCTGACGGCCGAGTTCCTGCGCGCCGAAGGGTTTACCGTGGCCGTGGAGCACCGGGGTGATCGCGCCGCCCAGCGCATTCTTGACGAACAGCCAGCGCTGCTGATCCTGGATGTGATGTTGCCAGGCCTCGACGGCTTCAGCCTGTGCCGGCAGATCCGCAGCCAGTATCCCGGCTTGATCCTGATGATGACGGCCCTGGATGAAAACGCCGAACAATTGACCGGGTTCAACGTCGGTGCGGATGACTACGTGGTCAAGCCCGTCGACCCACAGCTGTTGCTGGCCAGGGTGCGCTCACTGCTGCGCCGCCACCCACAAGCGCCCCGCGCCACTTACCAGTGGGGCAGTTTTCGCTTGGACCTGAACAGTCATTTCGCCTGGCTCAAGGAAACCCCTTTGCAGTTTTCAGTGGCCGAGTTCGAATTGCTCGCGATTTTCGCCCGCCATTGCGGCGTGTTGCTGACGCGGGAAAAACTGCTCCAAAGCCTGCGCGGCCTCGAGTACGACGGCCTCAATCGCTCCATTGATATGCGCGTATCGCGCCTGCGCAAGAAGCTGATGACCCTGGCCTGCCCGGTGACCATCCAGACCATCACGGCCCAGGGCTATCTGTTTGTCGAAGTCCCGCAGGGCGCCCACGATGCTGTCTAAAGTACGCCCGTGGATGGCGGTCGTGGCGGGCACAGCGTGGGCGACCTTGACGCTTTATCTGTTGTGGCTGTGCGCCAACGCCTCTGTGTTTGTCGGTGAAGACAGCTTTTTGCGCTTGATGGCCGGGCCGGGCTACCTGGTGGCCGAGCAGCTCAAAGCCCTGCCAGCCGACCAACGCGAAGCACGCATGGACACCCTTCGCGCGCATTTCCAGTACCCCGTGCACTTGGTCACGCTGGATGAGGTCGAGCTGCCGCCAGAAGCGTTGGTCATGCTGGAACATCAACAGCCGGCGCTCAATAGCGACGAGGACATCACCTACTTTCCGCTTGACGATGACACCGTGATCCAATTCGGCCCCATGTGGGGCACGGCCGAGGTCAAGGACCTGCTGAAGTTTCCCATTTACTGGGTAACCGCGTGCGTTGCCGGTCTGCCCGTACTCCTGCTGCTTTGGGTCGGTTTACGCGTGCACCGCCGGCGCAACGCCGAGCTGAACAGGCTCAATGCCTGCCTGGGCACGCTAGCGCGCACCCCCAATGTGATGTTGCCTGCCATGGGCAACGAATGGACGCCGTTACTCCTGACGCTGCAGCAACATGCCCAGGACATCAACGCCATGAACGAACGCCATCGCGAAGTCTCCCAAGCCGTGTCCCACGAACTGCGTACGCCGCTGGCCCGCATGCGCTTCGCCCTGACATTGCTGGGCAAGAGCGATGACGTCAGCACCCGCATTCGCCTACAGGAACGCTTGCACACCGATGTCGAAGAGCTCGAAGCCCTGGTCCGCGCCAGCCTGGCCTTTGCCCGAATGGCCGGCGCGCCCACCGACCTGCAACACGAGCCGATCCTGATTCGCGATTGGTTGCAGCACGAGTTTGCCTTGCTGGACGGCCACCATCGCCGATTGAGCCTGGAGACCGAGCCGCCGCAGTTGCAGTTGATCGGCGACCGCGCCTTGCTGCACCTGATTGTGCGCAACCTGTTGAGCAACGCCATCACCTACGCTCGCGGCCAAGTCTGCGTCAGCGCCGCCCAGCACGGGGCCCAGCACCTGGTGCTGCATGTGGACGATGACGGCCCAGGCGTACTGGCGGAAAACCGCGAGAAGATCTTCGAGCCTTTCGTACGCCTGGGCATGGGCGGTGATGAAGCCGGTGGCTTCGGCCTTGGCCTGGCGCTGGCCAAACGCGCGACCCAGTGGCACGGCGGCGAACTGTCGGTAGCCCGCAGCCCCTTGGGCGGCGCGCGCCTGACCCTGGTGTTGCCGCTGCGGCCGTAGTCACCGGCGTGTTACAGCCTGTGACAGTGAAGCTTTCTCATTAACCGTAACCTCGCCGCCTGAATCCCAGGTTGGAGAGCCCTTTCATGCGTCCCCCCAAGAAGTTTTTGCCCAGGTTGATACTGTTGCTGTGCCTCGTGACCGGCTCAATTTTCTCCGGCAGCGCTTCTGCCTTCAGCTCAGCAACGCCTTACCATCGAGGCACGATCAAGCCCAACCACCTGTCCCAAGCGGTCATGGACCAGCAATTGACGGCGTTCTACACGGAATGGAAAGCGCTTTACCTGTCAACGTCGTGCGGCAGCGGCCGCTACTTCGTCAAGGTCAACGCCGACCACAAGCCGGTGGGTGGCGGCACGGCGCCCAATACCATCACCGTGTCCGAAGCCCATGGCTATGGGATGTTGATCAGCGTGATGATGGCGGGCCAAGACCCTGACGCCCAAAAGATCTTCGACGGTATGGTGCGCTATTTCGAAGACCACCCGGCCAAGTCCGATCCTGGGTTGATGGCCTGGAACCAGGTCGAAGGCTGCACCAACGCCACCGGCCGCTTCCGTGGCGACGCCAGTGCCACCGATGGTGACCTGGATATCGCCTATGCCTTGCTGCTGGCCGACCACGCCTGGGGCAGCCAAGGGGCTATCGACTATCGCGCCCACGCCAACACCGTCATGACCGCCATCCTCAAACATGAAGTACACCCGCGCACCCACCATCTGATGCTCGGGGATTGGGCCGGCACCGATGGCGATAGCGAACTCGAATATGCCACCCGCAGTTCGGACTTCATGCCGTCATATCTCAACAGCTTTTTCGAAATGACCGGTGACAAGCGCTGGCTGGCGGTTCGCGATAAAACCTACTCGATCATCAATACCTTCACGCAGCGCTATAGCACTCGCAGTGCCCTGATGCCCGACTTTGTCAGCCACCTCGACACGTCCATCACCCCAGCCCGCGCCGAACTGCTGGAAGGCCAGCACGACGGCGACTACAGCTGGAATGCGGCCCGCTACCCCTGGCGTATCGCCCTGGATTACTTGATGTATGGCGACGCACGCGCGCTGGACACGTTAGTCACCTTCAACCAGTGGGCACGCGCGAGCACCCGCGACGCCCCGGCCGCGTTCAACAGTGGCTACCGGGTCGACGGCAGCGCGTTGGACGAAGCCCCCAACGATCCGGCGTTCATTTACGCCCTGGGGGTCAGCGCGATGATCAGCCCCGACAATCAGCCCTGGCTCAATAATATCTGGGACAACCTGCAACACCGCTCGCTGAAGGCCCATGACTACTATGCCAACACGCTCAAACTGCTCGGCATGCTGACCATGTCCGGGCATTGGGAGCGGCCCAGGCCGGCGTTCCATAAAAGACCCTCGCACTTGTCTGTTGCTCAACCATTCGGCGAAGTTGCTGCACCGGGACCCATGGCACTTATGCCGAGTACCGAATTAACCCTGGCGCGCGGGTTCACGTTCAAAAGGCTGTTGCGGCGCCGTGCCATAGGCTGACACGCAATCGAGCCCATAAAAAAACCCCGCCTGCATCACTGCAGGCGGGGTTTTTCAGTGCTGGGTAAGGCTGGCTTACATCATGCCGCCCATGCCACCCATACCACCCATGCCGCCCATGTCTGGCATACCGCCGCCAGCCGAACCGCCTTCAACCGGTGCATCAGCGATCGCTGCTTCGGTGGTCAGGATCAGGCCGCCGATGGAGGAGGCTGCTTGCAGCGCCGAACGAGTCACCTTGGTAGGGTCCAGGATGCCCATTTCGATCATGTCGCCGTATTCGCCAGTAGCAGCGTTGTAACCGAAGTTACCTTTGCCGTTCTTGACTTCGTTGACGACAACGCTTGGCTCGTCGCCGGAGTTGGCAGCGATCTGACGCAGCGGCGCTTCAACAGCGCGACGCAGCACAGCGATACCCACGTCCTGATCGGCGTTGTCGCCTTTCAGGCCAGTGATGGCTTCCAGAGCACGGATCAGCGCAACGCCACCGCCAGGTACCACGCCTTCTTCAACGGCTGCACGGGTAGCGTGCAGGGCGTCTTCAACGCGGGCCTTCTTCTCTTTCATTTCAACTTCGGAACCAGCGCCAACCTTGATCACTGCAACACCACCGGACAGCTTGGCCAGGCGCTCTTGCAGTTTTTCACGGTCGTAGTCCGAGGAAGTCTCGGCAACCTGGGCACGGATCTGAGTGATGCGA
This sequence comes from Pseudomonas sp. MWU15-20650, assembly GCF_023242475.1. GTDB lineage: Bacteria > Pseudomonadota > Gammaproteobacteria > Pseudomonadales > Pseudomonadaceae > Aquipseudomonas. The sequence goes on along the minus strand of NZ_JALJFG010000002.1, from coordinate 203,235 downwards.
GCCTGGATGTCGGCTTCTACGCCAGCACCGTCAACGATGATGGTGTTTTCCTTGGAGATGGTCACGCGCTTGGCGCTGCCCAGGTTTTCCAGGGTGGCGCTTTCCAGGCTCAGGCCGATCTCTTCGGAGATAACGGTACCGCCGGTCAGCACGGCGATGTCCTGCAGCATGGCCTTGCGACGGTCGCCAAAGCCTGGAGCCTTGACGGCAGCAACTTTAACGATGCCACGCATGTTGTTCACAACCAGCGTCGCCAGGGCTTCGCCTTCAACGTCTTCGGAAACGATCAGCAGTGGACGGCCAGCCTTGGCAACGGCTTCCAGCACTGGCAGCATTTCGCGGATGTTGGAGATCTTTTTGTCAACCAGCAGGATCAGCGGGCTTTCCAGCTCGGCAACCATGGTTTCTGGCTTGTTGACGAAGTAAGGGGACAGATAGCCACGGTCGAACTGCATGCCTTCTACAACCGACAGTTCGTTTTCCAGGCCAGTGCCTTCTTCAACGGTGATCACGCCTTCTTTACCGACTTTTTCCATGGCTTCGGCAATGATGTCGCCGATGGAGTTGTCGGAGTTGGCGGAGATGGTGCCTACCTGAGCAATAGCCTTGGTGTCAGCGCATGGCTTGGACAGGTTTTTCAGTTCTTTGACAATGGCGATGGTCGCCTTGTCGATGCCGCGCTTGAGGTCCATCGGGTTCATGCCGGCAGCGACGGCTTTCAGGCCCTCGTTGACGATCGACTGAGCCAGGACGGTAGCGGTGGTGGTGCCGTCGCCTGCGTCATCGTTGGCACGGGAGGCAACGTCTTTGACCAGCTGCGCGCCCATGTTTTCGAAGCGATCTTTCAGCTCGATTTCTTTGGCAACGGAAACGCCGTCCTTGGTGATGGTCGGAGCGCCGAAGCTCTTCTCGATGATCACGTTACGGCCTTTCGGGCCCAGGGTCGCTTTTACTGCGTCAGCCAGGACGTTGACACCGGTGAGCATTTTCTTACGGGCGGAGTCGCCGAATTTAACTTCTTTAGCAGCCATGATCGATAATCCTTAAATACTTTGGAGTAACGGGAAAATGAGCGGGAAAATCAGCCTTCCAGAACGGCGAGAATCTCGTTCTCAGCCATTACCAGCAGGTCTTCGCCGTCGACTTTCACAGTGTTGCTGCCGGAGTAAGGGCCAAATACAACCTTGTCACCGACTTTAACGGCCAGAGCACGTACGTCACCGTTTTCCAGAGTCTTGCCTGGGCCTGCAGCGACGATCACACCGTGGTTGGCTTTTTCAGCAGCCGAACCCGGCAGAACGATACCGCCAGCGGTTTTCTTTTCTTCTTCGCTGCGACGGATAACGACGCGGTCGTGCAGAGGACGAAGCTTGCTCATTGTCGATCTCTCCTAATTGTGTTTTTCATCGGCCGGTATCAGTACCGGCGGGTTGTAATCCGGCTGTGCCGGTCGCGACTCGCCAAGCAAGACGCGGAAGTCTGTCTGGTGTCGCCACCAGAAACCTTGCGGTGACCGTTACATAAGGGCGCATAAGCTTATTACAAGGGCCCCTGGTGGAAATTTTTGTGTCTACCGAGGGATAAAAGCAACACGGCACCCGAAGGTGCCGTGCCAATGAAGCCGTTATTTGCTGTCGCGGTGCTCGAACTCACCTTCGATCACATCGCCTTCACGCCCCAACGGCTGGCGCGGAGCCGGGCCACCACGGGGTTGCAGGTCATCGGCGAAGGCGCGCTGGCGAATGGCAGCCTCTTCGGCGCGCTGGCGCATCTTGCCGGCCAGCAACTTGCGAGTGAAGGGCAGCAGCATGACCAGGCCGACCACGTCACTGATAAAGCCCGGCAGGATCAGCAAGCCACCCGCCAAGGCCATCATCAGGCCCTCCAGCATCGTCTGGGCAGGCAGTTCACCGCGGTTCAGGCTCTCACGGGCACGCAGCGCCGTGGCCAAGCCCGCGACGCGCAGCACCAGGACGCCGAGCAGCGAGCCCGCAATTATCAGCAACAGTGCCGGGAAAAACCCGATCGCACTGCTGACTTGAACGAATACGAACAGCTCCAACACCGGAAATAGCAGAAAGAGCAATAAAAAAGGGCGCATCAAATGGTTCCTCAACGCAAGAATGCCTTGCTAGTCCACCTTAGATGACGTCGCCGTTTCGTGAATTCAAGCGTCAGCCGCTGTTTTTTTCGGCCAAGCCTCGGCGTGAGCCAATGAAACCAAGGCTTCGCGCACTTGTGTCGGCGTGTTGCAAGACGCCGCAAAGGGCAACCAGTGCAGGCTTTGACCGATACGCAAGTGCATGCCTTCACTGTCGATCCCCGCCAACTGCGCCGGTTCGAAAGACGGCAAACCGGCCAGCTCGACATAGTGGGCGATGGCCTTGGTGTGATCGCTGTTCATGTGCTCGATCATGCTGCGCTCAGCCTTGCCCGCGAAGGGGTTGGCCAGGGTCAACTGGTCGACCCAATGAATCGCGCCAAACCCACCGATATAACGGTGGCGCACCGGCTTGAGCACCCAGAAGTCGAAATCGTGGGCCTTGTGGTAATTGGCCGAATCAGGGAAATAGCGGTAATAGCGCTCGGCAGCCGCTTCAATGGCCGCTTCATCTTCGAGCTTTTCAGCTTCGGCCAGGTAGGTCAGGCGCCCAACGGCTTGCACATCGTCGGCCTCACGCTCCCCCACCAACAGCGAACACTTGGGATCTTTGTGCAGGTTATGGGTGTGCTGGGCGATGCGGCTGATCAGGATAATCGGGCGGCCCTGCTCGTCGAGACAATACGGCACGACCGAGCCGAACGGAAAACCGGGCATGGCTTTGGACAGTGTGGAGAGAGCCCCACGGTATTCCTTGAGCAACAGCTCTCGGGCGTTCTTGGCAACCTGCGCGCTCAATGTATGACTCCTCGGGTGTTCCGCCGCCCATGGCATATGGGAATGGATCTCAACACAAGGTAATCAATATCGGCGCAGGTTGCCAGAGCAGCCGCGGCGGTTTTACCAGGCCACACCAAAGCCTGCGGTGTAGCGGGTCTTGCTCAAGCTGCTTTGCGATTCGCCGCTGATGATGTCGCGCTCAGCCTTGAGATTAAGGGAGGCCCACTCGGTGACTTTGTAGCGCAGGCCCATTTCCGCATCCAGGGAGTAATCGGACGGCCCGGCCAGCGGCTTGCCCACCTCACCATTGGTGAAGAACTCCACGGTCTTGCCGACCAGGTAGCGGTTGTAGTTCCACTTCATCGCCAGGGAATAGAAGTTGGTCTTGCCGCCATCGGCATATTCGTAATCGGTGCGGTTAACCAACGAGCCGAGGGAGAACGCGCCCAGTTCATCGTCCCAGAACTGGTAGCCGGGGCCGGTACCGACGGTGCGCTGACGCGACAGGTCTTCTACCTTGTCACGCTTGTAGGTCAGGCGCCCCTGCCAGAACCAGTGCTCGGTAATGAAGCGGTCCAGATCGTATTCCAAGGCCCAGTTGTCGGTGGTGGTGACGTCATCCTGGAACTCGCGGTTGTATTCGCCCTTCGCGGTATGCCGCCACAGGCCGTGACGGGCGGAGGTCTTGAAGTCGATATCGTAGTCGTTGGTGTCTTTGTCGGCGCGCTTGTAATCCAGCGCCAGGTCGACGTTGCCTTTCCACACCAGGTCTTCGATGACCGGCTTGGGCTTGATGATCTGCTGGATACTTGCCAGCTCGACGGTCTTGGGTGCCTCACCATTGGCCAGCACCACCTTGCCATCCGCCGCCGCCTGCAGGGACTTGGCTTTTTCGCCGGTGTAGGCGTCCTGCTTGACCAGCAGTTCCTGGTCGCTTTCGAGGGTTTTCACCTGCTTCCAGTCCACCGGGATGGAGCCGGCATAGTCGGTTTGGATCAGCAACTTGCCACCGTCGAAGACTTTGATCTTGCCGGTCAGGCGGTCGCCGTTTTTCAACCAGACGGTATCGGCGAGCAACGGTGTGGAAGCACTGAAAACAGCAAGGCACAGCAGGGTTCTGGACAACATAAGCAGATAGGGAGCTCAAGATTGGCGAAAAAGGGGCGTTATCGTGTTAGATAGCTAGGACTGACTCAAGGATTTAGGTTGAGTTCAATACACATCGACACACTTATAGAAATTTCCTACACACCCAAAGATACCCACCGTGAATCAACCCACCGACCCACCACAAAGCCCCGCCGAGATGCGCCGCACCGCGTTGTACCTGACCCTGGCGCAAGTGCCCGAAGGCTGCGTAGTCAGTTACGGCGAGTTGGCGCACCTGGCCGGGTTGGGCCGTGCGGCTCGCTGGGTGGGACGAACCTTGAGCCAACTGCCCGAGGACACTCGGCTGCCGTGGCACCGAGTGCTGGGTGCCGGCGGTCGGATAAGCCTGCCGGTTGGCAGTGCCTCAGGTGACGAACAACGTGCGCGTTTACGTAGCGAAGGTGTCAGCATCCTGAACAATCGCGTTGATATTCAGCGTCATGGCTGGCGCCCGGTAGAGCACAGCGGTTAGAGTGCGCGCTTTGTTTCCGCAAATCTGAGGCAGACTCCAGCCCATGCCCCGTAAAACCTGGCGCGCCGCGCTCGCCGCCTATGCCAGCCCTTCGACGTTAGTGCTGTTGTTGCTCGGCTTTGCCGCCGGCTTGCCTTACATGTTGGTGTTCTCAACGCTTTCCGTGTGGCTGCGTGAGGCGGGCGTGGCCCGCGAGACCATCGGCTATGCAAGCCTGATCGGCCTGGCCTACGCCTTCAAATGGGTGTGGTCGCCGTTGCTCGACCAATGGCGCCTGCCGCTGCTCGGTAAACTCGGGCGCCGTCGCTCCTGGCTGGTGCTTGCCCAGTCGCTGGTGATCCTCGGATTGATCGGCATGGGCTTCTGCGATCCGCAAAAACACTTGTCCTGGCTGATCGCTATTGCGGTGATTGTCGCCTTCGCTTCGGCCACCCAGGACATTGCGGTAGACGCCTATCGCCTGGAAATCGCCGACGACAGCCGCCAGGCTGCCCTGGCCGCCAGCTACATGTCGGGTTATCGCATCGCCGCCCTGCTCGCCACGGCCGGTGCGCTGTTCTTTGCCGAAGGCTTCGGCTCAACCGGCTTCAACTATAAACACTCGGCCTGGACCGGCACCTATGTGCTGTTCGGCCTGCTGATGATCCCGGCACTGCTGACCACCTTCTTCATGCGTGAACCCGATGTGCCACTGCGCACCCAGTTGCAGGCGGGGCGTTATACGTTCATGCATCAACTGGTCTCGGTGTTCGTACTGATTGTGCTGTTGGTGTCGGTGCCCGCCATGTTCACCCAGCTGTACAACACCGATTTCGCCAGCGTGCTGTTCCACGGCGTGACGATGTGGGAACTGCTGATGGAGGACCGTGCGTTCCTGCGCGCCATCCTGTACATCCTGCTCACCACCCTGTGCCTTTCCACCATGGGCCGCCGTGGCCTTGCACCGGTACTCACGCCCATCAACGACTTTATCCTGCGCTATCGCTGGCAGGCGTTGCTGCTGCTGGGGCTGATTGCCACCTATCGCATGTCCGATACGGTGATGGGCGTGATGGCCAACGTGTTCTATATCGACCAGGGCTTTACCAAGGACCAGATCGCCGGGGTCAGCAAAATCTTCGGCCTGATCATGACCCTGATCGGCGCCGGTATGGGCGGCCTGTTGATTGTGCGGTTCGGTATCTTGCCGATCCTGTTTATCGGCGGCGTAGCCTCGGCCGCGACCAACCTGTTGTTCGTGATGCTCGCCGACATGGGCCCCGACCTGCAGATGCTGATCTTCACCATTTCCCTGGATAACTTCAGTTCTGGCCTGGCCACCTCGGCGTTCGTGGCCTACCTGTCGAGCCTGACCAACCTCAAGTTCTCCGCGACCCAATATGCACTGCTCAGCTCGATCATGCTGTTGCTGCCACGCCTGATCGGCGGGTATTCGGGCGTGATGGTGGAGAAGTTCGGGTATCACAACTTCTTCATCATCACCTGCCTGCTGGGCGTGCCGACGCTGTTCCTGATTGCGTTGCATTGGTTTCAGGAAAGTCGGCGGAGCCGGTTGAGTCCGCCCACAGAAGAGTAATGGCCTTGGGGGCCTGTAAAAGCTGGACCACAGCGCCCCCATCGCGAGCAAGCTCTGCTCCTATAGACCGCTCTGCAGTCTGATGCCTGTACGTCGGCAGCAAGCGCCCGTACAATCCCAAGTCATTTCAAGTCCAAGCAACCGACAACGGCCTACCATGCGTACCAGTCAATATTTGCTCGCCACACAGAAAGAAACGCCTTCCGACGCGGTTGTGATCAGCCACCAGCTGATGCTGCGCGCCGGTATGATCCGCAAACTGGCCTCCGGCCTGTACACCTGGCTGCCCATGGGCTTGAAGGTGATGCGCAAGGTTGAAGCCATCGTTCGTGAAGAAATGAACGCCGCCGGCTCTCTGGAAGTGTTGATGCCGAGCACCCAACCGGCTGAGTTGTGGCAGGAATCCGGGCGCTGGGAAGAGTACGGCCCCGAGCTGCTGCGCTTCAAGGACCGTCATGGCCGCGATTTCTGCGCAGGCCCGACCCACGAAGAAGTCATCACCGACCTGATGCGCAATGAGTTGAGCAGCTACAAACAGCTGCCCCTCAACCTGTATCAGATCCAGACCAAGTTCCGTGATGAAATCCGCCCACGCTTCGGTTTGATGCGCGGTCGTGAATTCATCATGAAAGATGCGTATTCGTTCCATGCCGACCAGGCTTCCCTGCAGGTCACCTACGACCGCATGCACACGGCCTACTGCAACGTCTTTACGCGCCTGGGCCTGAAATTCCGCCCGGTTGAAGCAGACAACGGCTCCATCGGCGGCGCTGGCTCCCACGAATTCCACGTGCTGGCCGAGTCCGGCGAAGACGACATCGTCTTCAGTAACGGTTCCGACTACGCGGCGAACATCGAGAAAGCCGAAGCCGTGCCACGGGAAACTTCCCGCCCAGCGCCGACTCAAGAGCTGCGCCTGGTCGACACGCCAGAAACCAAGACCATCGCGGCGCTGGTGGAAAAATTCAATCTGCCGATTGAAAAGACCATCAAGACCCTGATCGTGCATGCCGAGGAAGAAGGCAAGCTGATCGCCCTGGTGATCCGTGGCGACCACGAGCTCAACGAAATCAAGGCGGCCCAGCAACCTGGCGTGGCCAGCCCGCTGGTGATGGCCAGCGATGCCGAACTGCGCGACGCCATTGGCGCCGGTGCCGGCTCCCTCGGCCCGCTGAACCTGCCGCTGCCGATCATCATCGACCGTTCGGTCGAGCTGATGAGCGACTTCGGTATTGGCGCGAACATCGACGACAAGCACTACTTCGGCGTGAACTGGGAGCGTGACCTGCCGGTTCCGACCGTGGCCGACCTGCGTAACGTGGTGGCCGGTGACCCAAGCCCGGATGGCAAAGGCACCCTGGAGATCAAGCGCGGTATCGAAGTCGGGCACATCTTCCAGCTGGGCAACAAGTACAGCAAGGCGATGAAGTGCGAAGTGCTGGGCGAAAACGGCAAGCCGATCACCCTGGAAATGGGTTGCTACGGCATTGGCGTTTCCCGTGTGGTTGCCGCTGCCATCGAGCAGAACAACGACGAGAAAGGCATCATCTGGAGTGACGCCCTGGCGCCGTTCCAGGTTGCCCTGGTACCGCTGCGTTACGAAACCGAGCAAGTACGCGAAGCCACCGACAAGCTGTATGCCGAACTGACGGCGGCCGGTTTTGAAGTGCTGCTCGATGACCGTGACAAGAAAACCAGCCCGGGCATCAAGTTCGCCGACATGGAACTGATTGGCATCCCGCACCGGATCGTGGTCAGTGACCGCGGCCTGGCCGATGGCAATCTGGAATACAAGAGCCGGACCGAAGCCGAAGCCCAACCGTTGCCGGTGGCTGACGTGCTGTCTTTCCTTCAGGCGCGTATTCGTCGCTGAAAACCAGATCAAGAGAAGTCATGTTCAAGCGAAACACCAGAGCCCTGGGGGGCGCCGCCTTGTGCGGCGCCCTGCTGGTCAGCGGCTGCGCCAACCAGATGTCGCAACGCAGTGAGCACGAGGAGCGGGTCGAGCGTAAGTTGCTCGACCACAGCCTGCAGATCGATGTAGGCGACCCCAAAGTGCTGGAGCTGCCGCAACGCCGGGTTCGGATTCACGAGCAAAAGACCTTTGAGGTCACCGAATTCGAAGTCACCCGTCGTTACGATCGCTACACCCCCTACCAGCCCTGGCGCAAACTCTATGAGATGCCCTTGGGGGCCGTAGCCTTGGTGGCGGGCGCGGGAGCCAACGTGGCGAATATCTTTGCCCTCGGCAACCTGCCCACCAGCATGACCCGTGACTGGTTGAGCTACGGCGTGGACGGCATCAACCCGTTCATGAACGTGCAATCCCACGGCCGTGCGCAACAGAACCTCGCGGGTATCGATGAAGTCCAGCGCGACAAGCGCACGGAGTATTCGAGCCTGCCCTGGAGCGAGCGCCCGGTACAGGTGACCGCCGGCAAGCAGACCCATGAGCTGACCACTGACCGCGACGGCATACTGCGCCTGAACCTGCTGGACAGCCCATTTGCCGAGCAGGACCTGAACCACGTCACGACCTTGAAGATCAGCGTGGAAGATGGCCAGGACGACGTGCACTCGGATTCGACCCTGGCGATCAGCAACACCTTGCGCAGCAAATTGCTGGAAGCCCACGGCCTGATCTATGACGACCTGGAAGACGACGAAGTCAGCCAGTGGGTGCACCGGGTCAAGCGCCTGTCTGAGCTGGGCCTGGAAGAAGAAGCCAGTGAACTGGAACAAAGCCTGATTGAACTGACCCGCAATGATCCCGAATTGCAGCAGGAATTCCTGCAGGCACTGACCAAGGATGCGGGGCGTCTCGTCGCGGATCCTGGCGCACGCTGAGCTCTCAAAATGTGGGAGGGGGCTTGCCCCCTCCTACATTTAAATCTCCCACCTTCTTTAATCCCGGTTTCTACCAGCAGAACTCGAGCTGCTCATTGCCGCCGCTCAGGTCGAGCAACCGCACCCCAATCCCCAGCAACCGCACCGGTTTCCCACCCCGGTTAAACGCCTGGGTCAGCAACTGTTGATAACTCTCCAGATCCCGCCCTGCCCCGGCCTGCTCCAAGGTGGTTTGGGTAAAGTCATGAAACTTCACCTTCACGAACGGCTTACCCGCCCGGTAACTGCTGTCGATACGCGCCATGCGCCCCGCCAGGGTTTCCATCAGCTCAGGCAGTTTCGCCAGGCAACTTGAGAGATCCGGCAAATCCACATCGTAGGTGTTTTCCACACTGACGGACTGCCGCCGGCTGTCGTTCTGCACGACACGGTCATCAATCCCACGGGCCAGGCTCCAGAGGCGCTCACCAAAACTGCCGAACTCCCGCACCAGCGCCAGCTTGTTCCACTCACGCAGTTGCAGGCAGTCTTCAATGCCCAGGCGCGCCAGCTTGTCCGCGGTCACCTTGCCCACGCCATGCAACTTACTCACCGGCAATATCGAAACAAAGTCTTCGACCTGGTCCGGGGTAATCACAAACAGGCCGTTGGGCTTTTTCCAGTCGCTGGCAATCTTGGCCAGGAATTTGTTCGGCGCCACGCCGGCAGACACGGTGATATGCAATTGGTTGGAAACCCGACGGCGAATGTCCTGGGCAATTCGCGTGGCGCTGCCGCCAAAATGCGGGCTATCGGAAACATCGAGGTAGGCTTCATCCAGCGAGAGCGGCTCGATCAAGTCGGTGTAGTCACGAAAGATCGTCTGGATTTCCTTCGATGCTTCTTTATAGGCATCCATGCGCGGCTTGACGATGGTCAAGTCTGGGCAGAGCTTCAAGGCGTGACGCGACGACATCGCGGAACGCACCCCATACGCCCGTGCTTCGTAGTTACACGTCGCGATCACCCCCCGCCGATCTGCCGAGCCGCCGACAGCCAAGGGCTTTTGCGCCAGGCTCGGATCGTCGCGCATCTCAATGGCGGCGTAGAAGCAATCACAGTCGACGTGGATGATTTTGCGTTGCGTCATATAAACAGGAGGGTAATCCAACGGGTAATCAGTATCGCATTCACACCTGTATATAGCACCAGTAGTTTGAATCCTCCCTCCGAGCGGTAGGAAATTTCCCAGATGAATTTATTTTCTCAATCGAATTTAGCATCCCAATAGAGCTGAAAGCCCTGGCCTGACTGGGCCCGCGCCCTTTCGAAGCCTCTTATTCAACGCTAACCGATTGAACCACAAGCGCTTTTCTTCGATTCAGCGGTTGACACACTCGCGTTCCTCTGTAGAATGCCGACACACAGACGCGGGATGGAGCAGTCTGGTAGCTCGTCGGGCTCATAACCCGAAGGTCGTCGGTTCAAATCCGGCTCCCGCAACCAAACATCAAAAAAGGCTACTCGAAAGAGTGGCCTTTTTTGTGCCTGTCTATTTTTCAAGCCTGGATCGCGTGAACGCCACTGCTCGGGGCATGCCCGCTCACGACAAAAAGCGTTTCCAATCTGGAAGTTAGGTAGCCTGGGCAGTTAATTCACACTTATTTGACCCATCGGCCCATTAACGGTTGACACCCTGCCGCGGGGCTGTAGAATGCCGCCCACAGACGCGGGATGGAGCAGTCTGGTAGCTCGTCGGGCTCATAACCCGAAGGTCGTCGGTTCAAATCCGGCTCCCGCAACCAAACATCAAAAAAGGCTACTCGAAAGAGTGGCCTTTTTTGTATCCGGTAAAAAAGCTCTTCTGAAACAATGGCATGGCATCTTTCATGAAACCGTACACGGTTTGTAGAGTCCATTTCATTGCAAGCTATGCTCAATGCTCAAGCACTACCCTTTACGACCAATGGCCGCAGTCGCCCCACCCGGCGATAAGCGTTAATATTTGTAATTATTTTGTCCATAGGGATTGGTAACTTGGCTGGATACCTCCATCCTGTCGCGCACAATCCACGAGGTGATTGATGCGCGCCAACTCGTCTGAACCACAAGACACCGTCACAGCGGAACAACCGATTACTCCCACCCGTTTGCGTTGGCTGGATCTGTTGAGCAAATACCGTCAACCCATCGGGTTGGCCGTTACCCTGTTGCTGTTTGCAATTGCCCTGATCGCCTGCCGACACCTGCTGCTGGAACTGGATCTCTACGCCCTCCACGACTCGATCCTGGAAGTGCCCAAGCCTTCGCTGCTCGGCGCATTTGCGGCAGCGGTCGCCGGTTTCATTATTCTGCTGGGCTATGAGTTCTCGGGAGCCCGGTATGCCGGGGTGAAACTGCCCGCCAAGACCCTGGCCCTCGGAGGGTTCACGGCCTTTGCCATCGGCAACGCCATTGGCTTGTCGATGCTCTCCGGCGGCTCGGTGCGTTACCGTCTATATGCACGTCATGGCATTGGCGCCTCGGAAGTCGCGCGCATGACCGTGTTCGCCAGCCTGGCCCTGGGCACTGCACTGCCACCGTTGGCGGCACTGGCCACCCTGAGTAACCTGCCGGCGGCGTCGACTTACCTGCATTTGCCGCAAAGCGTGCTCGGTGGTATTGCCGGTGCTGTGCTGCTGTTAACGGCCGTGCTGTGTATCGGCATTTACCGCCGCCGCCTGCCGGAACAACCTTACCCCGACAACCTGCTGGTCAAGGTCGGGCGCCGTACCCTGCGCTTGCCCGGCCGTCGCCTGACGTTCCTGCAACTGGTCATCACGGCATTGGACGTCGCGGCAGCCGCCACCGTCCTTTATATGCTGCTGCCGGAAGCACCGCCCTTCGGCCCGTTCCTGTTGGTGTACCTGCTGGCCCTGGCGGCCGGGGTACTCAGCCATGTACCCGGCGGTGTCGGGGTCTTCGAGGCGATCCTGCTGGCAGCCTTTGCCGACAAGCTCGGTGCCGCCCCCCTGGCCGCCGCCCTGTTGTTGTACCGGATGATCTATGTGGTATTGCCACTGTTGATCGCCTGTATCTTCCTGCTGGTCAACGAAGCCCAGCGCCTGTTCCAGACCCAAAAGAGCCTGCGCGTGGCATCGGGCCTGGCGGCGCCCGTGCTGGCCGTACTGGTTTTTTTGTCCGGCGTGGTCCTGCTGTTTTCCGGCGCAACACCGGAAATCGACTCGCGCCTGGAAAACATCGGCTTCCTGATTCCCCACCGCCTGATTGACGCTTCGCACTTTGGTGCCAGCCTGATCGGCGTGTTGTGCCTGTTGCTGGCCCAGGGTCTGCGTCGACGTTTGTCGGCCGCCTGGATGTTGACCATGGTGCTGCTGCTGGCGGGCGCCCTGCTTTCGTTGCTCAAGGGCTTCGACTGGGAAGAAGCCAGCCTGATGACCATGACCGCCGTGCTGCTGGCGATCTTCCGTCGCTCGTTCTACCGCGCCAGCCGCTTGACCGAGCTGCCATTCTCGCCGCTGTACCTGGTGGCCAGCGTCTGCGTACTGGGGGCCTCGATCTGGTTGCTGCTGTTTGCTTATCAGGACGTACCGTATAGCCATCAACTGTGGTGGCAGTTCACCCTTGATGCCAACGCACCCCGTGGCTTGCGCTCACTGCTCGGCGCCGCCGTGCTGCTGGTGATCGTCTCGTTGACCTGGCTGCTGCGCACAGCGCGCCCGGTCATCCACCTGCCGACACCGGAAGAACTGGAGCGCGCCACCAAGATCCTGATGGCGTCTTCCCAACCCGACGGCGGCCTGGCGCTGACCGGCGACAAGGCGTTGCTGTTCCACCCGAACGATGAAGCCTTCCTGATGTACGCCCGTCGCGGGCGCAGCCTGGTGGCCTTGTATGACCCCATCGGCCCGACCCAACCGCGCGCCGAAATGATCTGGCAGTTCCGCGACCTGTGCGACATCCACCACGCACGCCCCGTGTTCTACCAGGTGCGCGCCGAGAACCTGCCGTACTACATGGACATCGGCCTCACAGCGATCAAGCTGGGCGAAGAAGCCCGTGTTGACCTCAAACGCTTTGACCTGGAAGCCAAGGGCAAAGAGATGAAGGACCTGCGCTACACCTGGAACCGTGGCACCCGGGACGGCCTGTCCCTGGAAATCTTCGATCCGGGCCAGGCGCCGATGGATGAACTCAAAGTCATCTCCGATGCGTGGCTGACCGGCAAGAACGTGCGGGAAAAGGGCTTCTCCCTGGGACGCTTCAGCGACGACTACCTCAAGCACTTTCGGATCGCGATCATTCGCTTCGAAGGGCGCCCGGTGGCCTTCGCCAACTTGCTCGAGACTTACAACCATGACCTGGCCAGCCTCGACCTGATGCGTGCCCACCCGGACGCGCCCAAGCTGACCATGGAATTCATGATGGTTGGCCTGATTCAACATTATAAGAACCATGACTACGCCCGCTTCAGCCTCGGCATGGTGCCGTTGTCGGGCTTGCAACCACGTCGTGGCGCACCGCTGGCCCAACGCCTGGGCTCGATGGTGTTCCACCGTGGCGAACAGCTGTATAACTTCCAAGGTTTGCGCCGCTTCAAAGACAAGTTCCAGCCCGACTGGGAACCCCGTTACATGGCCGTGCCCGCAGGACTTGATCCGCTGGTGGCACTGGCCGATACCGCCGCCCTGATCGCGGGCGGCTTGACTGGATTGGTGAAACGCTGATGATTCGACGCTCCTGGCGGTATGTATTGGCCCTTATAGTGCTGCTCGCACTGATTGCGGGGGGTGGCTTTTGGTACTGGAACCGCCCTGCCCCGCAACCGACCCTGGAGCAATTGCCCCAGGCTGACGGCACTGTCATGACCCGCGTTACCCCGGCCGGCTCGGCAAAAGCCCGCGTGGCCGTCGCCGTGATGGCCGACGAAACCCTGACCGATAGCCAACTGATCGCCCTGAGCCAGGGCGGTTCGGCGCAAATCGTTCAGGTGATCTTGCCCAAAGATGACTGCAAGCTGCAGGAACAAGCGCTGCAAAGCGCCCTGAGCCAGCTTAAAGGCCCGGCGACCCTGGTCAGCGGTATCGGCCCTGGCGCTGCGCTCGCCTGGCGCTGGCTGGCCACACAGAGCGATGACAAGGCCAACGCCATCTCCGTGGGTTTCGCCCTGGTGCAGGAAGGCTGCAAAGACCCGCTGCCAAAGACCTCCGCCCATGGCAATTGGCTGGTGGCGTGGAACGACAACCCTGACGATGAAAGCGCCAGTTTCGTACGCGACACACCGCGCGCCACCACCAGCATCAGCGACTACGACATTCACTATCCACAAGTGCTGAACAACGAGCTACGCAAGCAACTGGTGGGTTCGGACAACGGCGGCCTGGCGATTCCCGTGGTGGAAGTACCGGCCGGCCAAGCCAAGGACACCGTCACCCTGTTTCTCTCCGGTGACGGCGGCTGGCGTGACCTGGACCGCGACGTGGCCGGCGAAATGGCGAAGATCGGCTACCCGGTGGTCGGTATCGACACCTTGCGCTACTACTGGCAGCACAAGACACCGGAGCAAAGCGCCAAGGACCTCGCCGAGTTGATGCAACACTACCGGCAGAAGTGGGGCACCAAGCGCTTCGTACTGACCGGTTATTCGTTCGGCGCCGACGTGCTGCCGGCGATCTACAACCGCCTGCCGGAAAGCGAACAGCAACGGGTCGACGCGATCATCCTGCTGGCGTTCGCACGTACCGGCAGCTTTGAAATCGAAGTGGAAGGCTGGCTGGGCAACGCCGGTAAAGAAGCGGCAACCGGCCCGGAAATGGCCAAGCTGCCGGCCAGCAAGGTGGTGTGCATCTACGGTGCCGAAGAAGTCGACGAGAGCGGCTGCACCGACAAGACGGCCGTCGGCGAAGCGGTGAAGCTGCCAGGCGGGCATCACTTTGACGAGAACTACCCGGCGCTGGCGAAGCGCTTGGTGGATATCATCGTCAAGCACCAGGCCAAAGCCGAGTAATTCCAGGCTCTACGCAAAACCAAATGTGGGAGAGGGCTTGCTCCCGATAGAGGTGGATCAGTCACAACATCATTGACTGACACTCCACTATCGGGGGCAAGCCCCCTCCCACATTTGCTTAGCGGCGCCGCTGGTATCTAGCGCGGTTCGATATGCGCAATCATCAATTGCACGGTTTCCTGCCCACGGAACTCGTTCACATCCAGCTTGTAGGCCAATTCCACCCAACGCACAGTTGGGTTCGGCCAGACCTCGCGGTCCACGCCGAACGCAATGCCATCAAGCTTCACTGACCCACACTCGCTCTTGAGCACCACTTTAAGGTGACGCTCACCGACCACACGCTGCTCCACCAACTGGAACACACCGTGAAACAGCGGTTCGGGGAAGTGTTGCCCCCACGGGCCGGCATGCCGCAGTGCACGGGCCAGTTCCAGGTGAAACTCTTCCACGGCCAATGTCCCGTCGGAGAGCAAGCGGCCCGTGAGGTCTTCTTCACGCAGTTGCCGGCGCACTTCGGCATCAAAGGCTTCGGCAAACAGTGGGAAGTTCGCCTCGGGTAATGTCAGGCCGGCCGCCATGGCGTGGCCGCCGTATTTGGTGATCAGGGTGGGATGCTGGCTCGCGACGACCGCCAGGGCGTCACGGATGTGAAACCCCTGCACAGAGCGCCCTGAGCCCTTGAGCAGGCCATCGCCGGCATCCGCAAAGGCGATGGTTGGACGGAAATAGCGCTCTTTCATGCGCGACGCCAGGATCCCGATCACACCTTGGTGCCATTCCGGGTCGAACAGGCACAAACCGTACGGCATCGACTCCACCGGCAAGTCCTTGAGCTGGGCCAGGGCCTCGCGCTGCATGCCTTGCTCGATGGATTTGCGGTCCTGGTTCATGCCGTCCAACTGCGCGGCCATTTCCCGCGCGGCGGCGAAGTCACTGGTGAGCAGGCACTCAATCCCCAAGCTCATATCGTCCAGGCGGCCAGCGGCGTTGAGGCGCGGCCCGAGGATAAAGCCCAGGTCGGTGGACGTGATACGCGCCGAATCGCGCTTGGCCACTTCCAGGATCGCCTTGATCCCCGGGCGCGCACGGCCCGCACGAATACGTTCAAGGCCCTGATGGACGAGAATGCGGTTATTGGCATCCAAAGGCACCACGTCAGCGACGCTGCCCAGGGCCACCAGATCGAGCAACTCACCGATGTTCGGCTGGGGCTTGCTGTCATACCAACCCAGGCTGCGCAAACGCGCGCGCAGGGCCATCAACACGTAGAAGATAACCCCGACGCCCGCCAGCGCCTTGCTGGGGAACTCACAACCCGGCTGGTTCGGATTGACGATGGCATCCGCCGCCGGCAATTCATCGCCCGGCAAGTGGTGGTCGGTCACCAGTACCTGCAACCCCGCCGCCTTCGCCGCCGCTACGCCTTCGACGCTGGAGATACCGTTGTCCACGGTGATCAGCAACTGTGGTTGGCGCTGCAGTGCCACGGCAACGATTTCCGGGGTCAGGCCATAGCCGTATTCGAAACGGTTGGGCACCAGGTAATCGACATGGGCCGCCCCCAGCAACCGCAGGCCCAGGGTACCGACGGTGCTGGCCGTGGCGCCGTCGGCATCGAAGTCACCGACGATCAGGATACGCTGGCGCTGTTCCAGGGCCGTCACCAGCAGGTCCACGGCCGCATCGATCCCCTTGAGATGCTGGTAGGGAATCAACCGCGCCAGGCTCTTATCCAGCTCGGCCTCCGACTGCACCCCGCGTGCGGCATAGAGACGGGTCAACAGCGGCGGCAATTCACCGAGGAATGGCAGGACAGCGGGCAATGGGCGGGGATCAATACGCATGGGGTGACGGGAGCTTCTCTTCTGATACAACGGTTAAACAACGATTTTTCAGGCAACACAAATCAAATGAGGGAGGGAGCTTGCCCCTCCCACACTTTTTCAACCACGCTCGCCAACCAGCCATTGCAACTGCACTTCGTGCTGGCCACGGTCATCGGTGACGAAGATCGTGCCTTCGCTGATCATCACATCCCACTTGATCACCCGCGGCATGTCCTTGGCCAGGGTCTCGAGGACTTCCTGCGGTACAGCGGCGATGTGCACGTTTTTCAGGTTGTTCGCCACCGGGACCACCTTGCCTTCCCAGACGCGCAGGCTGCCATAAGCCAGCAGGCTGGTACGCTCGGTACGGCGCGAGCACCACGTCAGGCGGTCGGCATCCGGCTGGCCGACTTCGATCCAATGCAAAACCCGATCATCCAGGCTTTTTTCCCACAGGGCCGGCTCGTCTACATCCGACAGGCCACGGCCAAACGACAACTGCTCGCTGTACCAGAGGGCGTAGGCCAGCAGGCGCACGGTCATGCGCTCTTCGGTTTCCGAAGGGTGGCGGGCGATGGTCTGTTTGACGCTCTCGTACACCGAGCGATCGAGGTCGGTGAGGTTGAGTTCGAATTTATAGGTCGTGGACGGCTGGGCCATGAACGGGCTTCTAGAGACAAGGAAAGGCAGCCAGTCTAACCGATGGCGAGGTCATTCAACGAATACTGCGCTGCATCATCCTTATCTCTCGATGGCTCGCCTATGTTAAAAGGCAATACACCTCCGTCCCGCGCTCGTAAGGATCCCCATGTCGTTTAATGCCAAACCACTTGCTGGCCTGAAAGTCATCGAACTGGGCACCCTGATCGCCGGCCCGTTTGCGTCGCGCATCTGCGCGGAGTTCGGTGCAGAGGTGATCAAGGTCGAGTCCCCGGATGGCGGTGACCCGCTGCGCAAATGGCGCAAGCTGTATGAAGGGACTTCGCTGTGGTGGTTCGTGCAGGCGCGCAACAAGCAGTCGCTGACCCTCAACCTCAAGCACCCGGATGGCCTGGCAATCCTCAAGCAACTGCTCGCCGACGCCGACATCCTGATTGAAAACTTCCGCCCGGGCGTGCTGGAGAAGCTCGGCCTGAGCTGGGAGACCCTGCACGCGCTGAACCCCAAGCTGGTGATGGTCCGGCTCTCGGGCTTTGGCCAAACCGGGCCGATGAAGGATCAACCGGGTTTTGGTGCAGTCGGTGAGTCCATGGGCGGCTTGCGTTACATCACCGGCTTCGAAGACCGCCCGCCGGTGCGTACCGGGATCTCCATCGGTGATTCGATTGCCGCGTTGTGGGCGGTGATCGGCGCACTGATGGCGCTGCGTCATCGCGAGGTCAACGGTGGCCTGGGGCAAGTTGTGGATGTGGCGTTGTATGAAGCTATCTTCGCCATGATGGAAAGCATGATCCCCGAATTCGATGTGTTCGGGTTTATTCGAGAGCGCACCGGCAACATCATGCCCGGTATTACCCCCTCGTCGATCCATACCAGCGCGGACGGCAAGCACGTGCAGATCGGTGCCAATGGCGATGCGATCTTCAAACGCTTCATGTCAGCCATCGGCCGCGATGACCTGGCGAACGACCCGCAACTGGCCAGCAATGACGGGCGCGATACTCGCCGTGACGAGCTGTACGGCGTGATTGATCGCTGGGTCAACTCGCTGCCACTGGAGCAGGTGGTGGAGCAGCTGAATCAGGCCGAAGTGCCCGCCAGTCGCATCTATAGCGCCGAAGACATGCTGGGCGACCCGCAGTTTCTGGCCCGGGAGATGTTCCTCAAGGCACAGCTGCCAGATGGCAAGGACTTCAAGATGCCGGGGATCGTGCCCAAGCTGTCGGATACACCGGGCAGCTGTGAATGGGTTGGACCGCAATTGGGTGAACACAACAATACGCTGCTCAATGCACTGGGCTACGACGCCGAGGCCATCACCCGCCTGCGCGAGGATGGCGCGATCTGATGGCTCATCGCGGCATACGCGGGTTGATTCGCTTGTGCCTCGCCACCGCACTGGCCGGCACATGGCCGCTCTCTGCACAGGCCCAGGAAACGCTGAGCTGGCTGCTGCGCGACTTGCCGCCCATTACCATCTTCGCGGGGCCGCAGAAAGACCAGGGTGTGCTGGATAAGTTGTTACCGATACTCAGCGAGCGCCTGCCGGAATACCGGCACGAAGTGATCCACGTCAACCGCGCCCGTGGCATTCAAATTCTGCGCACGCCCTCCCTGACCTGCGACCCATCGCTGCTGTGGACAGCGGAACGCGCCCAGTACACGGCGTTTTCCGCCCTGGCGTTCGTGGTGGTGAGCAATGGGGTGGCCGTCCGACGAAGCCAGCAGCCAACCATGGCACCCTTTATTGTCGAGGGCCAATTTGACCTGCAAGCCTTTCTCGGCGCCCACACGGCGCGCATTGGCGCAATCGCCGAACGCAGCTATAGCCCTGCCGTCGATGAACAGCTCAAGGATGCAGACCCACACACACTGGCACTGCATTACGGCAATGACGCCCTGGGCAGCCTCCTGCAAATGCAGCGCCTTGGACGACTGGAAGCCGTTCTGGGCTATTGGCCGGAAATCCGCTATCACGCCATGCAACAGGGCATCGATACACAAGACCTGATGTTCTATCCCATCAAAGGCTCAGCGCCTTACCAGCGTATCCATATCGGTTGCTCGGACACGCCTCAGGGTCGTCAGGCCATGGCACGAATCAATCAGGTTTTAGGTGGCATCCCACAACAGCAACTACAACAGTCCTACGCTTCGTGGTTAGATCCGCTCATGCGTGAGCACTATTTGCGCGACAACCCGAGTTTCTTCCAACCGTCCCCGGAGCCCTGACAAATCGCAGGCAAAAAGAAACCCCGAGCAGTGGGGAGACAACTCGGGGTTAAACGTGGCCTACAAAAAGACCCGTACAGCAAGCGACAAACACCGGAGCACAATGCTTGCTCTTGCTGTTACAAAATCTGACCGGACGCCCCGTAGGAAGGTTCCGAAGAAAAATAATTCTTCATGCAGGGATGCCGGTACGGGTTTGGGCGGCGTTACGCAGGGCGGCGATCACCGAGGGTTCCAGGCGCCCTTCCGCGATTTTCAGATCACGCAACAGGCAATCCACCACGTCTACCAGCACGCGTTTGTCAGTCAATTGCGCGCGATCGACTTCACGCTCAACGACGATGGCGCCGGCAGGATTCTTCACGGTCACCAGGCATTCGCCCTGCACACCCGAGGTGGTCAACGTAACCTGATAAGGGCTCAATGCTTCTTCGAGCAATAGGCTGATACTTTCCATCTCGATCACCACTCAATCATTCGAAAAGGTTCGAAAAACAAAAATGTCACTAAGGTGCTGACATTCAAGTGACCCATGCTCAAAGCAGAAAGTTCGACCTTTTGTGTAGCCTCCTGCCCGAGTCGAATGAGCATGCACGGCAAAGATGACAGAGAGAAAACACTCACCGACAGGCTAGAATCCCTGGATTAT
The DNA here is from genome assembly GCF_023242475.1 of Pseudomonas sp. MWU15-20650. GTDB lineage: Bacteria > Pseudomonadota > Gammaproteobacteria > Pseudomonadales > Pseudomonadaceae > Aquipseudomonas. The sequence continues at coordinate 182,954 of NZ_JALJFG010000002.1, read as the reverse complement.
CCCGGGAGCCTGCCTTGAGAGCCGCGTCTGATCAGCCATTGCGTATCGTCATCGCCGACGATCATCCGATTTTCCTGATTGGCTTGCGCGCCGTGCTCGAGCGTGACCAGCACATCAGCATCGTGGGTGAAGCCAACTCGCCACAAGCCCTCAATGAGTTGCTGCGACACTGTGCCTGTGACGTACTGGTGACCGATTTCATGATGCCCGCCGAGCCGCAGGCCGACGGATTGCGCCTGATCGAGCAACTGCGCCGGCACAATCCGGACCTGCCGATTGTGGTGGTGACCATGCTCAACAACGTCGGCTTGTTTCATTCCATCCTGGCGTTGGGGGTCATGGGCCTTCTGAGCAAGGCCAGCCTGGCCGATGAACTGCCGCAGGCGATCCGCCAGGTACGCCAGCAACGCCCTTATGTCGCCCATGCCATACGTCAAGCCTTGAGCCTGGCAGGGGCCGTCGGCGCCGATCGCCTGCATTCCCAGGAACAGCTTTCACCTCGGGAACTGGAGGTCATTCGCCTATTGGCTGGCGGATTGACGGTGGGCGAGATCGCCGCGCACCTGCACCGCAGCAAGCAGACCGTCAGCGCACAAAAAGTCAGCGCGATGCGCAAACTTGGCCTGAGCAATGATGCTGCCCTGTTTATTTATATGCAGGAACACGGGCTGGCCTAGCCTGAAAGGCAATCCATTGCTTCAATGCCTCGGCGTCCATCGGCCGCGCGATGAAGCAGCCCTGCAGCCACGCCGCCCCAAGCTCACCCACGGCGTGATAATCGGCGGCGCTCTCAACGCCAGTGACCACCACGGCGACGTCCAAACGCGCGGCCATGCTCATAGCGCCTGCCACCACGGCCGCCTTGCGATCATCGCTGGCCATTCCGCAAGCAAACGCCGGGGGGATCTTCAATTCGGTGAAGGGCAATTCCAGCAAGCGTTGCAGGCTGGTGCCACCCACGCCGAAATCACCGATGGACAACTGGCACCCCATCATTCGCAAACGCAGCAACCCCGTGACGTGAGCACTGTCGGTTTTCAACCGCGAGGTTTCGACCAATTCCAGGGTCAGGCTCTGGGCCGGCACGCCGTGAAGTTGCAGCAAGCCTTGCAACACCTGCGGAAAGTGCGAGCGCTCCAGCATTCGCCCGGGAATATTCACCGCCACCGGCAGCACTTGGCCCGTTTCGTCCATGACCTCGCCCGCCAGGCCCAGTGCCTGTTCCAGCACGTGCCAGGTAAAGGCCTCTTCCATTCCGGCAAACTCCAGCACCGGCAGGAAGTCGTCGGGTAACAGCAATTGAGGTTCAAACAACTGCCAGCGCGCCAGTGCCTCGACACCTTGCAACACCCCGGCCTGGTTGACGATGGGCTGGTACCAGACCCTGCCACAGCGCGCGATGCTGGCCTGGCTGACACCCGCCGAGGGCGGCAACGGCTCCCTGTCGCTCAGACTCAATAACTGGCGTACGCGCTCCCAGGACATTACCGGTGGCCCCGGCCGCAAACGCGCCTGGCAATCCGTCAACACTTGCCCAATCAGTTTTGCCGACGCTGGCTTAGGTAGACACGCCAGCACATTGAGCCCCAGTTGCCGTGCCATATTCGCCACGCCTTCGAGCACGTCCGGCTCGGCGTTACTGAGCAGGATCAGCACTTGAGCCAAGCGTCGCTCAGCCAATTCGCGGATCAGTTCCAGGCCGTCGCCCTTCTCCAGGTAAAGATCGCAGATAGCGATATCCACTTGGCCCGTGCTCTCCAGGGACTGGCGGGCGGTCTCGACGTTTTCGGCGGTCAGTACATTGAACACGCCGTTGGCATTGAGCATCTGGTGCAATGCCATCAGCTGAAACGGGTTGTCTTCGAGGATCAGAACTTTAAGGGATCGCATGGGCAATTGAGTCGGTACCGGGCAAAGTCCGGCACAGTAGTCAAAAGCCGCGTATTGCCCCATAGGACACGTCCTATTCGTGCAAATCCAGATAGGGTTGCAGGTCGCTGCGAAACGCCCTCAACACCTCGGACAGCCTCAACCAGGGTGTTTCAAGGTCGGTGCCGCGCTGCTCACGCGCGCATTTTTCAAGGGTCACGCAAGCCTTGGCCAACGGCAACGCATCCACCAGCGAGCAAATACCCTTGAGCCGATGCAACGAGGCCCCCAACCGCGCAACATCCTGCTCGGCCAAGGCGCAAGCCAACACCTCGTGTTCGTGGTCCAGGCTTTTTGCCAGTTCCCGCAACATGCTGTGCAGCACCGGCCCATCAGCCTGGGTCATGGTCCGTAACGTCTGGATATCGAACGACCGCTCCGGCGCCACGCGCGCCAGCACGCGGGTCCAGTGCTCCAGGGTCACCGGCTTGACCAGCAGCTCATCCATGCCGGCCTCCTCACAACGTCGTTGTTCACCTTCCATGGCATTCGCCGTGCAACCGACCAAGGCACAACGGGGCCGTTGCTCCTCGGCTTCGATGCGGCGGATGGCCTCACTCAACGCATAACCGGACATGCCCGGCATCTGGCAATCGGTCACCAGCACGTCGAAGCGCTGATCACGCCAACGTTGCAGGGCGGCTTCGGCTGAGTCCAGGGCCACCACCTGGTGGCCAAGGAACTGCAACTGCTGCGCCAGCACCAGGCGGTTGGCCGCCAAGTCATCGACCACCAGTACTGACAGACTGCGCCCAGCGAGGGGTCGCGTCGCGGCAGGCGTGGCCGGCACATCGTCCGTGCTGACGCGATCCAGGCGCAGGTCAATGCACACCACTGTGCCTTCGCCCACCACACTGTCCAGGCGGATGCTACCGCCCATCAATTCCACCAACTGCTGGCAGATACTCAAGCCCAGCCCTGTTCCACCGTGTTGCGCCGCGGTCAACGCGCTCACTTGAGTAAACGGCTTGAACACGCGGGCCTGCTGCTCGATGCCGATACCCGGGCCGCTGTCCTCGACGCACAGATGCAGGTATTCAGCGCCAGCCTCATCCCGTTGGCAGGTAACGCTGAGGCGAACCCCGCCTTGCTCGGTAAACTTCAGCGCATTGCCCAGCAGGTTGTGCATAACCTGGCGCAAACGCAGTGGATCGAACCAGTAATAGCCCTGCGCCGCCGGATCAAACGCCAGGGTCAGATGCAGGCCCTTTTTTTGTGCCGTGGCTTCGAACAGCCGCTGAATGCCTTCGAAAAAGCCTTTCAACTCAGTCGTCTGTGGCGCCAGTTGCAGATGGCCCGCCTCGATCTTGGCCAGGTCCAGGCTGTCGCCCATCAGTGCAATCAGCTCTCGCGCCGAACGATGGGCCACCTGCAGCGCATCGGACACGGGCTTGCCGGCGGCCAGGCTGCGCTCCTGCTCCAGTTCGAGCAACCCGATGATGGCCGTCATTGGCGTACGAATTTCGTGACTCAAGGCTGAGAGAAATGCACTTTTTGCGTAGTTCGCTTCGTCGGCAGCCTGGCGCGCATCCATCAATTGGTGCTCCAGGACTTTGCGCTCGTTGATGTCGATCCAACCGCCCAGCAGCCCCTGCAAACGCCCCTGGGCATCGAAGAAAGGCACCGTCCATTGGTAGACGTGAACACTGCCTGCGTTGAACTCCAGTTGCCGGTCGACAAACAACGGTTGTTGCGTCACCAGTTGTTCCATATGCCCGGCGTGCAGGCGCGCGGCCGTCGCCTGGGGCATCACCCCGCTTTCCATCAGCGTCAGGCCCTGGATGTGTTCAAGCCGGGTCGCCAGTTGCTGTTCATAACTCTTGTTGCACGTCACCAAGCGCCCGGCCAGGTCACGGACAAACACCGGGTTGGGCATGCCATCGAGCAACGCGCGCTTAAACGCCAATTGGTCGTTGAGCCGCTGCTCGGCTTCCAACCGGTGGCGGATCTGGCCCTTGAGCCGGCTGTTCCACACCAGCGACACCAGTACAAACAGGAGCGCCATGGCCACCGTCCAATAGGCCCAGGTAGGCACCCGTTGCCAGGCGGGTAGCGGAACCGTCACGGCGCCGATCCAACGCATGCGCAAGGCACTCAACTCGGCCACCGGCAAGGCCTCCAGCGCCTTGTTCAGGATACTCAGTAACTCAGGCTGGTCCTTGCGTACCGACAGGCAGTTGGACGACCACTTGCCGTCGACACTGCGGCCGATGCGCAAGCCATCCTCCGGGTAACTCTGCACCTCCACCTCGGTCTGGAGCGTTGCGGCTGCCTCACCGCGTTGCACCAGCTCGCGGGCCTGGGCGTAATTATCGACCAGGCGCAGTTCGATGTTCGGGTGCATCTGGCGAATGTAGCTCTCCAACACATGGCGCGCCGGCAGCGCCAGCACCTTGCCGTCCAGTTGCTTCAAACCGGTCAGCGGCGTGGCATCGGCCCGCTCGACAAACACCCAGCCGGAGCCGCCGAAGCCGTGACTGAAGTTGAGCAGCGCCTTGCGCTCCTGATTCTCGGCCAGGGTGGTATTCATTTGCGCCCGGCCTGTTTCCAGCCATTCCAGGGTTTGCGCGGTGGAGTGCACCTCTTCAAAGACAAACTGCAAACCGGTCATGCGCGAGATGCGATTCAGCAGGTCGACGTTCAAGCCCGCCCAGTGGCCGTCTTTGTCCTTGAACACATAAGGCGACATCTGCTGGGCCACCACCACGACATGCGGATGTTGCACTAGCCAAGCCTGCTCCGAGGCTGACAACTCAACGTGTTCACCGCTGATCCCAACACCAAGCCCGGTGGTCCAACGTGCAAGGATTTCCCGCTGTACCGACTCGTCGATACTTGCCAGCGCGCGGTTGATCATCGCCCCCAGCAAAGGCTCGGCCGCACGGGTGGCGAAGGCAAAACCGATCGGAGCCAACCGGCTTTGCTCCTTGATCTGTAAACCCAGGTAAGGCCGCAGCGACTTGTAGGCGCGCACAATTACCTCATTGCCGATAAACGCATCAACGTCACCTTGCTTGAGCGCTTCCAGACCGCTGTAGAGGTTGGGCGCGAGCATGATATGGCTGTCGGGATAAGCGGCGTGCACGTTCTTGACGTTGGCGTAGCCGTCCAGCAACACCACCTTCTTGCCCGCCAGGTCGTCGCCTTGAACGTCGTCGCGACGCAGCACCACCACCGAGCGGTCGGGCATGTAGTCCTCAGTAAACTGCAACCCGGAAACATCGCGCTCATAACCATTGGCGCTGGTGAGAATATCGATGGCCCCACTGCGCAACGCTTCAACCGCCTGGGCTCGCTCGGCAAACCCCAGCACTTGCATGGGCACATCCAGGCGCGCGCCCACCAGGCTCAGGTAATCGGCACTGATGCCCTGGTAGCGATTACGGTCGCGGGTGATGTCAATCGGCTGATAGTCATCAATGGAAATGCCCACTTTCAACGTCCGATGTGCCGCCAGCCACTGTTGCTCCGCTGGCGCCAGGGGCATAGGCTCAAGCGGGATAAAGGCCGGCACCAGCTTGAAGGGCAGGCTGACGGCCGCCAGGCTCGCGGGGAGATGGCCGAGCACCAGCATGCACGCCAGCCGCACTGTCCATTGGATCAATACACGCACCGATTGGTTTTCCTTGATTTGGCGGGTTAGCCGACCGCGCAAGTATGGCTCGCCAGAATGAAAAAGCCCGTCACGAAGACGGGCTTGGCCTACCGCGTAGCAGCCTGTGGATCAGAGTGGCTTGCCACGATTGCCATGCTGGCTGACAAACGCTTGCATCGTTTTCAAGTCATTAGGCAACACCGTGCAACGCTCTTCACGCTCGAACAGGTCAGCCAGGTGCACCGGCAGTTCCAGCGCCTTGCCCACACCGGCCTTCTCCACCGCTTCCGGGAATTTGACCGGGTGCGCGGTGCCCAGGATCACCATCGGGATGTCCAGGCTGCGACGGCATTCGCGCGCGGCTTTCACACCGATGGCGGTGTGCGGGTCCAGCAGCTCGCCGGTCTGCGCATAGACTTCGGCGATGGTTTCGCAGGTCTGTGCATCATCCACGGCCAGGGAGTCGAACAGCTTGCGGGTTTCGGTCCAACGCTCTTGTTCGACGCTGAAACCGCCACCTTGCTTGAAGCTGTTCATCAGTTCGGCCAGCGCCGCGCCATTGCGACCGTGCATATCGAACAGCAGGCGTTCGAAGTTCGACGACACCATGATGTCCATCGACGGCGACAGGGTCGCGTGCAGGGTTTCCTTGACGTACTGGTTGCCGCTCATGAAGCGGTGCAGGATGTCGTTGCGGTTGGTCGCGACGATCAACTGGTTGATCGGCAGGCCCATGTTGCGCGCCAGGTAACCGGCGAAGATGTCGCCGAAGTTGCCGGTCGGCACCGAGAACGACACCGAACGCGCCGGGCCACCCAACTGCAGGGCTGCGTGGAAGTAGTAGACGATCTGGGCCATGATCCGTGCCCAGTTGATCGAGTTCACCGCCACCAGCCGCGTGCCCTTGAGGAAGCGCTGGTCAGCGAAGCTGTTCTTGACCATTTCCTGGCAGTCATCGAAGTTGCCTTCGATGGCGATGTTGTGGATGTTCTCACCGAAGAGGGTGGTCATCTGGCGACGTTGCACTTCCGAAACGCGCTGGTGCGGGTGCAGGATGAAGATGTCGACGTTTTCGCAGTGCTTGCAGCCTTCGATGGCGGCCGAGCCGGTATCACCGGAAGTGGCGCCGATGATCACCACGCGCTCGCCGCGCTTCTCCAGCACGTAATCGAGCAGACGCCCGAGCAATTGCAGGGCGAAGTCCTTGAACGCCAGGGTCGGGCCGTGGAACAGTTCGAGCACCCATTCGTTGCCATTGAGCTGACGCAGAGGCGCGATGGCGTTGTGGGAAAACACGCCGTATGTTTCTTCCAGGATTTTCTTGAAATCCGCATCCGGAATGCTGCCGGTGACGAACGGGCGCATCACCCGGAAGGCCAGCTCGTGGTACGGCAGGCCGGCCCAGGAGGCGATTTCTTCCTGGGTAAAGCGTGGCAGGTTTTCCGGCACGTACAGGCCGCCGTCGGTGGCAAGACCTGCCAGCAGGACGTCTTCGAAATTCAGGGCCGGTGCCTGGCCGCGGGTGCTGATGTAACGCATAGGGGCAAACCTTCGGTTTGGGCTTCAAGCTTTAAGCTACAAGCTGCAAGTCAGAGCAGATTCGCTTTTACTTGTAGCTTGCAGCTTGGCGCTTGCAGCTGAATTAATTTAGATGTTCGACGCGAATCCGGACGACCGGCCCAACCACGCCCTGAAGAGCTTCGAGAGCCCGAATGGCATCGTTGATGTGCTGCTCGAGCACGCGGTGGGTCAGCAGGATCATCGGCACCAGGCCGTCTTGTTCCTCGACTTCCTTCTGCATGATCGACTCTATGTTGATGCCGCGTTCCGACAGGATGCTGGCAACCTGGGCCAACACGCCCGGATGATCCTTGGCCTGGATGCGCAGGTAGTAGGCACTTTCGCACGCCTCGATCGGCAGGATCGGGTGAGCCGACAGCGAGTCCGGCTGGAAAGCCAAGTGCGGTACGCGGTTTTCCGGGTCGCTGGTCATGGCGCGAACCACGTCCACCAGGTCGGCGATGACCGACGAAGCGGTGGGCTCCATGCCGGCACCGGCGCCGTAGAACAGCGTGGAACCGGCAGCGTCACCATTGACCATCACGGCGTTCATCACGCCATTGACGTTGGCGATCAGGCGGTCGGCCGGGATCAGCGTCGGGTGCACACGCAACTCGATACCGGCCGGCGTGCTGCGCGCTACGCCCAGGTGCTTGATGCGATAGCCCAAGGCTTCGGCGTAGTTCACGTCGGCCGTGGTCAGCTTGGTGATGCCTTCGGTGTAGGCTTTGTCGAACTGCAGCGGGATACCAAAGGCGATGGACGCCAGGATGGTCAGCTTGTGCGCCGCGTCGATGCCTTCCACGTCAAAGGTCGGATCGGCTTCGGCGTAACCCAGGGCCTGGGCTTCGGCCAGCACGTCTTCGAAGGCGCGGCCCTTCTCGCGCATTTCGGTAAGGATGAAGTTACCGGTGCCGTTGATGATGCCGGCCACCCAGTTGATGCGGTTGGCGGAGAGCCCCTCACGGATCGCCTTGATCACCGGGATACCACCGGCCACAGCGGCTTCAAACGCGACGATCACACCTTTCTCACGCGCCTTGGCGAAGATCTCGTTGCCGTGCACGGCGATCAGCGCCTTGTTGGCGGTGACCACGTGCTTGCCGTTCTCGATGGCCTTGAGCACCAGCTCGCGGGCCACGGTGTAGCCGCCGACCAGCTCGATGACGATATCGATTTCAGGGTTGGTGGCCACGGCGAAGACATCGTTGGTAATCGCAATACCGGTCGTTTCGAACTGAGGCTTTGGCGAACGCGTGGCAATCTGCGCCACTTCAATCCCGCGACCTGCGCGGCGGGAGATTTCTTCAGCGTTACGCTGAAGTACGTTGAAGGTACCGCCACCGACGGTCCCTAACCCACAGATGCCTACTTTGACCGGTTTCACTGAAGAACTCCCCATGAAACGGCCGACGCTAGGTCGGCCGTGAAAACAGCCGCACAACTGCGGCTCTCAATTAATGACCCGCCGACGGTTCGGCGAGCCATGATCGTCAAAGGCTCAACGATAAATGCTTACTTGGCACCCAGTGCCAGTTTGGCAACTTGTGGTGCCGGCTGGTAGCCCGGAATGACCTGACCATCCGCCAAAACGATGGCCGGTGTACCGTTCACCCCAATGGATTGACCCAGGGCGAACTGCTTGGAAACCGGGTTGGCACATTTGGCCGCCTTGATTTCCTTGCCGTCGACCATCTTATCCATCGCCGCTTTCTTGTCGGCCGAGCACCACACGGCTTGCAACTGCTCATCACCCGGCGAGCCCAGGCCCTGGCGCGGGAATGCAACATAGCGAACTTCCACGCCCAGCTTGTTCAAGGCAGGCACTTCGGCGTGCAGCTTGTGGCAGTACGGGCAGGTGGTGTCGGTGAAGACGGTGATGTGGGTCTTGGTCTCGCCAATGGCTGGGTAAACCACGGTCTCGGCCACTGGAATACCGTTGATCAACTTGGCCACGCCCAGGCGCTCGGCTTTCTCGGTCAGGTTGACCGGCTTGCCATCCTTGAGCTGGAACAGGTAGCCCTGGACGATGTACTGGCCATCGGCACTGGCATACAGCACACGGCTGCCCTTGAGCTTGACTTCATACAGGCCGGCCATCGGGCTGGCGCTGATGCTTTCGATGGGCGTGTCGAGCTGCAGATTGGCCAGGCTCTTGCGAATGGTCTGCTCGGCCGCGTCATCGGCAATGGCAAAGGTGGAAACCAACGCAATGGCTGCGGCGGCGATAATTCGGGTCAAGCGCATGGGAACTCCTGAAGGCAGAGGCAGGGACGGATGCAGAATATCGATGTGCAAACACAAGTCGGGCCGTCCCCTTTGCGAACCGGCAAAGCCTACCACAGTTGGGCCGAGGGGCAGACCGCAGCAGGTAAATTGGGCCGTTTCTGACGTTTTTATCCGCGCGGGTGATGCTTGGCGTGCATGTCCTGCAAACGTGCGCGTGCCACATGGGTGTAGATCTGGGTTGTGGATAAGTCACTGTGCCCGAGCAGCATTTGCACCACCCGCAGATCCGCGCCGTGGTTGAGCAAATGGGTGGCAAACGCATGGCGCAACGTATGTGGCGACAGCGTCTTGCCGATCCCAGCCACCTTGGCCTGGTGCTTGATGCGGTGCCAGAAGGTCTGGCGGGTCATCTGCTCGCCGCGCAGGCTGGGGAACAGCACATCGCTGGGACGCCCGCCAAGCAGCTCGCCACGCGCGTCGCGCATGTAGCGCTCAACCCACACAATCGCCTCCTCCCCCATCGGCACCAGTCGCTCTTTGCTGCCCTTGCCCATCACCCGCAACACGCCCTGGCGCAGGTTGACCTGCTCCAGCGTCAGGCTGATCAGCTCAGTCACCCGCAGGCCGCAGGCATACAGCACTTCCAGCATGGCGCGGTCGCGCTGGCCGATGGCCTCGCTCAGGTCCGGCGCGGCGAGCAAGGCGTCGACATCAGCTTCCGACAGGGATTTGGGCAAGGGCCTGCCGAGTTGCGGCATATCCACTTGCAGGGTCGGATCAACGGCGATCAGTTTTTCACGCAGCAGGTAACGATAAAAGCCACGTACACCCGAAAGAAAGCGCGCGGTGGAGCGCGGCTTGTAGTTCTGCTCCAGGCGCCAGGCCAGATGGTCGAGGATCAGCTCGCGACCGGCGTTGATCAGTTCAAGGTGTTGCTCCTGCAACCAACCGTTGAACAGGGCCAGGTCGCTGCGGTACGCCTGGCGCGTGTTATCCGACAGGCCTTTTTCCAACCAGAGGGCGTCGAGGAAGCGATCGATCAAGGGGTGGTCTATGGCGGGCATGGGCTCTCAAACGACGCGGCACGGCGGCGGCGTGAATTATTTAGTGAACTGTGACAAGGGTCGCTAGTCTTTCATAGCCCGCTATTTCAAGGAACAGGGAGCTTCAATGAACGAACAACAGATTCTGCTGGCCTTCGGCGGCATTGGGGTGGCGGCCTTGGGCTGCCAGTGGCTGGCATGGCGCCTGAAGCTTCCGGCCATCCTCTTTCTGTTATTAAGCGGGATCCTCGCAGGCCCGGTGCTGGGCTGGCTCAACCCTCAGGAGATGTTCGGCCCGCTGCTGATGCCCCTGGTTTCCCTGGCGGTGGCCCTGATTCTGTTTGAAGGCAGCCTGACCTTGCACCTGTCGGAATGGAGGGAAATCGGCAGTGTCGTGCATCGACTGGTCACCGTCGGTGCCCTGTCGACATGGGCAGTGATCACCTTGGCCACCCATTGGCTGCTGGGTTTCGATTGGATGCTGGCATTGCTGTTCGGCACGCTGACACTGGTGACCGGCCCGACGGTGATCGTGCCCATGCTCCGGGTCGTGCGCCCCAAAGCGTCCATCGCCAATATCCTGCGCTGGGAAGGCATCGTCATCGATCCGATTGGTGCGCTGCTGGCGGTGGTGGTCTACAGCTTCATCATTGCCCGGGCCTCGGGCGACGGCTTGAGCCATAGCCTGCTGACCTTTGGCGGCGTCATCCTGTGCGGCAGCCTATTCGGGATTGTTGGCGGCTGGGTACTGGGGCAGATCATGCGCCGGCAATGGCTGCCGGAATACCTGCACAACCTGGCGACATTGGCAGGGGTGCTGGGGGTATTCATCGCATCCAACCAAGTGATGCATGAGTCCGGCTTGCTGGCAGTCACCCTGATGGGCATGTGGATGGCCAACATGAAGGATGTGGACGTCAGGCACATCCTGCACTTCAAGGAGAACCTGAGCGTACTGCTGATTTCTGGTTTGTTTATTCTGCTGGCGGCGCGCCTGGACCTGAATGCCTTGATCGCCCTGGGGCCGTTCGTGCTGATCCTGTTGTTGATCATTCAGTTTATTGCACGGCCGTTGAACGTTGCGCTTTCAACCTTCGGCTCCGGCCTGAACTGGCGCGAACGCGCGCTGCTGGCATGGATCGCCCCACGCGGCATTGTGGCGGCCGCCGTGTCGGCGATTTTTGCGATTCGCCTGGATGAGGCTGGCCACGAAGGTGCGTTGCTGCTGGTGCCCCTGACATTCGCCGTGATCATCGGCACGGTGGTGCTGCAAAGCGCCACGGCACGCCCTTTGGCGCGCTTGCTGAAAGTCGCCGAGCCTGCGCCCAGCGGCTTTCTGATTGTTGGCGCGAACGGCCCGGCGCGTGTGCTCGGCAAGGCTTTGCAGCAGTTGGGCAGCCGGGTGCTGCTGACCGACTCGAGCTGGGAAAATATCCGCGCCAGTCGCATGGAAGGGTTGCCCACTTATTTCGGCAACCCGGCTTCACAGCATGCCGAGTCCCATCTGGACCTGGTCGGCCTGGGGCACTTGCTGGCGCTCTCACCCTCCGGCGAGCTGAATGCCTTGGCCACTATGCGTTTTCGCCATGACTTCGGGCATCGTCTGTTTGCGTTGGCCAGCAGCCAGGAAAGCCGTCGCACCGACAAGCACCGGGCCAGTCATGAGCATCGCGGCCACCTGCTGGGCAGCCAACCGCTGAGCTACACCAAACTCGCCAGCCTGCTGGGCCAGGGCGCCGAGCTGTATAGCACCCACCTCACCGAAGGCTTCGGCTGGGAGCAGTACCAGGCACTGCATGGCGATCGCGCAACGCTACTGTTTGCCCAGGACACCAGTGGTTGGGTACACGTGGTGACCCCGAGCAGCAGCTTGAAACCCGTAGCCGGCTGGACCTTGCTTGCGGTGATTCAACCGGAAAACAGCACAGCCGGATAAATCAGTCGGCAAACCCAGGCAACACCGGGACAGGGCGTTTGTCGGCATCGATCGCGACAAAGCTGAACACGCCCTGGATCGCCTTTTCGCGACCATCGGCACTCATGCTCTCGACAAACACTTGCACTTCAACTTTGAGGCTGGTGTTGCCAACCTTGATCACGCGGCCGATCAACTCAACGATGGAGCCGGCCGGGATCGCGTGGTTGAAGTCGATACGGTCGGTAGACACCGTCACCAACGGCAAGCGGCAGAAACGCGTTGCGGTGATGAACGACACCTCATCCATCCACGCCAACGCGGTGCCGCCGAACAAGGTGTTGTGGTGGTTAGTGGTCGGCGGGAACACGGCCTTGGTCACGTGGGTGACGGACAGGTCGGTACGACGCTGGATTTCATCGTGGCGGGTGGTCATGGGCAAATACCGGCAAATAGACAAATTTCAGGCACAAAAAAGCAGCCCGTAGGCTGCTTTTTTCTGCATCGGGAAGCTGGACTTAAGCCAGTTTTTCCTTGATGCGAGCTGCTTTACCGGACAGGTCACGCAGGTAGTACAGCTTGGCTTTACGTACGTCACCGCGACGCTTAACGGCCATGCTGTCGATTTGCGGGCTGTAGGTCTGGAAAGTACGCTCTACGCCAACACCGTTGGAGATTTTACGAACAGTGAAAGCACTGTTCACACCACGGTTACGCTTGGCGATTACCACGCCTTCGAACGCTTGCAGACGCGAACGGTCGCCTTCCTTCACTTTCACCTGAACGACAATGGTGTCGCCCGGGGCAAAGGTAGGGATCTCTTTGGTCATCTGCTCTGCTTCGAGTGCAAGGATGATTTTGTTAGTCATGCTGTGCTCCTAAGGTAAGTCAATGGACCTACCATCGATACGTTGTTAACTATCGTCCCGCGCGAGGATGTATTCCTCGAGCAGCTTCTTCTCTTCTCCAGAAAGCGAGCGGCTTTCCAGAAGATCGGCGCGTCGTTCATAGGTCCGACCAAGGGACTGCTGTAAACGCCAACGCCGGATGTGTGCGTGATTGCCACTTAGCAATACGTCGGGAACACGCTGATCCACATACACCTCCGGACGGGTGTAGTGCGGGCAATCCAGCAAACCATCCGTGAAGGAATCTTCCTCCGCGGAGTCCGCATGCCCTAAAGCTCCGGGCAGCAGTCGTGTAACCGCATCTATCAGGACCATCGCCGGCAGCTCGCCGCCAGACAGGACATAGTCCCCAATCGACCACTCTTCATCGACATGAGCTTCAATAAACCGCTCGTCAATGCCTTCATAGCGACCGGCAATCAGGATCAGTGCTTCCTCATTCGCCAGTTCGCGTACCGCAGCCTGTTTCAGCTGACGGCCTTGAGGGGACAGGTAAATTACCTTCGCCTTCTCCCCGGCGGCGGCCTTGGCCTGAACCAACGCGTCTTCCAGGGGCTTGATCTTCATCACCATGCCCGGGCCACCGCCAAATGGGCGGTCGTCCACAGTGTGATGTCGATCCGTCGTGTAGTCTCGCGGGTTCCAACAGGTAAGCTGCAACAGCCCCTGTTTCACCGCCCGACTGGTGATGCCGTACTCGCTGATGGCGGAGAACATCTCGGGAAACAAACTGATCACTTCAATGCGCAAATTAGCCACGCTTAGAAGTCCGCGTCCCATTCCACCTTCATCTCGCCCGCGGCCAGGTCGACGGCCAACACGCATTGCTCGGTATAGGGCAACAGGCGTTCGCGGTCATCCAGGCTGCCAGCGCAAGGCTTGACCACCATTACATCATTGGCGCCGGTTTCCAGAAGATGATCGATTTTCCCCAGCAATTGCCCGAGTTGATCAATAACCTTCAGACCTTCCAGCTGGTACCAGTAGTACTCGCCGTCGGTCAATTCAGGGAACAGGTTGCGCGGCACGCAGATCTCATAACCGGCCAGAAGACGAGCTTCTTCACGATCATCAAGACCCTTGAGCTTTGCGACCAGGAACTTATCGCTCCCGCGTCCGCTGACCAGCTCGACCTGTTTCACACTCCCTTCGCGCTTGAGCGTCCAGGTTTTGTACTGCAACAGGTTTTCAGTCGGATCAGTAAAGGAATACACCTTCACTTCGCCGCGAACGCCATGAACAGAATAAATCTTGCCGATAACGATCAAATCATCAGCAACAGCTGGCGTCGCGTTCATATTGCTCAGGCTGCGGCCTTAGCCGAGTCCTTCAACAGTTTTGCAACGCGCTCGGATGGCTGTGCGCCAACGCTCAGCCAGTAGGCTACGCGCTCTTGGTTCACGGACAGACGAACTTCTTGACCACGAGCAACAGGGTTGAAGAAACCAACCTGTTCCTTGTGCGAACCGTCACGCGGGTTGCGGCTGTCGGTTACGGTCAAGTGGTAAAACGGGCGCTTTTTGGAGCCGCCAAGGGCAAGACGGATTGTTAGCATGTGAACATCGTTCCTGTAGTCGGTGCTGCAAATCTAAATGCACAGCGGGCATAGGTGCCCGAAAGGCCGCATATTCTAAGGAATATCCGGACTTTTGCAAATGTCTTTTTCTGGCGCCTATCAGCGTGCCATTCAGATCTGCTATAGAGCCGTCGGTTAAAACGGCGAGTCAGCCCCCGCCAACGGCGGGTTTGCTGGAGATCCCACATCCCTGTGGGTCGGAGCAGGAGCTGGGCTCCCGCTCGAATACTTTACATTTTTGGCATGCCGCCGCCGGGCAACATGCCGCCCATGCCGCGCATCATCTTGGCCATACCGCCCTTGGCGGAGAATTTCTTCATCATCTTCTGCATCTGCTTGTGCTGCTTGATCAAGCGACCGATGTCCTGCACCTGGGTGCCGGAACCCATGGCGATCCGGCGCTTGCGCGAACCGCTGATCAGCTCAGGGTCGCGGCGCTCGGCCGGGGTCATGGAGTTGATGATGGCTTCCATCTGCTTGAACTGCTTCTCTGCCGCGCCCTGGGCGTTGCCCATTTGCGCCAGGTTCACACCGCCGATGTTCGGCAGCTTGTCCATCAGGCCGCCGAGGCCGCCCATGTTCTTCATCTGTTGCAGCTGATCACGGAAGTCTTCGAGATCGAAGCCCTTGCCCTTCTTCAGCTTCTTGGCCAGTTTGTCGGCCTTGTCTTTGTCGAGCGTGGCTTCAGCCTGTTCGATCAGGCTGAGCACGTCGCCCATGCCGAGGATCCGCGAGGCAATACGCTCAGGGTGGAACGGCTCGAGCGCTTCGCTCTTCTCGCCCATACCGATGAACTTGATCGGCTTGCCGGTGATGGCGCGTACCGACAGCGCGGCACCACCACGGGCGTCGCCGTCGACCTTGGTCAGGATCACGCCCGTCAGCGGCAGTGCATCACCAAACGCCTTGGCGGTGTTGGCCGCATCCTGGCCGGTCATGGCGTCGACCACGAACAGCGTCTCGACCGGGTTGATCGCAGCATGCAGCGCCTTGATCTCGCCCATCATCTCTTCGTCGATGTGCAGGCGACCGGCGGTATCGACGATAACCACGTCGATGAACTTCAGCTTTGCTTCTTTAATAGCTGCGTTGGCGATGTCGACCGGCTTCTGGCTCAGGTCGGACGGGAAGAAGGTCACACCCACTTCGCCGGCGAGCATTTCCAACTGCTTGATGGCCGCCGGACGGTACACGTCGGCCGACACCACCATTACCGACTTCTTCTTGCGCTCTTTAAGGAAGCGCGCCAACTTGCCGGCGGTGGTGGTCTTACCCGCACCTTGCAAACCGGCCATCAGCACGACGGCAGGCGGTACGGCGCTGAGGTTCAGGTCTTCGTTGGCCGCGCCCATCAGGCTTTCAAGTTCGGCCTGGACGATCTTCACAAACGCCTGGCCCGGGGTCAGGCTGCGCGACACTTCGGTGCCGACCGCACGCTCCTTGACCGAGTTGACGAAGTCCTTGACCACAGGCAAGGCGACGTCGGCTTCCAGCAACGCCATGCGCACTTCACGCAGGGTGTCTTTAATATTGTCCTCGGTCAGCTTGGCCTTGCCGGTTACGTGGCGCAGCGTCTGCGAGAGACGGTCAGTCAAGTTTTCAAACATGCGCGATCCTTTCAGGCCCTATTCATCGAAATGCATTGGTAGACCGAGGTTATGGCGGCCCAGGCTGTGGTAAATCGCTATTAAAAACAGCGCTTGGCGAGCCTGCGGCGTGGGCAGGTCGCGGATTATAGCGAAGACTGCGCCCATGCACACCCGCTGTCTGGCCCGGGAGTCTTTCGTGCAGCGTTGGTGTGTGCCAAACTCAGCGCCTTTCGGGCTTGTCTATCAGGATTTATGGTCCCCTTGTCACCCAGTTTGCTACCCAGCCTCGCCGCCGCCATCTTGTATGCCGCTGCGACCCTCTATCAGGGCACACGCCTGGCCCAAGGCACTAAAGCGGACAAACGTCTGCTGGTCGGCCTTGGCGTCCTCGCTCTGCTGGCCCATGCCGCGAGCCTGTTCACCCACTTGATGACGCCGGTCGGCCTGGGCCTGGACTTTTTCAGCGCCGCCAGCCTGATCGCCGCCGCCGTGATTGCGCTGACCCTGCTGGCCTGCTACCGGATTCCCGTCGAGAACCTGCTGGTGCTGCTATTCCCGCTGGGAATGCTGACGGTGCTGCTGGCGCAGTTCACGCCCACGGGCACGGTCCAGGTGATCGACGAAGAACCGGGCATTCTCGCCCACATCCTGCTGTCGATCCTCGCCTATGGCATGTTCACCATCGCCGTGTTCCAGGCCCTGCTCCTGCTGCTGCAGGACCATCAGCTCAAAAACAAACACCCGTCCGGGCTGATCAAGAACTTCCCGCCGCTGCAAACCATGGAAAGCCTGCTGTTCGGCTTCCTGTGGGCCGGCTGGACCCTGCTGTCGCTGTCGCTGATCTCCGGCTGGCTGTTCGTCGAGAACCTGTTCGCCCAGCACCTGGTGCACAAAACCCTGCTGGCGTGCCTGGCCTGGGTGGTGTTCAGCGTTCTGCTGTGGGGCCGCAACCGCCTTGGCTGGCGTGGGCACAAGGCGATCCGCTGGACCCTGGCGGGTTTCTGCCTGCTGATGCTGGCCTATTTCGGCAGCAAGCTGGTTCGCGAATACATCCTGCATATCTGACGGGCAGCGATCATGGATAACTTGCCCCTTGGGCCGATGCTCGCGGTAATCGCCTTGCTGGTTTTATGGGCGGCGCTGTTTACCGCCATCGAAGCCGCGCAACAACATTTGCTGGCCCTGCGCCCGGGCACACGCCAGGGCGACAAGGCCGCCGCCCGCCTGAGCTTCCCGCGCAACAGCCTGATCCTGTGCAATAGCCTGTGTCGCGCCGCCGTGGTGATCCTCTGTACGCTGCTGGCGATCTACGCCTGGGCGCTCAACGGCCCGTGGCTTGGCTGGCTGATCTCCTGCGCGCTCCTGCTGATTCTCGCCGACTACCTGCCCCGTACCCTCGCCACCCGCTATCCGCAGGCCATCCTGGGGTTTGGCAACACGCTCCTGGGCGTACCGCTGAAAATCCTTTACCCCTTGGCCTGGCTGCTCAATGGCGTAAGCCTGTTGCTATTGCGCCCTTTTACCCGCAAGCCCGGCATGGTGAAAAAAAGCGACGAACCGCTGCCCGACCACGATGACGAGCCGGAACCGCAAGCCAACGAAACCCGCACGCCCGGCATGCCTGGCATTCACGCGCTGGATAACATCACCGTCAACGACATCCTGGTGCCCCGCAGCGAAGTGGACGGCATCAACCTGGATGACTCGGTCGAAGAGATCATCGAGCAACTGCGCACCTCCCAGCGCACGCGCCTGCCGGTCTTCCACAGCGACATCAACCAGGTCGAGGCAGTGCTCAATACGCGGCAGGTCCAACACCTGCTGCCCGACGCCAGCCTGACCAAAGAGGCCCTGCTCGCGGCCTGCCATGAACCTTACTTCGTCCCGGAAAGCACGCCACTGCAACTGCAACTGCTGAACTTCCACAAGCAGCAGCGGCGCCTGGGCATGGTGGTGGACGAATACGGCGAAGTGCTGGGTATCGTCACCCTGGAAGACATTCTCGAAGAAATCGTCGGTGAGTTCGAAAGCGAGCAGAGTGCGGACAACCCCCATATCGAAGCTCAGCCGGACGGCCGCTACATCATTGACGGCGCCGCCTCGATCCGCGAATTGAACAAAAGCCTGGGCTGGCACCTGCCCAGCGACGGCCCCAAGACCCTCAACGGCCTGGTGACCGAAGCGCTGGAGACCATTCCAGATTGCGCGGTGTGCTTGAAAATCGGCCGTTATCGCCTGGAAATCCTCGAGACCGAGGACAACCGTGTGAGCAAGGTGCTGATCTGGCATACCAGCCGAGTGCCGGTCGCCGCATAATTTCCTGACAAACCACAATTCAATGTGGGAGGGGTCTTGCTCCCGATTACTGTGCATCAGTCACAGCATTTTTGACTGACACGCCGTCATCGGGAGCAAGCCCCCTCCCACACGTTGATATGCCGTGGCCTTAAGAACGGGCCAAGGTCAACAAGCGCTCACGCCACGCCGCCTAGCCGCCACTACACAAAACAAATGTGGGAGGGGGCTTGCCCCCGATAGCAGTGTGCCAGTCAGCACCTCTGCAACTGATTCATCGCCATCGGGGGCAAGCCTGCCTCCCACATTTGATTTGTGCTACTCCAACCACTTGTTGTATTTCCAGCCCTCTTCCTATAATCCATTCGGCTTACCCAAGCCTCGCCCGACCGCGTGCTACCCGCACTGAGCGAGTCCAGGCACTGCTTTACCGCGTCTGACCGGTGCTTGCTCCCATCCCGAGCCACCCCGCGCACAACCCTGATCCAGGGGTGTTCGACCCATAATAATCCGCGTCCAAACGCGCAATGACCCTCAGGGATACTTCAATGAGCACCACCTATAACGAGGCTGCGACCGCCGCCCCGCTCAACTCGACCGCCCGCGTCGCCACCGCAAGCATCGTCGGCACCGCCATCGAGTTCTACGACTTCTATATCTATGCCACAGCGGCCGCGCTGGTGATCGGCCCGGTGTTCTTTCCACAGACCTCCGGCACCGCGCAGATGCTGGCGTCGTTCCTGACCTTCGGTATCGCCTTTATTGCCCGCCCGCTGGGGTCTGCGCTGTTCGGCCACTTCGGCGACCGTATTGGCCGCAAGTCGACCCTGGTGGCCTCGCTGCTGCTGATGGGGGTGTGTACCACGCTGATCGGCTTGCTGCCGGGTTATGACAGCATTGGCGCCTGGGCCCCTGTCCTGTTGTGTGTGCTGCGTTTCGGCCAGGGCCTCGGCCTTGGCGGTGAATGGGGCGGCGCCGCACTGCTGGCGACCGAGAACGCCCCCAAGGGCAAGCGCGCCTGGTTCGGTATGTTTCCGCAACTGGGCCCGTCGATCGGGTTCCTGATGGCCAACGGCTTGTTCCTGATCCTGGCCATGAGCCTCAATGACGAGCAGTTCCGCAGTTGGGGCTGGCGCATTCCATTCATCCTCAGCGCCGCACTGGTGATGGTGGGCCTGTATGCGCGCCTGAAGCTGCATGAAACCCCGGTATTCGCCAATGCCGTGGCCAAAGAGGCACCGGTAAAAGTGCCGCTGGTGGAGCTGTTCAGCCAGCATTGGGTGCCCGTGCTGCTGGGCGCAGCGTCGATGGTGGTGTGTTATGCGTTGTTCTATATCACCACGGCCTTCTCCCTGAGCTATGGCGTGGCGACCCTGGGTTACAGCCGCGAGATGTTCTTGGGGTTACTGTGCTTTGCGGTGCTGTTCATGGGGCTCGCAACACCTCTGGCGGCGCTGGCCAGTGACCGATACGGGCGCAAGCCGGTGCTGATCGTCGGCGCGATCCTGGCCATTCTGTCGGGCTTCACCATGGAGCCTTTGCTGACCCACGGTTCGACGTGGGCGGTGGCGTTGTTCCTGGCGCTGGAGCTGTTCCTGATGGGCGTGACCTTCGCGCCGATGGGCGCCATGCTACCGGAACTGTTTCCGACCCGCGTGCGTTACACCGGTGCTTCGGCGGCCTATAACCTGGGTGGGATTGTGGGGGCTTCGGCCGCACCGTTCTTCGCGACCAAGCTGGTGGCGATAGGGGGGCTGAGTTATGTCGGTGGGTATGTGTCGGCAGCAGCGTTGTTGAGCTTGGTCGCGGTGCTGTGCCTGAAAGAGACGCGGGATAATGATTTGAATCGCGTGAACTGATAGATCGCTATCGGGGGCAAGCCCCCTTCCACATTTGAATGCATTCACACATCCAACGCTGTGAACCCAATCAAGTGTGAGAGGGGCTTGCCCCAATGCCAGTCAGTTAAGCGCTAGAACGAGCAACCGGTAACCTGTGGCGAGCGGGCTTGCCCCCGATGCTTTTAGAGCTCTACAACAACAGCCTTGGAAGCACGCGTCGCCTTGGCCCGGGCAGCCTCAATCGACTCATCCCGTGCCAACGCCACGCCCATGCGGCGCTGACCATTCACTTGCGGCTTGCCAAACAGGCGCAACGCCGTGTCCGGCTCGCTCAAGGCCGCGCCCAGGTTCGCGAACGCCGTCTGGTCCGACTGCCCTTCCACCAGAATCACCGCCGACGCCGAAGGCCCGAACTGGCGAATCAATGGAATCGGCAGGCCCAGAATGGCGCGAGCGTGCAACGCAAACTGCGACAGGTCCTGGGAAATCAGGGTCACCAAACCGGTGTCATGCGGGCGCGGCGAGACTTCGCTGAACCACACCTGATCGCCCTTGATAAACAATTCCACGCCAAACAGGCCACGCCCCCCCAAGGCTTCAGTCACCGCCTTGGCCACACGCTCGGATTCAGCCAGGGCAATCGGGCTCATGGCTTGCGGCTGCCAGGACTCTTGATAGTCACCCTTCTCCTGACGATGACCTACCGGCGCACAGAAGGTGGTACCGCCGATGTGACGTACGGTCAGCAAGGTGATTTCGTAGTCGAAATCGATAAACCCTTCGATGATCACGCGGCCTTTACCGGCACGCCCGCCTTCTTGGGCGTAGTCCCAGGCGCTCTGCACGTCGTCAGCGCTGCGCAGCAGGCTCTGGCCTTTGCCCGACGAACTCATCACCGGCTTGACCACGCAGGGGAAGCCCAGGTCTTGGACGGCCTTGCTGTAGTCTTCGAACGTGTCGGCGAAGTGGTACGGCGAGGTCGGCAGGTCCAGCTCTTCGGCGGCCAGGCGACGAATGCCTTCACGGTTCATGGTCAGCGACGCGGCGCGCGCGGTCGGGATCACGGTGAAGCCTTCGGCTTCCAGCTCCACCAGGGTGGCCGTGGCGATGGCTTCGATTTCCGGCACGATGAAGTGCGGCTTTTCCGCTTCGATCACAGCACGCAGGGCGGCGCCATCGAGCATGTTGATCACGTGGCTACGGTGGGCGACCTGCATGGCCGGCGCGTTGGCGTAGCGATCCACGGCAATCACTTCAACGCCCAGGCGTTGCAGCTCGATCACCACTTCCTTGCCCAGCTCACCGCAGCCACACAGCAAAACGCGGGTCGCGGTTGGCGACAATGGAGTTCCGATTCGGGTCATCTCAGGTCCTCAGGGGAGCGGATCATGGGGAGAAAGGCCGGCATTTTACATGAACTGTAAAAATTGGCCTCAGTTGGCGACGGCCCGTTTACGCACACGCCAGGCCATGATCAGCCACACCACCGTGACCCCGGCGAACTTCGACACCAGCGCCGTACCGGCCACCGCCGGCGTCAGCGCGCCGATCAGGCCGAAGAAGATAAACGTATCGAGGGGAATGCTCAGCGCCGAACTTATCCACAGGCGATCGTGAAGCGGGCGCTTGGTGATGCTGAACACCAGCCAGTCGATGCATTCGGATACTGCGAACGCCGTGGCGCTGGCCAGGGCGATGGACGGGTCGGAAGTGATATATGACAGTACCAGCGCCGCCAGCATGGCAATGATTGCACCGTGGCCGAAGCGGGTTTGCACCATGTCGCGCAGGATAAACACCAGGCCGCCCCAGGCGGACCAGATGACATCCAGGTGCGGCGCGGTGGAGAAGGCGAAGTTGATCAGCACGACGCTGCTGATGTAGGCGATCAGAAAGAGCATGGGGATGGGCCTGTGGGTGATGCCGCACAGGGTACTTCACAATTAGAAATATGTCGTCTCGCAGGGCCCTATCGGGGCTTACCCCCGATAGCAGTCGGTCAGGCGCCAGATTTTCCGGGCATCATCCACACCAACCCACTCGCCATCGCCCGCTCATGGCACAACCCCAGCACCAAACGGCGCTCGGCATTGTCCATCCGGCTCCAACGCGTAATCTCATCCACGGTGCGCTGGCAGCCGGTACAGATATCGTCATCGTCCAGCGCACAGATATTCACGCACGGCGAGGCGACAGGTCGTTCAACGGCACTCATTCTTCCTGCTCAACCAAGTCACGGGCATAGCGCTGCGAGTTATGCACATAGTGCGCGGCGCTGGCTTCGAGCATGCGTTTCTGCGCCTCGGTCAACTCGCGCACCACCTTGCCCGGCGAGCCCACCACCAATGAGCCATCGGGAATTTCCTTGCCTTCACCGATCAGCGAATTGGCGCCGATGATGCAATGCTTGCCAATCTTGGCGCCGTTGAGGATCACCGCGTTGATACCGATCAGGCTGTAGTCGCCGACCGTGCAGCCGTGCAACATGGCGTTGTGGCCGATGGTCACGCCAGTGCCGAGGGTGAGCGGATACCCCATGTCGGTGTGCATCACGCTGCCGTCCTGCACATTGCTGTTCTTACCGATCAGGATCAGCTCGTTGTCGCCACGCAATACCGCGTTGAACCAGACATTGGCGCCCTCCTCCAGCTTGACCTTGCCCACCAGCGTGGCATTGGGGGCGACCCAGCTGCTGGCATGGGTCTCGACGCGGGCATCGCCCAAGCGGTATTTCATGGTTTTCCCTCACGGCTCGCCATTCAAACGATGGCTTAGATATTGATGAAGCTCTTGGGCGGCTGGTGCAGGCTGATCTTGGCATCGTCATAGAGCAGGTTGATCAGCTCGACAATCATGATCGCGGTCAGGCCCCAGATCTTGTATTCACCGAACCGATAGCTGGGCACGTACCAACTGCGGCCCTGGTAATCGATGCGGTGGGTATGTTCGCGTGGGTCCTGGCGGAAAAAGTCCAGGGGTACGCTGAAGACGGCGGCGATTTCAGCGTCGTTGGCCAGGTATTCGACGTAATCGGGGATAACCCCCACATACGGGGTGACACGAATGCCATGCAGGGAAATCAACGGACTTAACGGCCCGATCACCTCGACCAGCCCCGGTGGCAGGCCGATTTCCTCTTCGGCTTCGCGCAAGGCGGTAAAGATCAGGTCCGGGTCTTCGGGGTCACGCCGTCCGCCAGGAAAGGCCACTTCGCCACCGTGGGTCGACAGGCCGCTGGCGCGCAGGGTCAGGATCAGCTCAGGTTCGTCACAGCGGGTAATCGGCACCAGCACCGCGGCCTCGGGGAAACGCCCGTCAGTCTCCAGGGTGTGGGGGGTGTGATTGCTTACCCGTCGAAGTAGCTCGTCCAGCATGAGTCATCTCGGTCCGTTGGCTACCTTGCATCATGCACCAAAGCGTGCGGGTGCCCAAGCCCAAAACCTCAGGGTTGTCGCGAAACGACAACTTGCAGGAAAGCCTGGCACCGAGCCAAGATGTGCCCACTCTCCAGGAACCCCAGCATGAACTTCTGCAGCCAGTGCGGTAAACCGGTTACCCAGCGCATTCCCGAAGGCGACGCACGCCTGCGCTTCGTGTGTGATCACTGCTCGACCATCCATTATCAGAACCCCAATATCGTCGCCGGTACCGTACCGGTGTGGGGCGATCAAGTGCTGCTGTGCCGCCGCGCCATCGAGCCGCGCCTGGGTTACTGGACGCTGCCCGCAGGTTTCATGGAGAACGGCGAGACCGTCGAGCAGGCCGCCGCGCGTGAAACCCTGGAAGAAGCCTGCGCCCGTGTGTGCAACCTGAGCATTTACACGCTGATCGACGTGCCACATATCAGCCAGGTGCATATCTTCTACCGCGCCGAGCTGGTCGACCTGGACTTTGCCGCAGGCCCCGAAAGCCTTGAAGTGAAGCTGTTCGATGAAGCCGACATCCCCTGGTCCGAGCTGGCTTTCCGCACGGTCGGGCGTACCTTAGAATGCTTCTTCGCTGACCGTCGGCAACAGGTGTTCCCAGTACGCAGCGAGTCGGTGCCGCCGATGACGCGGCCGTCCACATAATATTCCTGGCAACACCTTTATAAGGGAAACCGTTTTAATGCGTTGGTTGCTTGCTCTGTTCTGCCTGTCGCTCGCTACTCTGTCTTCGGCCTCCACGGTGGAAACCCTCGGCGGCAAACCTGTCGAGAAAATCCTGGTACTCAAGTCTGCCCATCAGTTGCAGTTGATCAACGACGGCAAGCCCCTCAAGACCTATCGCATCTCCCTGGGCAAAAACCCCAAGGGCCACAAGCTGATCGAGGGCGACCGCCGCACGCCGGAAGGGCTTTATTGGATCGACTGGCGCAAGACCAGCGACCGCTTCAACCTGGCCATGCACATCTCCTACCCCAATATCAGTGATGCCGCCCGCGCCCGCCGCGAAGGTGTAAAACCGGGCAGCATGATCATGATCCATGGCACCCCCGACACCGAGGAATACCCGGAGCAGTGGTTCCATACCCTGGACTGGACCGATGGCTGCATCGGCATGCGCAATGTGGATATGCGTGAAGTCTGGAACCTGGTCAAAGACGGCACCCTGATAGAGATTCGCCCCTGATTTCGTACCGCCTGTAATTTATTTAGAAAATAATTCCCGCCCTCGATAACACCTGTCGGTGAATACCAGTTCATCGCACGGGCTGCGCACTTCTGCGCGCAGTAAAGACCTCTCTAATACCACTTGATGCCAAGCCCCATTATTTCGCCCTGAAACCGCGATTCGCACCGTTTTGGTAGCATTGACATGGTATCTAAGTGGTATTAATTTCCGGCCAATACCGGGCGACAACACTCCAATAACCGCATCGGAAACCTTAACGATGAATCCCATCCTGACGCTGCGCCCCGACGACAAGCAATCCACACCGCTGTACCTGCAACTGGCCCGTAACCTCGAAGCGGCGATCCATGCCGGCCAGTGGAAATCCGAGCAGGCCCTGCCGTCGGAACGCACCCTCAGCGAGCAGTTGAGCATCTCGCGGGTCACCGCCCGTAAAGCGCTGGAAGTGTTGCTTGCCCAAGGTCTGATTCGTCGCAGCCAGGGCTCCGGCACGTTTATCACGCCGCGCCTGGAACAACCGTTGTCACGCCTCTCGGGGTTCAGCGAAATGTTGCGCCTGAAGGGTTTTGTCCCCAGTTCCCAATGGCTGGAGCGCGACATCTGCCCGCCGACCCACGAAGAACTGATCCGCCTGGGCCTGTCGCCCACCGACAAAGTGGCGCGCCTCAAACGCCTGCGTAAAGCGGATGACACGGTGATGGCCATTGAAATGACCGCCATGCCGGCCTCTGTCCTGCCGCATCCGCAAGCCATCGGCAACTCGCTGTACGAATACCTGGAGAGCATCGGCAAGCCCATCGTGCGCGCCTTGCAACATATCCAGGCGATCAATGCCTCGGATGAGTTCGCCAAGCTGGTGGGCATCGCACCCGGCACCGCCATGCTGCTGATGACCCGTGTCGGCTACACCGCCGACAACACGCCGATTGAAATCACCGATACCTATTGCCGCAACGACTACTACGACTTTGTAGCAGAGCTGCGTCGTTAAAAAGAGCAGCGTCGATACGACTTTGCCGCGAACTGCGAGACCTAGAGAACTGCCCATGTCCGAAGACAATATCCTCACGCCCCACGGCTGGATTCGCGGCCGCCTGGTGCACGAGCACGGCAAGGTGGTCGCCATTGAAGGCACCCCGTGCGATCCCGCTGAAAACGATTTTCCCTACTTGCTGCCGGGCTTTATCGACCTGCACGTGCACGGCGGTGGCGGCAAAGACATCATGGAAGGCATCGAAGCCTTCGAGACCATCACCCGCACCCACGTGCGCTTTGGGACCACTTCGCTGCTGGCCACCACCATGACTGCACCGGTGGATGACATCACCCGTGTGCTCGGCCAACTGGGCAGCTTCTGTGAACAACGCCCGGTCGGCAGCGCCCGCGTACTCGGTGTGCACCTGGAAGGCCCCTACATCAACCCAGGCAAACTCGGCGCACAACCCAACTTCGCCCACACCGCACTGATGGCAGAAGTGGAAGCCTACCTGCGCCTGGCGCCGATCCGGGTGATCACCATCGCCCCGGAAATCGCCGGGCATGACAGCCTGATCCGCGCCCTCAGTGAACGTGGCGTGCGCATGCAGATCGGCCACACCCTGGGCAGCTATGAAGAAGGCGTCGCCGCCCTGGCTGCCGGCGCCACCAGCTTTACGCATTTGTACAACGCCATGAGCCCGCTGCATCACCGCGAGCCCGGCATCGTCGGCGCCGCGCTGGCCCACGCCAAATACGCCGAACTGATCCCGGACCTGCTGCACGTACACCCCGGCGCCATGCGCGTGGCGCTGCGTTCGATCCCGTGCCTGTATTGCGTCACCGATTCCACCGCCGCCGCCGGCATGCCCGACGGCGAATACAAGCTGGGCAGCCACACCGTGACCAAGTGCCTGGGCGGCGTGCGCCTGCCGGATGGCACCCTCGCCGGCAGCACCCTGACCATGGATCAGGCGCTGCGCAACCTGGTGAAGATCGGCCTGCCCATCAGTGAAGCCTCACAACGCCTGTCGCAATTTCCTGCGGACTACCTGGGCCTGGAAGAACGTGGGCGCCTGCAACCCGGCAGCTTTGCCGACTGCGTTCGCCTGGACCGCTCCCTGCATCTGACCGACGTAATGGTCGAAGGAGACACCCTTGACTTCAAAAATGCTTGAAGAGGCCCTGGCCTCCTGTGACGCCGTAGAGGCGCAACTGCACCGGCTGGCTCCGCGACTGGAGGAAGTCGCCGGCCGCCTGCGCCGTCAGCCGCCGCAAGTGGCGATGACCATTGCCCGTGGCAGCTCGGACCACGCCGCCAGCTACTTCGCCTACCTGGCCATGCAACACGTGGGCATTCCGGTCGCGTCGTTGCCCATGTCGGTCGTGACCTTGTTGCAGGCGCCGCTGAAAGTCAGCGGCCAGGTGGCATTTGGCTTCTCCCAGTCGGGGCAAAGTCCGGACCTGGTCAACAGCCTGCGCCTGCTGCGCAAGCGGGGTGCCCTGAGTATCTCAATGGTCAACGCCGAAGACTCGCCACTGGAAGCCGCCTGCGAATTCCACGTACCACTGTGCGCCGGGCCGGAACAGAGCGTGGCCGCGACCAAAAGCTTTATCGCCACCCTCAGCGCCAGCGCGCAGTTGATCGGCCACTGGAACCAGGACCTGTTGCTGCTGCAAGCCTGCCAGGCGCTGCCCAACGGTTTGCGTGAAGCCGCCACACAGGATTGGACCCCTGCCATCGACGCCTTGCGCACCAGCCAGCGGCTGATCGTCATTGGCCGTGGTGCCGGTTTTGCCATCGCCCAGGAAGCCGCGCTCAAGCTCAAGGAAACCTCGGCGATCCAGGCCGAAGCCTTCAGCAGCGCCGAAGTGCGCCACGGGCCGATGGCCTTGATCGACGCTGACTACCCACTGCTGGTATTCGCGCCACGGGGCGCCGAGCAAGCCGGACTGTTGAGCCTGGCCGCTGACATGCGCCAACGCGGGGCCCGTGTGCTGCTGGCCGCGCCTGACGACATCAGCGAACGCGACCTGACCCTGAGCCGCGCCGAACACCCGAGCCTGGACCCGATCCTGGCGATCCAAAGTTTCTACGTGATGGCTGCAGGTTTGGCGGTTGCCCGGGGCATGGACCCGGACCATCCGCGTCACCTGAGCAAAGTTACCCGCACTCACTGAGTCGCGCTTTCCTGATGAGTACCGTGCCCATGTCCAACAACAATAATGTACTGACCCTTAGCGCCCCCTTAAGCGGGCCGGTGCTGACCCTGGGCAACGTTCCCGACGAAGTGTTCGCCAGTGGTGCCATGGGCGAAGGCATTGCCATCGACCCGCTCAACGATTGCCTGCACGCACCGTGCGACGGGGTGATCATCCATGTCGCCCGCACCGGGCATGCGCTGACGATTCGTGCCGAGAACGGTGCCGAGGTGTTGATGCATGTGGGCATCGACACAGTGGAACTCAATGGCGAGGGGTTTGCGCTGCGGGTGAAGGAAGGCGCGCAGGTAAGCGAGGGCCAGGTGCTGGTGCAATTTGACCTGGACCGAATTGCGCGCCAGTGCAAAAGCCTGGTCAGCCTGATCATTCTGACCAATGGCGAGCGCTTTGAGTTACGTGCGGTGGCGGGAAAATCGGTCAAGGTTGGTGAGCCGTTGATGCAGGTTGTGGCGCGCTCGGCGGCGCCGACGCAAACCGCTGTGGATAACGCCGTGACGGAAGTGCACGCCAACGTGCGCATTACTCACCGGGGCGGCTTGCATGCCCGCCCCGCCGCGTTGATCCGCAAGACCGCACAAGGTTTCAGCAGCCAGGCACACCTGCACTTCGCCGGTAAGTCGGCAGCATGCGACAGCCTGATCGGCCTGATGGGGCTGGGTATTGGCGAAGGGGACGAGGTGCGGGTCACGTGTCGTGGCAAGGATTGCGAGGCGGCGTTGCAAGCGTTGGTGGCGGCCTTGTCGGCCACGATCCACGAAGCACATCACGCGCCGGTGGTTGCTGCGCCCCCCAAGGTGAATACCGAAGTCGATGTGCTGCAAGGCGTGTGCGCGGCCCCGGGGCTGGTGTGCGGCCCCCTACTGCGCCTGACCGGCATCGAGCTGCCGGCAGACACCGGCAACCATTGTGCCGTCGAACAACTGCAACGGCTGGATACCGCCCTTGAGCACGTGCGCGGCGAAATCCGCGTCACCCTGGACCAGGCCCGCCAACGCAAAGCCGTCGACGAGGAAGACATCTTCGCCGCTCACCTCGCTCTGCTGGAAGACCCTGCCTTACTGGACGCGGCCACCCGCAGCATCGAACAGGGCAGCGCCGCCACTCACGCTTGGCGCGACGCGATCCAAGCGCAATGTGCCGTGCTGCTGGCCCTGGGCAAACCCCTATTTGCCGAGCGCGCCAACGACTTGCGCGACCTGCAGCAGCGGGTGCTGCGTGCATTGCTGGGTGAAGCCTGGCACTTCGAATTACCGGCCGGGGCCATTGTCAGCGCCCATGAACTCACGCCCTCGGACCTGCTGCAATTGAGCGCGCAACAAGCCGCCGGCATCTGCATGGCCGAAGGCGGCGCCACATCCCACGTGGCCATTCTGGCCCGGGGCAAAGGCTTGCCTTGTGTGGTAGCGCTGGGCGCCGCAGTGCTCGACGTGCCCCAAAGCCAACGGGTGGTGCTGGATGCAGCAAACGGTCGCCTGGAACTGATGCCCAGCGATGCGCGTCACGCGCAAGTGCACCAGATTCGCGACGCACAAAAGCTGCGGCGTGAGCAGCAACAGGCCCAGGCCCAGCAACCGGCAAGCACCACCGACGGCCTCCACATCGACGTCGCTGCAAACGTTGCCTCCAGCGCCGAAGCCCGGGTGGCATTTGAAAACGGCGCGGACGGTGTCGGCCTGCTGCGCACCGAATTTCTCTTTGTCGACCGCCGCACCGCACCGGATGAACAGGAACAACGCCAAGCCTACCAGGCCGTGCTGGATGCCATGGGCGACAAGTCGGTGATCATCCGCACCATCGACGTGGGCGGCGACAAGCAACTCGACTACCTGCCACTGCCCGTCGAAGCCAACCCGGTGCTGGGCCTGCGCGGTATTCGCATGGCTCAAGTGCGCCCGGAACTGCTGGACCAGCAACTGCGTGCGCTGTTGCAAGTCTCGCCGCTGGAGCGCTGCCGCATCTTGCTGCCGATGGTCAGCGAAGTGGACGAACTGCTGCAGATTCGCCAACGCCTGGATGAGTTGTGTGCCGAACTGGGGCTGACCCAACGCCCGGAGCTAGGGGTGATGATCGAAGTCCCCGCGGCGGCGCTGATGGCCGAGCAACTGGCCCGGCACGCAGACTTCCTGTCCATTGGTACCAATGACCTGTCCCAATACACCCTGGCCATGGACCGCGACCACGCCGGCCTTGCCGCCCGGGTGGATGCCCTGCATCCGGCGCTGCTGCGCCTGATCGCCCAGACCTGCGCCGGCGCGGCCAAACATGGGCGCTGGGTTGGCGTGTGCGGCGCCCTGGCCTCCGACCCGCTGGCCACACCCGTGCTGGTGGGCCTGGGGGTCAGCGAATTGTCGGTAAGCCCGCCGCAGATCGGAGAAATCAAGGACCGCGTCCGCCACCTGGACGCGGCGCAATGCCGGCAATTGAGCCAAGGGCTGCTCGACATGAGCAGCGCCAAGGCCGTTCGCCAAGCCTGTCAACACCACTGGCCGCTGAGCTGAAAACAACAAGAATAGGGAGACACGCCATGTACCAACATTTTATCGAAGGCTTGCAACGCCTGGGCCGCGCACTGATGCTGCCGATCGCGATCTTGCCGATCGCCGGCCTCTTGCTGCGCCTGGGCGACACCGACCTGCTCAACATTGCGGTGATGCACGACGCCGGCCAGGCCATCTTCGCCAACCTCGCGCTGATCTTCGCCATCGGCATCGCCGTGGGTTTTGCCCGTGACAATAACGGCACGGCAGGCCTGGCGGGCGCGATTGGCTACCTGGTGATGGTCTCGACCCTCAAGGTGATGGATACCACCATCAACATGGGCATGCTCGCCGGTATCGCCAGTGGCTTGATGGCCGGCGGGCTGTACAACCGCTTCAAAGACATCAAGCTGCCCGAATACCTGGCGTTCTTCGGCGGGCGACGGTTTGTACCGATTGTCACCGGGTTCTCAGCCGTCGCACTGGGCGTGATCTTTGGCCTGATCTGGCCGCCGATCCAGCACGGTATCAACAGCTTCGGCGTACTGCTGATGGAAAGCGGCAGCCTGGGCGCTTTCGTATTCGGCGTGTTCAACCGCCTGCTGATCGTCACCGGCCTGCACCATATCCTCAACAACATGGCGTGGTTCGTGTTCGGCAGCTTTACCGATCCGGTCACCGGCGCAGTGGTGACCGGCGACCTGACCCGCTATTTCGCCGGCGACCCGAAAGGCGGCCAGTTCATGACCGGCATGTTCCCGGTGATGCTGTTCGGCCTGCCTGCCGCCTGCCTGGCGATGTATCGCAATGCGTTGCCGGAACGCCGCAAGGTGATGGGCGGGATTTTCCTGTCGATGGCGCTGACCTCATTCCTGACCGGGGTGACCGAGCCGATCGAGTTCGCGTTCATGTTCCTCGCGCCGTTCCTGTACCTGATCCATGCGTTGCTTACGGGCCTGTCGATGGCCGTGACCAACCTGCTCAATATCCACCTGGGCTTTACCTTCTCCGGCGGGTTTATCGACATGGTGCTGGGTTGGGGCAAGTCCACCAATGGCTGGCTGGTGTTCCCGGTGGGCTTGGCGTACGCGCTGATCTACTACTCGGTCTTCAGCTACTGCATCCGCCGCTTCAACCTGAAGACGCCGGGTCGTGAAGACATCCAGGTGGTGCAGGCCGAAGCAATGAGCGATAACCAGCGTGCGACGGCTTATATCCAGGCGTTGGGTGGTGCTGAAAATCTGCTGAGTGTCGGTGCCTGCACCACGCGGCTGCGGTTGGACATGGTTGATCGCAACAAGGCCGTGGATGCTGAACTGAAAGCACTGGGCGCCATGGCGGTAGTGCGCCCGGGGAATGGGGGGAGTTTGCAGGTGGTGGTTGGGCCTATGGCCGATAGCATTGCTGATGAGATTCGGCTGGCGATGCCGGGGTTTGTTACCACAGCGCCTGTGACGGTTGCGCCTGTGGATAAGCCTGTGACGGTGAATGTGCAGGAGGCCGAGAAATGGCTGAGTGCACTGGGTGGCCGAGGGAATGTGCGCCAACTGGAAGCAGTAGCGATGACCCGGTTGCGGGTGGAGTTGGGGGATGATTCGCGGTTGTCTGAGGCTCAACTCACTGCGCTGGGCTGCCAGGGTGTCAGTCAGCTCGACAGCGGTGTTTGGCACCTGTTGATGGGTGACAACGCATCGGGGTTGGGTGAAGCGCTGGAGCGGTTGGTCAATGGCCGTAAGGTCGGCGCCAGAGTTTAGATGTGTAGTGGCTGTTCTGGCCTTATCGGGGAGCAAGTCGAATCGTCGCACCGCCCCTCCCACATTTGAAGGTATTCACAATTCAAAATGTGGGAGGGGGCTTGCTCCCGATTGGCCCTCACAGGCGCCTGATTACTTCGGCTCAGGCACCTCAACTAGATCCAATACCCGATCCACCATCAACTGAATGCCCTCCACCATTCGATGAATCCCCAGCACTGCATCACGCTGGGGGCCGTCGACATCAAATGCCAGATGACCCGCAAGAGCCTGTACGGATGCCAGGTCCTGGGAGGCGTTGACGAGCAGGGTTTCGCTGTTCAGGTTGGTTAGGACGGTGAAGATTTGGCCGATGGGTTGATCGCCTGCAAGGCAGGACGCAGCTTGAGACAGGGTCGAATCAGGTCGTAAATTGTCGCTGATCATCGTAAGACTCCATACGCAATAGGCTCCTGGTGACAATTTCAGGCTTGCAGTCCCGGTCGCCACATTGGCAGCGACTCGAGAAGGTTAGTTGTGCGAGTTCTGACGGACAACCTGAAAGACGTGTCGGAAATCTCCTAGAGCTGAAGACATGGCAGACAGCAAAAACCCGGCCTAAGCCGGGTTCTTTGATAGCTATCTATACCTAGGCAGACGCCGCACGCTGTTCGGCTTCATAGTGGCGGGTCTGAAAAGGCATCAAGGTCTGAACCTTCAAACCCAGACCCTCACTTAATCCCCAGGACATTGCCAGTTCGTCACGACGACTGCGCAACGCAACAGCGCCTTGGGATTTCACGTATTGCCTTGAGGCTGAGAACAGTTCAAGCGCCTTCAACGCTTCCTTTACCCGACTATCGGTCGCACACGAAAAGCGTGTGAAGCGCTCAAGCAAATAGCCTGCGCGACGAAGCTCTACCTCACTGGAGTGCTCCTGAATGAACGCCCTCACCTCGCCCACAAGATTCGTATCCGAATACCACACAGCTTTCGCTGCACTGACCAAGGCAGCATCATCAGCCTGATTCAAGGGGCTTTTGACCAGTGTGTCCAAGGCGGAAGAGAGGACTGGACCGTTAAAAGGCTTCGCCATCTGCAGTCTCCAGATAATCGTGCAAGATATTGGTCAGTATGGACCTGGGTGGCTCTTTGTTGCCAACATACATATCAATTGCCTGCAATGCCAGCTGACGGAGCTCAGCGGTCACTATGAAGCCAGCCCTGAGTAAAGCCATGATGTCATCTACATCCTGATCAGTGGCTCTGCCCAGTTTGGAAATTGCAATGTCGATAGGCGCGGCTATATGAAGATGCAGTGCAGACTCAAGAGGAAATTCTTCTAGGGGAATACTTCGCTCCCAGTAGTCTTCGTGAAGCGGACCAAAGCTAGTGTTGTATTGGAGGTCATAGTTCAGCTCCATGACACGGCCAGACCGCTCATCAAAAAACCGTTCTGGAAACTCTGCAAGCAATGTTCGTAGGCGCAGCGTGTCTTGAGTATTTGCGCAATAAATCTCCGCATCCACGTCCGTGGACACACGGTGGTGGGTATATAAATGAACAGCACAACCACCGAATACAATGACCTGGACCGCGCCCGGACTGGCGCCTTCGAGCGTCAATTCCATTTCAATGGATCTGAACATTGAAATCAGAGCTTGCCCTAGCGCAGAGCTGGTATTGAGGCGAGGAACAACGAAATCTGGAATTTGCATATTGAATTTCAAACCGTACGCAAGATCATTGCTGGACGGGTCTTGAATTCAAGCCCCGATCACTGAGTTATCAGCGACCGATTGAGGCTAGGGAGACAGGTTCCGAGGGACAACCTGAAAGGCTTGTCGGAAAGTTCTGAGGCGCTTGCACCGACGCCATCGCAGGCAAGCCAGCTCCCACATGGGATTGATATACGGTCTGACAACGGGGTCAAATGTGGGAGCTGGCTTGCCTGCGATTGGCACTTACAGCCAACAAAAAAAACCCGCTGACCAAACTGGCCCAGCGGGTTTCCCGTTAATGCAATAGGCGAATCAAAAATCCGCCAACTGCCACACCTCATACGCCGGTGTCTCATACGGGTGACTGAGTTTCAAAGCAGCCACGACAGCCACAATCAACGCATCCGCCACCACCAGCTCAACCTTCCACTCCTCGACCACTTCAACCTGGCCGACCTGCCCGATAAACGGCTGACTGCCGTCCAACGCACGGAATTGGCCCTGGCCCAGCACTTGCCAGGCGCAGCGGTCGTAGTCGCCAATGCGCCCGCCGCCGGCTGCGAAGACGGCGGCTTTCACCGTCTCCACGTGGCTGTCGGGCACAAAGAAGGCGAGCTTGTACACGGCCTTAGTTCACCCACACACGAGCGTTGCGGAACATGCGCATCCAGGCGCCGTCTTCGTTCCACTCTTCCGGGCGCCACGAGTTCTGCACGGCGCGGAATACGCGCTCCGGGTGCGGCATCATGATGGTCACACGACCGTCGCGGCTGGTGAGGCCGGTGATCCCGCGCGGCGAGCCGTTCGGGTTGGCCGGGTAGCTTTCGGTGACCTTGCCATGGTTGTCGACGAAGCGCATGGCCACACAACCGGACAGGTCGGCTTCCAGCAAGGCTTCTTCGCTTTCGAACTCGGCGTGGCCTTCACCGTGGGCGATGGCGATCGGCATGCGCGAGCCGGCCATGCCTTGCAGGAAGATCGAGTTGGACTCCTGCACCTGCACCATGGCGACACGGGCTTCGAACTGCTCGGAACGGTTACGCACAAAGTGCGGCCAGAACTCGCTGCCCGGGATCAGCTCGTGCAGGTTGGACATCATCTGGCAACCGTTGCACACCCCCAGGGTGAAGCTGTCGTTGCGCTCGAAGAAACCTTGGAACGCGTCGCGGGCACGGCTGTTGAACAGGGCCGACTTGGCCCAGCCTTCACCGGCACCCAGCACATCGCCGTAGGAGAAACCACCGCAGGCCACCAAGCCTTTGAACTCATTGAGGTCAACGCGACCGGCAAGGATGTCGCTCATGTGCACGTCAATCGCATTGAAGCCCGCGCGATCGAACGCAGCCGCCATTTCCACCTGGCCGTTGACACCCTGCTCACGCAGTACTGCAACTTGTGGGCGGATGCCTTTCTTGATGTAAGGCGCGGCGATGTCCTGGTTGACGTCGAAGCTGAGCTTGGTGCTCAGGCCCGGGTTATCTTCTTCCAGGATCACGTTGAATTCCTGCTCGGCGCAGTCAGCGTTATCACGCAGGCGTTGGATCTGGTAGCTGGTCTCGGCCCACTGGCGTTGCAGCAGACGGCGCTGGCCTTCGAACACGGTGTCGCCGTTGAAGACGATGTCGATCTGGCCGTTGTTGATCGGCTGGCCGATGACCGCCACACAGTCGCCCAGGCCAGCTGCGCTGAATTGTGCGAGCACGTCAGGGGTAGCGTCCTGGCGCACCTGGATCACGGCGCCCAGCTCTTCGTTGAACAGGATGCCGTTGATTTCGGAGGCATCCTCGGCAACGCTGTCGAGCACCAGGTTCAGGCCGCAGTGACCGGCGAAGGCCATTTCCACGACGCTGGTCAGCAAGCCGCCGTCGGAACGGTCGTGGTAAGCCAACAGATGGCCGTCGGCGTTGAGGCCCTGGATGACCGCGAAGAAAGCTTTCAGGTCTTCGGCGTCATCCACGTCCGGCGCGTGCTTGCCCAGCTTGCCGTGGGTTTGCGCGAGGATCGAGGCGCCCATGCGGTTCTGGCCACGGCCCAGGTCGATCAGGATCAGATCGGTGGTGCCCTTGTCCATGCGCAGTTGCGGGGTCAGGGTCTGACGGATGTCGGTGACCGGTGCGAAACCGGTGACGATCAGCGACAGCGGCGAAGTGACGCTCTTGTCGGTGCCGTCTTCGTTCCAACGGGTGGCCATGGACATGGAGTCCTTGCCCACCGGAATGGTGATCCCCAGCTCAGGGCACAGCTCCATGCCGACGGCTTTGACCGTGTCGTACAGCCGCGCGTCTTCGCCCGGGTGGCCGGCAGCCGACATCCAGTTGGCCGACAACTTGATGTCGGACAGCTTGCCGATGCGCGATGCCGCGATGTTGGTGAGGGTTTCACCAATGGCCATGCGGCCCGACGCCGGAGCGTCCAGCAGGGCCAGCGGCGTACGCTCGCCCATCGCCATGGCTTCGCCGGTGTAGACGTCGAAACTGGTGGCGGTGACGGCAACGTCGGCCACCGGCACTTGCCATGGGCCAACCATCTGGTCACGGGCAACCAGGCCAGTGATGGTGCGGTCGCCGATGGTGATCAGGAAACTTTTGCTCGCCACGGCCGGGTGGTGCAGCACACGTTCGATGCTGTCGGCCAGGCTCAGCGTGCTTGGGTCGAAATCATCGCCCAGCTCGGTTTCACGCACAGCCGAGCGGTGCATGCGCGGGGCCTTGCCCAGCAGCACTTCCAGCGGCATGTCGACCGGGCTGTTGCCGAAATGGCTGTCGGTAACGGTCAGTTGCGGCTCGGCAGTGGCTTCGCCGACCACGGCAAACGGGCAGCGCTCGCGTTCGCAGATGGCCTGGAAGCGTGCGAAGTCTTCTGGGCCAACGGCCAGAACGTAGCGCTCCTGGGATTCGTTGCTCCAGATTTCGTGCGGGGCCATGCCCGGCTCGTCGTTCGGAATGTTGCGCAGTTCGAAACGGCCACCACGGTCGCCATCGTTGACCAGTTCCGGGAAGGCGTTGGACAAACCACCGGCACCGACGTCGTGGATGAAGCTGATCGGGTTCTTGTCACCCAATTGCCAGCAACGGTCGATGACTTCCTGGCAACGACGCTCCATCTCTGGGTTTTCGCGTTGTACGGAAGCGAAGTCCAGGTCTGCCGAGCTGGTGCCGGTGGCCATGGAAGAGGCCGCACCGCCGCCCAGGCCGATCAGCATCGCCGGGCCACCCAGCACGATCAGCTTGGAGCCGACCAGGATCTCGCCTTTCTTGACGTGTTCTTCACGGATGTTGCCCATGCCGCCGGCCAACATGATCGGCTTGTGGTAGCCGCGCACTTCATCGCCACGCGGGGTAGTGATGGACTGTTCGAAGGTACGGAAGTAACCGGTCAGCGCCGGACGCCCGAATTCGTTGTTGAACGCAGCACCGCCCAGCGGGCCTTCGATCATGATGTCCAGCGCGGTGACAATGCGCTCAGGCTTGCCGTACGGCACTTCCCACGGCTGTTCGAAGCCCGGGATCTGCAGGTTGGACACGGTAAAGCCGGTGAGGCCCGCCTTGGGCTTGGCGCCACGGCCGGTTGCACCTTCGTCACGGATTTCGCCGCCGGAACCGGTGGCTGCGCCCGGGAACGGGGCAATCGCAGTCGGGTGGTTGTGGGTCTCAACCTTCATCAGGATGTGCACCGGTTCCTGCACCGCGCCGTACTGGCGGGTCTCAGGGTCCGGGAAGAAGCGGCCGGCGACGGAGCCGACGATCACCGAGGCGTTGTCCTTATAAGCAGAAAGAACGCCTTCGCTGTGCATCACGTAGGTGTTCTTGATCATGCCGAACAGGCTTTTTTCCTGGCTTTGGCCGTCGATGTCCCAACTGGCGTTGAAGATTTTGTGACGGCAGTGCTCGGAGTTGGCCTGGGCGAACATCATCAGTTCGATGTCGTGCGGGTTGCGCTTCAAGCCGTTGAAGGCGTTGACCAGGTAGTCGATCTCGTCTTCGGCCAGGGCCAGGCCCAGTTCGGTGTTGGCCTTCTCGAGGGCGGCGCGGCCACCGCCGAGCACGTCAATTGCGGTCAGCGGCTTGGGCTCGGCGTGGCTGAACAGAGCGGCGGCCTGTTCCAGCTGGCCAACGATGATCTGGGTCATGCGGTCGTGCAGGCTGCTGGCGATCAGCTCGGCCTCGGCGTCGCTGAACTGGCCGGCGACGTAGAAAGCAATACCGCGCTCCAGGCGCTGGATTTTGTCCAGGCCACAGTTGCGGGCGATATCACTGGCCTTGCTCGACCAGGGCGAGATGGTGCCGAACCGCGGCAGAACCAGGAACAAGCGGCCGGTCGGCTCTTGAACGGGAACGCTTGGGCCGTACTTCAAAAGGCGTGCCAGCACTTGCTGTTCGTCGGCGGTCAAGACGCCGGTGACGTCGGCGAAGTGAGCAAATTCAGCATACAAGCCACTGACAGAAGGTACCTTCTGGCTCAGTTGCTCAAGGAGTTTGCTGTGGCGAAAGGCAGAAAGGGCAGGAGCACCGCGCAGGATCAACATCTTCGGGACAGCCTCGGGAAGGGGGTGTGCTTTGAGGCCGTGCATTCTAGCGTAAACCATCGCCAACGGCACCCGAAACGCTACCGGTGACTGCTGCCGAACGTCAGTTGCCAGGGTTTGCAGGATATTGGGGCGCTGTCCAAGGCATTCGGCACAGTTATTTTAACCGTCACAATCGGTCGCCAAGCCCCGTTTCTGCGGGCTGCAGCACGCTTTTCAGGGCGCTAGCAGACAAGTCCCCTGCTGTCGAGATATGGCGCCGTGGGCGGTTTGCGTATACTGCGCAGATGTTCTCCCCAACTGCTTTGCGCCCGCGATACGCCAAATGGCTCATCGCCACCGGACTCTTCCTGATGCTCAGCGCCTGTGTTGATAAACCCAGCACGCTCGAGCGAATCAAGGAGGATGGCGTACTGCGGGTGGTTACCCGGAACAGCCCGGCCACGTATTTCCAGGACCGGAACGGTGAAACCGGTTTCGAATACGAACTGGTCAAGCGTTTTGCCGACGACCTGGGGGTGAAGCTCGAGATCGAGACCGCCGACAACCTCGACGACCTGTTCGGCCAATTGGGCAAACCCAACGGCCCGGTCCTGGCCGCCGCCGGCCTGGTCAGCAGCGAGCAGCGCAAGCAGCAGGTGCGCTTCTCCCATCCTTACCTGGAAGTGACCCCGCAGGTTATCTACCGCAATGGCCAGTCACGCCCGACCAACGCGGCCGACCTGGTGGGCAAGAAGATCATGGTGCTCAAGGGCAGCACCCACGCCGAACAATTGGCGGAGCTGAAAAAGCAGAACCCTGCGATCGAATACGAAGAATCCGACGCCGTTGAAGTCGTCGACCTGCTACGCATGGTCGATGAAGGGCAAATCGACCTGACCCTGGTGGACTCCAACGAAGTGGCGATGAACCAGGTGTACTTCCCCAACGTGCGCGTGGCGTTCGACCTCGGCAATGCCAGCAATCAAAGCTGGGCCGTGGCGCCGGGTGAGGACAACAGCCTGCTCAACGAGATCAACAGCTACCTGGACAAGGTTGAGAAGAACGGCACCCTGCAGCGTCTTAAAGACCGCTATTACGGGCACGTCGATGTCCTCGGCTACATGGGTGCCTATACGTTCGCCCAGCATTTGCAGCAACGCCTGCCCAAGTATGAGAAACATTTCAGGGCCTACGCCAAGGAAGAAAAAGTCGACTGGCGACTCTTGGCCGCCATCGGCTACCAGGAATCGCTGTGGCAACCGGCCGTCACGTCCAAGACCGGCGTGCGTGGCCTGATGATGCTGACACAGAACACGGCCCAGGCGATGGGCGTGTCCAACCGCCTGGACGCCAAGCAAAGCATCATGGGCGGTGCCAAGTACCTGGCCAAGATCAAGGATGAATTGGACGACAGCATCGCCGAGCCGGACCGCACATGGTTTGCCCTCGCCGCCTACAACGTGGGCACCGGCCATCTCGAAGACGCGCGTACGCTGGCCAAGAAGGACGGCCTTAACCCGAACAAGTGGCTGGACGTGAAGAAAATGCTCCCGCGCCTGTCGCAGAAGCAGTGGTACAGCAAGACCCGCTATGGCTATGCGCGTGGCGGCGAGCCGGTGCACTTCGTGGCGAACATCCGGCGTTACTACGACATTCTCACCTGGGTGACCCAGCCGCAGCTGGAAGGCAACCAAGTGGTGGAAGGCAACTTGCACGTGCCGGGTATCGACAAGACCAAGCCACCGGAAGAGAACCCGAAGCTGTAAAAGCACCGCAGAACCCATGTGGCGAGCGGGCTTGTCCCGCGTTGGGGCGCGTAGCGCCCCCAAACAAGGACGAATGCGGTGTACCCGATACTCCACAGAGACAGCTTTTGGGGCCGCTACGCAGCCCAACGCGGGACAAGCCCGCTCGCCACAGGGAAATATGACTGCCTTCAAAAGAGGTGTCGCTGACCCACCGGCGTCGGGGGCAAGCCCCGCCCACATTTTGATCTCTACTTGGCTTAGAGGCCGGTAAGCAGATGGACCACCCCGCCCGTCAATACCATCACCCCAGGTACTCCCGCGGCCTTTAACGCTGCTGCATCAAACTTCTCAGCATTCTGTAATTGCACGCGCACCCGCGTCAGCGCCACGCGCTGTTGTGACTTGAGGTTATCGGCACCGCCCAATGCACTCAGCACATCGGCCGACAACAGGCTCGGTGTTGGCGTGGCAGGCGTCTCGGCAATCAAGTCCGGGGTCAGGGCTTTCCAGAACGCCCGCTGTAATTTCTCGAACATGCTCAGAGCTCCACGACAGATGAGGTTTCAACAGTGGCCGCGTGGTACAGGCGCAATGCCTCACGCACCTGGGCAGCTTCTTCCAGGCCCAACACCTGGCGGGCGATGATCTGGCAATCGACCAGGTCCAGCTCACGCACGGTGGCCTTGATGGTGGGGATCAGCGGTACGCTGACTGACAGCTCATCAACGCCCAGCCCGATCAGCACCGGCACCGCCAAGGCTTCGGACGCCAGCGCACCGCACACGCCCACCCACTTACCATGGGCATGGGCGGCCTTGACCGTGGTGGCGATCAGACGCAGCACCGCCGGGTGAAAGCTGTCGGCCTGGCTGGCCAGGCGCGGGTGGTCGCGGTCCATGGCCAGGGTGTACTGGGTCAAGTCATTGGTACCAATGGAGAAGAAATCCACATGCGGTGCAAAGACATCCGCCATCAACGCGGCGCTAGGCACTTCAATCATGATGCCCAGCTTGGGCAATTCGCTGAGCCCGAGCGCCAGCGCTTCTTCCTGAAGAATCTTGCGCGCCAGATGCAGCTCCGAGAGCAGGCTGACCATCGGTAGCATGATATGCAGCCGTGCAAAACCGGCACTGGCAAGGATCGCGCGGAACTGTTCGCGCAAAAGCTCAGGGCGTTCCAGGCACAGGCGAATGCCGCGCAACCCGAGGAAGGGGTTGGTCTCGGCTTCCATCGGCACATAGACCAAGGGTTTGTCGCCACCGACGTCCAGGGTGCGCACCACCAGGTTGCGCTCGGCGCCCAGGGCACGGGCGATGGCGCTGTAGGTGCCGGCTTGCTCTTCGGGGCTTGGCGCACGGTTGCGGTCCAGGTAAAGGAACTCCGAACGCAACAGGCCAACGCCCTCCCCCCCCAGGCTCAGGGACTGCTCCACCTCCTGCAACGAAGCAACGTTGGCGGTGACCTCCACGTGATGCCCGTCGCGGGTCGTGGCCGGTAAGGTAGCCTGCGCCACTTCACGTTGACGCCTCTGCACTTGCTGGTGGCGAGCAGCCTGCAGTTGTTCGATCTCGGCCAGGTCCGGGTCCAGATGCAGCTCGCCTTTGTCGGCGTCGAGCAAGACCTGTTTACCGTTGGGCAGCGCCAGCACGTGAGCCGGCACACCACAAATAGCCGGTAGGCCGAGCGCACGGGCAAGAATGGCGACATGGCTGGTCGCGCCGCCGCCAACGGTGACGAAACCCAGTACTTTGCGCGTATCCAGGCTGGCGGTTTGCGACGGGGTCAGTTGCTCGGCGATCAAGATAGCCTGCTCAGGCAGGTCCCATGCGCGGTCCTGGATACCGAGTATCAGTTTCAGCACGCGCTGGCCGACATCCGCCAAATCCGCCGCCCGTTCCGCGAGCAGCGCATTGCCCAAGCCCTGGAACAAGGTGGCGGTGGTCACCGTGGCGCGGTTCCAGGCAAATGCCGCACTTTTGCCATTGGCCAGCAGGGCATGGGCTTGCTCCAGCAGCGTCGGATCGTCGAGCAGCTCTTGATGGGCGCGAAAAATCTCTGCCTGGGCGCTGCCGGCCGCCTTGGCCTGAAGGCTTTGCAGTGCCTCGGCTGCCGCCAGCAGGCCACGCGCCAGTGCCGCACGTTCGAACACTTCGCCCGCGCCCGCTTCGGTAATCTTCAGTAAAGGCTCAGCCACTTGTACCACTTGGCCAAACGCCGAGCCCGGGGACGCACACACGCCACGCAGCAATACCGCCGACGATGGTGACGCGACGGCCTCGACCACCACGGCCGGTGCAGTGATCGTCTCGCCACAGCCCTCGGCGAGCAACGCCACCAGCGCCTTGATCGCGGCCTCGGCATCGTCACCTGCCGCACTCACTTGCAGGGTATCGCCCCGCTGGGTTTGCAGCGCCATGATCGCCACCAGCGACTTGGCATTGGCGCTCTGGGTTTGCTTGTGCAAGTAAATGCTTGAGCCGAACCCTTTCGCCGCCTGGGCCAGCACCGCCGCAGGGCGGGCATGCAAACCGTTGGCGTTGGGCAGGGTCAGCGGCTTGGAGAACAGCGCATCGCCCGCCTCCTCGTCCGCCTCTGCCGACGCCTGCGCGGGCGACACTCGCATGAGTGGCTGACCTTGCTCGACCAGCCCCTGATCCGGTGCCAGCGGCACAAACGGCTCGCCACTCACCACCAACATCAAGGTCAGCAAACTGC
Source organism: Pseudomonas sp. MWU15-20650 (assembly GCF_023242475.1). GTDB lineage: Bacteria > Pseudomonadota > Gammaproteobacteria > Pseudomonadales > Pseudomonadaceae > Aquipseudomonas. Next base: position 139,761 of record NZ_JALJFG010000002.1, on the reverse strand, counting down.
GTGCATGCAGCGCCACAAAGTCGGCATCGAACTCAATCAGCGCTTGCCCGGCCTCCACCCGCTGGCCTTCCTCGACCAGTCGGGTGAAGCCCTTTCCCGCCAGGCTCACGGTATCCAGGCCGATATGCATCAGCACCTGTACGCCGTTGTCGTCGGTGACACTCACCGCATGACCACTGTCCTGGATATTGCTGATCACCCCGGCCAACGGCGCGCAGAGGGTCTGCGACGTAGGATCGATGCACAGGCCATCGCCGATCAGGCGGCTGGAAAATACCGGGTCAGGCACCTGATCCAGCGCCAACAGCACCCCAGACAGGGGCGCCAGCAATTCCAGGGGTTGAGATGTGGTCATGACGTCACCTGCTGTTGGGTTCTGTAAAAATCATTGGGCGGAAACCGAATTACTTCCACCAATACTCAACCTGCACACCGACGTTCGAACCATGCCGCGCAGTGCCGTAGGCGCCGGTGTCGGACAGCGCTGAACCCGCCGCCAGCTCATTCGCCGCACGCTTGGCCGCTTCGTTCCAAGTGGCGTAGGTGTAGTACAAACGCACTTCCGGGCGCGCCCAGAAATCCGGGCCTTTGGGCGACCAGGTCGGGGCGAAGGTAAATTTGCTCAGCTTGCGCGTACCGCCCGTGGCTTCGACCTGATCATGACCCAGCTCCGTGACCAGTTTGAACTGCTCACTGATGGCGTACGCCGGGCGCACACCGAGGGACATCCAGGTCTGGTCCTGGCTGCCTGGACGAATGTCCTTCTGGTACACCGCTTCGATCTGCCCGCCAAAGCGCGGCGTCACCTGCCAGTCGAAAAACTCTACGGCGCGGTAACTTTTGCTGCTGTTATCCAGGGCGGTATTGCCGGTGTAGCCCAGGCCGGTGCCGGGGCCTTCGCCATATTGCAGGGCGAATTTGTTCTTGCCGCCCAGGAAAGGTTTTTGCACATGCTGCGCCGTGAGCGCCCAACCGCTGTTGGCGTCACGCCCGCCGGCTTTTTCGATATAGCTCAAGCCGAACTCCAGCTCGCCGCCGGGGTTGGTCTTGAAGCCTGCGACGTTGAAGTCGTGACGCGTGGCGTATTCCTTCTGGTACAGGTTGTCCTTGCGGGAAATGGCGTAGCTGTATTTGAGGTCGCCGATCAACACATCCTCGACACCGCCACCCGTGGCGCTCTGGTTCCAGTAGTAGAAGTCGGAGATATGGATGTCGTTACGTTTGTAGTAACGCCGCCCGGCCCATACCGAACCGCCATTGAGGCTGGGCAGGTTGGACCACTGCGCATACATCTGCGGCATGCGCGCCGAGCCGTTGTCTTCACCCTGGAATTTCAGGGCACGGTCGTATTTGTTGTACAAGGAGGCCATGGCATCGACGCTGAGCACCGAGCCATCGTCGAGTGTCAGCAGGTCCTGGCGCAATTCCAGTTCAGCGTACTGCTCGCATTCGTTACCCAAGCGGTACTTGGATTGCGCCCCCGGCAGTTGGAAACACTGCTGCTTGCCGCTGCCCGTGGACGTGCCCGCGCCACTGCGCAAGTAACCAGCAAATTCCAGTGCCTGAGCAGCAAAAGGCGCGGTGAGACATGACGCGATGAGGCCCAGCTTTATTGTTGTTTTCATGAAGCACTCCGATATTTTTATTATGTTTTTTTAAAGCGCCCCTGCACTCCCATACAGGGGTTATTGCGGGTCTCTCAGTCCTTGAGGTGCAGCACAAACGATTCGTAAGGTCGCAACACCACCGTGTTCGAGCGCACCGGGCAATCGGGGTAGTTGCTGATCAGCAGGCGTTGCTCACCCGCCGCGCTGATAACGCCTTGCGGCAATTGGATTTCGCAGGGCGAGCCATAAAAGTTGTTCAGCACCAGCAGGCGCTCGCCATGCCCCTCTCGCAGGTATGCCCAGACTTGGAGGTGGTCTTGCAGCAGTTGCCGATAAAGACCTTCCTGGATCAGCGGTTCATGACGCCGCAAGGCGATCAACGCGCGGTAGTGATGCAACACTGAATCCGGGTCGCCCAACTGGCTCTCTACGTTGATCTGCACCGCGTTGGCCGGGATCCCGATCCACGGTTCACCGGCACTGAAGCCGGCATTCGCCTGGCCGCTCCATTGCATAGGCGTGCGCCCGTTATCGCGAGATTTCTGCATGATCGCCGCCATGCTCGAGGCCTCGGACTCACCCGCATCGCGCTTGAGGCGGAAGATATTCAGGGTCTCCACATCGCGGTACTGATCGATCTTGTCGAACCCTGGATTGGTCATGCCCAGCTCTTCGCCCTGGTACACATACGGCGTGCCCTGGAGGAAGTGCAGTGCCGTGGCAAGCATCTTGGCCGAGACCACACGGTGCTCGCCGTCGTCACCAAAACGCGAGACCACTCGTGGCTGGTCGTGGTTGCACCAGAACAATGCGTTCCAACCTCCACCGGCCTGCATCCCCAGTTGCCAGTCAGAAAAGATCTGCTTGAGCTGCAAGAAATCAAAGTCAGCCTTCACCCACTTTTGCAAGTTGGGGTAATCGACTTTCAGGTGGTGAAAGTTGAAGGTCATCGACAGCTCTTTCGACTCCGGCCGCGAATAGCGGACGCAATGTTCAAGGCTGGTGGATGACATCTCGCCGACGTTGATCAGGTCATGGCCTTCGAAGACTTCGCGGTGCATTTCCTGCAGGTATTCGTGCACGTTCGGGCCGTCGGTATAGAAACGCCGACCGTCAGTGTCGTCTTCGGGGAAATCGGCGGGCTTGGAGATCAGGTTGATCACGTCCAGGCGGAAACCGCCCACGCCTTTGTCGCGCCAGAAGCGCATCAGCTTGAACACCTCGGCGCGCACCTTGGGGTTGTCCCAATTGAGGTCGGCCTGGGTGTGGTCGAACAGGTGCAGGAAGTACTGGCCGGTCTGCGCCTCGTATTCCCAGGCCGAACCACCGAACTTGGACTCCCAGTTATTCGGTTGGTCGCGCCAGATGTAGAAGTCACGGTAGGGGTTGTCGAGGCTGCTGCGCGCCTGCTGGAACCACTCATGTTCGATGGAGGTGTGATTGACCACGATGTCGAGCATCAGCTTGATGCCGCGCTTGGCGGCTTCGCTGATCAGCAGGTCGCAATCGGCCATGGTCCCGTAGCTGGGGTCGATGGCGTAGTAGTCACTGATGTCATAGCCGTTATCGCGTTGCGGCGAACGCAGGAACGGCGTGATCCATAGGCAATCCACGCCCAGCCATTTCAGGTAATCGAGTTTGTCCACGATGCCCAGCAGGTCACCGGTGGCGTTACCCGCGTGGCTATGGAAGCTTTTGGGGTAGATCTGGTAGATCACCGAGTGTTGCCAGTCTTGCATGGTGGGCTCCTTCAGTAGAGTTTTGCGTTGGCCTTGAGGGCCTCATCGGGGGCAAGCCCCCTCCCACATTGAGGGAGGGGCTTGCCCCTGATAGCGGTGGATCAGGCGACCCGATACCCAGGCCGGACAATCTTCATGCTCAACACACAGGTCACAACAAACGGCACGACAATCGCGATGACCATCCCGATGACAAAACTTGGGATGAACTGCGGAATGATCGAGATGAACCCGGGCAAGCCACCGACGCCGATGGCCGAGGCTTGAACCTTGTTCAGTGACAGGAAAATGCTGCCCAGCGCTGACCCCAACAAGGCGGCGTAGAAGGGAAACTTGAAGCGCAGGTTCACCCCGAACATCGCCGGCTCCGTGATGCCGAAGTAGGCGGAAACCGCCGAGGTCGAGGCCATGCTTTTATCCCGCGCATTGCGGCTCATGTAGAACACGCCGAGTGCGGCACTGCCCTGGGCCAGGTTGGACATGACAATCATTGGCCAGATAAACGTGCCGCCCTGGGTGGAGATCAATTGCAGGTCGACGGCGAGGAACATGTGGTGCATGCCGGTGATCACCAATGGCGCATACAGCAGGCCGAAAATCGTCCCGCCGACCATGGGCGCCAAGTCAAACAAGGTGACCACGCCCTCGGTGATCAGGATGCCGAGGTGACGGGTCACCGGGCCGATGACTGCCAGTGCAAGCACACCGGTGACGACGATGGTGGTGATGGGTACGACGAGCAGTTGAATCGCATTGGGCACCCGCGCCCGCAACCATTTCTCAATGACGCTCATCACATACGCGGCCATCAGGATCGGCAGGATCTGGCCTTGGTAGCCGACCTTCTCGATCTTGAACCAGCCGAAAATATCGAAGTACGGCAGGCTCTGGCCGTCGAGCCCGGCAACGGCCTTGCCGTAGTTCCAGGCATTGAGCAGGTCAGGGTGCACCAGCATCAGGCCGAGCACGATGCCGAGGATTTCACTGCCACCAAAACGCTTGGCCGCCGACCACCCCACCAGCGCCGGCAGGAACACGAAGGAGGTGTTGGCCATCAGGTTGATCAGGCTCCACAGGCCATCCAGGTTCGGGTAGGCCTCCAGCAGCGTCTGGCCTTCGATGAACATGCCCTTGGCGCCCATCAGGTTGTTCACGCCCATCAACAGGCCGGCGATGATCAGCGCGGGCAGGATCGGCATGAACACATCGGAGAACACCCGCACCAGGCGCTGCATGGGGTTGGTCTTGTCGCCGCCGGCTTTCTTGACGTCGGCAATGGTCGAGGCGGCAAGGCCGGTCTGTTCGCGCAGCGCCGCGTAGACTTTCTCCACCTCACCGGGGCCGATCACCACCTGGAACAAACCACCGGTGAAGAACGACCCCTTGACCAGGTCGACCTGGTTCAACGCACTGCTGTTGACCAGGCTGGGGTCCTTGAGCGCCAGGCGCAGGCGGGTCACGCAATGGGCGGCCTGCTCAAGGTTTTCGCGGCCTCCGAGGTTGTCGAGAATCTCGCGGGCAATCGTTGAATAGTCGTGGCTCATGCTCGTTTTCCACTGTGATTGTTTTTATGGGTGGCAGTCGTTGGCAGCACGCCGAGGAGGGAAAAGTACTCGTCTGTACGAGTTAAATCAACAACTCGTCTGTACGAGTTACACTTTTGTTTATGACTACACGCTTTCCGTCAGATTTTTCCCCTGACCGTACAGCTGTCCAATGGACAAACCCCACCTCTGCCACTAAGGTTCCTGCCTTGAACGCACAGTTCACCTTCATCAAGTCGGGCACAGAGCCATCGCTATGAGCAAATACAACCAGATCTATACGGATCTGCTTGCCAGCATTACTACTGAACGCCTGCAACGCGGCACGCGCCTCCCCTCCGAAACCGAACTGATGGACGCCTACCAAGCCAGCCGCGGCACCGTGCGCCGCGCCATCGAGCAGTTGCAGGAACGAGGCTTTGCGCAAAAGATCCACGGCAAGGGCACCTTTGTGTTGTCGCCCAACCCGATCGAGTTCCAACTGGGCGGTATCGTCAGCTTCCACGAAACCCACGCCGACCTGGGTGATGACGTACGCACCGAAGTGGTCGAATTCACCCAGATTCCGTTGGAGGGGTCACTGCTGCAACACATCGAGGCCGAGCCCGGCACGCTGATCACCCGCATCAAGCGGGTACGACGCATCGGCGGTAAACGGGTGATCCTGGACATCAACCATTTCATCGCCGACCTGATCCCCGGCCTGGACCGCAACATCGCCGAACAGTCGATCTACGCGTTTATCGAACAGACCCTGCAGCTGCAAATCAGCTACGCCCAGCGCACCATCGAAGCCCTGCCACGCGGCAAGGACGATCAGACCCACCTGGACCTCGAAGGTCAGAGCCACGTGATCGTGGTCAGTAACCAGACGTTCTTGCAGGACGGACGGCAGTTCGAATACACCGAGTCGCGGCATACGCTGGATAAGTTTTACTTTTCGGATATTGCGCGGCGCTGAAGCCTCACCCAACAACTATGTAGCGCCCGCAAGCGTCGCACCTGAGGGACCCTCGCCTTCTTTTTTGAAGGATGAGCCCCTCCATGAGTACCGGTACCCCCCTTCCCAACGCAGCCGACAAGGCCGCGCTGATAACGCTGGCCACCCAAGTGATCCCGGCATGCCCCAGCCTGAATGACAGCGCCCATCAAACCGCCTGCGACATCCTGCAAAAGCATGGTGTAAAAGGCCTGGACCCGGATGATGTCTACTACCATCGGTTCAAGGGCGCCCAGAGCAGCACCAAGACCTTCACCGGTTGGGAACACCTGCTGGAAAAACCCTACGAATCGACAACCCTGACGCAGTTGGTGATTCATCGCTTTCGTGCCACCGATTTCGACAACGCCGACTTGCTCGACCTGTATGGCGGTTTTTACACCGCGGGTCCGGTGTATGGCGACTTCAATGAAACCAACGAAGTACGCCTGCATGGCAACGACGTGCTGAAGGACTTCTGGAACATTCGATTCGACAGCCTCTACAACGGTCAACTGGATGACTTCTGGCACAGCCATGCCGACGACTTCCGAACCCTGGCCAAATGCAATTTTCTCAGCAAGGCGGTTCAGGCCGCCGACCTCAAACAACTGACGAAGGAGGACCTACAGACCTGCATCAATACTGTCGCCTCCAACGTGACGTGGCCGATCACCCGCAAGATGCTGCAAACCGAAGTGTCGCCAGGCGAAAGCCCCCAGGTATACGCCCTGGATGTAGACGGCCATGTGGCGTTCAACTTGCTACGCATTGTCGACCCGAAGGGCCGCCAGATTCTTTACACGCCCGGCGACACCCCTGCGTTCCAGGTCCTCGAGACCCCGGCGGACATGCACTGGTGGGTTCTGGGCAAGATGAACAACGAACAGAGCCGTGACGCCTTCCTCTGTCACTTTCCGCTGTCTGATCGCCTGGCCATGCAGGAGAACATCACTGACCTGATGAACCGTCTGGTCGGTACTTGGGGCAAGTCCGACCACCACCTGATCAACCGCAAAAACCAGGTGGTCGGTGTCGATGCCTTCTCCTGGCTGATGGAGCGTACGCGCTGGTCCATGTACGACGAGGCTCGGCAACTGCTGACCACCCAGAAAGACCTGCAAAAGAAACTGTGGATAGGCTACCTGAGCGCCGGTTTGAAAGTTTTCGGCCCAATGGCCGCGATCGGTTGGGAAGTGGCTTTGCCGGTCCTGGGCGCCAGCATCGCGCTCACCGGGATGAATATCGATCAGGCCGTCAACGGCCGTACCCGCGCAGAGCGCAAGGCTGGCGTGACGGCGGCGGTGATCAATGGTATCGCCATGCTGTTCAACGTGCTGGCCTTGGCCGGGCCAGGCCCGATCACGGAGGTGGGCCCGGAAGTCGATGCCGCCGAGGCCGCCGAAATAGCCGAGTACAAAAAGGAACTACAGCCTGACCCCGTCGATGAGCCAGCAGTGACACCGACGGGTGGAGAAACACCGGTACCCCCCACAGCCGGGGAGCCACCGGCTTCCACGCCCCCGATTCCTAGCGCCTGGAAGCGCCTGCAAGGCCTGGAAGGGGCAACCCCGATGAGTGAAGGCGGGCGCTACCGCAATATCTACAGCGTCAAAGCCAACCCTTCAACCGTCATCAAGTTCAAGGATGCCGTCTATTACGTGCGCTACGAGGCCGATATCAATGGCGAAGGGAGCTGGGCCATCATCGATCCGCAGAACCCTAACGCTTTTTACGGCACACGCCCGGTACAGCTGAACGCCGCCGGTGAATGGGAGCTCGCTCTGCGCCCATCCGACGCCATCAGGGGAGGCGCCCCAGTCGATACGGTCGCGGCAGGGACAAGGGCGGCCGAAGCAACAATGCCGAGTTCCTATGGGTCGCCCAACACCAATAACCCGCCCTCCAGCCTCAGCACCCCCTACGACCTCAACGACCTCGGCCAGTACCAGATCGAGCTGGCAATGGGCGGCAGGCCGGACCACTTCAAACGTATCGCCAAGCCTGGAGGCGGCTTTACTGACTTCTTCACGTCAGATTATTTTATCAATCCAGCGCGAACCAAAATCCTTACGGCGGCGCGCAACTTTTTTTCCCGGCCATTTTTCATCCACACCCTGCCCGAACGCCCTGCCCTTCCCTCGCTCACGCCAGAAATGTCCTCCAGCGAGTTGATTGAAGCCGTGTTCAAAACCGCGCCCGGCCTGGTGGTCGCTGAAAGCCCGAATCGCATCGCCAGCTTGTACGTCCTGATCAAAGACATGCCGGCCCTGGCGCGACAAGGGATCAAGACGCTCTACCTGAACCGGCTGCTCAACGACCTGCATCAACTGGACCTCGATACGTTCGCCAAGACCGGGGTGCTGTCTGACGACCTGAAAACCTATCTTGGGCAAATGGATGCCTTGTTGCCGGTACGCTTTAACACCCAGGCACTGCTCACCGCCGCCAGGGCCTACGGCATACGCGTGCAGGCCACGGGCTGCCTGGCCAATTATCGATCGTTCGCGGTGGCGGTGGATGAACAAATGGCCAAGAACTTTTTGACCAGTGAAATCATCCGCCTGGACCAGCTCAAGAACGGCGTCGGCAAATGGGTGGCGTTGACCGAGGCGCAAAACACCAACACGTTCCGGGGCGTGGCAGGTGTCAGTGAAATAAACGGCGGTACCAGCCTGCGCATCGGCGAGGAGCTCAATGCCGCCAGCCCCAAGGTGGAAGTACGCCTGGGCCCCAAAGTGGTGAATTACGCCAAAGTGAACCCGCGCCTGAGGGCACTGGACACCGACCTCACTCTGAAAGTCCCCATGACCGAACTGGAGCTGCCACGCACCTATGTGTTCACTGAGCGACAGGTCGAGGATGCACTCAAGCTTCCGGGTGATTACCTGCTGGAACAGACCCAATCGACATTGACCCTGATCCACCGTAATCGGCTCAAGGCGCTGGTGCGCAGTACCATCCAGAGCACCGCCAGCCAGGGTTACTTTATTGATGCGACCCAGTTCCCTCGGCTTAACGGTACCGTTTACAACTCGCTGACGGAACTGCTCCAGGCCCTGAACAACCAGGGCATGCGGTTCAGGGGGTTGCCATTGATCAAGACGCAGATTCCGACGGCCGAGGTAAACATCAATAACGTGCCCGCTTACGACGACATCCCGCCAGCCGCAGGCTTCGTTCCCGCCGTTAATTTACCCGAGATGCCGGCGGCGACCAGCGCCCCGCAGGTTCCTCCCGCGTGGGAAGCCAATGAGATCCTGGAGGGCGAAGTACCGGTCAGCGAACCTGGGAAATACCAAGGGATCTATCGCCTCAAGTCCGACCCTGCCGAGGCGATTATGTACGATAGCAAGCCCTATTACGTGCGCTATGAAACCTATCGAGGGGGGACCAGCGGCTGGGCCATCATCAACCCCCACGCCCCCAACGCCACTGCGGACTCGATTGCAGTTCGGCTCAACGCACAAGGGCAGTGGGAGCCATTTGCTCGCTAGCCACGGGTCACCGTCCTGAAACAACAAAGCCCCGGCAGTGCCGGGGCTTTGTTTACTTACGACTCATGGTGGGGGCCAGGCAGGCATTCATCTGCATGTCCATCACGTACAACTTCAGCCAGCAGCTCAATAGCATATATGACCGATCAGCCTGGAAAACTCTGCTATTGCCTAATCATGACTACGGCTAACTGAGCCAGTGAATTTGACAGGTCTTCCTAGTGCTAAGCCTGATTTTGAGAAGCGATGAAGCAGGAGTAAAGAATATCTGCAAAATCATGCTCGTTGATATCGCCGATAACCAAATCCCTAACGGCATCCGCTATCAGATCATTATCTAGAGTAATTTCATAATCATTGAGCGAAAGGTACTCCAAGCCGACTGCAAGCCCGGTGCGCTTGTTAGCATCAGGTAGTGCGTGGCCTTGCGCGATACTGGCAGTGTACTTGGCGGCAATTTCAAATACATCGTCGAGGCCATTATAGGCAATTGCATTGTCGATTCGGGCCAGCGCGCCTTGCAAGATCGGAATATTTATCCGCCCTGCATGCCAGGCTCGGTAGTCAAGATCTGAGTGTTTATCTCAATGACACGTTCAAATGGAAAGAAGATCAATTCCATTACATATCAGCCAACTTCTGAAAGGTCTTCTTGTGCGTTCTGAGAACGAGCTTGGTTTCTGAATAAACGATCTGTTTACCCGAGTCGCCACCCAAGTCCAGCTTCTTGATAGCTTTAACTTTAGGCCTCTCTACTATGGATACGCCATAGGTGTTCAGCTTGTGGTTCATGGCTTGAGTACCCCAAACGGCTTGATCAATTTCTGCTCACACGGTAGCACACTGAGAGGCAAGATACACCGAGCCATCGACAGCTTCGTACGCCACTTGCCTATTGGCATCAATGCCACACCAGCGCCTGACTCAGCATCCGTCAGGCTGGGCTTGCGCCCCACCTCGACTAGCAGCAAGCCCTGCTTGATCGGCCATGCGGTTTCACCGCAGATTCCAAAATGTCTGCTGCCCCCTACAGAGACGACATGATATCGAATACCGAGCATGACATTGGGCTCAGTCAATGCTCGCACCGTGCCAAATAAATACGGTGCTTGGCGATGCACAAAGCTGCCAGAATTTGCCAGACCCAAAAAGCCAAAAGCCCGCAATTACGCGGGCTCCAGGGCATTTATTGCTAGTGGGTGCCGGACAATGCCGGACGTCCCATCATTCCCACTCAATCGTCGCCGGCGGCTTGCTCGACACGTCATACGTCACGCGCGAAATGCCTTCGATTTCATTGATGATACGGCCGCTGACAGTTTCCAGCAGTTCGTACGGCAGGTGTGCCCAACGAGCGGTCATGAAGTCGATGGTCTCTACGGCACGCAGGGCCACGACCCATGCGTAACGACGGCCATCGCCTACAACGCCAACGGATTTCACTGGCTGGAACACCACGAATGCCTGGCTGACCTTGTGGTACCAGTCGGCCTTGCGCAGTTCTTCGATGAAGATGTGGTCGGCGCGACGCAGCAGGTCGGCGTATTCCTTCTTCACTTCACCCAGGATACGCACGCCCAGGCCCGGGCCTGGGAATGGGTGGCGGTAGACCATGTCGTACGGCAGGCCCAGCTCCAGGCCCAGACGGCGGACTTCGTCCTTGAACAGCTCGCGCAGCGGTTCTACCAGCTTGAGGTTCATTTCCTCAGGCAGGCCACCCACGTTGTGGTGGGACTTGATCACGTGGGCCTTGCCGCTCTTGGCGCCGGCCGACTCGATCACGTCGGGGTAAATAGTGCCCTGGGCGAGGTACTTGATGTTGTCCAGTTTGTTGGACTGGGCATCGAAGACGTCGATGAAGGTGCGGCCGATGATCTTGCGCTTCTTCTCTGGGTCGGACTCGCCGGCCAGGTTGTTCAAGAACTGATCTTCGGCGTTGGCACGGATCACCTTGACGCCCATGTTCTCGGCGAACATGGCCATCACTTGTTCGCCTTCGTGCAGGCGCAGCAGGCCGTTGTCGACGAACACGCAGGTCAGCTGGTCGCCGATGGCTTTGTGCAGCAGCGCGGCAACCACGGAGGAGTCAACGCCGCCGGACAGGCCGAGCAGCACGTTGTCGGTGCCAACCTGGGCGCGTACCTGGGCGATGGCGTCTTCAGCGATTTTCGACGGCGTCCACAGGGCTTCACACTCGCAGATGTCGAGGATGAAGCGCGACAGGATGCGGCCGCCCTGCTTGGTGTGGGTCACTTCCGGGTGGAACTGCACGCCGTAGTAACGACGCTCGTCGCTGAACATGCCGGCGATGGGGCAGCTCGGGGTGCTGGCCAGGATGTGGAAGTCTTCCGGCATCCTGGTGACCTTGTCACCGTGGCTCATCCACACGTCGAGGCCGAACAGGCCATCGGCGTCAACGTGGTCTTCGATACCGTCCAGCAGGCGGCTCTTGCCGACTACGTCGACACGGGCATAACCGAATTCACGCAACTCGGAACCTTCAACCTTGCCGCCCAGTTGCTCGGCCATGGTCTGCATGCCGTAGCAGATACCGAAGACCGGTACGCCCAGGTCGAATACGGCTTGCGGGCAACGCGGGCTGTTGGCTTCGTGCACGGACTCGGGGCCACCGGCGAGGATGACGCCTTTAGGTGCGAATTCGCGGATCGCTTCGTCGTCCATGTCGAACGGATGCAGTTCGCAGTACACGCCGATTTCACGCACGCGGCGGGCGATCAGCTGGGTGTACTGGGAACCGAAGTCGAGGATCAGGATACGGTGGGCGTGAATGTCGAGGGCCATGAAGTCAGTCTCGTCTAATGAATCAGAAACAACTCGGGGCTGAAGAACAGCCCCGGTTACTTAACATTTTGCTGGAAGCATCAACCTACGCGGTAGTTTGGCGCTTCCTTGGTGATCTGCACGTCGTGGACATGGGATTCAGCCATGCCGGCGCCGGTGATCCGCACGAACTCTGGCTTGGTGCGCATTTCTTCGATGTTGGCGCTGCCGGTGTAACCCATCGAGGAACGCAGGCCGCCCATCAGTTGGTGGATGATCGCGCTCAGGGTGCCCTTGTAAGGAACACGGCCTTCGATGCCTTCCGGTACGAGCTTCTCGGCGCCTGCCGAGGAGTCCTGGAAGTAACGATCGGAAGAACCTTGCGCCTGGGACATGGCGCCCAGCGAACCCATGCCACGGTAAGCCTTGTACGAACGGCCCTGGAACAGTTCGATCTCGCCCGGCGCTTCTTCGGTACCGGCGAACATCGAGCCCATCATCACGCAGGAAGCACCGGCCACGATGGCCTTGGACAGGTCACCGGAGAAACGGATGCCGCCGTCTGCGATCAGCGGTACACCGGTGCCTTCAAGGGCAGCGGCGACGTTGGCGATGGCGCTGATTTGCGGCACACCCACACCAGCAACGATACGCGTGGTGCAGATGGAACCTGGGCCGATACCGACCTTGACCGCATCGGCACCCGCTTCGGCCAGGGCCTTGGCGGCAGCGCCGGTGGCGATGTTGCCGCCGATCACCTGCACTTCAGGGAAGTTCTGCTTGACCCAGCGAACGCGGTCGATCACGCCTTTGGAGTGACCGTGGGCCGTGTCGACCACGACGACATCAACACCGGCAGCGACCAGCGCCGCGACACGGTCGCCGGTGTCTTTACCGGTACCGACAGCCGCGCCAACGCGCAAACGACCTTGGTCATCCTTGCTGGCCAGCGGGTAAGCCTTGGCTTTTTCGATGTCGTTGACGGTCATCATGCCCTTGAGGGCGAATTTGTCGTCGACGATCAGCACGCGCTCGATGCGGTGCTTGTGCAGCAATTCACGCACATCGTTCTTGTCGGCGCCTTCCTTGACGGTAACGAGGCGCTCTTTAGGCGTCATCACTTCACGGACGGTGACTTCAAGGCGGTTCTCGAAACGCACGTCACGGGAAGTGACGATGCCGACCAGGTCGCCATCATGCAGGACCGGGACGCCGGAGATGTTGTGCATGCGAGTGAGTTCGAACAGGTCACGCACGGTGGCGTCAGCTTCGATGGTGATGGGATCTTTCACCACACCGGCTTCGTAACGCTTGACCTTGCGCACTTCGGCAGCTTGCTGCTCGATGGTCATGTTCTTGTGGATGATGCCGATACCGCCTTCCTGAGCCATGGCAATGGCCAGACGGGCTTCGGTGACGGTGTCCATGGCAGCGGAAACCAGGGGAATATTCAGCTCGATGCCACGGGTTAGGCGGGTCTTGAGACTGACTTCGTTAGGAAGCACCTCGGAATAACCGGGCACTAGGAGAATGTCGTCGAATGTCAGAGCTTCTTGGCTGATACGCAGCATCGCGGGGGCTCCCGAGCGGGAAAATGGAAGCGCGCCATTATATACATGCACCCTGCCGGGCTCAATGTAAAACTCTGACAAACTTGGTAATACTGATAGATGGAGAAAACCTGCCGCTTTTGCGTAGGAGCGAGCTTGCTCGCGAAGAACGCCAGGGCACCGCCTAAAACCAGACAACCCGCGTTACCGTTGACGATTTTCGCGAGCAAGCTCGCGCCTACAGCTCGACTTTGACCCAACTCATCTTTTGATCGAGCCAATCGGCAAATTCGTCGATAAAGCTCTGCTTGAACCCCGCCTCCGCCCAGTTGTTAAAGATGAACCCTAGGTTGGAAAACCCACACTCTTGCAGGAAAAGGAACCCATTGATGTCGTCTTCATGCCCACACAGCGGGCAGGTGAAGTTATCGGTGTGGCCGGGCATCCAGTCTTCCAGGCTCTCGAACAGCGCCTCGCCAACCTCTTTAAGGCATTCCGGGCAGCCGGCTTCTTCGAGAAAGCCCTTGGCCGGCGTATAGATGCAGCGCTTGTAGATGATCTCCAGGCCATTGACCGGCTCGTTGAACGGCAGCGCCTCGGGGTGCAGCACCACGGCGCGGGCGCCGTCGGCCAGGGCGTAGCCCATGCGATTGCCGGTGCGGCCGCACGTGGTCAACTCTTCCTTGATGATGTTCTTGCGCACCAGCCAACGCACGATCGCCCGGGCGCGGGGTTCGTGGACGGGCAAGGTGGAGATTTTCGGGACAAGGATGCTTTGGGAATTCATGGGAGTCCTGCGGTGTGCCGTCTGACGCCTTCGCGAGCAAGCCCGCACATTCGACCGCGATCCTGCTGGATAAGTGCGGTCAATTGTGGGAGCGGGCTTGCTCGCTAAGAGGTCCTGAAGGCTGGCAGCTTAATCCCTGAAAAAATCAGGTCAAGTACTCAAATACCGCCCGATTAACGTAATACCGCTGGCCAATACCAGCCAAGTCACCCACCGCACGAATGCCTCACGGGACAGCCGCATCGTCAGCCTGCGCCCACACCACAGCCCCAGGGCCATCGCCGGCAACAGGCAAACCGCCAACATCAATAACGGCGCATCTGCATACACCCCGGCAATCAGGAACAGACTCAAGCGCACGACCGTGCTGCAACTGATCAGCGCGCTTTGCGTGGCCCGCGCCGCGTCCTTGGGCAAACGGCTGTTCAGGTAAATCGCATATAAAAAGCCACCACTGCCGAATAGCGCACCAAATAGCCCCCCCACAGTGCCCATCGGAATCGACCAGCCCGCCGCCAGTTGAGTCGGCCGCGCGTTTACCGCCAGGCTGTAAATCGCGTAGGCGCTGATAAACAGCCCCATCAACAACAGCAACAGGTCCGAATGCAGGTTGAGCAAAAACACCACGCCCAGGGTGCAGCCGATGGCCATGCAGGGCAGCAGCCGCAACAGTTCCGGCTTGTTCACATCGTGCCGCGTTTGCAACAAGCCGCCAAACGCCGCGACAAAGTCCAGGAGCACCAGCAACGGGATAATCTTCGACAGCGGCATGAATAGAATCAGGATCGGCCCCGCCACCAACGCCGTCCCGAACCCGGCAATGCCGAACACGATATACGCCACCGTCACGCCCAGGCCGATCACCAGCCAATCAATACCGCCGAACGACCACTGGCTCATCAGCTCAACCGGGCTCATGACTTATTCCTTCTATTGAGATGCCGTTCACTTTAGCCATCGACAAGCGTTGCGACTAATATCTTCAAAGCTCACCACCCATCTCAAAAAGGCATGACTTGTGATCTCCACTCGCCAACTGCGTTACTTCGTCGAAATCGCCGACAGCGGTAGCTTCAGTGCCGCCGCCGAACGCCTGTTCGTGGCGCAATCGGCCTTGAGCCGACAGATCAAGGCGCTGGAGTCCCAATTGCAAACCCCGCTGTTCGAACGCACCGCACGCCAGCCGCGGTTGACAGCCGCTGGCGAAGCCTTCTACCCACGGGCGCGCAACCTGCTGAGTGAGTTGCTCAAGGCCAGCGACTTGGCGAAGCAAGTGGGCCATGGCCAGCTCGGCACCCTGCGCCTGAGCCACTCGAGTACCGTGCCAATGAGCGGGGCGTTACTGCAAGGCATCAGCACCTGGCTGGAGCGCTGCGCGGGTGTGTCGGTGGACATTGTCAAACTCTCCTCCGAAACCCAGTTGGAGGAAATCGCCGAGGGTCGCCTGGACGTCGGCCTGCTGCGGTTGCCGGTATTGCGCCAGCGCGAAGGCGTGCGCGTGGTGCCGTTGTACACCGAGCCGTTGGTGCTGGCAGTGCCGGCGGATCATCCGTTGGCACGCAGCAGCGCAGCGATTGAGTGGGCGCAACTCATGGACGAAGCGTTTATCTCGATCCCTCATCCTCAACGTGGCGGCTTGAGTTATCTGTCAGCCGAATTGTGCATGCGTGCAGGTTTTTTCCCCAAGGCGGCTCGAGTGATGTCGCGCAAGACCACGCAGTTGCAATTGATCCAGGCCGGTTTCGGTATTGCCTTGTTACCAAAATCCATGCAGGACATCGCCCCGCCCAGCGTGCACTTTCTGCCCCTGGCCGACCCGGACTGCCACAGCACGGTAGCCCTGGCCTGCGCACAAGCGCCGAACGCGCTGGTGGAGCAATTCTGTCAAACCCTGCACGAATGCCTATAAACTGCCGCCCATGATTAAAGATCCTTTTGCCCGCTTGGGCCTGGACCGCGAAGTCCTGACTGTCAGCCAACTCAACGGCCGCGCGCGGGTGTTGCTGGAAGACGTGTTCACCAATATCTGGGTGGAAGGCGAGATCTCCAACCTCGCCCGCCCGGCTTCCGGCCATGTGTATTTCACCCTCAAGGACAGCGGGGCCCAGGTGCGTTGCGCGCTGTTTCGCAACAACGCTGCACGGGTGCGCCAGGCGTTGAAGGACGGCCTGGCGGTCAAAGTGCGCGGCAAGGTCTCGTTGTTCGAGGGGCGCGGCGACTACCAGCTGATTCTCGATACCGTGGAACCTGCCGGTGACGGTGCGTTGCGCCTGGCCTTCGATGCCTTGAAGGAAAAACTCAGCGCCGAAGGCCTGTTCAGTGCCGAGCGCAAAGTGCCGTTGCCGGCGCACCCTCGGCGCATTGGCATTATCAGTTCGCCAACCGGCGCGGTGATTCGCGACATTATCAGCGTGTTCCGCCGCCGCGCGCCGAACGTTGAGCTGACCCTGATCCCCACAGCCGTGCAAGGCCGCGAAGCGATCACGCAGATTGTGCGAGCGCTGAAACTCGCCGACGCCCGAGGCTTCGACGCGCTGATCCTGGCCCGTGGCGGCGGTTCACTGGAAGACCTGTGGTGTTTCAACGAAGAGGCCGTCGCCCGCGCAATCGATGCCTGCGTTACCCCCATCGTCAGTGCTGTCGGCCATGAAACCGATGTATCCATCAGCGACTTCGTGGCGGACGTGCGCGCCCCTACGCCCTCCGCCGCCGCTGAGTTGCTGGCCCCCGACGCCAGCCATCTGGTGCGCCAGGTAGAAAACCTGCAGCGCCGCCTGGTGATGCTGATGCGCAACCGCCTGAGCCACAGCCGCCTGCGCCTGGAAGGCATGGCCCGGCGCCTGCGTCACCCGGGTGAACGTCTGCGCCAGCAGGCCCAGCGCCTGGATGACCTGGACATGCGCCTGCGCCGCGCCTTTGAACGCAGCCTCAATACCCGCCGTGAACGCCTGATCCGCCTGGAAACGCGCCTCGCCGGGCAGCACCCGGGGCGCCAACTGGCCCTGCTGCGCCAGCGCCTGGACAGCCTCGCCGAACGCCTGCCCCGTGCCATGCGCGAGGGCCTCAAGGCGCGACGCCTGCAACTGCAGAGCCAGGTGCAGACGCTACAGGTGGTCAGCCCGCTGGCGACCCTGGGCCGTGGCTACAGCATTTTGCTGGATGAGCGCGGCCAGGCGATTCGCGACGCCGCGCAAACCCATACAGGCCAGCGCCTGACCGCGCGTCTCGGTGAAGGCCAATTGCAGGTGCGGGTGGAAGATAACCACCTGACCCCTGTCACCCTTTCGTTATTGGATTGATCAATGCCACGTTTATTTAGCCTGCTGATGCTGATGTGCCTCGCGTTCAACGCCCATGCCGACAGCTACATCACTCGGTTGCTGAACAAGCCTGTGCCCGGCGGCGTCGCCGTGGTCGACCTCGGCACTTCGGCGACCGTACCTAAAGCCACTTACCAGAACAGACCGGTATTGGTGGTCAAGGAACAGAACAACTGGCTGGCGATTGTCGGCATCCCACTGACCGTCAAACCGGGTACCGAACGCGTCACCAGTGGCGGTCAAAACCTGCCGTTTGTCGTGGGGTTCAAGAAATACCCGGAGCAACACATCACCCTGAAGAATAAAAGCCAAGTGAACCCGGATCCGGCACAGCTCAAACGCATCGAGGGCGAACTGGCTGTCCAGCTCAAGGCTTACCGCAGCTTCAGCCCCAACACACCAAGCAATTTGCTGCTGGACAAGCCCGTCAATGGACCGCTGTCGAGCAAGTTTGGCGTGCGCCGTTTCTTCAATGGCGAAGAACGCAATCCACATTCGGGCCTGGATTTCGCCGTGCC
Organism: Pseudomonas sp. MWU15-20650; assembly: GCF_023242475.1. Taxonomy (GTDB): domain Bacteria; phylum Pseudomonadota; class Gammaproteobacteria; order Pseudomonadales; family Pseudomonadaceae; genus Aquipseudomonas. The sequence goes on along the minus strand of NZ_JALJFG010000002.1, from coordinate 121,439 downwards.
GGCGGGTACGCCTATCAAGACACCGGCGAACGGCAAGGTGATCCTGGTCGGTCATTACTTTTTCAACGGCAATACGGTGTTCGTCGATCACGGCCAGGGCTTTATCAGCATGTTCTGCCATATGTCGAAAATCGACGTGACAGTGGGCCAGCAACTGGTGCGCGGTACCGTGGTCGGCAAGGTGGGTGCGACCGGCCGGGCGACCGGCCCGCATATGCACTGGAACGTCAGCCTCAACGATGCCCGTGTAGACCCGGCGATATTCATCGGCGCGTTCCAGCCCTGATTTTTCCACACGCGACTGACTCAGGGCCAACCACTTTCCTTACATTTGCAACCGGAACCAACCGCCCATACCTCTTCACTTAACTGGCGACTTACAAAGACCGTAACGACAACATTTCAGTTAAGTGATGAGGTTGCCTCAATGTTTGCGCCAGCCAGCTCTACCCTCCAACACCCCTTGGATCAAGACCAACCCTTTCCACCACCCACCGAAACACCACCCCCACCGAAAGAACAGAATCAGATTTCGCCGTCCCCAGCGCCTTCGACCTACGCACCAGACGATCTGCCCCTACCCGATTCGCCAAGTACACCGCCCGCCACCGTCGCGCCCCCACGCAATAGCAGCCTCATAGAGCAACATAACGAAGCCAGCCTTGCGATACAGCAGCTCTTCAAAGAGCAACCGAGTTTCAAGACCTTCCTGCAGCAGCAACTGGCCGCACTGTTTCCCAACCAACCTCACCTCAACCCCGCAGAACTCACCCTCAAGCGCTGGGGCAAACAGAACGACGGCAGTATAAAAACGTTCTCTGTGGAACCCTTTCTGGACGCGCTGAATAAGGAGATCCGCGAGCAGCTGCGCAATCCAGGGAATAAAGCGGGCGAAGACAGCACCGTGTATGCGGACATTTTCACCCAGGGCAGCCCCGGCGTACCGCCTACCCTGGTCAACTCATCCCAACCGCTGCACACGATTGCCCAGCGCATCATCCAATACGCAGCAGCCCACCCAAAATATTGGACCACGCCCCGCCAAAGCTCACAAAACCCACAGGTGCAAACCACGCCACAGAACGAGCTATTGGCCCTGCACAAACAGCAACTGGCAGCCGTGGCCGCAGCACGCGCCAACGATGGCACCCTGAGTCCGGCGAGCAAAAAACTGATCGACATCGCGCTGCAATACCCCACCTTGGCCGAGCGGGAGAAAACCTTTGCTAGCGGTGCCCGTCCCGGTGTGTACCCACTCACCGTGGATGACGGCACGGAACGTGGCGCATTGCTGGCAGGCTCCTTCCTCATCACCCAGACCGATGGTTCATTCGCGACTGAGCCAACATGGCCCAAGGGTCGATCCTTGGCGCTCGACGACAACAATGGCCCAGTCGTTCTATACACCCTCGCTGAAGGGCTCGAGGAGTTCGCCACTCCCGCCCAGGCCCGCGAAGCGGTGGCCAAGCGCCTTGATCAAGGGGATGTTGATACCGAACTGTTACTGCAAACCTTGCCGCTGGCTGCGCAAAACCGGGCCCACCCGCCCTCAGGAGATGACCTGACGCTACGCGTTGAGCCTTTGGCCGCCGATGTGCTGGCAGAGGGAATTCCCTGGATGCTCAAGCGCCAGCAAGAAGAAATACAGGAGAAACTCACTGAAACACTGAAAGCCACCACCCCGGCTAACGCCCTGATGGACCCGACGTCAGCCCAGGCCATAGATGACGCCGCCGACTGGTCGTACCAGCTCGACAGCACCAATGCCCTGCTGGCCTACAACGCCAAGTTGATCGAAAAGCAGCAGCCGCAGTGGCTGAAAAACCTGACCCCGGCTCAAGAGGCCATCTTTCTGAACCTGGAACAGTCGGAGAAAAAAAGCACTAACGCATTGCTGCCATTGCTTCAAAAAATCCCTTCTTTACCGGCTTTTGCCTGCGACCGGATGAACGAAGCGATTAAAAAGCTGTACCCCACCGCACAAATCGATGCCGATAAGTTGACGGTTCAGATGGACGAAACCACGACCCAAGACAATACGACCGGCTTCGTCCTTGCGGACTTGACTGCATCAATATTGGGTAACCGCACAACAACAACCTCGAAAAAACAACAACTGTCGTTGACCGACCTGGCGCTGCAGAACCCCACAGGCTTTGCTCCGAGAAGCATCCAGAAAAAAACCACCCTCACCCTGACCTTGCCGTTGGTGGACACCAAGGGCGACCCGATCCTCGGTAGCAATGGCAAGCCGATCATACTCAATGATGAACAGCTCAAAGCCTTGATCAACACGGCCGATGTTGGGGGCCAATACGACAAGCTGCTTAAAAAAGAGCTGGCACCTGACGCCCCGTCGAATTTGCGTGAGGCCTGGAAAAGCAACCTGAGTGATGCCATGGAGAAAGAGGCTTTTCTCGCAGAGCTCAACCCTACGGCCTATAAAGAGCAGGCCGTCGAAGACAAGAGCAGTAAACGCGCAGCGCAATGGGTTGCGGCGATCCTGGACCACCCCGACCCCGCCACTCGGCCCAAAGTCGATGGACAAGCCATTGTCGCTCATGCCTTGCTCGACTATGGCCAGCCGGTTTACGGCGTCATGGCGATTGGCAACTCGGTTGATTCCGCGCTGGTGCTGTACACCCCCCAGGCCCCGGACGGCGTCACCTTTCGTGAGGTCGCAGACCAGAACGCAATGGACGCTTTACTGGCAACACCCGAATGGAAAGCCTATATCGCGAGCAGAAAATCACCGGTCAACAAAGATGATGTCGCTGAACTCGACGAAGCAATCAGGGATATCTCCAACAATCCATTCACCGCCCTAGCGCCCGACAAAATCCTGGATATAGCGGTCAAAAAGACAAAGGTCATGCTCGGTGGCTCGGCACTCAACCCTATAGCAGGTAATGTTCAGGATCATCTGTATCAGCAGAACGTTCAGATGATCGTCGACAAGGCCGACCATCGTTCTGTCAGCAGTGCGGAAGTGGCCAAGCAATCGCTCATCAATAAAGCCATGTTTGGCGTCGAAGTGGGGATGATAGCCCTGGAGTTTTTGCCAGGTATCGGCAAAGCCGCAAGAACCGGTGCTCATCTGAGTAAAGCCGCTGCAGCCGCTTTGCGCGCCAATAGAAAACTCTTGCCCAAGCTGATCAATCAGCCCGGCTTGGCGCAAACGATCTACGTTGACTTCCTGCTGGCTACAGCCGGTATCAAAGGTGTTCGTGCCGCCCCACTGCGCCCGGTATTCAGGTCGTCGACTGCGGCGCGCGCACCGACGCCACGCCAAGGCACCAGTACCACGACGCCGAAGCCGCACACTCCTGCGCCAGCGAGCGCCTCCACCAGCAGCGGCGCAACCACCGTCGCCACGCGCCCTTCGACATCCGTCGCAACCCCAAGCCGGGACCTGAGCGCCTACACCGTACCGAATGAGGTGATCAGTGGCCGCCCCTTAAGACCCGACGGCACTTACAACGTGGGGGACAATTGGTATGTGCGCTTTACCGACAGTACCGGAGAAAACCGGGTCTACCAGATCGACTCGGCATTCCACGCCCGCAGCGGGCAAGTCAACATCATTGATCCTGATGCCCCAGCGACGGCGTCCAGAAGCAGCAGGACGGTGGCCGCCCTGCAATCGGCGGGCAATGGTGAATGGCGCATCAATCAACTGCCGGGTGGCGCGCGCGGTAAACGCCGTAGACAATTCCATGATTGGTCAATGAGCTATACCGAACATCTTTTTAGGAAAGAACCTGACTTAACTGAATATTTCTTCTCGAGGCGTTGGGCCAACCGGTGGTTCAACGAAGGAATGAATGAGAGCTATGCCCATCAGGCGCTAAACCCAACACCTCGCCCGAACATGCCCGCCCTGGGGGCCAACACATCTCCCGGAGAAATGGCACGTGAACTGCTCCGCGTCTCAGACGGTATCGTGCTTGGAGAGCAACACGATCAGATTTCCACCAACCTCATGCTGATAAAGAATATGCAGGCTTACGCAGAGTCAGGCGTCACGACCCTGTACCTGGAGGGGGCCTACTGGGATGCCTCCAAGGGGGTGGGAACGGTACTGCAGGAGCCCGCTAATGCAATGTATAAACGCGGCACGCCTACACGCGATGATGTGCTCGCTGCCGCGCAACAACATGGCATTAAAACCGTAGGCCTCGAACATGAACATCTGACGATGCACATAACCCGCTCTGAATCAGATGAAATCGCTAACGCGACGCACACCATTGATCGGCTGCGAGAGTTCAACTACTTTGCCAGCCAAGTCATCCAGCAGACCCCACCTGGGCAAAAGTGGATCGCCGTAGTGGGAAGACGGCACATGAACACCACCCAAGGTGTCCCCGGCATCGCAGAGCAAACCGGGGCCATCAGCGTAGGCGTGTATGACGCAAAGCCCGGCGCCAGCAGTACCGCCGTCAAGCACACCGGCCCGAGCCCGGCGCCTGAAGAACGGTTCGCCAGAAATGCAACGGTGGGGGACTACCAAGTTCACCAGAACGTTGACCCCTACCTCAAAACGCCTTGATCAACCTGACGACGGCGCGCTGACTGAATCAGCGCGCCACGCCGCCCCCTGCCCGGCTTAAAACGATCTATCCCTCAAGGGACGTGATTCGAAACACACCATTGCACACCCCTTACATTTTCGGCAGGAACCACCCGACGTCCAACACTCACCTATCCCATGACTTACACGGAGCGTAATGAGCATGACCTGACCAGTGGCATCCCAAACCCGTGAGACTCACTCTATGTTCTCTCTTACCCAAGCGTTGGCAGCACAACACGAACTAGAAACCCTGACCACTTTTGCAGTCACCGCCTCTCCTTCCATACCTTCCATACCTTCCAGTACGACCCAAGAGCTTACCCCCGCCCCAAGCTACGCCCCTGATACTCCCCCCGTACCCACTTCACCCGGCATAGCCAGCGCCCAGTTGCGTTACACCCGCTTGGAGAAACAATTCAAACCGAGCAAACAGTTAGCCTACACCGTTGAACACGACCTCCTGACAGAAGACATGCAACGCCTGCACAACCAACAGCCGAGCTTCAAAGCAATCATACAGGCGCAACTCGAACAAGCCTTCCCGGACGTCAGACCTCTGGATGTCGAGACAATGAGCGTCAATCGTTATCGCATTAAGGGCAAAGAGGTCTCACTGGAGTCGTCCGAACCTCTGATGACCGCCCTGGTCAGGATGATTCAAGCCATCCTGGCTGACCCCACTAAACCGATGCCTCCTGAGCGCGACATACTCACCCGATTCAATCATCGCAAAAGCCCGGACGATCTGGAGTTTCCCGCCACCACCGAAAGCACATTGCAAACCATCGCGCGCAGCATCACCCTGCAGTACCCGCAGGCGATTGAGCAGTACTGGAACACCCCCAGCCCGGTTCATGAAGACCCGAACAAGCGCGAGTCGCCGCTCAATCAACTGCTGACTCTGCACAAACGCCAATTGTCGATCCTGGCCGCCCTGCGCGTCAGCGATCAAACCCTGAGCACAGACAGCAAGGCGCTGATCGACGACGCGCTGCGATACCCCACCCTGGAAGCCCGGGAAAAACAATTCGCCAATGGTGCTCGCCTGGGTGTGTACCCCATCACGGTCGATGACAAAACCGAACGCGGCGCGATGCTGGCGGGTGCGTTTCTCATCACCAAGACCGACGGTTCAAGTGCCACTTCGCCCACTTGGCCAAATGGGCGCACCCTTGCGCTCAACGACACCAATGGCCCCGTCGTGCTGTACACACTCAGCGAAGGGTTCGAAGAGTTTGCAACGCCCGCCCAGGCACGCCAGGCATTGGCCGACCGGCTCGATCAAGGCGGCCCCCAGGCCGAGCTATTGTTACAAACCCTGCCACCGGCCCTGCAAAACCGGGCTGACGGTTTTACCGGCGATGACCTGATGCGCAGCGCCTCGCCATCGTCCGGGGATGTGTTGGCAGAAGCCGTACCTTGGATGCTCAGGCGCCAGCATGCAGAAATCAACGCAGGTTTGAGCAAAGCACTGAACCCAGGTAACGGCGCCCCCCCATTGCTCGACAGCGCATCGCTTAAGGCCATAGACAATGCCGCAGACTGGTCGTATCTGCTCGATGGCAGCAATGCCATGCTGGCCCGAGACGCCAAGCTGACCGACAAAAACCAACCCGAGTGGTTGAAAAACCTGAGCCCCGCTCAAGAAGCTGTATTTTCGCATTTGGAAAACGAGCAAGAAAAAAGCCTGGGCACGCTGGTTCCGTTGCTTGAGAAAATTCCCTCCTTGGGCGAGTTCTCGCGCGACCGGCTGAATGCAGCCATCAAGAAGCAATACCCGAATGCAAAAGTCGATGCGGACCAATTAAGGGTACAGGTGCAAACGCGTACCGGTATCCACGGGGGTCGGGGTACTGGCCAGCCCCTCTATTCCAAACAGGACTCCGTTTCGCTGACCGACTTGGCATTGAAGAATCCCAGTGGCTTTCCTGCCATCGAAAGAGGCAAGTTTACCGATGTAAAAATGACCTTGGCGCTGCTCGACACACAAGGCCGGCCCGTCCTGGACTCGGACGGCAAACCGGTGATCCTGGACACCGACGCGCTTAAAACGCTGGTCAACAGCGCTGATGTCGGTGGCGAATACACCAAACTGCTTAACCAGGAGATGGCAACTGATACCGAGGTTGGCAGCGCCGCGCAATTGCGCGCAGCCTGGAAGGCCAGCCTGGAAGACAGCATGGCCAAGGAGGCGTTCTTGTCAGAACTCAATCCCGACGCCTACCAGGCACACGGCCGCGAAAATACCACTGTCAAACGTGCAGCGCAGTGGGTTGATGCGGTACTGGATCACCCCGACCCTGCCACGCGACCTCAGGTCGATGGAAAAGACATTGTGGCCAACAGCCTTATCCACCGTGGGCTGGCGGTGCAAGGTGTGATGGTGATCGGCAATCAGACGGACGCGTCGCTGGTGCTTTACACCCCCAAAGCTCCCGACGGCATCACCTTTCGCGAAGTGGCAGACTCTTCAGCCTTGAACGCTCTTCTGAGCAAAGGTGAGTGGGCATCCTATATCGCAAAAAGAAAATCGCCAGTCAGTAAAGATGATATCGACGAATTCAAGGACGCCCTTAAAAGCACTACCTACAACCCCTTGAAGCTGCTCTCCCCCGAACTCATCACTTCATCGGTCAAGCTGTTGGGCAGTGCCACAAGCCTGAAGCCAATAGAAGGCGATGTTCAGGAGCACCTGTACAAGCAACACGTACAGATGGTGATCGACCGAGCGGATCATCAGTCGGTGAGCAGCGCGGAAGTGGCGAAGCAGTCCACCCTCAACAAAATCGAGTTCGGCATTGAAGTGGCCTTGATCTTCACGGACCTGATACCTTTCGTCGGCAAAGGTGTGTCCGCAGGTGTTCGCCTGGGTAAAGCCGGTGTGACAGCGCTACGCGCCAACAGCAGAATCTTGCCGCACCTGATCAAAAAACCAGGCTTGGCGCGTACGATCTACAGTGACTTCAGCCTGGCGGCTACAGGCATTACCAATCTCCGTGCCGCACCGATGCGGCCGGTATTCAGAGCCACCGGCCAAGCCGGTCCACTCGTCGCACGTTCGGGACCCAGAGCGCTGCCGGCCCCCATTACCCCCCCTCCAGCAGCGGCCTCGATCAGCAGCGGCGTCACCACCGTCGCCACACGCCCCTCGACCACCGCCGCACTGCCAAACCGCGACCTGAGTACCTACACCGTGCCCAACGAGGTCATCAGCGGGCAACGCCTGAGGCCCGATGGCACTTATAACGTGGGGGACAATTGGTATGTGCGTTATACCGACAGTACCGGTTCAAACAGGGTTTATCAGATCGATTCGGTATTTCATGCGCGCAGTGGGCAGGTCAATATCATTGACCCCAATGCTCCGCTGACGGCACCACGCGGCAGTAGGATCGTGGCGTCCCTGCAATCGGCTGGGAACGGGGAGTGGCGGTTGAATGCATTACCGGGTGGCAGGAGCGCAGGTGGTGGCAGAAAGAACAGAACTGAGTATGTGGACCGAGTGCTCTCCGGTACAGCTACCGAAAACATTTCTAACGCGAGCGCCACGACCATTACTCAAATACGGCGATGGTTCAGGCGTGATGCACGCAACTTTTACAACAATCGCCTGGCAAACGCGACGCCTCCACGCGCAATCGAACCGGTGATAACAACCAATAGCACACCTGAGGTGGCCCTACAAAACGCTCTGTCTCAACCCGGTATACGTGGCTTAGTGCTTGGCGAAATACATGACGAACCTGTGACGTTTCAACTGCTGATCGACCAGATGCAAAACTTTGCAAACAGTGGTGTAACCACCGTTTACCTTGAGAACGCGATTTTTCTGCGCAGTTATCCAGGCGTAGAAGACGCGGCCTTGCTGGCGTCTGATACGGCCTATCTGTCGTCACGTACCTATCTACCCGACTTCAGTGGCGGTCCAACTATGGAGGACGTCATCGCCGAAGCACAGAAGCACGGAATAAAGGTCATAGGACTCGAACACCCACAATTAACCTGGCATATGGATGACCTTGCAGCCTGGCAACGTAACCCCACATGGGACGTTGAGCGCCGACGCGAGTTTAACTACTTCGCAGCCCGCATCATGGAAGAACTCCCCGCTGGAGAAAAATATGTGGCGGTAGTAGGAATGGCGCATATGAATAATTATGGCGGCGTTCCAGGTCTTGCAGAGTTGACAGGAGGGCTCGGGGTGTCCGTATCACCTAGCCTGAAAGGCAGCTCAAGCCTTGCCAGTCAGCCTCCTCATACTGCCCCTCCACCCTTGAAGTTCCTGCACGGCACCAACATCCCAGAACCACGCGGAGACATTCACATTGACTACAACATCGACGCCTTGACCGTCTGACCCTCCCATGAAAGGAACACCATGCGGCCTTACCGCCGCATGACCACCCATTGCGCGAGAAGAACACTAAAAAGCACCAAAACAACAAAACAAGAATAAATCCGCAATAAAAACTCAAAAAAAAGCAATAGAATAGAAATCCTCTCAATTTTCTCCCATTGCTTGCCATCCTCCCATCTCGCGGTTAGGGTTGACTGCATGAAAACCTCTCACACCCTCATTCAGCTCCGCCAGCACCGCAGCCTGTGCCTCGTCAGCGCACGACTGCCAGGCTGAATCGATCTGCCTCGTCCCAAGCTTCGTCCCCAATAACAGTTTTACGGCAGGCCGCCTTTTCTCGGCCCCTACAACCAAGGATTTCCCGATGAGCATGCTCAAAGACCCGTCTTCGAAGTACCGCGCGTTCCCGACCATCGATATCCCGGACCGCACCTGGCCTTCCAAGACCATCACCACCGCGCCGATCTGGTGCAGCTCCGACCTGCGTGATGGCAACCAGTCGCTGATCGAGCCGATGGACGCCGCGAAAAAGCTGCGCTTCTGGAAGACCCTGGTTGCCGTTGGCGTGAAGGAAATCGAAGCCTCGTTCCCAGCGGCTTCGCAAACCGACTTCGACTTCGTGCGTACCCTGATCGAAGACAACCACATCCCCGCGGACACCACCATCCAGGTGCTGACCCAGGGCCGTGAAGACTTGATCGCGCGGACCTTCGAATCCCTGCGCGGCGCCAAGAAAGCCATCGTGCACTTGTACAACGCCACGTCGCCGTCGTTCCGCCGCATCGTGTTCAACCAGGACAAAGACGGCATCAAGGCCATCGCGGTCAACGCGGCCAAGCTGTTCGTCAAATACGCCGCCCAGCAGCCGGAGACCCAGTGGACGTTCGAATACTCCCCGGAAACCTTCAGCGCCACCGAGCTGGAGTTTGCCAAGGACGTCTGTGATGCAGTGATCGAGGTGTGGAACCCATCCCCTCAGCACAAGATGATCCTCAACCTGCCGGCCACTGTTGAATGTGCCACGCCGAACATCTATGCCGACCAGATCGAATGGTTCGGTCGCCATATCAACCGTCGTGACAGCGTGATCATCAGCCTGCACACCCACAACGACCGTGGCACCGGCGTTGCCGCCACCGAGCTGGGCCTGATGGCCGGCGCCGACCGCGTCGAAGGCTGCCTGTTCGGCAACGGCGAACGTACCGGTAACGTCGACCTGGTCACCGTGGCGTTGAACATGTACACCCAGGGCCTCGACCCGCAACTGGACTTCTCCGACATCGACGGGGTGCGCAAAGTCGTCGAAGAATGCAACCAGATCCAGGTGCACCCGCGCCACCCATACGTCGGCGACCTGGTACACACTGCGTTCTCCGGCTCCCACCAGGACGCAATCCGCAAGGGCTTTGCCCAGCAGAAAGACGATGCCCTGTGGGAAGTGCCGTACTTGCCGATCGACCCGGCCGACATCGGTCGCAGCTACGAAGCCGTGATCCGTGTGAACAGCCAGTCAGGCAAAGGCGGTATCGCCTACCTGCTGGAGCAGGAATACGACATCAGCTTGCCGCGCCGCATGCAGATCGAATTCAGCCAAGTGGTACAGGCCGAAACCGACCGCGTGGGCCTGGAGATGACCGCACCGCAAATCTACGCCTTGCTGCAGCGTGAATACCTGCAAGCCAACACCCCGTATGCGCTGGTCAGCCATCGCCTGCAGGAAGAGAACGGCAACAGCTTTGTCGAAGTGGAAGTCTCCGGCAAGGGCCAGGGCGAAACCAACCTGCACTGGAAAGGCAAAGGCAACGGCGCGCTGGAAGCCTTGGTGGCCGGCCTGCCGGTGGCGGTTGAGATCATGGATTACAACGAGCATGCGATTGGTGCAGGCACCAACGCCAAGGCAGCCGCCTATATCGAGCTGCGAGTGAATGGCGAACGTCCGGTGCATGGCGTGGGTATTGATGAAAACATCACCACCGCCAGCTTCAAGGCACTGTTCAGCGCGTTGAACCGTTCGCTGAGCCAGTTGGAAGCGAAGGCGGCGTAAGCCTATCGCCGCAATACAAAAGGCCCCTGGGTGAGAACCCAGGGGCCTTTTTTGCTTTGGATGGGCGGTGATGCGGATGGCCTCTTCGCGAGCAAGCCCGTTCCCACATTTTGATCGCATCCCTACAGGATAAATGCGGTCGAGTGTGGGAGCGGGCTTGCTCGCGAAAGCGGTCTGTCAGACAAACTGAAAGTCATCGGCATCCAGATTTGCAGGAAACTCGGTGCGATACGCCGCCAGCTCTACCGCACTCAGGCACACCTGAAACACCCCATCCGCCTCCCCTGCACTCAGCAAGGTCTCACCCTGGAAGTCCAGCACCTGGCTGTCTCCGGTGTAGGCAAAGCCCTTGCCATCGGTACCCACCCGATTCACTGCCGCCACATAACACAGGTTTTCGATAGCGCGCGCCGGCAGCAGGCGGTTCCAATGCTGACGCCGCGCACCCGGCCAGTTCGCGGTGTATAGCAGCAGGTCGGTGTCCTGGGCATCACGGCTCCACACCGGGAAGCGCAGGTCGTAGCAAATCAAGGGCCGTATGCGCCAGCCCTTCAACTCGAACTGCACCTGACGCTCGCCGGGCGTGTAATGGTTGTGCTCGCCCGCCATACGGAACAGGTGACGCTTGTCGTAGTGCAATACCTCACCGTCCGGCCGCGCCCACAACAGGCGGTTGCGGTGGCTGCCGTCAGCTGCCTGGATGATCACGCTGCCGGTGATCACCGCGTTGTACTTGGCCGACTGCGCTTGCAGCCAGTGATGCGTCGGGCCATGTTCCGGCTCGGCGAGGGTTTGCGACTCCATGGAAAAGCCAGTGGTGAACATCTCCGGCAGCACGATCAGATCGGCGCCCTTGACCTGCTCCAGCAACAGCTCGAAATGCTCAAGGTTGGCTTGACGGTCGTGCCACGCCAAGCGGGTCTGGACCAGTGCGATGTTCAGGTTGGGTAAGGCACTCAAATCACGCATAGCTTTTCCGCCGCTTGTTGCAGCGTCTCCTCACGCTTGGCAAAGCACAGGCGCACCAGGCGCTGGCCTTGCGGTGGGCTCTGATAGAACACCGAGACTGGAATAGTCGCCACGCCGTGTTCGCGGGTCATCCACAGTGACATGGCGACGTCATCCAGGTCCGGGCGAATCTGTGAGTAATCCACCAGTTGAAAGTAAGTGCCAGCCACCCGTGTAAAGCTGAAACGCGACGGCGCCAGCAGGTCGCAGAACAGGTCACGCTTGGCCTGGTAAAAGGCCGGCAGTGCTTCGACGTGTTGCGGGTGTTCGGCCATGAAGTCAGCCAAAGCGTACTGCAACGGCGTCACGCCGCAGAAGTTGACATATTGATGCACCTTGCGCAGTTCGGCAGTAAGGGCCGATGGCGCGACCACGTAGCCGGTTTTCCAGCCGGTGACGTGGTAGGTCTTGCCGAAGGAGCTCACCACAAAGGCGCGTTGATACAACTCTTCGTGGGCCAGCACGCTGGCGTGAGCCACGCCATCAAAGACCAAATGCTCGTAGACCTCATCGCTGACCAGGTAGATATCGCGGTCGCGGATCAATTCGGCCAACTGGTCCAGCTCGGCACCGCTGATCAGCGCCCCGGTCGGGTTGTGCGGGGTGTTGAGGATGATCATGCGCGTACGCGGTGAGAGCGCGGCCTTGAGCTTTTCGAAGTCCAGGGCGAAGCCTTCCAGGCTCAGTTGTACATGCACGCAGCGACCACCGGCCAGTTCAACCGAGGGCTCATAACTGTCATAACTGGGGTCGAATACGATGACTTCATCGCCGTTGCGGATGACTGCCTGAATCGCGCAGAAAATCGCTGCGGTGGCACCGGGGGTGATAGTTACTTCGCTGTCGGGGCTGACGGTGGCGCCATAGCTGCGGGCGATCTTGGCCGCCACTTGCTGACGCAGGGCCGGCAAACCGGTCATCGGTGAATATTGGTTGTGCCCGTTGGCGACATGTTTGCCCACGGCATCGAGCAGCGCCTGAGGGCCATTAAAATCGGGAAAACCCTGGGACAGGTTGAGCGCGCCGGTTTCGGCAGCGAGTTGCGACATCGTGGTAAAAATGGTCGTGCCGACGTTCGGCAGCTTACTGGTGATCATCGGAGGCCCCTGCAGGTGAGCCCCAAGTTTTAAGCTGCCAACTGCATCGGGTCAAGGCACAAACTACCGCGCACAAAAAAGGGCTCATCAAGAGCCCTTTTTGCGAGGTCGAAATCAGCGCTTGTCGCGGCGCTTCTTGTCGGCCTTCTTGTGGTGAGTCATCAAACGACGCTTCTTGTTCACCTGACGGTCGGTCAGTGTGTTCTTGTTGCCTTCGTACGGGTTCTCACCCCCCTTGAACTCGATACGGATCGGCGTACCGACCAGCTTCAAGACACGGCGGTAGGTGTTTTCCAGGTAACGCACATAGGACTTTGGCACCTTCTCGATCTGGTTACCGTGGATCACGATAATCGGCGGGTTGGCACCGCCCAAGTGGGCGTAACGCAGTTTGATCCGGCGGTTGTTCACCATCGGCGGCGCGTGCTCGCCGACGGCGTCTTCGAGGATCTGGGTCAGACGGTTGGTCGGCCAGCGGGTCACCGCAGACTTGAACGAGTTCTGTACGGATGCGTAGAGGTTGCCCACGCCGGTACCGTGCAATGCCGAGATAAAGTGGATATCGGCAAACTCGACGAAGAACAGACGACGCTGCAACTCGATCTTGACGAAATCGCGTTCGCTTGGCGTCATGCCATCCCATTTGTTGATCGCGATCACCAGGGCACGACCGGCTTCCAGGGCAAAGCCCAGCAAGTTGAGGTCGTGGTCCACCACGCCTTCGCGGGCGTCCATCACGAAGATCACCACGTTGGCGTCTTTGATCGCTTGCAGGGTTTTCACCACCGAGAACTTTTCAACTTCCTCGTGGATCTTGCCGCGCTTGCGCACACCGGCGGTGTCGATCAGCGTGTACTTCTCGTCGTTACGTTCGAACGGGATGTAGATGCTGTCGCGGGTGGTGCCGGGCTGGTCGTAGACGATTACCCGGTCTTCACCGAGCATACGGTTGACCAGGGTCGATTTACCGACGTTCGGGCGGCCGATGATAGCGATCTTGATACCGTCTTTTTCGCTTGGGCCAGGAATGCGCTTGGCTTCCTCGCCTTCGGCAACGATCTCTTCTTCGCCTTCAACTTCGTCGACGTCATCCTTGGGGAAGTCGCGCAGGGCGATTTCCAGCATCTGGGTGATGCCACGACCGTGGGCACCAGCGACCGGGATCGCGTCGCCCAGGCCCATCGGGCTGAACTCGGCGCGAGCCTGCTCAGGATCGATGTTGTCAATCTTGTTGGCGACCAAATAGGAACGCTTGTTGCGCTTGCGCAGGTGCTCGCCAATCATCTGGTCGGCGGCGGTGTAGCCCGCGCGGGCGTCCACCAGGAACAACACGACATCGGCTTCTTCGATCGCGAGCAGCGACTGCTCGGCCATCTTTTCGTCCATGCCATGCTCGTCACCGGAGATACCACCGGTGTCGACAATAATGTAGGAGCGCCCTTGCCACTTTGCCTCACCGTATTGGCGATCACGGGTCAGACCGGACAAGTCGCCGACGATGGCGTCACGAGTCCTGGTCAGGCGGTTGAACAAGGTGGACTTGCCGACGTTAGGTCGGCCCACCAGGGCGATTACGGGAACCATGCGGCTCTCCACTTCGTTATTTCAGAAAATACAAAAGCCGCTGCAAGGCAGCGGCTGGTGCTCGGGGCAGCATATTCAAATGCCGCATGCCCCGCCGGAGCGGGGCCGCCTGGGTGTTACCCCAAGCATAGTTCTTACTTGATGGTCAGGGCTTCCAGCTTGCCGCTGTTGCCAAACACATAAAGCATGTTACCCACGACCAGCGGACGAGCACGCAGGCCGTCGCTGTCGATACGTTCACGACCGACAAAGCGACCGTCCACCTGGCTCAGCAGATGCAGGTAACCTTCGAAGTCACCCACCGCCACATAGCTGGAGAACACTTCCGGTGCCGACAGTTGGCGGCGAGCCAGCGAGTCGTTGCTCCACAGTGCCGTGGTGGACCGCTCGTCGACGCTCTCAACGGTACCGGATGCCAGGCTGACGTAGACGCTGCCAAACCCTTGGGCGACACCCGCGTAGCTGGAAGCATCACGCTGCCAGTTGATGCGACCGCTCTGCAGGTCCAGCGCGGCCACACGGCCTTGGTAGGTGGCGACGTAAATGGTTTCACCCGACAGCAGCAAGCCACCGTCGATGTCCACGACGCGATCCAGTTCGGAACGACCTTGAGGGATGGCCACACGGGTTTCCCAGGCCGGCACGCCGTTCTGGGTGTCCAGGGCGACCACTTTACCGGTCGACAGACCTGCAATGGCCAGATTGTTAGTCACAATCGGACCACTGGTGCCGCGCAACGTCAGTACCGCCGGGGTGCTGTCGTACAACCAACGCTGGTTGCCGGTGGCGGCATCCAGACCGATCACACGGTCATCCTGGGTTTGCACCACGACGATATCGCCATTGGTGGCCGGCGCCGAAAGCACTTCGCTGGTCACGCGAGCGCGCCATTTCTCTTCACCCGTCGCCGAGTCCAGAGCCACCACGTCGCCTTTGAGCGTACCCACCAACACCATGCCGTAGCCGACACCGACACCACCGGAAACCGGCAGTTCGAGGTCTTTCTTCCACT
Organism: Pseudomonas sp. MWU15-20650; assembly: GCF_023242475.1. Taxonomy (GTDB): domain Bacteria; phylum Pseudomonadota; class Gammaproteobacteria; order Pseudomonadales; family Pseudomonadaceae; genus Aquipseudomonas. The sequence goes on along the minus strand of NZ_JALJFG010000002.1, from coordinate 105,761 downwards.
TGACGTCGCCATTCATGCGGTCCATGGAAATGATCACGCCGGTGGAGTCAGTGGCCACGATGTTGTCGCCATCGATCGCCGGCTGCAACAGGTTGTACAGGTCGCCCTGGCCATCACCGACAGAGCGGCTCCACTGCTTTTGCAGGACCACTTCTTCCTTGAAGCTGGTCAGCTCGGCAGGAGGCAGTTCTTTTTTACTGTTGCTGCTGCAACCCGCGGCCAGAACGGCCAGAGCCAGCAATGCTGCATGTTTCCAACGGATCACGTCACGCATCCCCTTTGGCCAAGTCGTCCAGCTTGATTTGTAAGCCACCGACCGCCGCTTCATCAGACAGCGCCGCCTTGGCTTTTTGGTACGCAGCATGGGCTTCGTCGGTACGACCCAATTGGACCAACAGGTCGCCCTTGAGCTCTTCACGAGTGGCCACGAATGCCTTGTCAGCATCGCCGTCGAGCAGTTTGAGTGCTTCGTCAGCCTTGTTCTGTGCCGCCAATACCTGAGCCAGGCGCTGACGTGCGATTTCACCCAGGGTCGGGTTGGTCGGTTTGTCGGCGATGGCCTTCAACTCGGTGGCGGCATCATCCAGCTTGCCGGTGTCGACCGCGACTTTCGCGACAAACAGACTGCCGTACTGGGCGTAGGTGCTACCGCCAAACTCGCTTTTCAGCTTGCCGGCCAGGTCAGCCACTTGAGCAGGGTCAGGCTTGCCATCCGGCGTCAGCGTGGTTTCCAGCAATTGCTGATAGAGGATCGAGGCGCCCTGGGACTGGTTAGCCTGATACTTGTGCCAGGCTTGCCAGCCGAACACCACCACTAAAGCCAGCAGACCGCCAGTAACCAGGGGCTTGCCGTTACGCTGCCACCAGTCCTTGAACTCGGCCAGTTGCTCATCATCAGTACTCGACACCCCAATACTCCTCAATCGCTAAATTCGGCTGTTCGACAGCTTCAACCCTGCACGACGCAGGTGGCCAAGTGCGCTGCAAGCGCATCAAAGGCAATGTTCTGTTGTTCGCCCTGGCCACGCAGGGGTTTGAAACCTATCACTTGCTGGGCCAGTTCGTCATCGCCGAGGATCAGTGCGTACAACGCACCGCTCTTGTCGGCTTTCTTGAACTGGCTCTTGAAGCTACCGGCGCCGGCATTGATCTGCAGGCGCAGGCTTGGCAGCTGGTCGCGCACTTTTTCGCTCAGGGTCAAGGCTGCCAGCTCGGCGGCCTCACCAAAAGCACAGAGGTACACATCCACCTGGCGGGAAATTTCTTCCGGAACTTGCTCCAGGGTTTCCAGCAGCAGAATCAACCGCTCGATCCCCATGGCAAAACCTACACCCGTGGTCGGCTTGCCGCCCATTTGCTCAACCAGGCCGTCATAGCGGCCACCCGCACACACGGTGCCTTGGGCGCCGAGTTTATCGGTGACCCACTCGAACACGGTCTTGCTGTAGTAATCGAGGCCGCGCACCAGCTTCGGGTTGATCACGTAGGGAATACCCGCCGCGTCCAGGCGAGCCTTGAGGCCCTCGAAGTGCGTGCGGGATTCGTCGTCCAGGTAGTCGGCCATTTTCGGCGCATCGACCAGCACGGCCTGGGTATCGGCGTTCTTGGTATCCAGCACGCGCAACGGGTTGGTTTTCAGACGGCGCTGGCTGTCTTCGTCCAATTTGTCCAGGTGAGCCGACAGGTACTCGACCAGGGCCTCACGGTAGCGCCCCCGGGACTCACTGGTGCCCAGGCTGTTGAGTTCGAGCTTGACTGCATCGCGGATGCCCAGCAGGCCCCACAGGCGCCAGGTCATCACGATCAGCTCGGCGTCGATGTCCGGACCGTCAAGGTTGAACACTTCCAGGCCGATCTGGTGGAACTGGCGATAACGGCCTTTCTGTGGGCGCTCGTGGCGGAACATCGGGCCGATGTACCACAACTTCTGCGGCTGACCGCCACCGGTGAGCCCATGCTCGAGCACAGCACGCACGCACGCGGCCGTCCCCTCCGGACGCAAGGTCAGGGAGTCGCCGTTGCGGTCTTCAAAGGTGTACATCTCTTTTTCGACGATGTCGGTCACTTCACCGATGGAACGTTTGAACAGCTCGGTGAACTCGACGATCGGCATGCGTATCTGCTTGTAACCGTAGTTATCCAGCAGGCGCGCGACCGTGCTCTCGAAGTAGCGCCACAGTGGCGTCTGCTCCGGCAGGATGTCGTTCATGCCACGAATGGCTTGCAGAGACTTGCTCACATCAAATCCTTAAATTCGTTCTTAGCCGCGCGCGATAAGCGCTGCGTCAGCCGCGACCTTCTCGGCCGCTTTCTCGCGGATCAGCTTTTCCAGCTCATCCACCAGATTGTCATTCGTTAGTTTCTGCGACGGCTTGCCGTCGATGTAAATCAGGTTCGGTGTACCGCCGGTCAGGCCCACATGGGCCTCTTTGGCCTCACCCGGCCCGTTGACCACACAGCCGATGACCGCGACGTCCAACGGCACCAGCAGGTCCTCAAGGCGCAACTCCAGGTCGTTCATGGTTTTCACCACGTCGAAGTTCTGCCGCGAGCAGCTCGGGCAGGCAATGAAGTTGATTCCACGGGAACGCAAACGCAGGGATTTGAGAATGTCGTAGCCGACCTTCACTTCCTCTACGGGGTCTGCCGCCAACGAGATGCGGATAGTATCGCCAATCCCTTCGGCGAGCAGCATACCGAGACCTACCGCAGATTTCACTGTGCCTGAACGTAAACCGCCCGCTTCGGTGATCCCCAGGTGCAGCGGCTGCACGATTTCCTTGGCCAGCAGGCGGTAGGCTTCGACCGCCATGAACACGTCGGAGGCCTTTACGCTGACCTTGAAGTCCTGGAAATTCAGGCGTTCGAGGTGTTCAACGTGGCGCAGTGCCGACTCAACCAGCGCTGCTGGAGTGGGTTCGCCATATTTTTTTTGCAGGTCTTTTTCCAGGGAACCGGCGTTGACACCAATGCGGATTGGAATCCCGCGGTCTCGGGCAGCGTCAACCACCGCGCGCACGCGGTCTTCACGACCGATATTGCCCGGGTTGATACGAAGGCAATCGACACCCAGCTCGGCGACACGCAGCGCGATTTTATAGTCGAAGTGAATGTCGGCAACCAGCGGCACCTTGACCAACTGCTTGATGCGGCCAAAGGCTTCAGCAGCATCCATATCCGGTACGGAGACCCGTACGATATCGACGCCAGCCGCTTCCAGGCGGTTGATCTGGGCGACAGTGGCAGCCACATCATTGGTGTCGCTGTTGGTCATGCTTTGCACCGCGATGGGGGCATCGCCACCCACCGGCACCGAGCCGACCCAGATCTTGCGCGATACGCGACGTTTGATTGGAGATTCGCCGTGCATGACTATTGTCCCAACTTGAGGCGAGCGGTCTCGCCACTGGTGAACGGCGCCACGTCCACAGGCTGGCCGTTGTAGGCCACTTGCGCGCCACGGGCATAGCCCAGACGCAGCGTCAAAGGAGGCTTGCCGCCCTGGTCCAGCGTATCTCCCTTACGCTTCAGACCGCTAAACAGCACTTTGCCATTGCCATCGGTGACTTGCGTCCAGCAGTCAGCGATGAAGGTAATCTGGATGTGCCCATCACCGGCGATCAACGCCGGCGCAGTAGCCGGCGAAACCGCTGGCGCAGCCGGTGCGGCTGGCGCGGTAGCCGCTGGAGCCGGCACCGCAGGAGTATGCGCCTGGGCAACCGAGGCTGCCGTAGTGGCCGGCACAGCGGCTGGAGCCGGCACAGCAGCGGGCACGGCAGGCGCAGTGGCCGCTTCCGGGGCCACCTGCTCGACAGGGGCCGGCCCTTCAGGCGTGGCTTGCCCTTGGGCAACCGCCTGGTCTTCCGGCTCATCCAGCGGATGAATCTGGGTGGTGCCGTCGGCGCTTTCGACTTCGACGTGCTCCAAAGCGTTGCTTGTCAGGTCCTTGGTGCGCTGGGAAGTCTGGTCTTGCCACCAGACGAAACCGCCGCCGATCACGGCGATCAGCAGCAACAGGCTGACAATGCGCAAAATCGTATGGGAGACCCGCACCGGCTCTTCGATGCGGCCCAAGCCATGCACATTACTGCCCTGGGAATCGGTGCCGGTGAACTGGTCGAATTCCTGGACCAATACCGCCTGATCAATGCCCAGCAACTTGGCGTAGGCGCGGATATAACCACGGGCGAAGGTGTGCCCAGGCAGCTTGTCGAACGCGCCAGCTTCCAGGTTGCCCAGGGACGTGGCGGTCAAATTGAGCTTGAGGGCCACTTCCGCCAGCGACCAACCATTGCTTTCGCGGGCCTGGCGCAAGGTCTCGCCTGGGTTTACGCGATTAGCTGCTACAACTTCCGGGTGCGCCGCTTTCATCATTGCTCCGACAGGTATTGCTGATATTCCGGCGTACCGGGATAGAGTCGTTCGAGTTGCTGGCCCAAACGTGCGGCCGCGTCGTGTTCTTCATGAACAGCCGCCAGGCGCACACCGAGCAATAGACTACGTGCATTTTGCCCACTGAGCAGGCTAAAACGCTCGTAATAGTCACGTGCCGGCACATAATGCCTGTCTTCGTAAGACAACTCAGCCATTTCGAGCAAGGCACGTGGCTGGCGAGCGTTCAAGTGCAGGGCTTTTTCCAGTTGCTGGCGGGCGCTGTCGCGTTGGCCGAGGCGCATTGAGGTCACACCGAGATTCTCGAACACCCGCGAGCGCTCCGGGTAGAGGGTGTCGGCGGATGCTTGCTGGAAATAACGCGAAGCCTGTTCATATTGCTTTTGCTCGAACAGGAAGCTGCCGTAGTTGTTCAGCAGCCGCGGATCGGCAGGACGGGCAGCCAGGGCCTTGGTGAAATGCTGGTCGGCCAGCTCAGGCTCGGCCTGGGCCTTGAACACCAGGGCCAGCGCGGCATTGACGTCAGCATCGTCAGGATCCAGCCCAAGGGCCTTTTTCAACGGCACCTTGGCCTGCTCGCTCATGCCTTGCTGCAAGTAACCCAACCCCAGTTGCACATAGGCAACTCGCGCCTCGTCACGGCCTTTGCCGGTTTGCAAAGGGCTGTCATGGCCCGATGAAACACAACCGGTCGCAAGACCGGTAAAGAGCAACAGCAGCGCAAGGCGCAAGGGCATAGAGATCCTCTCTCAGATTCGATTCACAGCAATTTGCGGCAAATCGTCGGCGGCATTCAATTCACGCACGGCGATATAACGCTCGCTGCGGCGGGTGCGGTCCATCACCTGCCCTACCAATTGACCACAGGCCGCGTCGATGTCTTCACCACGGGTGGTGCGGACGGTGACGTTGTAGCCAGCCTGGTGCAGTTGATCCTGGAAACGGCGGATGGCGTTGTTGCTCGGCCGCTCGTAGCCAGAATGCGGAAACGGGTTAAACGGGATCAGGTTGATCTTGCACGGGGTGTTCTTGAGCAGCTCGATCATCTCGACGGCGTGCTCGACCTTGTCGTTGACGTCTTTGAGCATCGTGTACTCAATGGTCAGCACACGTTTTTCGCCCAAGGTCGCCATATAACGCTGGCAAGATTCGAGCAGCATCTTAAGCGGATACTTCTTGTTGATTGGCACCAATTGGTTACGCAATGCGTCATTGGGTGCATGCAGCGACAACGCCAGGGAGACGTCGATGTGCTTGGCCAGCTCATCGATCATCGGTACCACGCCGGAGGTCGACAGGGTCACACGGCGCTTGGAGATGCCGTAGCCCAGGTCGTCCATCATCAGGTGCATGGCCGCAACCACGTTGTCGAAGTTCAGCAGCGGCTCACCCATGCCCATCATCACCACGTTGGTGATGGCACGGTCGACGGTTGCCGGGACGCTGCCAAAGGATTTGTTGGCAATCCACACCTGGCCGATGACTTCAGCGGCGGTGAGGTTGCTATTGAAGCCTTGCTTGCCGGTGGAGCAGAAACTGCAATCCAGGGCACAGCCTGCCTGGGACGAAACGCACAAGGTGCCGCGCTTGCCCTGGGGAATGTAGACGGTCTCGACGCAGCTGCCGGACGCCACGCGCACCACCCACTTACGGGTGCCGTCGCTGGAGATGTCCTCGCTGACCACTTCGGGACCACGGACCTCAGCAATGGCCTTGAGCTTGTCGCGCAGGGCCTTGCTGACGTTCGTCATGGCGTCGAAATCGTCGACGCCAAAGTGGTGAATCCACTTCATTACCTGACCGGCACGGAAACGCTTCTCCCCGATTGAGTCGAAGAATTTTTCCATTTCCTGTTGGGTCAGACCCAGCAGGTTGGTTTTAACAGTCGATGTCGTCATGGATTCACCCTCACTCTTTAAGCCGATGCTTAGCGAGCGGTTACTTCAGTAGCAGCGAAAAAGTAAGCGATTTCGCGAGCAGCGGCAGCTTCGGAGTCCGAACCGTGTACAGCGTTGGCGTCGATGGACTCAGCGAAATCAGCACGGATAGTGCCGGCAGCCGCTTCTTTAGGGTTGGTAGCGCCCATCAGCTCACGGTTCAGAGCGATAGCGTTTTCGCCTTCCAGAACCTGAACAACAACAGGACCGGAGATCATGAAGGCAACCAGGTCGCCGAAGAAGCCACGAGCGCTGTGCTCAGCGTAGAAGCCTTCAGCTTCAGCCTTGGACAGTTGCTTGAGTTTCGAAGCTACAACCTTCAGGCCGGCTTTTTCGAAACGAGTGGTGATCTCGCCGATGACGTTTTTTGCAACAGCGTCAGGCTTGATGATGGAGAAAGTACGTTGAACAGCCATGGTGTAACTCCAGAAACGGTAATTTGCGAAAAATTAAACCCGCGAATTATACGCGGGTTCTTGGGTATTGCCTAACTGCGTAAGAGAGGCGTCAGTCCTGCTCTTCTTTCCAAGCAGTCTGGATCGCTTCCAGGACCTTTTCACCGCCACGATCCCGCTCATCCTCGAACCCCGGCAAGGCCATGACCATGTCACGCAATGCTACAAAGTTCAGCGAATAGGGGTCCATATCCGGATTGCCATCGGCCAGCAGGATAGCGATTTCTTGTACATCAACCCATTTAAGACTCATGGCACTTCCTTGAATCAATGCGGCGCTTCGGCAGCATGGTTGAGCGAATATTTCGGAATTTCGACGGTGATATCTTCAGTCCCGACCTTTGCCTGACAGCTCAAGCGCGAAGTCGCTTCCAGGCCCCACGCACGGTCAAGAAAGTCCTCTTCCAGCTCATCGGCTTCTTCAAGGGAATTGAAACCCTCGCGAATGATGCAATGGCAAGTGGTGCAGGCGCAGACACCGCCGCAGGCACTCTCGATCTCGATGTGGTTGTCATGGGCAACTTCGAGGATGGACTTGCCGGTCTCAGCCTCCACAACCATCCCGTCCGGGCAATGCTCGGCGTGTGGCAGAAAAATGACCTGCGGCATTAATTATTCCTCGATTTCATTCAGGTTGCGCCCGGCCAGTGCGGCTTTCACCGTCTGATCCATGCGGCGGGCGGCAAAGGCGTCAGTGACCTGCGACAGGCGCTTGGTCTGTTGCTCGATAGCGTAACCATCGTTGCCTTTCATCAATTCGGCCAGTTCCTGCATTTGCAGGTCGATAACCATGCGCTCTTCAGCATCCAGTAGACGCTCGCCGTCGGCTTCCAGGGCGCCCTGCACGGCTTCGAGCAGGCGCTGGGCATCGACTTGCTGCTCGCGCAGTACGCGGGCGACCTTATCGTCACCGGCATATTGGAACGAATCCTTGAGCATCTTGGCGATTTCGCCGTCGGTCAGGCCGTAGGACGGCTTGACCTGGATGCTGGCCTCGACACCCGAACCCAGCTCCCGCGCAGCCACGCTGAGCAGACCGTCGGCGTCGACCTGGAAGGTCACGCGAATCTTCGCCGCACCCGCGACCATCGCCGGGATACCGCGCAATTCAAAGCGCGCCAGGGAGCGGCAGTCGCTGATCAGCTCGCGCTCGCCTTGCAGCACATGAATCATCATGGCCGTCTGGCCATCTTTATAGGTGGTGAAATCCTGTGCGCGGGCGACAGGGATGGTGGTGTTACGCGGGATCACCTTCTCCATCAAGCCGCCCATGGTTTCCAGACCCAAGGACAACGGAATCACGTCGAGCAGCAGCAACTCGCCACCATCGCGTTTGTTACCGGCAAGCGTGTCGGCCTGGATAGCAGCGCCGATGGCGACGACTTGATCCGGGTCGATTTCTGTCAGTGGCTGGCGACCGAAAGCTTCGGCAACCGCTTCGCGAACGCGTGGGACGCGAGTCGAACCGCCGACCATGACCACAGCGGCCACGTCTTCGAGTTCAATTCCGGAATCACGTACAGCCCGACGGCACGCCTTGAGGCTGCGGGCGACCATTGGCTCGATCAGCGCATCAAAGGCTTCGCGAGTCAGTTGGGCCGACCAGCTACCGTAAGAAACTTCAACAGAATCAGCGTCAGTCAGTGCTTCCTTGGCCGCACAGGCGGTTTGCAGCAAATTGCGCTGCGCGCCCGGGTCCAGGTCAGCCGACAAACCGGCTCTGGTGATGATCCAGCCGGCAATGGCATGGTCAAAGTCATCGCCACCCAGGGCGCTGTCGCCACCGGTGGCCAGCACTTCAAACACTCCGCCGGTCAAGCGCAGGATCGAGATATCAAAGGTCCCGCCACCCAGGTCATAAATGGCGACCAAGCCTTCAGCGTGCTGGTCCAGGCCATAGGCTACAGCGGCTGCAGTCGGCTCGTTGAGCAGGCGTAGTACGTTAAGGCCGGCGAGTTTTGCCGCATCCTTGGTGGCTTGGCGCTGGGCGTCATCAAAATAGGCCGGCACCGTGATAACCGCACCGACCAGTTCGCCGCCCAAGGTGGTTTCCGCACGCTGGCGCAGCACCTTGAGAATATCGGCCGACACTTCCACCGGGCTTTTCGGGCCCTGGACGGTGTCGATGAACGGCATATGGGACTCGCCGCCGACAAAGCGGTACGGCAACTGGTCACCCAGTTGCTTGACGTCGGACAGGCCACGACCCATCAAGCGCTTGACCGACAGCACGGTATTCAAAGGATCGGCAGACGCTGCCAGCTTGGCCGACTCTCCGACTTCGGTGCGATCGGCGTGATAGCGCACAGCGGATGGCAGGATAACCTGGCCATCGGCGTCGGGCAGCGGCTCGGACAGGCCGCTGCGCAAGGCGGCGACCAGGGAATTGGTGGTGCCCAGGTCAATCCCGACCGCCAGGCGACGCTGGTGCGGTTGAGGGCTTTGGCCGGGTTCGGCGATTTGCAGTAGGGCCATGGTAATCAGGTCTTATCTGTCTATCAGGCGTGCATCACGGGCAGCACTGGGTTAATCGTCGAGGCGCTCTTCTAGCTGGCGCACTTCGTAGGTGAGCTTGTCGAGGAACTGCATGCGCCGCATCAGGCGTTCGGCCTGCTCGCGTTGCGCTGCATCATCCCAACAGGCTGCGAAGCTTTCGTTAAGCTCATCCTGGGCCACTTTCAGACGACGCTTGAAGACTGCAACACCGGCTATATCAGCCTCGTCCTGCAAGTCTTCAAGTTCTTCGCGCCACTGCATCTGCTGCATCAGGAAGTCCGGGTCATGCACCGTGACTTCAAGCGGCAACTCGCCACCGTTCATCGCGAGCAAATAACGCGCGCGTTTCGGGGGGTTCTTGAGGGTCTGATAGGCTTCGTTGAGGCTGGCCGACCGCTCCAGCGCCAGGCGCTGCTCACGCTCGGAGGCGTCGGCAAAGCGGTCCGGATGCACCCCACGCGCCAACTCTCGGTAGCGCGTGGCAAGCTGCTCAAGGTCCAGCCGAAAGCTCGGCTGCAGCTCGAATAAAGCGAAATGACAAGGAGTACCCACGAATAGCCTCAGATGTTGAAGCTTTCGCCGCAGCCACACTCACCGCGCACGTTGGGGTTGTTGAACTTGAAGCCTTCGTTCAACCCTTCCTTGACGAAATCGAGTTCGGTGCCGTCCAGGTAGGTCAGGCTCTTAGGGTCGATGATCACTTTCTCGCCGTGACTTTCGAACACCTGGTCTTCCTCAACCACCTCATCGACAAACTCCAGCACGTAGGCAAGGCCGGAACAGCCCGTGGTGCGAACACCCAGACGAATCCCCTCACCTTTACCGCGCCCATTCAGGGAGCGGCGAATGTGCTGCGCAGCCGCTTCTGTCATGCTGATAGCCATCGTTGACTCCTTACTCGTCGCCAAATGCTTAGATCAAGCCTTTCTTCTGCTTGTAGTCGCGAACGGCCGCCTTGATGGCGTCTTCTGCGAGTACGGAGCAGTGAATTTTAACTGGCGGCAAGGCCAGCTCTTCAGCCAACTGGGTGTTGCTGATGGTGACAGCCTCATCCAGGGTCTTGCCTTTCATCCACTCTGTAGCGAGGGAGCTGGAGGCAATGGCGGAACCGCAGCCGTAAGTCTTGAACTTGGCGTCTTCGATAACGCCAGCGTCGTTGACCTTGATCTGCAGGCGCATCACATCGCCGCACGCCGGAGCGCCGACCATGCCGGTGCCGACATCAGGGTCTTCCGCGTTCATCTTGCCGACGTTGCGCGGGTTTTCGTAGTGGTCGATGACCTTTTCGCTGTAAGCCATGGTACTGAATCCTCACTCATCAGGGCCGCTCTGGAACCCTGTAGAAACGCCTGCGTTTTCCGCCACGTTCCTACAGAGCTTGGGTGGCGGCTTCTATAGTTAGTGTGCCGCCCACTCGATCTTGGAGATATCGACACCGTCTTTGTACATGTCCCACAGCGGCGACAGAACGCGCAGCTTGTTGACGGCTTCGCAGACTTTCTGCGCGGCGTAGTCGACTTGCTCTTCGGTGGTGAAGCGGCCGAAGGTAAAGCGGATCGAGCTGTGTGCCAGTTCGTCGTTGCGGCCCAGGGCACGCAGCACATAGGACGGCTCAAGGGAAGCCGAGGTGCAGGCCGAACCGGACGAAACCGCCAGGTCCTTGAGCGCCATGATCAGCGACTCGCCTTCGACGTAGTTGAAGCTCAAATTCAGGTTGTGCGGTACACGAGCAGTCATGCTGCCATTGATGTACAGCTCTTCAAGGTTCTCGACCTGCTTGTAGAAGCGATCGCTCAGAGCCTTGATACGGATGTTTTCGGCAGCCATGTCTTCCTTGGCCACACGGAACGCTTCGCCCATGCCGACGATCTGGTGGGTCGCCAGGGTGCCCGAACGCATGCCGCGTTCATGACCGCCACCGTGCATGGTGGCTTCGATGCGCACTCGAGGCTTGCGGCTCACGTAAAGGGCGCCGATGCCTTTAGGGCCGTAGGTCTTGTGGGCCGAGAACGACATCAGGTCGACTTTCAGCTTGGACAGGTCGATGTCGACCTTGCCGGTGGACTGAGCCGCATCGACGTGCAGCAGAATGCCCTTGGAACGGGTCAGTTCGCCGATGGCTGCGATGTCGTTGATGGTGCCGATTTCGTTGTTCACGTGAATCACGGAAACCAGGATGGTGTCTTCACGCAGTGCCGCTTCGATCATGGCCGGGGTAACGATACCGTCGGTGGTCGGCTCGAGGTAAGTCACCTCGAAACCTTCACGCTCCAGTTGGCGCATGGTGTCGAGGACAGCCTTGTGCTCAATCTTGGTGGTGATCAGGTGCTTGCCCTTGGTCGCGTAGAAATGCGCCGCGCCCTTGATAGCCAGGTTGTCGGACTCGGTGGCACCGGAGGTCCAGACGATTTCACGCGGGTCAGCGCCCACCAGGTCAGCGACCTGTCGACGAGCGTTCTCGACCGCTTCCTCGGCTTTCCAGCCGAATACGTGGGAACGGGAGGCCGGGTTGCCGAAGTTTCCGTCAACCAGCAGGCACTCGCTCATCTTTTGCGCGACACGCGGATCAACCGGGGTGGTCGCTGAGTAATCAAGGTAAATCGGCAATTTCATGGACTTTCTCCTAAATCAGGCTGGCTGGCGTGCCGTTAGCTCTGCGGCTGTCACTCGACGGCGGACGCTTCAATCTTGTCCAGACGCGGCGCCTTGGTGTTGCAACGGCGCTGGTCCTGACGCTGGGCTACTTCTTGCACCTCACGGCGAGTCACAAGATCAGCCAAGCTGATACCACTCAAAAACTCATGGATCTGCAGGCTCAAGTCACACCACAAGTGGTGCGTCAGGCAGGTGTCGCCGGCGTGGCAGTCACCCAGGCCCTGGCATTTGGTGGCATCGACGGATTCGTTGACCGCATCGATTACCTGGGCCACCTGAATGCCCTGCATATCGCGGGACAGCTGATAACCGCCACCCGGCCCACGCACGCTGGAAACCAAGTTGCTACGGCGCAATTTGGCGAACAGCTGCTCGAGGTAGGACAGGGAAATGCCTTGGCGCTCGGAGATATCGGCCAGGGACACCGGCCCAGTTTGCGCGTGCAAGGCCAAGTCGAGCATGGCGGTTACCGCGTATCGGCCTTTTGTAGTCAGTCTCATGGACAAGTACCAAGGTGTTTCAGAATGGGAGCAAGTATGCGATTCCCGAGTATTTAAGTCAACTATAAGACCTAGTACTTTAGTCAGGATTACCCGTAAAAAGGGCGCGCGAATCATAGCAGGACAGGGTGGGATGGACCAGCGGGAACAGGGCCGAGCCGAGAATGCAGGACAAACGGAGGTCAACATGCGGGAGCGGGCTTGCTCGCGAATGCGATGGGCCAGTCAATATGCTCGGTGACTGACACACCGCTTTCGCGAGCAAGCCCGCTCCCACAGGGGTTTTGCAGTGATTGCGAAACCTCAGCTTGCCTTGGTGGCAGCCTCGTCCTTGATCTCAGCAAAATCTTCTTCGCGCAGCTCAGGCAAGTCTTTGGCACAGTACGGGCTGCCCAATTCTTTCAGCGCACCGCACATACCCTCCAGCTTGCCGTCCACTGCTTGCAGATGATCAAGCAGCTGGCCAATGGCGCGTGCCACCGGGTCGGGCATGTCTTCACTGACGCCATAGGCATCGAAGCCGATCTTCTCGGCCATCGCCTTGCGCTTGGCCTCTTGCTCATCACCGACTTGCGGCTTGACGATGATGCGACCTGGAATGCCCACAACCGTGGCACCCGGCGGCACAGCCTTGGTCACTACCGCGTTGGAGCCGACCTTCGCACCGGCGCCCACGGTAAACGGCCCGAGCACTTTGGCGCCCGCCCCTACCACCACGCCATCGCCCAGCGTTGGGTGGCGCTTACCTTTGTTCCAGGTCGTGCCGCCCAGGGTCACGCCCTGGTAAAGCGTCACGTCATCACCAATCTCGGCGGTCTCGCCAATCACAATGCCCATGCCATGGTCGATAAAGAAGCGACGGCCTACCTTGGCACCCGGATGGATCTCGATACCGGTCAACCAGCGACCGAAGTTTGACACCAGCCGCGCCAGCCATTTCCAGCCCATGCCCCACAAGGCGCCGGAAAGGCGGTGAATCCAGATCGCGTGCATGCCCGGGTAGCAGGTCAGCACTTCAAAGGCGTTGCGCGCCGCCGGGTCACGGTGGAAAACACTCTGGATATCTTCTCGCAAACGCTCGAACATTTTTAATCCTTCCGCTTAAGAAGCTCACCACGGGCCGCTTTCTGGGTTTCCGTGAGGATGCCACGCAATATATTCATTTCCGCTCGGCTCACCGAGCTGCGCCCGTACAGGCGGCGCAGGCGCGCCATCAAGTGCCGTGGTTTTTCCGGATCGAGAAACTCAATGGCCACCAGGGTTTGCTCCAGGTGCTCATAGAACCGCTCCAGCTCGTCCATGGTGGCCAACTCGCCACTTTTGGTCGACGCCACCTCTTCCTTTTCCACTTTGCTCGGCTGACCGGCAGCCGCCAGCCACGCCATACGCACTTCGTAGGTCAACACCTGCACCGCAGCCCCGAGGTTCAGCGAGCTGAATTCAGGGTCTGATGGAATGTGCACGTGATAATGACATCGCTGCAGCTCGTCATTGGTCAGACCGGAATCTTCACGGCCGAATACCAAGGCAATTTCAGCGCCGCCGGCCGCCTCCTCCACCACTTTGGTGCCGCACTCACGCGGATCCAGCAGCGGCCAGGGGATACGACGGTCGCGAGCACTGGTGCCAAGCACCAGGTTGCAGCCGACCAAGGCGTCTTCCAGGGTGGCGACAACCTGGGCTTTTTCGAGGATGTCATTGGCGCCGGATGCGCGGGCATCGGCCTCGTGGTGCGGGAACACCCGCGGTTCGACCAGCACCAGGCGCGTCAGCCCCATGTTTTTCATGGCTCGCGCCACCCCACCGATGTTGCCGGGGTGACTGGTATTGACCAAGACGACACGAATGTTTTGCAGCAAGGGAGGCGCTCTCGGACACGGGAAAGGGGAGCAAATATTACAGAACAGCCTAAGGTTATGCCATGAAAGCGAACGTCATCCTTCACCTGAGGAAAGTTTCTGCTAGAATGCCCGGCTTTCTTTAACAACCTTAGGTGACACATCCATGCAGCCCATGCTGAATATCGCGCTGCGCGCCGCCCGCAGCGCCAGTGAATTGATCTTCCGCTCCATCGAGCGCCTGGATACCATCAAGGTCGACGAAAAAGACGCCAAGGATTATGTATCCGAGGTGGATCGCGCCGCCGAACAGAAAATCATCGACGCCCTGCGCAAGGCCTACCCTACCCACGGCATCCTCGGTGAAGAAACCGGCCTGCACAAAGGTAGCGGCGAAGGCGAAGACTACCTGTGGATCATCGACCCACTGGATGGCACCACCAACTTCCTGCGCGGCATCCCACACTTTGCCGTGAGCATTGCCTGCAAATACCGTGGCCGCCTGGAACACGCCGTTGTTCTGGATCCGGTTCGCCAGGAAGAATTCACCGCCAGCCGTGGCCGTGGCGCCCAATTGAACGGTCGTCGCCTGCGTGTCAGCGGCCGCACCAGCCTCGACGGCGCCCTGCTGGGTACCGGCTTCCCCTTCCGTGACGACCAGATGGACAACCTGGAAAACTACCTGGGCATGTTCCGCGCCCTGGTTGGCCAGACCGCCGGTATCCGCCGTGCCGGCGCAGCCAGCCTGGACCTGGCGTATGTAGCCGCTGGTCGTTTTGATGCGTTCTGGGAGTCGGGCCTGTCCGAGTGGGACATGGCTGCAGGCGCCCTGCTGATCCAGGAAGCTGGCGGCCTGGTGAGCGACTTCACCGGCGGTCACGACTTCCTTGAGAAAGGCCACGTGGTTGCGGGCAACACCAAATGCTTCAAGGCAGTCCTGACGGCGATCCAGCCGCACCTGCCGGCCTCGCTGAAGCGCTAAGCGAGCGAGCACAAAAAAGCACCCCACGGGGTGCTTTTTTTATGCCTGGTATTTGAGGTTCGCCGCACCCCCAACAACACCAATCAAAGTGTGAGGACTTGCTCCCGATGGCGATCTGACATTCAACACTTCTGTTGACTGCCCCATGGCTATCGGGAGCAAGCCCCCTCCCACATTTTGAACTGCGCCAGGCCTGGGACTACTGCTGGTTCTGACCCAGGATCAGACGACCTTCTTTATCGACCGGAATCTGGCCACCCGGGTCACGATCCATGCGCACCGTGCCTTCCTTGCCGCCCAAGTTGTAACGCACGTCATAGCCGACAACCTTGTCGCTGATGTCGTTGACAGTGTTACAACGCGTTTGGGTCGTGGTGTAGGTATCGCGGTTCTGCATACCTTCCTGAACCTTGTTACCGGCATAACCGCCACCGACCGCACCCGCTACAGTAGCCAGCTTTTTGCCATTACCGCCACCGACCTGGTTACCCAACAGGCCACCCGCCAGCGCACCGACCACGGTGCCGACGATTTGATGTTGATCCTGCACCGGCCGCTGCCGAGTCACGGCAACGTCCTTGCAAACCTCACGCGGCGTCTTGATCTGGGTTTTCACCGGCTGCACCGCCAGCACTTGCGCATACTCAGGGCCGCTTTTTACCAGGCTGTAGGTGGCAACAGCGCCCCCGGCAGTCACACCGACAGCACCCAATACCGCACCAACCAGCAACGACTTGTTCACATGAACCTCCTGACCATCACAAGCGGACCGAAACGTCCGCGCTATACCCAGCCTTGGAGCCAAAAAAAAGGCACGAGTTCAATTCTCGTGCCTTCTTTGTAACAGCGTATCAACAAACGCCCATCAAGGACGGTCGTCGATCTCCTTGCTGGTAGCAGCAGGAGGGATCAAGTCTTCGCTGTTGAGGTTCAGCCAGATCAGCACCACGTTAGCGATGTAGATCGACGAGTAGGTACCCGCCAGAACGCCGATGAACAGCGCCAGGGAGAAGCCCCACAGGTTGTCGCCACCAAAGATCATCAGCGCAGCAATCGCCAGCAAGGTGGAGATCGATGTCGCCATGGTCCGCAGCAGGGTCTGGGTGGTGGAGATGTTGATGTTCTCGACCAACGTCGCCTTGCGCAGTACACGGAAGTTCTCACGAACCCGGTCGAATACCACAATGGTGTCGTTGAGCGAGTAACCAATGATCGCCAGCACCGCTGCCAACACGGTCAGGTCGAAGGTGACCTGGAAGTAAGCCAGGATACCCACGGTCACGATCACGTCGTGGATCAGCGAGACGATAGCGCCCACACCAAACTTCCACTGAAAGCGGAAAGCCAGGTAGATCATGATGCCGGCCAGCGCCATCAGCATGCCGAGGCCGCCCTGATCGCGCAGCTCTTCACCCACCTGCGGCCCCACGAACTCGACGCGCTTGACCGACGCCGGGTTGTCGCCACCCACCTTCTGCAAGGCTTCGGCTACCTGGTGACCCAATTGCGGGTCTTCCCCAGGCATACGCACCAGCAGGTCGGTGGTCGCACCAAAGCTCTGCACGATGGCTTCGTGATAGCCGGCCTTGACCAGCTCGTTGCGCACCTGGGTAACGTCGGCCGGCTTCTCGTAGGTCAGCTCGATGAGCGTACCGCCGGTGAAGTCCAGACCGTAGTTCAGGCCCTTATGGAACCAGCTGAACAACGCCAGAACGGTAAGGAGCACGGTGACGCCGAACGCAATGTTGCGAACGCCCATGAAGTTGATTGTACGTAACATGGCAGCCCCTTAAATCCACAACTTCTTGAAGTCACGCCCGCCAAAGATCAGGTTGACCATTGCGCGGGTCACCATGATGGCCGTGAACATCGAGGTAAAGATACCGAGGGACATGGTCACCGCAAAACCTTTGACCGGGCCGGTGCCCATGGCAAAGAGAATCCCGCCGACCAACAGAGTGGTCAAGTTGGAGTCGAGAATCGCGGTAAATGCCCGGCCGAAGCCTTCGTTGATTGCACGCTGTACGGTCATGCCCGCCGCGATCTCTTCACGAATCCGCGAGAAGATCAGCACGTTGGCGTCTACCGCCATACCCATGGTGAGTACGATACCGGCGATACCTGGCAGGGTCAGCGTAGCCCCCAGCAACGACATCAGGGCCAGCAGCATCACCATGTTACCCGCCAGGGCCACTGTGGCGATGATGCCGAAGAAGCGGTAGATGGCGATGATGAACAGGGACACGAACAGCATGCCCCACAAGGCCGCGTCGATACCCTTGGTGATGTTGTCGGCACCCAGGCTCGGACCAATGGTGCGCTCTTCAGCGAAGTACATCGGCGCCGCCAAGCCACCGGCACGCAGCAGCAGCGCCAGCTCGGACGATTCGCCCTGACCGTTCAGGCCAGTGATACGGAATTGAGCACCCAGCGGCGACTGGATGGTCGCCAGGCTGATGATCTTCTTCTCTTCCTTGAAGGTCTGCACCGGCACGTCTTTCTCGACGCCGTTGACCACTTGCTTGGTGTAGGTCGTGACCGGACGCTGCTCGATGAAGATCACCGCCATGCTGCGGCCCACATTGCTGCGGGTTGCACGGCTCATCAGGTCGCCACCGTGGCCATCCAGGCGGATGTTCACTTCAGGCGTACCGTGCTGCGAGTCAAAACCAGCCTTGGCGTCGGTCACCTGGTCACCGGTGATGATCAAGCCACGCTCGATCAACGCTGGAGGACGGTTGCCTTCGCGGAACTCGAATTCCTCGGCAGTGGCACGGGAAGCACCCGGCTCAGCAGCCAGACGGAACTCCAGGTTGGCCGTTTTACCCAGGATACGCTTGGCTTCAGCGGTGTCCTGCACGCCCGGCAACTCGACCACGATGCGGTTGGCACCCTGGCGCTGCACGATTGGCTCAGCCACACCCAGCTCGTTGACGCGGTTACGTACCGTGGTCAAGTTCTGCTTGATGGAGTATTCGCGGATTTCCGCCAGCTTGGCCGGGGTCATCGCCAGACGCAGTACAGGCTGACCATTCAGGTCCGCAGGTACGATGTCGAAATCGTTGAAGTTCTTGCGGATCAGCGCACGGGCCTGTTCGCGGGAAGCTTCGTCAGAGAAGCCCAGATGAATGGCACCATTGAGCTGCGGCAGGCTGCGATAACGCAACTTCTCTTTACGCAGCAGGCTCTTCACATCGCCTTCGTAGACTTTCAGGCGTGCGTCGAGGGCTTTGTCCATGTCGACTTCCAGCAGGAAGTGCACACCACCGGACAAGTCCAGACCCAGCTTCATCGGGTGCGCGCCAATGCTGCGCAGCCATTTTGGCGTGGTCTGTGCCAGGTTGAGCGCGACAACGTAGTCGTCACCCATGGCCTTGCGCACAACATCCTTGGCCGGCAATTGGTCTTCTGCCTTGGTCAGGCGCAACAAACCGCCCTTCGCATCAGCCGCCAACGATGCCGCCTTGACCTGGATACCCGCGTCGGTGAGCGCTTTGCTCGCGCGTTCCAGATCAGCCTGATTGACCTGCAGCGAAGTGCTGGCGCCAGTGATCTGGATCGCCGGGTCATCAGGATAAAGATTGGGAGCGGAATAAATAAAACCGATCGCCAGCACCGCCAGGATCAGTACGTATTTCCACAGAGGGTATTTGTTCAGCATCACGCCGCCCGCTTATAACGCGGGGCGCCTTGCGCGCCCCGTCGATTGGTAAAGGTTGTTACTCAGATCGCTTTGAGCGTGCCTTTTGGCAGCGTGGCGGCGATGGCGCCTTTCTGGAACTTCATTTCTACGGTGTCGGAGACTTCCAGAACCACGAAAGCATCGGATACCTTGGTGATCTTGCCCGCGATGCCGCCGGTGGTCACAACTTCGTCACCTTTCTGCAGGCTGCCCAGCAGGTTCTTCTGCTCTTTGGCGCGCTTGGCCTGTGGACGCCAGATCATCAGGTAGAAGATAACCAGGAAGCCGACCAGGAAAATCCACTCGAAACCACCGCCCATAGGGCCGGCAGCGGCAGGCGCAGCGGCGTCAGCCATGGCATTAGAGATAAAAAAGCTCATTTAGCACTCCAGTTGCAAATAGTGAATCTTAGGGTCGGAAAACTCAGTCCAAGGGCGGCACAGGGAGCCCGCGCTTGGCATAGAAGGCATCGACGAAGGCGGCCAATGTACCCTGTTGAATAGCCTCGCGCAAACCAGCCATCAGGACTTGGTAATGACGCAAATTGTGGATGGTATTCAACATGCTACCCAGCATTTCCCCGCATTTGTCCAGATGGTGCAGATAAGCACGGGAGAAGTTCTGGCAGGTGTAGCAGTCACAGGTGGGATCCAGCGGCGATTCATCATGGCGATGGAACGCGTTACGGATCTTCAGCACGCCTGTATCGATGAACAGATGCCCATTGCGGGCATTACGGGTTGGCATCACGCAATCGAACATGTCCACACCGCGGCGCACACCCTCTACGAGATCTTCCGGTTTGCCAACGCCCATAAGGTAACGAGGTTTGTCCGCCGGCATCAGGCCCGGCAGGTAATCCAGCACCTTGATCATCTCGTGCTTGGGCTCGCCTACCGACAAACCGCCGATGGCCAGGCCGTCGAAGCCGATCTTGTCGAGGCCTTCCAACGAGCGCTTGCGCAGGCTTTCATGCATGCCGCCCTGGACGATCCCGAACAGCGCCGCGGTGTTATCACCGTGAGCATTCTTCGAACGCTGGGCCCAACGCAGCGACAACTCCATGGAAATACGTGCGACATCTTCGTCGGCCGGGTACGGCGTGCACTCGTCGAAAATCATCACGATGTCGGAGCCCAGGTCGCGCTGCACCTGCATCGACTCCTCCGGGCCCATGAACACCTTGGCACCGTCCACCGGCGAGGCAAAGGTCACGCCCTCTTCCTTGATCTTGCGCATGGCGCCCAGGCTGAACACCTGGAAACCACCCGAGTCGGTCAGGATCGGGCCTTGCCACTTCATGAAGTCATGCAGGTCGCCATGCTTCTTGATCACTTCGGTGCCCGGGCGCAGCCACAAGTGGAAGGTGTTGCCGAGGATGATCTCGGCGCCGGTGGCGACGATGTCGCGGGGCAGCATGCCTTTTACCGTGCCATAAGTGCCCACGGGCATGAACGCCGGGGTCTCGACAGTGCCGCGCGGAAAGGTGAGGCGACCACGACGGGCCTTGCCGTCAGTAGCCAGCAGTTCAAACGACATACGACTCATAAAGTTCCCTCTGGGCCGCGTGGCGCCGGGTTACGGGTGATAAACATCGCATCACCGTAGCTGAAAAAACGGTACTCGTTGGCGATGGCGGCTTGGTAAGCGGCCATGGTTTCCGGGTAACCGGCAAATGCCGACACCAGCATCAAGAGTGTGGATTCCGGCAAATGGAAGTTGGTCACCAGGCAATCGACCACATGGAACGGCCGGCCTGGGAAAATAAAGATATCCGTGTCGCCACTGAAGGGCTTGAGCACACCATCACGCGCCGCGCTCTCCAGGGAGCGCACGCTGGTAGTGCCCACCGCCACCACCCGACCGCCGCGCGCCTTGCACGCGGCAACCGCATCCACCACTTCCTGGCTGACTTCCAGCCATTCGCTGTGCATATGGTGGTCTTCGATGTTATCCACACGCACCGGCTGAAACGTGCCGGCCCCCACGTGCAGGGTCACATAGGCCGTCTCGACGCCCTTGGCGGCAATCGCATCCAGCAGCGGCTGGTCAAAATGCAGGCCGGCCGTGGGCGCGGCGACGGCGCCGAGGCGCTGGGAGTACACCGTCTGATAGCGTTCGCGGTCCGAGTCTTCGTCGGGGCGATCTATATAAGGAGGCAACGGCATATGACCGACACGCTCCAGCAACGGCAAGACCTCTTCGGCAAACCTGAGCTCGAACAACGCGTCATGGCGCGCCACCATCTCGGCTTCGCCGCCACCCTCGATCAGGATGCTCGAACCCGGCTTCGGCGACTTGCTGGAGCGCACATGGGCCAGCACGCGATGGCTGTCCAGCACCCGCTCCACCAGGATTTCCAGCTTGCCGCCGGACGCTTTCTGGCCAAACAGCCGTGCCGGAATCACCCGGGTATTGTTAAACACCATCAAATCGCCTGGGCGCAAATGCTCAAGCAAATCAGTGAATTGACGGTGTGCAAGGGCACCACTGACCCCGTCCAGGGTCAGCAGTCGACTGGCGCGACGCTCGGCCAAAGGGTGGCGAGCGATCAGCGAATCAGGGAGCTCAAAAGTAAAGTCAGCAACGCGCATGATGGGGTTCGTCTAGCAGGGCCGGGAAGTCTAGCGGAAATAGTGAAAATAGACCATGAAACGTGATTGACCAACGGTAATCTCATCTCTATACTTCGCCGCCATTGAGCCCTGATGGCGGAATTGGTAGACGCGGCGGATTCAAAATCCGTTTTCGAAAGGAGTGGGAGTTCGAGTCTCCCTCGGGGCACCATCTTAAAAAAAGACCTTGAAATTCAAGGTCTTTTTTTTCGTCTGTCGAAAAGTGGCCGCAGACTTATCCCCGTTGTCTTGGCCGCAATGGCCGCCAGTCAAAGTGCTGGTATTAGGTGGAAAAGATTAGCGTTAGGATGAAGCCGTCAAGTGAAGAGCCAGCCTCTGAAATCAATGGCAAACTCCGCAACAGCTATCAATGACAGCCGCCTGGACTCGACGAGCAGCGCCGCTAAAGGAATCAAGCAGCAATGAGCAAAAAGAACGCCATCAGCCAGCTCACGATCAAGGGTTTCAAGTCCATCAAAAACCTCGAGGACTTGCACCTGAGCAGCTTGAACGTGCTGCTCGGTGCCAACGGTGCAGGCAAGAGCAGCTTTGTTTCTTACTTTCGTATGCTCAGCGAAATGATGGAGTTGCGTCTGAAAAAATGGACTACGCAACAAGGTACTGCTGATCGCATTGTCAGTTTCGGCGTCAAAGAAACTCAGAAAGTCGAATCCTTCGTGAGGTTTGGACTGAACGGCTACCGATTCGAATTAGAGCCAACCGTAGACGGCGACTTTGTATTCGCAGACGAGCAGCTTTTCTTCGATGGGCCTCGTTATGGAGCACAATGGATTCCACTGGGTTCAGGCCATAAAGAAGCCAAACTCAAAGAGGCATTCGACTCCAAGCGATTCTATGCATCATACAAAAATGACGTTGTGGCCTACTGCTACGAATCAATCTCAAGCTGGAAAGTCTTTCACTTTCACGACACCAGCGATATGGCAAGCGTCAAGCGCTTCGGCCCCGCTCACATCAATGACTATCTACGTCCTGACGCATCAAACCTAGCGGCATACCTCTATCACTTGTCCATAGAAACGCCAGATGTCTACGAGCAAATTCGCAAAACCATCCAACTGGCGATCCCCTTCTTTGATGATTTCGCGCTCAAACCGCGTCGTCTGGATACGGAAGAAGAGCTAATCAATTTGCAGTGGCGTCAAAAAGATAGCGAATACGTCTTCTGGCCGAGCCAGCTTTCAGACGGGTCAATTCGCTTTATATGCCTGGTCACCGCTCTGCTCCAACCCACACCACCATCGACCATCATCATTGATGAACCGGAACTCGGCCTGCACCCCTACGCAATCACCTTGCTAGGTTCTCTACTACGGTCCGCCTCCAAGAGAATGCAGGTAATTGTCTCAACGCAGTCAGTCCCGTTGGTAAACGAGTTCTCTATCGACGACCTGATCATTGTCGAACGAGAAAAGGGCGCAACCGTCTTCAAGCGCCTCGACGGAAAAGCTTTCGAGACATGGTTGGACGATTACTCGATAGGCGAGTTGTGGGAGAAAAACATCCTGGGCGGGAGGCCACGCAAATGATTCGAGTCCATGTCATTTGTGAGGGCCAGACAGAAGAGATGTTCATCAATGAGGTGCTGGCTCAAGCCTTTTACCACCTGGATATTTACCTGATGCCCGCACTGATAGGTAAACCAGGTCACAAAGGCGGCAACTTCCGCTTTGAGCGCCTGCTCACCGATGTTGAAAAACGCCTGCTCGGCGACCGCCAAGCCTACTGCACTACCTTCTTTGACTTCTATGGCCTGCCCGAAGAGTTTCCTGGAAAAGCTCATGCCGCCGTTAAAAACTCCATGGATGAAAAAGCCGATTGTTTGCTGCAAGCCATGGTTGAGAGACTGGCAAACGAACTAGGTGATGAAGCCATGCGCCGATTCATTCCCTATGTGCAGATGTACGAATTCGAAGGTTTGCTATTCAGTTGCCCACGACGGCTTGCCAGTGGAATCAACCAGCCAGCCCTTGAAGAGCGGTTTATGCACATACGAAATGAGTTTGAAACACCGGAAACCATCAACAACAGCCCGATGACGGCACCGAGCAAAAGGCTTCAGAGCCTTTACGCGGGCTACGACAAGCCGCTACATGGCTCACTGGCTGCCATTGAAATTGGCTTGCCGGCGATACGCGAACAGTGCAGTCGATTTGATAACTGGCTCAGCGAGATGGAAGCGCTGCAGCCGTTAGCCTGAATCACCTGCTGGCAACACACTGAGGGAAACAGCACCATGGAATTGCCACTGGAAACAGTTGCTTTGTTCTCGCACAAACTGGCCTATGAAACAGAAGGTGAGAGCCCGATATTACGCGATGACCCGATCATGGATAGGTATGAGCGCGAGGTGTTCGGGCTGTTGGTGCGTCAAGGGGATTTGGCGGGGATTCAGTTGAAGCTTGATGAGTGCATTACGTTAGCGCTCCAATCCCTGGGCGGTGCCACTACCGTGATGGGGCGCGAGCTGCAACGGCTGGCGGTGGACGTGCGCCAAGCGTCGACACTTGAAGCACTCAATGCCCCGCTTAACGCACTCAAGGACTACCTGAAAGCTATCCTCTAATCCGCGTTTATCGCCGCCCTTCAACCGCCATACGCACGGCCAGGCCCATCAGCACCGAGCCCATCACCCAACGCTGCACCACCTGCCAACCCGGCCGGGTGACGAAGAACACCGCGATGGAACCCGCCATCATGGCAATCACCGCGTTGACGCTCACGCTAATAGCAATCTGCGTAAAGCCCAGCACCAGGGACTGCGTCAGCACACTGCCATGTCCATTCGGGTCGATGAACTGCGGCAGCAACGACAAATACATCACCGCCACTTTAGGGTTCAGCAGGTTGGTCACAAAGCCCATCATGAACAGCTTGCGTGGGCTGTCCTGGGGCAAGTCCCGCACATGAAAGGGCGAACGGCCACCCGGCTTGACCGCCTGCCAGGCCAGATACGCCAGATAAAGCGCTCCGCCGAGTCGCAGCGCGTCGTAGGCTAAGGGCACCGCCATCACCAACGCGGTGATCCCCAGCGCCGCGCAAAGCATGTAAACGAGAAACCCCAACGCAACACCCCCCAGGGAAATCAAACCGGCCGTACGTCCCTGGCAGATCGAGCGGGAAATGAGATAAATCATGTTCGGCCCGGGCGTGAGCACCATGCCGAGTGAGATCAGGCCATAAGCAAGCCAACTGGACAGTTCGGGCATGGTGTCGCTCCTTGAATTTTGTGCTGGCCACCATGGTAGGGCGTTGAAAAGCTGGGCGTTAGATACAGATCCGCGAGCAAAACGTCATACACCCCTCAAGGAAAGACACTTGATCGACTTCAACAACAGCACCTGCTGGCCTGATCAACAGTCAAAAAAAGACCTTGGCACCCCAAGGTCTTTTTAATACCTACACGATTCAACTGATGTTCCAGATCAAAATGTGGGAGGGGGCTTGCCCCCGATGGCGGCCTCCCCCAACCATGCCGAGTGGCAGATGATTGAGGTGGTGCAGTTTCAAAACCGCAGCGGCCAGTTAGTAGCAGATTTGAATAATGGCGTAGAGCTGATCTGGACGCCCTCCGTTGATCCAAATGACACCTTAGGTGTTCCGGCATTGGAGGCTGCGCCGCAAGCACCGGTGATCTGGATCTACCCACCGACTGAGGCGGCGGCGCAGATTCTGGTTAACCCTGTTTACCCACCGGACTATCGGGATTTTATTCTGGTGTTTCCGGCGGGGTCGGGGGTTCGGTCGCTGTATGTGGTGGTAGGTGCCAAGGCTGGGGATCACAAGTACCACAAAGCGCCTAACACTGAACAAATAACTGGCTTTGTGAATCTGATAAAAGCAAAACCCAAGACTCCCAGACAAGGAGGCGCCGGGCTGAGAGAACGCTGGATTGAGGGAAAAGGTCGGAAGATCTATGAATGGGACTCTCAGCACGGGGAGCTGGAGGTTTATCTAGCGAGTGATGGGAGCCATATAGGTGCGTTCAACCACATAAGCGGCAAGCCGCTAAAAGGGCCGATCAAAAAACGAAACATCAAAAAATATCTGTGAGGGCTACATGGGATTAAAAATAAGGTTGGAATGGTTCGACAGAACCACAGAGAGGCTAAACGGAACGGAGAGTTCAGCGGACTGCGGAGATGACTACTCGGTGATTTCCACGCTCGGGTTGTTGAGCGCAGTGGACGTCAATAACGGCATGTTTGAATTGCGCCGGGAATGGCTATTAGTGATACAGCCGCACTTTTCTCATGAAATTGTTCTTTCAGAAAGCGACTACTTCATCGCATTTGATTACGAAGTTGCAAACGAGTAATGCAGACTCACAGAATTCAGCCTGAGCTGTAGCAGATGAAAAAGCAAAGGGTGCACAAGTGACCCGTTCATCCATCATCAAAATAGACCTGAGCCGCATCCAGGCCCCCAAAGAACTTCACGCCACGCTGCGCACTTCACTCAACTTTCCCAACGGGTATGGCAAAAAACTGGGATGCCTTTTGGGACGCCATCACCGGCTTGGTAGAAATGCCCGAGACGCTTGAGTTTTGTGGGTGGGATATTTTTTCAGAGCGCCTACCTCACGATGCCAAGATGCTGCGCCAGTGCTTGGCTGAGCTCGCGACCCAGAACCCACGGCACCTTCGCCGTCTGCGGGCTGAACCTACTTATCAACAGCCACGCTTTTCTGACGGAATTGGATGCCATCTTTGAGCAAACCAGGGGATGAACTGTGCTCGTTAGACGGGCCGGCGCACAGTGCCACCACTTGACGCGAGGGCTGCATGAAAGTACGCGGTTAAGGGTGTTTAGGAATATGCGCTGAGCATTACTTAGGTTGAAAGGTCTCGAGATAGGCCAGGATGTCTTGAATCTTCTCCTGATCACTGATCCCCCAGAAAATCATCCGCGTGCCACTCACCACCTTCTTCGGCGCTTCGATATACGCGGCAAGCTTGTCCCGGGTCCACACCACCCCGGAGTTCTTCATCGCATCCGAATACTGATAGTCCGTGGTCGTACCGGCAGGTCGGCCAATGATGCCGTTGAGCTGTGGGCCGAAGCCACCGCGTGCGCCTTCACCGATGCTATGGCAGCCGCCACAGGTCTTGCTGAAGAGCTTGCCGCCCGCCTCGGCATTCCCGGCAGCAAGGGCCGGGCCGGTGATGAGGGTCAGGGCGAGGGTGAGTAAGGCGTACTTCATCGGAGGCTCCACTTCGGGTGTTGCGGGTGATTATGCCTGTTTGTCAGGAACGCATGCCCATCCAGATCACGGCTTCGGTCCACGCCGTGACCACCGGGGTCAACACCCTGAACCACGGGTCACGCACATCAATCTGCGCCGCCGACTGGTCGTGGTGGTGCTGTTCTTCATCCACGATTGAGGCAATGGCCACCACCGCCTGCGGGTCGATGTCGCGCAGTGTGTGCAGTTGATGGGCAAGGTGTTTGAGCACCACGCGCTCGACCGCGACGGTGGTGGTCATGATGGCTTTGCGGCCGCACAGGCCAGTGAGTAACCCCAGCGCAAGGCCACCGACCCCACACAACCAATAGCTGCGGCAACGCGGGTAGCCCCGGCGCTGCAGTTCGGCCTTGAACACCGCGCGGTGGCGGCGTTCGTCGCTGAGAAACTCGCGCAGTTCAGTCACCAGCGCCGGATTAAACAGCCGCGCCATGAACAGCTGGCCGCTATAGATACAGATCGCACCGTGTTCGCCGGCGTGATCGACCTTGATCATACGATTGCCAAGGTGCTGGTCCGGCAATGGGTGGGCGGGAGCATTCACAGTTAACAGCCTTGTTCAAAAAGCCCGGTAATCAGGCCCTTCTCTGGTTTTGCGGAGCCTAGCGTGACGAGTACGGCCGCCGCCAGTTAAATACACCCTTCATGCCGACGCCCCCTTCAAGTGACCACCCATCGTTTAAAAAACATCCCATCGAACCTAATCGGCCGGTGCCCACTCCACCTTACTGAACCCTGATGGTGGAGTAAGGATCATGGCTCAGCCATCGATTTTGGTATTGGAAGACGACGAGATCATTCGCTCGCTGATGGTGGATGTACTGGAGGAATTCGGGGCTCATGTCATTTCATTTCCCTCGGCGGATGAAGGGATGATTTTTCTGGAGCGCGATGATGAAACGGTGGATCTGATTGTCAGTGATATCCAGATGCCAGGGTTGTTGAACGGCTATGACTTGAGCCGAGTCGTCGCCCACCGATGGCCGTCGATGCCGGTATTGCTGACCTCGGGCAATACGGCGCTGGCTTCACAGTTAGGGGGCAGCGTCCGGTTCTTACCCAAACCATGGAGTACCGAGCGCCTGCTCGAGTGCGTGCAGTTGGCACTGACCCAGCAGCATTCGTCGATGCATTGATAGCGCGACGACATCATTTAAACCGAACTTCGCCCCCCACTTCGCGGTCATTTGCCACACAAGGAGTGATTTTCCTGATCTATTGGTCAGTCTTTTCGCCTCGCGCATTCAGCTAACGGCCAAGAGCTGTGTAGAATTGTCGCCCATTTTTACGCGTCATTCAGGGCTGAAAGGCCCACAACTCGAGCTCATCGAATGCATTCACAGGCCCATGACATTGGTGTGCCCTCATTGTTGGAAACACTGCGTACGGGCACGCGCCTGCTGCACGTCGCGCTGGAAAAACGCCTACCGTTTTTCTCCGGGTGCCTGGATGCCGATGGGTACCGGCGCTTGCTCCAGGCGTATTACGGGTTTTATGCCCCGATGGAAAAAGCGCTGTATGAAAGTGGCTTGATCCCAGACGGTTTCGACTGCGTATTGCGTGCGAAAACTCCGACGCTAGTCAACGATCTCCACGCGCTCGGCCTGGATGACAACACCCTCAACGCCCTGCCCCGTTGCGCCGACCTCCCGAGCTTCGATACGCCCGCCGCCTGCCTCGGTGCCCTGTATGTGCTGGAAGGCGCGACCCTCGGCGGCCAGGTGCTGCGTCGGGAAATGGCGCTGCGCCTGGCGATCGATGCCGACAACGGCGGCGCGTTTCTCAATGTGTATGGCGCGGAAACGGGGCGACGCTGGAAAGACTTTCTTGACTACCTGGACCGCCAGCCATTGGACACAACCGCCAAACGGCGCGCGGTGATAGCGGCCTGCTCGACATTCAACGGCTTTGAGCAATGGCTCGACAGCCAGGAGGTATTGCTATGAAACCCGATGATTTTGAGGAGCTGCTTGCCAACTGCGCCAACGAACCCATTCGCTTTCCGGGGGCGATCCAGCCCCACGGCGTGTTGCTGACATTGTCGGAGCCTGGCCTGAACATCCTCCAGGTCAGTGCGAACGTCGACACCTTGTTCGGCCACGCACCCAAGGCGTTATTGGGCCAGCCGTTGCACACACTGATCGGTGCCGAACTCGCCCAGGCTGTTCAGGCCATGGCCGAGAGCAATACGTTTTTCGAGGCCCCGCCCCTGCATGTCACCTTCAACGGTGCGCCCTTCGAGGGCCTGCTGCATCGCCATCAGCACGTGCTGGTGCTGGAGTTCGAACCCTGGATCGAAGACTTCAAGCCACAAGCACGCAATGGCCGCACCAGCGACCTGAGCAAGATGCTGCAACGCCTGCAATCGGCGAAAACCCTGCAGGCGCTCTACGAAATCAGCGTGAATGAAATCCAGGCCATGACCGGTTATGACCGGGTACTGATCTATCGCTTTGAAGACGAAGGCCATGGCCAAGTGATCGCCGAAGCGTCGGCCCCGTCCATGGAGCTGTTCAACGGGCTTTTCTTCCCGGCTTCCGACATCCCTGAACAGGCCCGTGAACTGTATCGCACCAACTGGCTACGTATCATCCCGAATGCGTCCTACGAGCCGGTGCCACTGTTGCCCAAGCTGCGCCCGGACACCGGCCAGCCACTCGACCTGAGCTTTGCCACCCTGCGCAGTGTGTCGCCCATTCATTGCCAATACATGCAGAACATGGGGGTGCTGTCGTCCATGAGTATCTCGCTGATGAAGGGCGACAAACTCTGGGGGCTGATCAGTTGCGGCAACCGCGAGCCGCTGCTGGTGCCCAACGCGCTGCGCACGGCCTGCCAGACCCTCGGCCAGGTACTGTCGTTGCAGATCAGTGCCATGGAAGCCCTGGACCTGAGCCGCCAGCGCGAAGAGAAAGTCGAGGCCCTGGCGCAACTCGACCAGGCGATGAAAGCCTCCGAGCAAAACGTGTTCGACGGCCTGGCCCAACAAGGGCAACGGTTGATGGACCTGACCTTGTCCGGCGGCGTGGCGATCATCGAAGACAAGCAACTGCACCGCTACGGCAACTGCCCGGAGCCGGCGCAGATCCGGGCGCTGCACAAGTGGTTGCAACAGCAGGGCCAGCCGGTGTTCTCCTGCCATCACCTGGCCTCGGTCTACCCGCCCGCCACCGAGTACCAGCAAGTGGCCAGCGGCGTACTCGCCATGAGCCTGCCCAAGCCGGTCGATAATGGTGTGTTGTGGTTCCGCCCGGAGGTGAAAGAGAACATCCACTGGAGCGGCGACCCGAATAAGCCGTTGAACCTGGAAAAATCCGACACCGGCCTGCGCCTGCGCCCACGCACCTCGTTTGAAATCTGGAAAGTGGAAATGGCCGGCATCTCCACCCAGTGGAGCCATGGCGACCTGTTTGCCGCCAACGACCTGCGCCGCTCGGCGCTGGAAAACGACCTGTCTCGCCAAGTGCTACGCGAGCAACAAGCCGTGCGCGCCCGTGATGAATTGGTGGCCGTGGTCTCCCACGACCTGCGCAACCCAATGACCGTCATCTCGATGCTCTGCGGCATGATGCAAAAAGCCTTCAGCTCAGACGGCCCACACACTTCACGGCGGATCTCCTCAGCCATCGACACCATGCAGCAGGCGGCCGGGCGTATGAATGTGCTGCTGGAAGACTTGCTCGACACCTCGAAAATCGAGGCTGGGCGTTATGTGGTCAAACCGGTGGCGCTGGACGTCAGCCAACTCTTTGAAGAGGCTTATTCGCTGTTGGTGCCACTGGCGACGGAAAAAGGCATCGACTTGTCGTTCAACGCCGAGCCTGGCCTACAGATCAATGCCGACCCGGAGCGTTTGTTTCAAGTGCTGTCGAACCTGATCGGCAATGCCATCAAGTTCACTCCACGCCAAGGCAACATTGGTATCAGCGCCATGAGCAACGGCGAAGAGATCGTGTTTTCGGTGCGCGATTCCGGTGACGGCATTGCGCCTGACCAGTTGCCCCATGTGTTTGATCGCTATTGGACCCAGACCGAAAACAACCCAACGGGCAGCGGGCTGGGACTGTACATCACCCAGGGTATCGTCCAGGCCCATGGTGGGCGGATCGAAGCCCTGAGTGAGTTGGGCCAAGGCAGTGAGTTCAGGTTTACGGTGCCCAAGCCGGCCTGAAATACCCACGCGCGCCCTCTTTCAACACACGCCGATACCAAAGGCCGGGAACCCTGAACCCGGCCAATGCCACTGAATCAGTGCGCACTCAAAGGGAGTATTGATGCGAGAACATTCTTCCCATTGAGCAACGAGGTACCTTATGAATATCGGTAGCGCGTTCCACAGCTATAACCTCACCCAAGCCGTACAAACGGCTCAGCCCCCCGTCACCCCTGTGGAAAAACCTTCAGCGTCCGGACACAATCAACCGAGGCAAAACCAACAGGTGCAGCAGCCAAATAACTCGTCCCTGGATTCTTTAGGAGGCGGCAAAGTGCTCTGACCGGGCAAGGGGGTGTCAACCAACAGCCCGGTCGGCCTGCGACGCCCCTGACCTCTAGCCAGGAATGCAGCGCCCAGCGTTGTACCTCATTAACAAAACACCGACATCCGCTGGGCTACCCTCTTGAGTTCTACCCCGTGTGAGCGGCTTCCCTGATGCTTCAACCCGACACACTGCCCGCAGTCATTGCCGGCCCACTGCTACGGCGCCTGGAACCGCAGCGCCTGGTCATCTGGCTGGTAGGAAGTCGTGCCCTACACATGACGTTAAGGCTGCAATCCCCCCAGGACGAGCCCCTGTATATTGCGCTCGACGCCCAGCACTGCCAGGTTGTCCGCGCTGGGCACCACGCCTTTATTCACCTGATCGACGTATCGATGGGTAGCGCCCTGCCCCAGGACGTGGTCATTGACTATGACTTGCTGCTCGACGGTACCGGCATCGCCGAATGGGCGCCGCACCTGCTGTATGCCAAGGCCCCCTCTGCGAACTTCGTGCTGCATAGCCGCATCCACCAACTGGTGCACGGTTCTTGCCGCAAACCCCATCACCGTGCCGACGACGGCTTGCTGTGCGTCGACCGCCTGCTGGCCGAAGCACACACGCTTGCCGAACGCCCGGCCTTGCTGTTGATGAGCGGTGACCAGATCTACGCCGATGATGTCGCCGGGCCCATGTTGCGGGCGATTCATGGGCTAATCGCGCGCCTGGGCCTGTACGACGAGTACCTGGAAGGCGCCGTGGTGGATGACAGCGCCAGCCTCTATGGGCATCGCGCCAGCTATTACCATCGCGCCGATCTGCTACCCGCGCTGGACAGCAACGAGACACTGCGCGAACGGTTTTTCGGCGGCGTGAAAAAGCCGATTTTTACCAGCAGCACCGCCGACAATCACTTGGTGACCTTTGCCGAAGTGATGGCCATGTACCTGCTGGTCTGGTCGCCCACACCATGGACATTGATCACGCCGCAGCCGCCGCAACTGAGCGTCGAGGAACAGCAACGCTATGCCCGCGAGCAGGTACAGATCGATCAATTGCGCAACAGCCTGCCTGGCGTCGCACGGGTGTTCGCCCACCTTTCGACGCTGATGATCTTCGACGATCACGACATCACCGACGACTGGAACCTCAGCGCCCAATGGGAAGAAACCGCCTACGGCCATCCTTTCTCCAAACGCATTATCGGCAACGCCTTGCTCGCTTATCTGTTATGCCAAGGTTGGGGCAACCAGCCCGAGGTGTTCAGCGAACTGCTGAGCCAAACCCAGGCGCTGACCGCCCACGCGCCAGACAACCACCTCGACGCCACGGCGCAAGATGACCTGCTGGACGCCCTGCTGAAATTCCAGCACTGGCATTACGTGCTGCCCACCACTCCTGCCCTGGTGGTACTCGACACCCGTACCCGGCGCTGGCGTAATGAGTTCACCCTCAAGCAGCCCTCCGGCCTGCTGGACTGGGAAGCCTTGAGCGAACTGCAACAGGCCCTGCTCGACCACCCGTCGGCCATCATCGTCTCACCCGCGCCAGTGTTTGGCGTCAAGTTGATCGAGACGGTGCAAAAGGTCTTCAGCTGGTGCGGTTTTCCATTGCTGGTGGATGCCGAAAACTGGATGGCCCATCGCGGTGCCGCCCAGGTGATCCTCAATATTTTCCGCCACTCCCGCACGCCGGGTAACTATGTGATCCTCTCCGGCGACGTGCATTACTCGTTCGTCTACGAGGTGCTGATCCGCCACCGCAACGGTGGCCCCAGGATCTGGCAAATCACCAGCAGCGGCATCAAGAACGAGTTCCCGCCAAGGCAGCTGGAATGGTTCGACCGCCTCAACCGCTGGCTCTATTCACCGCGCTCACCGCTCAATGGATTCACCCGCCGCCGCCCCATGCAGGTGGTGCCGCATATTCCGGAACATGCCGAAGCCGGTGAACGGCTGTGGAATTCGGCCGGGATCGGCCAGGTGTTTTTTAATCAGCAGGGCCAGCCTGAAGTGATCTACCAGCACAATGCGGATGGCCGGCCGAAGACGAGGATGCTCGCACCGAAAAAGTAGCCTATTGCCACCAGCCAAAAGCAGTGCATTCCCCCTATTCAATCCACGCAACCCCCGATGTACAGTAGCGCGAGCCACGGAGTATCGGCGTCAACAATGACTGACCTTGGGCACCGCCTACGCAGGAAGCGCGCTGATGGACGATACATCCAGCAATAAACCGCTGCACAACGACTTTTCCGACCTCAGCACCGACATGCTGCACGCGGTCATGGAGCTGGTCAGTGACGGGATCTGGGACTGGAACGCCAATACCGGCTTCGTCTACCGCAACCCGGGCTGGTACGAAATGCTTGGCTACCCCCGCCACTCCCTGGAGAACAGCGTGTTTACCTGGGAGAGCGTGATCCACCCTGAGGATTACCCGCGTGTGATGGTTGTGTTTGATGACTACATCTGCCAACGCACCCCCCAATACCAGGCCGAGTACCGCTGCCGCAAAGCCGACGGCACTTACCTGTGGGTAGAAGACCGAGGCTACGTCATTGCACGTAACCCCGATAATTCAGTGGCGCGCATGGTCGGCGCGCACCGCGATATTCATACGCGTAAATGCTCCATCGAACAGCTCCAACGGCGCAACCGATCCCTTGAAGCCTTGGTCGCCGAACGCACCCTTGAATTGTCGCGGGTCAACCAGCAACTGCAGTTGCAGCTGGACGAAAACCGCTCCCTGGCCGAACGGGACTCCTTGACGCGTATCGCCAACCGTTATCGCCTGGAAAAAACCCTGCTGGAGGAATGCGCGCGTGCCGAGCGCTTCCGTCAACCGCTGGCCCTGGTGGCCATGGACATTGATGACTTCAAGCCGATCAATGACCGATACGGCCACGGCGTAGGCGACCAGACCCTGGTGCAAGTGGTGGAACACCTCGACGCCTGCACACGCCCCGGAGATTTGCTGGCGCGTTGGGGCGGTGATGAGTTTATGGTGGTCCTGCCCAAAAGCAGCTTGGCGACGGCAAAGGCACTGGCCGAAAGAGTTCGCCTGACAATCAAGGAGGTGCCCGCCGTGGGCGACGTCAAAGTCACCCTGAGCCTGGGTGTGGTCGAGCGTCGCCTGGGCGAATCCCCTGCTGCCTTGATGGAACGGGCTGATCAAGCCCTGTATCGGTCCAAGGCGGCGGGGAAAGATGGGGTATCGGAGTAGCCGGTGTGGCCCGATTACCCGCTCAGCGCACCGGTGGCGCGTACTGGATGCCGCCGTCACTCCACAATGCATTGAGCCCGCGCTTGATCTTCAGCACGCTGCCCTGGCCGATATTGCGCTCGAAGACTTCGCCGTAGTTGCCCACCTGCCGCACGATCTGCACCACCCAGTCCTTGCGCAGCTTCAGGTCTTTGCCGTAATCGCCGTCGGCACCGAGCAACCGTGCCACGTCCGGGTTCTGGGTGGTCTTGGCCTGCGCTTCGACATTCTGCGAAGTGACGCCCATTTCCTCAGCATTGATCATCGCAAACAGGGTCCACTTGACGATGCTGAACCACTCGTCATCACCCTTGCGCACCAGCGGCCCCAGCGGCTCCTTGGAGATCACTTCGGGCAGCACCACGAACTCGTCCGGGTGAGCCATCTTGATGCGCTGGGCATACAGGCCCGATTGGTCGGTGGTCAACACGTCGCAACGCCCAGCTTCGAGGCCCTTGGCGCTTTCATCGGCGGTGTCGAAGGTGATGGGCGTGTACTTCATGCCGTGGGTGCGGAAGTAGTCCGATACGTTGAGTTCGGTGGTCGTACCGGCCTGGATGCAAACGGTCGCACCGTCCAGTTGCTTGGCGCCGGTCACTCCTAGCTTGTTGTTCACCAGAAAGCCGATACCGTCGTAATAGGTCACCCCGGTAAACACCAGGCCCATGCCGGAGTCTCGTGAGCTGGTCCAGGTGGTATTGCGCGAAATCACGTCGATCTCGCCGGACTGCAACGCAGTGAAACGCTCCTTGGCGGTCAACTGGCTGAACTTCACTTTCGACGCATCACCGAACACGGCCGCCGCCACTGCATGGCACACGTCCACATCGATGCCGGTCATCTTGCCGGTGCTGTCCGGCACGCCGAAACCCGGCAGGCCATCACTGACGCCACACTGGATAAAACCCTTCTTCTGGATCGCATCCAGGGTCACGCCCGCCTGGGCGTTGGCGGCCAGACACAAGGCTGCAGCGGTGCCGATGGCGGCCAAGGTGGTGTTGAGGTTGTTCATGCGAGGCGCTCCCTGTCATTCCTTATTATTCGGCGCTGCACAGCCCGCGCCGGTGTGTGGTGCTGCGCGCAGTATTGACAGCTTTGCCGCCGGGCCACAAACGACCTTTAGGCAACAGCTCCTTCCGATTTGGAATGACCCGGCGACTTTATTTCGTTTGCCGCAAGGCACGGCGGGCGGCTTAGATAAAAAGACGCCCGCCATTGCCGAGTCCGAGATTCATGAGCCGCGAAACCATCAGCCAGTCGATTTCCATCGTTCACCCTATCAGCCTCAGCCACGGTAAGAACGCCGAAGTCTGGGACACCACGGGCAAACGCTATATCGATTTTGTCGGCGGCATTGGCGTACTCAACCTGGGCCATTGCCACCCGGCCGTGGTCGAGGCGATTCGCGAGCAGGCCACCCAACTGACCCACTACGCCTTCAACGCTGCGCCCCATGCGCCCTACATCAAGTTGATGGAGCGTCTGAGCGCATTTATCCCCGTGGGCTACCCGGTCAGTGGCATGCTCACCAACAGCGGCGCGGAAGCAGCGGAAAACGCCTTGAAGATCGTACGCGGCGCCACCGGCCGCACGGCGGTAATCGCCTTCGACGGCGCCTTCCACGGCCGCACCCTGGCTACCCTCAACCTCAATGGCAAGGTTGCGCCCTACAAACAGAAGGTCGGCGTACTGCCCGGCCCGGTGTATCACCTGCCCTACCCCAGCGCCGATAACGGCGTGACCTGTGCTCAAGCGCTGAAGGCCATGGACCGTCTGTTCAGCGTGGAAATCGACGTAAACGACGTGGCCTGTTTCATCATCGAACCGGTGCAGGGCGAAGGCGGTTTCCTGGCCCTGGATATCGAATTCGCCCAGACGCTGCGCCGCTTCTGCGATGAGCACCAGATCCTGTTGATCGCCGATGAAATCCAGTCCGGTTTCGGCCGCACCGGGCAGCGCTTTGCCTTCTCACGCCTGGGGATCGAACCGGACCTTATCCTGCTCGGCAAAAGCATCGCCGGGGGGGTGCCGCTGGGGGCGGTGGTCGGGCGCAAAGCGCTGATGGACAACTTGCCCAAAGGTGGCCTGGGCGGCACTTATTCGGGCAACCCCATCGCCTGTGCCGCAGCGCTGGCCACCCTTGAGGTGATGACCGATGAGCATCTGCAGGTGTGGGGAGCCCAGCAGGAAGCCGCGATTGTCAGCCGCCATGAAGCCTGGCGCTCGCAGCAACTGTCCCCTTACCTGGGCCGACTCACCGGCGTCGGCGCCATGCGCGGTATCGAGCTGAGCAACGCCGATGGCACGCCCGCCGCCAAGCAACTGACTCAACTGCTGGGCCTGGCGCGGGACGCCGGCTTGCTGCTGATGCCCAGCGGTAAGTCGCGCCATATCGTGCGCTTGCTGGCACCGCTGACCATCGAGCCTGCGGTGCTTGAAGAGGGCCTGGATATTCTCCAAGCCTGCCTCAAGCAACTGGACGAGTAACGCGCATCCGCCGGTTTGCTGCCGTTCGGCCAGTCTTTACCCCTGAGGGCCGGCCTGCCTATCTGTCTGTGGTTTCGACGAATTCCGGTCTCGACGAATCACTGCCGAACATCGCCTGGTTTATGGCGTTGAGAATAATGAAGTGCAGATCTTGATCTGTCGTTATCACTACTGAGAGGAGCAGCTTGCTCCTGAAGTACCCGATGTTTTATGCAAGGACGCCCAGCATGCTCGATATCCTTCAAGGCACGCCCCTTTGGGTCTACGCGATTTACCTGTGGATTGGCTACTACGGGATCAAGCCTGTCTGGGCGGGCGCGAGAACCTCCGTTCGCTGATGATCCTGCCAGTGGTGCTGGTGGTGTGGTCGCTGATGTCGTTGGCGTCTCGGGGCTTACCGTTGGTCTGTTCTGCGGACGGGCCGTGCGGCTGCGGCGGGCGCTGGTCGCCTTGCGCCGCGATAAGGGCATTGTGCTGCCTTGACCTGACCACCCTGCGCGCTGAAAATGCGCGACGTTTTTTGTCTCTGTTTACTGAAGTAGTGAAATTTCAATGTCCGATTCCTACACCGAAGAAGAATCCGTAGTCGCCTTGCGCTCCAAGGCTGAATACGAAAACGCCATCAATCTTTCACAGCACGTGCCAGCGGCCAAGATCATCAGCGAGATGGTGCTGGACGCGTTTCACACCTCCAAGGAAAGCGATCAGATCCGCGAGTTGCGCGTGGCCATCCGCCAGGCCCACGATGCCTTCGACGATGACAAAGCCTATGACCTGATGGGCCAGCTCAAGCAACTGAAGGACGCCGAGGCTGCCGACAACCTTGCCCTGGAAGACCTGAGCAGCAAGTTCTCCATCAGCCGCATCCTGTCCAGCTTCAAGGACGACCCCGAGTTCCAGGAACTGGTCTACGGCCTGGCCCTCAAAGTGCTGAACCAATCGCACCAGGCCATCAACCACCCAAGCGCCGGCAAGGGCAAGGCCGCACGCGCCAAGAAAGAAACCGAAGTGTTTGTGATCAGCAAGGATGGCATCAGCGTCACCCTGCCACTGCGCACACCGCGCTCCAAGCTCAATGTTGACCGTGAGGCGCTGGAGTTCCTGGGCTTTACGTTCGTGGGTGAAGGCAGCGAGGCGGAGCTGGAAAGTGAAACCTTCGTCGACAACAGTGGTGTGGAGCAGCCGGTCACGCGCAAAAGCATCGTGACCGCACTGCAACAGCAAAGCGCGTTCGACGGGTATGCCATCGCCGCCCAGTGAGCCCCTGACGCTACAGTAGGCTGCGCAAGGTCACCAGGGCTTGCTCGACCTGGGCCAGGGTAACATGCCGGCCCACCGAGGCACGCACGAAGTGGGTGGCGCCGAGGTCCTTGAGCAGCAACGGCGTATGGGCGGCAGTGCCCGCCCACAGGTTGAGCCCCATCTCGCGGGCTTGGCCAACCAACGCCTTGGCCGTGGTGTTGTGCGGCACGAACGAGACAATCCCGGTCTGCTCGAACTGGTCGCACAGCAGGGTCAGCTGCGGCAGACGCCGCAGTTCCTGCGCAAGCAACGCATAGGGCTCGGTACTCACCTGCCCGCCACCCACTTTCACGTATTCCTGCAATGCCGTGTGCAAGCCCACCAGGGCCGAAAAGCTCTTTTCCGCAATTTCCAACACCCGTGCGCCAGACACTTCCACCCGATTGACCAGGCCATCGGTGCTGGCGGCGTGCAAGTCCGCGAAATTCAACGCCAACCGCTCAAGCAGGCGTGGCGACACGTAGGCGATCCCGCTGCCACGGGGCCCACAAAGAAACTTGCGGCCCGCCCCCGTCAATAAGTCGCAGTGCATATCACGCACGTCCAATGACAACTGCCCTAGCGATTGGCAGGCGTCCACCACATACAACGCCTTCGAGTCCTTGAGCAGCGCGCCCAACGCTTCCACCGGGTTGATCACCCCGCAGCACGACGGCAGGTGCGACACGCTGACTAGAAATACATCATCGTCCAGGTGACGCTGCACCCATTCAAGGTCCAGCGGGCTGGTGGCGGTGGTGGGAATCACCTCGACGCGAATCTCGCGCGATAGCTTGAGGTAGTTGAAAAAGATCAGGTTCGCCGCGTACTCGGAGGTCGACACCCACACCCGTTTGCCTCGGGGAAATTGCAGTTTGCCGAGGATGCTGGTCCAGGCTTCGGTCGCACTGCTGAAAAAGCCGATCTGCGACGGCAGTGCATTCAAGAGCCCGGCCGCCACCCGATACAGGTCGACGTTGAGCAAATCATCGTAGGCAAGCTCCGTCTCATAACTGCCCATTTGCGCTTCAATGGCGGTAAAACGCTGGATCGCATTCAGGGTTCCCGACGACATCAGGCCCGCACCGGCAGTATTCAGATGCACGATATTCATTTCACGCTTCCTTGTTCCATAAAAGAGTCGAGCTCTTCATCACGCCCACCGCCACCGCGAACAGCAGCAACACCGTGCCGGCCAGCAACCACGGCGACGGTAGGGACGGCTGGGACACCAACATGAACGCCAGCGACGGCGTGACCATGACCCCGATATTCACGCCCGCCGAGTAATAGCCGAGGTTGCGGTCCACCGTATGGCGGCTGGAAATACTGCTGACATAGTGGGTGATGCCGGGAAACACGATCATCTCGCCCAGGCTCCAGAACACCGTGGCCACCAGCAACAGCGCGCCGATATGGCTGAACCCCATCAGGAAGAACCCCACGCCGGCCACCAGGAAACCGGCCACCAGCGAACGGCTGCTCGACAGGTGCGACATGCGTTGGTTGATCGGTACCTCGAACAGAATCACCAGCAATGCATTGATGAAGAAAATGATGCCGACGAAGTACGCCGGCAACTCGGTGTAAGTGATGATGTAGGCCGAAAGAAAGGTCGGCGGCAACGCATAAGCGATGTGCACCGGCAATGCCGCCAGCAGGATCACCAGCAACCGTGAGCGCTCGTGCGGTGCGCTCTCCGGCAAACCATGGCCCTTGCCGACGACAGCCGCCGCGTGCGCGACCGGTGCCGCACGCCCGAACCGCAGGCAGGCCACGAACGCCACCAATGACAACGCCGCATTGAGGTAAAACACCGCGTCGGCGTTGCTCAGGAAAATCAGGCTACCCAGCAAGGGCCCGATCGCCATGCCGATGTTGATGGCCAAGCGGTTGCAGGAAAACGCCACTTTGCGCGTCTCACTGCTGCTGTGGGCCACCGTCTCGGAGAACGTCGCCGGGGTGAATGCCTCGTAACAGGCGCCCCAGAGAAACGACAACACAAACAGCACAATGGTGTTATCCACCGAAGGGATGATCAATAGCAGCACGGCGTTGAGCAGCAACGAACCGAGGATCACCCGGTTGGCGGAAAACCGCTTGATCACCGCACCGATGATCAAGTCCACAAACAGCGCACCCGCGCCATACACCCCCACCAGCAAGCCTGCGGTCCCCGCCGAGACGGCGTGCTGATGAATCAGGTACGCCGCATAAAAAGGGAACGCCATGGTGCCCATGCGGAACACCAGCGTAATCAGGAACAGCGACTGCAACCGTCCATTGAGCCCGCGTAATGCGTGATAGGTGCCCATCATCAGCGAATCACATAGACGTTGTCTTTGTACTGACGAATCTGTTCGTAGTCCTGGTCGATATCGCGCTGGTTCTCCGAGAGCAGGAACACCCGCAGCGGGCTGCTGAGCAAGTCGACGGTCTTTTTCATCAACTTGCCGGCCTTGTATTTGACGCTCAGCTTATGCACCGAGGGCAACGCCTCGATCAAGTGAATGGCCGCCTCGTTGTACCCGGTGACCTCGCCTTGCAGCGTGGTGTCGGTGTTGATGACGCAGGCTTCCTTGAGTTTGTGGTAACGCTTGCCGGCATACTTTGCCTTGAACGCCTCACCGTCGCAGTACGCCAGGTAAGTGAGCTGCGCCTGGTTACCGCCCAGGCTGATGTCATGGAACTTGGGCTCCATGTTGCCGTTCAAGCGTGCGCCGACTTCCACCAGCGCGGGGCCGGCTTCGGTGAGGATCACTTCCGAATGGGCCGGGCCGTTGTGGATGCCCAGCGCGTCGAGCACCTGCACGATGTAGTCCACCAGTACATTGGCCTCGGCGCTGTCCGGGGCAATCAGCACGTCACGGTCGTAGATGTTCTTGCCGCCGCTGATTTCACGCTTCACATAACGCCAGATACCGCAGACATAGGTCTGCCCATCCCGGCTGACGGTGTCGACGATGTACTCCGGGCCCTTGAGGTAGGACTGGCACAGAATTTCGGTGTTGGCCAGGCCGAAGATGTCCAGGTTGGACACCACTTCCTCGCAGGCACGCTTGACGTCTTCGACGTTATGGCAGATCGAAACCCCGTCGGTCGACGCCGAGCTCAGCGGTTTGATCACGCAAGGAAAGACCTGGCCGGCCTCAACCCAGGCCAGCAGCTCGGCGGGGTCCGAGGATTTGATCTGGCGCGCGGTCAATAAGCCGGCAGCGGCGACTTTGTTGATCATTTCAAACTTGTCACGACGAGCGCGTGAGCCTGCACTGCCATTGGAGGTCGACAATTGCAGCTGTTCGCTCAGGTAGTCGGCGAACGGCACACCCGGCTCCTGCCCGGCAATGACGGCCACCACATCGAACTCACGCAAGCGGCGCACGATGTCCTCGGCGTTATTGTTGAAAATCAGGTTGTGTTCAAACTCCGCCAGGTTCGGCCCGAGCATGCTCGGCATCAGTTCGGGTGTGCTTTGAACATGGATCAGGCCGAAGCCGGCATCGCGGAAAAACTGCGGCAGGAAATTACCGCTCGAATAGACATCAACCAGCGCGACGTAACGTTTCATGAGGATGTCCTTTTCAGTAGTGATTGGCGGTTTCGGAGGGCCGTTGCGAGGCCACGTCATCCAGCGCCAGGAAAATATTCTGCGGAAACTCAGCCACACGATGCAGCAGGTGCAGGTACCAATTGGTGCCATAGACCGCCGACACCCGGGTCTTGACTTGCCCCTGGTCTTTCACGGCTTTGATCAGCTCCGGGCGTACGCCGTGGAGCATCTCCAGCTCGCCACGATCGGCGATACGGCTGGTGATGATTTCTTCCACCAGCCGCGGGTCCTGGGTCGCGAAAGCATAGTTCGTGCTCGCGCCGTTGATGCGGTCCAGCAACCCCAGGTAACGCTTGTCGAGCGCATCGCCACGGGGCAACGCGATCGCGGCAGGTTCAGCATAGACGCCCTTGACCAGGCGCACTTTGCAGCCGGTCTCCAGGATCGCGCCCAGGTCATCCGGGGTGCGGTTCAACTGCGCTTGCAGGGTGATGCCCAGGTTGGGGAAACGACCACTCAGGTGCAGGAAGATATCGAGGATCGAGTCGGTCCACTGGGAGCGTTCCATACTGATGATCACACCGACATCCTTGTCGGCCGCATGGGTAAGGATCTTCGAGCAGTTCTCGATCGCCAGTTCGCGGGAAATGATGGTGCCGACGTTGGACAGGTCGAACCCCAGCTGCGGTGGCTCGGTCAGCTTGGGGTGCAGCGCCATCAAGTCGATCAGCTTGAGGTACTCATCGGTCGCCGTGGTCACTTCGGCCAGGGTCGTCGCCTCTTCACCGACGTACTCGACGCCGGTGCGATAGCCTTTGCCTTGCAGGGCCGCCAGCTTGTCGAGCATCTCCAGGCGGTCTTCGGAAATGATGTAGCGCAGGGCCGCCGGGCGCAGGAAATCGCGCAGCGTGTCGCTGGCCAGGAACAGGTCGCGATAGGTCTTGTTCGCCGCCAGTTTTTTCAGGGCCAGGGTTGCCAGCAGGCTGTTGTCGGTCGTGTTCATGGCATTAAACCCCGTAAGCCTGGTTGAGCATGCGACGTGCGAAACTCGAGTCGTCGGCGTGGTTGGCAATCTTGTGAGCGCGGAACTTGGCCGCGTAACTGAGCATGGTTTCTTTGTGACGGCTATGACGGTCGCGGGTAAAAATCCCGGCCCACAGGTTGTCCCAACGGGCGTACTCAGGATGCGACATCAGCAGTTCATGGGCCTGGCGCATGTTCCAGTGGGGAATGGCCGGGTGCAGGTGATGCACGAGGTGGTAGTTGTCGTCATGGCGACCGAAAAAGAAGTTTTCCAGGGCGTTACCCTTGCGGTTGCGGGTCAGCAAGAGCTTGTCGGTCTCTGCGGCAGGCAACGGGTAGTGCTCGGCCAGCTCGATGATCCAACCCACGGCGACGGCAGTGGTAAACAGCGGCACCAGCCAAAACAACACCAGCTCAGCGATCACGCCAAACCAGGCGGCCACGGCAAAAATCACCGCCCAGTAGGCCCACAGCACCATGCGCTCTTTGCGGATGCGCGGGTCCTGGCCCTGGACCCGGTCCTTGGCGATGTATTTGATGTATTGAAGGGTACGGTAGCCGGACAGGGCCAGCAGTACGTTCTTCAGGAAGAACTCACGCTCACTTTGCTGAACATCGTACAGGCCGCACTTGAGATGGAAATTGTAGTCCGGGTCTTTTTCCGGATGGCCCAGGTGCACGTGGTGATTCTTGATGTGCGAAATGCTGTAGGACTGGAGCAGGTGGAAGATCAGGTAACCGGACAGAAACGTGCCGGAGAACCAATTGATAAAACGGTTCTTCGCCAGGATCTTGTGAGAGGCCTCATGCAACACGTTCGCCAAGGCTCGTTGCGTGGTGCCAATCAGAAACAGCGAAACCGGGTAGAACCAGCAGCTGATTCCCAAGGACAGATAGACGGCAAAAGCGATGATCGCGTAATCCTTACCCAGCGCCATTGCCCAGTGATAGTTATCTTTTTTGCACAGATGCTTGAGCATCCCGAAGGTTTCACGGGAAATACCCGCAGCGTATTCGCCAGCAGGCTCTTTGTTTTTATCGACCAGCATAATCACTCCATAATTAAGCGGCATGCTGCAACACCAGGCCCATTCCCGGGCTCAGGTTTTTTTCAGATGTTGCGGCTATTGTTTTTTTTTGCCTGAGCGAGGGGGGCCTTGGAATGGGAGCAACCCTTCCCTGCGGCCTGCGCCTTGCCTGGCCCGCTTTAAGGCGACAACGCGGTGGGGAAACTAATTGAGAACACCCCCTATACTCATCGGCTGCAAAAAAAACTAAAGCACCACTCGATGGCGAACAAGCTGCCCTTTTAGACAGGTATCCCGCAGCGACGCACACGCGCACACTCGCCGGTAAAAACTCACCGGCGGGCGTGATGTGAAAAGAGGGGGGAATGCCTGGAGATCAGGCGTGTTGGCGGATATAACCCAGTTGCAGGGCTTTGCGAATGGCCGACTTGCCGTTGGTGACATCCAGCTTGCTGAAGACGTTCTTCATGTGAAACTTGACGGTACGCGGGCTCATGGAGGTCAACAGCGCGATTTCATTGTAGGTCTTGCCCAGACTGGTCCAGGACAACACCTCGGTCT
Source organism: Pseudomonas sp. MWU15-20650 (assembly GCF_023242475.1). Taxonomy (GTDB): domain Bacteria; phylum Pseudomonadota; class Gammaproteobacteria; order Pseudomonadales; family Pseudomonadaceae; genus Aquipseudomonas. Next base: position 61,271 of record NZ_JALJFG010000002.1, on the reverse strand, counting down.
CCCGGGGCGTGAGCACGGTTTCCTGTGCCAATGCAGGAGCCGGAGCGCAGCTTTCCAGAGCCTCGTCGTAGACCGAGACCAGCAGCATCTGCAGTTCACTTTTATTGGCCAGCACCGTATCGCGAAACTGTTGATCTTCGCCGAAACTGCACAGGTTGAGGATGGAGTAGAACCCTCGGTTGCCATGCACGATAAAGCTCGCGCCCTCACCGACCGGCGCGCAAGGGCCCGGTACCGGGACGGCTTCGTTGGCAGGCGCAATGAGGTTTTCATCGCTCCAGAAAAAAGGCTTTACCCGGCCTTTGGACAAGGAAAGCAGTTGGCCGCGCGGGTAAAAATCATCCGCCGAGTCGGAGCGGTCCAGCGCATCGGGGTAATTGGTGATGATTTCCGCTTCATCCAGCGTCGGCCCACACTGGTAGACCTCGAAGTGCCCCAGGCCACGCCGGCTCAGCTCGGCATCGAGCAATTGACGCACATCGGCGGGCTGCATGGGCGTGTTGTTATTGGCTTGACCATCGCGTCGCATGACTATCGTCCCTGATAAGTGACAACATGTGAAGCTAGCGATCCGGCAGAAGAGTTTCAATCCCGAAACTTCTGCTCAAAATCGACTCACATCGTAGGAAATATCTCTACTTAAGCACAAGAATGAAACACGCCCAACTGACCTTGTCCAGTGCTTCCGACGGCGAGCCGGGCGTAATCTGACGAACGCAATTGAGGCCACAAACCTGCCCGGTCAGGCTACTTGCGCCGCAAACACCTCCCGAAACCGCTGCATCTCCTGTTGACTCCCCACCGTCACCCGCACCCACTGCGGCCAATTCTTCCACACCCGCCCGACCAGTACATTCTGTGCGGCCAGCCTTGCAACCACCGGCTCGGCCGGCTGCTGCACATCAATCATGAAGCAGTTGCTCTGTGAAGCCGTACAGGTAAACCCCCGCGCGTTCAGCCAAGCGACGGTCTCATCACGCACCCTGGCATTGAGCGCCTTGCGTTGCGCCAGCAATGTGGCCTCTTCCAGGCTGGCACGCGCGCCCAGCAAGCTTGAGCCGGCCGGCACGTTGTCACCACCGAACACGGCCAGCCGCTCTAACAGCGCCGGATGACCAATCGCCAAGCCCAGGCGCGCACCGGCCATGCCATAGATTTTCGAGAACGTACGCAGCACCAGCAGGTCGTCATGGTCCTTGACCCAGCCCACGCAATTGGGGGCGTCGCAGAAGTCGATATAGGCTTCATCCACCACCAGCACGCTGCCTTTGGGTTTGCTGGACAGGGCATGGCCGATGGCTTGGGTCGGGGTCAGGGTGCCGGTCGGGTTGTTGGGGTTGCACAAATACAGCATGCCGGCCTGTGGGTCTGCGGCCAGCATGGCCGTTACATCATGGGCATGCTGCGCGTCGAGGCTCACCTCGTGCACCGGCGCCTTGTGCGACTCGGCTGCCTGGCGCGGGACTTCGTAAGACGGCGCGGCCATCACCAGGCTGCGGGTTGGGCTGGTGAACGCCAGCACCGCGTAACGCAGGGCAGCCATCGAGCCGGCAAACACCGCGACGTTTTCCTCATTGATTCCTTGCTGCTGGGCAAACAAGGCTGCCAAGGCGTACATGTCCGGGTAGGGGTAACGTCCGCACGTTGCAATCCCACGTTGCATCGCCGCGCGGGCCGCGTCTGAGGGGCCGTAGGGGCTTTCGTTGTAGTTGAGCAACACCTTGTCAGGCTGTGTCGGTGGCGGGCTGGCGAACGCCCAATCCAGGCGCCCCAGCACGGGCAAGGCCGCTGCGAGGGCGAGAAGGGACCGACGACTGACACTGGCCATGATGACTACTCCTTGTAGACGAGCGAGGGATTCGCACGGGTCGTACACAGGAATATGACGAGAATGCTGGCGCCCGATTTAGCGTCAGCTCTCCAGGTAGTCGGCAATGGGGTAGTCGGCACACACGGCTTCCACCGCTGAACGCAGGGTTTCACGCACCTCATGCGCCAACTGGTAATCCTGTTCGCCAAGCGGGGTCACGCTGCCCAGCACTTGGCACACCAACGCGACCACGTGGCGACAAGCCTGCGAGTCAAGGTTGCGCTGGGCCAGGGAGCCGGTGCCTATGCACAACCCGCTGGTGACCGACGAGGTACGGGTCTCACCCGGCACGCGATGCTTGTTCACCACGATGCCGCAGTCCTCCAGGGCCAACTCCGCGATGGCCCCGGTGAGCCCGCCACGCAAGCGAATCAGCACCGTATGGTTTTCACTGCGCCCACCGACGACATCGTAACCGTGCGCCTGAAACGCACTGGCCACTTCATCGGCCAGCGTACGCACCCGCCCCATGCACGCATCGAATTGCGCCGACTTTGCGTAGCCCAGCGCCGCCGCTTTTGCCGCGATCAGGTTGACCGCCGGTGCCCCCTGCATACGCGGGAACACGGCTTGCTCGAGCACGCGGCTAAAGGTCGCCTTCAGGCCAGGCACCTTGGTGTGGGCGTCACGTCCGGACAAGATCAGGCCACCCCGGGGCCCGCCCAGTTGCTTGTGGGTGCAGGTGGTGGTGACGTGGGCCGCGTTGATCGGGCTGGGATGGCGCCCCGTCACCACCAGCCCGGCGATGTGGGAAATGTCGGCGAGTAAAATGGCACCGGCCTCATCGGCAATCCCACGAAACCGCTCGAAATCCACCACCCGAGAGTAGGCCGATGCACCGCAGATAATGATGCGCGGGCGATGAGCCAGGGCCAGGCTGCGCACCTGTTCGTAATCGATCAGCCCATCGCTGTTCGTACCGTAGCGCAGGGCCTTGTAGTAGGCGCCCGTAAAGATGGCCGGGCTGCCGAGGGTGAGGTCGCCGCCATGGTCATGAGCCATGCCCAGCAATGTGTCACCGGGCTCCAGCAGCGCCGAGAGCACCTGGGAAATGGCGTTGGAGGCCGAGTGTGACTGCACACCTGCGTACTGGGCATCGAACAGCTCGCGCGCGCGGCGGATGGCCAGGGACTCGACAAGGTCGACGTTTTCACAGCCGGTGCGGTGACGCTTGCCCGGTATGCCCTCGGCGCTCACGTTGACCAACGCCGAAGCGCAGGCCACCAGGGTTCGCGGCTTGACCGCACAGGAAGAAGACGCCAGGGATAAGGTGCGGTGTTGTCGGGCGACTTCCGCATCGAGGAGGCTGGCGAGTTCAAAATCTTCTGTACGCAGATCCGCCAGGCCACGACGCAACAGGTCGGCCTGGTCCTTCAGTTGTAGGGTGTTGGCTGCCATCAGTGCGGGTTCCTTCCTCGGTGCTGCGCCTGGGTGTTGCCTGCCGGTCCGTCCTGAACCTGAGGCTCAATTAAACAGCAAATTAAACATTTTCCCAATTAAATGTTCATTTTTGCCCGCCCGGATTTTCCCGTGCAGTGACGTTTCAGCAAGTAACCCACAATTTGCCTTCAACCAGTGGAAACCCTGCACTCAGGACTTTATTGTTGGGGCTGACGCGTGCAACACTCGCGCCGCCGCGAACCGCAAGGGTGGGTTGCGCCGGTAAATGGACTGATGGCTAAAAGGAAGTGGTGAGCACTTGATACACAGACGGGAAAAAACCGAGCACTTGAAGAGCAACATCAAGTACTTGATCAAAAGTCGTGGTGAAACGCAGCTTTCGTTATGCAGTGCCGCCGGCCTGACCAGGACCACCATCTACAACATCCTGGAAGGCAAGGTCGTCAACGTACAGCAGTCGACCGTGCGCAAAATCTCTGACTTCTTCGGCGTCTCTTACGATGAAATCGAGACGCTCAATTTTGAAGCCAAGGAAACCATCGAGAGCAGTGTTTCCCCTCAGGGCAATATGAACCCTGCGGCGGTGCCGGTGCTCAAGGAAAGCCTGGTAATGCAGAACCTGGACAAGCGCATTGGCGAACTGGCCACGCTCTATCCGCTGACTTACTACTTTGGCACCTCCTGCAACTTGATCGGCGTACGCCTGGAACACGCGATCCCCGGCCTCAATGAACCGGGCGACTTGCTGATCGTTCAGAAAGGCTCCTCGAGCAACGACAAAGAAAAGCTGGTGTACGACCGCGCGACCAAAAAGCTGTTCATTACCCTTGAACCCTGTGCGAACTCCAACCGCCTGTGTGTCATCGGCGACATCCTTGAGGAGCGCTTCAATGACAACGTATGAAGGCGGCATTGAAAACAGCAAATACAAACTGCTGGGGTTTGAAAATGACAAGCGCCTGGCGGTGATCATGGTGATCGCCACAGGCAAGGTCATCAAGATCAAGCTGAGTGAAGTACTCAACAGCGAAATTCTGGACAACCTGAATAAAATGGAAGTTAAGAACGTGTACAAAAAGTTCTATTCACAGGGGGAGACACTCACCGCCTACGATATCAATGACCGCAATGAAAACTCCTGGATGATCTACATCATCCTGAACTTGCTGCTGTTCACGTTTTATATCTTCACCAGCATCGCGGCGACCAAACCCATTTACCTGGAGTCGCTGGGCATCATCGTCACGCCCGGCACATTTCTGTACCCGCTGACCTTCCTGATCGTGGACCTGCTCAACGAGAATTTCGGACTGCGCCTGGCGCGGCGGGCCATTATGTTTGCGTTTGTCAGTAACGCGATGATCATCATCCTGCTCTACGGCTCAACCTTCCTGCCAGGGCTGCCGGGCTGGAAACTGGATGGACCGTATAACGACGTCATCCTGCAAGTATCGTCCGTGCTGATCGCGTCTTCGATCTCGTTCCTGGTGTCGGAGAACATAAACTCCTACCTGTTGTGCAAGATCAAAGAACTGACCAATTCCAAATACCTGTACCTGCGTATTTTTCTCAGCACCTTCTTTGCGGTCATTATCGACAGCTTCCTGTTTTGCTTTATTGCCTTCTACGGTGCCATGCAGACCAGCGATATCCTGAGCATGATCTACGTGCAGATCGCGATCAAAGTGGGCTTTGCGTTTTTCAATATCTTGCCCGCGTACGGCGCGCGCTCACTGTTCAAGCGCTACCTGACCAGCTCCAGCACTTGAGCCTATTGGCTGATGCCTCTTCTGTGGGAGGGGACTTGCCCCCTCCCACATCTCAATCTCCACGCATCAGGGAGACCTCGACCTACTTTTGGGTCTAGTTACTTCAACTGCAACGTGTGCTTCAAGCGCTTCATGACATCCGCCTTGTTCTGCAGATACTCATTCAAGCCCCGTGCACGCAGGTTGCACGCATCGCAGTCGCCACAGCCCGTGCCGATGATGCCGTTGTAGCAGGTCAGCGTCTGGTGGCGGACCAGCTCCAGCTGCTCGTGGTAATCGGCCAGTGCCCAGGTCTCGGCCTTGTTCAGCCACATCAGCGGAGTGTCCAGGCGCAGCGGGTATTCCATGCCCAGTTCGAGCGCCTTGTTCAGCGCCTTGACGAACTCATCCCGGCAATCGGGGTAGCCCGAGAAGTCGGTTTCGCACACGCCGGTAATGACGGTCTCGGCCTTGACCTGATAGGCATAGATCGACGCCAAGGTCAGGAACAGAATATTGCGCCCCGGCACAAAGGTGCTCGGCAGGCTTTCACCTGAGCTGTTCACCGTCGGTACGGGAATGTTGTCACGCGTGAGGCTGCTGATGGCCAGCTCATTGAGCAAGGACACGTCCATCACTTTGTGAACCGTGGCCCCCAGCTGTTGGGCAAGCTGGCGGGCGACTTCGACTTCCGCCACATGGCGCTGGCCATAATCAAAGGTAATGCAGTGCACTTCGTCATACAGCGGCAGCGCCTGGATCAAACAGGTGGTCGAATCCTGCCCGCCACTGAATACCACAACGGCTTTTTTACTCATCACTTTGCTTCCTGCATTTATCGAATTCGGCAATAGTTTAAAGCCCACGCCAAAAAAAACCCCGCGCTTCTTTCGAAGGCGGGGTTTTTCACTGCACGACCACTCAGTGAGCGTAGGTCAGCAACAGCTCTTTGGGCACTTGGAAATCCAGGGACATCATCACGCTGAGCGCGGTGATGGTGAAGATCGAGAACACGAACAGCTTGCGCGCCCAGACAGTGTCATCCACCGCCTTGTAGCCGGTCCAGGCCATGTACAACCAGTACATGCCCATGGCGGCAGCGACGGCGAGGTAGCTCATGCCGGCGTAGCCACTGAAGGTCAACATCAAGGTCGCCACGAGGAAGGCCAGGATGTAGAGCAGGATGTGTTTCTTGGCGACCTGGATACCACGCTTGACCGGCAATACCGGAATCGAAGCAGCCAGGTAGTCGTTGAAGCGGAAAATCGCAATGGCGTAGGAATGCGGCATCTGCCACAGGCTGAACATCACCAGCAGCGTCAGCGCGGCCATGTCGAAGCTATTGGTTACAGCCACATAACCAATCACCGGCGGCATCGCCCCCGACAGACTGCCCACCAGCGTGCCGTGAACCGACTTGCGCTTGAGGTACAGGCTGTAGAGGCCGACGTAGATGACAAAGCCGATCACGGCAAACAGCGCCGCCAACGGGTTGGCCACCTTGTACAACAGGGCTACACCGGCAACACCCAGGACGGTCGCGTAGATCAGTGCCAGTTTCAGGGAGATGAGGCCCTGGACCAGCACGCGATTCTTGGTGCGCTCCATCTTGATATCAATGTCGCGGTCGATGCAGTTGTTGAAGACACAACCGGAAGCAACCACCAGGGACGTACCGATCATTGCCGCCAGGAAGATGGCCAGATCGACATGTCCCTTGGAGGCCAGGAAGAAACCGCCCGCCACAGAAAGCACGTTACCGAAAATGATCCCCGGTTTGGTGATTTGGATAAAGTGCTTAAGCGACATCGGGTCTTACCTCACTTCGCCATCATGTAGGTGTGGATGCTGAACATGATCCACAGCGACAGACCAACCAGCAGAACGATCACCAAGCCTGCGAACACGAACGCAATCACGTTCTCACGCTGGGCCTGCGAACGGTCCAGGTGCAGGAAGTACACCAGGTGAACCAGAACCTGAATCACCGCGAACGCCAGGACGATCATCAAGGTGATGGACTTGGGCAAGGTTGGGTACATCACCAGGCCGAAGGGGATCAGGGTCAGGATTACCGACAGGATGAAGCCGATAGCGTAAGACTTTACGCTGCCGTGGCTCGCATCATGGCTGTCATGGGAGTGTGCATTAGCCATTACAGAGTCCCCATCAAGTAGACGACGGTGAATACGCAAATCCAGACCACGTCCAGGAAGTGCCAGAACAGGCTCAGGCAGCTCAGGCGAGTCTTGTTGGTGTTGGTCAGGCCGTGCTTATTGACCTGATACATCATCACCGCCATCCACAGCAGGCCGGCAGATACGTGCAGACCGTGGGTGCCTACCAGCGTGAAGAACGCGGACAGGAAGCCGGAACGGTGCGGGCCGTAGCCTTCGGAGATCAGCAGGTGGAACTCGTTGACCTCCATGCCGATGAAGCCCAGGCCGAACAGGAAGGTCAGTGCCAACCAGCTCAGTACGCCTTTTTTGTTGCCCTTGTAGAAGGCCAACATGGCGAAGCCGTAGGTGATCGAACTGAACAACAGCAAGGCGGTTTCGCCGAGCACGTAAGGCAGTTCGAAAATGTCGTGGCCCGACGGGCCACCGGCAGTGTTGTTTACCAGTACCGCGTACACCGCGAAGATCGACGCAAACAAGATGCAGTCGGTCATCAGGTAGAGCCAGAAACCGAAGACGGTCATTGGCCCCGAGTCGTGGTGATGGTCATCGTGCCCATGGTCATCGACATGGGCGTGTCCAGCATTGGTCACTAAGTTCGACATGGTTTAAGCCTGTTCCAACGAGGTTTCTACACGGTTGGCCGGGATCTTCTTCTCGGCTACCAGGCGAGCGTGCTGCTCGGCTTCGATGCGTTCGATCGTCTCGACCGGCACCATGTAGCCTTGATCATCACGGGCAGCGTGAATGATGAAGTAACCGATAGTGCCTACCAGGCTCACGATTGCCAGCCACCAGATGTGCCAGATCATCGCGAAACCGAACACAGTCAGCAGGCCGCCCATCACCACGCCGGTGGCGGTGTTGTTTGGCATGTGGATCGGTTCGTAGTGCTTAGGCTTCTGGTACGCAGTACCGTCTTCCTTGGCTTCGGTGAACGCATCAATGGTGTTCGCAGTAGGAATCACAGCGAAGTTGTAGAACGGAGGTGGCGACGAGGTCGACCATTCCAGGGTGTGGCCGTTCCATGGGTCGCCGGATTCGCACATGTTCTGCTTGCGATCACGCACGCTGACATACAGCTGGATCAGTTGGCAGGCGATACCCACAGCGATCATCACCGCACCGAACATGGCGACGTACAGGTACGGCACCCACTCAGGGTTGGTGGTAGCGTTCAGGCGACGGGTCATGCCCATGAAGCCCAGTGCATAGAGCGGCATGAACGCGACGAAGAAGCCCGAGATCCAGAACCAGAATGCAGCCTTGCCCCAGCCTTCGTGCAGCTTGAAGCCGAACGCTTTCGGGAAGTAGAAGCCGAAACCAGCGATGTAACCGAATACAGCACCACCGATGATCACGTTGTGGAAGTGAGCGATCACGAACAGGCTGTTGTGCAGTACGAAGTCAGCACCCGGGATGGCCAGCAGTACGCCGGTCATGCCGCCGATGGCGAAGGTCACCATGAAGCCCAGGGTCCACAGAACCTGGCTGGTGATACGCAGGCGACCGTGGTAGATGGTGAACAGCCAGTTGAATAGCTTCACCCCTGTCGGGATGGAAATCAGCATCGTCGCCAGGCCGAAGAAGGCGTTGACGCTGGCCCCCGAACCCATGGTGAAGAAGTGGTGCAGCCAAACCATGAAGCCCAGGATCGAGATCGCGCCGGAGGCGTAGACCATCGAGTGGTGACCGAACAGGCGCTTGCCGGTAAAGGTCGAGATCACTTCAGAGAAGATACCGAACGCTGGCAGGATCAGGATGTACACCTCAGGGTGACCCCATGCCCAGAACAGGTTCACGTACATCATTGGATTGCCACCAAGTTCGTTGGTGAAAATGTGGAAATCCAGGTAACGGTCAAGCGACAGCAGCGCCATGGTAGCGGCCAGGATCGGGAACGAAGCCACGATCAGGACGTTTGCCCAGGTGCAGGTCCAGGTGAAGATCGGCATGTCCATCAGTTTCATGCCAGGGGCGCGCATCTTCAGAACGGTGGCCAGGAAGTTGACCCCCGTTAGCGTCGTCCCGAGCCCTGATAACTGTAGCGCCCAGATGTAGTAGTCCACACCCACGCCCGGACTGTACTGAATGCCCGACAGTGGCGGATACGCAACCCAACCGGTCTTGGCGAATTCGCCGACGCCCAGGGAAATGTTGATCAGCACAACACCGGATACCAGCAGCCAGAAGCTCAGGGAGTTCAGGAACGGGTAGGCAACGTCACGCGCACCGATCTGCAGCGGCAAGGCAAGGTTCATCAAGCCGGTGAAGAATGGCATCGCCATGAAGATGATCATGATCACACCGTGAGCGGTGAAGATCTGGTCATAGTGTTCAGGTGGCAGGTAGCCAGGCGAACCCTCGGTGGCCATGGCCAACTGGGTACGCATCATGATGGCGTCGGCAAAACCACGCAGCAGCATGACCATGGCAACGATGACGTACATGACGCCGATTTTCTTGTGGTCGACCGAAGTCAGCCACTCGGTCCACAAGTAGGTCCACTTCTTGAAGTAAGTGATACCCGCAAACAGTGCCAGACCACCCAGCGCGATCATGGCGATGGTCACCATCACGATCGGCTCGTGGAACGGGACCGCATCCCAACTTAATTTACCAAACATCGTTTACTCCTCTGCCCCAGCAGTTGAATGCGAGCCCGTATCAGAACCTTCAACCACGGCCACTTCTTTCTTCTCGTGCTTGACCGGCTTGCCTGGCTTCATACCTTCGTACTTGTCGACGATTTTCTGAAACAGGTCCGGCGTGTACGTGGAGTACAGAGCGACAGGGTTGTTCTGGCTTGGTTTGGCAAGGGCTTCGTATTCAGCTTGATCAAGCTGTTTAGGTGCGGCCTTGACTTCGGCTACCCAGGCGTCGAAATCTTCCTGGCTCGTCGAGATCGCTTTGAATTTCATGCCGGTGAAGCCAGCGCCGCTGTAGTTAGCGGAGATGCCTTCCATTTCAGCTTTCTGGTTGGCGATCAGGTGCAGCTTGGTCTGCATGCCTGCCATCGCGTAGATCTGACCGCCCAGTGCAGGGATGAAGAACGAGTTCATCACGGCGTCGGAGGTGATCTTGAAGTTAACCGGGGTGTGCTCCGGGAAGCGGATCTCGTTGACGGTGGCGATACCCAGGTCCGGGTAGATGAACAGCCACTTCCAGTCCAGCGCAACCACTTCGATGTTGACCGGCTTGGCGTCGGATTCCAGCGGACGGTACGGGTCCAGTGCGTGGGTGGACTTGTAGGTCACATAACCCAGGGCAATGATGATGAGGATCGGGACCAGCCACACCGCGACTTCGATCTTGGTGGAGTGCGACCACTTCGGCGCGTAGGTCGCGCTGGTGTTGGACGCGCGGTATTTCCAGGCGAAGGCGAAAGTCATCACGATCACAGGAACCACAACCAGCAGCATCAGCAGGGTGGCGGTGATGATCAGGTTTCGTTCATCCAGACCGACCTGTCCTTTTGGGTCGAGCAAGGTCCACTTGCAGCCTCCCAGCATTAACATCATGCCAAGCAGCGGCAAAAAGCCTAGTAATCGGGGGTACCTGTTTTTACTCATCTCACGACCTCTAAAGCAGCTTGCGCAATGCAGTTGGGTTTTGATCGCCAACACTTCACCCTGCCAAGGGTTGGCATTTCTCTTCGATTGAATAAGAGCCTGCCCGCCACGTCATAACTGTACGTTTCACGGACCTGCAGTGAGTTCTTATTCGATTTCGTGGTTAAAGGCCTTGTTACAGACCAATTCCATTTGGTGCGGAAAGTTGAAAGGCTGCCGGAACCTGGGGTCGCACAGAGCCTTCCATCTGCTCCTCGACCGCTCCAATGCTCAAAGATTGAACAGCACCGGACATTCAGTGCGGGCGATTGTAGTTAGCTAGCGATGTATAAACCATGTCTTATAAAGAAATAATTTTTATCGATTCGAGCAACAATCCTTCACCATTCTTGCAAAGGTTCGCGATCTTATCGTGTTCGATTCTCAACAAAAACCACAAAAATTGCCGTGTTATTGAGCCGGCCGCCACTTCCCTTACGGCTTGTAAGGGCATGGCAAACGGATCCAAGTCCCCATAAAACAAGGCATTCAGACATCACCCAAGCGCTGGAACCTCACGCACTTCATGGTGTCGATCCAACCACGAACTGACAGCACAATTTACGCGCCGGGTGCAAATTTAATGGCCGATCCAGCAGGTCAGAAACCTCCTGCGGCAGCCTCCGTGTGACAACATGTCGCATGCCGCGCACACCTTAAATTGCCCCTCATCACGGCGCTTTCACAAATCCCTACAAACAAAAACGCCCCGGCCTTCACTCAAGGAAGACCGGGGCGCCGTGCCGAACAGGCTCAGGCTTTAGATCGACGATTCCGATAGATGCCCAGGGGCACCAGAATCACCGTCAGTACAAACGCTACCAGCGCCCACTGCGCCAAGGACAAGCCCAGGATCGGTGGATAAGGCGTGCTGCAAAAGCCATCGACCTGGAAGCCCAGGGGAAACACCTTGGCCAGGGGCAGCTCATCGACGATCGGCTGCAACACATCAATACCGCAGCTGACCTGGGGGAAGAACTGGGTGTACACATGATGACCGGCGGCCGCTACGCCCCCCAAGGCGCTGAGCACCACCAACCCTTCAAAGAACGTGACCGCCCCCTTGGAGCGCAGGGCGGCGCCGATGAACGCAAACACTGCGATCAACAACAAGGCATAGCGTTGCAGGATGCACAGCGGGCACGGTGCCTCGCCCAACACCACTTGCATGTACAGCGCCCCGCCAATCAGCGCCAGGCAGATGATGCCCAGCAACACCAGAAAGCGCCGCTCCCTGCCCAAACGCATTTCGTCATTCATCCCCGTATCCCTTTACCCGATTATGGTTGTGCCTGATGGCCGCAAGTTTACACACAGGGGATGGTTAAAACAGAAGGCGGTTAACAGGGGATTAATCAGGAAAAATAGAGCACCCAATGTGGCAGGGGCTTGCCCCCTCCCACATTGGGACAGTGTTGCTACGACGAGCTCATTCCAGCGCCGCAGCCGGGCCAAAGAACTCATAGCGCGCCTGCTTCTCGGGTACACCCAATGCCTTCAGGTGACGTTTGATCGCCGCCATGAAGCCTTTGGGCCCCAGGAAGTAAGCATCAATATCCCGTTCTGCAGGCAACCAGGCCGCCAGTTGCTCCTGGCTCAGCAGGCCGACCTTGTCCGCTGCCGGGCTTATCCCGTCATCTTCGGCATAGCAGTAGAAGCGCTTGAGCTGCGGGTGCTTGGCCGCCAGCGCGTCTACCCAGTCACGGAACGCATGCACCCCGCCGTTACGGGCGCAGTGGATAAAGTGCACCGCACGCTCGGTCGCCAGGGCCGCCTCAAGCATCGGCAAGGTGGGCGTGATGCCGACGCCACCGCTGATCAGCACCAGTGGTTTATCGCTGGCGGCCAGGGTGAACTCGCCCGAAGGTGGGAACAGGTCAAGGGTCGCGCCGACCGGCATCTGGTCATGCAGGTAGCTGGACACCCGCCCGCCCGCCTCGCGCTTGACGCTGATGCGGTACAACCCGGCATCGGTCAAGGCCGACAAAGAATAGTTGCGGCGGACTTCTTCGCCCTCCAGCACCAGCTTCAGGCCAATGTACTGGCCTGGCGTAGCAGCGAGGATCGGGCCGCCGTCCACCGGGGCGAAATAGAACGAGATGATCTCGTCGCTCTCCTCCACCCGCTTGACCAGAACGAACGGCCGCGCACCACGCCAGCCACCCGGCGCCTGGGCTTTTTCGTCGTAGATGGCCGCTTCGGCACCGATCAGGATGTCCGCCAACTGGCCATACGCGGCCCCCCAGGCGTTCATCACCTCGGGGGTGGCAATCTCGCTGCCCAGCACTTCGCTAATGGCCCGCAACAGGCAGGTGCCGACGATCGGGTAGTGCTCCGGAAGGATCTGCAACGCCACGTGTTTGTTGATGATCTTGGCGACCAGGTCGCCCAATTGGTCCAACTGGTCGATATGCCGCGCGTACATCAATACCCCGGTGGCCAACGCGCGAGGCTGGTCGCCACTGGCCTGGTGGGCCTGGTTGAACAGCGGGCGTACTTCAGGGTATTCGGACAGCATCATGCGGTAGAAATGCGTGATCAACGCTTCACCGCCGCTTTCCAGCAGGGGCACAGTGGATTTGACGATGGCACGGTCTTGGGCACTTAGCATGGGAAGACTCCTGGGTCTTTTTACGGATTACCTTGAGTACTCAGTAATCGTGCCAACTTATAAATCGTTATTTTTCAATAAGTTAAATACATTGTAGTCAATATAACCTCCTACACCTTATAGTCCTAAGGACTACAAGGAGTCATTATGACTGCACAATCGCTGCTCACCACCCTGCTGCCACTGGTTGCCGACCTGTCACGCGAACTGCCCGAAGGCGAGCGTTATCGGCGCCTGCTGCAAGCCATGCGCGCCCTGCTACCCTGTGATGCCGCCGCCTTACTGCGCCTGGACGGTGAGTGGTTGGTGCCCCTGGCGGTGGATGGTTTGAGCCCCGACACCCTGGGTCGGCGCTTCAAGGTCAGCGAACACCCACGCTTTGCCGTGCTGCTGAGCAGCCCTGGCCCCACCCGCTTTGACAGCGACAGCGAACTGCCCGACCCCTACGATGGCTTGGTCAGTGGCCTGCACGGCCATCTGGAAGTGCATGACTGCATGGGCTGCCCGTTGTTTATCGACGACAAAACCTGGGGCCTGCTGACCCTGGACGCCCTCGACACCGAGCGCTTTGAACGGGTCGAACTGGAGGCCCTGCAAGCCTTCGCCAGCCTGGCAGCGGCCACGGTCACTGTCGCCGAACGCATCGAACGCCTGGCACTGCGGGCCGAAGACGAACACCAACGCGCCGAAATCTACCGCCAGGCCAGCGGCCAGCAGCACAAGGAAATGATCGGCCAGAGCAAAAGCCACAAGCGCCTGGTGGAAGAGATCAACCTGGTGGGCGGCAGCGATCTCACGGTGCTGATCACCGGCGAAACCGGTGTGGGCAAGGAGCTGGTCGCCCAGGCGATCCACGCAGCATCGCCCCGGGCGGATAAGCCGCTGATCAGCCTCAACTGCGCGGCGTTGCCCGAAACCCTGGTGGAAAGCGAGCTGTTCGGCCATGTGCGCGGCGCCTTTACCGGCGCATTGAATGAGCGTCGGGGCAAGTTCGAGCTGGCCAATGGCGGCACCTTGTTTCTGGATGAAGTGGGCGAGTTGTCGCTGACGGTGCAGGCCAAGTTGCTGCGTGTCCTGCAAAGCGGCCAATTGCAACGCCTGGGCTCGGACAAGGAGCACCAAGTGGACGTGCGCCTGATCGCGGCGACCAACCGCGACCTGGCCGAAGCCGTGCGCAACGGTCGCTACCGTGCCGACTTCTACCACCGCTTGAGCGTGTACCCGCTGCAAGTGCCGGCGCTGCGTGAGCGCGGGCGGGATGTGCTGCTCTTGGCAGGGTACTTCCTGGAACAGAACCGCTCGCGCATGGGCCTGGGCAGCTTGCGCCTGACCGCCGATGCCCAGGCGGCGCTGCTGGCGTACAACTGGCCGGGGAATGTGCGGGAGCTGGAGCATTTGATCGGGCGCAGCGCGCTCAAAGCCCTGGGTAGCGCGCGCGAGCGGCCGAAGATCCTCAGCCTCAGCGCCCAGGACCTCGACCTGCCCGACGTCAGCGCCCCCGTGATAGAAGCCCAGGCCGAAGCCGCCCTCACGGTCACCGGCGACCTGCGCCAGGCCACCGAGCACTATCAACGCCAGCTCATCAGCGCTTGCCTGGAACGCCATCAACACAACTGGGCCGGTGCCGCCCGCGAACTGGGCCTGGACCGCGCCAACCTGGGCAGGATGGCTAAGCGCCTGGGCCTCAAATAACCCAGACGACTCGGTCAAAAGTGGGAGGGGTTCTACACCCCTCCCGCATTAGATTTGCTTTACCTTAAAGATGGGGTTCACAGCCTCAGGTGCCTTGGGCTTACGAAACACCAGCACATTCCCCAACATCACCAACACCAGTCCCGCCAACGCCGGCGCGGTCCATTGGTAACCTTCGGCAAATGCCGACACATTCAACGCCACCACCGGGAACAACACCGTGCAATACGCCGCCCGCTCCGGCCCCATGCGGCCAACCAAGGTGAGGTAGGCGGTAAAACCAATCACCGAGCCCGGGATCACCAGGTACCACAGCGCGCCGATGTAGCGTGCACTCCAATCCATCTCGAACGGAATGCCGCGCACCGCGCAATAGGTCGCCAGCATCGCCGAGCCGTAGGCCATGCCCCACGCATTGGTGGTCATCGGTTTGAGCCCGGCCTTCTGTTGCAGGCTCGACAGCATATTGCCTGCCGAGAAACACATCGTCCCCAGCAACGCCAGGCCCAGGCCAAGCAGGGTCTGCGGGCTGGCGGTGTGCCCAACCAGTTCCGGCCAGAACAAAAAGCCCAGCCCCAACAACCCTAGAGCGCCGCCCATCAAGACGTTACGGGCAACCCGCTGGCCGAAGAACACGCGCGCGTTCAGCGCGTTCCACAAGGTCGCCGTGGAGAACACCACCGCCACCAGGCCACTGGGAATCCACTGGCTGGCGGTGAGGAAACACATGAAGTTGACGCAGAACAGGCACAGCCCCTGGGCCAGGCAGATCAGGTGCCCGCGCCGGTTCATCACCTGCAATGTGCGGCTGAGCAGTAACAACGCAAACAGCACCAGCGCAGCCAAGCCGAAGCGGTAAACGATCGACACCGGAATCGCCACCACGCCCAGCTGCCATTTGAGGGCGATCCAGGTGGTGCCCCAGATCAGCACCGTGAGTAAATACAGGAATAGGTTCATAGCGGGCTCCGTCGATTGAGCCACAGTGTTGCCCTCATTGCGCGCCGACCGTTTGCAGATTCTTGCGCTTTTGTCGCACGACGGGATCACAGCGTCAGCCGCGGGGAGTAGGATGCAAGACGTCGGAGAACACACCATGCCAGAGCTGGAATCCCTGCAAGTCTTTCAATCCCTCAACCGCTCGCCCAACGCACGCCTGGAAGCCTGCGCCGAGCTCGGTGACGGCTTGTCTGCGGCCGTGTGGAGCAACCACCACGACGCCCAGGATTACCAAGCGCCCAGCCACCACACGTTGTCCTGCTACATCGGCGGCGGCACCGGCACGTTTCGCCGCGACCGCCCCGGCACCAAGGGCGGCCCCGACAAGCTGTGCATCTTGCCCGCCGAGCACCAGTCGGCCTGGGTGATCAATGGCGAGATTCGCTTGGCCCACGTGTATTTCAGCCCGGAACAATTTGCCCTTGGCTGCGTCACCCTGCTCGACCGTGAGCCACGCGAACTGCAATTGCGCGAAAGCACCTTCCTGGAAGACGCCGGCCAGGCCCGGCGCTTTCACCAGTTAGTCAGCCTCAACTGGCAGGAGCCCGCCGAGCGCCTGCTGACCAGTAGCCTGGCGCATGAAATGCTCAGTCACACCCTGCTCAGCCAGGTTGGCGCCCGCGACGGGCTACGGTTCAAAGGCGGGCTGGCCGCACACCAGCGGCGGCGGCTGGTGGAGTACATCGACCACCATGTGCAAGACCCTGTCAGCCTCGGCCAACTGGCCGGGCTGTGCGCGCTGTCGGAATACCACTTCGCGCGGATGTTCCGGCAAAGCTTCGGCCTGCCGCCCCATCAGTACCTGCTGGCGCGTCGTCTGGCACGAGCACAGACCCTGCTGCGCAGCAGTGTCCTGCCCTTGGGCGAAATTGCCTGGATGTGCGGTTTCTCCAGCGCCAGCCACTTTAACCAGCGCTTTCGCCAGGCCATGGGCGCGACGCCCGGGGAATACCGCCAGGCGTTCGCCTAAGCCATCAGGCCCAGCGTCTTGGCCTTGGCCACCGCCTGGGTGCGCCGTTCCACCCCGAGTTTGCTATGGATGCGCCGCGCGTGAGTCTTGACGGTGTGCAGGGAGATATACAGCCGGTCGGCGATTTCCAGGTTGGAGTTGCCGAGCGCGATCAACTGCAACACTTCCAGCTCGCGCTGGCTCAGCGGGTTTTGCATCGCGCCGGTGTGCACCACCTGAGCCTCCAGGCCCAGTTCACTCAACAACCCAGGCGAGCGCAGACGTAGTTCCCGAATCGCCTGCTGCACCTGGCAACGCTCGGCCAACGCCAGGCCGGCTTGCAGTGCGCGCCGGGCCATAGTCGAATCACCCAGCTGCCAAGCCACCTCCCCCAGCACCAGGTGCAACTCGGTTTCCAGGCACAGCATGCCGCGTTGCCGAGTCGCGTCGAGCAACGCTGTGAGCCGCGCGACAGGGTGTTCAGCACAGCCCAGCTTCACCTCGGCCAACACCAGTAGATACTCAAGGCGCGGCACCAACTCCAGCGTGGCCGGTGGCGCCTGGCGCGCCTGTGGCCCACGGAAATGACGCAATACCCGGCGCACGGCTTGTACCGTCAATTCGGCACGGCCCTGCTGCAACCAGAAATGCCCACTGACCAACAGCAGCACTGCGCGATACACCGTGTCTGGCACATGGCGCTGCTGCATCAGGCGCTCGGCGTCGCGCAACTGGATAAAGGCTTGGGCGTAATCGCCACGATTGGCCGCCAGCAGCGCCAGGCCAAGAAACCCGTAAAGCACACGCTTGTCCTGGCTGTGCCCGCACAACTTCAAGCCGGCCTCGAAACACTCGGCAGCCAATGCGTCGTGTCCTTGCCGCAAGGCCAGGTGCCCACGCCGCAGGGCAATGCGCCCCACCAACGGCCCGGCCTTGAGCCGCTGCTCAAGCAGCATTGCCTGTACGGTTTCCAGCAGGCTTTGCGCCCGGTAAGGCGCGCCACGTTGTTCCAGCAATTGGGCGTGGTCCAGCTCAAGCAGGGCCTCCAATACCAGCGAGCCGTGGGCACGGGCCAGGCACAGCGCCTCTCGGCTCAAGGCTTGGGCGGTATCCAGTTCACCGCGCAGCAGGGCTTGTTGAGTCAAACCCGAAAGACACATCAGGCGTGAGGTCCAGGCGTGATCAGGCAAGGCTTGCAGCGCTTCGAGGAAATGCTCGCGGGAGCGCCCGGCATCGCCGCTCAAATGCAGCAGCCAGCCCCATTGTGCCTGCCAGCGGGCCAACAGGTAGCGCTGCTCAGCGGCGGTCGGCTGCGGGGTAAAGCGCGCCAACTGGTCGATGCACAGCGCCGCCTGTTCAAACCGCCCGGCAAACAACAGCGTCGCCGTGACCAGCCCCACCAGTTGCGCCGAGCCGAGCATCAATTCATCGCCATGCTGCTCGTGCAGGTGTAACAGCAGCACGGCATTTTGCTGGCGGAACAGATCTTCAAAACTGAAGTGCTGCAACAGGCTTACCGCTACCTCATATTCTTGCGCCAACAGCGCCTGTTCGAACGCGGCTTGCCAGTCGCGCTCGGCACTGAACCACTGGCACGCGCGACGGTGCCAGGAACGCTTGGCCGGCCAGGGTTCTTCTCGCAGCAATCGCGCCAGCGGTGGAAAGACTTGCAGCCAATCGGTGGTGTCTTCCCAGGGCTGGATAAACGCACCGAGTGCCTGTAGCGCCCGCACGTACTGGTCACCGTCACCAAAGCCGAACAGGTGCCCACACAGGCTCGGGTTGAAACGGGGCAGGTGGGCCAGCACGCGCCAGGCTTCAGCCAACTCCGTCGGCAAGCTGCTGAACAGTTCGTGCTCCAGGTAGTCGAGCAAGGTCTTGTCAGGGTGACCGTCGCCGAGCAACGCGATGCGCACCCCGGCGCACCAGCCGGCGCTGAATTGCATGACGCTATCGATGCTGTGCTCTGGCCCCAGCAGTGCCTGGATTTCCGCAGCGTTGAAGGCGAGTTCAGTACTTGCGCACTCCCACAACTCATCGTCGAGCCGCAGCCTCGACCAGTTGCACGCCGGCCGCCGCCGCGCGGCCAGCCACCAGGTGAGCGCCGGGTGGCTAGCCGCGAGCAGCCGGTCGAGCAACGCATCCAGCTCGGGGGTCGGCAGGCGACAGAAGTCATCGAGAAATAACCACGTCACGTGTTGCCAACGGCCCAGATCCAGCAGCAACGTGGCTTCATCGGTAAAAACCAGCCCGAGGTTTTGCGCCAGGCGCCGGCAGAGCTCCACCGGGCTCAGGGCCACGCCATTGAGCGCCAACCAATGAACCCGACACCCCGAAGGGGCCTGCAACGCACACTCGGCAAGCAGTGCACTCTTGCCACTGCCGCCCGGCGCGCACAGCAACTTCACACGCGCCTGCGCCGCGAGCAAAGGCCCGGCCAGACGCGGGCGCGACAGATGATGAGCGGACAGCCGTGGCATGAATCCAGGACGGTCCAGGCAGCGAGTCATGGCGGTCATTGCTGCATCCTGCTTTTTTATTGTTATGCAACCTGACGCCTACCCTATCCCTGAGGTTGGCGGTTGTTGAAGAAGTATTCAGCGCACTGATTGAAGGGCATGCACAAAACCCAAGGTGGGAGCGAGCTTGCGCCCTCCCACCGCTTGATGGCTTTTCAACTGAAGATCAGCGCACGCCCGCGGACCTCAACGCCGCCGGGGTGTAGTCCGCCGCCTTGGCCGCAAAGCCAAACACGAAGCTGCTCTTTTCCTCGTTCTTCATGCCCAGGGCGATGTAGCGCCCGGCGATGATGTCGTACAGGGTTTCCACGGTGTAGGCCGGCACCTGGTGGTCGTAGTAGAACTGCGCATGGCCTTCGGCGACGCGCCACAGTTGGCCACGGCCGTCGTAGTGGTCCACCAGCGCGACTTGCCAGCTGTCTTCATCGATGTACATGTGGCGTTTGGCATAGATGTGCCGCTCGCTCGGCTTGACGGTGCCGACCACTTCCCACACCCGGTGCAGCTCATAGCGGGTCAGGTCCTGGTTGATATGCCCGGCCTTGATGATGTCGTCGTACTTGAGGGTCGGCGAATCCAGTTTGTAGCTGTTGTAGGGGATATACATCTCTTTCTTGCCCACCAGCTTCCAGTCGTAGCGGTCTGGCGCGCCGGAGAACATGTCGAAATTGTCGGAGGTGCGCAAGCCGTCGGCGGCAGTACCCGGCCCGTCGTAGGCCACTTGCGGCGCACGCCGTACACGGCGCTGGCCGGCGTTGTAGATCCAGGCCAGGCGCGGCTCCTTCACTTGGTCGAGGGTTTCGTGCACCAGCAGCACGTTACCCGCCAGGCGTGCCGGCGCTGTGACCGACTGTTTGAAGAAAGTCAGCACGTTGGCGCCCTTGGCCGGGTCCATGTCCGGGATCTGTTGCGGCACCGCCACTTCCTCTTCAAAGCGGATCGGCGTGTAGCTGCCGTTGGTCTGCGGGGTGGCCTGGGTGATGATGCGGCGCAGGTTACCACCGTGGTATCGGGTGATGTGATTCCAGAGCACCTCCACACCATTCTTCGGAATCGGGAACGCGTAGTAACGATTGCCGGTGAAGTTTTCCAGGCCGTTGCCATCATTGATCGCGTGCACGTTCAACGCGCTGCGCTTGATCGACTCATAGATCTCTGGCGGCAGGTTGACCGTGCGGTGGCTCGGGTACACCGGGATCTTGTAGGTCTCGGGGTAGCGCTTGAACATTGCCACTTGGCCGTCGGAGAGCTTGTCCTTGTACTTGTCCACCGTGGCGGCGGTAATCACGAACAGTGGCTTTTCATTGGCGAAGGGGTCGGCGAGAAAACCTTTGCTGTCCACCGCACCGGCGTTTTTCGGGATGCCCCCGGTCCAGGCCGGGATCGAACCCTCGGCGTTGCCGGCTTTTTCGGCACCCACCGGGGTCAGGGTAGTGCCGAGCTTGGCGGCTTCTTCGGGCGAAACCGCCGCCATCACGTTGGCGGCCAGTAAACTCAGCGCCATCACTGCAATCATCTTACGCATAGGGTCTTGTCCTTCTTTAAAACCAGATCAGAAGTTCACGCCGAAGCTGAGGGCGATAAAGTCGCGGTCGGTCAGGGTGTTGTAGTCACCGCCAAAAAAGTCGGTGTAGCTCAGGCTTGCGGTGTAGGTGTTGCGGTAGTCCGCATCCACCCCCACGCTGATGGCCTTGGCGCCTTCGTTGAACAACCCGTTAGGCCCGTAACCGCTGACGTCCTGAGACCAGGACAGGTTGGGCTTGAGGTTCACCCCGGCAAACACGTTGTTGTAGTCGAGGATCGCCCGGGCGCGATAACCCCACGAGTTGGCGGTGACGTAACCGTCGGTGTCACCGCCGAAGCCGTAGGCGCCGTACACCGAGTCGCGGCCGTAGCGCAGCTTGCTTTTGGCTTCCAGCCCGCCGACATGGACAAAGGCCGCTTCGCCCACCAGAGTCAGGCGCTCGGCGCCCAGCACCTGGTCGAAGAACTGGGTCATGGTGCTCTGGATCTGAGTAATCTCCTTACGCCGATAGCCGGCATTGTCGGCGCCGAACGAGCTGCTGATCGGTGATGCGGTATTGCCGGCAATCGGATTGACCAAGGCCAGCGTCAGGTCAGTGGTGTTGAGCTGTACCGGCGCATTCGGGCGGTAGCTGATTTCCCCGGTCCACGCTGTGCCGGTGGGCAAGGTGGTGGAAAAACTGGCGCCGTAGAGGCGGATGTCTTCCGGGTAGTCGAGGTAATACTGGCCACGGCCAAGCATCGTGCTCTGGGCCAGGCCCGCGCCTGAACCTGGGGCAATGGCGTTGGCGGTGTTGATAATGCGGCCGATAGTCGCCAGGTTGGTGTTGGCCGTAAGGGTGCCCACGGTGGGTGTACGGCTGTGGTAGTTCATGAAGTACAGGCCGTATTCGGTGTCATCGCCAAGCCAGCGCAACGCTGCGCCAAACTGGCCTCCGTCGCGGGCGTCACGGTCCTTGGCACGCTGCACCACAACCCCTTCACGGGTGACCTGGAACCCCTGGCCAAACGCTGCAGCCACGGGCTGCAAGGGCGCAATCGCCGGGCTGCCCACGGTGTAGTTGTTGTTGCAACCATGGGCCACCACATCGTTACCGAAGAACGTACCGCAGTTATCCACCACGGTGTTTTCCCAGTTCAACTGGTAGAAGCCTTCCACCGTCAGCTGGTTGGTGAGGCTCTGGGAGGCGAACAGCATGTTCACCGGAATCAACCCTTCCTTGATCTCCGCACCCGGACGGCGAAAAGCCGAAACATCGACGGGGTTGATGCTGTTAATGGAGTTTCCGATAAACGTACTCTCCCCCCAACTCACCACCTGCTTGCCGACACGCACGTTGCCCGGCAGGTCGGCGATGGAGTAGTTGTGATACACGAACGCATCGAGCAATTCGTAGCCGGAGGAGCGTGCGCCTTCGTCGCGGTGGTTGTTGCTGATCGACTTGAACTCGCGGCTTTCGTCCTGCAGTTCGAAGTCGTACCAATACTTGCCGCGCACAAACACACCGCTGTCGCCGTACTTGAGCTCCAGGTCGTGAATGCCCTTGAAAATCTTCGAGAAGGTCTCGCCCTTCTTGAAGTTCAGCCGCCCGTCATCCCCGGTAGACGCTTGCCCCGTGCCGCCATTCGGAATGCCCACCAGTTTCTTGTCGGCATCGCGCATGCCCCAACTGGCGCCCACCGACAGCGAGGAATCGAATTGCCCTTCGATCTCGCCAAGGTTGAACGAAACAGCCTGTGCCTGGGCACAGCAGCCCAAGGCAACCGCAGTGGCCAGCGCCTGCGGCGTGAAGATGGCGCGCATTGTTGTTTTTGTCATGCGTCTTCCCCGGTGAGTGACAGAAGGCCCCACCCTACTGCCGTGTATCGGGAGCGATAAGCGCACCAAGGAGGTATTTGTGTTGTCGCCCGAAAGGATGAACGACGCGCTGGCCGGGCGTTGCGCGGGGGTCATGGATTGAGTGGATGGCGCGTTATCAGAAGGATCGATGGCACCGGCACTCACTGTTGCCAGTTCTGTAACAGTCATTGTCCTGAACTGCTATTACTCATTCTGTTACAACCGACTATTCTTACTGGGCTTTCAGGGCAAACGGCCCGTTCCACCCGCGGGTGGAAAAGCTGAATTTCGACGGATTGTCTCCTGTATTCAGTCTGTTACCCGTGTTCACCGACGTTGATTTATCGCTCCTTGATCCAACGTCTTGCTTCGGCCGCTGCTTTTGCAGCGGCCTTTTTTATGCCCAAAATAAAACGGAGCGTCATCGACGCCCCGCAGGATTCACTATTTTTCCAGCAACGATCAGAGGCTGAACTTCTGCAAGTTGGCCATCATCTCCTTCAATGCCTCGATATTGTCCCTGGGATGAGCGGCCCCTTCAAAGTCACAGATTTGCTGCCAGTGCGCCGCCACATCCTGCGGCGAGAAACCGGCTTCGGGATCAAACCCCACCCCCAGGCTGCGCTCCCAACGGGTCTTGCCGATCCAGCCGCCGCCCACTTCAAACAAACCCGAGGTTTCCTGGCAGGCTTCACTGCCCAGGTACACCACCAATGGGCTGACCAGTTCCGGCTTGAGGCGCTCGAACACCTGCGGCGGGATCAGCCCTTCGGTCATGCGCGTGCCACCGGTGGGGGCAATGGCGTTAACCAGGATGTTGTTCTTGCGCCCTTCCAGCGCCAACGTGCGGGTCAAACCATACAGGCCAAGCTTGGCCATGCCGTAGTTGGACTGGCCGAAGTTACCGTAGATGCCGGAGGTGGACGCGGTAAAAATCACCCGGCCATAACCTTGCTCACGCAGGTGAGGCCAGGCGGCGCGGGTGACTTTGTAGGCGCCTTCGACGTGCACTCGGTAAACCAGGTCCCAGTCGCTGTCGTCCATTTTGTGAAAGGTCTTGTCCCTCAGGATGCCCGCGTTGTTCACCACGACGTCGATGCGACCAAACACATCGAGGGCGTTCTGTACGATCTTGTTGCCGTCAGTGACGGAGTCATGGTTGGCTTCGGCGGTTCCACCCAGCTCACGAATCTGCGCCACCACGCGGTCGGCCGCCGAGGCATTGGCCCCCTCACCCTGGGTTGAGCCGCCTAGATCATTAACCAGTACTTTGGCCCCGTATTTGGCGAACAACAGCGCATGGGCCCGGCCCAATCCACCGCCCGCACCGGTGACGATCACGACCTTATCCTGGAACTGCACTGACTGACTCATACCGAACTCCGCTGGCGACAATGGGAATAGGCAGAGTGTCAGGCACAGTGGCCTTGGTCACAATAAAGACGGCCGAGGCTGAATGGTGCTTGATAAGGCAGCAGGATGATTGAGTGACTCAGGAGTAGATGGCACGCGGCGACGGCTGGCCAATACGCTCACGAAACGCCTGGTAATGCTTGAGCACCTGAACCGGTGCCTCGATCTGCGGGTAGTGGCCGATATTCGGCAGTAATACCGTGTCGGCGTGAGGTATCAATTGGCGATAGCGCTCCACCATGTGCGCGCCGGAAATAGGATCAACCTCGCCGTCAATCACTCGCAGTGGCACGTCACCTCGCTGCATCGCCACCACCCAGCGCTCGCGCAGGCGACGGCGCTGGGGAATGTAGGCGATCAACTTGTGGAGGATGCGCGGGCCGTCGTTACAGTTGATCAGGCTCCAGAAATCATCCAGGGCACTTTCACTGGGCCGTGTATGGGGGCCGAAGATCTGGTTGAAACTGTTGGCCAGGGCGTTTCGCCCAAAGGCCCGGCCGATCATCCAGCCCAAGGGGCTGAGCAATAACTTTTGCACCAGCGCTGGGCGATGGGTTTCCGGAAACAGCCCGCCGTTGAGGAACACGCCACTTGCCATCTGGAACCGGCCCTCGTAATGCCGGGCCAATAATTCTTGAGCGACGCTGTCGCCGTAGTCATGGGCCAAGACGTGCACCGGCCGCTCCACCCGCAGGTGTTCGAGCAGCGCCTGTTGCAAGTCCGCTTGTTCCAGCAGGCAATAGTCGTGATCCAGCGGCTTGGCTGAGTCGCCGAAGCCGAGCATGTCGCAAGCGATGACCAGATATCGCTGGGCCAAGGGTTGCCACAGGTAATGCCAATCCCAGCTGGCCGTGGGAAAGCCATGGATCAGCAGCAGCGGCTCGCCCTGCCCGGCCACCCAGTAACGCACGGTGCGGCCACGAAAGACGAAGTCCTGGCCGCGTTTGCGCCAGGCCCTGAGCGGTATCTCGGCGAGTGGCATCAGCTTTTATACCCGGGGTCCTGACTGTCCAATTTGCGCAACAACGCCGGCCACGCCAACGCGCCTCCCATACCTTGGGCGCTCTTTGTGACAGCTGCCACCATCGCTTTGGCGCCGGCCAGAATGTGCGGCTCGATGGTGATCAGTTCGGCTGCGCCGTTTTGCGCCAGTACTTGGATATCGCAGGCACGCTGGAAGGTGAACATCATCAGGAACGTGTCGGCAATGGTGCCGCCACAGGTCAGCAAACCGTGGTTGTGCAGCATCAGGAAGTTGCGTTCACCGAGGTCCGCCTGCAAGCGGGCTTTTTCCTCGTGGTTCAGCGCCACGCCTTCATAGGCATGGTAGGCAAGGCTCGACAGCACAAACAGCGATTGCTGGCTGATGGGCAAGACGCCCTGCTTTTGCGCGGAAACGGCCACACCCGCGGCCGTATGGGTGTGCAGCACGCAGGTAACGTCGTGGCGCACCTCGTGGATAGCGCTATGGATGGTGTAGCCCGCGGGGTTGATTTCGTAGGGGCTGTCCATTTGCTTGTGCCCGGCCTGGTCGACCTTGACCAGGCTCGATGCAGTGATCTCGTGAAACATCAGCCCATACGGGTTGATCAGAAAGTCTTCGGTGCCCGGTACCTTGGCCGAAATATGGGTGAAGATCAGGTCATCCCAGCCGTGCATCGCCACCAGGCGATAACAGGCGGCCAAGTCGACACGCGTTTGCCATTCGGCAGCGCTGACCCGGTCTTTGACATTCTGTGGCGATTGAACGGTGGCTAGGCTCACGGCAACGACCTCCTGGGCGCACTTCTTAGTTTCTTAAGTGATGAGCCAGTCTAGTCAGACGCCATGGCGCAAGGAGTTTCCTTCGCAGCCAGCTTGATGACTGAGCGAGTCAGCCATCAGAATAGTACATATCCATGCCAGAAAAGCGCCGCCGAGGTCAGAAGACACCGGCATGGCAAAGGCCGTGGTGATCGAGCGCGGGCTGGTACGACCGGGCGTGGTGCGCGAGTTTGCGGTCAACCGCGCAGTGCAGCGACCAACTCGGCCAGCCAGGGCTCGGCGTCGGCTTCAGGGGTCACGCTCTCACTGGCATCCAGGCGCAGCATTGGCAGCACTTCGCGCACGCCCAGCTCGCCGAACAGCTCGCGCATTTGCTCGCCACCGCCGCAGAAGGTATCCCCGTAGCTGGCGTCACCCAGGCCGATGACCGCACCGGGCAGGCCACGCCAGGCGGCGGGCAACTGGTCGCGAAGGGTCGAATACAGCGGTTGCAGATTGTCGGGCAGTTCGCCCATACCGGTGGTCGAGGTCACCGCCAGAAACGCCTCGGGGGCAAAAGCCTGCACATCGGCCAACGTGGCGCGAGGGTTATGCCAGGCTTCAAAACCGGCGTCGTTGAGGATGACAGCGGCGTGGCGGGCGACTTCTTCTGCCGTGCCGTAGACCGAGCCGGAAAGGATGGCGACTTTCATCAATCTGATCCTGTAGTTGAGCGAAAGCGTGGGATATTAGCAGTTGGCGCGAATATTTCGCGCCATGTCGTGCAACATTCAACGCGTGTCATAAAATCCAAGCACTCAAACAAGCCATGGACCGCTCAATGATTAACGCCAAGCTGATGCAAATGGTCGTCAATGCGTCCAACGACGGTATCGTCGTCGCCGAACGCGAAGGCCAGGACAAACCGCTGATCTACGTCAACCCGGCCTTCGAACGACTGACCGGCTACACATTGGACGACATCCTCTATCAGGACTGCCGCTTCCTGCAGTCAGGCGATCGCGACCAGCCGGCCCTGATGGCGATCCGCGAAGCGCTTGACAGCGGCGGCACGTGCCGGGAAATCCTGCGCAACTACCGCAAGGACGGCACGCCCTTCTGGAACGAACTCTCGCTTTCAACGGTGTACAACGCGGTCGACAAACAGACATATTTCGTCGGTGTGCAAAAAGATGTCACCACCCAAGTCAAAGCGCAGCAGCGCGTCACCCAGCTGGAAGCGCAAGTGGCCGAACTCAAAGAGCAACTGGCGACACTCAGGGCGACGAGTGGAGTTAACAAACTGTAAAAAATGCGGTCTTTAGAGCGATAATGGCTTTTTAATGTCTCCTTGTTGAGCGACATCAATGCAACGCGACGCACTATTGACGCAGGACGAACTGGATTTTATCCAGGACATGCAGCACAACCCGCAGCTCAACGTGCGGGATGCATGGTCGAGCCTGACGGTTAATGGGGGTGCGCAGATGCGTGATTTGCTCACGCGGCTGGCCGCTCACGATCAGGTCACCCTCCAGGCGCAGTTCGACAACCAGCAACTCACATTCCCCCTGCAGTTGGTGGAAGATGAGTTTCATGCAGTGCATCTGCGTCTGGGGGTACCCAGCATTTTCGAAGACGGCCCCATGATCCGCCCTTGGCGCCTGGCCCTTGAAACACCTGTGGCGCTGGA
Organism: Pseudomonas sp. MWU15-20650; assembly: GCF_023242475.1. Lineage (GTDB taxonomy): Bacteria > Pseudomonadota > Gammaproteobacteria > Pseudomonadales > Pseudomonadaceae > Aquipseudomonas. The sequence goes on along the minus strand of NZ_JALJFG010000002.1, from coordinate 33,481 downwards.
GAATCTCAAAGGCAACCCCGCCGCGCTGTGGGTGCACGAGGTGTCATTCAAGGGTGTGCTGGTAGAGATGCGGGGGCGAGTCAAGCCGCCGAAAACCTTTTCCTTGTGGTTCAGCCCGTCGGGTTACGAGCGTATCGCGCTGCGCGGCACACTGGAACGGGAAACCGCCCGAGGGCTGTTCGCCTACAGCCTGAACCAGAGTGCTGCCGATGAGATCGAGCGCCTTCGCCAGTTCATCCTGCATCAGCATCGCCTGGTGCACCCGCATGTGCATGCCTGATATCAGGTATCCAGGCGGCCGCTGAGAAACTGCTGCAAGCGGCGCTGCATCAGGCGCCCTTCACTGCCCAGGCAGCCGACCGAAGAACCTGCCAGCGCTTTCTCGGCCAACTCCGAAGCGGCACCGGCCAGGAATAACGGGCAATCCAGGGTCAACGCCAAACGGTTCAGGCGTTCCAACACGTCATGGTTGTGGAAATGGCTGGAGAAAAGCACAAGCGCCTGGGGCTGAATCTTTTCACAAACGAGTGTCAACTCATCCAAGGGTTGGCCCATGCCGAGCACCTTCACAACCAAGTCATCACGACTGATCAACAGCCCCGCCACCAGTAATTCCAGTTTTCGACACTCACCGGGTATGGCCGCCAACACTATGCGAGACCCGGGCGACGCATTCGCGACGTGCAGGCGCAGGAAGGTTTGTATGCGCATGAAGGCGTCGAAAAACAACCACTCACTGGCCTGGCCGAAGCGGCCCTGATGGCGTAGCAGAGTGTTCCAGAGGGGCATCAGAATGCCCTGGAACGCAACGTTCAAGGGATAGGTCGCGACGATCTGGCCATACACGCTCTCTAGCTGACGATCGTCGAAGGCGCTGACGGCTTGCATCAACCGAGTTTGCCACTGCGACCATTCGCTATCCTCAACCGCGCCCCGCTCACGAATCGCTTCGGCCTGCTGATCGTCGCGAGCGAGAATCTTCCCGACCTTGCTCACCGCTACGCCTCGTTCAATCCAGCCGAGTATGCGATTGACGGTCTCGATATCGGCCCTGGAGTAAAGGCGGTGCCCACTTTCGGTGCGCGTGGGCTGGATCAGGCCATAACGGCGCTCCCACGCACGCAATGTGACCGGATTGATGCCTGTCAATCTCGAGACCTCACGAATCGGAAACAGCTCATCAGAACTCGAACTACCGGAAGGGGTAATTTCACGATTGGGAGCAGTAATTTCGGGCATCAGAGGTCGCAAACATCCGTTTGAATTTGAACCCTATTTAACGCTTTTGCACTTGTCCTTTTCAAGGCCCTCGGGCTTTGGACCAATGACACTGGCGTATTTCTTCGAAACAGGAATAATCCTTGCCTGCGTTTTCAGGTGATGGCCTTACCCGGCCGCCACCTTCGTGCGCCACCTACCCGGTCCAGCGCGCCTCGTACTTTTGGAGATACACAATGTCTACCTCCCCCGTCACCTTGATGGTTGCGCGCCGCGTGGCCAAAGGCCGCTACGAAGAACTGATGGCCTGGCTACGCGAAGGCGAGCAATTGGCCACTGACTTCCCCGGCTACCTGGGCTCTGGCGTGCTCGCCCCGCCGCCCCATGATGATGAATGCCAGATTATCTTCCGCTTTGCCGATGAAAAAACCCTGCACGCCTGGGAGTTTTCAGCCTCGCGCAGCGCCTGGCTAAGCCGTGGCAGCGAGCTGTTCGCCAACCCGTCCGAGCACCGCGTGAGCGGTATCGATGGCTGGTTTGGCGCCGCAGGTGCTCGCCCCCCGCGCTGGAAGCAGGCCGTGGCGATCTGGTTGGCGTTTTTCCCGGTATCGCTGCTGTTCAACTTCGGCCTGGGGCCTCTGCTCAGCGAGCTGGACCTGTTCATCCGCGTACTGGTGAGCACGGCAGCCCTTACACCGCTGATGGTGTACTTCTTTATTCCGCTGTCCACGCAGTTACTGGCGAACTGGCTACACCCAACGCCGCCTCGCAAGGTTGCCGAAGCCGCCGCCTGAGTACAGGGGGGCCGGTCGCTGGTATAGTTTCAGCCTGCCAGCGACTTGAGCCTCCCATGACTGCAACGAACGCCCCGATCCTGATCACCGGTGCCGGCCAGCGTGTCGGCCTGCATTGCGCCGAACGCCTGCTGGACGAGGGCCAATCGGTGATTTTCAGCTACCGCAGCGACCGCCCTGGCGTGAAGGCCCTGCGCGCACGGGGCGCAATCGGTGTGTTTGCCGACTTCTCCAGCGAAGCAGGAATTCTTGCCTTCATTGCCGAGCTGCAAACCCATACCCAAAGCCTGCGGGCGATCATCCACAACGCCTCGGCCTGGATCGCGGAAACGCCGGGCGACGAAAGCCGCGCGTTCACCGACATGTTCAGCGTGCACATGCTTGCGCCGTACCTGATCAACCTGCATTGTTCACCTTTGCTGCAACGCTCGACGCCTGCCGATATCGTCCATATCAGCGATGATGTGGTACGCAAGGGTAGCCGCCAGCACATCGCCTATTGCGCCACCAAGGCCGGGCTCGACAGCCTCACGCTGTCATTTGCCGCGCAGTTGGCGCCGCTGATCAAGGTCAACGGCGTCGCCCCGGCGATGGTGATGTTCAATGAAGGCGACGACGCGGCCTATCGCGCCAAGGTCCTGGCCAAGTCCGCCCTGGGCATAGAGCCCGGGCCCGAGGTGATCTACCAGAGCGTGCGTTACCTGCTGGACAACCCCTATGTCACCGGTACCACCCTGACCGTCAACGGCGGGCGGCATATCAAGTAAGCCGTTTGTGAGGATGTTGTATGACCTTATCCCTGCCCCACCACTACCGCGAAATCCTCAAGGGCCTGGGTGAAGACCCGCAGCGCGAGGGCCTGCTCGACACGCCCAAGCGCGCCGCCAAGGCCATGCAGTACCTGTGTCACGGCTATGAGCAGAACCTTGCAGAAATCGTCAACGGCGCGCTGTTCGCCTCTGACAATGACGAGATGGTGATTCTCAAGGACATCGAGCTGTACTCGCTGTGCGAGCATCACTTGCTGCCGTTTATCGGCAAGGCCCATGTGGCCTATATTCCGACCGGCAAGGTACTCGGCCTGTCGAAGCTGGCGCGTATCGTCGATATGTTCGCCCGGCGCCTGCAGATCCAGGAAAACCTTACGCGGCAAATCGCCGACGCAATCCAGGACGTGACCCAGGCGGCCGGTGTGGCGGTGGTGATCGAAGCCAAACACATGTGCATGATGATGCGCGGTGTGGAAAAACAGAATTCAACCATGAACACCTCGGTGATGCTCGGCGCTTTCCGCGAGTCGAACACCACGCGCATGGAGTTCCTGCAACTGATTGGACGGAGCAAGTAGCAATGCCACAACTTCAACCAGGCATGGCGCGCATCCGGGTCAAAGACCTGTGCCTGCGCACCTACATCGGCATCAACGAAGACGAAATCGTCAACAAACAGGATGTGCTGATCAACCTGACCATTCTGTATGCCGCCCAGGAAGCCGTGCGCGACAACGATATCGACCACGCATTGAACTACCGCACCATCACCAAGGCGATCATCGCCCACGTGGAAGGCAACCGCTTTGCCCTGTTGGAGCGACTGACCCAGGAGTTGCTCGACCTGGTAATGAGCAACGAGTCGGTGTTGTACGCCGAGGTCGAAGTGGACAAGCCCCATGCCCTGCGCTTTGCCGAGTCGGTTTCGATAACGCTCGCGGCGAGCCGCTCAGCTTTAAGCGATAAGCTTCAAGCCACAAGTTAAAGCCAACCTCATTCCAACTTGCAGCTTGAAGCTTGCCCGCTTGAAGCTGTCTCGAAGAGACCTCTATGAACGATCAACAACGCCTCGAACTCGAAGCCGCCGCCTTCCGCCGGCTGGTGGCACACCTGGACAGCCGCAAGGATGTGCAGAACATCGACCTGATGAACCTCGCCGGCTTCTGCCGCAACTGCTTGTCCAAGTGGTACAAGGCCGAGGCCGATGAGCGCCAGATCGAGCTGAGCCTCGATGACGCCCGTGAGGTGGTGTACGGGATGCCGTACGCTGAGTGGAAAGCCCAGTACCAGAATGAAGCCAGCGCCGACCAACAGGCAGCGTTCGCCAAAGGAAAACCCCATGACTGATCTGAATACCCTGCGCGCCAGCCTCAACAGCGGCGAACACACCTTCGCCGATACCTTGGCGTTTGTCGCTGCCGGTTACGACTACCAGCCGCAAGCCTTCGCCAACGGCAATGTGGAAAACGCTGCCGGGCAAAACGAAGGCTCGTGCAAGACCTTGGGGCTGGCGCTGCTGGAAGGCTTGAGCGACCAGGAAGCACTGCTGGCATTTGGTGAGCATTACCGTTCGGTGCTTGCCACGCCTGAGGGCAGTGACCACGGCAATATTCGGGCGTTGATTGCCCATGGTTTGGCGGGCGTGAAATTCACTCAACAGCCTCTGACGCTAAAGTCCTGAGCCAAACATAAATCCAAAATGTGGGAGGGGGCTTGCTCCCGATAACGGCGAATCAGCTAATGAATACTTGGCTGAAATACCGCTATCGGGAGCAAGCCCCCTCCCATAAAAAAACCGACTTCTCAGCCGGTTTTTTTTATTTCAACGGATTTAGAAGGAAGCGTTCTTCAAACCGTCGAGGTAACGCTCGGCGTCCAGGGCTGCCATGCAACCGGCACCAGCCGAGGTGATGGCTTGACGGTAGACATGGTCAGCCACGTCACCCGCCGCGAATATACCTTCGATGTTAGTCGCCGTGGCATTGCCTTCACGGCCGCCCTGCACGATCAGGTAACCGTCTTTGGCCTCCAGCACGCCTTCGAACAACGAGGTGTTCGGGGTGTGGCCGATGGCGATGAACACGCCGTCGACTTTCAGTTCGTCGAAGCTGCCGTCGTTGTTCTTCAGGCGAGCACCGGTCACGCCCATGTTGTCGCCCAGGACTTCGTCCAGGGTGGCGTTGAGCTTGAGGATGATCTTGCCTTCTGCGACACGGGCGTGCAGCTTATCGATCAGGATCTTCTCGGCGCGGAAGGTTTCGCGGCGGTGAACCAGGGTCACGGTGCTGGCGATATTGGCCAGGTACAGCGCTTCTTCCACGGCCGTGTTACCACCACCGACCACGGCAACAGGCTTGTTGCGGTAGAAGAAACCGTCGCAGGTCGCACAGGCCGAAACCCCCTTGCCCATGAACGCTTCTTCCGATGGCAGGCCCAGGTAACGCGCGCTGGCGCCGGTGGCGATGATCAGTGCGTCACAGGTGTACACACCGCTGTCGCCGGTCAGGCTGTAGGGCTTTTTCGAGAAATCGACTTTATTGATGTGGTCGAAGACGATTTCGGTTTCAAAGCGCTCGGCGTGCTCTTTCATACGCTCCATCAACACCGGGCCGGTCAGGCCGTGGACATCGCCCGGCCAGTTGTCGACTTCAGTGGTGGTGGTCAACTGACCGCCCGCCTGCATGCCGGTGATCAGCAGTGGCTTGAGGTTGGCCCGGGCAGCGTAGACGGCAGCGCTGTAACCGGCAGGGCCGGAACCGAGAATAATCACTCGCGAATGACGGGTATCAGACATGACTCACTCCTATCGACCGCCCGGACCACAGGACGGCTGGAATAAAAAAGGACCGCGAAGCACTTGGGGAAGGCTTGAACTCGCAGGCCCTGAAAAATAATGGGTGCAGCGTATCGAGGGGGGCAAGATTAAGGAAATACGGAATAACAATCCAGCTCATAGGTGGTCTCTATGCAGTCGGCTCGGTTAATCGACGCCTTTGTTACAGTTGATGTCGTCACCCTGGCCGCGCTTTCGCCTTGAAGGCAAAGCCGGTAAGGTCGGCGCGTTCTTCATCCTGCTCGGAGTTCTCCATGCCCGCCCCCGCTCTTTCCGGCCCGCAATACCTGCGTGAGGGCCTAAAACTGGTGCTGAGCCCTGGCCTGCGCCTGTTTGTACTGCTGCCACTGGCGATCAACCTGGTGCTGTTCGTCGGCTTGATCTATTTCGCCGGCCATCAGTTCAGCCTGTGGGTCGATAACCTGATGCCGACGCTACCCGGCTGGCTGAGTTTCCTGAGCTATATCCTGTGGCCGCTGTTTGTGGTGCTGGTGGTGCTGATGGTGTTTTTCACCTTCACCCTGCTCGCCAACGTCATCGCAGCACCGTTCAACGGCTTCCTTGCGGAGAAAGTTGAAGTGGTGGTGCGAGGTACCGATGACTTCCCTTCATTCAGTTGGGCCGAACTGGTGGCGATGGTTCCACGCACCCTGGCCCGGGAAATGCGCAAGCTGGGTTACTTCCTGCCACGGGCCATCGGCCTGTTCATCCTGTCGTTCATCCCGGTGGTCAACCTGATAGCCGCGCCGCTGTGGCTGCTGTTCGGCGTGTGGATGATGGCAATCCAATACATCGACTACCCGGCCGATAACCACAAGCTGGGCTGGAACGAAATGCTCGCCTGGTTGCGCCAGAAACGCTGGCAGAGCATGAGCTTCGGCGGCGTCGTTTATCTGGTGTTGCTGGTACCGGTGGTCAACCTGCTGATGATGCCGGCGGCAGTGGCCGGGGCTACGCTGTTCTGGGTGCGTGAGCAAGGTGCCGAGGCGATGGCGGCGCAAAAGGTCACTCAGTCATAAATCCATCATCTGGATGACACAATGGCGACATGGCCCACGGTGACACTGTGGGTCATGACGACAGCCTCGCTTCACATCACCTTAATTACCGAAACCTTCCCGCCGGAAATCAACGGGGTGGCCAATACCCTTGGCCGCCTCTGCGAGGGTCTGCGTTCCCGCGGCCATCAAGTTGAACTGGTACGCCCGCGCCAGGGCGCCGACCAGAGCCGGCCGAGTGATGATCAATTGTTGCTGTGCCGCGGTTGGCCGCTGCCGGGCTACCCTGGGCTGCAATGGGGTCAATCGTCGATGCACAAATTGCTACGGCGCTGGACACGTCAGCGCCCGGATGTGCTGTATATCGCCACGGAAGGGCCGCTGGGGTTATCCGCCTTACGCGCCGCGCGTCGCCTGGGCATCAGTGTCGTCAGCGGCTTTCATACTAACTTCCAGCAGTATTCGAACCAGTATGGCTTGAGCCTGTTGAGTCGCATGGTCACCCATTACTTGCGCTGGTTTCATAACCGCTCGAGCCTGACGCTGGTGCCGAGCGCCAGCCAGCATCTGGAACTGGAGCGCCGACATTTCGAGCGCCTGGGGATGTTGTCGCGTGGCGTCGACAGCCAGTTGTTCCACCCAGCCAGACGCGACAACGCGCTACGCGAAAGCTGGGCATTGAACAATGACCAAATCGCTGTGCTGCATGTGGGGCGGCTGGCCCAGGAAAAGAACCTGGGGCTGCTCAAACGCTGCTTTGAGACTCTGCAGGACACCTACCCACTGCGCCAGATGAAACTGATCATTGTGGGCGACGGCCCGCAACGGGGGATGCTGGAGCAGGAACTGCCCGAAGCGATTTTCTGCGGCACCTTACGCGGTGAGGAGTTGGCGCGGCATTACGCGTCCGGTGACGTGTTCCTGTTCCCCAGCCTGACCGAAACCTTCGGCAATGTGGTACTGGAAGCCATGGCCTCGGGGCTCGGTGTGGTGGCTTACGACCAGGCGGCCGCGACCCAGCATATTCGCCACGGCTACAACGGCGTGCTGGCGATGCCTGGGGATGAGGATGCGTTTTGTGACGCCGCCAACTGGCTGCTGGAAGATGCGGAGAGTTTGCGCCGCATGCGCCTGAATGCTCGCCAGCATGCCAGCCGCCAGGGTTGGCCGGCGATTATCGAGCAGTTCGAGCATCAGTTACGAGGTGTGTGCGCAGAGCGTTTTGCGCTTCCACCGCAGCCTTACGTGCGCTGAACGGTCTGCAAATAGTGTGGGGCTGTTCGCCCTCCCTCCAGCCTAGCCATTGAATAACGGCTTCGATATTCAGAGTAATCCCGTAAGCCCGTCTGAATCGGCACGCCGCAACGGGATATTTCCGGAACGTTGCGCGAATTATCGCCACCTACATGATACCTGCCGTTCGAGGCATGCCTTCCCTATGAAGCGCGTCCCAAAGAGGCAGGCTACTCATGATAGAAGTTAATAGAGAGCGATATGTCGACGATAAATGGATCAATGGCCCTGCAATACATGCCTTTCAACACCCACACTCAGGGGAGCGAAGAGCGCCGCACACCTGCAGACGAGCCGAACCGTCACGGATGTCCATCAGCCCAACAGCATCATAATGCGCACGTAGAGGGGAGCCATCCAGGTCAAAGCCGGGGCTACTTGCAGCCCACCCGTCCCGATAACAGTTGGAACCGCCCGCAACCCATCCGCCCCGATAACGGTTGGAACCGCCCGCAACCCATCCGCCCCGATAACGGTTGGAACCGCCCGCAACCCATCCGCCCCGATAACGGTTGGAACCACCCGCAGCCCACCCGTCCAGATAATGGCTGGAACCGCCCGCAATCGGAGCATGAGTACGCCCAAACCCTACAGCGTGGCGTGCATCACAACGGGTGACTAAACCTGGCTGAGGCTGGCGGCCCGCAACTAACGCCCAAAATCGCAGAGCCGGCCTGGGTATAAGGACTGATCACACTAAAGCGCTGAATAAGCGACCCGAGTAGCTGCAAAACTCCCTGTGGCACTCACAGGGAGTCCAGCCCCTTACACCAGCGTCATCAACGCCTCACGACTGAAAGGCAAGATGTCGCTCTCGCGACCTTCGCGTACTTTCACAGCCCAATCCGGGTCCACCAGTAAGGCACGACCCACGGCAACCAGATCGAACTCGTCGTTATTCAGGCGCTCCAGCAGTTTCTCCAGGCTGGCTGGTTGCGCGACCTTGTCGGTGTTGACCATGAACTGCAGGAACTCACCATCCAGGCCAACGCTACCAACGGTGATTGTCGGTTTATCGGTGAGCTGACGCGTCCAACCGGCCAGGTTGAGGTCGGAGCCTTCGAATTCCGGCTCCCAGAAACGACGGGTGGAGCAGTGGAAAATATCCACGCCGGCGTCAGCCAATGGCTTGAGAAACTCACCCAATGCCTCTGGGGTTTGAACCAGACGCGCGGTGTAGTCCTGCTGCTTCCACTGGGAAAAACGGAAGATGATCGGAAAATCCGCGCCGACAGCGGCACGAATGGCCTGGATCAGTTCAATGGCAAAGCGCGAACGGTTGGCCAGGCTGCCACCGTATTCGTCGGTACGCTGGTTGCTGCCTTCCCAGAAGAACTGGTCCACCAGGTAGCCATGGGCACCATGGATTTCCACGCCGTCCATGCCGATACTCTGGGCGTCTGTGGCAGCCTGAACGAAGGCGGCGATGACGTCCTTGATGTCCTCGATGGTCATGCCGTGGACCAACACCTGGCCATCCTTGAGTTTTTCCATCGGACCGTAGGCCGGCACGCTGGCGTCAGGTTCGGTACCGATACGACGCACGCTGCCCACATGCCACAGCTGCGGGACGATCTTGCCGCCTTCGGCGTGCACCGCATCCACGACTTTCTTCCAGCCGGCCAACGCAGCTTCGCCGTAAAAATGCGGCACGTTCGGATAACCGTTGGAGGCTTGATGGCCGACCACAGTGCCTTCGGTGATGATCAGGCCCACGCCGGCAGCTGCACGACGACGGTAATACTCGATGACTTTGGCGTTGGGTACGCCACCCGGTGAAAACGAGCGGGTCATGGGCGCCATGACCACACGGGTCGACAGCTGCAGTGCACCGAGCTGGAATGGTTTGAACAACGCTTGGACAGGCATGGGAGCACTCCACGGAAGAGGTATTTATGATGTGGATAATATGAGCAGTGCCGTGGACGCGATAGCACTATTGATCTGGGTGATTAAGGGGTAAAAGCGGTGAGGAATTTGGGCTGCTGCGCAGCCCAACGCGGGACAGGCCCGCTCAGCCGCAGGGGAAAGATTTAGCTCAGGGCCTTTTCGATAGCCTGGACGATCGTCGGATCATCTGGCGCCGTGCGTGGGGAGAATCGCGCAAGCACCCGCCCATCCTTGCCGAGCAGGAATTTCTCGAAGTTCCAGGTGATATCCCCGGGAAACTCGGCGCCCTCACCCGCCAACAAACGATACAGCTGATGGCGATCGTGGCCATTAACGTCGAGCTTACTGCCCAATGGGAAGGTCACACCGTAGTTGAGGCTGCAGAACTCGCGGATTTCTTCCTCGGTGCCCGGCTCCTGGCCTGCAAACTGGTTGCACGGCAGGCCCAGCACGGTAAAACCCTGGCCCTTGTACTGCTGATAGAGGTTTTCCAACGCCGCATATTGCGGGGTCAAGCCACATTTGGAGGCCACGTTGACCACCAGCACCACCTGCCCCTTGAAGGGCGCCAGCGGCAGCTCATGACCGTCCAAAGCTTTGAGTTTCAGGTCGTGGAAAGCACTCATGACGAACTCCAGATATCCCATGTTCTTCGCATTGCGGCCGTTCGAGATTACAGACCACAAGCCTGCAATCATAGACGCCGATTCAAAAACTCGCCTGACGGTTATTGCGCCGTCGGCCAGGGCAAAATCGGAATCGCGGTGACCGCATTTTGCGGGCTGCCTTCGATCAAACGGTCGCTGTAGACCAGATACACCAAGGTATTGCGCTTCTTATCCAGAAAGCGCACCACCTGCATGGTCTTGAACACCAGCGAGGTGCGCTCCTTGAATACTTCGTCGCCGTCCTTGAGCTCGCCCTTGAAGTGGATTGGCCCGACCTGACGGCACGCAATCGACGCCTCGGCACGGTCTTCGGCCAGACCCAGGCCGCCTTTCACGCCGCCGGTCTTGGCGCGCGACAGGTAGCACGTCACGCCGTCAACCTTGGGGTCGTCAAACGCTTCGACCACGATCCGGTCATTGGGGCCAACGAACTTGAATACCGTCGACACCTGGCCAATTTCTTCGGCCGAGGCCAGCAGCGGTATGGCCAACAGCAGGCCGAGCAATCCCTTCATCACGCGCATCGTGTATTCCCTTTGGTTAAACCAGGATCAGGTTGTCGCGGTGTACCAGTTCAGGTTCCGCCATATACCCCAATAGACCGACAATCGCCTCAGACGACTGCCCGATGATTTTCTGCGCCTCCAGGGCACTGTAGTTAGCCAGGCCACGCGCAATTTCACGGCCGTCCGGCGCCACGCAGACCACCATTTCACCGCGACGGAAGCTGCCTTGCACCAATTTGACACCCACCGGCAACAGGCTCTTGTTGCCCTGGGACAACGCCGACACAGCGCCCTCGTCCAGCACCAGCGTGCCGCGGGTTTGCAAATGCCCGGCCAGCCACTGCTTGCGTGCCGCCAGCATGCCGCGCTCCGGCGACAGCAGGGTGCCGATGCGCTCACCCGCCTTGAGACGGTCCAGCACGCGCTCCAGGCGCCCGCCGACGATGATGGTGTGCGCACCGGAACGTGCCGCCAGGCGCGCAGCGCGCAGTTTGGTCTGCATACCGCCACGCCCCAGGGCGCCACCGACGCTGCCGGCCACGGCGTCCAGCGCCGGGTCATCGGCGCGGGCTTCGTAGATCAACTGGGCATCGGGGTTGTTGCGCGGATCGGCGTCGAACATGCCGTCGCGGTCAGTGAGGATCACCAGCAGGTCGGCCTCCACCAGGTTGGCCACCAGGGCGGCCAGGGTGTCGTTGTCGCCGAAGCGGATTTCGTCGGTGACCACGGTGTCGTTTTCGTTGATCACCGGGATGACCTTGAGCTCGACCAGGGCGCGCAGGGTGCTGCGGGCGTTGAGGTAGCGCTTGCGGTCGGACAGGTCGTCGTGGGTCAGCAGGATCTGCGCCGTGTGCCGGCCGTGTTCGGCAAAGCTGGATTCCCAGGCTTGCACCAGGCCCATCTGACCGATAGCGGCGGCGGCTTGCAGTTCGTGCATCGCGCTGGGTCGCGCGGTCCAGCCGAGGCGGCTCATCCCGGCGGCAACCGCCCCGGACGACACCAGCACCAACTCGACACCAGCCTCATGCAAGGCCACCATTTGCTCGACCCAGACGCTCATGGCTGCACGGTCCAGACCTTTGCCATCCGCCGTCAGCAGCGCACTTCCGATCTTTACGACCCAGCGCTGCGCACCTGTCACTTTGCTCCGCATCATCTTCAACCTTAGAGTGAGGGCCGCGCGACCCAGCGCCGCCCATAGCGTTATACCCGGATACCAAAACGCCGCTCCAGGGAGCGGCGTTCAAGTTTATCGCAACGGATCAGTCGCGCACGTAAATGATTTCCGGACCGTCTTCATCATCCACGTCTTCTTCGTCCCAATCATCGTCGCCGATGTCATGGACCGACTTCACGCCGCTGCGGCGCAGGGCACGCTGGTCGTCCAGGGCCTGCAGCTGGGCGCGAGCCTCGTCTTCGATGCGCTGGTCGAGTTCGGCCAGTTCGGCCTTGAACACCGGGTCGGCCGCCAGGCGGTCGGCGCGGTCTTCCAGGTAGCGCATGATGTCGCGGGTCAGGCGCTCAGTGCCTTCTTTGGCGATGGCCGAGATCACGTAGACCGGGCCCGTCCATTCCAGGCGGTCGACGATTTCCTTGACGCGCTCCTCATGTTCTTCTTCGAGGATCTGGTCGCACTTGTTCAGCACCAGCCAGCGATCACGCTCGGCCAGGGAAGGGCTGAACTTGGTCAGTTCGCTGACGATGACTTCAGCGGCATCTGGTGCACTGGTGTCATCCAGCGGCGCCATGTCGACGAGGTGCAGCAGCAAACGCGTACGCGACAAGTGCTTGAGGAAGCGAATGCCCAGGCCGGCACCGTCGGAAGCACCTTCGATCAGGCCGGGAATGTCGGCGATCACAAAGCTTTTCCAGCGATCTACGCTGACCACACCCAGGTTCGGCACCAGGGTGGTGAACGGGTAGTCGGCGACTTTCGGCTTGGCGGCCGATACCGAGCGGATGAACGTGCTTTTACCGGCGTTCGGCAGGCCCAACAAGCCTACGTCTGCCAGTACTTTCATTTCCAGCTTGAGGTCACGCTGCTCGCCGGGCTTGCCTGGCGTGGTCTGGCGTGGTGCACGGTTGGTACTGGATTTGAATCGGGTGTTACCCAGACCGTGCCAACCACCCTGCACAACCATCAGCTTCTGGCCGGCTTTGGTCAGGTCGCCAATGACTTCCTGGGTAGCGGAGTCGATGATCGTGGTGCCGACCGGTACACGCAGTACCAGGTCTTCACCTTTTTTACCGGTGCAGTCGGTGCTGCCGCCGTTGGAGCCACGCTCGGCATCGAAGTGCCGGGTGTAACGGTAGTCGACCAGCGTGTTGAGGTTTTCGTCGGCCATCATGTAGATGGAACCACCGTCACCGCCATCACCGCCGTTTGGGCCACCGTTTTCGATGAATTTTTCGCGACGGAAACTCATGCAACCGTTACCGCCGTCGCCTGCTTTTACTCGGATGGAAACTTCATCAACGAACTTCATAACAAAACGCCTCTCGCCGCATGGACGAGCTTAAGAAACCAAGACATAAGACTCTTGCAAAAATGAGCGCAGCGACCTCAATCAACGACCGCAAATCCAGCGCTTGAGCTCATTACAAACAGCTTTGCAAGAGACTCACTCCACAAACGAAAAAGCCCCGTCGCAAGACAGGGCTTTTCCAGCGATCTCGCAATTAAGCTGCGACAACGCTCACGTAACGGCGGTTGAACGCGCCCTTTACTTCAAACTTGATCACGCCTTCGATTTTAGCGAAGAGGGTGTGATCTTTACCCATGCCAACGCCGTAGCCAGCGTGGAATTGGGTGCCGCGCTGACGCACGATGATGTTGCCCGGAATGATTTTCTGGCCGCCATACATCTTCACGCCAAGGCGTTTGGCTTCTGAGTCGCGACCGTTACGGGTACTACCACCAGCTTTTTTGTGTGCCATGAGTCAATTCTCCTAGTGAGGAATTAGGCTGAAATTAAGCCTGAATACCGGTGATTTTGATCTCGGTGTACCACTGGCGGTGGCCCATACGCTTCATGTGGTGCTTACGACGACGGAACTTGATGATGCGGACTTTATCGTGACGACCTTGGGAGATCACTTCAGCCACAACGGTAGCGCCAGCAACAACTGGAGCGCCGATGTTCACGTCATCGCCATTGGCGACCAACAGAACGCGATCAAACGTCACGGATTCGCCAGTAGCGACTTCCAGTTTTTCGATCTTCAGGTATTCACCTGGGGCGACCTTGTATTGCTTGCCACCAGTAACAATTACTGCGTACGACATGGTATTTCTCCGATAATCCTGCTCACCCAGCGCTTTATAAGAAGAGGTATTGGCTGGCATGGCTGCATGGGATGGACGTCCCGAATGCAATTGCGTAAGGCAGGTGCTGCCCAGGAAGTTCAGGGTGCGCGATTGTACGCAAGCTATAGAAGCGTTGCAAGTGCCCGTCTATCGCGCCTTGACACTACGGGACATGGGTCCTAGCATGCCGCGCAACCCTTCTGGAGCGACTGTCGCTGATGCAACCCCAAGCTTTCTACCGCGCGGTCGCGGACGATTTTAGCGCCGTCGACGGCATCATCAAGCAGCAGCTGACATCTAAAGTGCCGCTGGTCTCCAAAATTGGCGACTACATTACGTCGGCGGGCGGCAAACGCCTGCGTCCTTTATTAGTATTGTTGTGCGGCAAGGCCCTGGGCCGCGAAGGCGATGACCTGCGCCTGCTGGCCGCCACCATTGAATTCCTGCACACCGCCACTCTGCTGCATGACGACGTGGTCGACATGTCCGGCATGCGCCGTGGCCGCGAAACCGCTAACGCGATGTGGGGCAATGCCCCGAGCGTGCTGGTGGGTGACTTCCTGTACTCGCGCTCGTTCGAAATGATGGTCGAACTGGGCTCGATGCCGGTGATGAAGATTCTTTCACAGGCCACGCGCATCATTGCCGAAGGCGAAGTGCTGCAACTGTCTAAAGTCCGCGACGCCAGCACCACCGAAGAAACCTATATGGAAGTCATTCGCGGCAAAACCGCGATGCTCTTCGAGGCGTCCACCCACAGCGCCGCCGCGCTGTGTGGCGCCACCGCCGAACAGGCCGAGGCCCTTCGCACGTTTGGTGATCACCTGGGCGTGGCGTTCCAACTGGTGGACGACCTGCTCGACTACAAGGGCGACGCCGAAACCCTGGGCAAGAACGTCGGTGACGACCTGGCCGAGGGCAAGCCGACCTTGCCGCTGATCTACACCATGCGCGAAGGCACGCCGGAACAGGCGGCCCTGGTGCGCAAGGCGATCCAGAAAGGCGGGATTGAAGACCTGGAGGCCATCCGTGCTGCAGTGGAAGCCTCCGGCTCCCTGGAGTACACCGCACAACTGGCGCGTGACTATGTGGCCCGTGCGATCCAGTGCCTGGAAGTGATTCCGGCCAGCGAATACCGGGATGCCCTGGTTGAGCTGAGTGAATTTGCGGTCGCTCGCACTCACTAAAATACTGGCAGGCGCGAACTAATGTGGGGGGCTTGCTCCCGATGGCGGTGGGTCAGCTACACGTGAGCTGACTGACACACTGCAATCGGGAGCAAGCCCCCTCCTACATTTAGTGTGCATGACCAATCCAAGACCGCGCCCTGTCTTGGTCCAATTCCCTATATAATGTGCGACTTTTAGTCATCCCTGAATCTCAAGGAGCTTTAGTGAGCACGTTGCCACCCTGCCCAAAATGCAATTCCGAATACGCCTACGAAGACGGCGCCCAACTGGTCTGCCCGGAATGCGCCCATGAGTGGTCCGCCAATGGCGAGACCGAAGCAGCCGGCGATGAAACCGTAAAGAAAGACTCTGTCGGCAATGTCCTGCAGGACGGTGACACCATCACCGTGATCAAGGACCTCAAGGTCAAGGGCACATCCCTGGTGGTCAAGGTCGGCACCAAGGTCAAGAACATCCGCCTGTGCGATGGCGACCACGATATCGATTGCAAGATCGACGGTATCGGCCCGATGAAACTCAAGTCCGAGTTCGTACGCAAGGTCTGATCCTGCTGCCCCCATCCCGCGCCCGTCGCGGGATGGCGTTTCGCCCTCTCTGTTGATCGAACGCAATCGCCACCCAGAAAGCCCAGAAAACTGCCAATAGGCACTTGCTATTCCACGAATAAGAATTATTCTCATTGAAACCCATCAAGGAGAATGAACCATGACGTATTTGATCGATGCCTGGCTGGACCGCCCACACCCTTACCTGCGGATCCTGCATCGGGAAACCGGTGAAGTCTGTGCAGTGCTGGAAGAAGAAGCGCTGAATGAGTTACAGGACCAGGGTGACCTGGACGTAAATGGCCTGAGCTCCAGTGAGCCTGGAGTGCTGAAGGAAGTCGTGAGGAATCTATTTCTGTTCTGCTATGCCCGAGCATTGCGCCCGACGACAGATCTGAATGGCAAGTTCCATCCATGAGCAACAACAACCAATACTGTAGGAGCGAGCTTGCTCGCGAAGATATCAATGGCACCGCGTTAAACCAGGCAGTACGCGTTATCGTTGACGTCCTTCGCGAGCAAGCTCGCTCCTACAGGTACCGCTGATCAGCAACAGGTCTTACAGAACGTCGAGCAGCTCGACGTCGAATACCAGAACGCTGTGCGGAGGAATGCTACCAACGCCTTGAGCGCCGTATGCCAGTTCGCTCGGTACGTACAAGCGCCATTTGCTGCCGGCATTCATCAGTTGCAGGGCTTCGGTCCAACCGGCGATCACGCCGCCGACCGGGAATTCTGCCGGCTCGCCACGCTCGTAGGAACTGTCGAACACAGTGCCGTCGATCAGGGTGCCGTGGTAGTGGGTGCGCACTTGGTCTTCACGGGTCGGCTTGGCGCCTTCACCTGCCGTCAGCACTTCAAATTGCAGGCCGGAAGCCAGGGTGGTGATGCCATCACGCTTGGCGTTTTCAGCCAGGAAAGCCAGGCCTGCGCCGGCAGCAGCTTCAGCCTTGGCAGCGGCTTCAGCTTGCATGATTTCGCGGATGACCTTGAAGCTGGCAGCCATTTGCTCTTGATCAACACGGCTTGGTTTGCCGCCGAACGCATCGGTCAGGCCAGCCAGGATCGCGTCCAGGCTCACGCCCGGCGGCGGGTTGTCGCGCAGTTGGTCGCCCAACTGACGGCCGATACCGTAGCTGACGCGGGTTTCGTCGGTGGACAGATTAACTTCGGACATGAAGAGGCTCCGCTGTAGGACAACACGGTTTCCCGCGCCGTCCAGAACTAAAAGGGCCCGCAGACTAGCACACAAGAGTGGCCCATGATCAGCCCCCTCCCCGGCTACCAGAGCGCCAGGTCGTACGTCAGGTACAGCCGATAGTTGTCGCGGTCACTGGTATAGGTCGAACGATAAGTGGCCTTGCGCAACTCCACGTCCAGACCTTTGAACATGCGGTCCTGGACCACGTAGCGCAGATGCGTGTCGGACTCCCATTCTCGCGCCTCACGCCCTTTGAACTCGCCGTTTTGCCCTTTGTAGTAACGGGTCATGAAACTCAAGCCCGGCAGTACCGCCGCGAAGTCATAGTCGTAGCGCAATGGCGACGCTTCGTCGCCCAGCAACAAAAGTATTTCAGAATTGCCCCTTGCCGCCGATACAGCCCTACACACCTTGGCTGGCTCAAACAACAACACACCGTCCAGCAGACAGACATTACTCTTGCGGAGCATTCGATGAATAGCTGGTTCGGCAACATCAGCGTCAACCTCAAACTCGGCCTGGGCTTCGGCTTGGTGCTGGTCCTCACGTCGATCCTGGCCTTGACCGGCTGGACCAGCCTGGGCGGCCTGATCGACCGTAGCAACTGGATGAGCGACATCACCCAGCTCAACGCCTCGTTGACCAAACTGCGCATCGTGCGCTTGCAATACATGCTGGCCAATGGCGACGAGACGGTTGCACAGAACGTGCAAACCAGCCTTGATGGCTTCGCCGCCCAGCAGCAAAAGCTCCTGGACAGCTTCAAGAGCCCGGAAAACCTCAAGCTGCTCAATGACCAGAAAGCCGTCATTACCGCTTACCAACAATCCCTGAACAAAATGCGTGAGGCGTACCGCAACGGCAACGCTGCACGCGACGTCATGGGCGCCAAAGCCGACATCGCCAACGCACAAATCAATGCGCTGGAAGCCAATGTGCAGCAGTCGCCCGATAGCCCGGAGCGCTTCACTCAATTCCTGGCGGTGACCCAGGCCAAGGAAGAGTTCCAGCAGGCTCGCTACGAAGTGCGTGGCTACACCAATAACCCGAGTGCAGAAACCGAAGCCCGAGCGGCTGCGCAAATCGAAAAAGCCGTCGCCGGTTTGAAAGGCCTCAATGCAGCGTTCGGTGCTGGCCAGCAAACCGCATTGACCGCACTGGAAGCCGCGCTCGGTGACTATCGCAGCGCCGTGCAGAGCTACAAGGCGGCCAACGCCAACATCGTCACCGCCCGTGCAGAAATGACCACCCAAGGCGCTGATATCGTGACGATCAGCGACAAACTGTACGACATCCAGCTTGATCGCCGTGACATCGAAAGCGCCCAGGCTCGCAGCCTGCAGTTGATCAGCACCCTACTGGCCCTGCTGGTCGGCGTCATCGCCGCGCTGGTGATCACTCGCCAAATCACACGCCCGATCCAGGACACCCTGGCCGTGGTGGAGCGCATCGCTTCCGGCGACCTGAGCCACAACATCCAGGTCACCCGTCGTGACGAACTGGGTGTGTTGCAACAAGGCATCCAGCGCATGGGCACGACCCTGCGCGAACTGATCAGCGGCATCCGTGATGGCGTAACCCAAATTGCCAGCGCCGCCGAAGAGCTGTCAGCCGTTACCGAGCAAACCAGCGCCGGCGTCAACAGCCAGAAGATCGAGACCGATCAGGTCGCCACCGCCATGCACGAAATGACCGCCACCGTGCAGGAGGTCGCCCGTAACGCCGAGCAGGCATCCCTGGCAGCTTCCGACGCCGACGGCCAGGCCCGTGAAGGCGACAAGGTGGTGGCCGAAGCCATCGCCCAGATCGAACGCCTGGCCGCCGAAGTGGCACGTTCCACCGACGCCATGACGCACCTGCAACAAGAGAGCAACAAGATCGGCAGCGTGATGGACGTGATCAAGGCGGTGGCCGAACAGACCAACCTGCTGGCGCTCAACGCGGCGATTGAAGCGGCGCGTGCCGGTGAAGCCGGCCGTGGGTTTGCGGTGGTCGCCGATGAAGTACGCGGCCTGGCCCAACGCACACAAAAATCCACCGAGGAGATCGAAGGTCTGGTGGCGGGTTTGCAGAACGGTACCCAGCAGGTGGCCAACGTGATGAACAACAGCCGCAGCCTCACCGACAGCAGTGTCGCGCTGACGCGCAAGGCGGGTGTGTCCCTGGAAAGCATCACCCGCACGGTGTCCAATATCCAGTCGATGAACCAGCAGATTGCCGCGGCCGCCGAACAGCAGAGCGCCGTGGCGGAAGAGATCAGCCGCAGTATCGTGAATGTGCGTGATGTGTCTGAACAGACCGCTACCGCCAGTGATGAGACAGCCAAGTCGAGTGTTGAACTGGCGCGCCTGGGTAGCCAGTTGCAGCAGATGGTCAGTCATTTCCGGGTGTAAGACAGCAAAAAGCCGCCTCGGCCTGAGCCGAGGCGGCTTCCACTTCTCAGACCTTAACGGTCATCGAAGCTGTCCCGCAGGAGCTTCCATACGTGGTAAGCACGTAGACAGTTCACTACGAGGCTCCATGTACGTCGTGCAAACTTAGGCATACTCGGCCCTCCGTGAGCTGGGCCTTACCTCCAGCCTTTGGATGCACGTCAGTGCTCCTGTGAAGCCGCAACCCCAGGCTTGGCATACCGGTAGTCCTTGGCCAGCAATTGCTGCTGGTAGGCGTCGACCCCGTGCGCCTGAATCCGCACGGCCGCGCCCGGTGAAGCATCGCCATGATGCTCGGACAAATGCAGCACACACTCGCCCAGTGACACTTGCAGGTACAACGGAAAATTCGCCTCGAAACGATGCTGCCAATCGACGTTGAAGCCGAGGAAGTCGACGTAGAATTCCAATGCCTTGGCTTCGTCGAAAATCCGCAGGATGGGGGTGACTTTTCCTAAGTGCATGGCGACCACTCCGTGTATGAAAACGCCCACTATAGAGACGAAAAACCCCGACGCAAATCCCCGCTACGCGCCAGAAACCGCCCAGGTCGCTGACCATTGGCCTGCCCATCGCGATAACTCAACACCCCGTTGACCCACACACCATCAATGCCTTCCGCCGCGCGCTGCGGCACCTTGAAGTCCGCCACATCCCTCACGCGCAGCGGGTCGAACAACACCAGGTCGGCCCAGTGTCCTTCGCGAATCTCACCCCGCTCGGCCAGGCCAAAACGTGCTGCCGACAAGCCGGTCATCTTGTGCACGGCAGTGTGCAGCGGGAACAACCCGACATCCCGGCTGAAATGCCCCAGCACCCGCGGGAACGCGCCCCACAGGCGTGGATGCGGAAACGGGTCTTCCGGCAGGCCATCAGACCCCACCATCGATAATGGATGCGCGAGGATACGTCGCACGTCCGCTTCATCCATGCCGTAGTACACCGCCCCCGCCGGTTGCAGACGGCGTGCTGCGTCCAGCAACGGAACACCCCACTCGGCGGCGATATCCTGCAAGTCGCGCCCGCCCATTTCCGGCTGCGGCGTCGACCAGGTGATGGTGATGCGAAACGCATCGGTGACTTGCTTGAGGTCCAGCGTCGAAGAGCTGGCCGCGTAGGGATAACAATCACACCCCACCGGATGAGTTTTCGCCGCTGCTTCCAGTGACGCCAACAGCTGTGGACTACGCCCCCAATTACCCGCACCAGCGCACTTGAGGTGGGAAATGATCACCGGCACCCTGGCATGCCGGCCGATCAAAAACGCCTCATCCATTGCCTCCAATACGGGCTCGAACTCGCTGCGCAGGTGGGTGGTGTACACCGCGCCGAACGCCGTCAGTTCTTCACTGAGTTGCAGCACCTCATCAGTTTCGGCATTAAACGCGCTGGCGTAGGCCAGGCCAGTGGATAAACCCAATGCACCCGCCTCAAGGCTCTCTTGCAACTGCACACGCATGGCCGCGATTTCACCGGGCGTGGCGGTGCGATACAGGTCATCCATATGGTTGCTGCGCAATGCCGTGTGGCCGATCAACGCCGCGACATTCACCGCCGGATGGGCGCGCTCCACCGCAGCGCGGTAGTCGGCAAAACGCGGATAAGAGAACGCCTCACGCGTGCCCAACAAGTTCATCGGGTCCGGCGGATCGCCACGCAAGTTCACCGGCGAAGCACTGATGCCACAGTTGCCGACGATCACCGTGGTCACGCCTTGGCTAAGCTTGGGCAGCATCTGCGGATGGCGAATCACCACCGTGTCATCGTGGGTGTGCACGTCGATAAATCCCGGCGCCAATACGCGGCCACTGGCCTCGATTTCATGCTCGGCCTGCGCGGTCGACAAATCGCCGATCTTTTCGATACGCCCGCCGCGCAGCCCTATATCAGCGATATAGCCCGGCGTATTGCTGCCATCGATGATCAGCGCCTGGCGAATCAACGTGTCGTACTTCATATCAGTCTCCAAGCGGCAGGCTGTCAGGGCCGCCGCGATAATCGTCCAGGGCCAGCTTGATCCGGCGCAGGCGCTCCTGGTTGTCGTCCGGCAGGGCCAGCGCCAGCTCGGTGGCGAGCAGGTCAATGGCCAGCAACATGCCGTAGCGCGCGGCGGTGGGCTTGTAGATAAAACTGGTTTCAGCCGGTTGCAACGGCAGCAATACATCCGCCAACTGTGCCAGGGGCGAATCGGCCAGGGTGATGGCGACGATACGGGCGTCGTAGTTGCGCGCCAGCTTCACCACGTCCAATAACTCGGGCGTCAGGCCGGTGAGCGAGCACACGATCACAACCTGTTCCGGGCCCAGGGTCGCCGCGGTGACACGCATCATCACCGGGTCATGGCTGGCGGCAATCGGGTAGCCCAAACGCACCAGGCGCACCTGCAATTCGTCACTGCACAAGCTCGACGGACCGCCCATGCCGAACGCATGGATCATCCGCGCCTTGCCCAAGAGATTGACCGCATCGACAAAGCTGTGTTGGTTGAAGCCAGACAGGTGCTGACGCAACGTCGCTTCGATATCGCCGAGAATCTGCCGATGAAACGCCGACTGTTCAGGCAACCCTGTCGGGTCCAGGAAGCGACTGCCAACACCGCTGGCTTGAGCCAATTGCAGGCGCAAATCGCGCAAGTCACGGCAGCCGACGCTACGGGCAAATCGAGACAACGTGGCCGTGCTGACCTCGGCCCGCGCAGACAACGCCTCCAGGCTGGCCGACGCGGCAAACCCCACATCCTCAAGCATCAGCTTGGCAATACGCCCTTCGCCAGCGCTGAAAGAGTCCTGGCGGGCGCGGATCTGGTAGAGGATGTCCATGGGTTCTCCGGGTTACAAAATGCAGGACAGACCATACGTCAGGCCGAAGGCAACCACCGAAATCAGGGTCTCCAGCACGGTCCAGGTCTTGAAGGTCTGGATCACCGTCATATTGAAGTATTCCTTGATCAGCCAGAAGCCGCCGTCGTTAACGTGGGAAAAGATGACCGAACCCGCACCGGTCGCCAGTACCAGCAATTCAGGGTGTGGATAACCCAGGCCCAGGGCGACGGGCGCGACCACTCCCGACGCCGTGGTCATGGCGACAGTGGCCGAGCCAGTGGCGATACGCATCAGCGCGGCGAACAACCAGCCCATCACCAGGGGTGACAAATGGAACGCATGGGCCAGGCCCAGGATTTCATTCGTTACACCGGCATCCACCAGAATGCGGTTCAAGCCGCCGCCCGCCCCTACCAGCAAGGTGATGCTGGCGGTCGGCGCCAGGCATTCATTGGTGAACTTGAGAATAGACTCGCGGTTAAAGCCCTGCGCCAGGCCCAAGGTCCAGAAGCTCACCAGGGTTGCCACCAACAGCGCGATCACCGAGTTGCCGATAAACAGCAGAAACTGGGTAAAGCCGGTCCCTGGCGTGGAAATCACGTTGGCCCAACCGCCAATCATCATCAGCACCACCGGCAACAGAATGGTGCCCATGGTCAGGGTAAAACTGGGCAAGCGGGTACGCGGCTCACGCTCGATAAACTGGCGTTCCAGTGGGTTTTGCGCCGGCAGGTCAATACGCGGCACGATGAACTTGGCGTAGACGGGGCCAGCGATGATCGCGGTGGGGATACCAATCAGAATCGCATAGAGCACGGTCTGCCCGACCGAAGCGTTGTAGGCCAGCACCGCCATCATCGCCGCCGGGTGCGGCGGCACCAGCGCATGCACCACCGACAAACCGGCGACCATCGGCAAGCCGACCATCAGGATCGATACGCCCACGCGCCGTGCCACGGTAAAGGCAATCGGCACCAACAATACAAAACCCACCTCGAAAAACAGCGGCAGCCCCACCAGGAACGCAATGCAGACCATAGCCCAATGGGCGTTACGCTCACCAAAACGGTTGATCAGCGTGCGCGCCACCTGCTCGGCGCCGCCGGACTCGGCCATCATCTTGCCGAGCATGGTGCCCAGCGCCACCACCAGTGCAATATGCCCCAGGGTTTTGCCGACGCCTGCCTCATACGACCCCATGATCGTGTCCGCCGGCATCCCGGCCATCAGCGCCAGGCCGATCGACACCAAGGTGATGACGATAAACGGGTTGAGTCGGTAACGTGCAATCAGCACGATCAATGCAATGATGGCGATGGCAGCGTATGCCAACAGCCCGAAGCCCGGTGATGTGGCCATGCGGTACTCCTTGGAAAGGGTCACGTCGAATTAGTTGTGAAACTCACAAATCATTACCAAGGAATATTTTCAATTTTTATGAAAGTAATTTTCGCCCACGGATAAGCGCTGTCGCTGGAGGACATGCCCAACGCCAACGCATGAAAATTCGAGGGGTGTTCTTACATGAAGATCAGCGGTTGTCGGAAACTCACGCGCACCCTTCCAGTCATAGAATGCGCCTCCACTCATGCCCAGGAAACCGATCATGACCCGCACCTCAATCGCCGCCAGCGCCCTGCTCCTTGCCCTGTGCGGCACCGCCCACGCCGCCGACAACGCAGCGTTGAAGAAATGCATGGACAGCGCCAACACGACCGCTGACATGGTCAGTTGCAACGCCAAGGAAGCCAAGGTGCAGGACGATCGCCTGAACCGCGCCTACAAGACCGCCCTCGCCGCCCAGGACGGCGCGCGCAAACAGCAACTGCAAGACGTGCAACGCCTGTGGATCAAGTACCGCGATGCCAACTGCGCCTTTGCAGGTTCAGCCACCGGCGGCACAATCGATCAGGTCAACGGCTCCGGCTGCCTGCTGGACATGACCCAGACCCGTGCCCAGGAACTCGAAGACCTGGTCGGGCCATAACGGCGCAAGCAAGCCTCCCTCACCACAAAGGCTCAATCAGTCGTGGTGAACCTTGGCCCGCTTGAGCAGCTTCTTGCAGCGCTCTGACAAATGCAGCACGCGCAGGTGCTTGCCGGCTTTGGCGTAGCGCTCACGCAAGGTCATCAACGCGGCAATCGCCGAGTAGTCGACAAAGCTCAGGTGACGACAGTCCAGCGTCACCTGGGCCGGATCATTGGCCGGGTCGAATTGATTCAAAAACGGCGTGGTCGAGGCAAAGAACAGCGTGCCGTGCAGGCGGTACAGCTTGCTGCCGTCGGCTTCCAGATGTGCATCCGCGTAGAGCTCACGGGCCTGTTGCCAGGCGAAGTTCAGCGCCGCAATAACGATACCGCAGAGCACCGCCATGGCCAGGTCGGTAAATACGGTGATGACCGTTACCGCCATGATCACCAGCACGTCGTTGAGCGGCACCTTGTTGATCACCCGCAGCGACGCCCAGGCAAACGTCTGTTGGGCTACCACGAACATCACACCCACCAACGCCGCCAGCGGAATCCGCTCGATCATCGGTGACAGGAACAGGATGAACAACAGGATCATCACCCCGGCAAACACGCCGGAGAAACGCCCGCGCCCGCCGGAGCTTAGGTTGATCACGGTCTGCCCGATCATCGCGCATCCGCCCATGCCACCGAACAGGCCAGAGACCATATTCGCCGCACCCAAGGCCACGCTTTCGCGGTCGGGGTAACCACGGGTCTCGGTGATTTCGTCGGTGAGGTTGAGGGTGAGCAGGGTTTCCAGCAGGCCGACCATGGCCATCAGGAACGCGTAAGGCGCGATAATGCCGAGAGTTTCCAGACTCCACGGGATCTGTGGCAGCGCGAACGTCGGCAGGCCACCGGCGATGTGGGCCATGTCGCCCAGCGTTCGCGTTGGCAGCCCCAGCAGATACACTGCCAAGCCCACCCCAAGGATCGCCACCAGCGCAGGCGGCACGGCGCGGGTGAGGCGCGGCAGCAGGTAGACGATGGCCATGGTCACCAGCACAAGGCCAACCATTACATACAACGGCGTGCCACTGAGCCAAGTCTCACCGCTTTTGAAATGTTCCAACTGCGCCAGGGCAATGATGATTGCCAGGCCGTTGACGAACCCCAGCATGACCGGATGCGGCACCATGCGCACTAGCTTGCCCAGGCGCAGCAGGCCGAAGGCGATCATGATCAAACCGCCCAGCAGCACCGTCGCCAGCAGATATTCCACGCCGTGCTGCACCACCAACGCGACAATCACCACCGCCATCGAACCCGCCGCCCCCGAGACCATGCCCGGGCGGCCGCCGAACAACGCAGTGAGGGTGCAGAGGATAAAGGCACCGTAGAGCCCCATCAGCGGGTTGAGGTGGGCGACCAGGGCGAAGGCAATGCATTCGGGCAGCAAGGCAAAAGACGTGGTGAGGCCGGCCAGGGCATCGGCGCGCAGACGGGTGAGATTCATGGAGTACCAAGGCATTGCGGGGGATAAGGCAAGGAATGGTACGGAATTGCGACAGGTGGGGCTAGCCTCGCAGACCGAGCCGCTTCAATCGGGGGCAAGCCCCCTCCCACACCAGATCGCGTCGTCCCAGATGTACTCGGTCAAATGTGGGAGGGGCTTGCCCCAATGCCAGTCAGTTAAGCGCTAGAACGAGCAACCGGTAACCTGTGGCGAGCGGGCTTGTTGTGGCGAGCGGGCTTGTCCCGCGTTGGGGCGCGTAGCGCCCCCAAAGGACGAATGCGGTGTACCAAATACTCCGCAGAGACAGTCTTGGGGCTAACCTTGCAGACCAAGCCGCTTCAATCGGGGGCAAAAGCCCCCTCCCACACCAGATCGCGTCGTCCCAGATGTACTCGATCAAATGTGGGAGGGGGCTTGCCCTCGATGGCCACACTGCGGTGCTAGCCAAACATCACGCCATCTCGTGACGAATCCACTCGACGACAGACGTACGCTTCGGCGCCCAGCCCAGCAGTTCACGGGCATGCTTGCCACGCACCCGGCTGTTGGAGCCCAGGCCATAGTTGGCCATTTCATAGCCCCACTCGGCTTCAGCCTCGGCCAATGGCCAATCCTGTGGCTGTCCCAGCTCCAGGGCTTGGGCAATCGCGGTGGTCATGTCGATGAACGAGGCCTCACCGCTTTCCACAAAATAGAAAGTCCCCGGCACGTTCTTCGTCAGCGCCAGCAGATACAGCGCCACCACATCGTCAATATGCACATTGGACCAAATGTTCTGCCCCGGGCCCACGTGGCGTACCACGCCACTTTTGCGGGCCTGTTTGAGCAAGCGCGGCAACTGCACGCTGTCCCGTTTCACGCCCAGGCTGTGGCCGTAGATCAGGGTGTTGCAGATCACCGCCGAATTCACGCCGTCTTGGGCGGCCGCAAGAACCTGGTTGTCGATGGCCACACGAGCGGCCTTGTCGACGGTCGGCGCCGGCAGATTGTCTTCGAAGTAGATGGCCTCGCTGGACTGACCACCCGAGGCATCACCGACAATGCTCGAACCGCTGGTGTGCAGGAACGGCTTGTTCGAGCCTTTGAGCGCAGTCAGCAAGGTCTCCACGGCAGCCCGATGGTCGCTGCTGGCGGCGTTGATGACGGCATCGGCCTTTTTTGCCTGTTCGGTCAACACGGCAGCATCGTCGAGCGTGGCGACCACAGGGGTAACGCCCAGGGCGGTCATTTCAGCCGCTTGCTCGGCGCTGCGCACCAGGCCAGTGACGTGGTGGCCGGCCTTGACCAGGCCGGTGGCGATGGAACCGCCGATAAAACCGGCTGCGCCGGTAACGAATACGTTCATGGAGGACTCTCCTGACGGGGTCAGTGATGGGTGTAGGAGCTGTCGAGCGCAAGCAACGCTGCATAGGTGCGACTCGATGTATGCCCAAATAATGACGGTGCCGCTCCTGACGAATAAGCCCGTATTGCCCAATTCACTCTTGCGCAGCGGTCACGAATCAGCCGGCGTAGCGCGCCAGCTTGGCTTGGATAAAGTCCAGGAAGCACTGGATGCGCAACGCCAATTGCGTGTTGCGGTAATACACCGCATTGATCGGCTGGCGATAGCCGCTGTTGAACGTCTCCAGCAACGGTACCAGGCGCCCGGCCTTGATATCGTCGGCCGTCATGAAGTTGGACAGGCAGCCAATGCCCTGCCCGTCGAGTGCCAAATGACGCAAGGTTTCGCCGCTGGACGCGGCTATGCCGGGCTGAATCAGCCAACGGTCGCCTTCCAGGTGACGCAGCGGCCAATGGTTGAGGGTTTCGGTCTGGGTGAACCCCAGCAAGGTGTGGTCGGCCAGCTCGGCGACCGAGGTCGGTGTGCCCCGTTGCTTGAGGTATCCGGGGCTGGCGAGGATATGCAACGGCGACCAACCGAGGGAGCGCGCATGCAGGGTAGAGTCGGCCAGCGCCCCGATACGAATGGCAATGTCGGTGCTTTGTTCCAGCAGGTCGATGATCAAGTCATCGCTGTTGAGCTCCAACTGAATATCCGGGTAGAGCGCGCGAAACTCGGCGATGTACGGCACAATCCCATGCAGCATGAACGGCACGGCCGCATTGATGCGCAAGCGCCCGGCAGGGTTCTTCTGGCGCGATGACAGGCGCTCTTCGAGTTCATCCATTTGCGCCAGGATCACCTTGGCCTGCTCGAAGAAATACTTGCCCTCTTCGGTCAAGTCCATGCGCCGCGTGGTGCGGTTGATCAGCGTGGTGTCGAGCTTGGCTTCCAGGCGCGACAAGGTACGACTGACCGCCGACGGCGTCTGCCCGACCTGCTCCGCGGCGGCGGAAATCGAGCCGCATTCAATCACGCTGACGAAAATCTGTAGCTCATCGGATCGGGCTTTCACAGGGGGTCCTCGTTATCGGTGCACAGCAGCTTACACCGAGAGGTTGACCACCTGCGCCAGATGCTCATCTTTAACCGCTGACGAGCAAATGGCCACCCAGCAGCGCCATACCGACAAAGAAGACGCGTTTGAACAGCACCGCACTGATGCGCTGGCGCACCACCTGGCCGAGCCACATTCCCAGCAACGCGGGCACCAGCGACAGCAGTGAGGCATTGATTTCGCCGCTGCCCAGGGCGCCGCGCCAGGCCAACCCGGCGGCCAACGCCAGCGTCGACACGGTGAATGACAGTCCCAACGCCTGCACCAACTGATCGCGATTCAAGCCCAAGGCTTGCAGGTACGGCACGGCAGGAATCACGAACACGCCGGTGGCCGAAGTCATCACGCCCGTGACCATCCCAATCAACGGCCCCAACCAGCGCTCGGTTTGAGGCTTCACCTGGAAGGTGGGCAAGAACAACCCGCTCAACGCATACGCCAGCAACGCCCCGCCCAACGCGCGCACCACCCAAGGCCCGCCCCCCATGCACAGCCATAGCGCACCGAGCCCCGTGCCGAGAAACGTTAGCAACAGCATCGGCCATAAGCGTTTGAGCAAGGCACTCAGGTGGCCGCCGAACGCCAGTTGCCAGAGGTTGGTCACCGCCGAAGGAATGATCAGTAACGCCGCAGCCTGCGCCGGAAGCATAGCCAGGCCGAGCATGCCCATGGCCACAGTGGGCAAGCCCAAACCGATCACGCCCTTGACGGTGCCGGCCAGCAGGAAGGTCGCCATCACCAGTAAGGTCAAGGCGGGGCCAATCGCTTGATAGAACGCAAGGAAGGTATTCATGAGCAGAGTGTGGGGCTTTTCGATGGGCTCGAAAATTCGCCATATACTGAGGCAGACTCTTGTTTTGCCTTAGGCTGATGCCATGCACTTTGACCTGATCGACCTGCGCCTCTACCTGCACATTCTCGACAGCGGCAATATCACCGCCGGTGCGGCCCGTAGCCACTTGTCCCTGGCCGCCGCCAGTGCGCGCATCCGGGCGATGGAAGCGTCGCTGGGCATCGAATTTCTCGAGCGCGGCCGCCGTGGCGTTTCCCCCACGGCAGCGGGAAAGGCCCTGGCGGGTCATGCGCGCTTGTTGCTGCAACAAGCCGAACACCTGCAACAGGACCTGGCCGAATACGCCAATGGGGTCAAAGGCCAGGTGCGCCTGCTGTGTAACACCACCGCCCTGAGCGAATACTTGCCGGAATTGCTGGCGGACTTTTTGCGCGAGCACCCCAACCTCGATATCGACCTGCAGGAACTGCCCAGCTTGCGCATTACCCACGCCTTGCGCCAGGGCAGCGCTGACCTGGGGGTTATCTCCGACGCCGTGGACACCCACGGCTTGCAGACCCGCCCTTTCTGCGACGATCCACTGGTGTTGATCATGCCGCAGGAACATCCCCTGGCGAGCAGCAGCGTGAGCTTTATCGACAGCCTGCAACATGACTATGTCGGCCTGGCCGCCAACAGCGCACTGGCGGTGTACCTGGAAGAACAGGCGCTGCACGCAGGGTTTCGCCTGCAAACACGCATCCGCGCCGATGGCTTTGATGGGCTGATTCGCATGGTCGCCCGAGGCGCCGGCTTGGGCATCGTGCCCCAAGCCGCGCTGGCGCGCTGGCCGTTGCCACACCCCTTCAAGGCCCACCCCTTACAAGAAGAGTGGGCCTGCCGAAAGCTGGTGTTATGCGCGCGCTCGTTCGAGCAGTTGCCAGGTTATGCCAGGGCCTTGTTCGACGCCTTGTCCCTGCCCTTGCGGAAAAACCCGTAATAGACCGCCGACAGAATCAGCAGGAACGGCACACCGAACACCAGGGTCATCTTGAACGCCTCGGTGAAATACGTGGTGATCATCACCGCGCCCATCAGCACCAGGCCCAGCAGCGTGCTGTAGGGAAACAGGCGCAGCTGGAACGACAATTTCGGCCCACCGTGTCGCTGGCGATAGCGGCGAAAGAACAGGTGCGTCAGGAAGATCATGAACCAGGTGAAGATCGCGCCAAACATTGAGATCGCCATCATCAGGGTGAACGAGCTTTGCGGGGACACCACGTTGAGCAGGGTCGCCAGGGCGATCCCCGAGCTGGACAGCAACAAGGCGTTCAACGGGATACCGTTCTTGCTCAATGCGCCCATGGACTTGGGCGCAAAACCGGCGCGCGACAGGCTGAACATCATCCGGGTGGTGATGTAGAGCTGGCTGTTCATCGCCGACAGCGCGGCAATCAGGATCACGAAATTCATCACCCCGGTGGCGCCGGGAATGCCGATGGTCTGCATCACCGTGACGAACGGACTCTGCGCCTGGCCGGCCTGGTTCCACGGCACGATGGCAAGCATCAGCGCCAGGGTCAGCAGGTAAAACACCACCAACCGTACGATCGTCGCGCGAAAGGCTTTTTTCACCGCCTGCTCCGGGTCGGCGGCTTCACCGGCGGCCACCGCAATCATCTCGACGCTGAGATAGCTGAAGATCGACACGATCACCGCGATCCACATACCGCTCAAGCCATGGGGGAAAAAGCCGTCGTGGGCCGTGTAATTCTGCACCCCGTATTGCGGGTTGCCGGAGCCGAACACCACGTACACCGCCAGGATGATGAAGCCGACGATGGCGCTGATCTTGATGGTCGAGAACCAGTATTCGAAGTTGCCGAAGGTCTTCACACTGATCGCATTGAGCAGGATCAGCACGCTGGAAAACGACACGATCCATACCCACTCCGGTACGTTGGCGAACCAGTACTTCATGTACATCGCCACCGCCGTGACCTCGGCGCCCACCGCCAGCACAATCGCCGCCCAGTAGGCATAGCGCACCAGGAACCCGGCCAGCGGGCTGATATAGAACTCGGCATAAGCGCCAAAAGAGCCGGAGGTGGAATGAGCCACCGTCATCTCCGCCAGGCAGCCCATCAGCAACAGGGTAATCAGCGCGCCGATGGCGTAACTCACCAACACACTGGGCCCGGCGTAGCCGATGGCATAGGCACTGCCCATGAACAGGCCGGTGCCAATGGCGCCACCGATGGCGATCATGCTCATCTGGCCGGAAGTGAGCTGGCGCCTAAGGCCCAGTTCGCGGTGGGTAATCTCTGCAAAGCCGTTGTCTGGCGTGGTCACTGGTGTGCCCCTTTTATTATTGTGATTGCACTGTTTGGCTGATGACACAGGTCCCCTGTTTATTCAGGTCACGCTGTTGCGCACTTTAAATTGCGGTTGGTCCCAGGTGCGGTTGTCGAGAATTTCACCGAGGATTTCCACGGCGTCCCAAACCTCGGTGAAGCTTGTGTACAGCGGGGTGAATCCGAAACGCATGATCCGCGGTTCGCGGTAGTCGCCGATCACTCCACGGGTAATCAACGCCTGGATCACCGCGTAACCTTCAGGGTGTTCGAAGCTGACGTGGCTACCGCGCCTGGCGTGTTCACGCGGAGTAATCAGCACCAGGTCGTGGGCGGCACAGCGCGCTTGAACCAGCGCGATAAACAGGTCGGTCAAGGCCAGGGACTTTGTGCGCAGATGGGCCATATCGGTCTGGGCGAAAATCTCCAGGCCGCACTCCACCATGGCCAACGAAGTGATCGGCTGGGTACCGCACAAGTAGCGGGCGATGCCGGCGCTTGGCTCGTACGCCGACTCCATCGCAAATTGGCGCGTGTGGCCGAACCAACCCGACAACGGCTGGCGTACCACATCCACCAACGCCGGGTTGACCCACACAAACGCCTGCGAGCCCGGACCGCCATTGAGGTATTTGTAAGTGCAGCCAATCGCGTAATCGGCACCGGCCTTATGCAGGTCGATGGGCACCGCGCCCGCCGAGTGCGCCAAATCCCAGACGCTCAGCGCACCGCACTCATGGCTCAGGGCGGTGAGCGCCGGCATGTCGTACATGTAGCCGGTCTTGTAGTTGACGTGCGTCAGCATCACCACCGCCACGTCCTGGTCGATCGCTTGCGGCAGCTCATTAGGGCTGTTGACCAGACGCAGGGAATAGCCCTGTTGCAGCAACTGCGCAAGGCCCTCGGCGATGTAGAGGTCGGTGGGAAAGTTGCTCGCCTCACTGACGATGACCTTGCGCGCCGGCTGGCGTTGGCGTTGCACCGTCAACGCGGCACTGAGCACCTTGAACAGGTTGATGGAGGTGGTATCGGTAATCACCACTTCACCGTCACGCGCGCCGATCAACGGTGCCAGACGGTTACCCAGGCGCTGGGACAGATCGGCCCAGCCGGCGCTGTTCCAACTGCGGATCAAGCCGTCGCCCCACTCGTGGGCGATCACCTCTTGCGCTCGCGCCAACGCCGCCACCGGGCGCGCACCGAGGGAGTTGCCGTCGAGGTAGATCACCCCCGCAGGCAAGGCGAACTGGGCGCGCAATGGCGCCAACGGGTCCTGGGCGTCAAGGGCTTGGCAATGGCTTCGAGTGGTCATGGGCGGTCCTGTTTTTTATACGTGATGATGGACCAAATAATGAACGAAGTTTTAGAGAATTTTCGTGCAAAGTGGTGGGTAACAGGCTAATTAAGCTGTAGGAAATTCGAATTTAACCCCTAAACACGCGGATTTATTCTAACCATGGTTCTCGACGCCACCGACCTGCGCCTCCTGCATTTCCTGCAACAGGATGGGCGTATCAGCAACCAGGAATTGGCGGAAAAGGTCGCGCTGTCGCCCTCCGCTTGCCTGCGCCGTTTACGCCTGCTGGAGAGCGAAGGCATCATCAGCGGCTACCGCGCCGTGTTGAATGCCGAGCAGTTGGGAATCGAGCTGGAGGCCATCGTGCACCTGTCGTTACGTCAGGATGTGGAGGACTGGCATGAGACCTTTATCAAGAAGGTCCAGGGCTGGCCGGAGGTGGCCAGTGCGTATGTGATTACCGGTGCCAGCAACTATGTGCTGCGGGTGCAGGCACGCAACCTCAAGCACTTTTCGGACTTCATTGTGAACCATCTGAACCGCACGGCAGGGGTGATGGATATTCGCTCTGAGATTGTGCTGCAGAAGATCAAGGATCGCGATGAGGTGCTGGATCTGGTCCTGCGCAAATGACCGCAACACCATAAATCAAATGTGGGAGGGGGCCAGTCCTAAGGACTT
>NZ_JALJFG010000019.1 GCF_023242475.1 Pseudomonas sp. MWU15-20650 | reverse complement strand
GGTTACCGGTTGCTCGTTCTAGCGCTTAACTGACTGGTATTGGGGCTTGCCCCCTCCCATATTTTTTGGCCTGGGTACACCCCCATCAGGTTTAGCGGCCTGCCAGGCCAGTCAAACCATCCCCGCCAGCTTCAACTCACTTTTCAAATACGCATAGTAAATCGGGCCCGCCACCACGCCCGGCAAGCCGAATGCGGCTTCAAACACCAGCATCGCCAGCAGCAACTCCCACGACTTGGCGCTGATCTGCCCACCCACGATCCGCGCGTTGAGAAAGTACTCGACCTTGTGGATCACGATCAAATACCCCAGCGCCGCCACCGCCACCCAGATCGACAGCGACAGCGCGACGATGGTGATCAGGGTGTTGGAGATCAGGTTGCCGATGACCGGCAGCAGGCCCACCAGGAAGGTCAGCACGATCAGGGTCTTGGTCAGTGGCAGGTGGATACCGCACAGCGGCAGCACCACGGCCAGGAATACAGCGGTAAACGCGGTGTTGAGCGCTGCGATCTTGATCTGGGCGAAGACGATGTTGCGAAAGGCCTGGACCAGCAGGTGCAGGCGGTCGAACAGCGCAGCGGCCAGGGGTTTGCGTTTGGTCAGGTCGGGCACGCGTTGCAGGGCAATGATTGCCCCCAGCACCATGCCGATCAGCAAGGTGACGAACATATGGGCAGCGTCTTTGCCCACCAGTTGCAACTCGCTCAGGTGTTTGCTCATCCAGTCGCCGATGGCCACGCGAAATTCGGCGGCGCTGGCAGGCAGGTAGGCATCGAGGAACGGCGGCAGTTGGCCGCGCGCGCGGTCGACCACACCCATGAATTTGTCGAGGGAAGCCCCAGGGTTTTCCGCTTCGTGAAGCAGGAAACTGATGGCGCCGGCGAAGATCAAGGCCAGCACGCTGACGATCAAGGTGCCGAGCAGGGCCACCGCGAGCCAACGCGCACGCCGGCCGGCGATCAGCCGCTGCAACTGCGGGGTGAGCATATTGACCAGCTCGTAAACCAGCAGGCCGGCCAGCAGGCTGGGCAGCAGCTTGAGCGGCAGGACCAGCAATAACCCACCGAAAATGATGACGCAACTGACCAGCAACAACACGTGACGCTGAGAAAACGTTGGCATACAGCCTCAAAACGAACGGCGTTAAAGGATGTTGCTGTAGGAACAAGCGTGCTTGCTCCTACAGCAGGGCTGCGTGCGAGTGTCGCAGCCTTCTATGGCCCTGGGCTATTTTTTCTTCAGGCAGGTGCTCATGAATGTCTTGCGCGCATCGCCCGCCAAGGCTTGGGTTTTGGCCGATGCATTGCAGTCTTTCATCTTTTGCTGCTGTGGCGTCAAAGTCTTGGCCGCCGGGGCAGGAGCTGCCTTGAGGCAGGTACTCATGAAGGCTTTACGCTCATCGCCTTTGAGGGCCTTGGTGGTGGCGTCGGCATTGCAGGTGGTCATTTTGTTTTGCTGGGTGGTGTCGGCAAAGCTTTGAGAACACAACAGCAGGCCGACCATCAACAACGGGATACGCAGCATCTTCATGGAGTTTTCTCCTTGTTACCGCACCGAAGGGGCACGGCTTACCCCCGCAGTGTAGTCAAAACCTGTTACATCTTCAGCGCCCGCGAATATTCGTCCGACGATACTGCTCCGGCGTGCAGCCGGCGTGACGTTGGAACATGGCGATAAACGCCGAGGCGGTGCTGTAGCCTAAATCGAAGGCGACATGCTGCACACTGCGCTCGCTGTCCAGGGCTTCGATGGCCGCGAGGTAGCGCAGGCGCTGGCGCCATTCGCCAAAGCTCATGCCCAGCTCCCGCACAAACTGTCGGGCCAGGGTGCGCTCGCTGACATGCACTTGCTCGGCCCATTGCGCCAAAGGGCGGTTGTCAGCCGGTTCGGCCTGCATACCTTCCAGTACACCCAACAGCCCAGGGTGGCGAGCGTAGGGCAGGAAGCAATCGTGAATCGGCGCCTGTTTGAGTTGGTCCACCAGTACTTGGGCCAGGCGCACATCGGCGTCGCTCTGCGGGATATTGACGTCACGCTGGGCAAAGTCCTTGAGGATGGCCTTGAGGATGTCACTGATCGCCAGGGTGCAAGGCTGCTGCGGCAGTTGCTCACACAGCTTCGGAGCCAGGCCCACTGAGTGGTAGACAATCGCCTCGGCATTGTAGGAACTGTGCTCGGTACGCGGCGGTACCCATACCGCGTACTGGGGCGGCGACATGAATCGGTTGCCGGCCACTTCCATGCGCATCACGCCACTGGCCGAATAATCCAGCGAACCCCATGAATGCTGGTGCGGGGTGCACTCAGTGTCCGGGGCAAAGTCGGAATAGCGGAAGTACACCGGGCTCGGCAGCCGGGCGAAATCGGGCAGGCGGACGGTATGTCTGGACATGTTGTCTGGATTCAAAGGTCGGTTGTCTGGATTGCAGTATAGGCTTCGATCCAGACAGTGGATAATCCCGGCCCATCAACACACTTGGTTTCTTTCGATGCAATACGCGTATCCCCTGCTGGCCATTTTTATCTGGGCCGGCAACACCGTGGTCAACAAACTCGCCGTGGGCTCGATTTTCCCCGCTGAAATCGGCTTTTACCGCTGGTTGCTGGCCGCGCTGCTGTTTACCCCGTTCATGCTCAAGCCGGTGCTTGCCAATTGGGCGATCATCCGCCCGAACCTGGGCAAGATCGTCATCCTCGGCGTGCTGGGCATGGCGGTGTATCAAAGCCTGGCCTACTACGCGGCCTCACTGACCAGCGCCACCAACATGGGCATCATCCTGTCGCTGATGCCATTGATGGCGCTGACCGCCGCCATCATCAGCCTTGGCCAGCGCCTGACCTTTGGCGCACTGACCGGCGCGGTGCTGTCGTTTGCCGGCGTGGTGGTCGTGGTGTCGTCCGGCAGCCTGGGCGCGCTGCTGCAACACGGCATCAACCTGGGCGACGCCATGATGCTGGTCGCCACCTTGGCCTATGCGATTTACAGCACCCTGCTGAAAAAATGGCAGCTGCGCCTGCCGCCGTTGGTGTTGCTGTATTTGCAGGTGCTGGTGGCTGTCGTGGTGCTGTTTCCGCTGTTCCTGTTCTCGACGAAGGCCGGGTTGGGTTGGGTTGGGCGAATATTCCGTTGGTGCTGTATGCGTGCCTGTTGGCTTCGATGCTTGCGCCACTGGCGTGGATGCATTCGGTGAAGACCCTGGGGCCAAGCCGGACCACGCTGTTTTTCAACCTGCTGCCGCTGATTACTGCGTTGATTGCAGCGGTGGTGTTGAAGGAAGAGCTGGCGCTGTATCACCTGGTGGGTGGTTTGCTGACACTGGCTGGGGTGATTTTGTCGGAGCGTTGGACCACACCGGTACGAGGCCAGTCTTAAACCCCGGCCTCCTTCAAGCGCCGCGCATGCTCGACAAACAAGCGGATAGGCTCGGCGCCCTTGCCTACCAGGCCCATGGACTGGTTGACGATATCGAAGTGGTCCAGGGCGTAGTCATCGCCAATCACCGTCCCCAGGTGGGAGCTGTAGCGTCCGACCATGCCGTCGCATTGGCCCTTCTCCCGCACAAAACTGCGGGCGAACAACCGGCAACAGCGATTCGTGCCGTCCAGCAGGTTGCGCCCACGATCGGTCTTGCCCCGCTGCAACGTGCCAGACCATGAGTAATAGCGCACACCATTGACCACTTCGTCGCCCTGCCCACCCCAGTCCTGCGGCAAGCCCTGGGGATATTGACGGTTGAACCGGGCCACGCCCTCGCAGGTCAAGGAGTGATGCGAGGCGTGAAGGTCAGGCTTGAAGCGTGGCCCCCGATAGCCGGTTTCCAGCAGGCCCATCACCCAGGCGACCAGATGAAACAGCGCGCTCATTACCCGGCCTTTCAGGCTGTCGGCCGGATAATGGGTGTGGATATGGTCCGCCAGTTCCGAACCATGATTGGGCCCGGCCACCGAGGTGACGGAAGCCACCCACTCGGGACGCCTGGCCGCGGCATAACGCGCAGTCAGCGAGCCCTGGCTATGGCCGATCAGGTTGACCTTGCCCGCTCCGGTGTCGCGCAGGATCTGTTCGATCTGCACCAGCAACTGCTCACCGCGGGCTTCGCTGGAATCGAGCGGCGCCACCTGAATGGGAAACACCCGCGCGCCACCTGCACGCAGTGCGGGGATGATGCCGTACCAATAAGGAAACCAGCCCAGGCGAACGAAACCCAGCATGCCGGGCACCAACACCAGGGGGTAACGCGTGGCTAACGACTGCGACATGGGGCGAACGCCCTTGATCAAGACAGGATGAAGGCAGACTAGCCCAATCCAGCGACGGACAGATGACACCTGCTGGCAAATCCAATAAAACTTTTTGCTCCGCCCAAGACTCACAACTTGGAACGATCACGCCGGCAGAGCGTGGCGTAAAACCGGATTAGCCCCAGGAGGTTGAGATGACTGAAGCACATTTGACTGACGTTGCGACCCTGCGCAGCCGCGCCCGCCAGAACGTCGAAAACGGTGCCGTGACCGAAGGCTACGATGCCGACCGCAAGGAAATCATCCGCCTGCTCAACGCGTCGCTGGCCACTGAGTTGGTTTGCGTGTTGCGCTACAAGCGTCATTACTTCATGGCCAACGGCCTGAAAGCCAGCGTCGCCGCCGATGAGTTCCTGGAACACGCCACCCAGGAAGCCGAACATGCCGACAAACTGGCCGAACGCATCGTGCAACTGGGCGGCGAGCCAGAGTTCAACCCTGACCTGCTATCGAAGAACTCCCACGCGCAATACGTGGCGGGCAACTCGCTGAAAGAAATGGTCTATGAAGACTTGGTGGCAGAGCGGATCGCGGTGGACAGCTACCGCGAGATCATCCAATACATCGGCGATAAAGACCCGACTACACGTCGCATCTTCGAAGACATCCTGGCTCAGGAAGAAGAGCACGCCGATGACATGGCGGACATTCTGCAAGACCTGTAATCAGCCACACAGCCATACCCATGTGGGAAAGGGCTTGCTCCCGATAGCGGTGCTTCAGTAGCAGATGCACTGACTGACACGCTGCAATCGGGAGCAAGCCCCCTCCCACATTTCGTTTTCAGTTCCGCCAGTTACTTCACGGTCTTCGGCGCCTTGCCTTCGTTCAATCTTCGAAGACATCCTGGCGGCGGACATTCTGCAAGACCTGTAATCAGCCACACAGCCATACCCATGTGGGAGGGGGCTTGCTCCCGATAACGGTGCTTCAGTAGCAGATGCACTGACTGACACGCTGTAATCGGGAGCAAGCCCCCTCCCACATTTCGTTTCCAGTTCCGCCAGTTACTTCACGGTCTTCGGCGCCTTGCCGTTGTTCAATCTTCGAAGACATCCTGGCGGCGGACATTCTGCAAGACCTGTAATCAGCCACACAGCCATACCCATGTGGGAGGGGGCTTGCTCCCGATAGCGGTGCTTCAGTAGCAGATGCACTGACTCACACTGCAATCGGGAGCAAGCCCCCTCCCACATTTCGTTTCCAGTTCCGCCAGTTACTTCACGGTTTTCGGCGCCTTGCTGTTGTTCAATCTTCGAAGACATCCTGGCGGCGGACATTCTGCAAGACCTGTAATCAGCCACACAGCCATACCCATGTGGGAGGGGGCTTGCTCCCGATAGCGGTGCTTCAGTAGCAGATGTAGTGACTGACACGCTGCAATCGGGAGCAAGCTCCCACATCTCGTTTTCAGTTCCGCCAGTTACTTCACGGTCTTCGGCGCCTTGCCTTCCTTCATTTGTTGCAGCAGGGGCGCGCATTGGTTGGGCGCATCACCGCTCGGCGCCACTAAGGCCAGCAGGCCGGCAGCCGGCCCGGCGATTACACCCAGCGCCACCATCCCGGCGCCGCGCAGCATCAACGGCACGGCCTTCACCCCGGCATTAGGCTTGATAAACGGCCCGTTGACGTAGAGCGGTGAACGCAAGGAGAACAGCCGGAAGCCCTTCGATTCCGGCGTGATGGTGAGATCCAATTGCTCCGTGGCCATGTTTGCCGTGCCATCGATGTAGATGATGGCGTTCTCGGTATCGAACACAAACAACCGCGTGGTCGCCAAGCCCGTCTTGATCCCGAAGTCTGCGGCCGCGCAGTTGATCTTCACTTCCTTGTCGCCGAACAGACGCCCTACCACGTAGTTACCGACGTTGAGCCCGGCGATTTCCATCAGGCCACGGCTGATGGCGCCGTCGTTGATCAGCATCTTCAGGTCGCCGCTGGAGGTGCCCAACAGCGCTGCCACGGAATTGCCGCGCCCGGTGATATCGGCGTCGCCGTTGAGTTCGCCAAAGCTGGTTTTCATCGGTTCAAAGGCCGGGAACAACTGCTTGAGCTTGAAGTTGCGCGCCGTCAGCTTCGCGCGGCCTTCCATCGGTGTGGTGCGGCCGTTCAAGCGGATCTGCGCATCCAGCTTGCCGCCGGCCACGCCGAAACGCAGGGGTTCGAGGCTTAGCTGGCCATCGTTGAGTACCAGGTGCGTGTAGAGGTCGGTGAAGGGTAATTCGGCACTGTGCACGATGCGCTTGCCGGTGAACTCCACGTCGGCGTCCATATCGCGCCAGCGTTCAGTGCGAAACTCTTCAACCGGCAGCACTTTGGTCGCCGGTTGCTTGCTTTCGCCGCCACGGGCTTTTTGCTTGGCGTTGGAGTCAGCACCAATCAACGGGGCAAGGTCAGTCATCAGCAGTTGGTTGGACAGCAGCGCGCCGCTGAGCTTGGGCCGTGGCTGGCTGGCGACGTAAGCCAGGTTGCCGTGGATGTCGCTGTTGCCGATCTTGCCGTTGAAGTTCTCGTAGCTGAAGGACGCCCCCCCGGCCTCATGCAGTTTGGCGATCAGGTGACCATCGGTGGAATAGGCCGGCGAGTCGGGCAGCGTCACGCCGGTCAGCGGGTAGAGATTGCCCAGGCTGGTGCCGGAGAGTTTCAGGCGCAGGTCCAGGGCGCCGAGGTTCAGCGGGTCGGTCAAGGTGCCGGCCAAGGCGATGCTGGTATCAGCGATTTTCACCTGGGCTTGCAACGGGAACGGCTTGGCCGCGTCCTGCAAAGCCAGCAGGCCGCCGATCTTGCCGGTGCCGTCGAGCGTCTGGCCGTGGTATTGGCCTTTGACCTTGAGGCCGAACGCATAGTCCTGAGGGGCCGAGCCTTTTTCCAGGGCCTTCTTGGCATCAGCGTCGCCGACGATTTCACCAAACGGGATGGGTTTGCCCAGCGGGTCGATGATCACGTCGAGTTGAGTCTTGAGGGTTTGATCATCCAGGGTGACGTGGCCCTTGTCGAAGCCGATGGCGCCGATGTCTACCACCCAGCTGGAAGGTTCGGCGCTGGGGTCCTTGGGGTCGAACTTGAAGGTCCAGTTGGCACGGCCGTCGGCCAGGCGCTGCAGCTCGGCACTCGGCTCGGTGAGGTCGATACGCGGGATCACCACGCGCTGCACCAGCAACGCGAGGGGCGAAATACGCAGCTCGACTTTCTTGAGCGTCACCATCTGCGGTTGTTTTGACCAATCGGGGTTACCCAGGGTCAGGTCTTCGGCAATCACATGGGGCCACGGCACCCAGGCACGCCAGCCGCCCTCATCGGGTTCGCGCTGCCACACCACCGCGAGGTTGCCGTTTATGGCGAACGGGCGGTGCAGTTCTTCAGAGACCTTGGCATTGAGCGGCGGCTTGATACGGTTCCAGTCAAAAAACACCAGCACCAGGACCACCACGGCAATTAACAGAACGAAGCTGGCGCAGCTCCAAACAACAATTTTACGAGTGCGCGTCATTGCACAGGACTCCTCAACACGACTAGCTGAACTACAGCTCATAAAGCTACGACTGGCAAACCGTGCCGGGGTTTAACCGGATCACTGATTTAGCCGGAAAAAGCCAGTTTCCTGACCGAATAGACAAATTTGTGCATCGAGCACGCACCATTGTTACCCAGGTTCGTGTCGAAAATACCCACCCCGGTGCAAATGCGCGGGCTTGAGAGGCTCGTTCTAGAGCCTTTCACGGGAACAATCAATTCCGTTGATTATTACCATTGTGTTTATGAACTTTTATATCGACTTATCGAGAGTAGCATTAGCCCTGTACCCACTTTATCGCCCTCCCAAGGAGCAACCCATCATGAAACGCCAAGTACTCGCTACCGTCCTGTTATCCGTCCTGGCTTCCAGCGCTTTTGCCCTGCCAGCCGCCGAACAGGCCACCCCACAGAACAAAGCACAAGCCGTTCAATCCAGCCAGACCCTGGCTCGCAGCGGTGCTTCAGACAAAAATAACACCGACTATAATGGCAGCATCACTGAAAACGGTTCGGAACAAGCCAACAAACGTGCCTACACCGAGGGCGTTGCTGAAGGTGGCTATGATCGCCTGCAAGAGAAAGGTCTGGTAGAAGGCGGCGCTGAACAAGCCAACAAACGCGCTTACACCGACGGCGTTGCTGAAGGTGGTGCCGACCGTCTGCAAGAACTGCATCAAGCACAGAGCTAAGCCCGTGGTGGCCAATAAAAAAGCCCGATCTGCCGATCGGGCTTTTGCTTTTATATAGACCGCGTCACGCAACACCCCGCCAAGTTCGACGCCGGCGAAGCGGTTTTGCTAGAGTGCGTCGCTGTACCCGCCGACAAAGCCCATCCGCTCATGCTGCCCCGCGCCGAACAGAAGCAACAAACCCGCCTCGCCTTGATGGACGCAGCCCGCCATCTGATGGAGTGTGGCCGTGGGTTTGGCAGCCTGAGCCTGCGCGAAGTGGCCAAGACGGCCGGGATCGTGCCCACCGGTTTTTATCGCCATTTTGCCGACATGGACCAGCTTGGGCTCGTATTGGTCAGTGAAGTCGGCCAGACCTTCCGCGCCACTATTCGCCTGGTGCGCCATAACGAATTCGTGATGGGCGGAATCATCGATGCGTCTGTGCGGATCTTTCTCGATGTGGTCTCGGCCAATCGCTCGCAGTTCCTGTTCCTGGCC
Organism: Pseudomonas sp. MWU15-20650; assembly: GCF_023242475.1. GTDB lineage: Bacteria > Pseudomonadota > Gammaproteobacteria > Pseudomonadales > Pseudomonadaceae > Aquipseudomonas. The sequence goes on along the minus strand of NZ_JALJFG010000019.1, from coordinate 92,346 downwards.
CGCGAACAGTACGGTGGTTGCCTGGCCGTGCGCCAAGCCATCGGCGCCCTGCGCGAAGACATCACCCGTGACTTGGCTGCCGACCTTACGCTGATGCCCAAGCTTCAGCACCTGGATGCCGAGGGTTTGCACGTGATGGCCGACCTGATCGTCAAAAGCGTGTTCGCGACCCTGCCCGACATCATCGACCCACCGGCCCAGGCCCTGCCGGCCCACCTCACGCCCCAGGCGAAAATCACCCAGCAACTGCGCTTTATCTTTATCGGCCTCAAGCATTGGCAAGGGCTGGGCAGCACCGAATAACCCGATCAGCCCGCCGTGTGGAAGCGCTTGGCGGTGGTGTAGTGCTTACTCCAGTAGCGGTTGCTCAGCGAATCGATGCGCACGGCCTTGCCGGTACGCGGTGAATGGATAAATTGACCCTTGCCTATATAGAGGCCGACATGGCTGACCTGTCCGCGCCCATTCCCTTTGAAAAAGACCGCATCGCCTGGCTTGAGCGCGGTGCGCTTGATGGTCACCGCCGTCGAACGGTGCATCGCCGCTGTCGTACGAGGGAGGTGGACGTTGGCTTGGGTCTTGAACAGGTAGACCAGGAAACTGCTGCAATCAAAACCTTGCTCGACCGACACGCCACCCAACTTGTAAGGCGTTCCCAGCAGCTCATGGGCGCGGTCTATCACATCGATAATCGAAGACGCTTGTGCGCCCTGCAGTGAAGAGGCGAATGCCGCCTTGGGTTGGACGGTGGCCAAAACCGGGAAGATAAAACAAGACAGGCCGACAATGACCCAACAGGTAAAGGACTTGAACATGATAAACATCGCTGGTGATTAAACACGGGCGCAAGATCTTAAAGCGCCAATCTGCAATGTCATGAACGCCAAGTCCTTAAGTCACGTAGGACAAATCCCTAAAAAATCAAGCCCGAAAAAGATGAAAGAAATTTCATGCAGAACACCGCTCTCCCCCACGCAGGCCGCCCCTTTCCAGTGCTATAAATTCCATCACGCACCATTTTGAAACACTTTTAAAAGCGCTGACGCCCTACCGAGCAGCATTGCCGTGCCTGCCTACAGGTAATTCCCACGCCACGCCTGGTTGGCAAGCCCCTTGCTCTAGCTCTTCTGGCCGCCCCCTTATCGCTCATAGCTGGAAGCTCTCTGATGCTGGTGATCCACCGTCGAATCGCCCCGCAAGCCCTCTGGGCCGCCGAATTGCTGCTGAATTTCGAAGCCCGCAGCAAAAGCCGCCTGCGCTGTTTCAGTGCCGACGGCGAAGACGTCGGCCTGTTTTTGGAGCGTGGCCAACCACCGCTGTACGATGGCGAATTCCTACAAGCAGAAGACGGACGTGTCGTACGCGTTTGTGCCCGCCCTGAACAGTTGCTGCACGTCACCTGCCGCAACGCGTTTGAACTGACCCGCGCGGCCTACCACCTCGGCAATCGCCATGTCGCCCTGCAGGTCGGCGACGGCTGGCTGCGCCTGCTGGATGACTATGTGCTCAAGGCCATGCTCGAACAGCTAGGTGCTGATACACAGACTATCGAGGCGCCCTTCCAACCGGAGCACGGTGCCTATGGCGGTGGCCATCATCATTCGCGACATGGCGACGAAGACTTCAATTACCCGCCCAAGCTGCATCAGTTCGGCGTGCGCCCATGAACCCAGCCTGGGCGCTGTTGCGTCTGGCCAGTCCGCAATTGCCGATTGGCGGCTATAGCTATTCCCAGGGCCTGGAGATGGCGGTGGAAAATGGCCGCGTGAGGGATGCCGCGAGTGCCCGGCGCTGGATCAGCGACCAGTTGATGCTCAACCTGTCGCGCTTCGAAGCACCACGGCTGCTCGCCCATTGCCGCGCGGCGGCTGACGAAGACTGGCCGGCGTTGGCGCAACGGTGCGATGAACACCGCGCCAGTCGTGAGACCCGCGAGCTGTATCAGGAGAGCCGGCAGATGGGCTACTCCCTGCAACAACTGCTCAACGGCTTGCCGGAGTTGGACGCCGCCGCCCGGGACTTCCTGGCCAGCCACACCGAGCCGCATCTGGCTCTGGGCTGGGCCCTGGCCGCCCGCGCCTGGCACATCAGCCCCGACGACGCCCTCGCCGCCTGGCTGTGGAGTTGGCTGGAAAACCAATTGGCGGTGCTGATGAAAACCCTGCCCCTGGGCCAGCAAGCCGCGCAGCGCCTGACCAGCGAACTGCTGCCGCTGCTGCAACAAGCCCAGCAGGATGCCGATGGCATCGACCCCAAACATATCGGCAGCGCCGCCTTTGGCCTGTCCCTGGCGTGCATGGCTCATGAACGCCAGTACAGCCGCCTGTTCCGTTCCTAGGAGCGCTTAAATTGTGGAGAAGCACATGAACACACAACCTCTGCGCGTCGGTATCGGCGGCCCGGTGGGCTCCGGCAAGACCGCCCTGACCCTGGCCCTGTGCCTCGCCCTGCGCGATCGCTACAACCTGGCGGTGGTCACCAACGACATCTACACCCGTGAGGACGCCGACTTCCTGGTGCGCAACCAGGCCCTGGCGCCCGAGCGCATCATCGGCGTGGAAACTGGCGGCTGCCCGCACACGGCCATTCGCGAAGACGCTTCGATCAACCTGGAAGCGGTGGATCAACTCAACCGCCGTTTTCCCGGCCTGGACCTGATTCTGGTGGAGTCCGGCGGCGACAACCTGTCGGCGACCTTCAGCCCGGAACTGTCGGACCTGACCCTCTACGTGATCGATGTATCCGCCGGCGACAAGCTGCCACGCAAAGGCGGGCCCGGTATTTGCAAATCCGACCTGCTGGTGATCAACAAGATCGACCTGGCTCCGCTGGTCGGCGCCTCCTTGGAGCTGATGAACAGCGACACCCAGCGTATGCGCAATGGCAAACCCTTTGTGTTCAGCAACCAGAAAACCGGCGTCGGCCTGGATGAGATCGTCGCCTTTATCGAACGCCAGGGTCTGTTGACCGCTGCCTGATCCCCCATAAGGAGTCTGTCCATGAGTCTCAAAAAACTCTTCGCCGCCGCCATCCTGCTGCTTGCGCCCGCACTGGCCTTCGCGCATCCCGGCCACGGCGACAATGGCCTGGTGGCCGGTATCAGCCACCCGCTGAGCGGGATCGACCACTTGCTGGCCATGGTTGCGGTCGGCCTGTGGGCGGCGCAACAAAAAGGCGCGGCGCGCTGGGCCCTGCCGTGCACCTTTGTCGGCACCATGCTGATAGGTGGCGTGCTGGGTTTTGAGGGGCTGCAACTGCCGGCGCTGGAGAGTGGGATAGCCGCCTCGGTGCTGGCCCTGGGCCTGGCGGTGGCGCTGGCGGTGCGTCCACCGTTGTTTGTGGCGGTGGGTGCCACGGCGTTGTTTGCGCTGTTTCACGGCGTGGCCCACGGCCTGGAGCTGCCGGACATGTCCAATCCTTGGGCGTATGCCGTCGGGTTTGTCGTTGCGACCGCTGTGTTGCATGCCGCCGGCTATGCCGTAGTGCGTTTTCTGCCGGTTGCCGCAGCGCCATTGGTGCGAGTGGCCGGGGTCGCTTCGGCGGCGACTGGGGTCTGGTTGCTGGCGGGCTGATTGGCGGCGCTGCCGAGGGGTCCATCCGGGGGCAAGCCCCCTCCCACATTTGACTGTGTTCACAGATCAAAATGTGGGAGTGAGCTTGCCCGCGATAGCGGTGGCACAGACACCGCCGTTCCCAAGCCTGCTACCATGCGCGCCTACACCCCTGCCGTGACGACGCCAGCCGATGCCCATCGCTCCAAGTTCTGCCCCCCAACCTTCGTTGAATGCCGTGCTCACGCACTTCCATGACCTGATCGTGCCGCTATGGCAGGGCCCAGGCTGGAACGCCGACTTGGCACTGCCCTACGAGGCGCTGGACGCCGATCACCAGCCACTGCCCCCACAACGTTACCGCGCCATGGCCTGCGCCCGGCAGCTGTACCTGTTTGCCAGCCTGATCGGAGCACCCGGTGCGGCCTTCGCCGAAGAACGTGCGGCGGCGCTGTTCCGTTCCTTGCAACGGCATTTCCATGATGCCGAGCACGGTGGCTGGTTCTACAGCATCGACGCGGCCGGCAAGCCGCTGGACAAGCGCAAAGACCTCTACACCCACGCCTTCATCATCTTTGCCTGTGCCCATTACTGGGCCAAGGTGCGTGAGCCTCTGGTGGAGTCGGTGCTCGATGCGGCCCTGGCAGTGGTCGCCGAACGTTTCGCCACCGGCGACGGCCTGTACGAAGCGGTCTTGGAACGCAACTGGTCTTCCCTCAAGTCCGGCCCGCTGCAAAACCCGCTGATGCACCTCGCCGAAGGTTTCCTCGCCACGCTGGCGGTGCGTGACGACGCCATCACTCAGGATGCGCTGCTGGACTTGGCCACCGCGATGCAAAAACGCTTCATCGACCGTCAGCACGGGGTGATGATGGAAAAACCACTGGGTGCTGTGGATAACTGGTTTGAGCCGGGGCACCAGTTCGAATGGTTCTTTTTGCTGGAGTCATCGGAAATACTGCGCGGCACCCCGCTGCATGCGTCGCTGACGCGGGCGTTTGCCTATGCCGAACAAAAGGGTGTGGATAAGTTAAGCGGTGCGGTCAGCGGCATGCTCGCGCTGGATGGCACGGTGCGCGACGGCACCCAACGGATCTGGGCGCAGGCGGAGTACCTGCGGGCGCTGACCTTGCGGCCAGGTAGCGAAGCAGTGCTGCAGCGTCAGTTGCAGGCGCTGCAACAGCGCTTTTTGCATGCCAAGGGTTGGCATGAATGCCTGGATGCCGAGGGTAAGGTGAGCCGGCGGGATATGCCTTCGACTACGCCTTATCATTTAGCGACTTGCTATCAGGGTTTGGTCCAGCATCTGGGCTGACCTGCTGGGCCTCTTCGCGAGCAAGCCCGCTCCCACATTCGACCGCATTCCAAAGGTAAGACGCGGTTAAATGTGGGAGCGGGCTTGCTCGCGAAGGCTTCACCTCGGTCTAACTGACCTCACGCAATCCACTTGCGATCGCCGGTAAAGCTGATCGTCAGCCAGCGCGCCGCATCCGGCGTGCCAAGCCCTGTGGATATCTCTTCGCGCAGGGCGTCGAGGGTCGCAACCTTATCCACCGGGTAATCCGCCGGCAACACCACATGAATCTCGATAAACCGCGCCCGACCGTGCTTTTGCACATAGGAGATGTAGTCGTCGAAACCATGCTTGGCCTGGGCCGCGTCCATCACTTCGCGCACTTTGTCGTCCAAATGATCCGGGGCAATCCCCAGCACGTCGCGCAACGCCGGGCGCAGAATCTTGAACGCCGGTGCGAGCATGCTCAGGGCCAACAGGATCAGGATCAACGGGTCGACATACACCGCCCACTCGCCATAGCCCTGGGACTTGAGCAGCAACGCGGCAAGAAAACTGATCAGCAAGCCCACCGACAGCATGGCGTCCACCAGCCAGCTGATGTTGTCGAACTGGATCAGCGATGACTTCAGTTGGCGATTGCGGTAGCGCACATAGAAGAAGTAGGCGAACTCCACGACGGTAAACACCGCCGCATAAATGATCACCAGGCCCAGCTCAATCTCGCGCCCGCCGTTGATAATGCCGAACACACCGTTGAGGAACGCGTAGATAGCGATCAGCAGCAGGAAGCTGCCTTCGATCAACAACACCATCGGCTCCAGGTGCCAGTAGCCAAACTGGAAGCGTTCGTTGCTTTTCTTGGCGATCAGCTTGGCCGTGATCAGCATCAACACCTTGATGGCGGTGGCGATCAGCGAGAAAAAGCCGTCGAATAAAATCGATTGGGCGCCAGATATCACACCCGTGACAATCCCGGCGATCGCGACAGCGAACATCAGGATGGTCGATTGTTTGAGCAGTGCCTGCTCACCTCGGTTACTCACATTTCCTCCCGTCAAAACCTTTGAACCGCAGAGTGCGGAGGGGTTTTCAGGCGTGGAGTGTACCTTATGTCCTGTTTTGGCCGATTTGCCGCCATCGGGAGCCAGCCCCCTTCACATCTGATCGGGTTCACACATCAAAACCTGTGAACGCAATCAAATAGGGGAGAGGGCTTGCCCTCGATGGCGGCGACGCGGTCTAAAGCCTTACTTGGCCCCACGCTCAATCGCAAACCCAGCCCAGGTCTGGCTTACGGGCATCAGCTCCAGACGGTTGATGTTGACGTGCGCCGGAGTGTTCAGCACCCAGAAGATGGTGTCGGCGATGTCCTGCGGCTGGATCGGCTCGGCCCCCGCATAGGTGGCGTCGTAGCGCGCCTGGTCACCGCCGAAGCGCACCAGCGAGAACTCGCTCTCGCACAGGCCCGGTTCGATGTTGGTCACCCGTACGCCGGTGCCTTGCAGGTCGCACCGCAGGTTCAGCGAAAACTGCTTCACGAACGCCTTGGAACCGCCATACACATGGCTGCCCGGGTACGGGTAGTTACCGGCGATGGAGCCCAGGTTGATGATCCCGGCGCCACGGCCGTAGGCGATCAGGCGCGGCAACAGCAGGTTAGTGGTGGTCAGCAAGCCTTTGATATTGGTGTCGACCATGGTTTCCCAGTCGTCGAGGTTGCACTTGGGCGCAGGGTCAGTCCCCACGGCCAGGCCGGCGTTGTTGATCAGCCCGCGCAGCTTGGCGAATGACGGCGGCAGGTTGGCGATGGCGTCCTCCATGCCCTTGCGGTCCCGCACATCGACCACCAGGCCATGCACTTGGGTCTGCTTGGAAAGTTCTTCGACCAGGGCGTTCAAGCGGTCGGCGCGACGGCCAGTGAGCACCAGTTTCCAGCCGGCCTCGGCAAAACGACGGGCGCAGGCTTCGCCGAAACCGGAGGTTGCGCCAGTAATAAACAGCGTGTCGGACATGGTGTTCTCCTTGCGGGCATCGGGAAAAAAACAGCCAGCAGAATGCCCTTACGCCGCGATGGCGGCAACCGCTATGCGCACAACCCCGCCTATGAGTGGTCATTTTTTAACCATGACGAGCAAAGCCTTATGAACCGTGGCTTGCAGCTATATGCGCGCAGGTTATCCACAGCTGCGCCCACAGTCTTTGGGGGCAAGTGCAAAATGCCTCAGGCCGCTATACACAAGGGCTACAGGCGGTTTTATAAAGTTTTTTGCTTGACCCCAGCTGGAGCGTATGTAGGCCCTTCGACGAGCGGAAAACCAGAACGATGGCTACAAGCCAATCATTCCGGCCTCTGCGGGACTCTTTCCAGAGTTTAGTCACAGACTTATCCACAGGCTGGCGAGACATATTTCAGTCATATACCTGTGTCTTTAAACAGGTTGACAAAGTGCTCGGTCGGCCACTGAAAACCTGCTGATCAAAAAACAACCACCCCGCTGAAAGCCACGTAGTTATTGACGTTCAGCCAGCTACTCCCACGTTACCCACAGCCGGTTCCACAGCGGTTGGGGACAAGTCAAAACTGTGACAAAACAGGGATTTGCGGCGGCTATATGTCGCGCCTTGGAGGCAGGCTGGATTTGTTTTCCACAATTTCGAAAGCGACCCAAAAACAAATGTGGGAGGAGGCTTGCCCCCTCCCACAGAGGTCATGCGTCAAAATTTGAGATCAGTGACCGCCGAGGTAGGCGTTGCGCACGTCCTCGTTGACCAGTAGCTCCTTGCCGGTGCCTGTGAGGCGAATCTCACCGTTGACCATCACATACGCCCGGTCCGACAGGCGCAGTGCATGGTTGGCGTTCTGCTCCACCAGGAAGATGGTCATCCCGGTGGCCGCCAATTCGCGCAATGTGGCGAAGATCTGCTTCACCACGATCGGCGCCAGGCCCAGGCTCGGCTCGTCCAGTAGTAACAGCTTGGGCCGGCTCATCAGTGCACGGGCGATGGCGAGCATTTGCTGCTCACCACCGGACATGGTCATGGCCCGCTGGGTACGCCGCTCCTTGAGCCGTGGAAACAGCTCGAACATGCGCTGCATGTCTTCGGCGGCATGCTTGTCGCCAATCGGTATGGTGCCCATCAGCAGGTTCTCCTCGACAGTCATGTCGGGGAATACCCGCCGCCCTTCCGGCGACTGCGCAATGCCATTGGACGCGATGTAGTGGGACGACTTGTGGGTAATGTCGACGCCGTTGTAGAGGATCTGCCCCGACTCGGCCCGTGGCTGGCCGAAGATCGACATCAACAGGGTGGACTTGCCCGCGCCGTTGGAGCCGATCAGGCTGACGGTTTCGCCTTCGTTGATGTGCAGCGAGACTTTTTTCAGGGCCTGGATCGGGCCGTAAAACACGTCCAGGTCCTTCATTTCGAGGATAGGTGCACTCATACCAACTCCTCTTCGTCTGCGCCCAGGTAGGCGGCAATCACTTTCGGGTCGTTACGGATCGCGTCCGGGCCGCCTTCGGCGATCACGTTGCCGTGGTCCAGCACCACAATGTGGTCGGAAATACTCATCACCATGCCCATGTCGTGTTCGATCAGCACCACCGTGAGGTCGTGTTCGTCGCGCAGCAGGCGAATCATCGCGCTGAGGGCTTCGGTTTCCTGAGGGTTGAGGCCCGCGGCCGGTTCGTCCAGGCAGATGATCTGCGGCCGGGTGCACATGGCGCGGGCGATTTCCAGGCGGCGCTGTTGGCCATAGGAAAGCTCGCCCGCCAGGCGGTTGGCGCAGTCCACCAGGTCGACCACTTCCAGCCAGTAAAAGGCGTGGTCGAGGGCGTCGCTTTCGGCCTTGCGGTAGCCCTTGGTGTTGAGAATACCCGCGAGCATGTTGCGGTTGACCCACATGTGCTGGGCCACCAGCAAGTTTTCCAGCACCGACATTTCCTTGAACAAGCGAATGTTCTGGAACGTGCGCGCCAAACCTGCGCGGTTTACCAGGTGGGTGCCACCGAACATCTTGTAGTACAGGCGGCTGAAAAAGCTCTTGGGCGACACGAAGTCCACTGCTTTGAAGCGCTCGCCGAGCAATTGGATCACGTTGGTCTGCTTGCCACGCACGTTGAGTTCGATCTTGCCGCCACTGGCTTTATAGAAGCCGGTGAGGCAGTTGAACACCGTGGTCTTGCCGGCACCGTTCGGGCCGATCAGGGCGAAGATCGAGTTGCGTTCGACCTTGAGGCTCACGTCGCTCAGGGCCTTGATGCCACCGAAGTGCATCATCAGGTGTTCCACGGACAGAACGACTTCCTTGCTCATGGCGCCACTCCTTTACGTGGCGTCACACCGGTACGGCTGATGCGGATCAAGCCGCGTGGTCGCCAGATCATCATCACCACCATCAATACGCCAAACAGCAACACACGGTATTCGGAGAAGCTACGCAGCAGTTCCGGCGCGACGGTCAAGACGAACGCCGCGATCACCACGCCCACCGTCGAGCCCATGCCGCCCAACACCACGATGGCCAGGATCAGCGCCGACTCGAAGAAGGTAAACGACGACGGGTTGACGAAGCCTTGGTAGCTGGCAAAGAACACCCCGGCCAAACCGGCCGTGGAGGCGCCAATGGTGAACGCCGAAAGCTTGACCAGCACGTGGTTCAGGCCCATGGAACGGCAGGCGATTTCATCTTCACGCAAGGCTTCCCAGGCGCGACCGACCGGCATGCGCGTAAGCCGATGCTTGATGTACAGCACCGCCAGCACCACCAGGAACAGCACGATGTAGATGAACATGAACTTGATATTGGGGTTGTAATCGATGCCGAAGAACTCGTGGAACGGAATCCCGCCATCCTTCGCTTTACGCCCGAACTCCAGGCCGAGGAACGTTGGGGAAGGCACCGGCATACCGTTCGGACCGCCGGTGAACGACAGCCAGTTGTTCAGCACCAGCCGAATGATTTCACCGAAGCCCAGGGTCACGATGGCCAGGTAGTCGCCGTGCATTCGCAACACCGGGAAGCCGAGTATGCACCCCGCCAACGCCGCACAGATCGCCGCCAGCGGGAGCACCGTCCAGAACCCCAGGCCGAGGTATTGATAACCCAGCGCCAGGCCGTAGGCACCGATGGCGTAGAACGCTACGTAACCGAGGTCGAGCAGACCGGCCAGGCCCACCACGATATTCAGGCCCAGGCCGAGCAACACGTAGATCAACCCGAGGATGACCACCGTCAGCAGGTACTTGTTGGCAAAGATCGGGAACACGATCGCGATCACAATCAGCGCCGGGATGATCCAGCGCAGCCGCGACTTGTAGCCCGGTGGCAGCACATGCACGCCGGAGCCGCTGCTCTCGAACCCTTGCAGAATCTTCAGGCCCTTGGGGGTTTGCAGGAACAGGCTCAAGGCAAAACGCCCGGCCATCACAATGGCGACCAGAATGGCCACCCGCGCAGGTTCCAGGTTGAAGCTGTAGCCGTCGAGGACCACACCGACGATCGGGCCGAACACGATCAGCGAGATCAGCCCGGCGAGGACCGTATCGACCACACTTTTCTTGATATCGATAGATTTGGCAGCAGACATGTTTACACCTTCGCCACAAGCGGACGACCAAGCAGGCCCTGAGGACGGAAAATCAGAATCACCACCAGCAGGGAGAAACTGAACACGTCTTTGTAGTCAGAGTTGATCAACCCCGAGAACAGCGACTCGGAGATACCGAGGATGATCCCGCCCAACATCGCCCCAGGCAGGGAGCCGATGCCGCCGAGTACCGCCGCGGTAAATGCCTTGATGCCGATGATGAAACCGGCATAGAAGTCGAAGGTGCCGTAGTTGAGGGTGATGAGCACACCGGCCAGGGCGGCCATCGCCGCACCGATGACAAACACGTAGGAGATCACGCGGTCGGTGTTGATGCCCAGGATCGAGGCCATCTTGCGGTCTTGCTGGGTGGCACGGCACATGCGGCCGAGCTTGGTGTACTTGATGATGTAGGTGAGCAAGGCCATGCCGGCGAAGGCGGCGACCAGGATGAAGACCTTGGTGTAGGTGAGTTGGACGAACCCGCTGCCGATGTCGACGCGCCAGGCGCCTGCCAGCAGGGTGGGAATGCCTTGTTGCTTGGCGCCCTGGGCGATCTGCGCGTAGTTCTGCAGGATCAGGGAGATGCCGATGGCGCTGATCAGCGGTGCCAGTCGGGTGGAGTTGCGCAACGGTTTGTAGGCGACACGCTCAATGACCCAACCGTACACGCCGGTGACGACCACGGTGAAGATCAAGGTGCCGAGAATGAGCAGCGGGAAGGATTCGATGCCGAAGTAAGCCAGCAGTGCCAGACTGATCGCCGCGAGGTAAGCGGAAATCATATAAACCTCGCCGTGGGCGAAGTTGATCATGCCGATGATGCCATAGACCATTGTGTAGCCGATGGCGATCAGGCCATAGACCGACCCGAGGGTCAGGCCATTGACCAGTTGCTGCAGGAAAATACCATCCATAACGCAATCTCACGCGGTGAGAACCTGCACACCTGTGGGTGTGCGGTCCTTCTGGAGGAAAAAACAGATCTTGTTCGCAGCCCGCTCCCTGTGGGAGGGGGCTTGCTCCCGATTGCGGAGTGTCAGCTGTACATCTGGTGGCTGACACACCGTCATCGGGAGCAAGCCCCCTCCCACATTGGAACTGTGGTGCTTGTACTTACTTCTGCTTTTCCAGCTGGTGGTATTTGCCGTCCTTGTCCCACTGGTAAACCACATAGTCAGAGACTTTCAGGTCACCCTTGGAGTCCCAGGCTTTTTCACCCATCACGGTTTTAACAGGGTGAGCCTTGAGCCACTTGGCGGCGTCTTCGCCCTTGTTGGATTTGGCGCCGTTGAAGCCGGCGGCCAGGGCCTGGATCGAGGCGTAGGCATACAGGGTGTAGCCTTCTGGCTCGGTACCATTTTTGCGGAACTCTTCAACGACGGCCTTGCTCTCTGGCAGCAGGCGCGGGTCGGCACCGAAGGTCATGTACACGCCGTCCACGTATTGGGCGCCACCGGCAGTCGCTACCAATTCGTCGGTCACGACACCGTCATCGGACATGAACTTGACGTCTTTCAAGCCCGCTTCACGGATCTGGCGGACCAGTGGGCCGGCTTCCGGATGCAGGCCGCCGAAGTAAACGACGTCGGCGCCCAGGGAGCGGATCTTGGTGACCAGCGCGCTGAAGTCTTTCTCGCCACGGGTCAGGCCCTCTTCCAGCACCGGCTTGACGCCGCGCTTGGTCAACTGGGCAGCGGTAGCGTCAGCCAAGCCCTTGCCGTAAGTGTCCTTGTCGTTGATCACAGCGACCTTCTTGCCCTTGAGCACGTCGACGATGTAGTCGCCGGCAACGATGCCTTGCTGGTCGTCACGGCCACACATACGGAACATCGCGCCCAGGCCACGTTCGGTCACTTGTGGGTTGGTGGAGCCCGGGGTGATCGCGATGATGCCGGCCTCGTCATACACCTCGGAAGCCGGGATGGTGTTCGAGGAGCAGAAATGCCCGACCACACCGATCACTTTGTCCTGGTCCGCCAGGCGGTTGGCCACGGCCACGGCTTGCTTGGGTTCGCAGGCATCGTCGCCCTTCACCAGCACAATCTTCTCGCCGTTGATACCACCGGCCTTGTTGACGACATCGGCTGCCGCCTGGGCACCCTTCATGTACTGCTCACCGAAAGCGGCGTTGGCGCCCGTCATCGGGCCCGCCACGCCAATCTTCACATCAGCTTGAACAAACGTAGAAACACCCAGCGCCGCTGCAACGGCGAGGGCCAGAAAACCTTTCTTGTAAAACGTCTGGGACATGAGTGGTGCTCCGAGGTTTTTGTTTATTGGCACTACGAAATAACTGCAAACCTTCATCTGAAACTTTCAGGGAAAGGCCAGAGCAAGCCGCGTGCCATTACTTTTTTATTCTTCAAAAAGACACGGTGTCATTGTTATTGCAGGCGTTTCGACTCCTTTTGCCAGGACGTGCAACCGTCTAGCCTCGTGAGGTGCAACCACTGGAGCCAAAAAGTACAACCCTGACGGGTCGCACCTGCAACCAGATGGATAAACGACGCTTCCTACACCTGTAACAACGTGCGTAACGGAACTGCACATTTACAGTGCGTGATTGCTACGACTTGCACCAATACAGATGAGTAGCCTGCTAAGAAAATGCAGGCTTCTGAGCGGTATTTCGTTGATCAGATCACGATCCGCAAGCATTGCCCGGCGTGATACAGCGAGAACCCGGCCTCATACAGGCAACTGCGCAGGCCCACCCCGGCCAACGGTTGCATGGGCGCAAAGGGAATCGGTAGAGCCTGGGGATTCTGGTGACACAGGTAGTCGGCAAACGCCTTGCCCACCACGCTGCCCGTGGTAACCCCACGCCCGTTATAACCGGTGACGGCCAGCAGGCCCGGGGCCGGCTCGAACAGGCGCATCAGATGGTCTGGCGTGAACGCGATGCAACCGGTCCAGGTGCATTCCCATTGCACCGATTTGAGGTATGGGAAGTAATGCTGCTGCACCCGATCGGCCCACGCCTTGAGGAACCAGGCCGGTTTCTGGTGACCGTTGCCCAGGCTACCGAGCAACAAGCGGCCGTCTGCGTCGCGGCGGATACTGCTCAGCACTTGCCGCGTGTCCCATGAGCCCTGCCCGCCGGGAAGGATCTGCCGGGCGGCCTCATCCGTCAGCGGCGCCGACGCGACCTGATAGTAATAACCGGGGAAGAAGTTACGGCGAAGCTCGGTCCATTCACCTTCGGTGTAGGCATTGGAGGCGATCACCACCTGGGCCGCCTGCACCGAGCCCTGTGCGGTCTGCACCGACCAACTGGCGCCTTGGCGCTCGAGCTGGGTGACCGGGGAATGGTCGAACAACTGCCCGCCCAACCCTGCGGCGGCATTTGCCAAGCCCGTGGTGTAGGCCATGGGATTCAAGGTGCCGGCGCGCCGATCCAGCAACGCGGCGGCAATTTTCTGGGTACCCGTGGCTTGCTCGCATGCTTGCCCGGTCAGTAACTCAACCGGCGCGCCACGGCGCTTCCATTGTTCTTCGCGACTGCGCAAATCTGCCTCGCCCCGGGCGTTGTGCGCCATGTGCAAGGTGCCTTCGCGACGCAATTGGCAATCGATGTTGTATTTGTCGATCAGGCTGAACACCAGCGACGGTGCCGCGCCCAACATGCGGTTGAGCTGGCTGCCGACGGCTTTGCCGAAACCGGCTTCAATTTCGTCCGGAGCAATCCACATACCGGCGTTGACCAACCCGACATTGCGCCCTGAGCCACCGTGACCGGTGCGATGGGCCTCCAGCACGGCAACGCTTTTCCCCTGTTCCAGCAAGTGGATGGCAGCCGACAAACCGGTGATGCCGGCGCCGATCACACACACATCCACCTTCACCTCGCCCTTGAGCGCAGCGCGATCCGGCCGGCCTGGGGTGAGTTGCTCCCACAAACATGTTTCACGTAGTGCCATTGCCAGACTCCGATGAGACCTAACAAACAACTCAATTCAGTTTCAACTTGGTAATCCGATCAAATGTGGGAGCGGGCTTGCTCGCTCCCACATTTTCAACCGCGTTTCGACAGTGGTTCAGTCGAAAGTGATGCCTTGTGCCAACGGCAGTTCCAGCGAATAGTTCACGGTATTGGTCTGGCGACGCATATACCCGCGCCACGCATCCGAGCCCGACTCACGGCCGCCGCCGGTCTCTTTTTCGCCGCCAAACGCGCCACCAATCTCCGCACCACTGGGGCCGATGTTGACGTTGGCGATGCCGCAGTCGCTGCCCACCGCCGACATGAACTGCTCGGCTTCACGCACGTCGGTGGTGAAGATGCACGACGACAGGCCCTGTGGCACGGCGTTGTTCAGGCGCAAGGCTTCGGCAAAGTCGGTGTAGCCCACCACATACAGGATCGGCGCAAAGGTTTCGGTGCACACCACGTCGCTTTGCTCGGGCATTTCCACAATCGCCGGCGACACGTAGTAGGCGTTGGGGAATTTGTCTTCCAGCTGGCGCTTGCCGCCGAATACCTTGCCGCCTTCGCTCAAGGCTTGCTCAAGGGCGTCCTGCATGTTGTCGAAGCCATGCTTGTCGATCAGCGGACCGATCAGGTTGCCTTCCAGCGGGTGGCCGATGCGCACCTTGGAATAGGCGGCCTTGAGACGGGTGACGATTTCGTCCTTGACCGACGCGTGGGCGATCAGGCGGCGCAAGGTGGTGCAACGCTGGCCGGCGGTGCCGACGGCGCTGAACAGGATGGCGCGAACGGCCATGTCCAGGTCGGCGCTTGGGCCGAGGATCATTGCGTTGTTGCCGCCCAGCTCAAGGATGCTGCGGGCGAAACGCGCAGCGACTTTCGGCGCTACTTCGCGGCCCATGCGGGTGCTGCCGGTGGCGCTGATCAGCGCGACGCGCGGGTCGTCCACCAGTGCCGCGCCGGCATCGCGACCGCCGATGATCACTTGGCTCAGGTACTGGGGGGCGTCGTTGAATTTTTTCAGTACGCGCTCGAACAGCGCCTGGCAGGCCAGGGCGGTGAGCGGAGTCTTTTCCGACGGCTTCCAGATCACGGCGTTACCGCACACCAGCGCCAGGGTGGTGTTCCAGGCCCACACAGCCACCGGGAAGTTGAACGCACTGATCACCCCAACCACGCCCAGCGGGTGCCAGGTTTCACGCATATGGTGACCCGGGCGCTCGGAGGCGATGGTCAAGCCGTACAGCTGGCGCGACAGGCCGACGGCGAAGTCGCAGATGTCGATCATTTCCTGCACTTCACCCAGCCCTTCCTGGGTGATCTTGCCGGCTTCCCAGGACACCAGTTCGCCCAGGTCGGCCTTGTATTCGCGCAGCACATCGCCAAACTGGCGCACCAGCTCGCCGCGACGAGGCGCCGGCACCTTGCGCCACGCCTCGAATGCATGCTCGGCGCGACTGACCTGTTGCTCCACCTCGGCGGCGCCCTCCCAGTGCACGCTGCCGATACGGCTGCCATCAATCGGCGAATGCACAGGCTGTTTACCCGACTGGTACAACGCCGGGTTTACCCCGAGACGGTCAAGCAATGCGGCAACCATGGGTCACTCCTTCAATCCACAAACAGAAAAATTCGCGCCGCGTCCCGCACGACGATCCAGACCTTATTTGTAGCTGGCCCAACACTTGCCAACAAACGACGATTAGGCGAGATATCATTCCGTTTATTCATGCAAAGAATAAAAAAGAGGCGTGCCGTGCTGAACAAAAGACATTTGCCCTCGATCACTGCCCTGCAGTGTTTCGAAGCCGCCACCCGCCACCTGAGCTTCACCCGCGCCGCCGAGGAGCTGAACCTCACGCAAAGCGCGGTGAGCAAACAGGTGGCGCAACTGGAAGAGTTACTGCAGCACCTGCTATTTCGTCGGGTACGTCGCCGCTTGCAGATGACCCCGGCGGGCGACTTGTACCTGGTGGAAGTGCGCAAGATTCTGACGCAGGTGGAGATGTCCACCCATTACCTGCGCTCCTACGGCGGCGAGACCGAAGTGCTGCGCGTGTCCACGCCCTACACCTTCGGCGCGCGCTGGCTGGTGCCACGCCTCAAGGGTTGGCGCTTGCGCCACCCGCAGATCCACCTGGACCTGTGCAACGAGCAGGAGCCGGACGAACTGCTGCAGGGCAAGGCCGACATGGCGTTCTACTTCGGCCAGGGCTCACGGCCCGGTACCGAGAGCCTGAAACTGTTCAGCGAAGAACTTGTGCCTGTGTGTTCGCCCGACAGCCTGCCCACGCACCCCTTCACCGATCCCACGCAATTGAGCGACCTGGTGTTGCTGCAAAACGCCTCGCGGCCCCAAGGCTGGCATGACTGGTTCGCCAGCCAGGGCTTCCATACCGAGCACAGCTATCACGGCCCGCGTTTCGACACTTTCTATATGTGTATTCGTGCGGCACAGGTCGGTTGCGGCGTGGCGTTGTTGCCGCGTTTTTTGGTGGAAGAGGAATTGGCCGAAGGCAAGCTGGTGATTCCCTGGCAACATGCGATGCCGAGCCAGGATGCGTATTACCTCGCTTATCCGGAGCATTCGGCGGAGGTGCCGAAGGTAAGAGAGTTTGTGAAGTGGATGCTTGAGCAGGTTATTTAGTGCCTGGGATACCACTCTCGGGAGCAAGCCCCCTCACACAGGTTGGAATGCATTCCAAGTGTGGGAGGGGGCTTGCTCCCGAGAGCGCCAGTGGCCTTGGCAAAAAAATCACTGGCAAACCGACCCACGTCTATGCGCCACTAGCCCCCATCCTTAATCGTGCGTAAAGGTCGGCGCCCATTGCCGACCCGTCTGGAGATTCCCGTTATGAGCGAGAGTGTGTTTGCCGATCGCATCGTGCAGAACTTGCTCGACACCGACTTCTACAAGCTGACCATGATGCAGGCGGTGCTGCACAACTACCCCAATGTGGAAGTTGAATGGGAGTTTCGTTGCCGTAACAGTGAAGACCTGCGCCCGTACCTGGCGGAAATTCGCTACCAGATCGAGCGCCTCGCCGAACTGAGCCTGAGCCCCGACCAACTGGGCTTCCTGGAACGTATCAGCTTTATGAAGCCGGACTTTCTACGCTTCCTCGGGCTGTTCCGCTTCAACCTGCGCTATGTGCAAACCGGCATCGAGAACGGCGAGCTGTTTATCCGCCTGCGTGGGCCGTGGCTGCATGTGATCCTGTTTGAAGTACCGATGCTGGCCATCGTCAGCGAAGTGCGTAACCGCTATCGCTACCAGACCGTGGTCCTCGAACAGGCCCGCGAGCAGCTGTACCGCAAGTTCGATTGGCTGACGGCAAACGCCAGCAGCGACGAGCTATCGGAGCTGCAAGTGGCCGACTTCGGCACCCGCCGGCGCTTCTCGTACCGGGTGCAGGAAGAGGTGGTGAGCGTACTCAAGCACGACTTCCCTGGCCGCTTTGTCGGCACCAGCAACGTACACCTGGCCCGCGAGTTCGATATGAAGCCGTTGGGCACCATGGCTCACGAATGGATCATGGCCCACCAGCAACTCGGCCCGCGCCTGATCGACAGCCAGGCCGCCGCCCTCGATTGCTGGGTGCGTGAATACCGTGGCCTGCTGGGCATCGCCCTGACCGACTGCATCACCACCGACGCCTTCCTCAGCGACTTCGACTTGTACTTTGCCAAGCTCTTCGACGGCCTGCGCCACGACTCTGGTGACCCCGTGCAGTGGGCAGAAAAAGCCATCGCCCACTATCACAAGCTCGGTATCGAGCCGATGAGCAAGACACTGGTGTTCTCCGACAGCCTGACCTTGCCCAAGGCGCTGGAAATATTCCGCGCATTGCGCGGTCGGATCAATGTGAGCTTTGGTATCGGCACCAACCTGACCTGCGACATTCCAGGTGTTGAGCCGATGAGCATCGTGCTTAAAATGACCGCCTGCAATGGCCAGCCCGTCGCAAAGATTTCCGATGAAGCGGGCAAGACCCACTGCACCGACCCGAATTTTGTCGCCTATTTGCGTCATGTTTTCAAAGTACCTGCCCTATCCAGCAAGGAGTGAATCATGCAAGCCGTACAGCGTGAGATTGCGCAGCAGCTCAAGGTCCAAGCGCCGTTCAAGGACCAGGCCGCCCTGGAGGCCGAAGTTGCCCGCCGCGTCACCTTTATCCAGGACTGCCTGCGCAATTCCGGGCTCAAGGCACTGGTGCTGGGCATCAGTGGCGGTGTCGACTCCCTGACCGCCGGCCTGTTGGCCCAACGCGCGATGCAAGAGCTGCGCACCCGCACCGGCGATGACGCCTATCGCTTTATCGCCGTGCGCCTGCCTTACGAAACCCAGTTCGACGAACACGACGCCCAGGCGTCCGTGGACTTTATCGAGCCGGATGAGCGCCACACCGTGAACATCGGCCCGGCGGTGAAATCCCTGGCCAATGAAGTCGCGGCGTTTGAAGGCAAGGCGGCGGTGTCCCGCGATTTCGTCCTGGGCAACACCAAAGCGCGCATGCGCATGGTGGCGCAGTACACCATCGCCGGCGCAGCCGGTGGCCTGGTGATCGGCACCGACCATGCGGCAGAAGCGGTGATGGGCTTTTTCACCAAGTTCGGTGATGGGGCCTGCGATCTGGCACCGTTGAGCGGCTTGGTAAAAAATCAGGTGCGCGCGATTGCCCGGCACTTTGGTGCACCGGAGTCGTTGGTGGAGAAGGTTCCGACTGCGGACCTTGAAGACTTGTCGCCGGGCAAGCCGGACGAGGCTTCACATGGCGTGACCTATGCGGAAATCGATGCGTTCCTGCACGGTGAGCCGGTGCGTGAGGAAGCGTTCAGGATTATCTGCGACACCTACCGCAAGACCGAGCACAAGCGGGTGATGCCGTTCGCGCCTTGAGGTGAGCCAGCTAGTTTTGCGTTGATTGCCAGACTGCCATCGGGGGCAAGCCCCCTCCCACATTCGACCGCATTCTCATGCTGGAACTCGGTCAACCGTGGGAGGGGGTTTGCCCCCGAAGAACGATAACGCGGTCTTATTTCAGGACCACAGCACCTTTCATCATGGAGTTGTGGCCTGGGAACGAGCAGAAGAACTCGTATTCAGTGCCCGCTGCCAACTTGGACACATCAAAGGTCACCGAATCTTTCTCACCAGCGCCAATGATCTTGGTGTGGGCAATGATGCGGGTGTCACCTTCTTTCAGGTAGTTCTTGTCGATGCCTGCCGCCATGCCGTCGGTGGCAATGCCAGTCATGTCGGCCTTGGTGGACAGCACCCAGTTATGGCCCATGACGTTTTTCGGCAGGCTGCCGGAGTGAGCCAGATTTACAGTGAAGGTCTTGCAGCTTTTGTCGATGGCGATTTCCGTCACTGGCTTTTGGTCTACCTGAAAAGACATCTGATCAGTGGAGTCAATATCGAACGAGCACTTTTCAGCAGCCATCAACTGAGAACTGGCCAGAGTCAGCAGGGAAACAGCAACGAGTTTGGCAAACATGTGAATCTCCAAGGCAGGGTTTAAAAAACGCGTATTGCGACAAGGGTGCCTCAAGCAGGCTGAAATTCTTATGATCTGCATCAACAGATTGTATACAACTTTAGGCTATCAGACTGATCAACACAATCTACCAGCCAAAGTACCCGCGCCTGTTTATGATCGGCCCATCACTCACTGGAGTCCGAACCATGCACTTCAATCATCTGTTCAACGGCCTGCTGGCCGCGTACGCCTGCGGTAAGTGAAGGCCAAGCGCCCCTTGAAGCTGCTACCATGACGACCCAAGGCAGCTGCGCGCCGCCCACCCTCACCTTCGACCCTAGAGGATCGCCCATGGCCAAACCTAATTACTCCTTCGCCAAACGTCAGAGAGACTTGGCCAAGGAGCAGAAGAAAGAGGAAAAGCTGCAACGCAAGAAAGCCGCTGCTGATGAAGACGCGGGCGCACTGAACCCGGATGCTGAAGGTGAAGTGGCGACTGACGAGACCGAGACACCGAAAGACCCGGCTGAATAAATTTTGTTGGGGTGAGCAGGCCCTCCCTGCTCGCCACAACCCAGCGCTATTCCAGCGGCATCACCGTCACCCGCACCTCCGGGTCATGGCTCCCTCCCCCCAGAATCACCCCCCGCAGCGGCGATACATCAGAGAAGTCCCGGCCCCAGGCCAGGGTGATGTGCTCCAGTGCCGGCTGCACATTATTCGTCGGATCAAAATCCACCCAGCCCGATACCGGGCAAAACACCGAGACCCATGCATGGGACGCGTCAGCGCCGATCAGTCGTGGCTGGCCGGGCGGTGGCTGGGTGAGCAGGTAGCCGCTGATATAACGCGCCGCCAGGCCCCGCGAGCGCAGGCAGGCGAGCATCAGGTGGGCGAAGTCCTGGCACACCCCGCGACGACGCTCCAGCACTTCCACCAGTGGCGTGGCGACCTGGGTGGCTTCGGCATCGAAGGTGAACTCAGTGAAAATCTTCTGCATCAGCGCTTGCGTGCCCAGCAGCAATGGCCTGCCGGAAGGGAAACAACTTTCGGAGAACTCGACGAAGGTTTTCTTCAAATGCACGTACGGCGATTCGAAGCGATAACGGCACGCTTCGATCAGTTCCGCTGCCATGGGCTGGCTGCTGTAGGTCAGGCTGTCGCGGGTCTGGTCCCAAGCCGGCGATTGCTGGAAATCCAGCGCAGGTCGCGCCAGCACTTCCACGGTCAGCCCGGCATTCACCAGCAAGTCATCATGGGGGCGTTCGAATGCCAGCCGGGTGATCGGGTTGCCGAACACGTCCAGCTCATCGCGACGCGAAGACGGCGGTGGGCTGATGTCCAGCTGTTGCCAGGTACACCGTTGCCAGGCGCAGGGTCGTGGCCACAGGTGCGCCAGCTGCTGGGCCAGGGATACCGGGCTATCGTAGTGGTAATGGGTATCGTGGAAGATCTGGTAGCGCGCACTCATCACACCGACACCGTTTGCTGGCTGACATCATCCACATGGGCAAAGTGGCGCAAGGCCAGGCGATCCGACACTTGCCCACTCTCATCGGCGACCGCTTGCAGCAGGTCGGCCAGGCCGTCCAGCGCGGCACGCACGCTGGTCTCGCCAAACAAAGGGTTCTCCAGGCAACCCAGGTCAAAACGCGCCAGGCGATCGACCAGCGGGGCCAGGCCGGTTTCCCGTGGGACGCCAAAGTCATCGTTAAGACGGCGCAGGGTACGGCTCACCAGTTTCAGCTGGAACAGCACCGCGTGGGGGTTCTGCTCATCCAGCAGCAACAGGTCGAGCACCGGAATCAGCTGCGGCACCGCCAGGTAGCGCGACCGGTAGGTGATGCTGCTATTACCCAGTTCCAGCAACCACTCCAACCCGGCTTGATCGAACACCGCCACACCGCGCAGGAATGCCGCGAGACTGCTGCTGAGAAATTGCAGGCGCTCGATACGCCGCCCCATCATCAAAAAGCGCCAGCCTTCATCGCGGGTCATATCGTCCAGGGCAAACCCGGAAAGTGCCGCGAGAGACATCACCAGGCGGTTGAGAAAATCCAGCAGCTCGCCGAAGTCCGGCGTTTCGCTTTCCAACTCCATGGCTTCGCGCTGCAACTCCACCAGCGCCTGCCAGTTTTCCCGGGACAACTTGCCGCGTACCTGGGACGCCGCCCATTGCAAGCGCTGCAAGTTGGCGCGCAGGCTCGAAGGCCAGTCATCACCAAGCAAGGCCGCAAGCAAACGCTCCGGTAGCTCACCCTCCTCCGGCAGCAGGCGCAGGTTCTCACCCAGCTCGACCGCCGCCTGCAACGCCAGTGGGTCGTCGCCATCGACATAGCGCGCCAGCACAATACGCAGCCAGCGTGCACTGTCATCACAACGTTCGCAGTAACGACCAAACCAGAACAGGTTTTCCACCACCCGCGAAGGCAGATAAGGGTCGCGACGGACCAGATCGTGGGCGCCAATAGGGCGCTGGGCACGCCATTGTTCTCCGGCGCCGGCGCGCTCGCCAAGCACCCAGGTGTCCTTGCTTGCCCCGCCGCGCTGCATCGACACCACTTCGGCATCCGCCTCGGCAGCCACACGGGTCAGGCCGCCAGGCAGCACGCGATAACCGTCCTCACTGGCCACGGCGTACACGCGCATGCCGATGGCGCGGTGTTGCAAATGCTCTTGCGCGGTGTGCCATACCGGCGCCTGGGACAGTTGCGCCAGCTCTTGGGCAACATAGGCGTAAGGCCGTGCACGCATGCGTTCGGCCAGGGCCTGGCGCTGCTCATGGTTCAAGTCACGGCCGAAGACCGGGGCGAAACTTTGCGAGGGAAACGCCGGTTTGATCAGCAGCTCCGGCAGTTTCTCCAGGGCCTCGGCCAGCACGGGCGCTTCACCGCACCACCAGGTGGCGATGGACGGCAGGATCAATGCCTCGCCGAACAGGAACTGGTTGATCTTGGGCAGAAAGCCGAGCAACCCCGGGGACTCCAGCACACCACTGCCGAGGGCATTGGCCACCAGCACATTGCCTTGGCGCACCGCATCGAGCAGGCCGGGTACGCCCAGGGCCGAGTCGGTGCGCAGCTCCAGTGGGTCGCAGAAGTCGTCGTCCAGGCGGCGCATGATCGCGTGCACACGGCGCAGGCCACTGAGGGTTTTGAGGAACACGGTGCTGTCGCGCACCGTCAGGTCGCCGCCTTCCACCAGCGGGTAGCCGAGTTGGCGCGCGAGGTAGAGATGTTCAAAATAGCTTTCGTTGAAACGTCCCGGCGTGAGCAACACGATCAGTGGCGGCTGGTCATCGCCAGGCGCTTGGCGAGCCAGGGTTTCCTGGAGTGTGCGGAAGAAACCGGTCAGGTGCTGCACCTGCAAATCGCGGTACAAGTCCGGAAAGGCGCGGGACACGATCGTGCGGTTTTCCAACGCATACCCAGCCCCCGAGGGCGCTTGGGTGCGGTCGGCGGTGACCCACCAGCGGCCGTCCGGCGTACGCGCCAGGTCCACGGCGTACAAGTGCAGGAACGCACCGTCAGGCGGCTGGATGCCCTGGCACGGCCACAGGAAGTTGTTATGCCCGAACACCAGCTCGGCCGGCAGCAAGCCTTCTTTGATCAGGCGCTGCGGGCCATACAGGTCGGCCAGCACGGCATTGAGCAATCGCGCACGTTGGGCGATCCCGGCCGACAGGTGCCGCCACTCATCGGCGGCCAGCACATGGGGCAACAAATCCAGCTCCCATGGACGGTCGGCGCCCTTGGGGTCGGCGTAGACGTTGTAGGTCACGCCGTTTTCCTGGATCTGCCGCGTCAGCAGCGCCTGGCGCTGGGCCAGTTGCGCGGGTGTGCTGCGTTGCAGGTGATCAAGCAAACGCTGCCAGTGGGCACGCACCGCGCCGCTGTTGTCCAGCAGTTCATGATAGGTGCCCGCGGTCAGCGGGTAACGGTCGAGCAAGTCGGACATGGAACGCTCGGCAGGGGCAAGGGGGCTCAGATTAACCTAACAAACACTGCAAATCTCTGTGGGAGGGGGCTTGCTCCCGGTTGCGGTGAATCAGTCGATACTTGAGTTGACTGACCCACTGCAATCGGGGGCAAGCCCCCTCCCACAGGTGGATCGCATTCAGTCATTTTTATTGGGGAAGCGGCGTAAATCCAAGGTCATCGGTAGTTCATCGTTCACCACTACCGTCGGCACGGGAAGCTTGCCCGGAGTGTGCCCCAAGCGGAAAAACCGCGCCATCCGCCGGCTCTCAGCCTCATTGGCATTCACCGGCAAACTGTCGTAGTTACGCCCGCCCGGATGCGCAACATGGTACTGGCAGCCGCCCAGCGAGCGCTGCATCCAAGTGTCCAACAGGTCGAACACCAGCGGCGCATGCACCGGGATGGTCGGTTGCAGGCAGTTGGCCGGTTGCCAGGCGCGATAACGCACGCCGGCGACAAACTCACCGACCCGCCCAGTCGGTTGCAGCGGTACCGGGATGCCGTTGCAGGTCAACAGGTAACGTTGCGGTGCCAGCCCGCTCAGCTTCACTTGCAGGCGCTCCAGGGACGAATCCACGTAACGCACCGTGCCGCCCACTGCGCCCTCCTCGCCCAGCACATGCCAGGGTTCCAGGGCCTGGCGCAGCTCCAGTTCGATCCCACTGACGGCATAGTCGCCAACCTTGGGAAAACGGAACGCCAAGTGCGCGGCAAACCACTCGGCGCGCAGCGGGTAGCCGGCAGCATTCAGTTCGACAATTACGTCGGCAAAATCCTGCTCGATAAAATGCGGCAGCAGGAAGCGATCGTGCAGCTCGGTGCCCCAACGCGCCAGTTTCGCGGGGGCATAGGGCTCACGCCAGAAGCGCGCGACCAAGGCCCGCAGCAGCAATTGCTGGGTCAGGCTCATGCGCGCATGGGGCGGCATTTCAAAGGCGCGCAATTCCAGCAGGCCCAGGCGGCCGGTGGCGCCGTCGGGCGAATAGAGTTTGTCGATGCAGAACTCGGCGCGGTGGGTATTACCGGTCACGTCGATCAGCAGGTTGCGCAGCAGACGGTCCACCAACCACGGCGGGCATTCTTCACCGGGTGCGGGCATTTGCGCGAAGGCGATTTCCAACTCATACAGCGCGTCGTTACGCGCTTCGTCTACCCGTGGCGCCTGGGAAGTCGGGCCGATGAACAGGCCGGAAAACAAATACGACAACGACGGGTGGTTATGCCAATAGCTGATCAAACTGCGCAGTAAATCTGGGCGCCGCAGAAACGGTGAGTCTTTAGGCGTCGCGCCGCCCAGCACAAAGTGGTTGCCACCACCGGTGCCGGTGTGGCGCCCGTCAATCATGAATTTCTCGGTGGTCAGCCGGGTTTGCCGCGCCTCTTCGTAGAGGAACTCGGTGCGTTCCACCAACTCGTCCCAGGTGGCGGACGGCTGCACGTTGACCTCGATCACACCCGGATCCGGCGTGACCCGCAAGTTGCTCAGCCGTGTGTCGGCCGGCGGCTCATAGCCTTCCAGCAATACCGGGCAATGCAGCTCTTCGGCGGTTGCTTCGATGGCGGCGACCAATTCCAGGTAGTCCTCGACGCGCTCCAGCGGTGGCATGAACAGGTACAGGCGCCCGCCCCGTGCTTCAGCGCACAGGGCCGTGCGGGTCAGCCAGTCGGCCGACTCATCGATGTTCGGCACGCGTTCATCGCTCGCGGCCGGTTCGCCGTGGTGTTGCAGTTGTGCACTGGAAGGCAGCTGCGGCTGCTCCTGATTCGGGTCAGTCGGGTGCACGAACGGATATTCCGCCGCCGTCACCCACGGCTGCGAGGCCAACGGCAGGCGGTAACCCAGCGGCGAATCCCCCGGCACCAGGCGGCAGTGGTTATCGCGCAAATACCAACGCCCGCTCTGCCAGCGATCATTGGCTGCCGTACGCGCCAGCGGCAGCACTTGGCCAATGACTGTATCCAGGCCCTGGCCAAAGACTTTGCGCAGGCGTTCGCGCTCCAGGTCGTCGCTCAAGCGCGGGTCCTGGGCCGTAACGTTGTGCGGCAACGTGCCTTCGCGCCACAGGTAGTAGAAGTTGTCTTCAAACGCCGGGAACACAAAGCGCGCCGGCAGCTTCAGGCGTTCGGCGACACTCGCCAGGAAGCGCCCGGCAATCACGCCGTCAGCGCCATAGTCCTCTTGCTCGTCGGCGATCAGCGCACTGTTGTGCCAGATCGGCACGCCGTCGCGGCGCCAGTAGCAGTTGAGCGACCAGCGCGGCAGTTGCTCACCCGGGTACCACTTGCCCTGGCCGAAATGCACCAACCCCTTGGGTGCATAGTGTTTGCGCAGCCGTTGGAACAACTCGGCCGACAGGCGACGTTTATCTGGCCCAAGCGCGGCAGTGTTCCACTCGGCACCGTCGGGGTCATCGATGGAGACGAAGGTCGGTTCGCCGCCCATGGTCAGGCGCACATCGTCCTTAAGCAGGTCGCCGTCGATCTGCCGGCCCAGGGCCTGGATCGCCAGCCATTGTTCCTCGGTGTAGGGCTTGGTCACCCGGGGCGCTTCCCAGATGCGCTCGACCGACATCTCATGGGTAAATTCACACTCGCAGGGTTCCACCAAGCCACTGATCGGCGCGGCCGACGATGGATCGGGGCTACAGGCCAGCGGGATATGCCCTTCACCGGCGAACAGCCCGGACGTCGCGTCGAGGCCGATCCAACCGGCACCGGGCAAATACACTTCGCACCAGGCGTGCAGGTCGGTGAAGTCCACTTCGGTGCCAGAGGGGCCGTCGAGGGCTTTGACGTCGGCGGTGAGCTGGATCAGGTAACCCGAGACAAACCGCGCCGCCAGCCCCAGGTTGCGCAGCAATTGCACCAGCAGCCAAGCCGAATCGCGACAGGAACCGCAGGCGTGTTCCAGGGTGAATTCAGGGGTTTGCACACCCGGTTCCATACGGATCAAGTAGCCGATATCGGCGGCCAGTCGCTGGTTCAGGCCCACCAGGAAATCTACCGCCGGCAACGGCGTGCGATCGATACCGGCCAGGTATGCGGCCAACCTCGGCGTCAGCGGCAGGGTTTCCAGGTACGGCGCCAACTCGCGCTGTTCATCGGCGGCGTAGTTGAAGGGGATTTTTTCAGCGTAGGGCTCAAGGAAAAAGTCGAACGGGTTGAACACCGCCATCTCGGCGACCAGGTCGACTTCGATGCGCAGCTCGTCTGTCTTTTCCGGAAATACCAAACGTGCCAGGTAATTGCCCTGGGGGTCTTGCTGCCAATTGATGAAGTGCTGCTCGGGCAGCACTTTCAGCGCATAAGACAAGATCCGCGTGCGGCTATGGGCGGCCGGGCGCAAGCGCACGATCTGTGGGCCGAGTTCGACAGCGCGGTCGTAGCGGTAATGCGTAACGTGGTGCAACGCGACATGAATCGACACGGCGGCCTCCTGCGAGCCAGGGCATAGACACAAAGCGCGCAAGACTTATGCCAGAGCTGCCGTCATTGCGCTTTATCGTAAGACCCGGTGCAGTACAGCACCAAAACAGCGCCGTCGTCAGTGCGATGGTGCATACGCTGCACATCTTTGTGGCGTGTGCGCGCGGTTGGGGTGGTGAATCTACCCAGTCAAGCAGCCTTGGACGCGTTGCGCAGGCGCCGTACCTCAACCAATTTCCTGACCATCGTCCGATAGCCCTTGCTGTTGATCAGCAACAACCCGAGCAATGGCCAGAACAGGCTTTCACTGTAGATAAACCAGTGAGGGTGAAACTGCAGCGTCGGAAGCACCACCAGCAAGCACACCACAAAAAAGCCGACCATGCCCCACACCGCCCAGGCGTGCCCGCGCACGACCAGGAAGTTGCTGTTGACCACGAACAAGGCCGCGAAGATCACCACGAACCACGAGACGGTGGCATTGGTGGCCATGGGCACGTCGGCAAAATAGGTGGCGGCCGCCAGGGAAATTGCGCCGGAGCCACCCAGGCAACCGGCGAGAATCACGCCGATGAACGAGGGAAAATGTTTCAGCAAAAAGGGTTTCAATGACGGGACGCCATTCATTATTCAAGCTCCTCGTACAACCCTATCGCCAAGGTTTTGAGCTGTTTGGGGTTGTCCGAGCGCACCAGCCTCCAGACGCTCAGCCCTGCACTGAAAGCGTCGCCGAGCTGGACGACGGTGGCGTGCTTGAGCTGAGTGTGGGTAAAGCGCTTGGGCAAATCGCCGCGCAACTGCAGCAGCTTGCGCATCTTGGTCGACATCTGTGGGTCGGCGATTTTCAGCAGCTCTTTTGTCAGCTTTTCCCGCTCCTGGCGCTCATGGCTTCACGCAGGTGACGGATTTCCCGTAGCTGACGGCGCATTTCCCGATGACGCTTACTGTTGAGCAACAGCAGTCCCAGCATTGGAAACAGCAACCCAATGACATAGGCAGCCATATGGGGCCGATAGCCATAGGTTGGTAATACGATCAAAAAACACACCGCGTAGAAGGCGACGATGGCCCAAACGCCCCAGGCTCTCCCCCGGATCATGACGAAGTGGCTGACCGCCAAGAGCAGCCCCAAGACAACCGCCGCCACAAAGGAGTAACGCGCTCGCTCTGGTTCACCGCGGAAAAAGGTACTTGAAACCAATGAAATGGCAGCAGAAAGGGAAAAGCAGGCAAGGAAAAATGCGCAAATAAACGCAGGGAAATACTCAGCCAAAAAAGCTTTTAACGAGACTTGGCGCACCATCACTCAAGCTCCTCGTACAACCCCACTGCGATGGTTCGAATGTTGCCGGACAGAGCACTGCCGGTGAAACCAATGGCGGCACCGAGGGAGTCCCTGATCTGCGTAATAGTCGCGTGATTGATCTCGGTCGCCGAATAGCGCTTCACCAACTCACCGGAGCGCTGGCGCAACTTCAGCAGCTTATTGCTCAGGCGTGGGTCTTTCAGGCTTAGCAACTCTTTGGTGAGCGCCTTACGTTGCTGGCGGGTCAAGCCCTTGGACAGCTCGTACCAGCTTCTACCTGTCGTTGCTTTTCGAGCCTGCAACAGTCGAACAGTCGTCAGGGTAGAGGCGCCGGCGCCCAACAGCGAGGCCGCGTCCAATACCGGCATCGCATAGCGATACCATTCCTCGTTGTCCATATCGTCGTTGGCGGTCGGGTCATTGAGTTCGTTGAACGTTCTCATGCCTCCCACCACGCACTGCGCGGTACTGGCCGCCGCAGCGGTGGCGCCCAGGCCCGCCACCACCAGGCTCGCACCACCCGTGAACGGTACGGCGACAGTGCCGCTGAACACCACAATCCAACCCAGAATTGCGCCGGCACAAGACAACGTCGTATTGACGGCCTCCCCCACGAGCCGAGACTCACGCGGATTGTTGGTCACCTGATCGGCAAACTGCGCGGGGGCTATGTACTTTTGCGCCTCACGCAAAATGATGCGCTTGGGCTTGATGCTGCAGATGGGCTTGAATTCGCGCAGCGTCACGACATTGAAGTCGGCGTCGATGTACACGACACCCGCGCCGACAATGCCGGGGTCAGCGTCGATGGCCGCAAACAGCCGCGGCAGGTTGATCTGGCTTTCAATACGCTGGCGCGCCATGAACTGGGAGCGGTTGGAGTCCATGCCGATGCCTGCCAGGGGGTTGCCCATGGGGTGTTCTTCCTTGAAGGGGTGGAAACTGGACTGACGCTATCGGGAGCAAGCCCCCTCCCACACGCTGACTCATTCAAATGTGGGAGGGGGCTTGCTCCCGATAGCACTCTAATGGGCGCCACCTTACCAAACAGCCCCGCCACCGACCAGAAAGCAAAACGCCAGCACGAGGCTGGCGTCTTGCATATTCAGGCGGCGATCAACGCGGCACTACGGGCTTGCGCGCAGGCTTGCCGCCCTTGCCCTTGGCCGCATCCGCGCGCTCCTTGGCCGCCTGCTTGTTGCGTGCCTGGGCCGCAGCCTTGGCTTGCTCGCGCTTGTCCCACGGGTTGCTGCCGTCGCTGCCACGGGGCGGCAAGCCGGTGTGCTGGGTGAGGATCCTGGTGGTGGTTTCCTTGGCGACCTTGTGGCTGCCGGCCGGTGTCGAGTTCTTGCGACGCGCACTCTGGTAGCTATCAGTGCTCGGCTGGTGCAGCGGGATCAACTGGTCCTTGCCCGGCCCGATCAGGTCGGCGCGGCCCATGCGGGTCAATGCTTCACGCAACATCGGCCAGCCTTTCGGGTCGTGGTAACGCAGGAACGCCTTGTGCAGACGGCGCTGCTCTTCGCTCTTGACGATGGTCACCGCGTCGCTCTTGTAAGTAACCTTGCGCAGCGGGTTCTTGCCCGAGTGATACATCGCCGTGGCGGTGGCCATTGGCGACGGGTAGAACGCCTGCACCTGGTCGGCCCGGAAGCCGTTGCCCTTGAGCCACAAGGCCAGGTTCATCATGTCTTCATCGGTGGTGCCTGGGTGGGCGGCGATGAAGTACGGGATCAGGTACTGCTCCTTGCCCGCTTCCTTGGTGTACTTCTCGAACATGCGCTTGAACTTGTCATAGCTGCCGATGCCCGGTTTCATCATCTGGTTGAGTGGACCTTCCTCGGTGTGTTCCGGGGCGATCTTCAGGTAACCGCCGACGTGGTGGGTGACCAGCTCTTTCACATATTCAGGCGACTCGACGGCCAGGTCGTAGCGCAGGCCGGAAGCGATCAGGATCTTCTTCACACCCGGCAACGCACGGGCGCTGCGGTACAGCTGGATCAGCGACGAGTGGTCGGTGTTCAGGTTCGGGCAGATGCCAGGGAACACGCACGATGGCTTACGGCACGCGGATTCGATTTCCGGGCTCTTGCAAGCGATGCGATACATGTTCGCGGTCGGGCCGCCGAGGTCGGAGATCACGCCGGTGAAGCCTGGCACTTTGTCGCGGATCTCTTCGATCTCGCGAATGATCGACTCTTCGGAACGGTTCTGGATGATCCGGCCTTCGTGCTCGGTGATCGAGCAGAAGGTGCAGCCGCCGAAGCAGCCACGCATGATGTTCACCGAGAAGCGGATCATGTCGTAGGCCGGGATCTTCTCCTTGCCGTACGCCGGGTGCGGGACACGGGCGTAAGGCATGCCGAACACGTAGTCCATTTCTTCGGTGGTCATCGGGATCGGTGGCGGGTTGAACCACACGTCCACTTCGCCGTGCTTCTGCACCAGCGCGCGGGCGTTGCCTGGGTTGGTTTCCAGGTGCAGCACGCGGTTGGCGTGGGCGTAGAGCACGGCGTCGCCACGGACTTTCTCTACCGATGGCAGGCGGATCACGGTCTTGTCGCGTGTCATGCGCGGGCTGGCGAGTATCTGCACGACCTTGGCTTCTTCCGGGTCATCTGCCGGGCCTTTTTCTTGCTCGATGGCGCAGGCCTGGGTGTCCTGGGTGTTCACGTATGGGTTGATGATCTTGTCGATCTTGCCCGGGCGGTCGATACGGGTGGAGTCCACTTCGTACCAGCCCTGCGGCGTGTCACGACGAATGAACGCCGTGCCGCGCACATCGGTGATGTCTTCGATCTTGTGGCCCCACGACAGGCGCTGGGCCACTTCGACGATGGCGCGCTCGGCGTTGCCGTACAACAGGATATCGGCAGTGGCGTCGATCAGGATCGAGTTGCGCACGCGGTCCTGCCAGTAGTCGTAGTGGGCGATGCGGCGCAGGGAAGCTTCGATGCCGCCGAGCACGATCGGCACGTTCTTGTAGGCTTCCTTGCAACGCTGGCTGTACACCAGGCTGGCGCGGTCCGGGCGTTTGCCGGCCATGCCGCCAGGGGTGTAGGCGTCGTCGGAACGGATTTTCTTATCGGCGGTGTAGCGGTTGATCATCGAGTCCATGTTGCCGGCCGCGACGCCGAAGAACAGGTTCGGCTCGCCGAGCTTCATGAAGTCGTCTTTGGACTGCCAGTTCGGCTGGGCAATGATCCCGACGCGGAAGCCCTGGGACTCCAGCAGCCGGCCGATGATGGCCATGCCGAACGAAGGGTGATCCACATACGCATCACCGGTGACGATGATGATGTCGCAGGAGTCCCAGCCAAGCTGATCCATCTCCTCCCTGCTCATGGGCAGGAATGGCGCAGGACCGAAACATTCGGCCCAGTACTTGGGATAGTCAAATAACGGCTTGGCTGTTTGCATGACGGTGACCGGTGTTGAGATGAAAAATCGCGGGCGCGGAATATAGCACAAATTTTGACCAATTCCGACGGTAATGGTCGGAATAGAACAGAAGGGTTATTCGTCGTCGTCGAAGTTGTAGCTGCCCGGTGCCAGGTTCTCGAAACGCGTGTACTTGCCGATGAACGCCAGGCGGATAAAGCCGATCGGGCCGTTCCGCTGCTTGCCGATGATGATCTCGGCAATGCCCTTGTGTTCCGTTTCGGGGTGATACACCTCGTCGCGGTACACGAACATGATCACGTCGGCATCCTGCTCGATCGCTCCGGATTCCCGCAAGTCGGAGTTTACCGGGCGCTTGTTGGGACGTTGTTCCAGGGAACGGTTGAGCTGGGACAGCGCCACCACCGGGCAGTTGAATTCCTTGGCCAGGGCTTTCAGGGACCGGGAGATTTCGGAAATCTCGTTGGTCCGGTTGTCGCCGCTGGAACCTGGAATCTGCATCAACTGCAGGTAGTCGATCATGATCAGCGCGATGTCGCCGTGCTCACGCACCAGGCGGCGCGTACGTGCCCGCATTTCAGACGGGCTGATACCGGCGGTGTCATCAATGAACAGCTTGCGGTCGTTGAGCAGGTTGACCGCCGATGTCAGGCGCGGCCAGTCATCGTCTTCCAGTTGGCCGGAACGCACTTTGGTCTGGTCGATACGCCCCAGCGACGAGAGCATACGCATGATCAGCGATTCGCCTGGCATCTCGAGGGAGTACACCAGCACGGCCTTGTCACTGCGTAATACGGCATTTTCCACCAGGTTCATCGCAAAGGTGGTCTTACCCATGGATGGACGGCCGGCGACGATGATCAAGTCGGACGGCTGCAAGCCACTGGTCTTTTCGTCGAGGTCGGTGTAGCCGGTGGAAATACCGGTAATCGCGGCATCGGTGTTGAACAAGGTGTCGATGCGGTCAATGGCCTTGGTCAGCAGGTCGTTGACGCTGACCGGGCCGCCCGTCTTTGGCCGCGCTTCGGCGATCTGGAAGATCTGGCGCTCGGCTTCGTCGAGGATCTCAGCGGCGGTGCGACCTTCGGGGTTGAAGGCGCTGTCGGCAATTTCAGTGCTGATGCCGATCAACTGGCGCAGGGTGGCCCGCTCGCGAACGATCTGGGCGTACGCCTTGATGTTGGCGACGGACGGCGTGTTTTTCGCCAACTCACCGAGGTAGCCCAGACCACCAACCTGGGACGTCTGGCCTTCCTTGTCCAGTTGCTCGGCCAGGGTCACCACGTCGATCGGTGAGTTCTGGTCGGCCAGCTTGGCGATGGCACGGAAGATCAGGCGGTGGTCATGGCGATAGAAGTCACCGTCCGAGACTTGATCCAGCACGCGTTCCCAGGCGTTGTTATCCAGCATCAAACCACCGAGCACGGCTTGTTCGGCCTCGATGGAATGCGGCGGCACCTTCAGGGCAGCGGTTTGCAGATCGTATTGCTCAGGAGCTGAAATATCGTTCATGGCCACTTGGAATTTGGGGTGTGTAGAAAAACAAAAGGCACGACCTGTAAACAGGATCGTGCCCGATGTTAACCGCCTGGCACGCGAGGTGCCAGTCAGTTAGGTGCGGCTTAAGCTGCTACCACGACAACGCGTACGGTGGCTTCAACTTCGGCGTGCAGGTGCACGGCTACGTCGAATTCGCCTACGTTGCGGATGGTGCCGTTCGGCAGACGAACTTCGCTCTTCTGCACTTCAACGCCGGAGGCGGTCAGTGCATCAGCGATGTCGTGGGTGCCGATCGAACCGAACAGCTTGCCTTCGTCACCAGCGGTGGCAGTGATAGTCACTTCCAGCTCAGCCAGTTGGGCAGCGCGAGTTTCGGCCGAAGCTTTTTTGTCTGCTGCTGCTTTTTCCAGCTCAGCACGACGCTCTTCAAACGCAGCCAGGTTGGCAGCGGTTGCAGCGGTGGCTTTGCCGTATGGCAGCAGGTAGTTACGACCGTAGCCGGCCTTAACGTTCACTTTGTCGCCCAGGTTGCCCAGGTTGGCGACTTTTTCCAGAAGGATCAGTTGCATGTGAAAATCCTCTAACTTTTAACCTTCACCGTTCGCGTTGTCGGCGTCTTTCGACGCCAGACGACCGCGAAAATCAATCAGGCCGTCGACAATGGCCAAAACCACGAGTAACGGATAGATCAGCTGCATGAACAGCAACAGCGTCACGTACAACCCCACCAGCCAGAACTTGGCCAGGCGCTTTCGCGCAACCAGCCCATGAATCAGGGCCAGCCCGGCAAACACCAGCGGTACGCTGCAAATCGGCGCCAGCAAGGCCATCTGTGGGCCGAAGTTCGGCCCGACAACCATGCACGCCAGCAGCAACATCGCCGGCCCCGCGGGGATTCTGATACTGCGAAACTCGCGACCAAAACCACCCGGGTTGTACAACAACGCCTGCCAATAACGCCCAAGAATCAGGCTCAGCACGCTGACGACCTGCAACAATGCCGCAATCAGGCCGGTCAGGACCGGGGCAATCAGTGACGCAAACCGCGCTCGCTCATCTACCGACAATTGCTGGTAGAGATCCCCGAGGGCCATCGGCAGGATCTTGACGATTTCCTGCGACAGCGCCTCGATTTGCGGGCGGAAAGCCGCGCCAAGCATCACTGAGTACACCAACCCCAATGCCACGCTGACCAGCAGCGTGCGGACCCAGGACTCACTTGCGCGTAAAACCAACGCAAGGCTCGATGATCCCAGCAGTACCAGAAGTACCCGTGGATCACCCAATTGCAGCCACCAGATCAAGGCCGGCAACAATCCCAGGGCAAGAACGCCAAGGGCGTCCTTCAAACCGCGCCGCAGCAGCACAAGGCAACCTGCGGCAGCACCCAACCAATAAAGCAACGGCAATGCCGCACATCCAGCCACTACCAGAGTGGCCTGCACGCGACCGCGCATGATGAACTCAGCTAAGGCGCGCATGCATTCAATCCCTTACTACTTGTCGACTGCCCGGTCTCAGCGGCCGTGGCTGTCGGTGTAGGCCAGCAGGGCCAGGAAGCGGGCGCGCTTGATAGCGGTGGCCAGCTGACGCTGATAACGAGCTTTAGTACCGGTGATACGGCTTGGAACGATTTTGCCGGTCTCGGATACGTAGGCTTTCAGAGTGTTGAGATCTTTGTAATCGATCTCTTTCACGTCTTCAGCGGTGAAGCGGCAGAATTTACGACGACGGAAGAAACGTGCCATTTGATAGGCTCCTTAAAAGGTCCGTGGATTACTCGTCAGCGTTATCGCTGTTGTCGCTGTCATCACTATCAACGCTATCAGCGCCTTCGTGCTCAGGACGGTCGCGACGCTCACGGCGCTCACTGCGGTTTTCTTCAGCCTTGAGCATCTCGGATTGGCCGGTAACGGCTTCTTCGCGACGGATGACCAGGTTACGGATCACTGCATCGTTGTAGCGGAAGTTGTCTTCCAGCTCGGCCAGGGCCTTGCCAGTGCACTCAACGTTCAGCATCACGTAGTGAGCCTTGTGAACATTGTTGATTGCGTAGGCCAGTTGACGACGGCCCCAATCTTCCAGACGGTGGATTTTGCCGCCGTCTTCTTCGATCAGCTTGGTGTAACGCTCAACCATGCCGCCGACTTGCTCGCTTTGATCCGGGTGGACCAAAAAGATGATTTCGTAATGACGCATGAATGCTCCTTACGGGTTGTAGCCTGCCGCTCAAAAACGGTCAGACAAGGAGTGAATGACACTTATGGATCTTGCCGCAGGGAGGCACATCGGTGCCCGCCAGGAAGGCAAGGGGCGCAATTGTAGAGAAGGGGGAGAACGGGCGCAAGGTGATTGGTGATTATTTGAACAATCCCCCATACGCCACAAAAACAAATGTGGGAGGGGGCAAGCCCCCTCCCACATTTTGAACTGCATCAAACCTCATTACTTCTTGGTCTTGACCTTGGCGCCACGCTGACGCTGGGCTTCAAACAGGCACACACCCGTCGCAACCGACACGTTGAGGCTGCTGACGCTACCGGCCATCGGCAGGTGCACCAGATAATCGCAGTGCTCACGGGTCAGGCGACGCATGCCTTTGCCTTCGGCCCCCATGATCAGGATGGTCGGGCCGGTAAGGTCTTGGTCATAGATGCTGACCTCGGCCTCGCCCGCCGTGCCGACGACCCACAGACCGCGCTGCTGGAGTTTCTCCAGGGTGCGCGCAAGGTTGGTCACGGCCACCAACGGAATCACTTCCGCCGCGCCACAGGCCACTTTACGCACAACGGGCGTCAGGGTGGCCGACTTGTCTTTAGGCACGATCACCGCCAGTGCACCCGCCGCATCCGCCGAGCGCAGGCACGCGCCGAGGTTGTGCGGGTCGGTCACGCCGTCCAGCACCAGCAGCAACGGCGCGCCTTCGGTGCGGTCGAGCAGCTCGTCGAGCATGGCTTCGCCCCAGACCTGGCTCGGGCTTACGTCCGCTACCACGCCCTGGTGAACGCCTTCGACCCAGACGTCCATCTCACGACGCTCGGCCTGGCCGATGGCAACCTTGTTTTGGGTGGCCAGTTCAACCAGCGCTTGCACGCGTGGTTCGCTGCGGCCTTCGGCCAGCCACACCTGCTTGACGCGCTTGGGGTGGTGACGCAGCAGTGCTTCTACGGCGTGTACGCCGTAGATTTTTTCCAGACTCATGACTTGGCCTTAGGTTTGCGCGACCCGCCGCTTTTCGCGGGAGCCGAACCCGCTTTCGGCGGGCCTTTACGGTGTTTACTGGGCTTGCTCGACGGCTTTTCCGCCCCGTGGGACTTTCCCCCAGACGCCGCTTTACCACCGCTTTTGGCTTCATTGAGCAACTGCTGCTTCAACTCGCGGCTCTTGCGCAGCTCGGCGTTTTTCGCCGCCGCGTCGCTTGGGCGGTAGGTTTCTGGCGCCTTGTCCTTACCGGCAGGACGACGCCCGGCCTTGGCTGGGGCAGGCTCTGCCACTGCGGCTTTCGCAGGAGCACCTTTGCCTTTGCCGGTCGGCGCGGTCGTTTCGCTGCCACGTTTTTTACGGCCAGCCGGCTCGACGGGCTTGTCAGGCATGCCGAAGTCGATCTTGCGCTCGTCGAGGTCGACGCGCATGACCTGCACTTCCACGGTATCACCCAGGCGGAAGCTGCGGCCCGTGCGCTCGCCCGCCAGGCGGTGATGCACAGGGTCAAAGTGGTAGTAGTCACCCGGCAAGGCGGTGACATGCACCAGGCCCTCGACGTAGATATCGGTCAATTCGACGAACAAGCCAAAGCCGGTCACGGCGGTGATAACGCCCGGGAACGACTCGCCTACGCGGTCTTTCATGAACTCGCACTTGAGCCAGTTCACCACATCGCGAGTGGCTTCGTCGGCGCGGCGCTCGCTCATGGAGCACTGTTCACCCAACTGTTCCAGGGCCGCTTCGTCGTACGGATAGATCCGCGCCTTCGGAATGGTCATGGCACCCGCGCGCTTGACGTGCGGAGTGTTCTGCTTGGAATGGATCACGCTGCGGATCGCCCGGTGCGTGAGCAAGTCCGGGTAGCGGCGAATCGGCGAAGTGAAGTGGGTATACGCCTCATAATTCAGACCGAAGTGGCCCTGGTTATCCGCGCTGTACACCGCCTGGCTCAGGGAGCGCAGCATCACGGTCTGGATGACGTGGTAATCCGGACGATCCTTGATGCTGGCCAGCAGTGCCTGGTAATCCTTCGGCGTCGGGCCTTCCTTGCCTTTGTGCAGGGACAGGCCGAGCTCACCGAGGAAGGCGCGCAGTTTTTCCAGGCGCTCCGGCGGCGGACCGTCGTGCACCCGGTACAACGCAGGGATTTCGTGCTTCTGCAGGAACTCGGCAGTGGCCACGTTGGCGGCCAGCATGCATTCCTCGATCAGCTTGTGCGCATCGTTACGCGTGGTCGGGGTAATGGCCGCAATTTTGCGTTCGGAACCGAAGACAATCCGGGTTTCCTGGGTCTCAAAATCGATTGCGCCACGGACATGACGGGCACCCAGCAACACCTTGTACAGCGAGTACAGCTGCTTGAGGTGCGGCACCACGCCAGCGTACTCGGTACGCAGGGCCTTGGCTTCGCTGGTCTTTGGCGTTTCCAGGATGGTGCTGACCTTGTTGTAGGTCAGGCGCGCCTGGGAATGGATCACCGCTTCGTAGAACTGGTAGTCGGTCATCTCGCCGGTTTTGGAGATGGTCATCTCGCACACCATGGCCAAACGGTCGACTTTCGGGTTCAGGGAGCACAGGCCGTTGGACAGCTGCTCAGGCAGCATCGGGATTACGCGCTCAGGGAAGTACACGGAGTTACCGCGCACCTGGGCTTCGTTATCCAGGGCCGAACCGATCTTCACGTAGCTGGACACGTCGGCAATCGCGACGAACAATTTCCAGCCGCCGGAGAACAGGCGCAGCTTGCCAGGCTTGGCTTCGCAATAGACCGCATCGTCGAAGTCGCGAGCATCTTCGCCATCAATGGTGACGAACGGCAGATGACGCAGGTCGATGCGTTTTTCTTTGTCTTTTTCTTCGACTTCCGGCTTGAGCTTGGCGGCTTCCTTGAGCACGGCCTCAGGCCAGACGTGAGGAATATCGTAGGTGCGCAGCGCAACGTCGATTTCCATGCCCGGCGCCATGTAGTTGCCGACCACTTCAACGATATCGCCCTGGGGCTGGAAGCGCGGGGTTGGCCAGTGGGTGATTTTCACCTCCACGAACTGACCGACCTTGGCGGCGCCATTACGGCCCGGGGTCACCAGCACTTCCTGCTGGACCTTCGGGTTATCCGGAATAACGAAGCCAATACCGCCTTCTTCGAAGTAACGGCCGACGATGGACTCGTGCGCACGGGAGACTACTTCGACGATCACGCCTTCACGGCGACCGCGACGGTCCAGGCCGGAGACGCGTGCCAAGGCACGATCACCATCGAACACCAGGCGCATTTGTGCCGGGCTCATGAACAGGTCGTCGCTGCCATCATCCGGGATCAGGAAGCCGAAACCGTCACGGTGGCCGGCAATACGGCCCAGGATCAGGTCGAGCTTGTCTACTGGCGCATAGGTGCCACGGCGGGTGTAGATCAATTGAGCATCGCGCTCCATGGCACGCAAACGGCGGCGCAGGGCTTCGAGCTGGTCTTCGGTGGTCAAACCGAATTCTTCGACCAACTGCTCGCGGCTAGCAGGCGAACCCCGATCGGCGAGATGCGCCAGGATCAGTTCACGGCTAGGAATAGGGTTTTCATATTTTTCCGCTTCACGAGCGGCCTCGGGATCGAGGGACTGCCAATCGGCCATTAGAGAGTTTTCACCTTGTCTATATGCGGGTTAGTTTGGCATACGCGTATTGAAACGGGAAATTTCAGGCATCAACAAGTGTTTAAAAGCCCTTTCATGGCTCCCGGCGCGCACCTTGCACGACCACTGGCGAAATTTTCCAGGCTTTTTTCATGGCAGGGGTTTACAGCTCAAAAACTGCTCCGTATAGTGCGCGCCATCGACGACGGCAACGTTGTTGATGCTGCCCAGGTGGTGAAATTGGTAGACACGCCAGCTTCAGGTGCTGGTGATCGCAAGGTCGTGGAAGTTCGAGTCTTCTCCTGGGCACCAATTTCAAACTCAAGGTTAAACCTTGAGTCTCCAAAAACCCGCGAAAGCGGGTTTTTGCGTTATAGGCCTTTGATTTTTAACGAAAAACTTGATTTATATTTTCGAATCAGGGGTTTACAGATCAAAAAGGCCACCGTATAGTTCGCCCCATCAACAGCGGCAACGTTGCTTGATAATGCCCAGGTGGTGAAATTGGTAGACACGCCAGCTTCAGGTGCTGGTGATCGCAAGGTCGTGGAAGTTCGAGTCTTCTCCTGGGCACCAAATTCAGATCAAACCCGCGAAAGCGGGTTTTTTCGTTTCCGGGGTTTGAAAACTTCCCCCACTATTTCCCCCTCGTGCGCATTTGAGAAGCTTTATCGTTTATCCTTGCAATGATTTGTTGCACTCAAGCGAGGAAAAACCCGGATGATGATCCGCGATATCCGTCTCAAGACATCCCTTCTGCGTGGCCTGACCCTCACACTGCTCGGCCTGACACTGCTCTCGCCCGCCGCCCATTGCGCCGACAAGGTCTCCCTGACCTTGTACAACGGCCAACACAAAGAAGTCGGCGATGAACTCGCCAAAGCCTTCGAAGCCAAGACCGGCATCCATGTCAATGTGCGCAAAGGCAGCAGCAACCAGCTGGCCAGCCAGGTCGTCGAAGAAGGCGACCGCTCGCCTGCCGATGTGATCTACACCGAAGAATCCCCCCCTCTGAACAAACTCGGCGAGCAAGGCTTGCTGTCCAAGATCGACGCCAGCACCCTCGATGTATTACCTAAAGAGTACGTCGGCAGCAACGGCGACTGGATGGGCGTGACCGCACGCACCCGCGTCGTGGCCTTCAACCCTAAACTGATTGCCGAAAAAGACTTGCCCAAATCGGTGCTGGATTTCGCAGGTCCCGAGTGGCAAGGCAAGGTCGGTTTCGTCCCCACCAGCGGTGCGTTCCAGGAACAAGCCGTGGCGATCATCAAGCTGCACGGCCGCGAAGCCGCGGAAGAATGGCTGACCGGCTTGCGCGCCTTCGGCAAGGTGTACAGCAACAACATGGTCGCCCTCAAGGCCGTGGAAAACGGCGAAGTGGCCACCGTGCTGGTGAATAACTACTACTGGTTTGCCCTGAAAAAGGAAAAGACCCACCTGGATTCTCAACTGCACTACTTCACCGATGGTGATGTTGGTGGCCTGATTACCGTATCGTCCGCCGCCGCCCTGAAGTCCAGCAAGCACCCCAAAGAAGCCCAGCAGTTGCTCGCGTTCATGGCCAGCGAAGAAGGCCAGCGCGTGATCACCAACACCTCCGCCGAATACCCGCTGCGCAAGGGCATGGCATCCAGTCGTGGCCTCAAGCCTTTCAGCGAGCTGCAACCGCCGAAAGTCACCCCGGCAGACCTGGGCAATGCCGAAGAGGCCCTGGAACTGGAACGTGACGTTGGCTTGAACTGATGAACCCATCGCTATCCGCCGCAGCGTTCAGCCCCCGACACAAACGCCCTTCGATTTGGCTGTTGCTACCGGTGCTGTTGCTGGTCGGCCTGAGCCTGCTGCCGCTGGCGTATGTCGGGCTCAAGGCCTGGCAGGCGGGCTGGGCAGAGGCGGTGCATCTGTTGTGGCGACCGTACGTCTTTGGCTTGCTGCGCAACACCCTCGCACTGATGGTCGGCGTGACCGTGACCTGTGGCGTGATCGGCCTGTCCCTGGCCTGGCTGCTGGAGCGCAGCAACCTGCCAGGGCGCCGCGCCTGGGGCGTGATCCTGTGCCTGCCGTTTGCCGTGCCGGCGTTTGTCAGCAGTTTTACCTGGGTGTCGCTGAGCGCCAACTTCGAAGGGCTCGGCGGCGCAATCCTGGTGATGAGCCTGTCCAAATACCCGCTGGTGTTTCTGCCGGTGGCGGCAACCCTGCGCAATCTTGACCCGTCCCTGGAAGAGTCGGCCCGCACCCTGGGACTGAATCGCTGGGACGTATTTTTGCGTATCACCCTGCCATTGCTGTGGCCCTCGTTATTGGCCGGCGCACTGCTGATCGCCTTGCACATGCTGGTGGAGTTCGGCGCACTGTCGATCATCGGCCTGCAGACCTTTACCACGGCCATCTACCAGCAATTCGAACTGGAATTCAGCAATGCCAATGCCGCGATGCTCTCGGCGGTGTTGCTGGTGATGTGCCTGACGCTGCTGTGGCTGGAACTGCGAGTGCGCGGCAAAGGTCGGCACGTGCGCATCGGCCAGGGCGCGGCGCGGCATGCCGAACAGGTCCGACTGGGCAAGTGGGCGCCATTGGGCCAGGTGTATTGCCTGGCGCTGGCAATCATTGGCAGTGGTATTCCGCTGGGGATGCTCGGTTATTGGCTGGCGGTCGGCTCTTCCGCTGCGTTTCCACTGGCAGAAATTGGCGAGGCATTGCTGTCGTCGCTCGCCCTGTCGCTGGGTGGTGCGGCGTTGTGCCTGGTACTGGCAGTGCCCGTCGGCTTGCTGGTGGTGCGCTACAAAGGCCCATTGGCTCTCTGGGCAGAACGCCTGCCCTACTTGCTGCATGCCCTGCCCGGCCTGGTGATCGCGCTGACACTGGTGTATTTCGCCCTGCATTACGTGCCGGCGCTGTACCAGACCTCGGCGCTGCTGCTGATCGCTTACGCACTGCTGTTTTTGCCGCTGGCCCAGGCACCGATTCGCACGGCACTGAACAAGGCGGCACCACAACTGGAAGAGGCGGCGCGCACGCTGGGTGCGTCATCGTTCAGTGCGTTTTGCCGGGTGACGTTGCCGATCATCTTCCCTGCGCTGGGGGCGGCGTTTGCACTGGTGTTCCTGGATGCGATGAAGGAGTTGACGGCGACGTTGCTGCTGAGTCCCACCGGGTTGAATACCTTGGCAACGGCCGTGTGGGCACACACGTCGAATGTAGAGTTTGCAGCGGCGGCACCTTATGCGGCGTTGTTGATTCTGGTGTCGGGGTTGCCAGTGTATTTGCTGACGACGCGGATGTATCTGAGTCGCTGAAACCACTATCGGGGGCAAGCCCCCTCCACATTTTGAGTGTATTTCAACCTGCGGGAAGGGCCTTACAGGCAACACTAAGCCCTGAACTGCCCCAGGCTCGCCTTTAACTGCGCCGCCAACCCATCCAGCACCTTGCCACTGGCCGTGGTCTCTACCACGGCCTGGGCCGCGCGCTCGGCCTGGGCATGGATCACCTCGACCCGCCCCCGCACCGCGTGGGCGCCCTTGGCCTGATGCTCGGCCGCTCGTGTCGCCAGGCCAATCGCCGCATGCACCTGCTCCACTGAAGCCTGCACCGTTTGCTGCAAGCGCACGCTGTCACGCAGTACCAGTAATCCCTCATTGGCCTGGCGCCCGGCCTTGCCGATGGTTTCCACCGCCTCACGCGCGCCTTGCTGCAAGGCCACGATGTGCGCCTGGATATCGCCAGTGGAGCTTTGGGTCTTGCTGGCCAACGCACGCACCTCGTCCGCCACCACTGCAAAGCCACGCCCGGTCTCACCGGCACGCGCCGCCTCAATGGCCGCGTTCAGCGCCAGCAGGTTGGTTTGTTCGGCAATACCGTGGATCACCGTCAGCACCACCTCAATCTGTTCACTTTGCTGGGCCAGGCGCTCGATAACCTGGGAACCAGCCTGCACCTGCCCCGCCAGCGCCTCGATCAAACTGCCGACTTCGGCGGAAGTCCGTGAGTTCTCATCCGTGGCCTGGCGAATACCCACCACCTGCTGCAGCGCCGCTTGCATGGCGTGGCTTTCGGCTTGAGCCTCGTCAGCCATTTGCGAGAGTGCGCGCAAACTCTCCGCCACCTCATCGCGTTGCAAGCCAGCCGCCGCATCAGCGCCGGCATTGCGCAGGGTCATGGCGCCGATTTCCACTCCCGTGCGCTGGGCCACATCGCCCGCCTCGCGCACGATCGGTTGCAACTTATCCACAAAGCGATTGACCGCCGAGGCCATGTCGCCGATTTCATCCTGACTGTTGATCTGCACGCGCTTGGTGAGGTCGCCCTCACCCGCTGCCAAGTCTTCCATGGCCGCAATCAACAGCTTCAGGCGATTGACCACGCGGCGCCCCAACACCACAGCAATCAGCAACAATACGCCCAAGCCGACCACCGCGAGCCCCATGCCGATGCGCCAGCGCAGGGTCCCGGCAGCTTCCTGTACGGCGCTGGTGGTATTGGCGGTCATCTGGGTCGCCGTGGCTTGCGCCGACTGCAGACGCGCGCCCATGGCGGCTGCGCTGTCTGCGG
This sequence comes from Pseudomonas sp. MWU15-20650, assembly GCF_023242475.1. Taxonomy (GTDB): domain Bacteria; phylum Pseudomonadota; class Gammaproteobacteria; order Pseudomonadales; family Pseudomonadaceae; genus Aquipseudomonas. The sequence goes on along the minus strand of NZ_JALJFG010000019.1, from coordinate 48,494 downwards.
CGGCGCCCTTGAGGCTGTCGCCGACCAATTGATCGCCACTGGCGATCAGCGCCGCAAAACGCTTATCCAGCGCAGCCAGGTCAGCCTCTACCCCTGCGGTCGAAACCCCCATGCGAACTTTGCCGATCTCTACGCCGTTGGGACTGATGGACGCCTCGACATAGAACACGGAGGGATCATTTTTCGCCGCGTCCAACACCTTATCCAGAGCACGGTCTCCCTTGCCCTTTTCCAACAGCGCCTGGTTGATCGGGTTTTCCCGGTTCAGATAGCGGGTCAAATGCTCGCCCGCCGCGTCGTCGTAGACCACGAACAACACATTGGGATTACGCTGGGCACGCCGGGCAAACTCCGACAACGTCGGAACATCGCTGTCCCACATGGCGCGCGGCGCCACCGACGCCAGCAGTTGAGCCATGTCATTGGCGGAGTCTTGCAGGTCCTTTTCCAAGGTCGCGCGCAGTTGCTTTTGCTCTTCCTGCAATCGTGCAGAAAGCCCCGCCGTCAGACGCTGGCGGGTATTGGTGGACAAGCTTTCCAGGCTGGAAGTGACTTCCTTCCCCGCCTGGGCCAACTCGCCAGACAGCTTTTGACTGTCGATCCCCAGGCGGCTACCCAAATCAGCCTCCAGCGCCGTGACGGTGCTCCGCGTGAGAGCGACAGCCACCAGCACCTGCACCAAAAGAGCGATACCAAGGGTAACGAACACCGGTCGCAATAGACGGCTTTGTAACAATGAGAGAACGGCAGACATCGGGAATCCCTCCACCACGGGTGCCATTAATTTGATAGCACCGCGAAAGAAAGAAACACAGCAAGGGCCGTGCCGCTTAGCAGACAGAAACGACAAAGGGCTCCCGAAGGAGCCCTTTGCTTTTCACATCAACAGCTTATTACGCGAACGGGTGACGCAGAACGATGGTCTCGTTGCGGTCTGGGCCCGTCGAAATAATGTCGATCGGTGCTCCGATCAGCTCTTCAACGCGCTTGATGTAAGCCCGGGCGTTGGCTGGCAGCTCTTCCAGGGTTTTGGCACCCACGGTCGACTCGCTCCAACCCGGCACTTCTTCGTACACAGGCTGCAGGCCAACGTAGCTGTCAGCATCAGTTGGAGCAACGTCCTTACCTTCTGCGTCCTTGTAGCCAACACAGATGTTGATGGTCTCCAGGCCGTCGAGTACATCCAGCTTGGTCAGGCAGATACCCGAGATGCTGTTCACATCGATAGCGCGACGCAGGATAACGGCATCGAACCAGCCGCAACGACGGGCACGGCCGGTAGTGGCGCCGAACTCGTGACCTTGTTTGGCCAGGTGCGCCCCCACTTCGTCGAACAGCTCAGTCGGGAAGGGACCCGAGCCAACGCGGGTGGTGTAGGCCTTGGTGATGCCCAGGATGTAATCCAGGAACATCGGGCCAACGCCCGAACCGGTGGCAACGCCGCCAGCGGTGGTATTGGAGCTGGTCACGTACGGGTAGGTACCGTGGTCGATGTCCAGCAACGAACCCTGGGCACCTTCGAACATGATGTCTTTGCCGGCGCGACGCAGGTCGTGCAGCTCGGCAGTCACGTCCAGCATCAGCGGCTTGAGCAGCTCAGCGTATGCCTTGCACTCGGCCAAGGTCTGTTCAAAGTCGATGGCAGGCTCTTTGTAGTAACCCACCAGCATGAAGTTGTGGTATTCCACCAATTCACGCAGCTTGTCTTCGAAACGCGGCATGTTGAGCAGGTCGCCAACACGCAGGCCACGACGTGCAACCTTGTCTTCGTAGGCTGGGCCGATGCCGCGACCGGTGGTACCGATCTTCAGCTCGCCACGGGCCTTTTCACGGGCCTGGTCCAACGCAACGTGGAAGGACAGGATCAGCGGGCAGGACGGGCTGATACGCAGGCGCTCGCGCACCGGTACGCCCTTCTCTTCCAACTTGGTGATCTCGCGCAGCAGGGCGTCAGGTGCAACCACCACGCCGTTGCCGATCAGGCACTGCACGCCTTCGCGCAATACGCCCGACGGGATCAGGTGCAAGACGGTTTTTTCGCCATCGATGACCAGGGTGTGGCCAGCGTTGTGGCCACCTTGGTAGCGCACTACGGCGGCAGCATGTTCGGTCAGCAGATCGACGATCTTGCCTTTGCCCTCATCACCCCATTGGGTGCCCAGGACTACGACATTCTTACCCATAACACTTGTCCTCATTCGCGCAAACTTGGTGCCGGCGATGGCCGGCAGGAAAACTCAAGAAGCCAGTGGCGATACTTGCCAAAGCCCGTTCTGCAGAATCAATTGCCGGTCGCAGTCCGCTTCACGGGCGGCGGCCAATGGCTGCCCAGGCAAAGCCTGGACGACACGCTGACCCTCACTGCGCAACTGGCAAACTTGCTGCCAGAGAGCGGCGTCCGTACTGTCAGGCATCCAGATGCCACCAGACGGCAGCTCGACCTCAGCACGCCCCAGGGTCACCAGGGTTTTCAAATCGGTGGAAAAGCCAGTCGCCGGACGCGCACGACCGAAGTCAGCGCCGATATCGTCATAACGACCGCCTTGGGCGATGGCCTGGCCAACACCCGGGACAAACACCGCGAACACCACCCCAGTGTGGTAGTGGTAGCCGCGCAACTCACCCAGATCAAAATACAGCGGCAGTTCCGGGAACCGCGCCGACAAGCGTTCAGCAATCGCCAGCACATCATCCAGCGCCGCCAATACTGGCGCCGGCGCATTGGCCAGGCGCTCACGCGCCGCAACCAGCACTTCACGGCCACCGCACAGCCCCACCAGTGCACGTAACATGCCGGCCAGTTCAGCAGGCACGCCTTCGGTAAGGGCGATCACTTCGTCGATCGCCTTGCGCTGCAGGGCATCGAACAACTGTTGCTCCACTTCACCGGACAACCCGGCCGCACGAGCCAGGCCGCGGTAGATACCGACATGACCCAGGTCCATGTGAACATCCGGCACATCGGCCAGTTGCAACATGGCCAGCATCAAGCTGATGACTTCAACATCACTGCTCGGGCTGGCATCGCCGTACAACTCGGCACCCAACTGAATCGGGCTACGGGAAGACGACAAGGCGCGCGGCTGGGCGTGCAGCACGCTACCGGCGTAGCACAGGCGACTTGGGCCTTCGCGACGCAGGGTGTGCGCATCGATACGCGCCACTTGCGGCGTGATATCGGCACGGAAGCCCATTTGCCGGCCCGATTGCGGGTCGATGACCTTGAAGGTGCGCAGATCCAGGTCCTGGCCCGCGCCGGTCAGCAGGGATTCCAGGTACTCGATATGGGGGGTCACGACAAACTCGTAACCCCAGCTCTGGAACAGATCCAACACCTGGCGACGCGCTACTTCAATGCGCGCAGCCTCTGGTGGCAGTACTTCTTCGATGCCATCTGGCAGCAGCCAGCGGTCTACCGTTGCCATTACGCCATTCCCCTATGATCCGGGCGGCCAGCCCTCGGCCGAGCCTTGAGTGAAGCAGAAAATACCCGCGCCTTGCATAAACCACGCGCAAGAGCGACGTGACGAACGGCCTGCCAGCGGCCTCGTCGGGCACTTTCCTCGAAAAACCTGTCACGCCTGCCGAATCAAACATGCAGACGCAAAAAAGCCGGGAATTTCCCGGCTGCCGCATCATACACCCGTTTTCTGAAAGGATCACCCCGCCAGGCATTTTAGCCGCCCGACGGAGTGGGTCCTACAGAATCACCGGCTGGTTACTTGGACTTTTCCAGGTAGCGGAAGAAGTCGCTGCTTGGGTCCAGCACCATGACGTCGGTTTTGTTCGCGAAGCTTTCACGGTAGGCGCGCAGGCTACGGTAGAACGCGTAGAACTCCTGGTCCTGGCCGTAAGCCTTGGCATAGATCGCCGCCGCTTGGGCATCGCCATCACCGCGGGCCTCTTCAGACTCACGATAGGCTTCTGCCAACAGCACACGGCGCTGACGGTCGGCATCCGCACGGATACCTTCAGCCAGTTCGTTACCCTTGGCGCGGTGCTCACGGGCTTCACGCTCACGCTCGGTGCTCATGCGCTCGAACACGCTGCGGTTCACTTCCTTCGGCAGGTCAATGGCCTTGACCCGGACATCGACCACTTCGATCCCCAGCTCTTTTTCCGCCATTGTGTTCAGCGAACGGGTGATATCCGCCATCAGCGCATCACGTTCACCGGATACCACCTCGTGCAGGGTACGTTTACCAAACTGGTCACGCAGGCCCGATTCCAGACGGCGCGACAAACGCTCGTCGGCAATCTGCTTGAGGCCAGAGGTCGCCGTGTAGAAACGCTCGGCATCCTTGACGCGCCATTTGGCGTAGGCGTCAACCATGACAGCTTTCTTTTCCAGGGTCAGGAAGCGCTGTGTTGGTGCATCCAGGGTCATCAGGCGGCCGTCGAACTTGCGCACCTGGTTGACGTAGGGGACCTTCACATGCAGGCCCGGCTGGACATCCGCCTGGACCACACGACCGAATTGCAGCAACACCGCGCGCTCGGTCTGAGACACGATGTAGAAGCAGTTCCAGGCAGCGATGACCACGACGACGCCCACAATCAGGGCGGTCAGCGATTTATTGCTCATCAACGACTCTCCCTGGTACGTGTTTGCTGTTGCAGCAAGTCAGCGGCCGCACGGGCACTCGCTTCGTTGGCAGCGGCATTGGAACCGGTGGACGGTGCGCTGGTGCTGCTACGACCACCTTCGATCATCTTGTCCAGCGGCAGGTACAGCAGGTTGTTCTGCCCACCCTTGCTGCCGGTCACGAGAACCTTGCTGGTGTTGCTGAAGACTTCCTGCATGGTGTCCAGGTACAGACGCTCACGCGTGACTTCCGGAGCCTTGCGGTACTCGGCGACCAGCTTGGTGAAACGATCCGCCTCACCTTTGGCACGCGAGACCACTTCGTCGCGGTAACCATTGGCATCCTCGAGAATGCGCTGGGCCTGACCACGCGCTTCCGGCACGACACCGTTGGCATAGGTTTCAGCCTGGTTGCGCGAACGCTGCTCGTCTTCACGGGCACGGATCACGTCGTCAAAGGCTTCCTGCACTTCACGTGGTGCAGCTGCGCTCTGTACGTTCACCTGAGTAACGGTGATACCGGTACGATACGTATCGAGGAACCGTTGCAGGCGCTCCTTGATTTCGCTGGCCATCAATTCACGCCCTTCGGTCAGCACCTGGTCCATGGCGGTGGAACCCACCACATGGCGCAAGGCGCTTTCGGTTGCGTGTTGCAGGCTGATTTCCGGCTGGTCGACGTTCAGCACGAAGTCCTGCAGGTTGCTGATCTTGTACTGCACGGTCAGCGGCACTTCGACGATGTTCTCGTCTTCGGTCAGCATCTGGCCCTGCTTGGTGTAGGCACGCTCACGCGTGACGTTCTCCATGTACTTCTTGTCGATCGGCGGGAAATAGATGTTCAGGCCCGGGCCTACAGTCTCGTAGTACTTGCCGAAGCGCAGCACCACGGCTTGCTCCTGCTCGTCCACTACGTAAACCGCGCTGTACAGCCACGCAGCCGCGAGCACGACAAGTCCCAGGCCCAGCAGGCCATAGCCACCGCCCTTGCTTGTGCGACCGCTGTCGTCACCACCTCGTTTTTTTCCACCACCGAACAACCCATTCAGGCTTTCCTGCAGCTTTCGGAAGGCCTCGTCGAGATCTGGTGGCCCCTTGCGGTCGCCATTATTGCGGCGTTTACCACCCCAAGGATCCTGATTATTCGAGTTGCCACCCGGCTCATTCCAAGCCATAGCGCTCTCCATCTGATAAAGCAAAGACGCACCCACGGCGCGCCGACCAATGCTACAGAATGCCTGCTACTGCGGCACAACCGCTTTAGGAGGCTTTTATTGCAAAGTGTGTTGTTCGATGAACTCTGCCGGTACAACGCCCTCGCGGCTGACCAGCCGATTGAGCTCCGAGCGTGGCAATCGAACGGCCAGCAAGCTGACACCTTCTTCGTCGTGTTCTTCTTTCTGTACCGCACCCAGTTCGAAAAACTGTGCACGCAGTCGAGCAAAACGCTGAGGCAAGCGCAAGGTACCAATAAACAAATCACTACCCAGCAGCTCGGCGATCGCCTGCTCAAGCAATTCAAGGCCAGTGCCATCACGCGCCGACAGCCAGACCCGTTGGGGCTTGCCGTCTTCATCGCGCTGGATTTGAGGCTCAACACCCTCAAGCAAATCGAGTTTGTTATAGACCTCAAGGATCGGCAAGTCCTGTGCACCAATCTCGCCCAGCACCACCATTACCTGTTCAATCTGCAACATGCGATCCGGTTCAGCCGCATCGATCACGTGCAACAACAGGTCGGAATTGCTCGACTCTTCGAGCGTAGACCGAAACGCCTCGACCAGCTTGTGGGGCAAGTGACGAATGAAACCCACGGTGTCGGCGAGAACAATCGGCCCCAGGTCGTCCAGCTCCAGACGGCGCAAGGTCGGATCGAGCGTGGCGAACAGTTGATCGGCCGCGTACACGTCCGATTTCGTCACGTTATTGAACAGTGTGGACTTGCCGGCGTTGGTATAGCCCACCAGCGAAACGGTCGGGATATCCGCACGCATGCGGCCCCGTCGCGATTGTTCGCGCTGGCTGCGTACTTTTTCCAGGCGGCCCTTGATCTGTCGCAGGCGAACCCGCAGCAAGCGGCGGTCTGTTTCCAACTGGGTTTCACCCGGACCGCGCATGCCGATACCGCCACCCTGGCGCTCAAGGTGAGTCCAGCCACGAACCAGCCGGGTACTCATGTGGTCAAGCTGGGCCAGTTCGACCTGGAGCTTGCCTTCATGGGTGCGGGCACGTTGGGCGAAAATATCGAGAATCAAGCCGGTACGGTCGATTACGCGACACTCGAATACACGTTCGAGGTTACGTTCCTGACTGGGCGTGAGGACGTGGTTGAAGATCACCAGATCGGCTTCTTCGGCATGGACCAGGTCGCGTAGTTCCTCGACCTTGCCGCTGCCAATCAGGAATTTGGCGGTTGGCCGATGACGCGGCACGTTAAAAAACGCAACGGTCTCGGCGCCGGCCGAATTTGCCAACTCCTGAAACTCCTGCGGATCTTCGCGCGCCTCAGGGTCCTGTCCATCCAAGTGAACGAGGATCACTCGCTCACCACCACCGTGGCGCTCAAAGAACAAAGGAGACTCCTATCAGGCGTTACCTGGCTCAGCGTCACCCTGCTCATCACCGGTTGCGCTAGGCAGACGGATTGGACGAACTGGAACGACTGTCGAGATAGCGTGCTTGTAAACCATCTGGCTGACGGTGTTTTTCAGCAGGATAACGAACTGGTCGAACGACTCGATCGTGCCTTGCAGCTTGATACCGTTGACCAGGTAGATGGAAACCCCCACTTTCTCTTTACGTAAAGTATTCAAGTAAGGGTCTTGTAGCGAATGCCCTTTTGACATGTGCCGCACTCCTTTAAGGATCAATAATAAAAAATCGGAAAATAAATAGCTTATGACCGTCACACCCCCAAGGATAGACGGCAATTGCAAGGACTCAGCTCAATATGGAGACCGTGCCCAAGTATTTCAAGGCGCGTGACAGATTGTCGCTGTCCAGGCTGTCCAACCAGTGCAAATCGCTCCAGCTGCGCAGCCAGGTGAACTGGCGCTTCGCCAATTGGCGCGTGGCAATGATGCCGCGCTCCTGCATCTCAGCTGACGTCAGCTTGCCATCCAGATGATCCCAGACTTGGCGGTAGCCCACAGCGCGTATCGAAGGTAGCCCTGTATGCAGGTCACCTCTTGAACGCAGTGCTACGACCTCCTCTACAAACCCCTGTTCCAACATAATTGTGAATCTTTGTGCAATTCGGTCATGCAGCACCTGGCGATTTGCCGGAGCGATGGCCAGATTCGCCACAGTATAGGGCAATTGTGACTGTCCAGATGCGCCTGCAACAGCACTTTGCGCAGTTTGTTTCAGCCTGTGTTCAGTCATGGTCTGGCCACTCACACGCCAGACTTCCAGCGCACGCGTGAGCCGCTGGGGGTCATTGGGGTGAATACGCGCCGCCGACACCGGATCGACCGCCGCCAACTGGTCGTGCAGGGCTTGCCAGCCAAGGCGTGCCGCCTCCTCTTCAAGCTCGGCGCGTACTTGGGCGTCAGCGGGCGGCATATCAGCCAACCCTTCCTGCAACGCCTTGTAGTAGAGCATCGTGCCGCCCACCAGCAACGGGATATTGCCCCGCGCGGTGATCTCAGCCATGGCGGCCAGCGCATCGGTGCGAAAATCCGCCGCCGAATAGCTCTCGGACGGGTCGATGATGTCGATCAAGCGGTGCGGATACTGCGCCAAAAGTGCTTTGGAAGGCTTGGCCGTGCCGATGTCCATGTCCCGGTAAACCAGGGCAGAATCGACGCTGATCAACTCGCACGGCAGCACCTTGGTCAGCTCGATCGCCAGGTCGGTCTTGCCGGCGGCCGTGGGGCCCATCAGGAAGATTGCGGGGGGCAAGGCACTCATCAACGGCCGCGCAAGAAGAGTTTGTCCAGATCGTCCAGGCCCATCTGGGTCCAGGTCGGTCGGCCATGGTTGCACTGGCCGCTGCGCTCGGTGTTTTCCATGTCGCGCAGCAAACCGTTCATTTCCGGCAAGGCCAGCCGGCGGTTGGCGCGGATGGCGCCGTGACAGGCCATGGTACCGAGCAGCTCATTGATGTGCGCCTGGATGCGGTCGCTGGTGCCGTATTCCATCAAGTCAGCCAGCACATCGGCAACCAGCCGGTTGGCTTCAGCTTGCTTGAGCAACGCGGGAATCTGACGGATCGCCAGGGTTTCCGGGCCCAGGCGCTGCAACTCGAAACCCAGTTTCTGGAACACGCCGTGGTGCTCTTCGGCACAGTCAGCTTCTCGCTGGCTGACCGCCAGGGATTCGGGCACCAGCAACGGCTGGCCACTGAGCCCTTCGCTGGCCATGGCGATCTTCAGGCGTTCGTACATGATCCGCTCGTGGGCGGCGTGCATGTCTACCAGTACCAGGCCATGGGCGTTTTCCGCCAGGATGTAGATACCCTTGAGTTGCGCCAGCGCATAGCCCAGTGGCGGGATATCACCGCCGCCCTCCGGCAACGCGACAGCAGCCCCTGGCTCAGCACCCGGCAGCGGCGCGAAAAACTCACGGTAAGCCGCCTGGGCCTCGGCCACCGGTACTGCCGACTGTGGACGCGGGGTGTATTGATACTGATAACCCGAACCCGCACCCGAATTTGGCGCCGTGTAGGCTGGCTGCGACTGTGGCGATTGCAGCAGGTTGGCCGCCAGGCTCATTTCACCTTGCGGGCCAAATTCACCGGCTTGCGGCCCGCTCGGCCGCACCACCGCCGTGACTATCGGCGCGGACAGTTGATCATCCGGGCGCACATCACCCAAGGCACGGTGCAAGGTGCCATAGAGGAAGTCATGCACCATGCGCCCATCGCGAAAGCGCACTTCGTGCTTGGTCGGGTGTACGTTGACGTCGACCACGGAAGGGTCAACCTCAAAAAACAGTACAAACGTCGGATGCCGGCCGTTGAACAACACGTCGCGATACGCCTGGCGCACCGCATGGGCCACCAGCTTGTCGCGTACCGCCCGACCGTTCACAAAGAAATACTGCAAGTCGGCCTGGCTGCGGGAGAAGGTCGGTAAACCGACCCAACCCCACAGGCGCAATCCGTTGCGCTCGATCTCAATCGGCAGCGCCTGCTCCAGGAAGCCCGCGCCGCACACCGCCGCCACCCGCCGGGCGCGTGCGGCATCGTCATTGGCCTCGTGCAGGCTGAGGATGGTCTTGCCGTTGTGACGCAGGTGGAACGCCACATCGAAGCGCGCCAGCGCCAGGCGCTTGATGACTTCTTGCAGGTGGTCGAATTCGGTTTTTTCGGCCTTGAGGAACTTGCGGCGCGCCGGGGTATTGAAGAACAGGTCACGCACTTCCACCGAGGTGCCCACCGGATGCGCAGCCGGCTGGACCCGGGGCGCCATGTCACGCCCTTCGGTTTCCACTTGCCAGGCCTGCTCGGCACTGCGAGTACGGGAGGTCAGGGTCAGGCGGGCCACGGAACTGATGGACGCCAGGGCCTCACCGCGAAAACCCAGGCTCATCACCCGCTCCAGGTCTTCGAGGTCACGGATCTTGCTGGTGGCGTGACGGGCCAAGGCCAGCGGCAAGTCATCGGCAGAGATGCCGCTGCCATCGTCACGTACCCGCAGCAGCTTGACGCCGCCCTGCTCCACATCGACATCAATGCGCTTGGCGCCGGAGTCGATACTGTTTTCCAGCAGTTCCTTGATCACCGATGCCGGGCGCTCAACCACCTCACCCGCCGCAATCTGGTTGGCGAGGCGCGGGCTGAGCAGCTCGATGCGCGAGCCGCTATTGAGGATTGATTCACTCATTACTGCGCCGCCAATTCAGTGCCGGGAATGGTCAACACCTGACCGACTTTCAACTCATCGGTCTGCAGGTTATTGGCACTGCGCAATGTCGCCGCCGACACCTGGAATCGCACCGCCAGCATGGCCAGGGTATCGCCGGGCTGTACGCGATGGTCACGTGGGCCCTGGGCAATTTTCCCGGAGTCGCGCAACCAGGCGATATAGGTGCCCGGCGGCGGGTTCTGCTGGAAGAACTGGCGAATACCGGCACTGATGGAGCGCGCCAGTGCCTGCTGGTGGCTGGCGCTGGCCAGTTTCGACGCTTCGTTGGAGTTGGAGATAAACCCGGTTTCCACCAGGATCGACGGGATATCCGGCGATTTCAGCACCATGAACCCGGCTTGCTCCACCCGCTGTTTATGCAGCGACGTGACCCGGCCGATATTGCTCAGGACTTTCTGGCCGACGTTCAAGCTGGAAGTCAGCGAGGCGGTCATCGACAGGTCGAGCAATACGCCAGCGAGCATTTTGTCCTTGTCATCGAGGGACACGTTGCCGGCCCCGCCGATCAAGTCGGAACGGTTTTCACTGTCGGCCAACCAACGCGCGGTCTCGGAGGTTGCACCACGGTCCGACAGGGCAAACACCGACGCACCGAACGCCGCAGCCGAAGGGGCCGCGTCGGCGTGGATGGACACGAACAGGTCCGCGCCCTTCTTACGGGCGATTTCGGTACGGCCGCGCAACGGAATGAAGTAGTCGCCGGTACGGGTCAGTTCGGCGCGATAGCCTTTCATGCCGTTGACCTGGCGCTGCAGTTCACGGGCAATGGCCAGTACTACGTCTTTCTCATGCTGGCCGCGCGAGCCGGAAGCGCCCGGGTCTTCACCGCCGTGGCCGGCGTCGATCACCACAATAATGTCGCGCTTGCCTGCCGGTGCTGGCGGCGGCGGTGGCAACTTGACCTGGGGTTGCGATGGGTTGACCGGCACCGCCGGCACCGTCGCCACACTAGGCGTCGGCGCAGGCGGTGGGGCAGCATCGGCGGCGTTGTCGAACAGGTCGACCACCAGCCGGTTACCGTATTGAGCGTTGGGCGCCAGGGAGAAACTTTTTGGGGTCACCGCCTTTTTAAGGTCGATGACCACCCGCAGGTCGGTCGGCGTACGTTGGGCCGAGCGCATGGCGGTAATCGGAGTGTTCGCAGTAGAGACTTTCAGCGGCGCGGCCAGGGTCGCACCGTTGATGTCGATCACCAGGCGATCGGGCGCCGTCAGGGTAAAGACGCTGTGCTGGACCGGTCCAGACAGGTCGAACACCAGTCGCGTGTTATCCGGTGCCCGCCACAGGCGAACACTTTTCACCTGCGAAGCAGCCAGAGCATTGACAGTCATTGCCGCAAGCAATACCCCTACGACAGCAACCAACGCGCGAAAGCGCATACCTAACCCCACCAATTATTTGAATTCCAATGCCAGAGCGGCGCACCACGACTCACCGCGCGCCCCCTGGGGCAACAACTTCAGCTGACGTCCGTGATCATGCGGCGTAATGGTAATGGTCAGGTCCGGCTTTGGCAAAAAGCCTGTGCCTTTATCTGGCCACTCGATCAGGCACAGCACGTCTTCGTCAAAGTAATCACGGATGCCCATGTACTCCAATTCTTCAGGGTCTACCAGGCGATAGAGGTCGAAATGGAAGGCGCGCACCTTATCGATTTCGTAGGGTTCGACCAGGGTAAACGTAGGGCTTTTCACCGCGCCCGTGTGGCCCAACCCCCGAATAATCCCCCGCGACAGTGTGGTCTTGCCCGCGCCCAGGTCCCCTTCGAGAAAAATCAGCCCCGCGCCAGCCGTGACCTGGGCAATGCAATGCCCGAACTCGACCATGGCGTTTTCATCGGCCAGGAAAAGGGTTACTTCAGACACGGCGACTGCTCCTCCAACAATTGACGAATGGCAGGTATCAGGTCACTGGCAGCCAAGCCGCGACCAAAACTACCTTGGCGGTCCCCCGCCGTGGCATGTAACCACACGGCCAGGCAACTGGCTTCATAAGCAGGCATGCCTTGGGCCAGCAATGCGCCGACCAAGCCAGCCAAGACATCACCGAGCCCCGCCGCCGCCATGGCCGGATGGCCTTGATCACACCGGGAAATACGACCGTCCGGGCTGGCAATCAGGCTGCCCGCCCCCTTGAGAATAGCCACTGCATTGAATTTCTGGCTCAAGGCACGCGCCACCTTAAGGCGGTCGGCCTGAACCTCGGCTGTCGTAATCCCCAGCAAGCGCGCGGCCTCGCCTGGATGTGGGGTAACCACACTACCGAGCGCAAGGCTGACGCTGCCCGTGGCCAACTGATTCAAGGCATCGGCGTCCCAGACCTGCGGTGTCCGAGCGTTCGCCGCCACAGAGAGCAAGCTTTTACCCCACGACGCAGCGCCCAGGCCCGGGCCAATGACGATGACTGATATTTTTTCCAGCAACCCCATCAGTTGGTTGGCCGAACTGACGCCCACCGTCATCACTTCCGGTAGCCGAGCGAGCGCGGCCGACACATGCTCAGGGCGCGTCGCCAGGGAAACCATGCCGGCACCGCTGCGCAGGGCACTTTCAGCGCTCAGCAATGCCGCGCCGCCAAAGCCACGGTCGCCGCCGATCACCAGCAGGTGGCCGAACTGGCCTTTATGGGCGTCCGCTGAACGCACAGCCAGTTGCGGCAAATGGCCGGGCAACAGGGGCTGAACGTCGGTTATTTCGTGTTTTGTCTGCGGCATGCGTCTTCAAGCTCCGATGTCTGGCAGAATTATACCCATCTAACCTGTGGTTTCCCCTGTCTCATGCCTGCTATCACCTCCGATCTGCCCGCACTCGCCCAATCGATCAAAGACTGGGGCCGTGAACTGGGCTTTCAACAAGTCGGCATCAGCGGCCTGGACCTGGCCGAGCATGAACAGCACCTGCAACGCTGGCTCGACGCGGGCTACCACGGCGAGATGGAGTACATGGGCGCCCATGGCAGCAAGCGCTCTCACCCCGAAGAGCTGGTGCCGGGTACTTTGCGCGTGGTGTCGCTGCGCATGGATTACCTGCCCGGCGATACCCAAATGGCGCAACTGCTGGGCAAGCCGGAAAAGGCCTATATCTCGCGCTATGCCCTGGGCCGCGACTACCACAAGCTGATTCGCAAACGCGTGCAGCAATTGGCTGATCGCATTCAGGCACAGATCGGGCCGTTCGGCTTTCGCGCCTTTGTCGACAGCGCGCCGGTGCTGGAAAAAGCCATCGCCGAACAAGCCGGGTTGGGCTGGATCGGCAAAAATACCCTGGTGCTCAATCGCAAGGCCGGCAGTTATTTCTTCTTGAGTGAACTGTTTGTCGATTTGCCGCTGCCGGTAGACCCCCCGCACACCACCGAGCACTGTGGCCGCTGCACGGCCTGCCTGGATATCTGCCCCACCAATGCCTTCGTGGGCCCCTATGTACTGGATGCGCGACGCTGCATTTCCTACCTCACCATTGAACTCAAGAGCGCAATCCCCGAAGACCTGCGCCCCCTGATCGGCAATCGCGTGTTCGGCTGCGATGACTGTCAGATCGTTTGCCCGTGGAATCGTTTCGCCCGCCCCACTACCGAGGGTGATTTCAAGCCACGGCACAACCTGGACAACGCCGAGCTGGCAACGCTGTTTATGTGGGATGAGGAGACATTCCTCAGCAGCACTGAAGGCTCCCCCCTACGTCGTGCCGGTTATGAACGCTGGCTGCGCAACCTGGCCGTGGGCCTGGGCAATGCACCCTCGAGTATTCCTGTGCTGGAAGCCTTGAAGGCCCGGCGCGACTACCCGTCAGAGCTGGTACGCGAACATGTGGAGTGGGCGCTCAAGCAGCACGACGAGCGTCAATGCACATCGTCGTTATAGACGAACTTGGGCATTTCCCAGTGAAAACGGATCGCCAGCAAGCGCAATAGAAAGCCGCTGAACAGCGTGAGCAGAATCGCCTGCTCGCTGGGCAGCTCCAAGTAAAGGCACAGCATGTAGAACCAGGCAGCGAGGAACGACACGCTGGCGTACAGCTCACGCCGGAAGATCAGCGGGATGTCGTTACAGAAAATATCCCGCAGGATGCCGCCGAAAACGCCGGTGATCACGCCGCTGACCGACGCCACCAGCATGCCATGGCCCATTTCAAGGGCGGTCATGCAACCAATCAGGGTGAAAGCCACCAACCCCACCGCATCCAGCGCCAAGAAGAGTGAGCGTAGGCGGCGCATCAGCGGTGCGATAAAAATCGTCACCAGCGCGGCGACGGAGGTCAGCACCAGGTATTCCGGGTGTTTGACCCAGGTCAGCGGGTAATGCCCCAACAGCACATCGCGCACCGAGCCACCACCCAACGCGGTGACGCAGGCGATCAGCACCACACCAAACCAATCCATGCCGCGCCGCCCGGCGGACAAGGCACCGGTCATGGCTTCGGCGGTGATGGCAATGAGGTAGAGCATCAACAGCATGATGGCGTTCCTGACAAATATGTGGCGAGCGGGTTTGCCCCGCGTTGGGCTGCACAGCAGCCCCAAACCCGACAATGATATCTTCTTGAGGGAATGCGTTGGCAGTATCAGGGATTAGGACCGCTTCGCAGCCCAACGCGGGGCAAGCCCGCTCGCCACAGGAAGACTGCGTGCTACAGGGGCACCCGCTCAAGCCTTGATGAAGTGCTTGCGATAATGCTGCAACTCGGCAATCGACTCGCGAATATCATCCAGTGCCAGGTGTGTGCTGCCTTTATGGAAGCTGTCCTTCACTTCCGGCGCCCAACGCGCGGCCAGCTCTTTCAGGGTGGATACGTCGAGGTTGCGATAGTGGAAGTAGCTTTCCAGTGCCTTCATGTGGGTATAAAGGAAGCGGCGGTCCTGGCAGATGCTATTGCCACAGATTGGCGACTTGCCCTTCGGCACCCATTTCTCCAGGAAGGCGATGGTTTCGGCTTCGGCTTCGGCCATGCTGATACGGCTGTCGCGCACGCGCTGGGTCAGCCCGGAGTTGCCGTGGGTGCGGGTGTTCCACTCATCCATGGTGGCCAATACTGCGTCGCTGTGGTGGATGGCGATCACCGGACCTTCGGCCAAGGTGTTGAGGTTGCTGTCGGTGACAATGGTCGCCATCTCGATGATGACGTCGGTGTCGGGGTTCAGACCGGTCATTTCCAGATCGATCCAAATCAGGTTCTGTGGGTTTTGCATGGCTTGATTCTCTTGGCACCTTGGCGTAGCTGCGCAGTTTAGCAGGCGGGGGCGTGCTAGACTCGCGACCGTTTTACCTAACCTTTGCATTATCGACACGGAACACCAATGGCCAAACGCCAGCTCAATCGCCGCCAAAACTGGCGCATCGAAAAGATTCAGGGTGAACGCGCCGCACGCGCCGCCAAACGCGAATCCTCCGCCGTGGAAGCACTCGAGGGCGGCGACCTGGGCCCCGAACAAACGGGCCTGGTGATCGCGCACTTTGGGGTGCAGGTCGAAGTCGAGGCGCTGGAAGGCGAACTCGCAGGCCAGGTGTTCCGTTGCCACTTGCGCGCCAACCTGCCTGCGCTGGTGACCGGCGACCAAGTCGTGTGGCGAGCCGGCAACCAGGGCATCGGCGTCATCGTCGCCCAGTTGCCGCGCACCACCGAACTGCGCCGCCCCGACAGCCGCGGTCAACTCAAGCCAGTGGCGGCCAACGTCGACATGATCGTCATCGTGTTCGCCCCGTTGCCCGAACCCCATGCCAACCTGATCGATCGCTACCTGGTGGCCGCCGAGCATGCCGGGATTCGCCCGTTGTTGCTGCTCAACAAATTCGACCTGATCGACGAGCAAAACGCCCCGGCGCTCAATGCGTTGCTGGCGGTCTACCGTACCCTGGGCTACCCGGTGCTGGAAGTCTCGGCCCATCACGGCAATGGCATGGAACAGCTGCAACAGCAGCTGGACGGTCGTATCAGCGTGTTTGTCGGCCAGTCCGGTGTCGGCAAGTCGTCGCTAGTCAACAGCCTGCTGCCGGAAGTCGAAACCCGCGTCGGCCCGCTGTCGGAACTCTCCGGCCAGGGCACGCACACCACTACCACTGCGCGGTTGTTCCACTTCCCGGGTGGCGGTGAGCTGATCGACTCCCCAGGTATCCGTGAGTTCGGCCTCGGCCATGTCAGCCGCAGCGACGTGGAAGCAGGCTTCATCGAATTCAACGACCTGATCGGCACCTGCCGCTTCCGCGACTGCAAGCACGACCGCGAACCGGGCTGTGCCTTGCTCAAGGCGCTGGAAGATGGCCGCGTGCAGCAGCAGCGCATGAACAGCTATCGGTCGATTATTGCGAGCTTGCCTGAGAGCAGTTACTGACTTGATGCAAGGTTGCTCCTATCGAGCAGATATAAAAAGGCCGCGATGATCGCGGCCTTTTGCATAAAGGGTTACGACCCAGGTGCCGGAGCAGGCGCCGTAGGGTCCTTCACTCCCCCGTCATCAAACAGGTTCAGCTTCTGTCGCAGCTCATGGGCCGGCAGCGGTTCCTGCCCTGGCGGGATGGCGTTCGGATCAGCCGGCACTTCGCCTGGCGCCCCCCCTCCCTGGGTCGGTACCACCGGCGCCGCACCTTGGTCACCCTCGATCGCGCGCTGGGCCTTTTTGGTCAGCACGACAATATCGATGCGACGGTTGATCGGGTTGAAAGGATCTTTGGCATCGAACAATTGCGAGGAAGCAAACCCGACCACGCGTGCCACTTGCGCATCCGGATAGCTGCCCGCTACCAGCGCACGGCGGGCGGCGTTGGCGCGGTTGGCCGAGAGTTCCCAGTTGCCGAAGTCACCCTGGCCCGCATACGGCTTGGCATCGGTGTGGCCACTGATGCTGATCTTGTTCGGCACGGCTTTGATGGTGTCAGCCATGGCCAGCAGGATGTCTTCAAAGTAAGGCTTCAAGCGCGCACTGCCGGAGTCGAACATCGGCCGATTGGCAGCGTCGGTGATCTGGATGCGCAAGCCTTCCGGGGTGATTTCGAAGGAGATCTGATCCTTGAATTTCAGCAACTGCGGATTTTCTTCAACCTTGGTCTGCAGTTCCTGTAGCAACAACTCAAGGCGCTCTTTCTCGACCTGCTCGGCCATGCTCTCGACGGTGTCGCGCTCGATCGGAATGTTTTCCTGCGGCGACTCGGTCTTGACCTCGGGATTGATGGTGCGCTCAGGTGCCAGTTGCGGCGAGCCGCCCAGGTCGATCACAAAGGGCGTGCCACTTTCCGAGAAGCCAATCGGGTCTTTGAAGTAACCGGCGATGGCGATCTTCTGTTCGGGCGTCGCGGTGGACATCAGCCACAGCACCAGGAAGAACGCCATCATCGCCGTCGCAAAGTCGGCGAAGGCGATTTTCCAGGCGCCGCCATGGTGCCCCGCAGCGAAGCGCTTGACGCGCTTGATGATTATCGGCTGGTTGTTTTCCATGGCTTAACGACCGCGAACCGCTTGTTCCAGCTCGGAGAAACTTGGGCGATGCTTGGGGTACAACACTTTGCGACCGAACTCCACGGCCAGCGACGGTGGCATGCCCGACGCCGAGGCCACCAGGCACGCCTTGATCGCTTCGTAGAGGTTGACCTCTTCCTTGGCATCGTGGGCCAGGGAGGTGGCAAGCGGGCCGAAGAAACCGTAGGCCGCCAGAATACCGAAGAAGGTACCGACCAGCGCCGCACCCACGTGCATACCGATGGCCTTCTGGTCACCCTCACCCAGGGATGCCATGGTCACCACGATACCGAGTACCGCTGCCACAATACCGAAACCGGGCATGCCGTCAGCGACGCCGGTCACGGCGTGGGAGGGATGTTCCAGCTCTTCTTTAAGACTGAACAGCTCCATGTCGAACAAGCCCTCCAGCTCGTGGGGAGCCATGTTGCCGGAAGACATGATGCGCAAGTAATCACAGATATAGGCGGTCATGCGCTCATCTTTGAGCACGGCCGGGTACTTGGCGAAGATCGGGCTGGCGGCCGCATCCTCGATGTCGCCTTCGATGGCCATCATGCCTTCACGGCGGCTCTTGTTGAGAATCTCGTAGATCAGCCCCAGCACTTCCAAATAGAAGGTATGGGAGAAGCGCGAACTGAACATGCCCAACGACTTCTTGATCACGTGCATGGTCATGTAGCCGGGGTTGGCTTGCAAGAATGCGCCAAACGCGGCACCGCCGATAATCAGCACTTCGAAAGGCTGGATCAACGCGGCAATTTTACCGTGGGACAAGACGTACCCACCGAGCACGCTTGCGATGACGACGATGATGCCGATAATTTTAGCCATAGGGGATGAGTACTTGCGCCGTCGGGTTCATGGACATATTGGGTGCTGCGGAAAACTCTTGTTCTACTTATCGGCAAAACTGCGCCAGACTATAGCCCGTTAAGGCGAAAAGCCAATTCGGCCCGTTCCGGGCGTGTTGAATGCAAGTGATGATCGCGCCCCAATCATGGCTAATGAAACGACAGTCCCAAGTGCAAAACCCACCACCCTCGCCGCTTGGATCAAGCGCCTGGACGAGGTACGGCTGCCCGTCCCCCAAGCCAGCCATGAGCGTGTCTGTAAAGCCATCCGCGACAGCCGCAGTTCATTAAGAGACATTGCCGAGCTGATGCAAAACAGCCCGGCCCTGGTGCTCAGCGTCATGCGCGAGGCCAACAGCCATACCCACGGCAGCCTGGCGGAGCCCGCGGAAAACCTCGAAGTGGCGCTTAACCGCCTGGGCCTGAAACGTGCCGAGGAACTCCTGGCGCGCCTGCCTTCGGTGCCGGCGAATGAAATCCCCGTGGCGTTGCGCCAACTGCTGCTGGTCAGCCAGCACGCCTCCCAGCAGGCCAACGGTTTGTTCGGCAGCCGCCTGGCGCGATTGTGGCAAGACATTCACTGGGGCAGCTTGCTGTTTCTGTCACCGCTGTGGCCGATGGCCGTCGCGTACCCCAAGCTCCTGGAAGAATGGGAGCTGCGGGTGATCCACAAAGGCCAGCCGGCGCGCCAGGTCGAGCAGGAATTGTTCGGCGTTCGGCTGCTGGACCTGTGCCTGGCACTGACCGAAACCTGGCACCTGCCGATCTGGGTATCACAGGGCTACAACCTGCTGCTGACCGAACAACGCCTACTGGTCAAGGCCCTGCATATCGCCCGCGCCGACGATATGCTGCGCCACCAGCAATTGCTCGACGCCGAACCCAACCTGCGTCGCTGGCTGAACCAGCCGGCCAACACCGTACTGCTGGCCAATGGCCTGGCGATGTCGGCCCAAGAGTCCTGGACCTGCCCGCACACGGAGCGCTGGCAATACCTCACCGCCCTGTACCTGCAAGAACCGATGAGCGATGTGCAACAGCAGGTTCACCAGCAAGCGGTGACCAGCGCCCGCACCACCTTGATGCCCGACCTCTGGCATCCGGCGCTGTCGCTGATCTGGCCATGGCATGTACAGAAGGTTCATCGCGGCCTGTTGCCCGCACCACCGCCCACCGCCGAAGCACTGGCCGTGTGGCGCAAGCGTTGTACCGAGCTGCTGGTAGAGCCAAGCCGCTTTGCCAACGCCATGCACCTGACCACCTGTGCCAAAGAAGCCCTGGTTGCCAGTGGCATGCAGCGAGTCTTGCTGTTCATGGCGGATCGCGCCTTGAGTACCTTGCGCGTGCACCAAGCCGACGGTTTGCCGAAGGACGCCGCACACTTGAGCCTGGATGTGGTCAACAGCACACTGCTGCAGCGCCTGCTGGAAAAGTCCGCCCAGATACGCCTGACGCCGGACAACCATGCGCAGTTCTCCGCGCTGCTGCCACCGATCCTGCGCCGCCTGTTTACCGGCGAGCACTTGCTGTTGCGCTCATTGAGTTGCAACGGTCGCGTGGTGATGCTGATAGTGGCGGACCAAGGCGGCGGGCCGTTCTCGGAAACCACCGTGCAGGCGTTCGGTAAAACCGCTCAATGCATCGAAAAAGCGCTGCACAGCTTTACCAACCGCAGCGCCTGACGCTTGCGCTACAATCGCCCTCTTTTATCGCCAACATTTGTGCCCAGGAGACCTCACATGCCTGACTTCTCTGGCTTGCCGCTGGTGATCGAATCCAGCGACCTGCTTGGTCGCCTTGATGCCGAACACCTGATTCTGGTGGACCTCACCAGTGTCGCCCGCTACGCCGAAGGGCATATCCCCGGCGCGCATTTCGTTGACCCCAAGCGCACCCAACTGGGCCTGCCGCCCGCACCCGGCCTGCTGCCCCACAAGGCCGACCTCGAGAAGCTCTTCGGCGAACTGGGCCACACCCCTGACGCCACCTACGTGGTCTACGACGACGAAGGCGGCGGCTGGGCCGGGCGTTTTATCTGGCTGCTCGACGTGATCGGCCACTCGAAATATCACTATCTCGATGGTGGCCTGTTGGCGTGGCTGGATGGCCAGCACCCGGTTTCTACCGTGGTGCCCGCGGCCGTCGGCGGCCCGGTCAGCCTGACTTTGCACGACGGCCCTACCGCCACCCGCGAATACCTGCAAAGCCGCCTGGGCGCTGCCGACCTGGGTATCTGGGATGCACGCGGCCCACTGGAGTACTCCGGTGAAAAAGTGCTCGCAGCCAAGGGTGGCCACATCCCCGGCGCGGTGAATTTCGAATGGACCGCCGGCATGGACAAGGCGCGCAACCTGCGCATCCGCCGTGACATGCCGAAAATCCTCGAAGACCTCGGTTTGACCCGCGACAAAGAAATCATCACCCACTGCCAGACTCACCACCGCTCTGGCTTCACCTACCTGGTGGCCAAGGCGCTCGGTTATCCGCGAGTCAAAGGTTATGCCGGTTCCTGGGGCGAATGGGGCAACCACCCCGACACCCCCGTTGAGATTTAAGGTTTAAGGACACTTAATGAAAAAGCAGTTGTTTATCCTCAGCCAGTACTTACTGCCGCACCACTTGCTGTCGCGCCTGGCCGGCTGCATTGCCGAATGCCGCGTGCGCTGGTTCAAAAACGCCTTCACCACCTGGTTCGCCAAGCGCTACCAAGTGGACATGTCCCAGGCCCTGGTTGAAGACGTGACCGCTTACGAGCACTTCAACGCCTTCTTCACCCGCGCCTTGAAAGACGGTGCGCGCCCGCTGGATCAAACCCCAGGTGCGGTGCTGAGCCCAGCCGATGGTGCTGTCAGCCAGCTTGGCCCGATCGAGCATGGCCGTATATTCCAGGCCAAGGGTCATAGCTTCAGCGTGCTGGAGTTGCTGGGTGGCGACGCGGCCATGGCTGCGCCGTTCATGGGCGGTGATTTCGCCACGATTTACCTGTCACCGAAGGACTACCACCGCGTGCACATGCCGTTGGCCGGTACGCTGCGCGAGATGGTGTATGTGCCAGGCCGGATTTTTTCGGTCAACCAGACCACGGCCGAAAATGTGCCGGAGCTGTTTGCTCGTAACGAACGCGTTGTCTGCCTGTTCGACACCGAACGCGGCCCGATGGCTGTGGTATTGGTGGGCGCGATGATCGTGGCGTCGATTGAAACCGTGTGGGCAGGCTTGGTGACACCCCCGAAACGCGAGCTGAAAACCTTCCGTTACGACGAAGCGGCGCGCGCGCCGATTCACTTGGAGAAAGGTGCTGAGCTGGGTCGCTTCAAGCTGGGCTCGACCGCCATTGTGCTGTTCGGGCCAGACCAAGTGAAGTGGGCAGAAGAATTGGTGGCAGGTACACCGGTGCAAATGGGCCAAGGTATCGCCACCCCTAAAGCCTGATTCAAACAATGTGGAAAAACCAATGTGGGAGGGGGCTTGCTCCCGATAGCGGTGGTTCGGTCATTAATGCATTGACTGAGACCCCGCCATCGGGAGCAAGCCCCCTCCCACTTTTTTGGCTATGTGCCTACAGCTGGAACGGATTACAGCTGACCGTCGCGGTCACGCAAGCCCAGCAGATACAACACACCCTCCAAGCCCAAGGTCGAAATCGCCACCCCTAAAGCCTGATTCAAACAATGTAAAAAACCAATGTGGGAGGGGGCTTGCTCCCGATAGCGGTGGTTCGGTCATTAATGTATTGACTGAGACCCCGCCATCGGGAACAAGCCCCCTCCCACTTTTTTGGCTATGTGCCTACAGCTGGAACGGATTACAGCTGACCGTCGCGGTCGCGCAAGCCCAGCAGATACAACACACCCTCCAAGCCCAAGGTCGAAATCGCCACCCCTAAAGCCTGATTCAAACAATGTGAAAAAACCAATGTGGGAGGGGGCTTGCTCCCGATAGCGGTGGTTCGGTCATTAATGTATTGACTGAGACCCCGCCATCGGGAGCAAGCCCCCTCTCACTTTTTTGGCTATGTGCCTACAGCTGGAACGGATTACAGCTGACCGTCGCGGTCACGCAAGCCCAGCAGATACAACACACCCTCCAAGCCCAAGGTCGAAATCGCCACCCCTAAAGCCTGATTCAAACAATGTGGAAAAACCAATGTGGGAGGGGGCTTGCTCCCGATGGCGGTGGTTCGGTCATTAATGTATTGATTGAGACCCCGCCATCGGGAACAAGCCCCCTCCCACTTTTTTGGCTATGTGCCTACAGCTGGAACGGATTACAGCTGACCGTCGCGGTCACGCAAGCCCAGCAGATACAACACACCATCCAAGCCCAAGGTCGAAATCGCCTGCTTGGCCGACTGCTTGACCAACGGCTTGGCGCGGAACGCCACACCCAACCCGGCAATCGCCAGCATCGGTAAGTCATTGGCGCCGTCGCCGACCGCAATGGTCTGCTCCAGACGCAAGCCTTCCTTATGCGCCAATTCTTTGAGCAGGTCTGCCTTGCGTTGAGCATCGACAATCGGCTCCACCGCCACGCCGGTCACCTTGCCCTCCACCACTTCCAGCTCGTTGGCAAAGACGTAGTCGATGCCCAGCTTGGCCTGCAGTTGCTTGGCAAAATAGGTGAAGCCGCCAGAGAGGATGGCCGTCTTGTAGCCCAGGCGCTTGAGTTCGGCGAACAGGGTTTCGGCGCCTTCGGTCAGCCGTAATGACGCACCGATTGAGTCCAGCACGCTCACGTCCAAGCCCTTGAGCAACGCCAGGCGCTCCTTGAAGCTGGCACGAAAATCCAGTTCACCGGCCATCGCGCGCTCGGTAATCTCGCTGACCTGCTCACCCACGCCGGCCGCTTTGGCCAACTCGTCGATGACTTCGGCCTCGATCAGCGTGGAGTCCATGTCGAACACCGCCAGGCGACGGTTACGACGGAACAGCGAATCTTCCTGGAAGGCAATATCGACATTCAGTTCCTGGGCCACGCTCAGGAATTCGGCGCGTAGCGCTTGCGAATCAGCGGGTTCACCGCGCACGGAGAACTCGATGCAGCCCTTGCCCTTGTCGGCCGGCGTGTCCAATGGCATGCGACCCGACAGACGGTCGATATGGTCGATGTTCAATCC
The DNA here is from genome assembly GCF_023242475.1 of Pseudomonas sp. MWU15-20650. Classification (GTDB taxonomy): domain Bacteria; phylum Pseudomonadota; class Gammaproteobacteria; order Pseudomonadales; family Pseudomonadaceae; genus Aquipseudomonas. The sequence continues at coordinate 24,624 of NZ_JALJFG010000019.1, read as the reverse complement.
GTATTTCGCGGTGATGGAACTGACACGCTGCAATTGTTCGGCAGTGACCTTGCGGGTAAGCAACGTCACGATATGGCGTTTCTTGCCCTGGCCATCCACCCAATGCTGGTAATCCTCTTCGGACACCGGGGTAAAACGCACCTGCTGATCCAGCTTGTACGCCGTAAACAGGATGTCCTTGAGCACCGAGGACGCCTGTTCAGTGCTCGGGATCTCCACCAGTATCCCGAACGACAGGGTGTCGTGGATCACCGCCTGGCCGATGTCGAGAATGTTCACACCACCCTGGGCCAGCACACCGGTAATGGCTGCGGTGAGACCCGGGCGGTCAACACCGGTGATGTTAATCAGGACAATTTCGCGCAAAGCGCACCCCCAGGCTGGAAAAAAACCGCATTCTACCCACTTTCAGTGACCATCGGGCACAGCCAACGCTTTGCCGGTCATGGGCCTGTCGCTATACTGCGCGTCAACTTCACGGACCAAGAGCCGAGCGCAAGTGAACCGGCCCACGCCAGTAAAAACCGATAACTTCTTCCTGCTGATCTTCCGGGCACTGCGCCACCGCCGTGTACCGATCGCATTACGCATCGCCAGCCATAACGTGATCCTGGTCGCCCTGGCCTTGGTGATCTACGCCTGCGTGATGGGTTTGCAGTTCAAGCAGGCCATGCATGAGCAGGCCGACGCCCTGGGTGCGAGCCTGACGACCCAGACCGCCACCTCGGCGACTGAGTTGCTGGTGTCCAACGACATCCTCAGCCTTAACGTGCTGCTCAACAACCTGACCAAGAACCCGCTGGTCGCCCACGCCGCCATTTATAGCGTGGACAACCGGATCATGGCCGAAGCCGGGCAACGCCCGAAGAACGGCCTGCTGGGTGAGGCCGAGGGCCTGTATCAGAGCAACATTACCTTTCAGGATGTAAAGGCCGGCCAACTGCGTATCAGCCTCGATATGCAGCAGTTCCAGCAGCCGATGACCATCAGCCTGCAAAGCATGGGTATCTTGAGTGCGATCCTGCTGGCCCTGGCCTTGGCATTGAGCCTGCGCCTGGGGCGGCATATCTCCACGCCGCTGATGCAATTGCGCATCTGGCTGCGGGACATCGACGAAAACACCCCGGCCACCGATCGCCAGGACGAAATCGGCGACCTCGCGCGCCAGCTCCACGCCAGCTTCGCCCCGGAGCCTACCGTGCCCGAGGCGAAACCGGAGCCCGAGTACGACGACACCGACTATAACGACGAGCCTGAATTTGAAGTGCGCGATCTGCGCGACCCAGGTTTCGATGAGAGCACCCCGGTGGTGGGTTTGAAGGCGACACCGCGCCATGTGGTCAAGGCCGAAGAAGACGAACTGGACGACGAAGACCCGTTCGCCGACCTGCGCGACACCTCGGCTACCGCTCCCGCCGCTGCGCCGACGCCGGCTCCCGTGAAGAGCACCGAACCCCAGCACAGCGCCGTACTCGCCGTACAACTGGGTGCTCAGGACCAACTGCGCCGCCTGCCCCGCGCCCGCCTGACCGAATTGCTTGAACGCTACCGCGACTGCCTCGACCAGGCTGCCTCGCTCTACCAGAGCGAACTGCATACCCTGAACGATGGCAGCACGCTGATGCTGTTCCACAGCGAAGACAGCGGCGAAGACTACCTGACCAACGCCATCTGCTGTGGCGAGTTGCTGCGCGCACTGGGCCACGCCTTGCAGATTGAAGTGGCCGACAGCGGTATTACCCTGCAACTGCAGCTGGGCTTAACGGTCGGTGATGACCTGTTTGGCATTAGCCAGATTGACTTGCTGCTGACCGAGATCGCCCAGGATGCCCTGGCCTTGTCCCAACACAGCCGCAACTTGCTGCTGGTGGAGCGCAAGATCAGTGAAGACTCGCTGATCCGCCAACGCGCACGCATCCGCCCGATTGCCAGCCCTGAAGGCGCCAGTTGCGTGGAACGGTTGATGGAGCCTTATCCGTCGATGCTGGAGCGACAGTTGGCGCGGATGCATGAGACCCGCAAACCCTGAAGCCCAATGAGGCATTAATGTGGGAGGGGGCTTGCCCCGATGGCAGGGTATCAGTCGGCGTATGCAGTGACTGGTCCATCGCTATCGAGAGCAAGCCCCCTCCCACTTTTGTATCGCGCATAAACAAAAAGGCCCGCTGAGTCAGCGGGCCTTTTGTTTGTGCACCATTGAGGTCAGAACCGGAACACTTCCATATCGGTACGAATCGGCGTAGCCATCGGCATCTTAGGCTTTTGCGGGGCGGCCGGCTTGGTCGGTGCCGGGGCCTGCTTTCGTGGCGCTTCAGCGACCGGCGGCTGGTTAGCCAATGGCTTGAGCGCCACGGACAACTGTTGCGCCAGATGCTGCAGCAATACGCCCTGGGCCTGGACCTGGGACGCGGTGGTGCCGGCATGCTCTTCCTGCAGGTGCACGATACGGTTGTCTCGCACTTGCCCTCGACGGTCGAGCAAGCGCCACTGCGCATCAAGGATTGCCGGCTGCGAGACACCCGAGTCAAGCCGTGTGATGGTCAGCAGCACCTGCACATCCGGGGTAAACCCGGAGGGGCCTGGCGCCAGGACCACACGCTGGCTGTCCAACTGGCCAGCCACCTGGCGCAGCATCAGTTGGTTGATATCGGACGACAAGCTGCCCGCCCAACGACCATCAGTGGAACCTTGGAGGCTGCCGTCGCTCTGACGTTGCAGCAGGGTTTCGCGTTGCAGGTAATCAGCAACGATTACCGGACCCAGCAATACTGCCATGCCAGCTGTTTGTGCTGGCTGCGCTGGACTTCCGCTGTCCAGCTGGTACAGCGACACCGGTTGGTGCGTGCTGCAACCCGCCAACCCCAAAAGGCCAGCGAGCATCAAAAATAGAGGAAGGCGTGGAGCAGTCATCATCCCATCCAGGTGGCTGCCACAAGGCGAACCACAATGTAATACTAAAAATAACCTAAACACGCTCGGCCACGCCGGCGCTGGAAAGGCCATATCATCCGTGAATATGCGCCATGACTCCAGCGCCAAAGCGTCGATCTACGCGTTAAATCGTAGATCGAGCTCTCTAGTCCGCCTTATACGGGCGTTTCCACCAGCAAAGCATCCACTCGCTGGAAGCCCCGCGGCAGTTTGTTACCGCGTCGGCCACGCTCACCCTTGTAGTGTTCAAGGTCGTCAGGGCGCAGCGACAATGTGCGCTTGCCGGCCTGGAGCACCAGGGTAGAGCCTTCCGGGATCACAGCGATGTCGGTCACGAACTCTTCGCGGCTGGCCACACGCTCACCCGGGATACCAATAATCTTGTTGCCCTTGCCCTTGCCCAACTGCGGCAGGTCGCTGATCTTGAACACCAGCAAACGCCCTTCGGTGGTCACCGAGGCCAGCCAATTGCTCTCCCGATCATCCACCGTGCGCGGCAGGATTACCTTGGCATTGTTCGGCAAACTCAACAACGCCTTGCCTGCCTTGTTCTTGGCTTGCAGGTCTTCACCCTTGACCACAAAACCATAACCGGCGTCGGACGCAATGACATACAGCGAATCATCGTCCGGCAGCAGTACGCACTCGAAATTCGCCCCCGGTGGCGGCGTGAGGCGCCCGGTCAACGGCTCGCCCTGCCCACGTGCCGATGGCAGGGTGTGGGCCGGCACCGAATAACTACGCCCCGTGGAGTCGATAAACACCGCAAACTGGTTGGAACGCCCAGCCGCAGCGGTCTTGAAACCATCGCCAGCCTTGTACGAAAGACCTGTAGCATCAATATCATGCCCTTTGGCGGAACGAACCCAACCCTTTTCCGACAGAACGACGGTAATTTTCTCGTTAGGCAGCAGCTCGGTTTCGGTCAGGGCCTTGGCCTCAGCACGCTCGACAATCGGCGAACGGCGATCATCGCCATAGGTTTCAGCATCTTTGATCAGTTCGCTACGCACCAGCTTCTTGAGCTTGGCCTCGCTGCCCAGCAGCGCTTGCAGCTTGGCTTGCTCCTTGAGCAGCGCGTCTTGTTCGTCACGCAGCTTCATTTCTTCCAGTCGCGCCAACTGACGCAAGCGGGTGTCGAGGATGTAGTCGGCCTGGATTTCGCTCAGTTCGAAACGTGCGATCAACTCCGCTTTCGGGTGCTCGGCGGTACGAATGATGTGGATCACTTCGTCGAGGTTGAGGTAAGCAATCAGCAAACCGTCCAACAGATGCAGACGGCGCTCGACCTTGTCGAGACGGAATTGCAGACGACGGCGCACGGTCTGTACGCGGAACTCCAGCCACTCCACCAGCAAGTTGCGCAGGTTCTTCAACTGCGGCTTACCGTCCAGGCCGATGATGTTGACGTTAACCCGGTAACTGGACTCCAGGTCGGTGCTGGCAAATAAATGCTGCATCAGCACTTCATGATCAACCCGGCTATTGGTCGGGATAATCACGATACGGCATGGGTTTTCGTGGTCGGATTCGTCACGCAGGTCGGCAACCTGCGGCAATTTCGACGGTTTGGCCTGCATCAACGCGGCGATCTGCTCCAGTACCTTGGCACCCGAGACCTGATGCGGCAGTGCGGTGACAATAATGTCGCCGTCTTCGACGTGGTACACGGCGCGCATGCGCACCGAGCCCTTGCCGGTTTCGTACATCTTCAGCAGGTCGGCGCGCGGCGTGATGATTTCCGCTTCGGTCGGATAGTCCGGGCCCTGGATATGCTCGCAGAGCTGCTCGACCGTGGCTTTGGGCTCATCCAGCAAGCGTACGCAGGCAGTGGCGACTTCGCGCAGGTTATGGGGCGGAACATCGGTGGCCATGCCAACCGCGATGCCAGTGGTGCCATTGAGCAGGATATTCGGCAAACGTGCCGGCAACACCAGGGGCTCGTCCAGGGTACCGTCAAAGTTCGGCCCCCAGTTCGCGGTGCCCTGGCCCAACTCACTGAGCAGCACTTGCGAATAACGCGACAGGCGCGCCTCGGTATAACGCATGGCCGCGAAGGACTTGGGATCATCCGGCGCACCCCAGTTGCCCTGGCCGTCGACCAGCGTGTAGCGGTAGCTGAACGGCTGGGCCATCAGCACCATGGCTTCATAGCACGCCGAGTCGCCGTGGGGGTGGAACTTACCCAGCACGTCACCGACGGTACGCGCCGACTTCTTGTGCTTGGAATCGGCGTCCAGGCCCAACTCACTCATGGCGTAGATGATGCGCCGTTGCACAGGCTTCAGGCCGTCGCCGATATGCGGCAAGGCACGGTCCATGATCACGTACATGGAGTAGTTGAGGTAGGCATTTTCGGTGAAGTCAGCCAGCGACCGGCGTTCTACGCCATCTAAGCTGTCTGCGAGGATGTCACTCATGCGGGCCTCATCATTGTGGGGTAACGCGCAGCGGAACTGCCGCTGCGCCGGGTCAATTCAAAAAAGCACGGGTTCATGGCTGCGCGCTCCAGCCACCGACCGGGGCGGCGAAGCGATAGACCATAGGGCGTTTCTCACCATCGGCGCGCGGGCCGAAATTGTTGTCAATGCCCACCCATGCTCCGTCAGCCTCCACTACCAGGGCCTCGGCCAGGCCATAGGGCTGGGCATAACGCCGGTTGGGCACCAGGGCCTCTTCGGCAAACGACCAGCACAGCTCGACCTTGGCCGTAACCGTATCGCGCCGGCAGATCTGGAACGCATTGCGCTCCAGGGTAAACAGCTTGCCGTTGAACAGTGCCAGATCGGCAAAATCCTTGGATACAACCTTGGCATTGGTGAACTGTGCCGGCTGTACTTCCTGGCCGGCCTCGCTCAATAACACACAGGGGCCGTCGCAATCCCACACGCTCTGCCCTCGTTTTATCGAGATCAAGCCGCGCCGCTCACGTTCGGCGGCCAGCCAGATCTGATTACCGTCAGGGTTCACCGCCAGGCCCTCGAACAAAGCATTGAAGTGCAGCAACATGCCACTGGCCCGGGCTTCACGCACCATACCCGGGGCGATTTTCAGCCACCCGGGCGCGCCCGTCACCGGCACTTGCAGTACCGCTGCATGAGCTTCGCTGACAATGTAGCGGTTACCAGCGGCATCACAGGTGATGCCTTCAAAATCCAGGTCGCCACCACGAATGAACGAAGCGGCCTTGGTGCGCGAACGCAGCCCCCAAGGCAGCCCAGACTCAGGCACAGGCGGCACGTCGATCTTCAGCGCTTGAGCCTTCCAGGTCGGCGCACTGATATCGAGGCGGTAGATCTGGTCGTCATCGCGGTCGGAAACCGTCCAAAGCGCCTTGCCGCACAAGGCCAGGCCCGACAGGTTACCGCCGCGCATACCCTCCACCGGGTGCTCGGACACCAGCTTGAGTTCAGCCACGGGCGCCGCGGCCACGTCGGTGGCCGCCAACCCGCTCAACATCAGGATCGCCAGGGCGAAACCTGTGCGCATCAGCCCAGAACCTCGGCCAGGTTACCTTTGGACTCCAGCCATGACTTACGATCCGGCGCACGTTTCTTCGCCAACAGCATGTCCATCATTTCCGAGGTAGCGGCGAAGTCTTCCAGCGTCAGTTGCACCAGGCGCCGGGTGTTGGGGTCCATGGTGGTTTCACGCAGTTGCGGTGGGTTCATCTCACCCAAGCCTTTGAATCGCGTGACCTGGGGCTTGCCGCGTTTCTTCTCGGCCACCAGGCGGTCGAGGATGCCATCGCGCTCGGCTTCGTCCAGGGCGTAGAAAATCTCTTTGCCCAGATCGATACGGTACAGCGGCGGCATGGCGACGTAGACGTGACCGGCATCCACCAGCGGGCGGAAGTGCTGGACGAACAGTGCGCACAGCAACGTGGCGATGTGCAAGCCGTCGGAGTCGGCGTCGGCGAGGATGCAGATCTTGCCGTAGCGCAGTTGGCTCATGTCCTCTGCGCCTGGGTCGACACCGATGGCCACGGCGATGTTGTGCACTTCCTGGCTGGCAAGGACTTCGCTGCCGTCGACTTCCCAGGTGTTGAGGATCTTGCCGCGCAACGGCAGGATCGCCTGGAACTCCTTGTCCCGCGCTTGCTTGGCGGAACCGCCGGCGGAGTCACCTTCCACCAGGAACAGTTCGGAACGCATCGGGTCCTGTCCGGCGCAATCGGCCAGTTTGCCAGGCAGTGCCGGGCCCTGGGTGATGCGCTTGCGTTCGACTTTTTTGCTGGCCTTCAAACGACGGCCGGCATTGTTGATCGCCAGTTCCGCCAGGGCCAGGCCCAGTTCCGGATGCTCGTTGAGCCACAGGCTGAAGGCATCCTTGACCACACCGGAGACAAACGCCGCCGCCTCGCGGGACGACAGCCGCTCTTTGGTCTGGCCGGAGAATTGTGGCTCCTGCATCTTCATCGACAGCACGAACGCGATGCGCTCCCACACGTCTTCCGGCGCCAGCTTCACGCCACGCGGCAACAGGCTGCGGTATTCGCAGAATTCACGCATGGCATCCAGCAAGCCTTGGCGCAAACCGTTGACGTGGGTACCGCCCTGGGCAGTGGGGATCAGGTTGACGTAGCTTTCCTGCACGCTGTCGCCCCCCTCGGGCAACCACAGCAGTGCCCAATCGACGGCTTCCTTATTACCGGCCAGGCTGCCGCAGAACGGCTCGTTGGGCAGGCGCTCGAAGTCGCTGACGGAGTCTTCCAGGTAGGAGCGCAAGCCGTCTTCGTAATGCCACTCGACCTTTTCACCGGTGCCTTTGTCTTCAAAACTGACCAGCAGGCCCGGGCACAATACAGCCTTGGCCTTGAGCACGTGCTTGAGGCGGCTGATGGAGAATTTCGGCGAATCGAAGTATTTCGGGTCCGGGGCGAAGTACACGCTGGTGCCGGTGTTGCGCTTGCCAACGGTGCCGACCACTTCCAGGTCGGTGGCTTTATAGCCATCGGCAAAGGTCATCTGGTACTCGTTGCCGTCGCGCTTGACCTTGACTCGCACCTGGGTGGACAGGGCGTTGACCACCGAAATACCCACACCGTGCAAACCACCGGAGAACTGATAGTTCTTGTTGGAGAACTTGCCGCCGGCGTGCAGCTTGGTGAGGATCAGCTCGACGCCCGACACGCCCTCTTCCGGGTGAATGTCCACCGGCATGCCGCGACCATCGTCGGACACTTCCAGGGAATGGTCGGCGTGAAGGATGACTTGTACCGACTTGGCGTGCCCGGCCAAGGCTTCGTCGACGCTGTTGTCGATGACTTCCTGGGCAAGGTGGTTCGGCCGACTGGTGTCGGTGTACATGCCGGGGCGTTTGCGCACCGGGTCGAGGCCCGAGAGGACTTCGATGGCGTCGGCGTTATAAGAGCTAGCGCTGGGAGTGGCCATGGGGTCTCGTCGTGAGTCGTTCGATTAAAAAGTGACCTGGGATTTGCAAGGCGATTACAGTGCCGAGAAATCGAAGGATTGATACTGATCTGCGCCAATGCCGGCAAAGCTCAACATCGCCGGCAGTTGCTGGGCAAACCCTCGGTAACCATGGTCGCCACCGGCCTGGATGCGCAGGGCACAGGCCCGGTAATACTGTTGGGCAAGGCGATAATCCAGGGTTTCATCCCCGGTCTGCAACCACACCTGATAACGCGCGGCATCCTGGGGAGCCGGTACTTCCAGTTCTGCCAGGGCCGTGACGTGGTCGTGGGTCAGTTCCCAGGTTTCATCGGTGTAGAGGTTCTTCTGAGTACCCAGGTAACCGTCGAACATCCGATGCGGGCTGACCGCCGGGTTGACCAGCAGCGCCTTGAGGCCATGGCGCTCGGCAAGATGGGTTGCATAGTAGCCGCCGAGTGAGCTTCCGACCAGCAGCGGCCGCCCCAGCTGCGCAATGGCCTCCTCCAATTGAGGAATTGCCTTACGTGGGTGGTGATGCAGGGCCGGCACACGCAATTGGTCGGCAAGGCCGAGGTTGTCCATCACGGCGATCAACTGGCTGGCCTTGTTGGAAGACGGCGCGCTGTTAAAACCGTGGATATACAGGATCGAAGCGGACATGCCGGGCTCTCCATGCTTACGCCAAAAGGCGCAGTTTACAGGGATCGAGGCCAGGAGTGAGTACACACACTATCTCTGACGCCACAAACCCCATGTGGGAGGGGGCTTGCTCCCGATGGGGGTGGGCCAGCCAGCCAATATATTGCCTGACACTCCGCTATCGGGAGCAAGCCCCCTCTCACATTTAATAGCCGTTGCTGCCGTAGTCGATGGTAAATTCGAAACCTTCGACCCGTTCCACGCCCGTTTCCAACCGTCCGTCGGCATGCAGGCGCAACCAGCGATAACCCGGCGCCTGGTCGCTGACCTGGAAATCCTCGCTGCCCGGCGCGAACTGGATACAGGTGGACGGTGACGCCAACAGCCGCACGCCATTGCGCTCGCAGTCGATCTCTTGGTGAACGTGCCCCCACAACACCGCCCGCACCTGCGGGAAGCGGTCAAGCACGGCAAACAGGGCGTCAGGATTGCGCAGGCCGATAGGCTCCATCCAGGCACAGCCGATAGACACCGGGTGATGGTGCAAGCACACCAGGTGATGCCGGCTCGGTGCTTCACTCAGGGCCTGGGCAAGCCGTTGCAATTGCTGGTCTTGCAGGTACCCAGGCACGGAGCCGGGTACGGCAGAGTCCAGCAGGGTGATGCGCCAGTTGCCGATGTCGACCACCGGCTCGAGTAAATCGCTGTGCACGGCGGCGTGGACCATGATCTGCGGTTCATCATGATTACCCGGGATCCAGCGCGCCGGGGCGTCGATTGACTGGGTCATCTCGCGAAACTGCTGGTAAGACGCCAAGGTGCCATCCTGGGACAGATCGCCCGTGGCCAGCAACAGATCGACCCGAGGCTGTTGCTCGCGCACCAACTCGATCACCCGCTGCAAGCTTTCGCGGGTATTCATGCCCAGCAGCGCGCTGTCTGCCTCGGCAAACAAGTGGCTGTCAGACAGTTGCACCAGCAAGGCGCCAGCGTCGGGGTTTGTGGTGGATACGCTCGGCAAGGCGCTCTCCCAGGGCAATCACAGAAAATGGAGGTTTGGCGCGATTATGCTAGGGCAGGACACAAAGAGGAAACCTGAGGAAGCAGACACAGTTCACATCTACCGCACGACTTCGAACTCATGCCCCAGGGCCAGGCAGTGGCTCAACCATTCACCGAGGAACACATTGAGCTGCGCTTTCTCATCGGGCTGGTGCATGAACACATTCGGGTAAGGATAGATGCTGCGAAAGCGTCGTGCATGTTCGGCGCTGATCACTTCGGCCATCCGCGCGTCGTGGTACACCTGCACTTCCAATTGCGGCACCGGCAGCCACGGCAGGCTGTGCTCCTGGCGTACACGCAGCGTGGTGGTGTACGGGCAGGTGAGGATCACTTCCAGGGTCAGCACGCCAAGCATCTGGTCGCCGTGGGTCACGGCAATACGCCGTGCCTCAGGTGTGTGACGCATATCGGGCAGCAGGCGCATCAGCCGCGCGTAGTTGGCCTCGCAGGCGGCTTGCAGCCCGATCAGGTCAACTCGATAACGTTCCCGTGCCTTTACTGCCATAACCCCCTCACTTCTGCGCGATTAAGCGCAAGCCACTGCAGGGCGATGATGCTGGCTGCATTGGAAATTTTGCCATCGCGTACCGCTTGAAAGGCATCTTCGAATGCCCAGGCCGTCACGCGGATATCTTCTGCCTCTTCTTCCAACCCATGGACGCCACCGGCGCCTGAGCTGTCGCAACGGCCCAGGTACAAGTGGACAAATTCGGTACTGCCGCCGGGCGATGGGAAATATTTCGTGATGGGCCACAGCGCGGAGAATGTCAGCCCAGCTTCCTCCTCGGCTTCGCGGTGTGCAACCTCCTCCGGTTGCTCGTCCTTGTCAATCAGGCCGGCGACCATTTCCACCAGCCAGGGGTTATCGGTACGGCCCATGGCGCCAACGCGGAACTGTTCGATCAGCACCACCTCATCACGTTGCGGGTCATAGGGCAGCACGCACACGGCGTCATGACGAACAAAGACTTCGCGGTTGATCACACGACTCATGCCACCATCGAATTTTTCGTGGCGCAGTTGCACGCGATCAAGCTTGTAGAAGCCCTTGTAGGCATTGTCGTGCTGAACAATCTCGATCTTGTTCGGCGTCGATTTCGCAATGTCCGTCATATTCTTCCTCGTTAAGCCGGTGCAATTCGCGCCATCCTAACGCGCCGTTGCCCCTCGGTGCAGCCCCTTTCCAGTTGCCGGGATAGATGGCGCAGGTCAAACTCACTCTAATCAGCTTAGTGGCGAACTGACGGCTTTGTTCGCAGTCGAAGCGCTACTCTTTTTCGCTTTCCATCGATTTCCGAAGGACGCACATGTCGCTTTTAAAAATCGCCTCCGTGGCCTGTATTGCCTTGACCCTGGGTGCTTGCCAGAGCCTGTTCCAACCCAGCTATCTCAAGCCGCTGGACACCACCGCTGACAAATCGGAGCAAATCAAGCCTGGCTGCGACAGCCCCGAATGCCCGCTGGTGAACATTGATACCGTGCACTTTCCCGCCGAGCCGCAACTCGACACCCTGGTCGAGCAGCGCTTGCTGCAAATGACCCGCACCCCCCCTGGCGCGAGCGTGCCGGCAACCCTGACGGCCTATCGGGACAAGTTTTTGCGTGAAGCCCCTGACCGCCACAGCATGTACTTGCAGGCCAAGGTACGTGAACAGCATGACGGACTGGTGATCGTTGAAGTCTCCAGCTACCTGGACACCGGCGCCGCCCACGGCGAGCCCGGCCGTGGCTTCATCAACTATTCACGTCTACTGCATAAAGAGCTGAGCCTGAGCGACATGCTGCTGCCAGGCCAGGAGCAGGCGTTCTGGAACACCGCGAAAGTTGCCCACAACAGCTGGCAGATCAACTCGCAGATGGACCGTGACCCGGAGTTCGTGAAGAACTGGCCCTTCCAGAAAACCCCGAACATCGCCTTGACCAGCAACGGCGTAGTACTCAAGTACAACGTAGCGACCATTGCGCCTTACGCATTGGGGCTGATCGAAATGACCATCCCCTATACGCGCCTTACCGGCGTGCTCAAGCCTGAGCTGATGCCCGCACGCCACTGACAGCCCGGCCCAGGACAAACTGCAACAGCCCTGCCAGCAGCAATGCAGGCAGGGTTGCACCTATGTCCGGATACAGGTTGGCCAACAGATGATACGTACTGATGCCACCCAACCAGGCCACCAACGCCGGCCAGTGCAGGTGGGTGACCCTCCCCGGGCTACGGCGGCGCAGGATGAAATGATCCACCAGTACCACGCCAAATAACGGCGCAAACACCGAGCCGATCAGCAACAGGAAGTTCTGGTACTGCGCCAGCGGCGCAAAGCAGGCGATCACGGTGCATATCACGCCAATGGCCAACGCCAGGTGCTCGACCCTCAAGCGCAACAGAATCCCGCTGGACACCGCCGCCGAGTGAATATCGGCAAAGGCGTTTTCCGACTCATCCAGCAGGATCAGCAACAGCGGAATGCCCAGGCCGGCGCCCGCCAGGGCCAGCAGCAACGCATTCACTTCGCCACTGGGCGCAAACGCCAGGGTATAGGCCACGCCCAGGCTCATCAGCCAGAAATTACCGATAAAGAAACCCAGCGCAGTGCCGCCGAACACACTGTTGGCGCGTTTGCCAAAGCGTGAGTAATCGGCAATCAACGGCAGCCAGGACAACGGCATGGCAATCGCAATGTCGAACCCCACCGCAAAGGACATCGAACCGTCACCGGTCTTGGCCCACAGTGCGGCGAGGTCAGCCTTGGCGAGCAGGTTCCAGGTCAGCCACAGGCAGGCGGCGAGGAGCAGCCAGATCCCCCATTTACGCAGGATCTGGCGTACAAAGGTCAACGGGCCGCTCACTGCCAGCAATGTGGCAAGCGCACCGAAGATCAGGGTCCAGAACAGTGGGCTACTCAACAGGCTGCCTTCGCCAAAAGCGCGAGTGCCCAACAGGCTCGCAGCGTCCCGCATCACGATGATCTCGAACGCGCCCCAGCCGATCAGTTGCAGCAAGTTCAGCACCGCCGGCAGGCTGGCGCCCTTGGCGCCGAGGCTGAGTTTGAGCGCTGCCATGGCGGACAGGCCGGTGTCGCTGCCGATCACGCCGACAGCGGCCAGCAGCAGCACGCCCACCAGGGTACCGAAGAAAATCGCCAGCAATGAGCCGCACAGGCCCAGGCCCGGGGCGAGCAGCGCACCGGTTTGCAGGACCATCAGGCCAATGCCGAGGGAGAACCACAGGGAAAACAGGTCGCGGGCGCCGAACACGCGCTTGTCCTGGGGGACTGTAATGTCCGGGGAGTAGGTACTCGGTTGAATGCTCAAGGGGGGTATCTCTGAGGGGCATTTTTTGTTGGAGAGATTGCTATCGGGGGCAAGCCCCCTCCCACACTGAAATGCATTTCAAATGTGGGAGGCAGCTTGCTCCCGATCAGGCCCTTACAGGCACCTTGGATCCCGGATCAGACCTTTTTGTACAACTGGCTACCTTCCCGCTTGAACCGCTCCGCCTGCTCGGCCAAGCCCTTGGCCACGTCCACATCCACCGTTTCAATGCGCTGGTTGGCCGCGTATTCGCGCACTTCGTGGGTCACCTTCATCGAGCAGAACTTCGGCCCGCACATCGAGCAGAAATGCGCGACTTTGGCCGACTCTTTCGGCAACGTTTCATCGTGGAAGGCGCGTGCGGTATCAGGGTCGAGACCAAGGTTGAACTGGTCTTCCCAACGGAATTCGAAGCGCGCCTTGCTCAAGGCGTTGTCGCGGATTTGCGCCCCCGGATGGCCCTTGGCGAGGTCGGCCGCATGCGCAGCGATCTTGTAGGTGATGATCCCGGTCTTCACGTCATCCTTGTTTGGCAAACCCAGGTGTTCCTTGGGTGTGACGTAGCAGAGCATGGCGCAGCCGAACCAGCCGATCATCGCGGCGCCAATGCCGGAAGTGATGTGGTCGTAACCCGGCGCGATGTCGGTGGTCAGCGGCCCGAGGGTGTAGAACGGCGCCTCGTCGCAGCATTCCAGCTGCTTGTCCATGTTCTCCTTGATCAGTTGCATCGGCACGTGGCCAGGACCCTCGATCATGGTTTGCACGTCGTGTTTCCAGGCGATCTTGGTCAGCTCGCCGAGTGTTTCCAGCTCACCGAATTGCGCTGCGTCGTTGGCATCTGCCACCGAGCCTGGGCGCAGGCCATCGCCGAGAGAGAAGCTGACGTCATACGCCTTCATGATTTCGCAGATTTCCTCGAAATGCGTGTAGGCGAAGTTTTCCTTGTGGTGGGCCAGGCACCACTTGGCCATGATGGCGCCGCCACGGCTGACGATGCCGGTCACGCGGTTGGCGGTCAGCGGTACATAACGCAACAAGACACCGGCGTGAATGGTGAAATAGTCCACCCCCTGCTCGGCCTGTTCGATCAGCGTGTCGCGGAACAGCTCCCAGGTCAGGTCCTCGGCCACGCCGTCGACTTTTTCCAGGGCCTGGTAGATCGGCACGGTCCCGATCGGCACTGGCGAGTTACGGATGATCCACTCGCGGGTTTCGTGGATGTGCTTGCCGGTGGACAAATCCATGATGTTGTCCGAGCCCCAGCGAATGCCCCAGGTCATCTTCGCCACTTCTTCTTCAATGGACGAACCCAGGGCACTGTTGCCGATGTTGCCGTTAATCTTCACCAGGAAGTTACGACCGATGATCATCGGTTCCAATTCGGTATGGTTGATGTTGGCGGGAATGATCGCGCGGCCACGGGCAATTTCTTCGCGGACAAATTCAGGCGTGATGATTTTCGGGATGCTTGCGCCAAAGCTGTGGCCAGGGTGCTGCTGTTTGAGCAGGCCGGTGGCGCGTGCTTCTTCCAGCTTCATATTTTCGCGGATGGCGACGTATTCCATCTCCGGCGTGATGATGCCTTTGCGCGCGTAGTGCATCTGGCTCACGTTGGCACCAGCCTTGGCCCGACGCGGGTTTTGCAGGTGAGCAAAGCGCAGGTAAGCCAGGTCCGGGTTATCGAGGCGCTCCTGACCGTAGCTTGAGCTCAGGCAGGTCAGGCGCTCAGTGTCACCACGTTCTTCAATCCACGGCGAACGCACATCGGCCAAGCCTTTGCGCACATCGATGATGACGTTGGGGTCGGTGTAAGGACCGGAGGTGTCGTAGACCACCACGGGGGCGTTGATTTCGCCACCGAATTCAGTGGGGGTCACGTCCAGGCTGATTTCGCGCATCGGCACGCGAATGTCCGGGCGAGAGCCTTGTACGTAGATTTTTTGCGAGCGGGTAAAAGGCTGCACGGAGCCAGAGTCGACCTTGGCCGATTCACTCAAGTGCACGGTGTTTTTTGGTTTTGTACTCATCACGGGCTCTCCAACTTATCCAGGCGGTGGATTTTTGTCGGAGCGAACCTGTGACGGATGGACGCACTGGAACCAGTGCTGTGCTGACGCACAAGAGCTGTTCGATTGTCGAACAACATCCCGGACGAAGCACAAGAGGACTCGCCGGGTGACGAGAAATCTTGTTCCCTACGCAGGCGCTAACCTGATCAGGTTCAACGGGATCCGGTATTTACCGATCTCAGCCTTCCAACAAGGCACCCCGACAAGAACGCGGCCAGTCTAGACCATGGCGTGGGCAAATTGCCAATAGCGCTGCATTCAGCGTGATGAATGGTGCAATGACAGGATTGTTGTGCCGTGTTCACGCCACTACACTCGGCAACTGCCTGGAGGCTTGACGCTATGGATTACTCGTCTTAGCCTTGGCGCAGAATTATAACCGTAATATCAAATCTAGGGATTGCCTCATGCTGCGCAAACTTTCACTGGCGCTTGCCGTGTCTTGTGCAACCAACGGAATGGTCTGGGCAGCTGAAGCGCCCCTGTCGACCAAAACCGATCTGGTCAGCGTCTACCAAGAAGCGGTGGATAACAACGCCGACCTGGCCGCAGCCCGCGCCCAATACGGGGCGCAAAAAGAAGTAGTGCCCCAGGCCCGGGCCGGCCTGCTGCCAAACCTGTCGGCGGGCGCCGATTCCAATAATGTGCGCAACCAGTTTGATCACCCTGCCGCCACGCTCAATCGCGATGCACATTCCTGGCAGGCGACCCTGAGCCAGCCGCTGTTTCGTGCTGACCGCTGGTTTCAGTTGCAGGCCGCAGAAGCCGTTAATGAACAAGCTGCGCTGCAGCTCTCCGCCACCGAGCAGAGCCTGATCCTGCAAAGTGCCGAGTACTACTTCAGCGTACTGCGGGCCCAGGACAACCTGGCCACGACCAAGGCCGAAGAAGCCGCGTTCAAGCGCCAATTGGACCAGTCTAACGAGCGCTTCGACGTCGGCCTGTCAGACAAGACCGACGTGCTGCAATCCCAGGCCAGCTACGACACCGCACGTGCCAACCGCATCGTCGCGCAACGCCAGGTAGACGACGCCTTCGAAGCACTGATCACCCTGACCAACCGTCAGTACAACTCGATCCAGGGCATCGTCCACACGCTGCCGGTGCTGCCACCGACACCTAACGACGCCAAGGCCTGGGTCGAGACGGCCGGTCGCCAGAACCTCAACCTCCTGGCCAGCAACTATGCAGTCACCGCCGCCGAAGAAACCCTCAGACAACGCAAGGCTGGCCACGCGCCGACCCTGGATGCAGTAGCGCAATACCAGAAGGGTGACAACGATGCCCTCGGCGCCAGCAACCCCAACCCTTTCGGCCCGGACTATCGGGGTGACGCATCGCGCAGGACCATCGGCCTGCAGTTGAACATCCCGATCTACAGCGGCGGCCTCACCAGTTCGCAGGTGCGCGAATCCTATTCGCGCCTCGACCAGACCGAGCAGCAACGTGAGGGCCTGCGCCGCCAGGTGGTGGAAAACACACGCAACCTGCACCGTGCGGTGAACACCGATGTGGAACAGGTGCAGGCACGCCGCCAGTCGATCATCTCTAACCAGAGCGCGGTGGAAGCCACGGAAATCGGCTATCAGGTAGGCACGCGCAATATCGTCGATGTGCTGGAGTCACAGCGCCAGCTCTACTCGTCCGTGCGCAGCTATAACAACAGCCGCTACGACTACATCCTCGACAACCTGCGCTTGAAGCAGGCTGCGGGCACGCTGAACCCAGGGGACTTGCAAGACCTGACGCGCTACCTCAAGGCTGACTACAACCCGGACAAGGACTTCCTGCCACCGGACCTGGCCAAAGCCGCCGCCGAACAGCTGAAAGCCCGCCCGGGCTATTGAATCAAACGACCCAGGCCATCCAGCAAGCGCTGCAACGCGCCCTGGTTGGCCTGCATCACCGCAAGCCCCGCCTCTGCCATCCTGCGCGCATCCTGGGGCAACTCGAACAACTGCCGCACCGCCTCGGCCAGCCCTTCTGCATCATCCACCTCTCGCAACGCCCCGGCATCGCGCATCATCGTGGTGATTTCGAGGAAGTTGAACAAATGCGGCCCCATGATCACCGGCTTACCCAACGCTGCCGGCTCCAATGGATTGTGCCCGCCGGTCGGTACCAGGCTGCCGCCGACAAAGGCGCTGTCGGCCAAGGCATAGAGAAACAGTAACTCGCCCATGGTGTCGCCGAGCAACACTGAGGTTTGCGCGGTGACGGGCTCGCCACTGGAACGACGTACCGTGGCAAAGCCTTGCTGCACGCAGCGCTCAAATGTCGGGCCGAAGCGTTCCTGATGCCGCGGCACCAGAATCAGCAGCGCGTTGGGGTAGCTGGCAAGCAGTTGGCGATGGGCCGCCAGCACGACCTCATCTTCGCCTTCGTGAGTGCTGGCCGCGATCCACACCGGGCGTTCGCTGGCGCCCCATTGCTCGCGCAAGGCGGCGGCGCGCGACGGCAGTTGAGGATCGATGGTCAGGTCGAACTTGATCGAGCCGGTGACTTCGACGGTTTCCGGCCGTGCGCCCAGGCTCAGAAAACGCTGGGCTTCGGCTTGCGTTTGCACCGCGAACAGGCTCATTTGCGCAAGCATCGGCGCAGTCAACTTGGCAAAGCGCGCATAGCCCTTGGCCGAACGCGCCGACAGCCGCGCATTCGCCAGTGCCACTGGAATGCCGCGCTGGGCGCAGGCATGGATGTGGTTGGGCCACAACTCGGTTTCCATGATCACGGCCAGCTTGGGTTGCACACGATCGAGAAAACGCTTGGCGGCGCAGGGCAAGTCGTATGGCAGGTAGCAGTGCTGGATGCGCGGCTCGTTGGCAAACAATGCCTGGATACGCTCGGAACCGGTGGGCGTCATGCAGGTGACGGTCATCGGCAACTGTGGATAACGTTCCAACAGGCCACGGATCATCGGCGCCGCCGCAATACTTTCGCCCACCGACACGGCGTGCACCCAGATCCCACCCGGCTGGACCACCGGCAAGCCATAGGAAAACCGCTCGCCCACACGCTTGGCATAGGCCGGCGCCTTGCGTGCACGCAGCCACAGACGCAAGGCCACCAACGGTAGCACCAGGTAAAACAGACAGCTGTAGAGAGTTCTATTCATGGCGGCGGAGTTTATCGGCTTTTTCAGTCGATCGCCTGCAAGCACTCGGCAAAACGTTTGGCCAGGAAGCGGGCCGCGGGCCCCAGGTGTTCATCGCGACGCCACACCAACTCCACCACCAGGGCCGGCGGTGTCCATTCGCTGACCAATTCGACCATTTGTTGCTGATAGGTCGGGTATTGCACGATATGCCGAGGCAGCCAGGCCCAGCCCAGGCCACTCATCACCCATTCGGCCAATACGTAGAAGCTGTCGGCGCGCCACACCAGCGGGCTCGCCGCTTCGCTGCCAGGATAGACGCTGGTCTGGGTCGACATCAGCAACTGGCGAAACTGTGCCAGATGCTGGCACGTCACATACTTTTCCTTGGCCAACGGGTGATTCACACCGCACACCGTGACCATTTCCACGCGCCCCACCACCCGTCGCTCAAGGGCCTCGGGAATTTGGTCGTGGTAGAACAACAACCCCAGGTCAGCCTTGCGCTCCACCAACTTGCGCGCCACATCGCCTTGGGCGGCACTGGACAGCTGCACCTCCAAGAGCGGGTATTGCACCGCCAACGCCTCGAGACTATCGAGCACCGGCTGGAACAGCATCGCCTCATCCTGAGCCAGGCGCAGGCAGGCTTCCTCGCCACGGGTCAAGGACAGCGCCCGACCATTGAGCCGCTCACACTGGCGCAGCACTTCACGCGCTTCCTCCAGCAATACGCCGCCGGCCTCGGTCAAGCGCGGCTGACGGCCACTGCTGCGCTCGAACAGGCACAGCCCCAGGTCCGCTTCCAGCAAAGCAATGCCATTGCTTACCGCCGATTGCGCCTTGCGCTGGTCGCGCGCCACCGCCGAAAAGGAACGCTGCTCGGCGACGCTGACAAACAGGCGCATCTGTTCCAGATTCCACTGCACGCTCATGGCCCAACCCATCTTTAATTCGGATAGGTAATGACTTTATCTCATCTCTCGAAGCGTTAGAATGCCGACCTTACCAAGCACGCAACACACCGAGGATTACCCCATGAATGCCGCCTACCTCTACCTGGCCGTTGCCATCTGCTCAGAAGTGGTCGCGACCGTTTCCATGAAAGCCGTCAAGGGCTTGAGCACGCCGATCCCGCTGCTGCTGATGATTGTGGGTTATGGCGTAGCGTTCTGGATGCTCACACTGGTGGTGCGCACCGTGCCGGTGGGCGTGGCTTATGCGGTCTGGGCGGGGTTGGGGATCGTGATGGTCAGTGTCGCCGCGCTGTTTATCTACGGGCAGAAACTGGATATCCCGGCGATGCTGGGCATGGGCCTGATTGTCCTGGGCGTGGTCGTGATTCAGCTGTTCTCGAAAACCGTCGGGCACTGATCGCTCGCTTTAGCCTCAACCGCCTCGCTTCACTCGACAGCGCCTACGGTATGCATGGCTTGAGAATGTATACTTGGCGCCTTGTTTTGAAGTGAGGTCGCCGATGCCATCCGTTATTTCCACCGACGTTCTGATTGTCGGCGCCGGGGTTGCCGGGCTCTGGCTCAATGCACGCCTGCGCCGCCAGGGGTTTTCCACCGTACTGGTGGAAAGCGCCACCTTGGGCGGCGGGCAAAGCGTGAAGTCCCAAGGGATCATTCACGGCGGTGCAAAATACGCCCTTCACGGCGCCCTCACCGGCGCGTCCGAAGCGATTGCCGATATGCCGCGTCGCTGGCGCGAAGCGCTGGCGGGTAACGGCGAGCTGGATCTGTCCGGCGTGCGCTTGCTCTCCGAAGCCCATTACCTGTGGTCCCCCGGCACGATCGCCGGCAACCTCACCAGCTTCTTCGCCAGCAAGGCCGTGCGTGGCCGCGTCGATCAGGTCAAAGGCGACGAATTGCCCCTGGCCCTGCAAGACCGCCGTTTCAAAGGCAAGGTCTATCGCTTGGCGGAACTGGTGGTCGATGTGCCAAGCCTGATCGAACGCCTCGCACAGCTGGCGGGTGATGGCTTGCTCGCGGGGCAACACATTGAACCGCTGCTGGAAGGCGACGCCCTGGTGGGCTTGAAGGTCGACGGCCGCGAGATCCGCGCGCAGCGCATTGTATTGAGTGCCGGCGGCGGCACCGCTGACGTACTGGCGACCCTGGGCCTGAGCCAGCCGGCCATGCAAAAGCGCCCGCTGCATATGATCATCGCCAAAGGCCCGGGCTTGAAGCCGCTGTACGCCCATTGCCTGGGCGGCGGCACCAAGCCTCGCCTCACCATTACCACCCACCCGGCTGCCGACGACAATTGGGTGTGGTACATAGGCGGCGATATCGCCGAGGCGGACGGCGTCGCGCGCACACCGCAAGAACAAATCGCCACCGCTGAAAAAGAGCTGGCGCAACTGCTGCCATGGATCGACATGAACCAGACCCAGTGGGCCACTCTGCGGGTAGACCGTGCCGAGCCGCTGCAATCGGGCCTGAGCCGCCCCGACAACGCCTTCCTCGCCGAACACGGCCGCCTGTTGGTGGGCTGGCCGACCAAACTGGCGTTGGCGCCCGACTTCGCTGACCGCGTGCTCAGCGCCCTGGAACGCGACGGCATCCACCCAAGCGCAACGGCACCTCTGCCCGACCTGCCAAGACCGGCAATCGGTCAACCCGCCTGGGAGCAATTGTTACCATGAGCCTGCCCACCCTGCACGACCTGCACCGCCCCCTGGGCAGCACCGGCCTGCTGGTGTCGCCACTGGGCCTGGGTACCGTCAAGCTGGGTCGCGATCAGGGGGTTAAATACCCCAGCGGCTTCCAGATCCCCGATGACGACGCGGCGCGGATGCTACTGCGCCAGGCCCGCGAATTGGGCATCAACCTGATCGACACCGCCCCAGCCTATGGCCGCAGCGAAGAGCGCCTGGGCCCCCTGCTGCGTGGCCAGCGCAAGGACTGGGTCATCGTCAGCAAGGTCGGCGAGGAGTTTGCCGAAGGCGTGTCCCATCACGATTTCAGCGCGGCCCATACGCGAATGTCGATCGAACGTAGCCTGAAACGATTGGAAACGGATTTCATCGATCTGGTGCTGGTGCATTCCGATGGCAACGACATGCATATCCTCAACGATTGCGAGGTGTACCAGACCCTGGCAGCGCTGAAAAAAGAGGGCAAGATTCGCGGTTTCGGCTTCTCCGGCAAAACCGTCGAAGGCGGCGTAAAGGCTCTGGAACAGGGTGATTGCGCGATGGTCACCTACAATCTGAACGAACAGGCTGAGAAAGCCGTGATTGATTACGCCGCAGCCCATGGCAAGGGCGTCCTGGTGAAAAAAGCCCTGGCCAGTGGTCACGTTTGCCTGGAGCCAGGAATGGATCCAATTCATGCCAGTTTCATGTTGTTGTTTGCGCAAACGGGCGTCGCCAGTGCTATTGTCGGGACCATTAATCCGCTGCACCTGGCCCATAACGTGGCGACCGCTGCCCGGGTCATTCGTCAACTCTGATGCCGCCGACGCGGCCGACCCCGTCGCAAGAAGGAGCCGACATGCCGCGAACGCTCATTAGAAAAAACCCCAGCAACTTCAAAACACTGCCACTGCACGTCGAAGCCACCCCCGAGGGCCTGAGTTACCAGAGCGTCGGCATGCCGCTCAACTTCGCCCAGACCCTGCAACGGCGCAAGCCGGTAGAGGTGCCGGACGCCGAGCGCTTCGCCCTGGAACTGGCGAACCTCGGCGTCTCGGTGCGCCTGACCCTGCACTGGCAAAACAAGGATTACTGGGTACTGGTGCGCCAACGCCGCCAGGACCGTGGCGATGTGGTGCTCAAGCTGATCTCCGGCTATGTCCCGGCCCATGAGTTGAACTTGCCGCTGCATACCGCCATCCAGGAAATTGCCGAAGAATGCTTGCTCGAAACACCCGAAGGCTGGCTCGGCGGACGCTTCAATGACACGTGGCTGCCAGCCCCCTACTCTTCAGCCCTGCATTATCGCGAAGCCCTGCCATTTCGCCTGAGCCCCTTGTCCGGCGCCGCTCGCCCGGTGCGCTGTGCAACCACGCAGTTGATCGAGCGTCCACGGGCCTATGTGCACCTGCCGACGGCATCGCTGCAGCTGATTTATGACTTGCGCCTGGAAGTGCCGAAGGAGGCCAAGTCGCTCAGCCTGTTTCATGTGGATGAGCGCCTGGAAGGTGATCAATTGGTAGCTCGCCTGGATCGCCAGCGCCCGGACCTGTACCTGATGCCGCTCAAAGACGGCGAACCACTGGCCGAGCTGTATACCGTCAAGAAAGATCAGCTCTACCCGGCCAGTACACGCGGCCTGTACCTGGCGGAAAGCTTCGCCCAGCAGGAGGGCTGGCTGGTACGCGATGAGCGGATTCGCTGGAAGGATTGGCTCCGGCAGCAGGGCCTGGCCGAACCGGAAAAGGAGTCGAAACTGACGCGTTTGACTGGGAAAGCGCGGCAGATGCTAAGCAAGATCGTGCCGAAAAAAACCAGCCGTTAGGGGCGAGTACGCTCGCCCCTGACGGTGATGTACATCACTCGTTATTACGGATCTTTTCAACGATAGCGGTGGTCGAGCTGTTCTCGACCAGCCCCAGCACTTTGACCGTGCCGCCGTAGGCACTGACGATATCCGCACCGACCACCTGGTCGACGGAATAGTCACCGCCCTTGACCAGCACGTCCGGCTTGACCTGGGCCAGCAGGTTTTCCGGGGTTCCCTCAGAAAAGCTGATCACCCAGTCCACTGCGCCCAGCCCCGCCAGAACCGCCATGCGCCGGTCAACACTGTTGATCGGACGACCCGGGCCTTTCAAGCGGCTGACCGACGCGTCATCGTTGACCGCCACGATCAGGCGATCGCCTTGGGCACGTGCCTGCTCCAGATAAGTCACATGACCGGCGTGCAGGATGTCGAAGCAGCCGTTGGTAAACACAATGCTTTCGTTGTGGGCCCGCGCATCGTCAATCGCCAGCAGCAATTGCTCGAGGCTCAGCACGCCGCGCTCCGAACCTTCGGAGCGCTGGATCGCACGGCGCAATTCCGGTGCACTGATGGCAGCGGTGCCCAGCTTACCGACCACAATGCCCGCCGCCAGGTTGGCCAGCGCCACGGCGTGAGGCAGTTCTTCACCGGCGGCAATGGAGGCTGCCAGGGTGGAAATCACCGTATCGCCGGCGCCGGTGACGTCAAACACTTCACGGGCACGCGCCGGCAAGTGCATGGCCGGGTGGCCCGGGCGCAACAAGGTCATGCCATGCTCGCCACGGGTCACCAGCAAGGCGCCCAAATCGAGATCGGTCATCAGTGCCGCACCCTTGCTCACCAGCTCGTGCTCATCGACGCAACCGCCGACGATGGTTTCGAACTCGCTGAGGTTTGGTGTCAGCAGGCTGGCGCCTCGATAAATCGAGAAGTCCTTGCCCTTGGGGTCGGCCAGCACCGGAATGTTGCGGGCCTTGGCGGCCTGGATCAACACCTGATGGTTCTGCAAGGCGCCTTTGCCGTAGTCGGACAACACCAGCACCTTGATCCCTTCGAGCAAGGCGTCGACCTGGTTGCCGAGGGCCAGGGCGTCGGTGGCGAAGGGTTCTTCGAAATCGATTCGCAGCAACTGCTGGTGACGGCTCATGACCCGCAGCTTGACGATGGTCGGCTGGTGCGCAATGCGCTGGAACAGTGCGCGCACGCCAGCACCGCGCAGGCTATTGGCCAGGCTGTCGGCAGCTTCGTCGTCACCAGTCACACCCACCAGGGAGGCAGGGGCGCCGAGGGCGGCAATATTGAGGGCAACGTTGGCAGCGCCACCTGGACGGTCTTCAATGTGCTCGACCTTGACCACCGGTACCGGCGCCTCAGGGGAAATCCGTGAGGTACCACCATGCCAGTAACGGTCGAGCATGACATCGCCGACCACCAAGACAGCGGCTTGATTGAATCGCGGCATGGACAACTTCATGGAGCAACCCACATACAAAATGAACAGGGGCGCGATATTAGCACAGGGTTTGCGATGGCTTGTGACTGGCGCAACGTCGAATCCATCGCACGGCAAATGTGGAAGGGGGCTTGCCCTAATGCCAGTCAGTTAAGAAGGAACACTATCACTGTGGCGAGCGGGCTTGTCCCGCGTTGGGCTGCGCAGCAGT
>NZ_JALJFG010000018.1 GCF_023242475.1 Pseudomonas sp. MWU15-20650 | reverse complement strand
GCAAGCCCCCTCCCACCTTTAGAGCACGTAATGCATGATCGCCACGAAATGCAGCAGGCTGCCGCCGATCACAAACAAGTGCCAGATGCCATGGGAATGGCGCAGGCGGTCCTCCAGGGCAAAGAAGATGATGCCGACGGTATACAACACCCCGCCCGACGCCAACCAGATAAACCCTGCCGTGCCCAGCGCCGCCATCAGCGGCTTGACCGCCACCAGTACGATCCAGCCCATCACCGCGTAAATCACGATCGACAGAATGCGTGCCTCCGAACGCGGCTTGATCTCCTGCAGGATGCCAATCACCGCCAGCCCCCACACGATGCCAAATAGCGTCCAGCCCCACGGCCCGCGCAGTGTTACCAGGCAAAAGGGTGTGTAGCTGCCGGCGATCAGCAGGTAGATCGAAAAATGATCGACCTTCTGCATGATCGCTTTTCGCCGCCCCTGCACGCTGTGGTACACCGTCGACGCGCTGTACAACACCATCAGGGTAAAACCATAGATCGCCACGCTGACGATCTTCCAGGGGCTGCCGTCCAGGCTGGCCACCACCAACATCCACACGGCGCCAATACACGCCGCGACTGCACCGAGCAAATGGCTCCAGGCGTTGAATCGTTCCCCGTGGTACATCTGTCACCGACCTCCTGTAACCCTTAAGAACACGCGGACAAGCGTCCCGCCTTGCGCATAAGAGTGCAAGTGGCGTGTGACGTTCCAGCGACGACAGCCGCGTTTACGGGCACAATCGAGTGCAATCGAACAAGAGCCCGCGGCCATGCTGATCGACGAAGAGTTAACCCTCAAGAAGCTGGAGATCTTCCTGGCGTTCATGCGCACCGGCAACCTGGCCCGCGCCGCCGCCGAGCTGCAAACCAGCAATGTCAGTGTGCACCGCGCCATCCACTCCCTGGAGAGCGCCTTGCGCTGCCCACTGTTCAAACACGAGGGCCGCAACCTCACCCCACTGGAAAGCGCCTACGTGCTCGAAGAGCGCGCGCAGAAGCTCATCGCCGACGTGGTCGACAGCGTGCGCCTGACCCGTGAGGCCGCCGGGTTCTCCGCCGAGCGCTTCAAGCTCGGTTCGTTGTACTCGTTGACGGTGAAGACCGTGCCGCAGCTGATCATGGGCCTGAAAATCAGGCGCAGCGAACTGAATATCGACCTGATCCTGGGCTCCAACTTCGACCTGCTCTACAAGCTCAAGAACATGGAAGTCGACGCGATCCTCATCTCCCTCGACGAACGTGCCAACGACCCCGACTGCGAGCAGATCGCGCTGTTCTGCGACGACATCTTCCTCGCCACCCCGGCCGACTCCCCCTTGGACCGCGAGCAGGAAATCGACCTGGCCGACGTGCGCGACGCGACCTTCATCACGCTCACCCAAGGCTTCGCCACTCACCAGGATGGCAACCGCGTGTTCAAGCAGGCAGGGTTCGAGCCAAAGGTGGCGATGCAGGTGAACGACATCTTCACCTTGTTGAGCATGGTCAGTTCGGGCGTGGGTTATGCGCTACTGCCAGGCAGGATTGCGGCCGTGTATGAGAACCGCGTGAAGCTCATACCGCTGCAACCCCGGTATCGGTTGCAGCAGCATATCGGTGTGGTGTTCTTGAAGGCCAAGGAGCGTGATCCGAATTTGCTGGCCTTGTTGGCCGAGTGTCGGATGTATGCCAATCGGCAGGTTTGAGATCGCTATCGCGCCAGACCCACCACCGCAAACTCCAAGGTCAACCCACCAGCCCACGCACGATGAAGTACAGCAGCGAAGGCCCCAGCAAACACCCAAGCCCAGTGTGGAACGTCGCCGTCAGCGCGCCATACGGCACCAAGCGCCGATCCGTCGCCGCCAGCCCCGCCGTGACGCCACTCACTGTCCCTGCCAGCCCACCAAACACCATCGCCGAACGCGGGTTATCCAGGCCCATCCAGCGAGCCGCAACGGGTGTGCCGACCATCACCAGGATCGCCTTGATCAACCCGGTGGCAATCGACAGCGCCATCACATCCGACGTCGCGCCGATCGCCGCACCGGTCACCGGGCCGACGATGTAGGTCACGGCGCCCGCACCAATGGTGGTCATGCTGATCGCATCGCGATAACCAAACGCCCACGCCATGCTGGCGCCAACGATGAACGGCAGCACGGTGCCCAACAGCAACGCAATCACGCCAATCAACCCGGCCTTGCGCGCCTCGGTGGCTTGAACTTCAAAGGCCGTGGCAACAATGGCGAAATCGCGCAGCATGGCGCCGCCCATCAGGCCGATACCGGAGAACAGCGCCATATCTGCCAGGCCCTTTTGCCCGCCCGTCAGGGTGCCGCCAACCCAAGCCAGCACCAGCCCGATAACGATGGCAATCGCCGACCCATGGATGCGCCCGAAGGTCAGGCGCTTGGACAGCACCACAGAAATCCACATCACCACGCCGACGCAGGCAAACGCGGTGACCAGGCCGTTAGTCTCCAAGCCTTTTTCGATAAGCGCCCACATATCAGCGGCCTCCCACGACAGGTGCCGGCGTCATCGGCGGCTCTTCAGCGGGCAAGGGTTCACCCTTGTGGGTGCGGCTGATCAGGGCGATGGTGCAACCACAGACCACCACCGAACCTATCGCCGCCAGCACCGCGACCGGGCCGCCATGCAGGGCCGTGACCACATTTTGTTGCGCGGCCATCGCGACAACCACAGGGATGTACATCGCCCCCCAGAAGCCGACGCCCATCTCACATTCCTTGGTCATGCCGCCGCGTTTTTGCATCCACAGCCGCGCGCAGATCAGCAGGATCATCGCGATCCCTACCCCACCCACATTGGATTTCACGCCGAGCAATACGCCCAGCATGTCGCCCATGATCACGCCCGCGAGCATGCAGATCGCGAGCAAGGCCACACCGTAAATAATCATTGTTGTCGTCCTCAAAGTGCTTCATCGAAATTGTTGTTTTTGTGCTTCGAAAGCCTTGGATGGTGCTTTATCGGTGGCGGCGCTCCTCCTCGTCCAGCAGGGCCTGCAAGGTATCCAGGCGTGCGCCCTCGCAAGCGATCACCGTACCTTGTTCAAACACCCGGCGTGACAGACCGGTGAGCACGGCGCCCGGGGGCAGTTCAATTTGCAGGCGCACGCCGCGCTCGTAGGCGCTTTGCACAGTGCCGCGCCAGTCGACAACGCGGCACATGTTGAAAGCCAGGTCATCGCGAAGCTGCTCGGGGTTGTGGATGGGCCGTGCACGGGTGCTGCTCAGGTAGGTGATGCGCGGCGCCTTGAGCGGGCCGAAAGCCTGGGCCAGGATGTGGGCGGGTTGCTCCAGCAGCGCGCAGTGGGACGGCACGCTGACAGCCAGTCGCTTGGCGACACCGTTGCCTTTGACGCGCTCGGCGACACGCTGCATCGCCTCGTTGCTGCCGGCGATGACGGTCTGGTTGTCGGCGTTGATATTGGCCAGATAGACCGGCGTCTGCAGGCTGTGGATCTCGGCCAGCACGCTTTCGACGGTGGATAACGACGGGCCGATGATCGCGGTCATGCCATAACCTTGCGGATAAGCGTTTTGCATCAGTTCGCCGCGCAGGCTGACGAGCTTGATGGCCTCGTCGAACGCCAGTGCCCCCGCGATCACCGCCGCCGGATAGGCACCGATGGACAAGCCCGCGACAAAATCAGGTGTGCGCTGCAACTGGCGAGCCTGGGCGACGCCAACGATCAACAGGCACAGTTGCACAGCCCACGTGCTCGCCAAGGCTTGCGCCGAATCGAGCTGACGAACGTCTTCACCCAAGGCATCACTGGCTTCTTCCAGCAGGTCGGCTGGCAGCGCTTGGAGCATGCCGATGCGCTGGGCGCCCTGCCCCGGAAAGACCAGAAGACTGCTCATGCCACGGCCTGCCAAGGGTCGAGTACCAGGTGTGCACCGCTGGCGGTTTTCAGCAGGACACGCCGTGATCCACCCGCCCACTCGCGCAACGCGACCGCGCCAAACGGGGTTTGCAATTGCAGGTCCACGGCGCACGGTGCGGTGTCCAATATCGCCAGCAAATCCTCGGCCGCGCCGCGCTCAAGACGCTGGGGTGTGCGCAGCATCAAATCCAGATCGCTCTGTGCGTGCAACGCTTGAATGCCGCTGGCCAACTCGAAACCCGCACTGCCGGTAACGCCCCATGCCTCCTGTGCCAGCACCGGCCGCAGTAGATCGAGCGCGCGCAACGCCGGTAGATCCCGAGGCGACGTCACCCCGCGCAAGGCTTCCGGCGTCACTCGCCGTTGTACCGCAACAATGGGCATCACCGCCGCCAACCGCTGCTCACGCAAACGCCCGCGCACACCCACGGCCACATAATCTGGCTCTGCGCTGGCACGCCGCACCACCACCGGGTGACCGGCACTGATCGCGGCCAGCGCCCAGGCCGGGGCATCGGCGGGCAGGTGCGCCGGGGTCATGCCCCAGAGCAAGTCGTGGGCGTTCACCATTGCTCCCGCAACAGCTGACGCACGTGGCTGGAAGCGGCTCGATTAGTCGCGCCCAGGCGGCCACCCAAGTCGGTGCTGCCAATATCCTTGATCGCCTGCACCAGGCAATCGCTGACCCGCGCCACGTCCTCCGTGGTGGGCTGTTCAATCTGGTTGACCGTCAAGGTCTCCCACAGCAGGCCAAGGCTGGCATAGCTGTCGATGTCATAGGCCATCGGCGGCACGCTGGCGGCCAGGGCTTCCAGCGCCTCGACACTGCGCAAGGTCACACGCGCGGCCGAGGCTTTGCCCATGGCGTGCACCATCACGCCAGGGTCGCGCAGGGCAATCAGGCGATTGGCCTGGTAACCGTGGGCGAGAAACGCGCCGGACATGGCCTTGCCCACCAGCAACGCGATCACCGGGTGGCCGGCCAGACGTGCGCGGGCGTAGCTGTCAGCAGCGGCGGCCAGGGCTTGATGGATGCCGAGGGCTTCTTCGCGACGGCCGTAGGCTTGGCTGGGCACGTCGACGATGGCGATCAGCGGGCGTTTGTCACCCGTCGCGATGGCTTCATCAACGACCTTGGCGAGCCCCCAACCTTCCAGCAAACCGACCTCACCGTTGCGCGCACGCGGGAAGCGGTTCTTCGGGTCGGTGACCACGGCGATAAAGCGCACCGCCTGCTCACCCAATACACCGTCTGCGACTTTCAACGAGTCCGGCAAACCCACCACGGGGGTGGCCCCGGCGCTCAATGCGTTAAACCACTGCAACCCTCTCATGAGTGTTCTCCCTGATACAGCGCGCGAACCGTCGCCGGCTCGATTTGCACAGTGGCGTCCAGCTCGGCCAAGCGCGCCAGGTAGAAATCAGCACAGCGGCTGCGCTGTTGCGCGGGCAAGCCTTGCTGCAACAGCGCGCTGACGGTCTGTTGAATCTGCGCCACATCATCCGCCACGTAGCGGTCGGCCAGGCCGCTGTTGAAGCGTTGCTCACCGCCCGTAAGGCTCCAGATGAAAGGCCGGTCGCGGGAGTCGTATTCTTCCAGGCCGGCTTCCTGTTCGATCACCTGCGGGCCGTTCAAGCCAACGCGTGCCTCGCGAGTGACCACCAGATAGCTGCACAGCCCGGCCGCGATGGACATGCCACCAAAGCAACCGACACTGCCCGCCACCACGCCGATCACCGGCTGGTACTGGCGCAGGTCGACAATCGCCGCATGGATATCAGCAATCGCCGCCAGCCCGAGGTTGGCTTCCTGCAAGCGCACGCCACCGGTCTCCAGCAGCAGCACGGCGCGGGTCGGGATGCCCTTGCGGTTGTCTTCGGCGGCCAGCTCCAGGGCGCCCGCGATCTTCGCGCCGCCCACTTCACCGAGGCTGCCACCCTGGAAGTTGCCCTCGATAGCAGCCACCACCACCGGCAAGCCGGCCATGCTGCCCTTGGCGATCACCACGCCGTCATCGGCCTGGGGCACCACGCCTTGGCGGCTGAGCCACGGCGACATCACGCGTTGGAACGGGTCGATCAATTCACGGAAGGAACCGGCATCCAACAATGCCTTGGCACGCTGCCGTGCACCGAGTTCGACAAAGCTGTGTTGGGCGAGCAAGTCAGTCATGGCCGATCTCCTCGAAACCCTGTTCCAGGCGCAAACGCACCACACCGGGCGTGGCGCCGAAATCGTGGATATCGATCTTCAACGCGGGCGGCGTCTGCTCCTGGAAGATCCGCTCGAACAGGTGCTGCCAGCGCTGTTCGGCGCCGTTCACCGAGGTCTGCACCTGGATGGTCAACGTACCGGCCGTGCCGGGTTCCAGCAGCACTTCCAGATCGCCGGAGCCGACGCAACCCACCAGCGCACGGCCTTTAGGCGGCTGCCCGGCGGGGAATTCAAAGGATAAGGTTTCCATCACAACGCTCCGTCGAGGCGGTCGATAAACAGGCAGGCGGCCAACAGGTCGGCGGCGCCGCCCGGGGAGGCATTCAGCGCCAGCAGTTGATTGTCCAGTTCGTGCAGTTGGCGACGCCCGGCGAGGGTTGCGCTGCCGCCGGCGTCGAGCACGGCTCGGGCGCCCTGGTGCAGGGTGGTCAAGCCTTCGGTGCCGGCACGGTAGAGCACGCAGGTGTCGGCCAGCTCGGTCATGATGGCGAGCAAGGCATCCAGGCGTGCGTTCTGCTCGCCGACGTTTTGCTGGCGGCTTTTGTGCAGTTGCGGCAGGCCGCGTTGCATCACGGCGGGGAAGCCCAACTGTGCTTCTTCACGGGCACCCCGTGCGCCATAGCGCTGGGCCACCTGCGCGCCATGGCTCAGGGGTTGTGGGGCGAAGCGGTCATTGAGCAAGGCCAGTTTGGCTGCTGTCAGCGTGACGGCGCGGGGTTCCAGGGCGGCCGCTGCGGTCAGCAAACCGAGGGCCCAGATCGCGCCGCGATGAGTGTTTACGCCGTTGGTGGTGATGAGCATCGCTTGCTCACCTTCACGGCCAATACGCCCCAAGGCTTCGCGCAAGGGCAAGCCGATTTCGCCGATTTCGAGCGCAGCTTCGGCCATTTCCTTGAACATCGGCCACAACGACAGCGCCGACGCGTGCATCAGCCCCAGGTGCAAATCACTGTGGGCGCCATTGCCGCGCCGATCCACCAGGGCGGGTTTAGGCGACAAATCCGCCTCATCAATCAGCGCATCGACGGCCATATCCGCCAGGCGATCGGCGAGGCTGAGTTCATGCAGTTTGAGCGCACGCATTACCAGCTCCTGAATTTGGCAGGCGGGTTGTACAAGCCACCGGACCACTCCACCAGGTCGGCCACGCTCTTGGCGGCCAACAGCTCGCGGGTGGCGTCGGTGCGGCGAATGCCCAAGTCTTCGGGCAAGGCAATCAAGCCTTCGCGGCGCATGCGCGCGGCGTCTTTAGGGTTGTGGCGCATGCCGATGGCGGTCACACCGGCAACGGCGGCGATCATCGCCTGGCGCTCTTCCAGGGAACGCGCCTTGTACAGGTAGGCGATGCCTTCCTCGGTGAGCAAATGGGTGACGTCGTCGCCATAGATCATGATCGGCGCCAGGGGCATGCCGCTTTTGCGTGCGACTTCCACCGCGTCGAGGGTCTCGACAAAGGTCGGTTTGCCACCCTCCTGGAAGGTCTCAACCATTTGCACCACGAGTTTTTTGCCGCGCTCCAGCAAAGCCTCAGGCGCATCGTCGTGGCGCATATCCAGCCAGGCGGGAGTGCCGTGGCGGCGACCACGCGGGTCGTGACCCATGTTCGGCGCGCCGCCAAATCCGGCGAGACGGCCACGGGTCACGGTGCTGGAGTGCCCGTCGCCGTCCACTTGCAAAGTGGCACCGATAAACAGGTCCACCGCGTATTGGCCAGCCAGTTGGCAAAACATCCGGTTGGAGCGCAGGGAGCCGTCGCGGCCGGTGAAGAACACATCCGGCCGTGCGGCGATGTAGTTCTCCATGCCCAGCTCGGTGCCGAAGCAATGCACGCTTTGCACCCAGCCGCTTTCAATGGCGGGGATCAGAGTGGGGTGTGGGTTGAGGGTCCAGTTGCGGCAGATCTTGCCCTTGAGCCCAAGGGACTCGCCATAGGTGGGCAGGATCAATTCAATCGCGGCGGTGTTGAAGCCGATCCCATGGTTCAACGACTGCACATTGTGTTTTTCATAGATGCCACGGATCGCCATCATCGCCATCAGCACATGCACCGGCTTGATATGGCGCGGGTCGCGGGTGAACAGCGGTTCGATGTAGAACGGCTTGTCGGCCACCACCACGAAATCGACCCAACTGGCGGGGATGTCGACGCGAGGCAAGTCGGTGACGTCGTCCACCAACTGGTTGACCTGCACGAT
Source organism: Pseudomonas sp. MWU15-20650 (assembly GCF_023242475.1). GTDB lineage: Bacteria > Pseudomonadota > Gammaproteobacteria > Pseudomonadales > Pseudomonadaceae > Aquipseudomonas. Next base: position 95,712 of record NZ_JALJFG010000018.1, on the reverse strand, counting down.
GACGATGCCATCACTGAAGGCTGCGGGCTCGATCAGCGCCGGGGTGTCTTCGGTGCTGGCGCCGGTGTAGATATTGCCGGCGCGGTCGGCCATGAAGCCGGCCGAAAGCACCACGTTGGGGATCAGGTCCACCACCAGCCGCGCATAGAGTTCGATGTACGTATGGATCGCACCGATTTCCAGCAAGCCATCTTCCAGCAACTGGCTGATGCGCAGGGATTGGGTGCCGGCGAAAGAGAAGTCGAGCTTGCGCGCGATACCTTTTTCAAACAGGTCCAGGTGCTCGGAACGGCCGACACTGGGCATGATCATGTGCAAATCGTGGAGCTTGGCCGGGTCGGCCTTGGCCAGGGAGCGCGAGAGGAAGTCGGCTTGCTTCTGGTTATTACCCTCCAGCACCACGCGGTCGCCGGGCAGGATCAGCGCTTCCAGGGCCTCGACGATCTTGTCACTGGGCAACACCGCCCCGTCTGCGAATCTCTTGACCAGCCCGAGCCGCCGCTGCTTCTCGTCGCGCCGCCGCGTCCAGCGCGAGTCGGGGGTGATGGTTGTTGTCATGGTCGCTCCACGGGAGTTTGCTGTCGTGGGCTGTACCTTAGGAGTGATTCAGAGAGCCATCAATCAAGCTGGGTGGCAGATCGTTACGGTCAGAGTAATTGTTCATCAGCAAACGCTGACCCCAGCCAAGTGAAATCAAAATATGGGAGGAGGCTTGCTCCAGTGCCCTATCGACCAGCAACTGCCCCAACTCGGCCATTTGCTGAATCCCGAGCATGATGGCGCGCTGGGAAATGTCCAGGTCGAAGGTCTTCAGGTTGTTGCTCGGAACCCGCCTCTCTAGCCTTTTCCATCCGAATCGTGCCACGGGCAGACATCATGAATCCGACCGTTAAACCCGATGCAAGGCTATTGCAGAGTGTGATGCATCACATCACAATCGTGCCATGATCGTTAGCTGGAAACATAAGGGACTCAGGGCCTTCTATGAGACCGGTTCAACCAGAGGCATCAACGCGAATCATGCAAAGCGCTTGCGCCGCGTTCTGCTCATTCTGGACAAAGCCGAGCACCCAGATGCACTGGCCCTGCCCGGCTGGCGCTTCCATCGTTTGAAGGGCGACCTGATCGACTACTGGTCCGTCAGCATAAGTGGTAACTGGCGCATCATTTTTCGGATGTTCGACGATCAGGTCGAACTGGTCGACTATCTTGACTACCACTGAGTAGAGGCATTGATATGGGTATGCACAACCCACCTCACCCAGGTGAAATTTTACTTGAGGACGTTATCCCAGCCTTGGGCATCACCATTACCGAGATGGCGCGACGCCTTGGTTTCGCCCGTGAGACTTTTTCAAGGATCCTGCATGGCCACGCCCCGGTCAGCCCGGACCTTGCCGTTCGGTTGGAACGGGCCGGCGTGAGTACTGCCCAGTTATGGTTGTCGATGCAAAGTGCCTACGACTTATGGCAGGCCGAGCATCGGGAGCAACCGATAATTGAGCGGTTTGCGCGGATTGATTGAGGTGTGGAGAAAGTGGGAGGGGCTTACCCTGATGCCAGTCAGTTAAGCGTACATCGCCCTCTGTAGGAGCGAGCTTGCTCGCTCCTACAAAAGCGCAGTGGGTTAGCTGATAAATGTGTGGCTGATACACTGCTATCGGGGCAAGTCGGATAGTCGCACCGCACCTCCCACATTTGCTCAGTAGCGCATGTTAGATAGCAGTCCACGAGCACTTCCTTGAGCCGCTCTTGGGCAAGCTGGAAAATGATGAGTAGCCGCGCGTCATCAGCCATCTCCGATAAAAATGCTAACGATCACTTTAATTTGATAACAAATCTGCTTTTCTCGTCTAAAACGATAATTTCAACCGCAGCGGCGCGACACGCGTGTTTACGCTAGGCCGGACTCCACCAACAACGCTTCAAGCCCCATCAAATCCGGCACCTTCGCCACCTGCTCGCCCACTTGCACCGCCGCCAGTTCCAGCGGGCACAGGGGCACGTCCACGTAGGCCAGTTCGCTATCAAGCTTGTACGAGCGGGGAATGCCCTGGATCACCAGCGCAATGAATTTCAACGTCGGTCGCCCGCCCAGTGCATTCAACACCACGATGCGTGAGCGTTCGCCCGTCATGCTGGCCTCGCCGCAGGCCGCTTCAAAGCTGATCAGCGGAATCTGTCGATCGCGCCACGTGACCTGCCGCAAGTACCATGGCGGCGCATCGCTGGCCGGTTCGCCACGCTGGAAGTCGATCAGCTCGGCGATGGCGACGTTGGGCAGTACCAAGTTGCGATCGGCCAGGGGCAGCAGCAGGCCGGTGAGTTGGCTGGTGCGGTGGTCAAGCATGGGACTTGCTCCAATAGGCAATGCTTTCCAGCAGCACCGACTCCTGGAACGGCTTGCCCAAGTAGTCGTTGACGCCGATGGCCATGGCGCGGTCGCGGTGTTTCTGGCCGGTACGCGAGGTGATCATGATGATCGGCAGACGCATCAGCCGGGGGTCGTTGCGCACCTGGATCGCCACTTCAAAGCCGTCCATGCGCGGCATTTCGATGTCGAGCAGCATCAGGTCCGGGGTGTGTTCTTCGAGTACGGCGATGGCGTCGATACCGTCCTTGGCGGTCAGTACATTCATGCCGTTACGTTCCAGCAGGCGGCTGGTGACTTTACGCACGGTGACTGAATCGTCCACCACCAGCACCAGCAGCGGGCGTTTTTTCAGCGGGTCGTTGAGGACCAGTGGCGCATCGGCCGCCTGGGCCGGCAACGCCGGTTGCCGTGCGCGGATATGCGCCAGCAAGTCGATGATCAGCACCACACGCCCGTCGCCCAGAATGGTCGCCCCGGACACCCCCTGCACGCCGGCAAATTGCGGCCCCAGGCCCTTGACCACGATTTCCCGGGTACCGGCCATGGCATCCACATGCACCGCCACGCGCCGCTCATTGCACTGCACCAGCAGCACCGGCACCGGCTGGTACTGGCCGAGCAGTTTGGGGCGGCTGACGGTGTGCAGCAGGTCGCCCAGATAAAACAATTCGTAGCGCTGGCCGGCGTATTCATAGCGCGGCGGGTCTTGCTGATAGTGCCCGGCCAATTCATGGGGCAGCACGCGCACCAAGCCTTCGATGGTGTTGAGCGGGATCGCGTATTGATCGTCCGCGCATTGCACCATCAAGGCCCGATTGACCGACACGGTGAACGGCAAGCGAATGCGAAAGTGCACGCCCACGCCGGATGTCGACTCTATGACCATCGAGCCTCCGAGCTGGCGCACTTCTTCATGCACCACGTCCATGCCCACGCCACGCCCGGAGATCTGGGTGATTTTTTCCGCGGTGGAAAAACCCGGTTGCAGGATGAACTGCAACACGTCACGGTCGCTGATCTCTTGATTGGGGTCGAGCAGGCCGCGCTTGATCGCCTTGCGTCGTACCGCTTCGAGGGGCACACCCGCGCCGTCGTCACGCATGTCGAAGACGATATCGCCGCCTTCGTGGGTCAGGTCCAGGGTGATGCGACCCTTCTCCGGCTTGCCTGCCTGCAAGCGCACCTCGCGGGATTCCAGGCCATGGTCGACGGCATTGCGCAGCATGTGTTCCAGCGGCGCCGCCATGCGCTCCAGCACGTTGCGGTCCATCTCGCCTTCGGCATTGCCGACCACGAACTCCACGTCCTTATCCAGCTCCTGCGCCACCTGGCGTACGATGCGCTTGAGGCGTGGCAGCATGCGCTCAAAGGGCACCATGCGCGTGCGCATCAGGCCCTCCTGCAACTCGGTGTTGATACGCGCCTGTTGCTGCAACAGGTCGTGCGCATCCTGGTTGCGACGGTCGAGGGTTTCCTTGAGGTCGAGCAGGTCGGAGGCGGACTCGGACAACGCCCGGGACAGTTGCTGCAACTGCGAATGGCGGTCCATTTCCAGCGGGTCGAATTCTTCATAGCCCAGGCGCTCAGCCTCGGCCTGTTGCCGGCTGAGAATACGGCCCTGGGTGTCGGTGTCGAGTCGGCGCAGTTGGTCGCGCATGCGCTCGATGGTGGTTTCCACCTCGATCAGGGCAACGCGTGCGTCGTTGACTTGCTGCTCGATACGCCCCCGGAAGATCGAGGTTTCGCCGGCCAGGTTGACCAGATCATCAAGCAAGTCCGCAGAAATCTTCACCATGTCGGCCGCCGGGTCGACTGCCGCTTCCGCCTTGCTCGCCGCCATCCCCACGGGCATCACCGGCTCATCGCTTGGGTGGACCAGGCTTTTGATACGTTCGATGAGCTTGTCCACCGAGCCCACCGGCAGCCCGTCTGTTACGGCGTCGATCATCTGCGCCAGACGGTCGTGACACCCTTGCAGCAACGCAAACAGTTCAGCGGTCGGTGCCAATAACCCAGCGGACAGGCCCTCGTAGAGGAACTCCAGCTCATGGGCCAAATCGCCAATCGGCCCGATCTCGACCATGCGCGCGCCGCCCTTGAGGGTATGCAGGTCGCGCAGCAGGGTTTCCACTTCCTGGCGATTGCCAGGCTCGGCCTGCCAGCGCAGCAGCGCGCTGCCCGAACTGTCGAGAATATCGGCGGCCTCTTCGAGGAAGATCTCCAGCAACTCAGGGTCCGCACCCGAGGCGTTCGGCGCCGCAACCGGCGCTGCCGGCGCGCTGCTCTGGCGCAGTTCACGCAACTTGGCGACCAACTCGGTGCTGTCGCTCAACGGCTGATGCTGCTGCAACTCTTCCAGCTGCAAGGCCAACCGTTCATGGCTGGCCATCAGCACGTGGGACAGCTCGGTGGAGTAACTGTAGCGGCGGTCTACCAGCCCTTCGTAAAGGCATTCGAGCTCATGGGCGAGGTCGGCCAGCGCGCCGATTTCGGCCATGCGCGCACCGCCCTTGAGGGTGTGCAGGTCACGTTGCAAGGAGGACAACGGTGCCGCGCTGTCGGGGTCGAGCAACCAGCGTTTGAGGGACTGCCCGGCGCTGTCGAGGATGTCCACCGCTTCTTCGAGGAAGATCTCGACGATCTCGTCGTCCATCGCCGTTTCATGACTCAACTGCTCGGTCGCCGCGCCCAGCTCGGCAATGCTCAACGCGCGGCTGCCGTCGCTTTTGATCAGGCCGGTGGCGGACGGGTCAAGGGCATCATCGAGCAACTCGCGCAAGGCTTTTACCCGCGCCGGCGCCGGGCTGATTTCCTGACCGGCGGCCAACTGGTCGAGCATGTTGATCAACGCGTCATGGGCCTGCTCGGCTTCATGAAAAAATGCCGTGCTGACTGCCAGGCTACTTTCTTCCACGGCGCCATACAGGTCGAGCAAGGCCTCGCATAACTCGTCGATGGGGTGCAGGTCGGCAAGGTGTGCACCCTCTCCCAGCGTGGTCAGTTCATCCAGCAAGGCCGTCAGTTCCTGACGCTCGCCGGGATGTTGCTGCCAGCGACGCAGCAGGCTTTCGGCGTCGAGCAGGATGTCCATGCCCTGGGCCAGGAAGTTGGTGATCAGGTGCGGATCGCGCTTGATGCGCAGGCCGGTGCTCGGTGCGTCCAGCAGGGCTTGAAGCTGATGTTCGAGCAGGGCCTGGGTGCGGCTGATCACGTCGGCCGCGCCCTTGATCGACACCAACGGGCCGCTGTCCAACTGGCGCAAGCCACGTTGGAACAGACCTTCGGCTTCCAGTAGCAACTCGACTTCATCCAGGTCCATCGGCAGGCGGTGGGCCTTGTACTCACGGGTCAGATGATCGAGCGGCCGCGCCAGTTCGGCGATAGGCAGCACGCCGGCCATATAGGCGCTGCCCTTGAGGGTGTGCAAGGCGCGTTGCAGCTCGTCACTGACTTGCAGCGGCACGTGTTCGGCGGCCAGTTGCAGGAAGTGGTTGAGACTGTCCAGATGGCTCTGGGCTTCGTTGCGAAAGATCTCCAGCAACATCGGGTCATGGGGCTCAGTGGCCGGCACGGCAGCATCACTGGCCAGGGCGTGGGCACGGGCGGCCAAGGCGTCGACCTCATCGCGCTGGCGCTGGTCGTCGGTGGCAAAGTCAGCGATCAATTCCGGCAGCAGTGCCACTGCGTCATCCAGCACCTGTTGCACCTCAGGGCCAAGGACCACACTGCGCTCCAGCACGCGGTTGAGCAGGTTTTCCACAGCCCAGGCCAGTTCGGCCAGCACCAGGGCACGCACCATGCGGCCGCTGCCTTTCAAGGTGTGGAAGGCGCGGCGCATTTCGCCTTGGGCGGTTTTGTCTGCGCTGTTGGGCAGGTAGCGGTGCAGCACCTCGAGGACTTCATCGGTTTCTTCGAGGAAGACCTCGCGCAGCTCATCGTCAATCGGCTCTTCGTCGGACGGTGGTGGCAGCAGGCTGCCCGGGCGTTGCAGCGCCGGCGGATTCAGGCGCGAGGTGGGGCTGGCCAGCGCGTCGAACTGGGATTGGCTGGGCGCCGTTTCGCTCGACAGTACGCCGTCGGGGGCAACCAGTGCCTGGCGCCACGGCTTTTCGGCCGGCAGGTAACCCAGGGCGCTCAAGCCTTGGGTCGCCAACTCCAGCACTTTTTCACCGGCCGCATCGGGGTCCTGGAGCATGCGTTCCAGGTAGTACTCCAAGCTGCTGACCACCTCGGCAAAATGCCCCAGCTGCACGTCTGACGGCGCGGCATCGTTGCCCATCAATTGCTCATCGACGTAATCGGTGCAACCCCGCATCAGGCTTGCCGCGCGGGGCAAGGGAATCATCGACAGGGCGCCACGCACTTGGCTCAACAGCTCCGGCAGGGACTCCAGGCGCTGGCGGTCCCAATCGGCCTCGATACAATCGATGACCAGCTCCTGGGCTTGCTTGAGGCATTGGCAGGATTCACGAATCACCAGTTGATGGATCTGGGTCAGGTCGGTGGTGGGCAGACGGCTCTCTTCACGGCTTTCCGGCTCAACCGTACCGACCATTCCCGCCAGCGTCGCTTCGACATAAAGCAATGCACCGGCGACATCCATCAACACCGCATCACTGGGCTCGCGTTGCCCCTGGACCAGGCTCAATACCACGGCAAGCTGGTCGATGATCACTTTGCGCGGCTGGCCAAACCCCAGTACGGCCAAGGTATCGGCGATTTGCCGCAACGGTGCCAGCAGAGCGTCGAGGTCGCCGGCGTGTTGACGGTCGCTGCGTACAAACAGGTCAAGGCGCTCCTTGACCCTCACCAACTCTTCACACAAGGCGCCCAGCACCGAGCCCATGGCGTTGCGATCCGGCCCGGCCAGCCGCGCGCGCTCGGCATCGACCACCGCGCTGTCAGGCAAGGCTTCATCCAGGCCGTAGCGCTCCTTCAGGCTTTGCATGCGGGGTGTCGGCCGGGTGACTTTAGCGACGTAGAACAACAGGCTCTTGAGCAGCTCATCCGGCGCAGCCTGGTTGATGCCGCCAATGCCCTGGGCCAGCAGCCGCTTGAGTTGCTTGTCGCTGGCCTTGAGCAGGCTGCGCAACGCCGGGCTATTGGCGATCACGCCGGTGAGCATGCCTTCGACCAGCGCCGAAGTGACCTGCCACAACGGTAACAGCGGCGCGCCCTGGCACAGCGCTTCGAGGCGTGCGAAGACCCGCGCCATGTCTTCAAGGTTGCTGGGGCCATGGTCTTCGCGCAGCAGCCCGGCCAAAGCCTGTTGCAGCAGTGAATGCCACTGGCGCAATTGCTCATGCAAGTCCGGTGGTGCGCGTTGGGCCAGGGCTTCATCCGGCAACGGCGCAATCAACAGCAGCTGTGGGCTGAACAAGCTGGTTTCCGACAGCAGGCTCTCACCGCGCGCGCTGCGCAGGTCGTTGAGCAGCGGCAGCACCACCAGCGGCAAATCGCGGCGGGCGCTGTGCACGCGGTCCAGGTACAGCGGCAATTGACCGAGGGCCTGTTGCAACAAGCGGATGCTTTCATCGCGCTGGCTGACGCGCTCGGCCTGGAGGGCCAGGGCCAGTTCCTCGATCTCCTCGGCCAGCAGCGCCGCGCCGTAGAACTCGACCATTTGCAGTGCGCCATGCACTTGGTGAATCCCGGCCAGGCACTCGTTGATCGCGTCGCCGTCGCTGGTTTCAACATACGCGTCCAGCGCCGAACGGGCCTGTTTCAGGGTTTCGGCAATGTCACCCTTGACCCATTCGAGGGCCACGTAGTCGTGCCGATCAACCATAACTGCTCCGCTTAGAATTCATGGGTTGCTGCTGTGCTTGAAACCAATGCAAGTCCGATGTGGGAGGGGGCATGCCCCCGATGGCAGTGTGTCAGCCAGCCCATGTATCAACTGACCCACCGCGATCGGGGGCAAGCCCCCTCCCACAGGTGTACTGCCTTTCAATCATCCACCTTTTTAGGCGGTGGAAGCGTGAAACCCGACACCGACCGACGCAACTGGCTGGCCATCTTCGCCAGGTTACCAATGCTCTCGGCGGTCGCGGTGGAACCCGACGAAGTCTGTGTGGTGATCTGCTGAATCACGTTCATCGTCAAGGAAATCTGGCCCGCCGACGAGGTCTGCTGCTGCGCCGCATTGGAGATACTCTGGATCAGCGCCGCCAGGGTTTTCGACACGCCTTCGATCTCTTCCAGCGCCACGCCGGCGTCCTGGGCCAGCCGCGCGCCGCGCACCACTTCGGTGGTGGTCTGCTCCATGGAGATAACGGCTTCATTGGTGTCGGCCTGGATCGCCCGCACCAGGGTTTCGATCTGCCGGGTGGCCGCCGACGAGCGTTCGGCCAGCCGTTGCACTTCGTCGGCCACCACCGCAAAACCGCGCCCGGCATCGCCGGCCATGCTGGCCTGGATCGCCGCGTTAAGGGCGAGGATGTTGGTCTGGTCGGCGATGTCGTCGATCAGGCTGACAATGTCGCCAATCTCCTGGGACGACTCGCCCAGGCGCTTGATGCGCTTGGCCGTGTCCTGGATCTGTTCGCGAATGTTGTCCATGCCGTGGATGGTGTTGTGCACCACCTCGTTGCCCTTGTTGGCAATCTCGACCGAACGCTCCGCCACCGCCGAGGATTCGGCGGCGTTGGCCGAGACCTGGTCAATGGACTGGGCCATCTGGTTGATCGCGGTGGAGGCTTCGGCAATCTGCTGGGCCTGATGCTCCGACGCCTGCGCCAGGTGCATGGCGGTGGCCTGGGTGTCCTGCACCGCGCCGGCGACCTGCCCGGCGGTGAGGTTGATGGTGGCAACCAGATCGCGCAATTGGTCCACGGAGTAGTTGATGGAGTCCGCAATGGTGCCGGTGAAGTCCTCGGTCACCGAAGCGGTCACGGTGAGGTCGCCGTCAGCCAGGTCTTCAATCTCGTCCAGCAGGCGCATGATCGCGTTCTGGTTACGCTCATTCTTCTCGGCGGTTTCATGCAGTTGGCGGTTGGTCTCGCGCACCATCACCAAGCCGATCAGGATGATCGAGGCCAGCGCCAGCAAGCCCAGCACGTAACCACCGATGGTGTCGAAGCTGCGCCCGCTGGCCAGGTTTTCAAAGCCGGTGGCCAGGTGCGAGGCTTCATCGAGCAGGGTTTGCGACAGGTTGAAAATATTGCTCGCCGACGCCCGTACCTGGAACAGTTGCGGCGAGGTCTCGAGGATTTCATCCACAGAGCCGGAGACGAACTCGAACAGTTCGGCAATCTCCGCCAGCCGTGCACGGGCGTCGTGGTCTTCGACCTGGCTGATGCGCAGCCCCGGGTTGCCCTGGAGCATACCGTTGAGCACCTGGCCGAAACGGTTGGCATCGCGGCCAAAGGCATCGGCGGCCTGCACCGATGTATCGTCGCCCGCCAGCACGGTGTTGACCGCGCCGAGGATACGTTCGGCCAACAACGATTGGCGCTGGGCCAATACCACCTGGCTGGCCGGGGCACCGCGTTGCAGCAGGATGTCGACGACCTTTTCCGACTCCATCTGCAATTGCGGCACGGTTTCGGCCAGGGTCGCGGCCACTTGGTGCAGCGACAATACGGTCTGCTCGCTGGCGAGGATCGCGTCGGTGTTTTTCAGCAGCGCTTCCCAGTCGGTCTGCACCGCGCGCATTTCGGCGCGTACCGCATTGGGGGCGGCAGGCAGGCCGGTTTGCGGGTCGCCTTTCTTCAGGTAGCCCCAGCGCTGGGCAAAGTCGTTGCGCGCGTCTCCCAGCAGCTTGAACGCCGCAGCCTTGCCCGCGGCGGCCTCGGTGGCGTTCTTGGCAATGCGCTGGGACAGCACACGCAGTTCACCGGCATGGCCGATGTACTGTTTGTCGTAGGTGGACTGGGTGTTGAGGTACGCGAAGTTGGCGAACAGCAACATGATGAATACGATCAGGGCGATAAACAGCACGATGATCTGCGAGCGGCTGCGCGAGGCGGCTTGGGGTTTGGGCGGGGTAGCGGTGGTCATGCGGCAACATCCATGAAGCCTGGGGCCTGGGCCAGGGCGAAGGGGCTGAAGACCTGCCACAGTAGGTCACCGTCGAACTGACCCTGGATATACGGCGCGCCGGAGGCGGTGCTCGCCAACCAGGCGTCGAGCGCGAAATGCTGCATTCCCACCACCTCGTCCACCAGCAGCCCGACAAACAGATCGTTGAATTCCACCACCAGCACCCGCCGCTGCTTACGCGCCTTGGACAGCCCAAGGCCAAGGAACCCGCCCAGGTCCATCACCGGCAGCAGCCGCCCACGCAGGTTGGCCACGCCCTTGACCCAAGGCTTGACCCCAGGCATCAACGTGCAGCGGGGTTCATGCAACACCTCGGCAACTTCGCCCATGGGCGCCACATACCCGTTTGACCCCACACGGAAAGCGATCCCGCTCCAACGCTGCAGGCGGGTTTCCTGGGACGGCAGGTCGGCGGCCAGCAGGCGGCAGCGACGGTCGATGTCCAGCAGTAGCTCAAAGGCGGTTTGCGACTCGGTCATGATGGTGTGCCGTCAGCCGGCCAGCACCTTGTTCAGCGTGGCGATCAGGGTGTCTTCGTCCACCGGCTTGGTCAGGTAATCCCTGGCACCCTGGCGCGCCCCCCAGATCTTGTCGGTTTCCTGATCCTTGGTGGTGATGATGATGATCGGGATACCGTTGGTTTCCGGCTCCTTGGACAGTTGGCGCGTCGCCTGGAAACCGTTAAGGCCCGGCATCACGATGTCCATCAGCACGGCGTCGGGCTTTTCCTGGCGAGCCAGGGCCACGCCATCTGCACCGTTTTCGGCTTTCAGGACCTGGTGGCCATGCTTTTCCAGCATGCCGGTCAGTTTGTACATTTCAGTCGGCGAATCGTCGACGATCAGAACACGTGCCATGGTTTTCCCCACTACATTGGTCGGCGCCAGCCCTGGTGGGGCTGGCGTCAGTGTGCTTGTTCTACTGCGGCGAAGGCAGGCACATAGGCCTTGATTGCGCCCAGCAGTTCTTCCTTGCTGAAAGGCTTGGTCAAAAACTGATCGACACCAACGATACGCCCCTTGGCCTTGTCGAACAGGCCATCCTTGGAGGACAGCATGATCACCGGGATCGACTTGAACGCCGGGTTGTTCTTCACCAGGGCGCAGGTCTGGTAGCCATCCAGGCGCGGCATCATGATGTCGACAAAGATAATGTGCGGGTGATGATCCACAATCCGGGCCAGCGCATCGAAACCGTCGATGGCCGTGATGACCTCGCACCCCATGTTCTTCAACAAGGTCTCGGCGGTGCGGCGGATCGTTTTCGAATCGTCGATCACCATCACCCTCAAGGCGTTGGAATGCTGTTCCATATCTGCTCTACCATCGCCACAGCGAATCGGTTTTCGGTGTGTACTGCCTGATGTTGCACAGGATGAGCGCCGCAAGCCTTGGAGTTGAAGGGCTGCTGCGCCGTGGCAGTCTTTTTAGCACAGTCTCGGGGAGCAATCTATCGAGGCACCCGTCCGGTGGTTTTTCCTTGACCCACAACAACCACAGCGCCACTCTGACGCCACTTTTATGCGCCCTAATTTGCTAGAGGAATTCCCCCCATGAGCGTTCGCGTCGGCATTGTCATGGACCCTATCGCCAGCATCTCCTATAAAAAGGACAGTTCGCTGGCCATGCTGCTGGCCGCCCAGGCCCGTGGCTGGACCCTGTTCTATATGGAGCAGCGCGACCTGTACCAGGGCGACGGCGAGGCCCGGGCGCGCATGCGACCGCTGCAGGTGTTTGCCAACCCTGAGAAGTGGTTCGAACTGCAGGATGAAATCGACAGCCCCCTGAGCGACCTGGACGTGATCCTGATGCGCAAGGACCCGCCGTTCGACATGGAGTTCGTCTACTCCACCTACCTGCTGGAGCAGGCCGAGCGCGCCGGGGTGCTGATCGTCAACAAGCCACAGAGCCTGCGTGACTGCAATGAAAAGCTGTTCGCCACCCTGTTCCCACAATGCACGCCGCCCACCGTGGTCAGCCGCCGCGCCGATGTGCTGCGTGAATTCGCCGCCAAGCACGGCGATGTGATCCTCAAGCCGCTGGATGGCATGGGCGGTACCTCGATCTTCCGCCACCGTGCGGGCGACCCTAACCTCTCGGTGATCCTGGAAACCCTGACCGCCCTGGGCACCCAGCAGATCATGGGCCAAGCCTACTTGCCGGCGATCAAGGACGGCGACAAGCGCATCCTGATGATCGACGGCGAGCCCGTGGACTACTGCCTGGCGCGTATCCCGGCAGCGGGCGAAACCCGTGGCAACCTGGCTGCCGGTGGTCGCGGTGAAGCACGGCCACTAACGGAGAAGGATCGCTGGATCGCTGCTCAAGTCGGCCCTACCCTGCGGGAAAAAGGCCTGCTGTTTGTAGGTCTCGACGTAATCGGTGAGAACCTCACCGAAATCAACGTCACCAGCCCGACCTGTATTCGCGAGATCGACAACGCCTTTGGCACGAACATCGGCGAAATGTTGATGGCAGCCATTGAGCGCAAGCTACAAGCCAAGTGACATAGAACAGCCGGACACAAACCAACATTGCGTTATCATGCGCCACCTGTGAAACGCGCGATGTTGGTTTTCTTGTCATGACACTCCCGTCCGATCTGCCCCCCGAACTCTCCCACAGCGGCGTGCGCCCGGCTGATCGGCTTGGATTTACCTTGTTTCTCGCGGCGTTGATTCACCTCGCGCTGCTCCTCGGCCTGGGCTTCACCTTCGCCGAACCCAAACAGATCACCAAGACCCTGGAAATCACCCTCGCCACGTTCAAAAGCGAGAAGAAGCCCGAGAAGGCCGACTTTCTCGCCCAGGAAAACCAGCAAGGCAGCGGCACCCTCGATAAGAAAGCCGTGCCCAAGACCACCGAAGTGGCGCCCTTCCAGGACAACAAGGTCAATAAGGTCTCCCCGCCGCCGACGCCCAAGCCCGAGGTCAAGCAGGCCGCGCCCAAGGCCGCCGTGACCACCGTCGCGCCCAAACCGCAAAAAGCCCCGACCCAGCGCGAAAAAGCCAAGACCGAGCCGCAACCCGAGCCCGTGAAACCCGCGCCGACTTTCGACAGCTCGCAGCTTTCCGACCAGATCTCCAGCCTCGAAGCCGAACTGGCCAACGAACAACAGCTGTACGCCAAGCGCCCGCGCATCTACCGCCTGAACGCGGCCTCGACCATGCGCGACAAAGGCGCCTGGTATAAAGACGAATGGCGTAAGAAGGTCGAGCGCATCGGCAACCTCAACTACCCGGACGAGGCCCGGCGCCAACAGATTTATGGCAATTTGCGCTTGCTGGTGTCGATCAACCGCGATGGTTCGCTCTATGAAGTGCAGGTCCTGGAATCGTCCGGCCAGCCACTGCTGGACCAGGCGGCCCAGCGCATCGTGCGCCTTGCTGCGCCTTTCGCGCCCTTCACCGGCGACCTGAATGACGTGGACCGCCTGGAAATCATCCGCACCTGGCGGTTTGCCAAGGGTGATCGGTTGTCCAGCAACTGACCCTACGCCCCCCTGCGGCTGTGGTTACGGCCCCTGTGGCGACAATTAGGGTGCACTCCAGCTTGTCAGTTCGCCCCTCCAACGCCACACTAGCGGACATGAAAAATGTCAGCCCGACCTACCTCAAGCACCAATTCCTGATCGCCATGCCCCATATGGCCGACCCGAACTTTGCGCAGACCTTGACCTATATCGTCGAGCACACGGCCAATGGTGCCATGGGGTTGGTGGTAAACCGCCCGCAAGAGCTGAACCTGGCCGATATCCTTGAGCAACTGCGCCCGGAGATCGACCCGCCGGCCCGTTGCCAGGGTGTGCCCATCTACATCGGTGGGCCGGTGCAGACCGACCGCGGTTTCGTGCTGCACCCCACCGGGCCGAAATTCCAAGCCACGGTAGACCTTGAAGGCGTGTCACTGTCCACGTCCCAGGACGTATTGTTCGCTATCGCCGACGGTGTCGGCCCCGAGCAAAGCGTGATCACCCTGGGTTACGCCGGCTGGGAAGCCGGGCAACTGGAGGCGGAGCTGGCCAGCAATGCCTGGCTGACCTGCCCGTTCGACGCCGAAATCCTGTTCAATACGCCCAGTGAACTGCGCCTGGAAGCCGCGGCGGCCAAGCTGCGGGTCAACCTCAGCCTGCTGACCAGCCAGGCGGGGCACGCCTGATGGCTTTGCGACTGATCCTCGGCTTTGACTACGGCACCAAGCAGATCGGCGTTGCGGTCGGCCAGGTGATTACCGGCCAGGCCCGCGAACTGTGTACCTTGAAAGCCCAGAACGGCGTGCCGGACTGGAACCAGGTCGAAGCCCTGATCAAGGAGTGGAAGCCCGATGCCGTGGTCGTCGGCCTGCCCTTGAACATGGACGGCACGCCCAGCGACATGTGCCTGCGCGCCGAAAAGTTCGCCCGCCGCCTCAATGGCCGCTACAACCTGCCTTTCTATACCCATGACGAACGCCTGACCACCTTCGAAGCCAAAGGTGAACGCCGCGATCGTGGCGGTCAAAAGGGCAGCTACCGCGACAACCCCGTGGACGCCATCGCCGCCGCCTTGCTGTTGCAGGGTTGGCTGGATGAAAACACCGCTTTATTTGAATCCTGACTGACGCGGCTTGCCGCGTCTTTTTACGTTTGAGCCCAGACCTTGCCGGCCCCCGCCGCGCACGGCCTTGAAGGAGCCACCATGAGCCTGCCCAATCCCGCCGACCTGATCAGCCACATGGCGACCCGCCTCAAGGCGCACCTGCAACACCGCGCCATCAGCGAACCACGCTTTATCGGCATTCGTACTGGCGGTGTGTGGGTCGCCCAAGCGTTGTTGGAGGAACTGGGCAGTGACTCGCCGCTGGGTACCCTGGATGTGTCCTTCTACCGCGATGACTTCAGCCAGAACGGCCTGCACCCGCAGGTGCGCCCCTCGGCCCTGCCCTTCGAGATCGAAGGCCAGCACCTGGTACTGATCGATGACGTATTGATGAGCGGCCGCACCATCCGCGCGGCCATGAACGAGTTGTTCGACTACGGTCGCCCGGCCAGCGTAACCCTGGTGTGCCTGCTTGACCTGGATGCTGGCGAATTGCCGATCAGCCCCGATGTCGTCGGCGCAACACTGTCCCTGCAAGCCCACCAACGGGTAAAATTGTCCGGTCCTACGCCGCTCGAACTCGAACTGCAAGACCTTGCCCTTTAAACCGCCTTGTAAAGAGTCCCCGCGATGACGCCTCTAGATGCCAAGCGCCCGCTGCAGCTCAATGCTCAGGGCCAGTTGCAACATTTTTTGTCCCTCGACGGCTTACCCCGCGAACTGCTCACCGAGATCCTCGACACCGCCGACTCGTTCCTCGAAGTCGGTGGCCGGGCAGTGAAAAAGGTCCCGCTATTACGCGGCAAGACCATTTGCAACGTGTTCTTCGAGAACTCCACCCGCACCCGCACGACCTTTGAACTGGCGGCCCAGCGGCTGTCGGCCGACGTGATCACACTGAACGTGTCCACTTCGTCGGCAAGCAAAGGCGAAACCCTGCTCGATACCCTGCGCAACCTGGAAGCCATGGCCGCCGACATGTTCGTGGTGCGCCACGGCGACTCCGGTGCCGCGCACTTCATCGCCGAGCACGTGTGCCCGCAGGTCGCGATCATCAACGGTGGCGACGGCCGCCATGCCCACCCGACCCAGGGCATGCTCGACATGCTCACCATCCGTCGGCACAAGGGCGGCTTTGAGAACCTCTCGGTGGCCATCGTCGGCGACATCCTGCACTCGCGGGTGGCACGCTCGAACATGCTGGCCCTGAAGGCCCTGGGTTGCCCGGATATCCGCGTGATCGCCCCGAAAACCCTGCTGCCGATCGGCATTGAGCAATACGGCGTGAAGGTCTACACCGACATGACCGAGGGCCTCAAGGACGTGGACGTGGTGATCATGCTGCGCCTGCAACGCGAACGCATGGCCGGCGGCCTGCTGCCGAGCGAAGGCGAGTTCTACCGCCTGTTCGGCCTGACCACGGCGCGCCTGGCCGGTGCCAAGCCGGATGCCATCGTGATGCACCCCGGCCCGATCAACCGTGGGGTGGAGATTGAGTCGGCGGTGGCCGACGGCCCGCAGTCAGTGATCTTGAACCAGGTGACCTACGGCATCGCTGTCCGCATGGCCGTGCTGTCCATGGCCATGAGCGGGCAAACCGCACAACGTCAATTCGAGCAGGAGAACGCCCAGTGAAGCTCAGCATTCTCGGCGCCCGAGTCATCGATCCGGCCAGTGGCCTGGATCACGTTACCGATCTGCACCTGGACGGCGGCAAGATCGTCGCCATCGGCGCCGCACCCAATGGCTTCACGGCCGTCGAGACCATCGACGCCAAGGGCCTGGTGGCCGCACCGGGCCTGGTAGACCTGAACGTCGCCCTGCGCGAACCGGGCTACAGCCGCAAAGGCAACATCACCAGCGAAACCCGCGCCGCCGCCGCCGGTGGCGTGACCAGCCTGTGCTGCCCGCCGCACACCAAGCCAGTCCTGGACACCTCGGCCGTGACCGAGCTGATCCTCGACCGCGCCCGTGAAGCCGGTAATTGCAAAGTGTTCCCTATCGGAGCCCTGAGCAAAGGCCTGGAAGGCGAACAGCTCGCCGAGTTGATCGCCCTGCGCGACGCCGGTTGCGTGGCCTTCGGCAACGGCCTGGAGAGCTTTCGCAGCACCCGCACGCTGTGCCGCGCCCTGGAATATGCAGCCACCTTCGACCTGACGGTGATCTTCCATTCCCAGGACCACGACCTGGCCGAAGGCGGCCTCGCCCACGAAGGTGCTGTCGCCAGCTTCCTCGGCTTACCAGGCATTCCTGAAACCGCCGAAACCGTAGCGCTAGCCCGCGACTTGCTGCTGGTGGAACAAAGCGGTGTGCGTGCTCACTTCAGCCAACTGACCAGCGCCCGGGGCGTCGCCCTGATCGCCCAGGCCCAGGCCCGTGGCCTGCCGGTAACGGCGGATGTCGCCCTGTACCAGTTGATCCTGACCGATGAGGCGCTGATCGACTTCTCCAGCCTGTACCACGTGCAACCGCCGCTGCGCACCCGCGCCGACCGTGACGGCTTGCGTGCGGCAGTGAAGTCGGGTGTGGTGTCGGCGATCTCCAGCCATCACCAGCCCCACGAGCGTGACGCCAAGCTGGCGCCGTTTGGTGCAACCGAGCCGGGCATCAGCAGTGTGGAATTACTGCTGCCGTTGGCGATGACACTGGTGGAAGATGGCTTGCTCGACCTGCCGACATTGCTGTCACGCCTGACGGCCGGCCCGGCCGACGCCTTGCGCCTGCCGGCGGGTAAGCTGGAGGTGGGTTCGCCGGCGGATCTGGTGCTGTTTGACCTGGCCAGCTCCACGATTGCCGGAGAGCATTGGCTGTCCAAAGGCGAAAACTGCCCGTTCATCGGCCATAGCCTGCCGGCGACAGTGCGGTACACCTTGATGGATGGGCGGATCAGCTACCAGGCTTGAACCCGGTTTAAAGCGAGTACAGTCAATATGGGAGGGGGCTTGCTCCCGATAGCAGTGGACCCGTCAGCTTATCTGGAGCTGACCCACTGCAATCGGGGGCAAGCCCCCTCCTGCATATGGGTTCTCTGTGTGGCCGAGAGATTCAGCGTCCGGCGTTGCGCTCGGCGTTGCGAATCGAAATCTGGGTATTCAAGGTCCAGAAGTCATACAGCACCCCGATCAGGAACAATCCACCGGTCAGCAGGTAGATCAAACCGGTGATCCATTTGCCCTGGTACATGCGGTGCAGGCCAAACACACCCAGGAACGCCAGCAGAATCCAGGCCACGTTGTATTCGATAGGGCCGGCAGTGAAACGCAGGTCGGCTTCGCGGTCCATGGCAGGGATCAGGAACAGGTCGATCAGCCAACCAATACCCAGCAGGCCGAAGGTGAAAAACCAGATCGTACCGGTAACGGGCTTGCCGTAATAAAAGCGATGCGCCCCGGTAAAACCGAAAATCCAGAGCAGGTAACCGATCACCTTACTGTGAGTGTCTTGCTGCGGACCAACCTGTTGATAGGTGTTCATGGAGTACCTCTTTTGCCTTAATAGATAAATTTTTTCATTTTCTTTGTGACTTTTTTACGGGCGCCCGACGTACGGCAAATGGTATCTTCCCTCCCCTCAAAGCCTTATACCGCCTGACTTGTGTAGGACAATTGTGGCGATTCGTCGCGTTTTTCCTGAATTTGACCTCAAGGTTCAGTCGACAAACGGCCTGAGAACGGCACAAAAACCTGTTATAAAGTTGCGCGCAAACCCATAAGAGCCACGCCTAATGCGACCATTTTTCAAGACATGGCTAACCATCTGCCTATTAATGCCACTGGCCGCCCACGCCACCAATCGTGAGCAACGACTTCCGAACGTTAACGGTTTCACCCCTAAAGTCCACAGCACACCCAGCACAGCCAAGTCGGTAAAGCTGACCGTCAACCGCCCGACTCATGTGAGCAAGGCCCACGGTAAAGCGCTTCATACCCAATTGGCCGTGAATACCAAACAAAGCAGCAACGTCCTCAGCCGCGCCGTGAACGTGCTCGGTACTCCTTATCGTTGGGGCGGTAGCAGCCCAAGTAAAGGGTTCGACTGCAGCGGCTTGGTAAAATATGCGTTTAACGACGTCAAGGCAGTGGATTTACCTCGCACCTCCAACGCCATGGCCGCCGGCCACGGGCTGAAGGTTGACCGTAAAGACCTGAAACCGGGCGACCTGTTGTTCTTCAAGCTCAAAAGCCGCCAAGTCAACCACGTGGCCATCTACCTGGGCAACGACCGCTTTATCCACGCACCGCGTCGTGGCAAGTCGGTCAGCATCGACACGCTGAAAAAGCCGTTCTGGGACAAGAACTACGTAATCGCCAAGCGGGTTCTGCCGAAAGAGCAGAACAACCTGCGGGTAGTCCAGCGCTGATCCCAGGCTGAAATGCAGTAAAAATGTGGGAGGGGCAAGCCCCTCCCACACTTGTTCTGTACTGGCGTCCTGATTTAGATGTCTGCAGGCACCCTCGCCTTCTCCCGCGCTTGCTCCCGACTGATCAGCCCCGCACCAACCAACGCCTTCAAACTCATATCCAGGGTTTTCATCCCCAGCGCCCCACCGGTCTGAATCGCCGAGACCATTTGCGCCACCTTGTCCTCGCGGATCAGATTACGGATGGCCGGCGTACCCAACATGATCTCGTGAGCGGCCATCCGCCCGCCGCCAACCTTCTTCACCAGTACCTGGGATACCACCGCCTGCAATGACTCCGACAGCATGGAGCGGACCATGGCCTTCTCGCCCGCTGGAAACACGTCCACCAGCCTGTCTACCGTCTTTGCCGCCGATGAGGTGTGCAGGGTGCCGAATACCAGGTGCCCCGTCTCTGCCGCCGTCAGCGCCAGGCGGATGGTTTCCAGGTCACGCAATTCGCCGATCAGGATCACATCCAGGTCTTCCCGCAACGCCGAGCGCAGGGCCGTTGAGAAGCTGTGGGTATCACGGTGCACCTGGCGCTGGTTGACCAAGGCCATTTTCGGCCTGTGGATAACTTCGATGGGGTCTTCCAGCGTCAGGATGTGTTGCCGTCGGTGCTGGTTGAGGTAATCGATCATTGCCGCCAGGGTGGTGGACTTACCCGAGCCGGTGGGGCCGGTCACCAGCACCAGGCCACGGGGTAACTGGGCGATACGCTGGAATACCTCGCCCAACCCGAGGTCTGCCAGGCTCTGGACCTCGGTCGGGATAGTGCGAAACACCGCGCCCACACCGCGATCCTGTCGGAATACGTTCACCCTGAACCGCGCGACACCCGGCAGCTCGAAGGCAAAATCCGTTTCAAGAGATGTTTCGAAATCCTTTTGCTGGTATTGGTTGAGCAAAGGACTCAATAAGTCCGCAACTTGCGGTGGTGAAAGCACCGGCCCGTCCAGAGGCCAGACTTCGCCATCAAGGCGCAGCATCGGCGCCAGGCCGGCCGACAGATGCAGGTCAGAGGCGCCACGGCGCAC
Organism: Pseudomonas sp. MWU15-20650; assembly: GCF_023242475.1. Taxonomy (GTDB): domain Bacteria; phylum Pseudomonadota; class Gammaproteobacteria; order Pseudomonadales; family Pseudomonadaceae; genus Aquipseudomonas. The sequence goes on along the minus strand of NZ_JALJFG010000018.1, from coordinate 75,280 downwards.
GCTGGCCGTCAGCAGTTCAGTGATATCCATAGGGCTTTCCATTTCCAGTAGAATGCCGCGGACTCCATATCCACGGGCGCATCTTGAATGTCGACGATAGCAGACAACATCGACTTGGTTAGCCAGCGCATCCGCGCCGCAGCCGACGCCGTGCAACGTGACGCAAGCAGCATCCACCTGCTGGCCGTGAGCAAGACCAAACCCGCCCAAGCGGTGCGCGAAGCCCATGCCGCCGGGATGCACGATTTTGGCGAAAACTACCTGCAGGAAGCCTTGGGCAAACAGGCCGAATTAACCGACCTGCCCTTGAGTTGGCACTTCATCGGCCCCATTCAATCGAACAAGACTCGCGCGATCGCCGAGAACTTCGCTTGGGTACATTCCGTGGACCGCCTGAAAATCGCACAACGCCTGTCCGAACAACGCCCGGCCGACCTGCCGCCGCTGAATATCTGTATCCAGGTCAACGTCAGTGGCGAAGCCAGCAAATCCGGCTGTACGCCTGCCGACCTGCCGGCCCTGGCAAGCGCCATCAGCGCCTTGCCGCGCCTGAAGCTGCGCGGTTTGATGGCGATCCCCGAGCCGACTGAAGATCGCGCCGCGCAAGACGCAGCGTTCGCCAAGGTCAGCGAGCTGCAAGCCAGTTTGAAGCTGCCGCTGGACACACTTTCCATGGGCATGAGCCACGACCTTGAGTCGGCCATCGCCCAAGGCGCCACCTGGGTGCGGATCGGTACCGCCCTGTTTGGCGCCCGCGACTACGGCCAGCCATGAAATGGCTGACTTCCCTCGAAAATAAGGACCTGTCATGAGCAACACGCGTATTGCCTTTATCGGCGCCGGTAACATGGCGGCCAGCCTGATCGGCGGCTTGCGGGCCAAGGGGCTGCAAGCCCAGCAGATTCGCGCCAGCGACCCTGGCGCCGACTCCCGCGCGCGCGTCAGCGCCGAACACGGTATCGAAACCTTCGCCGACAACGCCGAGGCCATCCAGGGCGTTGACGTGATCGTGCTGGCGGTCAAGCCACAAGCCATGAAGGCCGTGTGCGAGAGCCTGCGCCCGAGCCTGCAGCCCCATCAACTGATTGTGTCCATCGCCGCCGGTATCACCTGTGCCAGCCTGACCAACTGGCTCGGTGCCCAGCCAATCGTGCGTTGCATGCCCAACACCCCGGCGCTGCTGCGCAAGGGCGTGAGCGGGTTGTATGCCACGGCTGAAGTGACCGCCGAACAACGTGACCAGGCCCAGGCGCTGCTGTCTGCCGTGGGTCTGGCCGTGTGGCTTGAGCAGGAGCAGCAGCTGGACGCCGTCACCGCCGTGTCCGGCAGCGGCCCGGCTTACTTCTTCCTGCTGATCGAGGCCATGACCGCCGCCGGCGTGAAACTCGGCCTGCCACACGAAGTCGCAGAGCAACTGGCCGAGCAAACCGCCCTGGGCGCCGCGAACATGGCCGTCGAAAGCGATGTGGATGCTGCCGAATTGCGCCGCCGCGTCACGTCCCCCGGCGGCACCACACAGGCCGCCATCGAATCGTTCCAGGCCGGGGGCTTTGAAGCCCTGGTGGAAAAAGCACTGGGTGCCGCGGCACATCGTTCGGCAGAAATGGCCGAGCAGTTGGGCAAATAGTCGTCCCCTACATAGGAAACAAACATGCTCGGAATCAATGACGCTGCCATTTTCATCATCCAGACCTTGGGCAGCCTGTACCTGCTGATCGTGCTGATGCGCTTTATCCTGCAACTGGTGCGGGCAAACTTCTACAACCCGCTCTGCCAGTTCGTGGTCAAGGCCACGCAGCCGTTGCTCAAGCCCCTGCGCCGAGTTATCCCGAGCCTGTTTGGCCTGGACATGTCGTCGCTGGTGCTCGCGCTGCTGCTGCAGATTTTGCTGTTTGTGGTGATCCTGATGCTCAACGGCTACCAAGCCTTCACGGTGTTGCTGTTGCCGTGGGGACTGATCGGCATCTTCTCGCTGTTTTTGAAGATCCTCTTCTGGTCGATGATCATCAGCGTGATCCTGTCGTGGGTCGCACCGGGCAGCCGCAGCCCGGGCGCCGAGCTGGTTGCGCAGATTACCGAGCCGGTACTCGCACCGTTCCGTCGCCTGATCCCGAACCTGGGTGGCCTGGACATCTCGCCAATCTTCGCGTTTATCGCGATCCAGCTGCTGCAAAGCTGGGTGATTCCGCGCCTGGCCTACTACGCATTCATGCCTAAGGAGCTGTTCGGGCTGATCTGAAATGCACTAAACCCAGTGGGAGGGAGCTTGCTCCCGATAGCGGTGGATCAGTCAGCTTATCGGTAGCTGACCCACTGCAATCGGGAGCAAGCCCCCTCCCACATTTTGTATCTGCATATTGAATTGAATCCACGCAGGCCTTTGCTTGCCGCTAGGGGCCCCGCTCTTTAGACTTACGCCTCATTTAAACGAGAGCAGGGTCGATGCCAGCTGCCTTCCCCCCCGATTCTGTTGGACTGGTCGTGCCCCAAGTGGCGCACTTCAGCGAACCGCTGGCCCTGGCCTGTGGTCGCTCACTGCCGGCCTACGACCTGATCTACGAGACCTATGGCCAGCTGAACGCAACGGCGAGCAACGCCGTGCTGATCTGCCACGCCTTGTCCGGCCATCATCACGCCGCCGGTTTTCATTCCGTCGACGACCGCAAGCCCGGCTGGTGGGACAGCTGCATCGGCCCCGGCAAGCCCATCGACACCCAAAAATTCTTTGTGGTCAGCCTGAACAACCTGGGCGGTTGCAATGGGTCCACCGGCCCCAGCAGCCTCAACCCGGAAACCGGCAAACCGTTCGGCGCAGACTTCCCGGTGTTGACCGTGGAAGACTGGGTGCACAGCCAGGCGCGCCTCGCCGACCTGCTGGGCGTGCGCCAGTGGGCTGCGGTGATTGGCGGCAGCCTCGGCGGCATGCAGGCACTGCAGTGGACCATCAGCTACCCGGACCGCGTGCGCCATTGCCTGGCCATCGCCTCGGCCCCCAAGCTGTCGGCGCAGAACATCGCCTTCAACGAAGTGGCGCGCCAGGCGATCCTCACCGACCCCGAGTTCCATGGTGGTTCGTTCCAGGAAGCCGGCGTGATCCCCAAGCGCGGCTTGATGCTGGCGCGGATGGTCGGGCATATCACCTACCTGTCCGATGACTCCATGGGCGAGAAATTCGGCCGTGGCCTCAAGAGCGAAAAGCTCAACTACGATTTCCACAGCGTCGAATTCCAGGTGGAAAGCTACCTGCGTTATCAGGGCGAAGAGTTCTCCGGGCGTTTCGACGCCAATACCTACCTGTTGATGACCAAGGCGCTGGACTACTTCGACCCGGCGGCCAACTTCGATGACGACCTGGCGAAAACCTTCGAGAGCGCCACGGCCAAGTTTTGCGTGATGTCGTTCACCACCGACTGGCGCTTCTCGCCGGCCCGCTCCCGCGAGCTGGTGGACGCCCTGATGGCCGCCAAGAAAGACGTCTGCTACCTGGAGATCGACGCACCGCAAGGCCATGACGCCTTCCTGATCCCGATCCCGCGCTACTTGCAGGCTTTTGGCAATTACATGAACCGCATTACTTTGTGAGAACGCCATGAGAGCCGACCTGGAAATCATCCAAGACTGGATCCCCGCCGGCAGCCGTGTGCTCGACCTTGGCTGCGGCGATGGCGAACTGCTGAGCTGGCTGCGCGACAACAAGCAAGTCACCGGCTATGGCTTGGAAAACGACCCGGACAACATCGCCCAGTGCGTGGCCAAGGGCATCAACGTGATCGAGCAGGACCTGGACAAGGGCCTGGGCAACTTTGCCAGCAACAGCTTCGACATCGTGGTGATGACCCAGGCCCTGCAAGCGGTGCACTACCCGGACCGCATCCTCGATGAAATGCTGCGCGTCGGTCGCCAGTGCATCATCACGTTCCCCAACTTCGGCCACTGGCGCTGCCGTTGGTACCTGGCCACCAAGGGCCGCATGCCGGTCTCGGACTTCCTGCCATACACTTGGTACAACACGCCAAACATCCACTTCTGTACGTTCGAAGACTTCGAGGCGTTGTGCGGTGAGCGTGAAGCCAAAGTGATCAACCGCCTGGCCGTCGATCAACAGCACCGCCACGGCTGGGCGAGTAAGCTATGGCCCAACCTGTTGGGCGAAATCGGTATCTACCGGGTCAGCAGCCCTGGCCTGGCCGACCACCAAATTGCCGTCTAATCATCTTCAAGAGGGACGCTCATGAGTCGTTTGGCTGTTTTTCTATTGACCGCACTCCTTGGCACCCACGCCATGGCCGCCGACGTTATCGATCCCAATCGCACGAAGGAATTCGGCGATATCACCGTGCGCTACAACACCTTTACCTCCAGCTTCCTGCAACCGGAAACCGCCCAGGCGGTAGGAGTGGTTCGCAGCAAGAATAAGGGCCTGATCAACGTGTCCGTGTTCAAGGGCGTGACGCCGGTGGTAGCGCAGGTGACCGGCACCCTCAAGGACTTGAGCGGCAAGAGCGAAGTGCTGACGTTCAAGCAGATCACCGAAAAGGGTGCGACCAATTACCTCGCCCCCTACTCAGTGCCACAGCAGGAATTCAAGACCTTCACGATTAACGTTGAAACCGGGGGCAAGGCCCACAGTTTCAGTTTTGTCCAAGAACTTTTCCCGGCCGAATGATGAACCTTACCCAACTCGTACTGGCCAGCCATAACGCCGGCAAACTCAAAGAACTGCAAGCCATGCTCGGTGAGTCCGTGCAACTGCGCTCGATTGGCGAATTCAGCCAGGTCGAACCTGAAGAGACCGGCTTGTCGTTCGTCGAGAACGCCATCCTCAAGGCGCGCAATGCCGCACGTATCTCGGGCCTGCCGGCGCTGGCGGATGACTCGGGGCTGGCGGTGGACTTTCTTGGCGGCGCCCCTGGCATCTATTCGGCGCGTTATGCCGACGGCAAGGGCGACGCGGCCAACAACGCCAAGTTGCTGGACGCCCTCAAGGGCGTACCGGATAACGAACGCGGTGCACAATTCGTCTGCGTGCTGGCCTTGGTGCGGCATGCGGATGACCCGTTGCCGATCCTGTGCGAGGGCTTGTGGCAGGGGCGCATCCTGCACGCAGCCAGTGGCGAGCATGGCTTTGGCTATGACCCGCTGTTTTGGGTGCCGGAGCGCAATGTCTCCAGCGCCGAACTCAGCCCGGCCGACAAGAACCAGATCAGCCACCGCGCCCGCGCAATGGATTTGCTGCGCCAACGCCTGGGCCTGAAATGACCCAGAACACCTCTGCGCAGCCACTGATCCACGGTGGCGCGCAAACACCACGGGCGGCCCTGCCCCACCTGCCGCCCCTGGCGCTGTACATCCACATCCCGTGGTGCGTGCGTAAATGCCCGTATTGCGACTTCAACTCCCATACCGCGAGTAACGTGCTGCCGGAAGAAGAGTATGTCGACGCGTTGCTGGCGGACCTCGATCAGGACCTGCACGCCGTTTACGGCCGGGAACTGAGTTCGATTTTCTTCGGCGGCGGTACACCCAGCCTGTTCAGCGCCGCCGCGCTGGGCCGCTTGCTCAAGGGCGTAGAAGCGCGCATCCCGTTTGCCAGCGATATCGAGATCACCCTGGAAGCCAACCCTGGAACCTTCGAGCAAGAGAAGTTCGTGGCGTATCGCCAGCTGGGGATCAATCGCCTGTCCATTGGCATCCAGAGCTTCCAGCAGGAAAAACTCGAGGCTCTTGGTCGCATCCATAACGGTGATGAAGCCGTACGTGCTGCCGACATGGCGCGCCAGGCCGGGTTCGATAATTTCAACCTGGACTTGATGCATGGTTTGCCCGATCAGTCCCTGGACGACGCCTTGGGCGATCTGCGCCAGGCGATTGCACTCAAGCCGACGCACTTGTCCTGGTACCAACTGACCCTGGAACCCAACACCGTATTCTGGAACCAACCGCCGACGCTACCGGAAGACGACACGCTGTGGGACATCCAGGAAGCCGGCCAGGCGCTGCTTGCCGAACACGGTTACGCGCAATACGAAGTGTCGGCCTATGCCCAACCGGGTCGCCCGGCGCGGCATAACCTGAACTACTGGAGCTTTGGCGACTTCATCGGCATCGGCGCTGGCGCCCACGGCAAGCTCAGCCATCCGGACGGTCGAATCGTGCGCACCTGGAAAACCCGCGCGCCCAAGGACTACCTCAACCCGGCCAAAAGCTTCCAGGCCGGAGCGAAAGAGCTGACCAACGAAGAGCTTCCGTTCGAGTTCCTGATGAACGCCTTGCGCCTGACTGACGGCGTCGAAGCCAAGCTCTACGCCGAACGCACCGGCCTCGAACTGGCGAGCCTCGACGAGGCCCGTCGCGATGCAGAACAAAGTGGCTTAATGCAGGTCGAACCGTCACGCCTGGTGGCAACCGACCGTGGGCAACTCTTTCTCAATGACCTGTTGCAAAAGTTTTTGAGCTGATAGCTCTTAAGGAAATCGCATGGACCTGGTACTCGACCTCCTCGCCACCGTATCCCGCTGGAGCCGCAGTAACCTGTCGGAAATCTCCCTGGCCCTTGTGGGCTGCTTGCTGGTGCTGTTTGGCGCAGACATCAAAGGCTGGGTGGAAGCGCGATTGGGCAGCATCGCCGGTGCATTGCGCGTGCCGTTGATGGCTCTGCTGTGCATGATCGGTAGTGGTGCAGCGTTGATCTACGCGACGCCGTGGATTGTGCGGGGGTTGAGCCAGTTCAATAACTACAGCCTGGCGCCGGTGCTGGTGGTGGTGCTGGTGTTGATTGGCGTCGTGGCAGACCGCCGCTAGTCCCGAGCACCCTGCAAAAACAAATGTGGGAGGGGGCAAAAGCCCCCTCCCACATTTTCACTGCATTTCAACGTTGATAGCTGATTAAGCCAACTTCTCGAACTTCAAGTCCCACACCCCATGCCCTAACCGCTCACCACGGCGTTCGAACTTGGTGATCGGGCGCTCTGCCGGGCGCGGTACGCATTTGCCGTCTTCGGCCAGGTTACGGTAGCCAGGGGCGACGTTCATCACCTCCAGCATGTATTCGGCATACGGTTCCCAGTCGGTGGCCATGTGCAGGATCCCACCCACCTTGAGCTTGCTGCGCACCAGCTCCGCAAAGGAAGCCTGGACGATACGACGCTTGTGGTGACGAGCCTTGTGCCACGGGTCGGGGAAGAACAGCATCAGGCGGTCGAGGCTGTTGTCGGCGATGCAGCGGTTGAGCACTTCAATCGCATCGCAGTCGTAGACCCGCAGGTTGGTCAAACCCTGCGTCAGCACGCCGTTAAGCAGCGCGCCGACACCTGGGCGGTGCACTTCCACACCGATGAAATCCTGTTCCGGCGACGCCGCAGCCATTTCCAGCAGGGAATGCCCCATGCCGAAACCGATTTCCAGGGAACGCGGGGCCGAACGGCCGAACACTTGGTCGTAGTCCACCGGCGCGTCGGCCAATGGCAATACGAACAGCGGCGTGCCTTGTTCCAGGCCCTTTTGCTGGCCTTCGGTCATGCGACCGGCGCGCATCACAAAACTCTTGATACGGCGGTGCTTGGACTCGTCGCCTTCTTCCACGGTGTTCGGCGTTTCGTTTGATTCAGTCATCAATAGCTCTTACTTGATCAGGCCATCCAGCGGCGAGGAGGCGCTGGCGTAAAGTTTTTTCGGCATGCGCCCGGCGAGGTATGCCAGGCGGCCTGCAACGATTGCGTGTTTCATCGCTTCAGCCATCATGATCGGCTGCTGGGCATGGGCAATGGCCGAGTTCATCAGCACCGCGTCACAGCCCAGCTCCATGGCGATGGTGGCGTCGGAGGCAGTGCCCACGCCCGCATCCACCAGCACCGGAATCTTGGCCTCTTCGAGGATGATCTGCAGGTTATACGGGTTGCAGATCCCCAGGCCACTGCCAATCAGGCCGGCCAGGGGCATCACGGCGATACAGCCGATTTCGGCCAGTTGGCGCGCGATGATCGGGTCATCGCTGGTGTAGACCATCACGTCGAAGCCTTCCTTGACCAGGGTTTCAGCGGCCTTGAGGGTTTCGATCACGTTGGGGAACAGGGTTTTCTGGTCGGCCAACACTTCCAGCTTCACCAGGTTATGGCCGTCAAGCAGCTCACGGGCCAGGCGGCAGGTGCGCACGGCTTCGATGGCGTCATAGCAACCGGCGGTGTTCGGCAAGAAGGTGTAGCGGTCGGGCGACAGCACTTCGAGCAGGTTCGGCTCCCCTTCGATCTGGCCGAGGTTGGTGCGGCGCACCGCGAACGTGACGATCTCGGCACCCGAGGCCTCGATGGCCAGGCGGGTTTCTTCCATGTCGCGGTACTTGCCGGTGCCGACCAGCAGGCGGGACTGGTAGGTACGACCGGCCAGGACGAAGGGCTTGTCGCTACGAACGATGCTCATGGGAAATCCTCTGTTTGGATGAGGTTCTGCAGAATGCGAGTTGGCGCACTTGAGCGCCGGACGGCTAGCCGCCGCCGATGGCGTGCACCACTTCGACCTGGTCACCTTCGGTGAGCGCGGTCTCGGCGTGCTGGCTACGCGGGACGATATCCAGGTTGAGCTCCACTGCGACACGACGCCCGGTCAAATCCAGACGGGTCAGCAGGGCCGCAACGGTTTCACCGTCGGGCAGTTCAAAGGATTCGCCGTTCAACTGAATGCGCATGCCACGGGCCGCCATCGTTTTTAGGGGCCAGCATTCTAGCCCGATTGGCGTGGTGTGCCCAAGTCCCTTGGTCAGACGGCCTGCAGGCGCCACGCGGACAGCCCGAGGAAGAACCAGCCCAGCAAGAATGCCAGCCCACCAAAAGGGGTGATGATGCCCAGCTTACTGACGCCGGTCAGGGTCAGCACATACAAGCTGCCGGAAAACAACAGGATGCCGACGGTAAACGCGACGCCCGCCCAGGTGACCAGTCGGCCAGGAATGTGCACCGCCAACAGCGCTACGCCGAACAACGCCAGGGTGTGCACCAACTGATAGGTCACGCCGGTGTGGAAGATCGCCAGGTATTCGGCGCTCAGGCGGTTTTTCAGGCCGTGGGCGGCGAACGCGCCGAGGGCAACACCGGTGAAGCCAAAAAAAGCCGCCAACATCAGAAAGCCACGCAGCATGAGGAACTCCAGTCAGACGCAATGGGCAGGGTCTGTATAATGGCCCGCTCAACGGGTTCGGCCAAGCCATCTCTATGCTGCGTGTCCTCTTCAAGCGTTTTCTCAAAGCCCTGAAATGGTTTGCCATCGGTAGCGTTCTGCTGGTGCTGCTGTTTCGTGTCGTTCCACCACCGTTCACGGGGTTGATGGTGGAGCGCAAGATCGAATCCTGGATCGACGGCGAACCCATTGACCTGCAACGCACCTGGGTGCCGTGGGACGAAATCTGCGACGACCTCAAGGTGGCGGTGATGGCCGGCGAAGACCAGCGCTTCCCGCAGCATTGGGGCTTCGACTTCGGCGCGATCCAGGCGGCGATCCTGCACAACGAGCGCGGCGGTTCGATTCGTGGCGCCAGTACGTTGAGCCAACAAGTCTCGAAGAACCTGTTCCTGTGGGCCGGCCGCAGTTATCTGCGCAAGGGCCTGGAGGCGTGGTTTACCGGGCTGATCGAAATACTGTGGCCCAAGCAGCGGATTCTTGAGGTGTACCTCAACAGCGTGGAATGGGATGAAGGCGTGTTCGGCGCAGAAGCGGCGGCGCGGCACCATTTCGGGGTGAGCGCCAAAGGGCTTTCACGCCAGCAGGCCAGTTACCTGGCGGCGGTGTTGCCTAACCCACGGGTGTGGAGTGCCAGCCATCCGACCGCTTATGTGGCGCGGCGCGCCGCCTGGATTCGCCAGCAGATGAGCCAGCTGGGTGGGAATGGTTACCTGGTCGAGCTGAATAACTCCCGCAAGGCGCCCTGGTCCGACTGATACAACACAAAACAAAAGTGGGAGGGGGCTTGCTCCCGATAACGGTGGATCAGTCACACATAAATCGACTGGTAATCCGCTATCGGGAGCAAGCCCCCTCCCACACTTTGACGGTGTCGCAGCTCAAGTCAGGCGGCGATGGACAACTTCAGCTTGTTCATCGCGCTTTTTTCAAGCTGACGAATCCGCTCGGCCGACACGTTGTACTTCTGCGCCAGGTCGTGCAGCGTAGCCTTGTCTTCCGCCAACCAGCGCTGGTAGAGGATGTCACGGCTACGGTCGTCCAGCACTTCCAGCGCTTCGTGCAGGTTGTGATTGGAGTTGTCGCTCCAGTCGGCATCTTCCAGTTGACGTGCCGGGTCGTACCGGTGGTCTTCCAGGTAGTTGGCCGGCGATTGGAAGGCGCTGTCGTCATCCGCTTCGGCGGCTGGGTCGAAGGCCATGTCATGACCGGTCAGGCGGCTTTCCATCTCACGAACTTCACGGGGCTCCACACCAAGGCTTTCGGCCACACGGTGGACTTCCTCGTTGTTCAGCCACGCCAGGCGCTTTTTCTGGCTGCGCAGGTTGAAGAACAGCTTGCGCTGGGCCTTGGTGGTCGCCACTTTCACGATGCGCCAGTTGCGCAGGATGAACTCGTGGATTTCCGCCTTGATCCAGTGCACAGCGAACGACACCAGGCGCACGCCCATTTCAGGGTTGAAGCGCTTTACAGCCTTCATGAGGCCGACGTTGCCTTCCTGGATCAGGTCAGCCTGGGCCAGGCCGTAGCCGCTATAGCTACGGGCGATATGTACAACAAAACGCAGGTGGGCGAGCACCATCTGCCGAGCCGCCCCCAAATCCTGCTCATAGTAGAGACTCTCGGCCAGTTCACGCTCCTGCTCAGGCGTCAGCAATGGAATGCTGTTCACCGTGTGCACATAAGCCTCCAGGTTCGCACCCGGGACCAAGGCATAAGCAGGTTGCAAAGAAGTGGTCATACGAAAAAACCTCCGACTCACATAACTCGTGCAGTTCAGCACTGCGAAAATTGACCGGGAACCGTAGGATAAGTTCCCTAAACCGCTGATACGGTCAATACAAACGAAACCACATTAATCTGACATTAACTACTTCGGTGCCAGCTCACGTAAATGCCGTGCGACCGCAATCCAAGCACCGATATACCCCAAGAGCACCGCCCCAAGCAACAAGGACAGACCATCGGCAACCGGCACGCCGGCCAGGGCAAAATCACTGCCGTACAAACCAGCCAGCCCGACAACCGCGTCGTTCAACCAATTAAGGCCAAACGCCAGCACGCCCCAGGACAAAACCCCGGCACCCAAGCCATAAAGCGCGCCCATGTACAGAAAAGGACGACGCACATAGCTGTCCGTGCCGCCGACCAGTTTAATCACTTCTATCTCGGTGCGACGGTTTTCAATATGAAGACGAATGGTATTACCTATCACCAAAAGTAATGCAGACACCAACAGCACTGTCAGGCCAAACACAAAACGGTCGCCCAGCTTGAGAATGGCGGCCAGGCGCTCTACCCAGACTAGATCAAGTTGCGCCTGTTGCACCTTGGGCATCTCTGCGAGTTTTTGTCGCAGGGCTTCAAGGGCTGGCTTATCGACTTCGTCAGGGGTCACCAACACCACGCCCGGCAGCGGATTTTGCGGCAGTTCCTTGAGCGCCTCACCCAGGCCCGATTGCTGCTGGAACTCCTCAAGGGCCTGGTCGCGGCTGATGTACTCGGCATCCGCTACGCCCGGCAGGTTCTTGATGTCGTCACGCAAGCTCTCGCCGTCCTTGGTGCTGGCGTCGAGGTTCAGGTACAGGGAAATCTGCGCCGCGCGCTGCCAGGAACCGCCCAGGCGCTCCACATTGTTAAGCAACAGCGACAGCCCCATCGGCAGGCTCAAGGCCACAGCCATCACCAGGCAGGTGAAAAAGCTGCCAATTGGCTGTTTACCCAGACGACGCAGGCTGTCCAACAGGCTGGCGCGATGGCTTTCGACCCAGGCGCGCACCAAGGTGCCAAAATCCGGACCATCATCTTCATCGCGTTTTTTCTTGGGCGGTTGCGGGTCAGCCGGTTTGGGCGCCACGCGCTCGGACACTTTGGGACTACGTGTGGCACTCATACGCCAGCCTCCCCATCACCGATCAGGCGGCCGCGTTGCAGGGTCAGCATGCGGTGACGCATGCGGGCAATCAGGGCCAAGTCGTGACTGGCGATCAGCACGCTGGTGCCCAGCCGGTTGATGTCTTCGAAGACGCCCATGATCTCGGCCGCCAGGCGCGGGTCGAGGTTACCGGTGGGCTCGTCCGCCAGCAGCAAGGCCGGACGGTGGACGATGGCGCGGGCAATGCCGACGCGCTGTTGCTGGCCGGTGGACAGATCTCCGGGATACAGATCGGTCTTGTCCGACAGCGCCACGCGCTCCAGGGCCGAGTCCACACGCTTGACGATCTCGGCCTTGGACAACCCGAGAATCTGCAACGGCAGGGCAACGTTATTGAATACCGTGCGATCGAACAACAACTGGTGGTTCTGGAACACCACGCCGATCTGGCGGCGCAGGAATGGAATCTGCGCATTGCTGATGGTGGCCAGGTCTTGGCCGGCCAGCAGCAACTTGCCGGTGGTCGGGCGTTCCATGGCCAGCAGCAGGCGCAACAGCGTACTTTTGCCGGCGCCCGAATGGCCGGTGACAAACAAGAATTCGCCGCGACGCACTCGAAAGCTCAGCTCATGCAAGCCTACATGCCCGTTGGCATAGCGTTTACCGACCTGTTCGAATCGAATCATGAACGCTCCCGCTCGGCAAACAGTGCCTGTACAAAGGGTTCGGCCTCAAAGGTGCGCAAGTCGTCGATACCTTCACCGACACCGATATAACGAATCGGCAACCCGAACTGTTTAGCCAAGGCAAAGATCACGCCGCCCTTGGCCGTGCCGTCGAGCTTAGTCAATGCCAGGCCAGTCAGTTGCACCGTCTGGTTGAATTGTTTGGCCTGGCTGATGGCGTTCTGGCCGGTGCCAGCGTCGAGGACCAGCAAGACCTCGTGCGGCGCATCGGCGTCGAGCTTGCCGATCACACGGCGGACTTTCTTCAGCTCTTCCATCAGATTGTCTTTGGTGTGCAGGCGACCGGCGGTATCGGCGATCAACACGTCGATGTTACGGGCCTTGGCCGCTTGCACGGCGTCGAAGATCACCGAGGCGGAGTCCGCACCGGTGTGCTGGGCAATCACCGGGATCTTGTTGCGCTCACCCCAGACCTGCAACTGCTCTACGGCGGCGGCCCGGAAGGTGTCGCCGGCGGCGAGCATGACTTTCTTGCCTTCCGATTGCAGCTTCTTGGCCAGCTTGCCGATGGTGGTGGTCTTGCCGGCGCCGTTTACGCCAACCACCAGAATCACGAACGGTTTCTTCGGCGTGATCACCAGTGGGGCTTCCACGGGCTTGAGCATCGCGGCCAGCTCGGCCTGCAAGGACTTGTACAGTGCGTCGGCGTCGGTCAACTGCTTGCGCGCGACCTTCTGGGTCAGGCTCTGGATGATCACGGCCGTGGCCTCAACGCCCACGTCTGCGGTCAGCAGGCGGGTTTCGATGTCTTCCAGCAGCTCGTCATCAATCACCTTCTTGCCCAGGAACAGGCTGGCCATGCCTTCGCCGATGCTGGCGCTGGTCTTGCTCAGGCCCTGCTTGAGGCGGGCGAAGAAGCCGGTTTTACTGGTTTCCGGGGAAACGGCAACAGGCTCCAAGGCGACCGGCGGCTCGATAACAGCGGGAGCGGCAACGACGACAGGTGCCAGAGTGGGTTCGACAATTACCGGCGCGGGCGCTTCGACGACCACCTCCACGGGCTCAACCACCACTGGAATCGGCGGCGTCACATGTTCGGCCTGCACATCCTCAACCAGTGCAACCGGCTCTTCGGCCACCGGCAGCTCAAGCCACGGCTTGTGCGCCGGCTCTGCCTCAGGTTCCGTCGTGGCTTCAGCCACCGGCTGCAACACCGGCTCTGCCATCGGCAACACCACCGGAGCAGGGGCTTCAGCAATCGGCTGGGTTTCTACTATAGGCTCGGGAACCGGCTCAGATTGAACCTGCGGCTGTTCGACGACGGGTTCCTGCGGCTTTTTGCGCAGCCATCCGAACAGGCCTTTTTTCTCGCCAGCCGCAGCTGGGTTCTTCTTGTCGTCGTTGGAACCAAACATGGAGGACGGCTATCTCAAAGTAGCGATGCGCCAGGGCGCCTCGGTAAATAAATTCGATGCAGAACAGACTGCGTTAAAGCCCGCTTGTTCATGCGCAACATTTTGTAAGGCGTAAATAAAGGCCTTAGCAAATCGTTTCAATATAGGACTGAAGCGATAAAATCGCCGAAAAGTTGAAGATCGTCGGAGAAACCCACCATCTATTCCAACATTCCTACGACTGGACCCAGGATAAGATGACGACCGCAGTGGCCGTCCCTAAATCGGATCAGTATCCTAGCACCTCCTCGCCCGCCGACGCTAAGACCAAGCGGGCAGTCCAACAGGTTTAAAAACGAATGAATGCTCTAGCCCGCCGCGCCGCAGGCCTGCTGCTCAGCACAGTTTGTCTGCCCCTTTCAGCTCTGGCTGCCGACCCACAACCCACCCATGAATTCACCCTGGATAACGGCCTTAAAGTGGTCGTGCGCGAAGATCATCGTGCGCCGGTGGTGGTTTCCCAAGTCTGGTACAAGGTCGGTTCGAGCTACGAAACCCCGGGCCAGACCGGTTTGTCCCACGCCCTGGAGCACATGATGTTCAAGGGCAGCGCCAAGGTTGGCCCGGGCGAAGCCTCGCTGATCCTGCGCGACCTGGGCGCCGAAGAAAATGCCTTCACCAGTGACGACTACACCGCCTACTACCAGGTGCTGGCCCGTGACCGCCTGGGTGTCGCCTTCGAACTCGAGGCCGACCGCATGGCCAGCCTGCGCCTGCCGGCCGACGAGTTCAGCCGCGAGATCGAGGTGATCAAGGAGGAACGCCGCCTGCGCACCGACGACAACCCGATGTCCAAAGCCTACGAGCGCTTCAAGGCCATGGCCTACCCGGCCAGCGGCTATCACACGCCGACCATCGGCTGGATGGCCGACCTTGAGCGCATGAAAGTCCAAGAGCTGCGCCACTGGTACCAATCCTGGTACGTGCCGAACAACGCCACGTTGGTGGTGGTGGGCGACGTGACTCCGGATGAGGTGAAGAACCTGGCCCAACGCTACTTCGGCCCGATCCCCAAGCGTGACGTACCACCGGCGAAGATCCCACTGGAGCTGGCCGAACCCGGCGAGCGCTTGTTGACGATGCGGGTACAGACCCAACTTCCGAGCGTGATCCTCGGTTTCAACGTGCCCGGCCTGGCCACCGCCGAAGACAAGCGTTCGGTGCAAGCCCTGCGCCTGATCTCGGCCCTCTTGGATGGTGGCTACAGCGCGCGTATTTCAGAGCAACTGGAGCGCGGTGAAGAATTGGTATCCGCCGCTTCCACCAGCTACGACGCTTATACCCGCGGTGACAGCCTGTTTACCCTGACGGCCACCCCGAACCAGCAAAAGAAGAAAACCATTGCCCAAGCCGAAGCCGGCCTGTGGCGCCTGTTGGATGCGTTGAAAGCCAAGCCGCCGACCCGTGAAGAACTGGAGCGTATCCGCGCCCAGGTCATTGCCGGCGTGGTGTACCAGCGCGACTCCATCACCAGCCAGGCCACCGCCATTGGTTCACTGGAAACCGTCGGCCTGTCCTGGAAGCTGATGGACACCGAACTGGCAGACCTGCAAAGCGTGACCCCGGAAGATATCCAGAAGGCCGCGCGCACCTATTTCACCCGCGAACGTCTGAGCGTCGCCCATGTTTTGCCTGAGGAGAACGCTCATGAGTGATCGCAAAAGCAACCGCCTGATCCTGCCCGGCCTGATCACCCTCACCGTGATTGCGGCCAGTACCGTGTACTTCCTGCGCCCGAGCGAGTCCGTCGCCAGCCAGGCATTGGACAAGGCTCAATCCGCCAACAAGCTGCAATCCCTGGCGGAGCTGGACGGCAAGGCGCCGACCAACCGTAAGCTCGACGTGCAAACCTGGACCACCGCCGAAGGCGCCAAGGTGCTGTTCGTCGAAGCCCATGAGCTGCCGATGTTCGACATGCGCATCCTGTTTGCGGCGGGCAGTAGCCAGGACGGCGACGCCCCGGGCCTGGCGCTGATGACCAACGCCATGCTCAACGAAGGCGTGCCGGGCAAGGATGTCAGCCAGATCGCCAGTGGTTTTGAGGGCCTGGGTGCCGACTTTGGCAATGGCGCCTACCGCGATATGGCGCTGGTGTCGTTGCGCAGCCTGAGCGACAGCGATAAGCGCGAAGCCGCCCTGGCACTGTTTGACCAGGTGCTTGGCAAGCCGACGTTCCCGGCCGATTCGTTGGCGCGGATCAAGAACCAGATCCTCGCCGGTTTTGAATACCAGAAACAGAACCCGGCCAAGCTGGCCAGCCTTGAACTGTTCAAGCGCCTGTATGGCGACCACCCCTACGCACACCCGAGCGAAGGCACGCCTGAGAGCGTTCCGAAGATTACCCTTGCGCAGTTACAGGCGTTCCACGCCAAAGCCTATGCCGCGGGTAATGCGGTGATTGCCGTGGTGGGCGATCTGACCCGCACCGAAGCCGAAGCCATGACGGCCAAGGTGTCGGCATCCCTGCCCAAGGGCCCGGCCCTGGCGAAGATCGCCCAGCCGACCGAGCCAAAGGCGGGCTTGAGCCATATCGAGTTCCCGTCCAAGCAGACACACTTGCTGTTCGCACAACTGGGCATTGACCGCGCCGATCCGGACTACGCAGCCTTGTCCCTGGGTAACCAGATCCTTGGCGGCGGCGGCTTCGGCACCCGCCTGATGAGCGAGGTGCGTGAAAAACGCGGCCTGACCTACGGCGTGTATTCCGGCTTCTCCCCGATGCAGGCACGTGGCCCGTTCATGATCAACCTGCAGACCCGCGCGCAAATGAGCGGCGGCACCCTGCGCCTGGTCGAGGACGTGCTGGCCGACTACCTCAAGACCGGCCCGACGCAAAAAGAACTGGATGACGCCAAGCGCGAACTGGCCGGCAGCTTCCCGCTGTCCACCGCCAGTAATGCGGACATCGTCGGCCAGTTGGGCGCCATGGGTTTCTACAACCTGCCGCTGAGCTATCTGGAAGATTTCATGAAACAATCCCAGGCCCTGACCGTAGAGCAGGTCAAGGCTGCAATGAACAAACACTTGAGCGCCGACAAGATGGTCATCGTGACCGCCGGCCCGACGATTGCGCAAAAGCCACTACCGCCCCCCACTGATAAACCTGCCGAGCAGCCGCTCGGGGTTCCGGAGCATTAATGGCCAGTTCATCTCGCCCGAAAAAACCCGTCCACAACGTCCATAACGGTGTGGGCCAACTGCGCATCATTGGTGGCGAATGGGGCAGCCGCAAGCTGAGCTTCCCCGATGTCGTGGGCTTGCGCCCAACACCGGATCGCGTACGTGAAACCCTGTTCAACTGGCTCGCGCCGTACATTGGCGGGGCCAAGGTACTCGACCCGTTCGCCGGCAGCGGCGCACTGTTCCTCGAGGCGTTGTCCCGCGGCGCGGCGCTAGGCCAGGCGTTGGATGCGAGCAATGTGGCGGTGTCCAGCCTCAAGGAACACTTGGGTACACTGCGCTGCACGACCGGCCAGGTGCAAACTGCCGACGCGTTGCGCTACCTGGAAACCCAGGAGGCCACTGAATACGATGTGGTGTTCCTCGACCCGCCGTTCAACCAGAACCTGCTGCCGACCGTGTGTGCCTTGCTGGAAGAGCGCCAGTGGCTGGCACCGGATGCCTGGATCTACACTGAAAGCGAGAGCGCACCGTCCACACTCGGCCTGCCGGGCGCCTGGCGCCTGCACCGGGAGCAGAAGTCCGGTCGGGTGTATTACGCGTTGTGGCATCGCTTGGTAGAAGACGCGGCCTGATCTGTAGTGAGAGTTGTGGCGAGCCCGTTCGCCACGACCAGTCCGCTTGCCACAGAGATCTTCATGAACCCTGCCCTTGAAACATTCAAACCCGCCTTCGGCCTCGGCAACCCTCACTTGCAAACACTGTGGGGACCGCTGTGGCGCCCGACTACCCATATCGAACGCCAGCGCGAACGCCTGTGGCTGGATGACGGCGACTTTCTCGACCTCGACTGGCACGGCCCCCATGACGCGCAAGCGCCACTGGTGCTGGTACTGCATGGGCTGACCGGCTCGTCCAACTCGCCCTATGTGGCCGGCCTGCAAAAAGCCCTCGCTGCACAAGGCTGGGCCAGTGCCGCCTTGAACTGGCGCGGTTGCTCGGGCGAGCCCAACCTGCTTGCACGCAGTTATCACTCCGGCGCCAGCGAAGACCTGGCAGCGGCGATTGCCCACCTGCGCACCCAGCGGCCACTGGCGCCCCTGTATGCCGTGGGCTATTCGCTGGGGGGCAATGTGCTGCTCAAGCACCTGGGTGAAACCGGCGAAGCGTCGGGGTTGCAAGGCGCAGCGGCGGTGTCGGTGCCGTTTCGCCTGGACCAGTGCGCGGATCGTATCGGCCTGGGTTTTTCGCGGGTTTATCAAAAACACTTCATGCGCGAGATGTTGGCGTATATCCGCGTCAAGCAACGCCGCTTTCTACAGGACGGCCGCACTGACGGGTTGAAAACCCTGGAGTCATTGGGCTCGCTGGAAAAAATGCGTACGTTCTGGGACTTCGACGGGCGAGTGACTGCGCCGCTGCATGGTTTCTTAAGTGCTGAAGACTATTATCGCCGAGCCTCGAGCCGGTATTACCTGGGTGAAATCCGCACGCCGACGTTGATCATCCAGTCGGCCGATGACCCGTTCGTATTTGCCCACAGCCTGCCCGAGGCTAGCGAATTGTCGGCTTGCACCGAATTTGAGTTGCTGGCCAAGGGCGGGCATGTGGGGTTTGTGGAGGGTTCGCTGAAGTGTCCCGGCTATTACCTGGAACGCCGGATCCCGCAGTGGTTGCTGGCACAACACAGTTAAACATGCGGGAGGGGGCTTGCAGGTCTAGCCTTAGTCGCCTGTCGCAATTTCCCGGGCCGGATCAGTAATCCACTCACTCCACGACCCCGCATACAGCTTGCCCAGCGGGTAACCCGCCAGGCACAAGGCGAACAGGTTGTGGCAGGCCGTCACGCCGGAACCGCAATACGCCACCAGGTCATCCGGCGAACGGCCCTGCAACTGTGCGGCAAAGCGTTGCTTGAGCTGATCGGCCGCAAGGAAGCGACCATCACTGCCCAGGTTTTCAGTGAACGCCGCGCACTGGGCGCCGGGAATGTGCCCGGCAACCGGATCGATGGGCTCCACGTCACCGCGAAAACGCGGCTGGCCACGCGCGTCGATCAGCGTCATGCCCGCTTCGCCCAGGCGTTTTTGCAGGTGTTCGGCGTCCAGCAGCAAACGATTGTCCGGCGTGCCGGCAAAGGTCCCCGGCTCGATCACCGGCGCATCCAGGCTCAATGGAAAGCCCGCGGCATGCCAAGCCTTGAGGCCACCATCCAGAATAAACACGCCATCACGCTTGCCCAACCAGGCCAGCAACCACCAGGCCCGCGCAGCGTAGGCGCCAGGGCCGTCGTCATAAAGCACAACATCGGTGTCCGCGCTGATCCCCCATGCCCGCAGTTGCTGGGCGAACGTATCCGCCGCCGGCAGCGGGTGACGCCCCGTCACCCCCTTGGTCACCGGGCCGCTGAGGTGCCGCTCCAGGTCAGCATATTGCGCACCCTCGATATGCCCTTCGGCATAGCTGCACAGCCCGTAGTCCGGGTCTTCAAGGGCAAAACGGCAATCAAGGGTCACCAACCCACCGGCCTTCTGGCGTTCGGCCAATTGCTGGGGGCTGATCAGTTGGGCAAGCGGCATGACGGACTCCTGTAAACAGATTAGGGAAAGGTCCTACTTCACTTCTTCCAGTGCCTGATTCAACGGCACATAAAACTCTTTGAACAAGGCATCCACCGCCGGCTTGGCCTGGGGGGTGACAAAACCCGCCTCCAGTACCAGCACCTGGTACACCCCGCGCTTTATCGCTTCGGCGCTCAAATGGGTGGAGTTTTCATTGGTGGTACACAGGAAACGCACCCACGAAGTGAGGATGATCCAGGCATTAAGCGTCAGGGCCTCGGTTTGCACCGGGTCCATAGTGAGGATACCGGCATCGACAAACCCTTGGTAAATGGCGCCCCCCTGAATCAGGCAACGCTGGGAAAAACGCCGGTAGCCGGTAGCCAGTTCCGGGTCGCTTTCCAGCAAGTGTTCGAGATCACGGTGCAGGAAACGGTAACGCCACATGCCAGCCAGTACCGCCTGCAGGTAGAAGCGTTTGTCTTCGACGGTGACGGCACGGCCTTGGGGTGGACGCAGGAAACTGTCTACCAGGGCTTCATATTCGCGGAACAGCACGGCGATGATCGCCTGCTTGTTGGGGAAGTGGTAGTACAGATTGCCCGGGGAAATTTCCATATGGGCGGCGATGTGATTGGTGCTGACACTGCGCTCGCCCTGCTGGTTAAAAAGCTCCAGGCTGGTTTGCACAATGCGTTCGCTGGTCTTTACTCGTGGTGCCATGGGGATCAGCTTCTATACACGTGATGGGGCATCTTACGGCCTATCCCGACTAGGATAAATCTGGATGTTGCTGCAATGTTATTTGACAATTTAGAGCAATGACTCTAAAAATCCAGGCAGACCTATAACAATCGGGAACTGCGCCATGCCTGCCAACGTTGCCTACCTGCAAGATTCCCAGGCGCTGGATCAACTCCAGGCGCTGTTCGACGCCCAACGCCGCGCCTACGCTGCCAACCCGATGCCGCCAGCCGCGCAACGCCAGCAATGGCTCAAGGCCCTGCGGGAGGTGCTCAGTGACGAACGCCAGGCGCTGATCAACGCGATCAGCCAGGACTTCAGCCATCGCAGCGCCGACGAAACCCTGTTTGCCGAACTGATGCCCAGCCTGCATGGCATTCACTATGCCAGCAAACACCTCAAGGGGTGGATGAAACCCTCCCGCCGCGCTGTCGGCATTGCCTTCCAACCCGCTTCAGCCAAAGTCATTTACCAACCGTTGGGCGTCGTCGGGGTGATCGTGCCCTGGAACTACCCGCTGTACCTGGCCATTGGCCCACTGGTGGGCGCGCTGGCTGCCGGCAATCGGGTGATGCTCAAGCTCAGCGAATCCACACCGGCTACGGGCGAGTTGCTCAAGGCGCTGCTGGCCAAGATCTTCCCCGAGGACCTGGTATGCGTAGTACTGGGTGAAGCCGAAGTGGGCATGGCGTTTTCCAAGCTGCGCTTCGATCACTTGCTGTTTACCGGCGCCACCAGTATTGGCAAGCACGTGATGCGCGCCGCCGCCGAACACCTTACCCCCGTCACCCTGGAGTTGGGCGGCAAGTCGCCGGCGATTGTCTCCGCCGATGTACCGCTCAAGGATGCCGCCGAACGCATTGCCTTCGGCAAAGCCCTGAACGCCGGGCAAACCTGCGTGGCACCGGATTATGTGCTGGTGCCGGAAGATCGTGTGGAAGGCTTTGTCGAGGCGTATTCCAAGGCCGTTCGAGGGTTCTATCCGACCCTGACTGACAACCCGGACTACACCGCCATCATCAACGAGCGGCAACTGGCCCGGCTCAATGCCTACGCCAAGGACGCCACCGACAAGGGTGCCACGCTGATTGCGCTGTACGACCAGGGTCAGGCGCGGCGAATGCCACACAGCCTGTTGCTGAACGTCAGTGACGACATGACCGTGATGCAGGATGAAATCTTCGGCCCGCTCTTGCCGATCGTGCCTTATCGCGGCCTCGACCAGGCGTTTGCCTACATCAACCAGCGTCCACGCCCACTGGCCCTGTATTACTTCGGCTACAACAAGGGCGAGCAGGACCGGGTCCTGCATGAAACCCACTCAGGTGGCGTGTGCCTGAACGACACCCTGCTGCATGTGGCCCAGGACGACATGCCGTTTGGCGGCATCGGCCCGTCGGGTATGGGCCATTATCACGGGCATGAGGGCTTCCTGACGTTCAGCAAGGCCAAGGGCGTGCTGGTTAAACAGCGCCTGAACGCCGCGAAGTTGATCTACCCGCCCTATGGAAAGTCGATCCAGACGTTGATTCAGAAGCTGTTCATCCGCTGATACCGCGACCTTCGGGACTCTAAAACAATGAACCCTAGCCTGACTGACTCACCCACGCTGTCACGGCGCGGCGTCTTGAAAATCGGCCTGTGCGCCAGTGCCTTCCTGGCCACCGCCGGGCTGGGCGCCAGCCTCAGCGGCTGCTCCAGCAGCACCCCGGCCAGTGGCTTTGCCATGTTGCGCGCCAGTGACTTGCCGTTCTTGCGTGCGGTCATCCCAGTACTGCTGGAAGGCGCGGCGAGCGCCGAGGCAGTGGTCGCCGGGATTGACAGCACCCTGAAAAAGCTCGACTACAGCCTGCAGCACCTGTCGCCGGAGATGTTCAAGCTCACCCAGCAACTGTTCGACGTGCTGGGCATGGGTATCACCCGCGGGCCGTTGACCGGCATCTGGGGCAGTTGGGAAAACGCCAGCGCGGAGCAAATCCGCAACTTCCTGCACCGCTGGGAAAACAGCTACCTGAACCTGCTGCGCATGGGCCAGGGCTCGCTGCTCAAGCTGGTGATCATGGCCTGGTACTTCCGACCCGAGTCCTGGGCCCACTGCGGCTACCCCGGCCCACCGAAAATCTGATGTGCATCCCTCACAATAAAAACCAGAGACGACCTCGATGCCCGTACCCGATCTGTTCCGCGACGGCCTGGCCCGTGGCTGGAAAACCCATAATGGCGCAGCCCTCGATAACGACCTGACCCTGGAGGCCGATGTCGCAATCATCGGCAGCGGCGCCGGTGGCGGCACTACCGCCGAAATCCTCAGCGCCGCCGGCTACAAGGTACTGCTGATCGAGGAAGGCCCACTCAAGACCAGCAGTGACTTCAAGCTGCTGGAAGACGAAGCCTATGCCAGCCTGTACCAGGAAGGTATCGGCCGCATGAGCAAAGATGGCGCTATCACCATCTTGCAGGGCCGGGCGGTAGGCGGCACCACGCTGATCAACTGGACGTCCAGTTTCCGCACGCCGGACGCCACCCTCGCCCACTGGGCCAGCGAATACGCAGTGAAAGGCCACAGCAGTGCCGAGATGGCGCCGTGGTTCGAGAAAATGGAACAGCGCCTGGGCATCGCACCGTGGGCGATGCCACCGAATGCCAACAATGATGTGATTCGCAAAGGCTGCGAAAAGCTCGGCTACAGCTGGCATGTGATCCCACGCAACGTGCGTGGGTGCTTCAACCTGGGGTATTGCGGCATGGGTTGCCCGGTCAACGCCAAGCAATCGATGCTGGTAACGACCATCCCAGCCACCCTGGAAAAAGGCGGTGAGCTGCTCTACCTGGCCCGCGCCGAGCACCTCAAGTACAGCGGCGACACCATCAGCAGCCTGGAATGCGTGGCCATGGACGAGCGGTGCGTGGCGCCCACCGGCCGCAAGATCACGGTCAAGGCCAAGCATTACGTACTCTCGGGCGGCGGCATCAACACCCCGGCGCTGTTGATGCGCTCGGACGCGCCCGACCCGCATTCACGGCTGGGCAAACGTACGTTCCTGCACTTGGTGAACTTCTCCGCCGGGCAGTTCGACGACGTGATCAACCCGTTCTACGGCGCGCCGCAGTCGATCTATTCCGACCACTTCCAATGGCTGGACGGCACCACCGGTAAGATGTCCTACAAGCTGGAGGCGCCGCCCTTACATCCAGGCTTGGCCAGCACCCTGTTCGGTGGCTACGGCACTGGCAACGCGTTGGACATGAGCCAACTGCCCCACACCCACGCCATGCTCGCGCTTTTGCGCGACGGTTTTCACCCCGACAGCCCTGGCGGCACGGTTGAGTTACGCGGCGACGGCACGCCAGTGCTCGACTATGAAGTCTCGCCCTATGCCTGGGATGGCCTGCGCCGGGCCTTCCACAGCATGGCCGAAATCCAGTTCGCGGCAGGTGCCCGGTCGGTCAAGCCGCTGCATCACGATGCACGGTATGTAAACACCTTGGCCGAGGCGCGCAGCCTGATCGACGGTTTGAGCCTGGAGTTGCACCGCACGACGCTGGGCAGTGCCCATGTGATGGGCGGTTGCGCCATGGGTGAAGACCCGAAAAACGCGGTGGCCGATAGCCTCGGCCGCCATCACCAATTGCGCAATCTGTCGATCCACGACGGCTCGCTGTTCCCCACCAGTATTGGGGCCAACCCCCAATTATCGGTGTACGGGTTGACCGCGCAACTGGCGTCAGCCTTGGCCGAACGTCTGAAAACAGCGTGAAAAAACACGGCATTCACGCTGTCTATACGGCTTTCTTATGCATAAGTTGACTTGGCCGACCGGGATGGCTGCGATACCATCCGGTTCCCCAACGGACTCCGCCAGGACGACGCGATGAACCGAGTGTTGTACCCAGGTACCTTCGACCCGATTACCAAAGGCCATGGCGATCTGGTCGAACGTGCCTCTCGCTTGTTCGACCATGTGATCATCGCGGTCGCTGCCAGCCCCAAGAAAAACCCGCTGTTTCCCCTGGAACAGCGCGTGGAGCTGGCGCGTGAGGTCACCAAGCACCTGCCTAACGTGGAAGTAGTGGGCTTTTCGACACTGCTGGCGCATTTCGCCAAAGAGCAGAACGCCAATGTGTTCCTCCGTGGCCTGCGCGCGGTGTCGGACTTCGAATACGAATTCCAGTTGGCCAACATGAACCGCCAATTGGCGCCGGACGTGGAAAGCCTGTTCCTCACGCCGTCGGAACGTTATTCGTTCATCTCCTCGACGTTGGTCCGTGAAATCGCGGCGTTGGGCGGAGATATCACCAAGTTCGTGCACCCGGCTGTGGCGGATGCGCTGACGCTGCGCTTCAAGAAGTAAGGCTCATTGTGGCGAGGGAGCCTGCTCCCGCCGGACTGCGCCGCAGTCCCAATCTTTTCAAGCAGAGCGGGGCTGCTTCGCGTCCCAGCGGGAGCAAGCTCCCTCGCCACAGATACTGCGAACGGCATTAGGACTTGCCACGGGCTCGCACTGCGGGCGCCAATGCGGCACAATTGCGCGCATTCGTTTTCAGATGCCCTGGCTGACAGCCCTGGCAGGAGTTTCCATGTCCCTGATCATCACCGACGATTGCATCAACTGCGACGTCTGCGAACCCGAGTGCCCGAACGCTGCCATTTCCCAGGGCGAAGAGATCTACGTGATCGACCCCAACCTGTGCACCCAGTGCGTCGGTCACTACGACGAACCACAGTGCCAGCAGGTTTGCCCGGTGGATTGCATCCCGCTGGATGAAGCGCACCCTGAGACTGAAGAGCAGTTGATGGAGAAGTACCGGAAGATTACCGGTAAGGCTTGAACTTCTTTAGTGCCTGTTAGGGCCTCATCGGGGGCAAGCCCCCTCCCACACTTGGAATGCATTTCAAATGTGGGAGGGGCGGTGCGACGATTCGACTTGCCCCCGATGGCGATATCGCCATCACACCGCACTCAACTCTGGCACTTAGGGCAAAACACGCTCGCCCGCTGCCCCAGTACCACATTGCGTAACTCGGCCCCACAGACCTTGCACCCTTCGCCTCCACGGCCATAGACGAACAGTTCCTGCTGGAAATACCCCGGCTGCCCATCGCCGCCGATAAAGTCCCGCAATGTCGTGCCGCCCCGCTCGATCGCCGCCGCCAGAATGCGCTTGATCTCGATCGCCAGCTTCAAATAGCGACCACGGGAAATGCCGCCGGCGGCCCTGCGCGGGTCGATCCCCGCCGCAAACAGTGCTTCCGTGGCATAGATGTTACCCACGCCTACCACCACCGCGTTGTCCATGATGAATGGCTTCACCGCCATCGACTTCCCGCGAGACAGTTGGAACAAGCGCTCACCATCAAACAGGTCGGTCAACGGCTCCGGCCCCAGGCGAATCAGCAGCTCGTGGTTGTGCGGGTCCTGGCTCCAGAGCATCGCGCCAAAACGCCGAGGGTCGGTGTAGCGCAGGGCCAGGCCCGACTCCAGTTCGATGTCCACGTGCTCATGCTTGGCCGCCGGCATGCCGACCTCCACCAGGCGCAGGTTGCCCGACATGCCCAAGTGACTGATCAAGGTTCCCACTTCGGCGTTGATCAACAGGTACTTCGCCCGCCGCTCTACCAGCACGATGCGCTGCCCGGACAGGCGCACATCCAGGTCGTCCGGGATCGGCCAGCGCAGACGGCGCTCGCGTACCACCACGCGGCTGACGCGCTGGCCCTCCAGGTGCGGCGCAATCCCGCGCCGTGTGGTTTCGACTTCGGGTAACTCGGGCATGTGTACCTCTCGAAAAATGGGTCAGTGTGCGCCCAGTTCGCGGATCGACAACTTCAGGCTCTCGAAGTCGTAGTCCGACAGGCCCACGTAATCCAGCACCAAGTGGCCAATCGCATCCCACTCATGGTCAACCGATTGGTTGCCCAGCACGCGATAAGACGAGCAGATATGCTCGGCCATTTTCAGGATTGCCAGCAGGTTTTTAAGCTGCGGATTACGTGACGACTCATCGCTGAAAATCGCCAGGGCGTTGTGGTGATTGGCGATGGCGTCGGTCACATGCTCCGGCAGGCGCCAGGATTTGGCGGTGTAATAGCCGACCACCGCATGGTTGGTATTGAACGCGTTGTTCTCGGTGTCGACCACACGGCAATCGGCGCCGGCATTGGCGTAAGCCTCTTCCAGCACGGCCATGTAATTGGGGAAACGCTTGAGCATCAACGGCACGCCACAATCGTGGAACAGCCCCAGGGCATAGGCTTCGTCCACGGCCTGGGAGCCGGTGCGCTTGGCCAGGGTGAGGCAGGTCATGGCCACGTCCTGGGCGGTGTCCCAGAAACGATTGAGGGTCACGATAGTGTCGTCGCTCATTTCGCCCTTGATCGACAAGGCGTTGATCAGGTTGATGACCGACCGGCTGCCCAGCAGGTTCACCGCACGCTGGATCGAGGCAATCTTGTTGCTCAGGCCGTAATACGGCGAGTTGACGATCTTGAGCAACGCGCCGGACAAGCCCGGGTCCTGGGAGATCAACCGCGCGATCACTTCCAGGTCCGGGTCAGGCATGTACTGCTCCATCTGCAAATCCACCATGATTTGCGGTTGGGGCGGTACGCTGATGCCTTGCAGGGCCTGTTGGATCTGCTCGGCGGAAAGCTCTTGGGACATAAGTACACACTCTGGGCTAGGCGCGAATTCTACCCCTTATGCCGACGTGGCCGACACCCAAAAACCCAACTCAAACCCGATCGAATGTGGGAGGGGGCTTGCTCCCGATTGCGGTGAATCAGTCACTTGGATATCAGCTTATACACTGCTATCAGGAGCAAGCCCCCTCCCACATGTCCGGCGGTGCCGCCAAGTAATGCGCAACACGTTATACTCCCGCTCTTTTTTCCGGAGCGACGTCATGTCCCTGCCAAGCCTGCGTCTCAAAGCCAACGCCGATCGTCGTTTGCGCAACGGCCACCTGTGGGTCTACAGCAACGAAATCGACGTGGCCGCCACCCCACTTCACGGCTTCCAGGCAGGCGACCAGGCCATCCTCGAAGCGGCCGGCGGCAAGACCCTGGGCATCGTGGCCATGAGCCCGAACAACCTGATCTGCGCCCGCCTGCTGTCGCGCGACATCAAGTTGCCTTTGGACAAGTCGCTGCTGGTGCACCGCCTCAACGTGGCCCTGTCCCTGCGTGACCGCTTGTTCGACAAACCGTTCTACCGCTTGGTCTACGGCGATTCCGACCTGCTGCCGGGCCTGGTGGTCGACCGTTTCGGCGACATCCTGGTGGTGCAGATCGCTTCGGCGACCATGGAGGCCCATAAAGAAGACGTGATCGCCGCCCTGACCCAAGTGCTCAAGCCGAGCGGTATCCTGTTCAAGAACGACTCCGCCGCACGTGACGCCGAGGGCCTCAATCGCTACGTCGAAACCGTGTTCGGCCTGGTGCCGGAATGGGTCGCGCTGGAAGAAAACGGCGTGAAATTCGAGGCTCCGGTGATCCAGGGCCAGAAAACCGGCTGGTTCTACGACCACCGCATGAACCGCGCCCGCCTGGCCCCGTATGCCAAAGGCAAGCGTGTACTGGACCTGTACAGCTACATCGGCGGCTGGGGCGTGCAAGCAGCGGCCTTTGGCGCCAGTGAAGTGTTCTGCGTCGACGCTTCCGCCTTCGCCCTCGACGGCGTTGAGCGCAACGCCGCGCTGAACGGCTTCGCCGAGAAGATGACCTGCATCGAAGGCGACGTCTTTGAAGCGCTTAAAGAATTGAAGGCCAGCGAAGAACGCTTCGACGTGATCGTCGCCGACCCACCGGCCTTCATCAAACGCAAAAAAGACATGAAAAACGGCGAAGGCGCCTACCGCCGCCTCAACGAGCAAGCCATGCGCCTGCTCAGCAAGGACGGCATCCTGGTCAGCGCTTCGTGCTCCATGCACCTGCCGGAAGACGATCTGCAAAACATCCTGCTCACCAGCGCCCGCCACCTGGACCGCAACATCCAGATGCTCGAACGCGGCGGCCAGGGTCCGGATCACCCGGTGCACCCGGCGATCGCCGAGACGCGCTATATCAAGAGCATTACGTGCCGGTTGTTGCCTAATAGCTGACACCCCGACCGGTTTGAATTGAAGCCGGATCAACTGTAGGAGCGAGCTTGCTCGCGAAAAACCAATAGGCGACGCGGGCTAGCTGATAGCGCTGCGTTATCGTTGACGTTCTTCGCGAACAAGCTCGCTCCTACAGTAAGGCATGACATATTCAGAACCAGTGTTTAAACGCCAATAGACACTGCAGCCTCCTACCGTCTCTCTTCTACCCACACGAAGAGGACGAAGGAATGTCCAACCAACAAAACGCACATCGGCTGCGCACAGGCCGCTATTCAGAATCCGGCCGCATTTACCTGCTCACCGCTGTCACGCATCAACGACAGCTAATCTTCCAGGACTGGCGCATTGGCCGCCTGCTTGTTCGCGAATTCAGAAAGGCTCAGGACGACGGAGAGGCGTCTTCGCTGGCATGGGTGGTGATGCCGGACCATTTCCATTGGCTGGTTGAATTGCACAACGGCGATTTGCCGAGACTGATGCGGATCACCAAGTCGCGAAGTGCACACGCCATTAACAAGGCGAGGAGCTGCCAAGGGACACTGTGGCAAAAGGGCTACTTTGATCGAGCGCTGCGTCGGGAGGACGACTTGAAGACAATGGCGCGTTATATCGTCGCCAATCCCTTGCGGGCGGGTTTGGTGGCGCATATCGGCCAGTACCCACTATGGGACGCCGTCTGGCTCTGAACCACCCTCCACTGTAGGAGCAAGCTTGCTCGCGAAAAACCAATAGGCGAGACGGGCTATCTATAGCGCTGCGTTATCGTTGACGTTTTTCGCGAACAAGCTCGCTCCTACAGCCACCCGCACGTCCCGTAGCCGCTATCTTCACGGTTTCGGCCATTCCCTCCAGCCGCCAGCGGTGTAGAATCGGCCCTATTCATCGCCAGTCATCCCCCGGCGGGTTTATGAGCTCGAGGCCCAAGCAAGCGGCGATCCCGCGATGCGAGTGGCAACTTCCGGACACCACGGCCATTTTTCGGGTGTTCCAGTCGTCAATTAGAAGCTCACTCCCCTTTAGTACTTGATTAGCCGCCCGGAGTGCTCCAATGCCTGATTACCGCTCGAAAACATCCACCCACGGCCGCAACATGGCCGGCGCGCGCGCACTGTGGCGTGCCACGGGGATGAAAGATGATGACTTCAAGAAGCCGATCATCGCGATTGCCAACTCGTTCACCCAGTTCGTACCCGGCCACGTCCACCTCAAGGACCTGGGCCAACTGGTCGCCCGCGAGATCGAACGCGCCGGCGGCGTGGCGAAAGAATTCAACACCATCGCCGTGGATGACGGCATCGCCATGGGCCACGATGGCATGCTGTATTCCCTGCCGAGCCGCGAGATCATCGCCGACTCCGTGGAGTACATGGTCAACGCCCACTGCGCCGACGCCATCGTGTGCATTTCCAACTGCGACAAGATCACCCCCGGCATGCTGATGGCCGCCCTGCGCCTGAACATCCCGGTGATCTTCGTCTCCGGCGGCCCGATGGAAGCCGGCAAGACCAAGCTCGCCTCCCACGGCCTGGACCTGGTCGACGCCATGGTCATCGCCGCCGATTCCAGCGCTTCTGACGAGAAGGTCGCGGAATACGAGCGCAGCGCCTGCCCTACCTGCGGTTCGTGCTCCGGCATGTTCACCGCCAACTCGATGAACTGCCTGGTGGAAGCCCTGGGGCTGGCCTTGCCGGGCAACGGTTCCACACTGGCCACCCACAGCGACCGCGAGCAACTGTTCCTGCAGGCCGGCCGCACCATCGTCGAGCTGTGCAAGCGCTACTACGGCGAGAACGATGAGTCGGTGTTGCCGCGCAATATCGCCAACTTCAAGGCGTTCGAAAACGCCATGACCCTGGACATCGCCATGGGCGGTTCCACCAACACCATCCTGCACCTGCTGGCCGCCGCCCAGGAAGCCGAGATCGATTTCGACCTGCGCGACATCGACCGTCTCTCCCGTCACGTGCCGCAACTGTGCAAAGTCGCGCCGAATATCCAGAAGTACCACATGGAAGACGTGCACCGTGCCGGTGGGATCTTCTCGATCCTCGGTTCCCTGGCCCGTGGCGGCCTGCTGCACACCGACCTGCCGACCGTGCACAGCAAATCCCTGGCCGAAGGCATCGCCAAGTGGGATATCACCCTGACTGACGACGAAGCGGTGCACACCTTCTTCAAGGCCGGCCCGGCCGGCATCCCGACGCAGACCGCGTTCAGCCAGTCGACCCGTTGGGACAGCCTCGACGACGACCGTGAAAACGGCTGCATCCGCAGTGTCGAGCACGCCTACTCGCAGGAAGGCGGCCTGGCCGTGCTGTACGGCAACATCGCCCTCGACGGCTGTGTGGTCAAAACGGCGGGTGTGGATGAGTCCATCCACGTCTTCGAAGGCCGCGCCAAGATCTACGAAAGCCAGGACAGTTCGGTACGTGGCATCCTCGCTGACGAAGTCAAAGAAGGCGACATCGTGATCATCCGCTACGAAGGCCCCAAAGGTGGCCCGGGTATGCAGGAGATGCTGTACCCGACGTCCTACCTGAAATCCAAGGGCCTGGGCAAAGCCTGCGCCCTGCTGACCGACGGGCGTTTCTCCGGCGGCACCTCGGGCCTGTCCATCGGCCACGCTTCGCCGGAAGCCGCTGCTGGCGGTGCGATTGGCCTGGTACAGGACGGCGACAAAGTGCTGATCGACATTCCGAACCGCTCGATCAACCTGTTGATCAGCGACGAAGAGCTGGCCGCACGCCGGGTCGAGCAAGACAAGAAGGGCTGGAAGCCGGTGGAGAAGCGCCCGCGCAAAGTCACCACGGCGTTGAAGGCTTATGCGTTGCTGGCCACCAGTGCCGACAAGGGCGCCGTGCGTAACAAGGCGATGCTTGACGGCCTGTAAGCCTTAATCGCTGCGTATAAAAATGCCCCGCCAAGTGCGGGGCATTTTTTTGCCTGACCATGACCTTGCGAAACACTGAAGATCAAACTGTGGGAGGGGGCTTGCTCCCGATAACGGCGTGCCAGGCAATACCTGTGCTGAGTGATCCGCCCCAATCGGCAGCAAGCCCCTCCCCCCTATTTCGACCGCGTTCAGCCTGTTACTGAATCTCGTCCGGCTTGACGATCACCCAGTTCTTGTCCGCGGTCACCGGCAACCCTTCCTTGGCTTGCGCGGCCGCGTGCTTGGCCATCATGCCGTTGAGCTGGGTCATGTATTTGTCTTTGCGGTTGACCCACAGGTGGATGCCGCCCTTCGCCACGTCCACATCGTGGAACAGCATATAGCCGTCGCTGGTCGGCGTATCACCCCCGACGATCACCGGCTTTTTCCACTCGTCGATATAGGTGAGGATCGCCGCGTGTTTGCCGGCCATCCAGGTGGCTGGGGTCCACAGGTAAGGGGTCAGCTCCAGGCCGAGGTTGGCTTTCTCGTCGTATTTACCGGCCGCGATCTGTTTACGCGCGGTGGTCAACTCGCCCGTCTTGCGGTCCTTAAGCAGAGTACTGACGCCAATGACGTTCTCGGGTTTGACGTTGTAGCCGTACTTCGGATCGGCGGCGACCATGCGCACCAACTCCTCGGAGGCGGCGGTCATCACATACACCTCAATGCCGTTTTCCATCAGCTTGTTGTAAAGCTCGGCCTGGCCGGTAAAGACTTTCGGTGGCTGCACCTCGGAGGTCTTCACCACGTCGCCTTCGTAATAGGTGACCGGCACGGGCTTGCCGGAGGCCATCATCTCATCCACATAGCCCTTGAGTTCCTTGAGGGTGAAGCCGGAGAAAATCTGCGCCACCCACGGGTAGCAGACCATGTCATCGACTTCGCAGAGGCGGTAGTAGTAGCTGAACAGGCTTTCCTTGTGGTCAGCGGTGTCCTTGAACGGCATCAGCTTCAGGGACGGGTCCATCGTTTCACGGGTGATCAGGCCCTTGTTTTCCAGGTAGGGCAGCAAGGACTCTTCAAGGTCGTAGCGGTAACTGGTGTTGTCCATGTCGAACACCGCGAAGTTACCTTTGTTGGCATTGGCGGCGATCATCTTGTTCAGTTGCTCGGCGGCGGGTGCCGGCCAGTGCTTCAACTCGGTGGCAGCAAATGCCTGGCCGGCGAGGCCGAGGCAGAAGGCGGCGGCAAGTAATGTTGGCGCAAGCTTCATAAGCGTTTTCTCCCTGAGTGAAAGACATCGACGCTAACAAATCTGTGTGACAGTTATCGCCCGAGGACGACCGCTTGCATCGTGATAACGCCAGAGCCATGCGCATGAGCGTCAAACGCTTATTCCAAAAACGACAGTCACCATTCCATATCGGTATTAAATCAATATATTTCAAGCTGTTAGGCTTCCCGGTTCGCAATCGCAGGCTCACGCGATTGGCTGCCTTTTCAACGGAGCTTCAATGAATCTGCCCCTGATTCTCAACTTACTGGTGTTCGTGGCCCTGTTGCTGGGCCTGGCGCAAACCCGTCATACCCGCTGGAGCCTGGCCAAGAAGGTCCTGTTCGCTCTGGTCCTTGGCGTATTGTTCGGTGCGGCGTTGCACACTATTTATGGCGACGGTCATCCGGTACTCAAAGCCTCGATCGGCTGGTTTGACCTGGTCGGCAATGGTTATGTGCAATTGCTGCAAATGATCGTGATCCCGCTGGTGTTCGCCTCGATCCTGAGTGCCGTGGCACGCCTGCATAACGCCTCGTCCCTGGGCAAGATCAGCTTCCTGACCATCGGAACGCTGCTGTTCACCACCGCCATCGCGGCCCTGATCGGCATCGGCCTGACCAACCTGTTCGGCCTCACCGCCGAAGGCTTGGTGGCCGGCACCCAGGAAATGGCGCGCCTGCAAGTGATCCAGAGCGATTACGCAGGCAAGGTCGCCGACCTGAATATCCCGCAATTGCTGCTGTCGTTCGTACCGGCAAACCCGTTCGCCGACCTGGCGCGGGCCAAACCGACGTCGATCATCAGCGTGGTGATTTTCGCGGCGTTCCTTGGGGTTGCCGCGCTGCAACTGCTCAAGGATGACGTGGAAAAAGGCCAGAAGGTCCTGAATGCCATCGACACCCTGCAAGCCTGGGTGATGCGCCTGGTGCGCCTGGTGATGAAGTTGACGCCGTACGGTGTGTTGGCGCTGATGACCAAAGTGGTCGCCGGCTCCAACCTGCAAGACATCATCAAGCTCGGCAGTTTTGTGGTGGTGTCGTACCTGGCACTCGGCCTGATGTTCGTGGTGCATGG
Source organism: Pseudomonas sp. MWU15-20650 (assembly GCF_023242475.1). GTDB lineage: Bacteria > Pseudomonadota > Gammaproteobacteria > Pseudomonadales > Pseudomonadaceae > Aquipseudomonas. The sequence continues at coordinate 41,344 of NZ_JALJFG010000018.1, read as the reverse complement.
CCTGCTGCTGTCCCTGGCCGGGGTCAACCCACTGCGCTTCTTCCGCAAGGTGTGGCCGGTGCTGACCTTTGCCTTCACCAGCCGCTCGAGTGCGGCTGCCATTCCACTGAGCATTGAAGCGCAGACCCGCCGCCTGGGTATCCCACAATCCATCGCCGGTTTTGCCGCCTCGTTTGGCGCGACCATCGGCCAGAACGGTTGCGCCGGTCTCTACCCTGCGATGTTGGCGGTAATGGTGGCACCGACCGTGGGCATCAACCCGCTGGATCCGCTGTGGATCGCGACCTTGGTGGCGATTGTGACCTTGAGTTCGGCGGGTGTGGCCGGTGTGGGTGGCGGGGCGACCTTTGCTGCGCTGATCGTGCTGCCGGCGATGGGCTTGCCGGTGTCACTGGTGGCGCTGCTGATTTCTGTCGAGCCGCTGATCGACATGGGCCGTACGGCGCTGAACGTGAACGGTTCGATGACGGCGGGGGCGATTACCAGCCAGATCATGGGGCAGACGGATAAAGCGCTGTTGAATGCCGATGAGCATGGGCAGCTGGTTAGCTGAGTTACAAGCTACAAGCCTCAAGCTGCAAGTAAGAGCCCATCTGCTTTTACTTGCAGCTTGTAGCTCAAAGCTAGCTGCTGCTCCTCTCCCACACCTCGAAGTTGTAAGCCGGCTTATCACCTTCGGCTGGATTCTCCAGATTCGACACCAACTTCCACTGGTTCAAATCAAACTCGGGAAACCACGCATCCCCTTCCGGGCTCAATGCCACCCGCGTCAGATACAGGCGATCCGCCTGCTCCAGCCCTTGGGCATACAGCTGCGCGCCGCCGATCAGCATCAGCTCATCGACGCCCTGCTCCAGCGCCCATTCCTCAGCCCGCGCTACCGCCGCGTCCAGTGACGGAAACACTTGCGCACCTTCAAGCTCAAGATCGGTCTGACGGCTGACCACTATGTTCAAGCGCCCCGGCAGCGGTCGGCCCAGGGAATCCCAGGTCTTGCGCCCCATGATGATCGGCTTGCCGAGCGTGGTGGCCTTGAAATATTTGAAATCCCCCGGCAAATGCCAGGGCATGCTGTTGTCGACGCCGATCACACGGTTTTCACCGAGGGCTGCGATCAGGCTTAAAGGAAGAGTTTTTTTCATGGCGATGAGAATACCAGAGCCGCGAGTCAGCGGTTATGCTCCAACCTCACTTGCTCAACAGGATGGCGCGTGACTGTACTGACTCCCCTGCACGCACTCTGGCTGACGGAGACCGTGCGCCTGCGTGAAGAACACGCCGGCCCCCTGGAAGACCTGGAAGCCAACCGCCTGGCCCGCACGGCCGGGGGCGACTTGCCGACGCGGATTATGCAACGCGCGTTGCACCTGGCCGAGCGCGACGGCCTGAGCGCCGCCCTTGTGCGCTGGCTGCAAGGCGCACGCCTGGCCCTGGTGCTGCTGGCAGTGGTGGCCGTCATCAGCGGCGCCGGCCTGGCCTTTGCCGCACTGGGTAACGGTTTGACCCCAGTGAATGTGTTCTGGGCCTTGGGCAGCCTGCTCGGCTTGAACCTGATCCTGCTGACCAGCTGGGCCTTGGGCCTGCTGTTTGCCGGCGAACACAGTGCCAGCCTCGGACGCCTGTGGCTGTGGCTCAGCGAAAAACTCGCGCGTGATGCCAAGGCCGCGCAGCTGGCGCCGGCGTTGCTGCTGTTGTTGCAACGACAGAAACTCAATCGCTGGGCGGTCGGAGTACTGGTCAACAGCCTGTGGTTGCTGGCATTGCTCAGCGCCATGGTGATCCTGCTGACGCTGTTGGCCACTCGGCGCTACGGCTTTGTGTGGGAAACCACCATCCTCGGCGCCGACACCTTTGTCGCCGTGACCCAGGCCCTCGGTACCCTGCCGGCCTTGCTTGGCTTCGACGTGCCGACAGTGGCGATGATCCGCGCCAGCGGCGACTCCGCCCTGAATATCGAAAGCGCTCGCCAAGCCTGGGCCGCCTGGCTGGTCGGCGTGCTGCTGGTCTACGGCTTGCTGCCCCGGTTGATCCTCGCCCTGCTGTGCCTGTGGCGCTGGAAACGTGGGCGCGCGGCCTTGCGCCTGGACCTCAACCTGCCCGGCTACAGCCAGTTACGCGAACGCCTGATGCCGAGCAGCGAACGGCTGGGTATCAACGACGCCGCACCCGAACAGTTGCACCACGTCAGCGGCGGCATCAGTGAGCTGGAAAGCGACGGCGCCCTGCTGGTGGCCATCGAACTCGACGACCAGCACGCCTGGCCGCCCAAGTTACCGGCCAGCGTCAAAAATGCCGGCATCCTCGACAGCCGCGAATCGCGCAACAAACTGCTGGACCAGCTCACGCGCTTTCCGCCCGCGCGCCTGGCCATCGCCTGCGACCCGCGCCGCTCGCCCGACCGTGGCAGCCTGGCGCTGATCGCCGAGCTGGCACGCAGCGCCACCGCCACCCGCGTCTGGCTGCTGCAAGCCCCGTCGGGTCAGGCCCTGGATGCCGAGCGGTTGGGCGATTGGCACACTGCGCTGCAACACCTTGAGTTGCCGTTTGCCGACTGCGCGCCGCTGAACTGGCTGGAGACCGGTCATGACTAAACCACTGAAGCTCGCCGTGGTCGGCCACACCAACGTCGGCAAGACCTCGCTGCTGCGCACGCTCACCCGTGACGTGGGCTTCGGCGAGGTCTCACACCGCCCCAGCACCACGCGGCATGTGGAAGGTGCACGCCTATCGGTCGATGGCGAAGCCTTGCTGGAACTGTACGACACGCCCGGCCTGGAAGACGCCATCGCCCTGTTCGACTACCTGGAACGCCTGGATCGCCCTGGCGAACGCCTGGATGGCCCGGACCGCCTGGCGCGTTTCCTCGAAGGCAGTGAGGCGCGCCAGCGTTTCGAACAAGAAGCCAAGGTGCTGCGCCAACTGCTGGCGTCGGACGCGGGGCTCTATGTGATCGATGCTCGCGAGCCGGTACTGGCCAAATACCGTGATGAGCTGCACGTGCTCGCCAGCTGCGGCAAGCCGTTGCTGCCGGTACTCAATTTTGTCTCCAGCAGCGACCACCGCGAGCCGGACTGGCGCGAAGCCCTGGCCCGTCTTGGGCTACACGCCCTGGTGCGTTTCGACAGTGTCGCGCCGCCAGAAGACGGTGAGCGCCGATTGTACGAAAGCCTGGCCCTGTTGCTGGAAAACGCACGGCCACAGTTGGAACGCCTGATCCTCGATCAAGAGGCCCAGCGCCAGGCGCGCCAGCAAAGCGCGGCGCGATTGATCGCCGAGCTATTGATCGATTGCGCCGCGTGCCGGCGCAGCGTGGTCACCGAAGACGAACAGCAAGCCATCGGCGATTTGCGCAAAGCCGTGCGCCAGCGCGAACAGAAGTGCGTGGAAGCCTTGCTCAAGCTGTTTGGCTTCCGCCCACAGGACGCCGCTGCCAGTGATTTGCCGTTGCTGGATGGCCGCTGGGGTGATGACCTGTTCAACCCCGAAACACTCAAACAACTTGGCGTGCGCGTCGGTGGCGGTATTGCCGCAGGCGCCGCCGCCGGTGCCGGTGTGGATTTACTGGTCGGTGGCCTGACCCTCGGCGCCGCTGCCCTGGCCGGTGCGATTGCCGGTGGCGCGCTGCAAACCGCGCGCGGCTATGGCGCCCGCCTGCTGGGCAAGATCAAGGGCCAACGCGAACTCACCGTCGATGACAGCGTGCTGCGCCTGCTCGCCCTGCGCCAACGTCAACTGCTCAAGGCCCTGAACCTGCGCGGGCATGCGGCGATGCACAGCATCAAGGTCGATACGCCCCAGGACAAAACCTGGCGCGAGGGCAAGCTGCCGGACGCCCTGCACAAGGCCCGCGCCCACCCGCAATGGTCGTCCCTCAACCCCCACGCCAAATTGAGCCAGGCCGAGCGCCAGGAGCAGGTCCAGGCATTGTCGGCTCAACTGAATGAACCGCGGCCCGTGCCTTGAGCGCTCAGTAAGCAGCGTCAAACGGTGTTGTCTGTGTACCATTCAAATGCCAGGAAACTGCTGCACAGGGAGCGGATCAGTTCTTTATCGAGCTGATCAACCACGCCGTTCTTATCCATATCGGTCTGGGTAAACCATTCCAGCTCACCGTTCCCGTAGCCGTCGTAGGCTTCGGCCTGATAAGCCAGCGTCGGTTTACGCACAGCGCTACGCCGTTCCAGAAAATTGAGTTTCACCCCATTGGGCGGGCTTTTTTCGTATTCATGGACGGCGACAACCACCAAGGTGCGCTTCCAGCTTTCGCCGCTGTTAAACCACTTCAACTTAAGAAACGTATTGACGAAGACCTTGAGCCATTGGTAATCGATGACAATATTTTTGCCATCAACGTCAATGTCTACAACGGTTTGAAGATCCACGTCTGCATCGCCATTCATATCAACGGCAAACGCCTCATGAACCAGCTCGTCGAACCCGCCCGCTGCGCGTTCATAGAAATGCAAAAAGACGGTATCTGCCTTTCCATTGCCGCTTCTGTCTTGGGCAGCGGCTTTTAAATAGCGCATCACGTGCTCCCTTCCTTGTGGATCAATGTGCCTTGATATCAACAACCTTGGCGTCGAAGGGCTCAGGTGTGTGCCAATTGAACTTCAAATACAGCTCAGCCAATTGCTGGACCAAGTGCTTGTCAACCTCATCAATGACGCCATCGCAGTTGATGTCGGCATGAATATTCCACTCAAGTTCGCCGTTGTTATCAAAATCATAAGCGGCGCTCCAAGACACCTGAGCGTCCGAACTCAGCAGCCCTGGGCCTTTATGTAAATGCAGGCGCACGGTGTCGGGGGTGCCGTCCTTATAGAAGTCTTCGGAAAAAATCTTCATATAGCGTCGTGTACTGGAGCCGCGGTTCACCCAATTAATCTTCAAATACGCATTAGCGAATCTGTCCAGCAACACCCGATCAAGACTGTTTTCCCGACCGTTATTGGTAACGTCTCCCCGGCTGTAATCTACCTTCCCGTCTGATGTGAAATCATAGGCCACGGCCTCATTGAGCAACCTGCCCTGATCGCATTGCGTACGTTGGTAGAACTGAAGCCGCACTGTATTCGCCCGGCCATCTCCCGTTTGATCCTGCGCAACCACCTTTAAATAGCGCATCTGCGTTGCTCCCATGGTTAAGAAGCAAGCACCTTAGTGGGGCGCCTATCGAGGCTCCAGGCGGCGTCTCTGCGATGTGTGTAGGGCCCGTCTACGCGGCCAGTAGTCGCGCGGCCTTGGCTTTGAGCAGTTGCAGATCCAGCACCGGTACATGCCTTTGCTTGGCCTCTTCGTCCCAGTGGCGCATACGCAAGCTCACGGCATACAACGGGTCTTGCTCAAAGGCTCGAGCCTCTTCGGCGCTCATGACGCCGCCCTGGTAACCCAGGGTTCGCCGGCTGGCCTCGCTCAAACGCGCGTAATAGTCCGGCTGGCTGAAGGTCAGGTAACGCTTGGCCTGCACGTGGTATTCCACCAACTTGGCCAGGCGTTCGCTGAAGCCTGCGCGGCGCAGGTAATCGGCACCCAGCCGCTCGTGGCTGACCACGCCATAACCGCCCATGTTCTCGCCACCCTGGCCGCAGAGATGCCCGATATCGTGGAAGAACGCCGCCAGCACCACCTCATCGTCAAAGCCCTCGGCCATCGCCAACTGCGCGGCCTGGGACATATGCTCGAGCTGTGAGACCGGCTCACCAATGTAATCCGCCATCCCGTGCCGCTCGTACAGCCCAAAGACGTCGGCAATCGCCTGTTCCGGGTTCATCACGCCTCTCCCCACAGTGTGGTGATATTTCGCTCAGCCATGGCAGGCCCAACGCTCATGCCCACGCCGGTGTGCATCAACGCGGCGCTGACGCCGGGGGCAGCACGTACAAAGGAAAACGGCCCTGGCCCGCGCGAGCCATAGACACCCTGCCAACGCTCGACCACCTGGATCTTGCAGCCCAGCGTCTGTTCGGCCAGCTCGATCATCCAGTCATCGACCTGCTCGGCATTGAAGGGCGATGCGTCACTGCCATAGTCATGGGAGTCACCAATGATCAGTTCGCCGTGGGGCGTCGGGCTGATCAGCAGGTGAATCCCATGTTCATGCAGGTGCGGGGCTTCACGCAGGATTTGCGCTTGCACCGGCGCCGCTTGCGGCAGGTCGGCAAAAGCGCCGTAGTGCACGCAACTCAAACCGGTGAGCAACGCGTGTTGCAGGTTCAGGTTGCCCACGGGGCGGGCACGTAACATTTGCAGACGGCAAACTTGCGGGTTGAGCTGGGCGATGGGCTCGGCCAGCAGGGTCTGATAGTCGTGGCCGGAACACACGATGACCTGCTCGCCACGAAAACTGCCCGCCGTGGTGTGTACATGGCCTGGCTCGACGTCACGTACCAGGGTGGAAAAGTGAAACTCCACCTTCAATGCCTGGCTGAGGTAGTGGATCAACGCCGGGATCGCCTCGCGAGAATACAGCTGCTGATCATCCTTGCCGTGCAGTGCCGCGCGATGATGGCGAAACTGGCCGCCGTACAAATCTTTCATCGCCGCACCTTGCAACAACTCGACGTTGTAGCCGTGCTCCTGCGCGCGGCCGGCGCAAAAAGCCTCAAGCAGATGTTCTTCTGCTTGCGTGCGAGCGAACAGATACGAGCCATTACGCTTGAGCTGCAACCCGGCCACCTGCGCCCATTGCCCCCAGATCTCGCGGCTTTCCCGTGCCAGGTCGAGCATTGGCCCAGGCGGTTGGCCGGTGACCAGTGCCTGGCCGAAGTTGCGCACCGAAGCCCCCAATGGCGTGGCGCTGCGCTCGAACACCTTGACCTTGAGGCCGCGTTTGGCCGCCGCATAGGCGTGGGACAGGCCGAGAATGCCGGCGCCGATGATCAGTAAGTCGTTGTGGTGTGTCATGAAGTGATGCCTTACATTTGCGACCGCTTTCGCGAGCAAGCCCGCTCCCACATTTTGATGTATGAACACCTTCAAAAGTGGGAGCTGGCTTGCCTGCGAAGAGGCCATCAGCCCAAACGAAAACCTTACTGACCCGCCACTTTCTCCGACTTGCCGTCATAGCGCTTGCGCCACTCGGTCAGGATGCTGTCGCGGTTTTTCGAAGCCCAGGCAAAGTCGTTCTTGATCAAGCGTTGCTCGTAGTCAGCCGGCAATTCGGTCTGCGGCTTGGCAATACCCGGCTGGGCAAGGACAGCGAAGTTATCCTTGTACAACTCCATCGCGGCAGGGCTTGCGGAGAAGTCGGCGAGTTTCTTCGCGGCATCGGCGTGGGCCGTGCCCTTGATCACAGCGGTGGCTTCGATATCCCAGCCCAGGCCCTCTTTGGGCAGGATGATGTCCAGCGGGGCGCCCTGGCGCTTGAGCTGTACCGCCGGGTATTCGAAGGAAATGCCAATCGGGAATTCACCTGAAGCCGCCAGCTTGCACGGCTTGGAACCGGAGTGAACGTACTGGCCGATGTTCTGGTGCAGGTCGTCCATGTACTGCCAGCCCTGTTTCTCACCGAAGGTCTGCAACCAGGCGCTCACGTCCAGGAAACCAGTACCGGACGACGCCGGGTTAGGCATCACGATCTTGCCCTTGTATTCCGGCTTGGTCAGGTCTTGCCAGCTCACCGGTTTGCTCAGGCCCTGCTTTTCGGCTTCGACGGTGTTGAAGCAGATGGTCGCGGCCCAGACATCCATGCCTACCCAAGCCGGTGGGTTGGCGGGGTCACGGTAATGTTTGCCGATCTTGTCCAGGTCTTTGGGTGCGTAGTTGTCCAGCATCCCTTGCTGGTCGAGGATCGCCAGGCTCGACGCGGCCAGGCCCCAGACCACGTCAGCCTGCGGGCGGGCTTTCTCGGCCAGCAGCTTGGCGGTGATGATGCCGGTGGAGTCGCGCACCCACTTGATCTCGACGTCAGGGTTGGCCTTTTCGAAAGCCTGTTTGTAGGTCTTCAACTGCTCGGCTTCGAGGGCCGTGTACACGGTCAGCTCGGTCTTGGCGAAGGCATTCAGGCTGAATGCAGTGAGTACCGCAGCGACCAGCGCCAGGGGCTTGAACATGGAGCACCTCCTTCAGGGAAAGTTATTGACCCGGCGCGGTCTGGCGCCAGGCTTGGGAACGGCGCAACGCGCCACGTGAGGCCCACGCCAGCAGCAGCGAGACGCCGGCCGAAGTGAACAGAATCAGGGTGGACATGGCCGCAGCACCGCCCACGTTGCCCGCGTCGTCCATGTTCAATACAGCGACGGCGGCGAGGATGGTGTCGGGGCTGTAGAGGAAGATCGCGGCCGACACGGTGGTCATCGCCGATACAAACAGGTAGCGCACGATGTCCAGCAGCGCCGGCAGGCAGATCGGCACCGTCACACGTAGATAGTGGCGGTACAGCGGCGCCTTGAGGGACAGCGCGGCGGCTTCGAACTCACCGTCCAGCTGGCGCAGTGCCGTGGTCGCGGTCATCTGCGCGGTGGTCAGGTAGTGCGCGATGGTGCACACCACCAGCAGGGTCATGGTCCCGTAGAACACATGCAGCGGGTTGCCGTTGAGGTTGAAAAAGAACACATAGCCCAGGCCGAGCACCAACCCCGGCACCGCCATCGGCACAAAGCTGAGCATGCGCAGCGCCAGGTTCAGGCCCTTCTGGCCCTTGGTCTTTTCCATCAGGTAGGCGCCAGTGAAGATCAACACGCTGCCGATCAGCGCCGTGCACAGGGCCATGCTCAGGCTGTTGCGATAGGCCAGCCAGCCGCCACCGGCGGTGTCTTCAAACTGGTAGTGGTTGAGCGACAGCGACAGGTTGTACGGCCAGAACTTCACCAGCGAGGAATACACCGCCATGCCAAATACCAGCAGCAACACCGCGCAGATCAACACCACAATGGCCAGGTAGCAGCCATCGCGCAGCCGTGACGGGGCGGGCTGAAAGACCTGGGCGCGACCGCTCATGGCATCGCCGTGACGACGGCGTAGCCAGGTATCCACACCAAAGCTGAACAATGCCGGCAGCAGCAGCACCATGCCGATCAGCGCACCGCGACCGAACTGTTGCTGGCCGACTACCGCCTTGTAGGCTTCCAGCGCCAGCACTTGGTAATCACCACCGACCACCACCGGCACGCCGAAGTCGGTGATGGTCAGGGTGAACACCAGGCAAAAGGCGGCGAACACGGCCTGGCGCGTGGCTGGCCAAGTGATGCTGCGAAACGCCCGCGCCGGGCTGGCGCCCATGCTGGAGGCAGCATCGAACAAGCGCGCATCCGCCAACGAGAGGGCTGACAACAAAATCATCAGCGCATGGGGGAAGGTGTAGATCACTTCACCAAGCACAATGCCCCAGAAGCCGTAGATGTTGTCCGAAAGCACGCCGCGCAACAGCCCCTGGTTACCAAACAGGTAGACCAGCGCAATGCCCGGCAACATCGACGGTGCCATCAACGGTAGCAGCGACAGGCCGCGCCAGAAGGTTTTACCGGGAATCAACGTGCGTTGCAGGGCATAGGCAAACAGATAGGCCAGCGGTACGACGATGGCCGCTACGCTGAGGGAGACTTTGAGGCTGTTGCCCAGCAACCAGTGGAAGTTGGCGCTGGTCACCAGCGCCTGCGCGGCCACCAGCCCGCCGCCCTGCCCGGCTTCGCTGCTGAAACCGCGCCAGAAAATCGCCAGCAACGGCAGCAAGACGGCGATACCCAGCAGGCACAACCAGAGCAGTTTGCCGCCCACCACGAAAATGCGATCGCCCCACTCGACGCGGGAAACCTGACGCGCAATCGGCAATGTCATGACAGAGGCCATCTCAGGCAAACACCTGCAGGCTGCGCGGCGGCAAGGCCACCCAGATGTCCTGGGCGCCCAGGCGCGGCATGGCTTCGGGGGCCAGTTCGGCGAGCAACGGATGGCCGGGCAACTGCTCCAGCTCAAAGCTCATGCGGCAGCGGTTACCGAGGAAGGTGATCTCACGCACCTTGGCCGGGAACAGGTTTTCTTCATGCACCGGCGGGTTGACGCTGATGGCTTCCGGGCGACAGAACAGGCGCCCGGATTTCGCCACGCCAGCATCGTCGGCCAGGCGCATATTCATCCCGCCGACCTGGGCGTGGCTGGCGCTGTTGCGGCTGAACGGCAACCAGTTGCCCTGGCCGACAAACTCCGCCACGAATGGCGTCGCCGGGCGGTCGTAGATTTCCTGGGGCGTGGCGTATTGCTCAACCTTGCCGTTGTTCATCACGGCAATGCGGTCGGCCATCAACATGGCCTCGTCCTGGTTGTGGGTCACCATCAGCGTGGTAATACCCAGGCGCCGTTGCAGTTGACGCAGCTCGGTGCACAAGTGCTCACGCACCCGAGCGTCGAGGGCCGACATCGGCTCGTCCAGCAGCAGTAACGAGGGTGCCGGCGCCAGCGCACGGGCCAGGGCAACCCGCTGTTGCTGGCCACCGGACAGTTGGCCGGGGTATTTCTTTTCGCTGCCGAGCAGGCCCACCAATTCAAGCATCTGCCCGACACGCTTGCGCACTTCATCACGGCCACTGCCGGTGAGGCCGTAGCCGATGTTCGCCTCCACCGTCAGGTTGGGGAACAGCGCGTAGGACTGGAACAGAATCCCGTAGTCCCGCGCCTGGGGCGGCAGCAAGGAAACATCCCGGTTGCCCAGGTAAAGTTCGCCGCTGTCCTGGCGCTCCAGGCCGGCAATGCAACGCAACAGTGTGGTCTTGCCGCAGCCGGATGGGCCCAACAGGCACACCAACTCGCCGGCAGCGATGTCCAGCGACACGTTGTCCAGCGCGGTAAACGCGCCAAAGCGTTTCTGGATTGCACGCACTTTCATCGGTGCGCCGGGTTGGGTCAGGGCTGTGTGCATGGTGGCACCTCATCGAACGGATGAAGGCCATGCTAGGGAGGCAATGCGTAACGGGTGTGGCAGAAAGGCAAAAGGCGGTGATAGTGGTATTGGTGGATTTGTGTAGGACTCATGGTGATGAGTTGCCTGGCCTACCGCTTTCGCGAGCAAGCCCGCTCCCACAGGTTGACCGCATTCTCATGTTGAAACGCGATCAAATGTGGGAGCGGGCTTGCTCGCGAAGAGGCCCTCAAAGCCAGCGAAAAATTCAGAGGGGTGACATTTCTTGAGCCAAGCCAAGAAACGCCGCCGGCAACCGCGCCCCTTTGCGCTCCTTGAGGCAATACAGATACTCCGGAATCTGCGGCGCATTCTCGATGGTCAGCACCCGCAACTGCGGATCATGCGGGACTTCCTGTCGCGCAATGATGCTGATGCCGATATTGCGTAGCACGGCCTCGCGGATCGACTCGCGGCTACCAATTTCCAGCAGCGGCCCGTAGCTCACACCGGCACCCTGCAGCATGTCTTCCGTCAGCCTGCGGGTGGTGGAGCCGGCCTCACGCATCAACAGCGTATGCCCGGCAAGCGCGCTCAACGGTACATGGTCGAGCTTGGCCAACGGGTGATTGCGATGCACTGCCAACACCAAAGGGTCGGTGCCCAGCACACGGCGGATCAGGCGGGGGTCTTCCAGCAATTGCGAAGAAGCAGCGACGTCGACGCGGTAATCGTCCAACGCTTCGAGTACCTGCTGGGAGTTGCCGATTTCCACCGAGACCTCCACCTGAGGCAGGCGCTCGCGAAAGGCTTTGACCAGGTCGAGAATGTAGTACGGCGCCGTCGCGGCAATCCTCAGCGCCCCCTGGACCTGGCCATTGTTGCGCAGGAAAAATTCGATATCCGCTTCCTGCTGCAACAGCGTCTTGACCATCGGCAGCAGGCGCGCGCCTTCGTCGCTGACCGTCAGGCGGCGGCCACCGCGGTAGAACAACTCAACGCCGTACTGGCTTTCCAGGTTGCGAATCTGGGTGGTGACCGTGGGCTGGCTCAAGCCGAGTTTTTTCGCCGCCTGGGTAATGCTGCCCAGGCGGGCGACCATAAAAAACGCCTTCAACTCGGCACTCAGCACACCACCCTCTCATCCTCTATTTGCGCAACAGGCGCAGGCCATTGAACACTACCAGCAGGCTTACGCCCATGTCCGCGAACACCGCCATCCACATGGTCGCCATGCCCAGGAACGTGACCGCCAGGAAGATCGCCTTGATCACCAACGCCAGGGCGATGTTCTGCTTGAGGATACTCGACGTTTGCCTGGAAAGCCGAATGAAAGCCGGAATCTTGCGCAGGTCATCGTCCATCAGCGCTACGTCGGCGGTCTCGATGGCGGTGTCGGTGCCCGCCGCGGCCATGGCAAAGCCAATTTCGGCGCGGGCCAAAGCCGGAGCGTCGTTAATGCCGTCGCCGACCATCCCCACCCGGCGACCTTGGCCGTAGAGGGTTTCGATGGCGTGCAGTTTGTCGGTGGGCAACAAGTCGCCCTGGGCCTGGTCAATTCCGACCTGGGCGGCAATCGCCTGGGCGGTGTGGGTGTTGTCGCCTGTGAGCATCAGGGTCTTGATACCCAGGTCGTGCAGTTGCTGAATGGCTTCGCGGCTGCTGTCCTTGACCGTGTCGGCCACGGCGAACAGCGCCAGCGGGCCGGACTTGTCGAGCAGCAACACCACGGACTTGCCTTGTTTTTCCAGGGCGAAGAGCTTTTCTTCCAGCGCCGGCGAACACAGGCCAAGGTCCTCCACCAAGCGATGGTTGCCCAAGTGGTAGGTTTCTCCGTTGATATCGCCACGCACGCCGCGACCGGCCAATGCCTCGAAGTTATCCACAGTGTGGGTCGCGAGGTTTTTATCCACAGCCGCATTGGCAATCGCCAGGGAGACCGGGTGGTCGGAGCGCGCGGCAAGGCTGGCAGCCAAGGCCGGGACGCTGTCTTCGACAGTGGGGAACAGCGCCAGGTAATCGGTTTGCACCGGTTTGCCATGGGTGATCGTGCCGGTCTTGTCGAGGGCCAGGTAGTCAAGCTTGTAACCACCCTCCAGGTACACACCGCCCTTGATCAGGATGCCTTTACGCGCCGCTGCCGCCAGGCCGCTGACGATGGTCACCGGGGTAGAGATCACCAAGGCACAGGGGCACGCCACCACCAACAGCACCAGAGCACGGTAGATCCAGTCGAACCAGACGCCCGCCATGAACAGCGGTGGAATAATCGCCACGCCCAGGGCAAACAGGAACACCGCCGGGGTGTAGACCTTGGCGAAGCTGTCGACAAAACGCTGAGTCGGCGCCCGTGCGCCTTGGGCCTGTTCCACGGCATGAATGATGCGCGCCAGGGTGGAGTTGTTGGCCGCAGCCGTCACGCTGTATTCCAGAGAGCCTGCCTGGTTGATCGTGCCGGCGAAGACCTTATCGCCCACGGTCTTTTCAATCGGCAGGCTTTCACCGGTGATCGGTGCCTGGTCGATGGTGGACTGGCCGGCCGTGACTTTACCGTCCAGGCCAATGCGCTCGCCGGGCTTCACCCGCACGATCGCGCCCAGTTCAATACTTTTGACCTCTTGCTCCAACCATGAACCGTCAGCTTGCTGCACCGTGGCCTGCTCCGGCGTCATCTGCATCAAGCCGCTGATGGCGTTGCGCGCACGGTCCAGGGACTTGGCCTCGATCAACTCGGCCACAGTGAACAGGAACATCACCATCGCCGCTTCCGGCCACTGGCCAATCAGCACGGCACCGGTTACCGCAATGCTCATCAGGGCGTTGATGTTCAGGTTGAGGTTTTTGAGCGCAATCCAGCCCTTTTTGTAGGTCGTGAGGCCACCACTGAGGATCGACACCAGCGCCACCAGCGCGATCACCCAGGTCGGCGCCACACCGCTGAAATGCAGCACTTCTGCACCCAGCGCGCCCACGCCGGACACCGCCAGCGGCCACCAATGCTTCTTGGCGGGCGGTTCGGCAGCCGGGACGCCTTCTTCGATAGGGTCGGCCTGCATCCCGAGGGATTTGATCGCCTCGATGATCGGCGCAGTGCTCGGCAGGTCATGGGTGACGCCGAGGATGCGGTTGATCAGATTGAATTCCAGTTGCTGCACACCGGCAAGCTTGCCCAGTTTGTTCTGGATCAGCGTCTGCTCGGTAGGGCAGTCCATGGCTTCGATGCGAAAGGTGCTCAGGCGCGAGCCGGCTGTCGGCGCGTCGCTGAGCTTCACCACGGCTGGCGCAGCCTTGCTGGAACAGCAGGAGTCGCCGTGGCTGGCATGGTCGTGCTGTTTGACCGGTGTCAGCTTGGCGCCATGATCGTGGCTGTGGTCATGAGCATGATCGTGCTGGTGATCATGCTTATGCTTATTTGGGGTGTGGATGGAATCGCTCATTCTGTCGCGTCCGTAAAGGTGCCTGTTGCCAAGTAAAGACCCTGTAGCCACTATAGGGTCAAGCACCCATTTGGAGATTGCTGCGATGAAGATCGGCGAATTGGCCAAACTGACCGACTGCCAGGTGGAAACCATCCGTTATTACGAGAAGGAAGGCTTGCTACCGCCGCCCGCGCGTACCGACGCCAACTACCGCGTGTACACCCAGGCGCACACCGAGCGGCTGGTGTTTATCCGCAACTGCCGCAGCCTCGACATGACCCTGGAAGAGATCCGCAGCCTGCTGGGGCTACGTGATAGCCCACAGGACCAGTGCGAAAGCGTGAACGCGTTGATCGACGAGCATATTCACCATGTGAAAGCGCGGATTGATGGGCTGTTGGCGTTGCAGGAGCAATTGCTGGACCTGCGCCAGCGCTGCGGTGGCGGGCCGGGGCTGGACCAGTGCGGGATTTTGCAGCGGCTGGAAGTCAGCGGGAGCGTTGCGGCCAGCGAGGCTGAGCCCTCCCATGTGGGCAGAAGCCACGGCCATTGACAGGGACCCAATGTGGGAGGGAGCAAGCCCTCTCCCACACAAGCCCATCCCTTAAGACCAGGACAGTCTTTAGATCGCCACGTCAGCCTTGATGCTTGGGTCAGCGTCATAGCCCACGATCTCGAAATCTTCGAACGTGTAGTCGTAGATCGATGCAGGTTTACGCTTGATCACCAGTTCCGGCAGCTTCTTCGGCGTGCGCGCCAGCTGGGTGCGGATCTGTTCCATATGGTTGCTGTAGGCGTGGGTGTCGCCGGTGGTGACGATGATCTCGTGAGGGATCAGGTCGCACTGCTGGGCCAGCATGTGGGTCAGCAACGCCAGGGCGGCGGTGTTGTATGGCAGGCCGAGGAACACGTCGGAACTGCGGATATACAACTGCATCGACAGATGACCGTCATGCACGAACGCCTGGTACAGCAGGTGGCACGGTGGCAAGGCTTGCTTGCCATTGCGTGCGTTTTCCTGGGGGCTCTTGGTCTCGTCCGGCAGGTACTCGACGTTCCAGCCATGGAACAGGATGCGGCGGCTGTTTGGGTTGGTCTTGAGCGTGTGGACCATGTAGTCGATCTGGTTGATCGTGCCGCCGTCCTTGGTCGGCCAGGCGGTCCACTGCTCGCCGTACACCGGCCCGAGGTCACCTTCTTCGGTGGCCCATTCGTCCCAGATTTTCACGCCATTTTCGTTGAGCCACTTGATGTTGGTGTTGCCGCTCAACATCCAGATCAGCTCGTTGGCGATGCTCTTGAAGTGAAGCTTCTTGGTGGTCAGCAGCGGGAAGCCGTCGGCCAAGTTATGCCGATACTGACGGGCAAACACGGCCTTGGTGCCGGTGCCGGTGCGATCGCCTTTGGTCAATCCATTGGTCACGACGTCGTTCAGTAGTTCGAGATATTGCTTCATGTCATTACCCGTATCGTTGAAGCCGAGGCCAAAAGGCCCCGGCATTCGAATTTAAAGCGCGGTGTTCTTGATGCCTTGCGGGCGGTTGTAAGCCCACCACAGCAGGCCCAGGCCGGCAATGATCATCGGCAGGCTGAGGATCTGGCCCATGGTCAACCAGCCCCATGCCAGGTAGCCCAACTGCGCATCCGGCACCCGTACGAATTCGACGATGAAGCG
This sequence comes from Pseudomonas sp. MWU15-20650, assembly GCF_023242475.1. Taxonomy (GTDB): domain Bacteria; phylum Pseudomonadota; class Gammaproteobacteria; order Pseudomonadales; family Pseudomonadaceae; genus Aquipseudomonas. The sequence goes on along the minus strand of NZ_JALJFG010000018.1, from coordinate 25,416 downwards.
GAAGATCCCGTAGAACAGCGCGAACATCCCCGACACCGCCATGGTTGGACGTGGCTTGCGCGAGAAGATGTAAAGGATGAGGAACAGTGCCACACCTTCCAGGGCGAACTGGTAAAGCTGCGACGGATGGCGCGGCAATTGCGCCGGGTCGCTGAACGGCGGGAACACCATGGCCCATGGCACGTCGCTCGGCTTACCCCACAACTCCGCGTTGATAAAGTTACCGATACGCCCGGCGCCCAGGCCGATCGGTACGAACGGTGCGACGAAGTCCATCAGCTGGAAGAACGACTTGCCATTACGGCGGCCGAACCACCAGGCCGCGATCATGACGCCGACGAACCCCCCGTGGAACGCCATGCCACCCTTCCACACTTCGAAGATCAGCGTCGGGTTGGCGATATACGCCGGCAAATCGTAGAACAACACATACCCCAGGCGCCCGCCGACGATTACCCCCATCGACATCCAGAACACCATGTCGGAGAGTTTCTCCTTGGTCCAGGTCGGGTCGAAACGGTTCAGGCGCCGGGAAGCCAGCAGCCAGGCACCGCCGATGCCGATCAGGTACATCAACCCATACCAATGGATTTTCAGCGGACCGATGGCCAGGGCCACCGGGTCGATCTGCGGGTAAGGCAGCATTGCGACTCCTCGTTAAAACATTTAGTCATGACGCACCGGACCATGCCGGTGTGCGATTAAGCCTGCGTTACAGCTGCGATATCAAATTAAGAAGTGCACATACACACCAAACAGCCCGGCATGTTAACGGATGGAAGGTGTGCCGCCCAACTTCGATACGATGGAACGCCCGCGGTTCTATGGGTAGAGTTGGGAAAAACACAAAAGGGATCGCCCCATGTGCCTGATTGTTTTTGCCTGGCGACCGGGCCATGCCCAGCCACTGATCGTCGCGGCCAACCGTGATGAGTTCTACGCCCGCCCCAGCCTGCCGTTGGCTCAGTGGCCGGATGCGCCACAGGTTTACGCCGGCCGCGACCAGGAAGCCGGCGGTACCTGGCTGGGTGTCAACGCCGAAGGGCGGTTCGCTGCCCTGACCAATATTCGCAACCCGCACCAACCGCCCGCACGCAAGTCGCGCGGCGAACTGGTTGCGCGCTTTCTCAGTGGATCGCTGCCGATTGACGACTACTTGGCCGACGTTAACGGCCGATCGATTGAATACGCCGGGTTTAACCTGCTGCTGGGCACGCGGGATGAACTGTGGCACTACAACGCCAACGAGATCGATCCCACGCTGCTGGCGCCGGGCGTCTATGGGCTGTCCAATGCCGGGCTGGATACGCCTTGGCCGAAGCTGGTCAAGGCCAAGGCGGCGTTGAAAGCGTTGCTGGAGCACCCGCAGCCTGAGGCGTTGCTGGGCCTTTTAAGCGACACGCAAACCGCGCCTTTCGCGGACTTGCCGGACACCGGCGTGGGGTTGGCCACAGAAAGCCTGCTGTCGAGCGTGTTCATTGCCAGCCCCAGCTACGGGACGCGGGCGAGCACGGCGCTGATTGTGAATGCCGACGGCACGCGGCGCATGGTGGAGCGTAGCTTCGGGCCTTTGGGTGGGCGGCTCGGAGAGGTAGAACTCAATTTCTAACCACACCACCAATGTGGGAAGGGGCTTGCTCCCGATTGCAAGGCATCAGTCACCAGACGTTTGACTGATACACCGCTATCAGGAACAAGCCTCCTCCCACATTTGGATCGGCGCCAGGCGCTAGAGGGTTTTGGCAGAGGCCGGGTTGATCATGCGGGTCAACCCCAGGTTCTTCAGCGCCAGCTGCAGCGAGCTGTGGATAACTTGCGGATTGTCGATGGTCATCAATTCCGCCAGCAGTTCCTTGGCCATGCTCACGTTTACCTGGCGCAGCATCCACTTCACCTTCGGCAAGTTCGTGGCGTTCATCGACAGGCTGTCAAAGCCCATCGCCATCAACAGCACCGCCGCCGCGGGGTCACCGGCCATTTCACCGCAGATGCTCACCGGCTTGCCTTCGGCATGGGCGTCGCGCACCACGTGTTGCAGGGCTTGCAGCACCGCCGGGTGCAGGTAGTCGTAGAGGTCGGCCACCCGTGGGTTGTTACGGTCCACCGCCAGCAGGTACTGGGTCAGGTCGTTGGAGCCTACCGACAGGAAGTCCACCTGCCGCGCCAATTCCTTGGCCTGGTACACCGCCGCCGGGATTTCGATCATTACGCCAATCGGCGGCATCGGTACGTCGGCGCCTTCGTCGCGCACTTCGCCCCAGGCGCGGTGGATCAGGTGCAGGGCTTCTTCCAGCTCGTGGGTGCCGGAGATCATCGGGAGCAGGATGCGCAGGTTGTTCAGGCCCTCGCTGGCCTTGAGCATGGCACGGGTCTGGACGAGGAAGATTTCAGGATGGTCGAGGGTAACGCGGATGCCACGCCAGCCAAGGAAGGGATTGTCTTCCTTGATCGGGAAATACGACAGTGACTTGTCGCCGCCAATGTCCAGGCTGCGCATGGTCACCGGTAACGGATGGAAGGCGGACAGTTGCTCGCGATAAATCGCCAGCTGCTCCTTCTCACTGGGGAAACGCTGGTTGATCATGAACGGCACTTCGGTGCGATACAGCCCTACCCCTTCTGCGCCGCGTTGTTGCGCACGGGCGACATCGGCCAACAGGCCAGTGTTCACCAACAGCGGTACGCGGTGGCCATCGAGGGTTACGCAAGGCAGCTCACGCAACGAATCGAGGCCCAGCGCCAATTGTTTCTCTTCTTCCACCACCTCAGCGTATTGCTTGCGCAGTAATTCGCTAGGGTTGGTAAAGACTTCACCCCGATGCCCATCGACGATCATGTCGATGCCGTCGACCTTGGAATACGGCAGGTCCACCAAGCCCATCACCGTCGGAATACCCATGGCCCGGGCCAGGATCGCGACGTGGGAGTTGCCCGAGCCCAACACCGAGACCAACCCCACCAGTTTGCCTTCCGGCACTTCGCCGAGCATGGTGGCGGTCAGTTCTTCGCTGATGAGGATGGTGTTGTCGGGGTAGACCAGGTTGGTGCTGCGATCCTCCTGCAGATAGGCCAGCAGGCGGCGACCGAGGTCGCGCACATCCGAGGCGCGCTCGCGCAGGTAGGCGTCGTCCATCAATTCGAAACGGTTGACGTGGTCGGTCACCACCTGGCGCAACGCGCCCTGCGCCCACTGGCCGGTCTTGATCACCGTCTTGACTTCGTTCCCCAGGGACGCGTCATCCAGCATCATCTGGTAGACGTCGAACAGCGCCCGTTCTTCCGGGCGCAGCTGGGTAGCCAGCTTGGTCGACAGGTTGCGCATGTCGGCGCGCACGCCTTCCAGGGCGGTCTTGAACAGTTTGATTTCAGCGTCGATGTCGCCGACAGTCTTGTCCGGCACCACATCGAGGTCTGCCGGGGGCAGCATGACCACTGCCGTACCGACCGCAGCGCCCGGCGAACCCGGCACGCCAACGAACTTGGCTTCCTGGATGCCCTTGCCCTGGCGGCCCAGGCCGCGAATCGAGCCCGTCGCTTCGGCGTGGGCGATAACGCCGGCGAGCTGCGCACTCATGGTCACAAGGAAGGCTTCTTCACCTTCGTCGAACTGGCGGCGTTCTTTTTGCTGGATGACCAACACGCCGACGACGCGGCGGTGGTGAATGATCGGTGCGCCAAGGAACGAGGCGTAGCGCTCTTCACCGGTTTCGGCAAAATAGCGATAACGCGGGTGATCGGCCGCGTTTTCGAGGTTCAGGGGTTCTTCACGCGTCCCCACCAGGCCCACCAGACCTTCATTGGGTGCCATGCTGACCTTGCCGATGGAGCGCTTGTTCAAGCCCTCCGTGGCCATCAGCACAAAACGGTTGGTCTCGGGGTCCAGCAGGTAAACCGAGCAGACCTGGCTGCCCATGGCTTCCTTGACGCGCAACACAATAATCCCCAACGCCGCCTTGAGATCCTTGGCGGAGTTAACTTCCTGGACGATCTTGCGCAGCGTATTGAGCATGGCTCGGGGTCGAACTCCGTCGTCAGTCGCGCGATAAAAGGCGCGGGGCAAGCTCTTTGAGAGCGCGACGATAAACCTCGCGCTTGAATGTCACCACCTGGCCCAACGGGTACCAATAGCTGACCCAGCGCCAGCCATCGAACTCCGGTTTACCGGTCAAATCCATCCGCACCCGCTGCTCGTTGGAGATCAGGCGCAAAAGAAACCATTTCTGCTTCTGGCCGATGCACAGCGGTTGGCTGTGAGTACGCACCAGGCGTTGCGGCAAACGATAGCGCAACCAGCCGCGAGTACAGGCCAGAATTTGCACATCTTCACGCTCAAGGCCGACTTCTTCGTTCAACTCACGGTACAAGGCGTCTTCAGGGGTTTCGTCGGGGTTGATTCCACCTTGAGGAAACTGCCAGGCATCTTGGTTGATTCGGCGAGCCCATAGCACCTGTCCGGCATCATTCGTAAGAATAATCCCGACATTAGGACGGAAACCATCGGGGTCGATCACGGCAACAACCTCGCAAACGCATGTCGTCGCATTGTTCCACAAAGGTTCATCAAGCGGCAACGAGGCTTCTTACCTTATGTGCACTCTTGTGAAAAGACCGTATTCTGGACGCCTTTTTACAGACTTTTCAGCGAGTAACTGCAATGCGCCTGGCTTTATTCGACTTGGACAACACCCTTCTTGGCGGTGACAGCGATCACGCGTGGGGCGATTACCTCTGTGAACGCGGGATTCTCGACCCCGTGGCCTACAAGGCTCGCAACGACGAGTTTTACCAGGACTACCTGGCCGGCCAACTGGATAACGCCGCCTACCTGAATTTCTGCCTGGAAATCCTTGGCCGCACCGAAATGGCCCAGCTCGAAGAGTGGCACAACGACTATATGCGCGACTGCATTGAGCCCATCATGCTGCCGCAGGCGGTGCAATTGCTGGCCAAGCACCGCGCCGCCGGCGACAAGCTGGTGATCATCACCGCGACCAACCGCTTCGTCACCGCGCCAATCGCCGCCCGACTGGGTGTCGAGACGCTGATTGCCACCGAATGCGAGATGCAAGACGGCCGCTACACCGGGCGCAGCACCGATGTGCCGTGCTTCCGTGAAGGCAAGGTGACGCGCCTGAACCGTTGGCTCGAGGAAACCGGGCACAGCCTGGAGGACAGCTACTTCTATAGCGATTCGATGAATGATTTGCCGTTGCTGGAGCAAGTCACTCACCCCGTAGCGGTGGACCCGGATCCGAACCTGCGCGCTGAAGCCGAAAAACGCGGCTGGCCGGTGATTACGCTGCGTGGCTGAAGACCCTATCGAGGGCAAGCCGCCTCCCACACTCGACCGCACTCCAAGGGATGTACGCGGTTAAATTGGGAGGGGGCTTGCTCCCGATGCAGCCAACGCGGTCTAAAGCCCTAAACCGGCTTGGCGCCCATCAACCCTGCAATCGCCACAAACCCCACCAGACTGACCACCGCCAGCACCAACGTGAAGTTCAGGCTACCGCCCTCACCTTTGCGCAGGCGATTGAGCCGCGCCACCAGCCAGAACCAGGCCAGCGCCGCGACGGTGTAAAGGATACTGGAACCCAGGATCCAGGCTTGCCCCAGCGGCCAGCCGACCAGGTGCACCAGCCACCAGCCGGTAAACGGCATGCTGACAAGGCAGATGCCCATCAGCAGCCAGATAAACGCCCACGGACGTTGCACGGTGGCTGCCGGGCCGACGCTGCGTTTGCGCCAGGCCAGTACGGCCAGGCCGAGGCCGCTGAGCAGCAGCAAGACGGTGGCGGTGATGTGGATAACCTTGAGGGTGGTCAGCGTTTCCATGGTCTCGATTCCTTAAAAGGCCGCTCAGTCAGCGTAGTCGCTCAACCGAGGAACAGCTGGTAAGCCGGGTTTTCGCTTTCATCCCAGTACGGGTAGCCGATTTGTGCCAAGGCAGCCGGCACCAAGTGGCGCTCATCCGCGGGCACTTGCAGGCCGGCGACCACACGGCCATCGGCCGCTCCGTGGTTGCGATAGTGGAACATCGAGATGTTCCAGCGCCCGCCCAACTTGTTAAGGAAGTTGAACAAGGCACCTGGCCGCTCGGGGAACTCGAAGCGAAACACCACTTCATCACTGACCTTGGCCGCATGCCCGCCAACCATATGGCGGATGTGCAACTTGGCCAATTCGTTTTCGGTCAGGTCCAGCACCGGGAACCCCTGGCTGGTCAGGCTGGCGATCAGCGTGCTGCGCGGATCGTTTTCCGGATGGGTCTGCACGCCGACGAAGATGTGCGCCTCGCGGCCGGAGTGGTAGCGGTAGTTGAATTCGGTGATCTGGCGTTTGCCCACGGCCTCGCAGAACGCCTTGAAGCTACCCGGCTTCTCGGGGATGGTTACCGCGATGATGGCTTCGCGGCCCTCACCCAGCTCGGCGCGCTCGGCCACATGGCGCAAACGGTCGAAGTTGACGTTGGCGCCGGAGTCGATGGCCACCAGGGTTTGCCCGGTCACGCCACGGCTCTCCACATACTTCTTGATACCCGCCACCCCCAGTGCGCCTGCCGGCTCGGTGATCGAGCGCGTGTCGTCGTAGATATCCTTGATCGCCGCACAGATCTCATCGGTGCTGACCGTGATCACCTCATCCACATAATCCTTGCAGATGTCGAAGGTGTGCTGGCCAATCTGCGCAACCGCCACGCCATCGGCAAAGATGCCGACGGTCGGCAGCACGACGCGCTCGCCGGCAGCCATGGCGGCTTGCAGGCAGTTGGAGTCGTCCGGTTCGACGCCGATGATCTTGATGTCCGGGCGCAGGTACTTCACGTACGCCGCGATACCCGCGATCAGCCCGCCACCGCCCACCGGTACGAAAATCGCGTCCAGCGGCCCCGGGTGCTGGCGCAGAATCTCCATCGCCACGGTGCCCTGCCCGGCAATGGTGTGCGGATCATCGTAAGGGTGGATGTAGACGTAGCCTTTTTCATCGACCAGTTTCAGCGAGTAAGCCAGCGCTTCCGGGAAGGAATCACCGTGCAAAACCACTTTGCCACCACGGGAGCGCACGCCTTCGACCTTGATCTCCGGGGTGGTCTTGGGCATCACGATTGTGGCCTTGACCCCCAGCACCTTGGCCGCCAGGGCCAGGCCCTGGGCATGGTTGCCTGCCGAAGCAGTCACTACGCCGCGCGCGCGCTCTTCGGCGCTCAGTTGGGTCAGCTTGTTGTAGGCGCCACGAATCTTGAACGAGAACACCGGCTGCAAGTCTTCACGCTTGAGCCAGACCTTGTTGCCCAGCCGCTCGGAGAGCTGGCGAGCAGTCTGCAATGGGGTTTCTACGGCAACGTCATAAACGCGCGAGGTGAGGATCTTTTTGACGTACTGTTCAAGCATCGGCGGATATCACTGGGCGAGTTGGGCAGGGCCGAGGAGTCTAACCCGGCTTTCGGCCGTACGACCACACGAATCCCGAGGTTTTGTTGGGTTATACTCGCCGCCCTCGATAACTCCCCGCCCGCTCCGGAGCCCGCATGACCCAGGATCAACTCAAACAGGCAGTGGCCCAGGCCGCCGTCGATTTAATCCTTCCTAAACTCGACGATAAGAGCATCGTCGGTGTCGGCACCGGCTCAACCGCCAACTGCTTTATCGATGCGCTGGCCCAGCACAAAGGCGCGTTCGACGGCGCGGTCGCCAGCTCCGAAGCCACCGCCGCACGCCTCAAGGGCCATGGCATTCCGGTGTACGAACTCAACACCGTGAGCGACCTGGAGTTCTACGTCGACGGCGCCGATGAAAGCGACGCACACCTGAACCTGATCAAAGGCGGCGGCGCAGCCCTGACCCGCGAGAAGATCGTCGCGGCCGTGGCCAAGACCTTTATCTGCATCGCCGACGCCAGCAAGCTGGTGCCGGTACTCGGCGCGTTCCCGCTGCCGGTGGAAGTCATCCCGATGGCCCGCAGCCACGTGGCCCGCGAACTGGTGAAACTGGGCGGCGACCCGGTGTACCGTGAGGGAGTGTTGACCGACAACGGCAACATCATCCTCGACGTCTTCAATATGCAGATCACCAACCCGGTGGCGCTGGAAACTCAGATCAATGCGATCGTCGGCGTGGTCACCAACGGCTTGTTTGCCGCGCGTCCGGCCGATGTGCTGCTGCTGGGTACCCCGGAAGGCGTAAAAACCCTCAAGGCCTGATGCAAACCCCCATGCGGGAGGGGCTTGCCCCCCTTCCACATGGGTGGGCGGTGTTCAGGACTCTGGCTTCTTGAACACATAGAACAGGTTCGGCTCGCTGACCAGGTACAAGGTGCCCTCGTTATCCATGGCGATTCCTTCGGCCTGAGGCACACGTTTTTTCAGGCCATGGCGCCCGCCAAGCAGAGAAAGACTGCTCAACGGGCGACCGTCGATATCCAGCTCCAACACCAGGAACGACTCATCGGACAGCGCCAGCAGATGGCCGCTGCGCTCGTCGTATTGCAGGCTCGACAGGTCGCGCACAAACAGTCCCGCGTCACGCTTGGGGTTGTTGATCACATGTACCGAGTAGGTTTTTTCCGGTTTGAAATGGGGAAAGCCGTGAACCTCGTAGATCAGCATCGGATCGCGCTCCTTGGCCACGAACAGACGCTTGCCTACCGAGTCGTAGGCCAAGCCCTCAAAGCCCTTGTTGCCACCGATGTGCACGCCCAGGGTCATTTGCTCTGCGTCGGCGGCATCGAGGAATCGCGTGTCATCGTCCACATGCACCTTGATCAGCCGCTGTTGGCGCTCGTCACTGATGACGTAGATGTTGTCGCTGATGAACTCCACGGCCTCGGCATCGCCAAAGCCCAGCAGGGGAATACGCCGCAAGATAGTGCCGTCCAGGGACAGTTCGATCAGCTCGGCGTTTTTATTGGTGACCGTAAACAGGCTGTTGCGCACGGGGTCGTAAGTCAGGGCCGAGACGTCATCGTTGAGCCCCTCGATAACCTTGGCTTCCAGGCAGACCCGGTAATGATCCAGGCCAATGGAGCGCTCATCGGCAGGCTGGCGCCATGCCTGGAGGTTGAACCAGGCTCGTTCGAACAAACGAAAGTGCTGGGCGAACACCCCTGCGGTCACCAGGGCGATCAGCAACAGCATGAAAAACGCGGGTTTGGGGCGGGCAAATCGACGCATCGGGCAAGCTCAAAGTCAAAAGTGGCGGATGAATATCACGCCCATCTGAATTTAAACTTAAACGCTGCCTGATGTGTGGCGAATGCCGCTCCTGGAGCAATGTCCGACGTAATCGCAGCGTTACTTCTGCTTTTCGAAGCGATAAAACAGGTTCGGCTCACTGACCATGTACAACGTGCCGTCTTCATCCAAGGTCACGCCTTCAGCACGGGGAATGGTGCGCTGGAGGCCATTGAACCCACCGAGCAAGGTCATGAAGCTGACTTGCTTGCCCTTCTCATCCAGTTCAAGGAGCAGATGGGAATCGGCCGACAACACCAGTAAGTGCCCAGTGCGCGGGTCGATAGCCAAGGCTGACAGGTTACGCATGTCCAGCTCGTTGCTGGCGACCTTTTGCTTGTCACCCGTCAACGTGCTGCCATCGCTTTTCCAGGTGAACAACGCCGGTGGGCGCTCCTCGCCGAGCACGACCTGCTGGTTGCGCTTGTCCCAGGTGACACCTTCAAAGGCTTTGTTCTGGTCTTTGGACGGGCCGAGGTCGTAGGTCGTGAAGTCAGCCATATTCAGCTGCTGGGTGCTGGCATCGACCTTCACCATCGTCAGGGTATGCTTGCGCTCGTCGACGATGGCCATCAGGCCATTTTCCATTACCGTGACGCCTTCGGGGTTGTTCCAGCCATTGAGCGGCATCTTGCGCAGCACATCGCCTTGCAGGTTCAGTTCAACGAGGAACGGGTTTTTACCCATGACGGAAAACAGGGTTTTAGTCTGTGGGTTATAGGACAAGTCCGACGCCTCGTCCTTCTCCATGCCCGGCAGCACCTTGGCGTCGATGACCGCACGGTAGTCCGGCAGCCACACGCTCGCTTGCCGCGCGGCCGGGCTTTCAAAGCCCTCCGACACCCACAATACGCCCCGGTCATCCCAGTGCATGGCCCAGGCCACGCCATACACAATCACCCCAGCCAGGAACAGCCAGGAATACCAGCGCAGGATAAAACGGGCACGGGGCTTGGGTGTAACAGAAGACAGGGGCACGGCCATTGAGCGCTTTTCCGGAATAAGAGCATTAGTTGATAGCACAGGATCAACGGGCCCGCGCGCAGGAGGCTTGGGATTATCCGGGTAACGTGTGAAAAAAATGCAAAAGCCCAGGATTCACACAATCAAATGTGGGAGGGGGCTTGCCCTAATGCCTGTCAGTTAAGAAGGAACACTATCACTGTGGCGAGCGGGCTTGTCCCGCGTTGGGGTGCGCAGCAGCCCCAAAAGCTATCTGCGCGGAGTATCGGATACACCGCATTCGTCCTTCTTTAGGGGCGCTACGCGCCCCAACGCGGGACAAGCCCGCTCGCCACAGGTTACCGGTTGCTCGTTCTAGCGCTTAACTGACTGGCATCGGGGCTTGCCCCCTCCCACATTTCGAGCATGTTCAGTCAGGCGATCAGCGAACGCTGCTTTCGAAGCGGTTCACGCCCACCAACTCCAACACCAGTTCATCCCCCACATTCAACGGCCCCACGCCGGCCGGAGTACCGGTGAGGATCACGTCACCGGCCTGCAAGGAGAAGCAGCCTGCCATGTGTTGGATCATCGGGATGATCGGGTTGAGCATCTGCGCGCTGTTGCCCTCCTGGCGCACTTGGCCGTTGATGGTCAGGCGAATGCCGATATCGGTCACGTCGGCAAAGGTGCTGCCAACCACGAAGGGCGCAATCACCGCAGCGCCGTCGAAGGATTTGGCGATTTCCCACGGCAGCCCCTTGGCTTTGAGCTCTGCCTGTTTGTCGCGCAGTGTCAGGTCCAGGGCCGGGGCGAAGCCCGAGATGGCGTCCAGCACTTCTTCACGGTTCGGCTTGTTCGACAGCGGCTTGCCGATCAACACCGCGATTTCCGCCTCGTAATGCACTGAACCGCGCTCGGTCGGGATGCTGAAACCGCCGTCCAACGGCACCACACAGCTGCCTGGCTTGATGAACAGCAACGGCTCGGTTGGCACCGGGTTGTCCAGTTCCTTGGCATGTTCGGCGTAGTTACGCCCGATACACACCACTTTGCCCACAGGAAAGTGGATGTTGGTGCCGTCGACATACTTGTGCTGGTAGCTCATGGAACGACTCCTTCAAGGGCGGTTAAACAGCGAAGATCTTGCCGGGGTTCATGATCCCGTTCGGGTCGAACACCGCTTTCACGGCCTTCATGTACTCGATTTCAACCGCCGAGCGGCTGTAAGTCAGGTAATCGCGCTTGGTCATGCCTACGCCGTGTTCGGCGGAGATCGAGCCGTTGTACTTTTGAACGGTCTCGAATACCCATTTGTTCACGGTGGCGCACTTGGCGAAGAACTCATCCTTGCTCAGGTTTTCCGGCTTGAGGATGTTCAGGTGCAAGTTGCCGTCGCCGATGTGGCCGAACCAGACGATTTCGAAATCCGGATAGTGTTCACCGACGATCGCATCAATTTCCTTCAAGAAGGCTGGCACTTTGGAGACAGTGACCGAAATATCGTTCTTGTACGGCGTCCAGTGGGAAATGGTCTCGGAGATGTACTCGCGCAGTTTCCACAGGTTGTGCAGTTGGGTTTCGCTCTGGCTCATCACACCGTCCAGCACCCAGCCCTGTTCGACGCAATGTTCGAAGGTTTCCAAGGCGTGGTTGGCGATTTCTTCGGTCGTGGCTTCAAATTCCAGCAGTGCGTAGAACGGGCACTCGGTTTCGAACGGCGCCGGTACGTCGCCACGCCCCATGACTTTGGCCAGGGCCTTGTCGGAAAAGAATTCGAAGGCGGTCAGGTCCAGCTTGCTCTGGAACGCATGCAGCACCGGCATGATCGAGTCGAAGTCAGTGGTGCCCAGCACCATCGCGGTAAGGTTTTTTGGCGCACGGTCCAGGCGCATGGTGGCCTCGACCACAAAACCCAGGGTGCCTTCAGCGCCGATAAACAGCTGACGCATGTCGTAGCCGGTAGCGTTCTTGATCAGGTCGCGGTTCAGCTCCAGCACATCACCCTTGCCCGTGACGACTTTCATGCCGGCGACCCAGTTGCGGGTCATGCCGTAGCGAATCACCTTGATCCCGCCGGCATTGGTGCCGATATTGCCGCCAATCTGGCTCGAACCCGAGGAAGCAAAATCCACCGGGTAATACAGGCCGTTTTCTTCGGCGACGTTCTGCAGTTGCTTGGTGACCACACCCGGCTGGCACACGGCGGTGCGGTCGGTGAGGTTCACGTCGAGGATCTGGTTCATGTAGTCGAACGAGACAACCACCTCACCATTGGCCGCCACCGCAGCTGCCGACAAGCCGGTACGACCACCGGATGGCACCAGCGCCACCTTGTGTTCATTGGCCCAACGGACAATGGCCTGCACCTGCTCAGTGGTCTTGGGGAACACGATAGCGCTGGGCGCGGGGGCGAAGTGCTTGGTCCAATCCTTGCCGTAAGCCTCCAGGGAGTCTGCATCGGTCAGCACTTTGCCGGGCTCAACCAGGGTCTTTAGCTCATCAATCAGGGCAGGATGGGTCATCGACAGAACTCTCGAACAATTCATGGTCATCCTGAGAACGCTTCACGTCGCAGGAATAGGTGTTTAGCGGGGCGCGTATGCTAGCATACCGCCCCCGCAGGACAGAGCCCAAGGGCGTTTCTGCGGCGACGGCTTTCCTGCCGTCCGGGTCAGCTTAAGCGATCCGATTCCCTGCCATTTTTCTCCGGGATACAGGTTTACGCAGATGAGCAAGACTTCTCTCGATAAGAGCAAGATCAAGTTCCTTCTTCTGGAAGGCGTCCACCCATCGGCTGTCGACGTTCTGAAAGCCGCTGGGTACTCCAGCATTGAGTACATCACCAGTTCTCTGCCGGAAGCCCAGTTAAAGGAAAAGATCGCCGATGCGCACTTTATCGGCATTCGCTCCCGCACTCAGCTGACCGAAGAGATCTTCGACCACGCCAAGAAACTCGTGGCAGTCGGCTGTTTCTGCATCGGCACCAACCAGGTCGATCTCAATGCAGCGCGCGAGCGCGGCATCGCGGTGTTCAACGCACCGTACTCCAACACCCGTTCCGTGGCGGAGCTGGTGCTGGCCGAGGCCATCCTGCTGCTGCGCGGCATCCCTGAGAAGAATGCTTCCTGCCACCGTGGCGGCTGGATCAAGAGCGCGGCCAACTCCTTCGAAATCCGCGGCAAGAAGCTGGGTATCGTCGGTTACGGTTCGATCGGTACTCAGCTGTCGGTCCTGGCCGAAGGCCTGGGCATGCAGGTGTTCTTCTACGACACCTTGACCAAGCTGCCATTGGGCAACGCGACCCAGGTCGCCAGCCTGACCGAGCTGCTGGGTATGTCCGACATCGTGACCCTGCACGTTCCGGAAACCGCTGAAACCCAGTGGATGATCGGCGAGAAGGAAATCCGTGCCATCAAGAAAGGCGGCATCCTGATCAACGCCGCACGCGGCACCGTGGTCAAGCTGGACGCCCTGGCCGACGCGATCAAGGACAAGCACCTGATCGGCGCCGCCATCGACGTGTTCCCGGTGGAGCCTCGCTCCAACGACGACATCTTCGAAAGCCCGCTGCGCGGCCTGGACAACGTCATCCTGACCCCGCACATCGGCGGTTCTACCGCTGAAGCCCAAGCCAACATCGGCCTGGAAGTGTCGGAGAAGCTGGTCAAGTACAGCGACAACGGTACCTCGGTATCGTCCGTCAACTTCCCGGAAGTGGCCTTGCCGGCTCACCCTGGCAAGCACCGTCTGCTGCACATCCACCAGAACATCCCTGGCGTGATGATGGAGATCAACAAGGTCTTCGCGGAAAACGGCATCAACATTTCCGGTCAGTTCCTGCAGACCAACGAGAAAGTCGGCTACGTGGTGATCGACGTAGACGCCGAGTATTCGGACCTGGCGCAAGAGAAGCTGCAGCACATCAACGGCACAATTCGTAGCCGCGTGTTGTTCTAACGCTTTAAAAGCAGCACAAAAAATGGGAGACCCGCAGGGGTCTCCCATTTTTTTGTCTGAACAAATCTTACTTGACGGTAATGGTGATGACTTTGGAGGCTACAGTCGGGTTGAACTGCATGTGCAGCTTGTCGCCGGCGACCAGTTGCAGGGTGTGCTTGCCCGGGGTGAGGGTCAGTTCGGTTTCGGTCTGGGCCTTGCCGTAGTGGATCACGGTGTCAGTGGCCGGGATCGGCACGCTGGCGTCCGGTAGCGCTTTCTGGTCGACCAGCAGGTGATGATGGCCGGTGCCTGGGGTCTGGTCGGTGGCTGGGGCCAGCTTCAAGCCCTCCATACCGAACTTCACCGTGAAGGTTGTATCGACCGTGGCGCCGTCTTTTGGCGAGACAATAAACACTTTGGCACCTTCAGGTGGAGCGCTGCGCGGGATACCGTCGGCAGCGGTGGCCAACATCGAGGCACCCAGCAGCAAGCCGGCAATCGTTGCACGGGACAATAGAGCTTTCATTCGCTTCTCCAGTTTCTGCAGGAAATCTGTTGGGTTATGACAACTTCGCGACAAATTGCTGTCCAAGGCACTCAACACCATAGCAAAGCGATGCTGAACGGCGCCTCGCATAGACGAATTCTTTAGGAGTGACCATGCGCTTTTCGCCTGGCCTTGTACTTTTACTGCCCCTTCTAAGCACTTTAGTCAGCCCCTTGGCTCACGCCGAACTGATCGATGACGTATTTGACCGTGGCGAACTGCGCATCGCCCTCGAAGCCAACACCCCACTGTTCAATTTCAAGGACGGCGAAAAGCTCGCCGGTTTTGAAGTTGAGCTGGGCGAACAATTGGCCAAGGAGATGGACGTGCGCCCTTCGTTTATCACCACCGATGACAGCGACCTGCTTTCGGGGGTGGAAACCGGCAAATACGACGTGGCCATCAACCATATCGCTATGACTGCCGAGCTGCGGGATCGGTTCGATTTCAGCGAGGCTTATCTCAAAAAACCGGAATTGGCGATTCCCTTCCAGAAGGGTAACCCGGCGTTCAAGAGCAGTTTGGACAAGGCATTGCAGCAGGTAAAAGCCGATGGCCGCTTAAAGGCACTGACGCAGAAGTGGTTCAAGAACGATGCACCGGCTATCAAGGCACCATAATTCAACTGTGGGAGGGAGCAAGCCCCCTCCCACATTTTGATCTAGGCCAGGCTTGAGAGATGGGCCAAGGCAGCCGTCGTAGCACACTCTGTGCCCGAATCTTTTCCATGCTTAAAACGGCTCGTTACCGCGCCGGCGAAACCAGCCGGTCAAGGACAGGCGTTCACGCGTAGCAGGCAGGACTTCGTGGGGCACCTCGCCCGACAGGAACACCACCAGGCTACCGCCGGTGGGCACCACATCGTATTCGACGCCGCCCTTGAGGTACATGCGCAACTGGCCGCCATGCTCGGGCAACCAGGCGTCGTTCAAGTAGATGACCGCCGAGACCATACGCCGGTCATCGTCGCGAAAACGGTCCACATGCTTGAGGTAAAACGCCCCGGGCGGGTACATCGCGAAATGGCTTTCGAAATCTTCCAGGCCGAGGAACAGGCTGCGGTTCATCGCCAGGCGCAGGCTGTCCATCACCGCCATATAGGTGTCGCAGACAGCCGCGTCGCCTTCCTCCAGCCACTGGATATGGTCACCGCGAATCCCCTCGCGAATCTCCTGGGCCGGCCCGCGTCCGACTGCGGCAGGGGCCAGTTCACCTTCAGCGGCACGTTTACGGCACTCAGCCGCCAGTTCCAGGGTCAGAGCCTGGGGCAGGAAGCCATTCTGCTGCGACCAGCCTTTTTCGGCCAGGTCGTCGACAATGCGTTGCAGCAGCGGGTGATCGAGGGGTATTTGCATGGCGCGCATAGTATCCATACGCCTGTGAATCCGACAGAGCCGCCGAGCGTCTGAATGCACTTTAGTCAGGTGATTGATAGGATTTCTCGACAAATCCTACGCCCGACACGGACAATAGTGGCCGACTGACAGGAGTCCATATGCGTCGTTTGTTTTTTTCCGTGTTGATGTTCTGCGTTTTGCCCGCTTGGGCAGACGGCCATGACCAGTTATACAAGGTCGCCGGCTGGGCCGAACAACGTGCGCATTTCAATGACGCCCTCAGTGCCGCCCAACAACGCTACCGCAATAGCCTGCCGCCGGCGGTGTACCAGGCGCTGGTGGACAACAGCAACAAACGCTTCGCCGCCCAGGCTGTGGACCAGCGCGCCGAGGCGCAATTGCGCAAGCACTTGGCGGACCCGAAACCTGCCCTGGCGTTTTTCCAATCGCCCCTGGGCCGCAAGGTCGTCGCCGCTGAGTTGCTGGCCACCCGCCGCGACCAATTGGCGAAAAACGCCCAGGGCCTGCCACATATCGAAGCCGACGCGACCCGCAGCCTGATCATTGGCCACCTGGCCCAGGCCCTGCCCGCCCGTGAAGCCGGTGCGGAAGTCAGCCTGGCGATTGCCGGCGTGGCGGCCGACAGCTTGAGCCAGATGATTCCCGGCCTGTTGGGGGGTGGCCAGGCGCAGGGCATGTTGAACGGCCAACGCGAACGGCTGATGCAGCAGATCGGCCATGATCTGAACAACACACTGTTGTACGTCTATCGGGATTTGTCCGACCCTGAGCTGGAAGAGTTCGCCACGTTTGCCGAATCGCCCGAGGGCCGGGCGTATTACCAGGCGGCGCTGGCCGCCATTCGCGCGGGACTGGCTGTCGGCCAAAGCACTTCCAGCCTGGCGCAGTAGAAAATGTGGGCGGGGGCAAGCCCTAATGCCAGTCAGTTAAGAAGGAACACTATCACTGTGGCGAGCGGTTGCTCGTTCTAGCGCTTAACTGACTGGCATTGGGGCAAGCCCCCTTCCACATTTGGGTCGCGTTATTTCAGATGGTCCGTCAGGTATCGGAAGTACTCTTCGCGAATCGCCGGAATCTCATTCGCCAAATGATGCCGGCCACGCGGCAGCATCAACACCTCGGGCTGATCGAACTTGCTCTGCAGCACCTGCAAGTTGTGCTGCCAATCTACCGTCATGTCTTCTTCACCCTGCACAATCACCGGCCGCCGAGGGCTGCGTGGTGCCGCTTCGATGCGCTTGATCCAACGCGCCAGCGCACCCACCCAGGCGGTGGGCAATTGGCGCGGCTGTAGCGGGTCGGCTTCAAGGAACGGTTTGAACGCGGGGTCGTGGGTGTTCTCGCTGAACCGCCGGGCGATGCCTTTGATGAACGGCCGCAGCAGGTAATAACTGACTTGCGACCAGCCCCACGCACGCGGCCGTACCAAGGGCGACAGCAGGAAGGTCTTGCCCTGGGCCGGGCTGCCTGCGCCATGGTTGAGCAGGTGGTCGACCACCACCGCGCCACCGGTGCTTTGCCCGAACAGGTGCCACGGCTGTGGCAGCTGCAACGCCTTGGCTTCGACGAACAACGCCTGCACCACATCTTGGTAGACCGCAAAATCATCGATGCTGGCACGCGCGCCGCTGGATAAACCATGCCCCGGCAGGTCACAGGCGATCACCACAAAGCCCTGGTCCAACGCCCAGTCCACCACGTTGCGGTACAGCCCCATGTGGTCGTAGAAGCCGTGGAACATGAACAGCGTCGCCACCGGCTGGGGCGGCCACCACACCTGGGTGACCACGTCGAACCCGTCCACCTCGCAACGTCCCAGGCGGCTCACGGCCGGTACTTTGCGCGCGGCAAGGTCCAGCCCATAAAAGCGCTGGTAGACCCGCGCCTCGGCGCTAAGCGGTTGCGCATCCACCAGGGGCCGCAAGCTTTCGCGCAGATGATCGGGGTCAAAGGTGACAGGCATAAAGGTTTCCAAACTACGGTGAAGATGAATATCGAGCTGCGATATTCATCTGTCAGGACAAGCATGGCAAGCTACGCGACCTTCGAGGATTGATCTGAATGCGACCGCCCTACCGTACCGCCTTGTTCGCCAGCCTGATCCTGATCATCTGCGCCGGCGTGCTATGGGCGGCGTATGACTGGTTCCAGGGCCGCTACCTGCGCACCTTCAGCGAACACACGGCGGTGTTCTCCGGTGATGCGCTGCGCCTGCCTGCCGAGCTCAGCGGGCCTGGCCCGATTCGCCTGGTGCACTTCTGGGACCCGGCCTGTCCGTGCAATGTCGGCAACCAGCAGCATCTGGGCGAGTTGATCGAGCAGTATGCGCCGCAAGGGGTGGAGTTCTATGCCCTGCAAAAAGCCGGCAGCCACGGCCAGTTGCCCGACAACCTGCGCAAAATGAAAACGCTCACAGCGCTGCCCGGCGCCGAGCAGGTGCCGGCCACTCCGGCGGTGGGCATTTGGGATCGCACGGGCAAGCTCGCGTACTTCGGCCCCTACAGCGAAGGGCTGACGTGTAATTCAAGCAACAGCTTTATCGAGCCGATCCTGCAAGCGCTTGAAGCCGGCCGTGAAGTCGATGCCACCCACACCCTGGCGGTGGGTTGCTACTGCCAGTGGAGCAAGGCATCAAACTGAACGGAGGCTGTTTGAGCGGCAAACTCCAATCACCCGAGCGGCAGGCTGCTGTATTGTAAGCGTCCAGTGACATTGCCAGCAGACGAAATAGGAACACATGAGCCAATTAACCATCATCCTCTGGATGCTGAACGTTATCGTGGATACGTCCGGCCAGTTGGCATTCAAGGCCGCCGCCTCAGCCAGCGCCGAACATGACGGCGTGGCTCACTGGAAGCACATGCTCCAGCGCCCGTGGATCTGGCTGGGCGTGATCTGCTATGTCTTCGAATTCGTATTGTGGCTGGCTTTCCTCACGCTGGTACCGCTGTCGGTCGGCGTGATGCTGGGTTCCATCAACATTGTCGTGATCATGATTGCCGGCCGCTTCCTGTTCAAGGAAAGCCTGAGCAAATGGCGGTTGATCGGCATTATGCTGATTGCCTGTGGCGTGACTGTCGTAGGGTTTGAATGATGAAGCGTTTCTATATCCTGGGCTTTCTCGCACTGATCGTTTTCGACACGTTGGCGCAGGTCAGTTTCAAATTTGCCTCGGTGCATGCCGAACCGCTGACGATGGACGCCGCCTGGTTGGTGCGCGTGTTTGGTGCACCGTGGATCTACGGCGCCTTCGTGGGCTACATCGGCGCATTCTTCACCTGGATGACCTTGCTCAGGTACGCCCCCGTAGGGCCGGCGTTTGCGGCGTCGCACCTGGAGTTGATCAGTGTGACGCTGATCTCTGTCTGGCTGTTCGATGACACCCTGACCTGGCCCAAAATCATCGGCGGCGCACTGATCATTGCGGGCATTCTTTGCCTGGCGCGCAGCGAAGACAAAGAGAGTAAAACCGTCGAGGCCGAACCTTCGCAGCCACTGGCGTCATGACCCGGGAAATCCCGCCTACCGCTGGCCTGCCCTTGCGCTGGCGGGATGTGCTCAACCTTTCGGGCGATCTCGCCCAATCCTTGGCCCGCCAGTTCTCGATTCCACTCCCGGCGCTGCCCTGCTCCGGCACCGCCGCACTGATCATCGCCTTGCGCGTCTTGCAACAGCGCATGCCCGGACGCGCCCGGCTGATCGTGCCGGCGTACACCTGCCCGCTGGTGGCATTGGCCGCGCATTACTGCCCGCCGTTGCGCGTCGTGCCCTGTGATTTGCAGCCGGGCAGCATTGACCTCGACGAACAGCAACTCAAGCACCTGTGTGACGACAGCACCCTGGCCGTCGTGGTCACCCACTTGGCCGGGCGCGTGGCGGACGTTGATACGGCCAAGCGGATTGCCGATGCGGTCGGCGCAGCGGTCATCGAAGACGCCGCCCAGGCCATGGGCGCGCTCGACGACGGCAACAGCGTGGGGCTCAAAGGCGACGTAGGCTTTTTCAGCATGGCGCTGGGCAAGGGTTTGACGACCGCAGAAGGCGGCGTGCTGTTCAGTCGTGACCCGGCGTTGCATCAAGCCCTGCATCGACAGTGCCGACACGACCTGCCCTTCAGCCTGCGCTGGGAGCTGCAACGCAGCGCCGAACTCTGGGGTTACGCCCTGCTGTATCAGCCGCGCGGCTTGCACTACGTGTACGGCAAAGCCTTGCGCGCCGCGCTGGCACAAGGTGACGAAGTCGGCGCCGTGGGTGACGACTTTTCAGTCAACGATATCCCGTTGCACCGCCTGGGCGGCTATCGCCAGAAGGTCGGCGTCGCGGCACTGGCGCGCTTGCCGGATTATTTGCAACAAGGCCGCACCCGCGCATTGCGCCGTGCGGCACGCTTGAATGCCTTGCCCGGGGTCTCGGTCGTCATGGACAGGCCAGGGCAACAAGGCACATGGCCGTTCCTGATGGTGATCATGCCTTGTGCACGCACCCGGGATACGGCGATGGCGCTGCTGTGGACTTCGGGGCTGGGGGTGACACGCCTGTTCATCCGCACCTTGCCGGACTACCCCGCAGCCGCCCCACTGTTAGAAGCAGGCGGCGATATCACTGAGGCCCAGGCATTCGCCGCCCGTACGCTGTCGATCAGTAACAGCCATTGGCTGACGGACGAACATTTTGAGCGGGTACTGGCTCAGTTGAAGGCTATTGTCGCCAGCCCTGATTGATGCGCGCCACTAAACGGCTATTGAGCTCGTTCTGCTGCTGTTGCCAGATCTGCACTTGCGCCTCGGGCAACTCTTCCTGACCGTCGGATGCGCTCAACCAGCGCTTGAACTTGCTTTCATAGTGGTAGGCCGACACATCACCGGTGATGTCCGCACCGATGATCTGACCCTGGCAGGCGCTGATCAGGTCGTTCAAATGCTGTTCCAGGAATTCGCCCTGGTCCCAGTTGGTGTTCACCACCTGCGGGCTCAGCACGTCTTTGTCGATGGACAGGTAAACCGGCAGCGAGCGGTCAAACTGCGCCAGGAAGGCACGCATCAGCTCATCCGCATTGCTGAAAGCGCGATTACTGCGACCGGCGCCGATCCAGTTCATCCAGCGCGTGTCGACGTTGACGTTCCAGTAGGTCAGCTTGCGCTTGAGCAGCGGCGACCAGTGATTCTCCCAGGCATGGCCCAGGCCAATATCCTGTGAGCCGATGCCCAGCACATGCACATGCTCGACCTGCGGCAAGCGGCTGGCCCAGTAGACCCACGACCCACAGTGAATGCCGAACGGGTAGCGCATGTTGTCGGGGTGGTTGTCGCAGATGATCAACTGGAACTTCGGCTGCGTGGGCAAGCGGTTCAATAACAGCTGGCTGAGATGGTGATAATCGCCGCTACCGGTGAACACACAGCCGTAATCGCTGGGCATTTGGCCGTGCAGGGCCACTTCCAGTTCCTTGAACTGCGCCCACCGGCAACCGAAACGGATTTTTTCCTGCCATGCCTGCAACGGCAAGGTCACCGCACCAGGAATGTCGCTGACAGCCCCGTCAAAGTCGAGAATCAACGGCGCTCGGCTGTGGCTCATGAGGTTTTCTCCTGGAACCACTGCGAATCACTTTCAAAGTGATGGCGGAACCGATTGCCCAGCTTGCGCAGCAGCGGGTTGCGCACCCAGACCAGATGGCGAGTAAAGGTAAAATCGGCGCCGAGGCTGGCCTTGACTTGCGGGTCGGTCCAACCCGCCACATAGAACGTCAAGCCGTTGGCCACCGCGTACTCCAGGTTTACAAACCAGCTGACGAAGTACAGGTTGAACTCCAACGCCGATGGGTAGTTGAGGCCAATGTACTTGTCGAGCAGCTTGCCCCCTTCCACGTAGCACAGGTTGTAGCCGATCAGCTCGTCGCAATGCCAGTAGCAGAACACGCGCCCGTTGCTGTTGGCGTCCGTCAGCAACCCGCGGAAAAACTCAGGGGTGAGCAGGTCAAAATGGATCTCGCTCTGGTCGTACACCGCCTTGTACAACCCGTACAAGTGCGTGAGCCAAGCCTCATCGTTGAAGCGCGCATCGCCGGTGTCCAGCACCTCAATGCGCAGCGCCTCGCGGCTGCGTAGCTTGCGGCGGATGTTACGGCGACGACTGTGGGACAAGCGCTCCAGATACTCGTCGACGGTACTGAAGTTGATCGGCACATACGCCAGCGCCTGGCCCTCCAGGCTAATGAAGCCGCGCCGTGTGCACTCATCGATCAAGGCTTGCGCGTAGCGATTGTCCGCGTCGCTGAGCAGCGGCGAGTTGCACGGGACGTCCTTGACGATGGTGAGTTTGCGCTGCGGCGCACACTCATATTGCAGCCATTGTGCGAGATCCTGCGGCGCTACGCTCTGGGGGAACGGCGCGTATTCGCTGACGGTGGTGCCCACAAAGCAGCTGTCGATACGCAGCCAGGTATTCCACAGGTTGTAGCCCGGCCAACCGCGAACACGGCTCACGAACTCATCGTCGGCGGTGGTCAACAGGTCGAACGGTGTGAAAAAGTACGGCAGGCCCTGGTCGGATAACCGCGCGTCAAAGCCCACCGGCGGATGCTGCAAAAAGCGCCCGATCAGCGACTGCGCTTCCAGGCAGCAGGCGTAGGCAGCCTCTGGCTGGCTGGAGTCCGGAATAGGTTGCGTGGCGCAAGTCATGGAAAAAAGCTCAAGAATGACGGGCGCAATAGTAGCGCATTAGAGGCACTGAGCACTTGAACCTCGCCTGTCACGGCAACGTATCAGCATTTCCCGCAGTTCCCGCCAAACCGATTAGACTCCGTTGACTTTCAAGGTGACTGACTCAAGGACCTCCATGAAACGCAGCCTGACCGTGCTTGCTCTCCTGATTGCCGCCCTCACCGCCTGCGCCGGCTGGTATGTCTACAGCAAGCAACCGACCCGCCAGGGCACGGTCATGCTGAGCAACCTGCAAAGCTCGGTCACCGTACGTTACGACGACCGTGGCGTGCCGCACATTCGCGCCGGGAACGAGACCGACCTGTACCGGGCCCTGGGTTACGTCCATGCCCAGGACCGGTTGTTCCAGATGGAGATCATGCGGCGCCTGGCCCGTGGCGAATTGGCCGAGGTGCTGGGGCCCAAGTTGCTGGAAACCGACAAATTGTTCCGCAGCCTGCGTATACGTGAACGCGCCTTGAGCTACGTGGAGCACGTTGACCACGACTCCAAGGCATGGAAGGCCCTGCAAGCCTACCTGGACGGCATCAACCAGTACCAGGACAGCCACGCCAGCCCAATGGAGTTCGACGTACTGGGCATCGCCAAACGGCCGTTTACCGCCGAGGACACCATCAGCGTCGCCGGGTACATGGCCTACAGCTTTGCCGTGGCATTTCGCACCGAGCCGGTACTGACTTACGTTCGCGACCAGTTGGGCAGCGATTACTTGAAAGTCTTCGACCTGGACTGGCAACCCAAGGGCGCACTCAACCTGGCCGCCAGCGACTGGAAAACCCTCGGCGCCATCGCCTCACTGAGCGACCAGGCCCTGGCCGACAACGGCTTGCCGCAGTTCGAAGGCAGCAACGCCTGGGCGATCAGTGGCAATCGCACCAAAAGCGGTAAACCGTTGCTGGCGGGCGACCCGCATATTCGCTTCTCGGTGCCGTCGGTATGGTACGAGGCGCAGCTGTCGGCGCCAGGCTTTGAGCTGTATGGCTATCACAACGCGCTAGTGCCGGTGGCGTTCCTGGGACATAACCTGGATTTCGGCTGGAGCCTGACCATGTTCCAGAACGACGACCTCGACCTGATCGCCGAAAAGGTCAACCCGGACAACCCCAACCAAGTCTGGTACCACGGCCAATGGGCCGACATGACCAGCAGCGAGCAGCAGATCGAGGTCAAGGGCCAGGCGCCGGTCACGCTCACCCTGCGCCAATCGCCCCACGGCCCGATCATCAATGACGTACTCGGTGAAAATGCCGGCAAGACGCCGATTGCCATGTGGTGGGCGTTCCTCGATACCGAAAACCCGATCCTCGAAGGCTTCTACGAACTCAACCGCGCCGATACCCTGGCCAAGGCGCGTGCAGCGGCGGCCCAGGTGTCGGCGCCGGGCCTGAATATCGTCTGGGCGAATGCTAAGGGCGATATCGGCTGGTGGGCAGCGGCGCAATTGCCGATTCGCCCGGCGGGAGTCAACCCGGCATTCATTCTCGATGGCAGTACCGCCCAGGCCGACAAGCTGGGCTTCTATCCCTTCAGCGCCAACCCACAGGAGGAAAACCCGGCGCGTGGCTATGTGGTGTCTGCCAATGCCCAACCGGCCTCGCCCACCGGCCTGGAAATTCCCGGTTACTACAACCTGGCCGACCGCGGCCAGCAGTTGAATACGCAGTTGAGCGACAAGAGCGTGAAATGGGATGTGAACAACAGCCAGGCATTGCAGCTGGGCACCACCACCGCCTACGGCCCACGCCTGCTGGCGCCGCTGTTGCCGGTCCTGCGTGAGGTGGTCAAGGACCCGGCGCAGTTGAAGCTGGTGGACCAGTTGGCCGCCTGGAAAGGTGATTACCCGCTGGAGTCCACCAGCGCCACGTTGTTCAACCAGTTCCTGTTCAACCTCACCGACGCGACGTTCCACCCGAAACTGGGTGACGCCCTGTTCAAGACCCTGCTGACCACCCGCATGATCGACGCCGCCTTACCGCGCCTGGCCGCCTCGCCGGATTCACCCTGGTGGAACGGCAAGCGGGCCGACACCGTCAAGCTCGCCTGGGACAACAGCCTGGCTCACCTCAAGGCCACCTTCGGCGATGACCCGTCACAGTGGCTGTGGGGCAAGGCGCACACCCTGACCCACGGCCACCCGCTGGGCCTGCAGAAGCCATTGGACATGCTGTTCAATGTCGGCCCGTTCCCCGCCCCCGGTACTCACGAAGTGCCGAACAACCAATCCGCCATGATTGGCCCCGCGCCGTGGCCGGTGACGTACGGTCCATCGACGCGCCGGCTGATCGACTTTGCCGACCCGGCCCACGCCTTGACCATCAACCCCGTGGGGCAAAGCGGTGTGCCATTTGACCGGCACTATGGCGACCAAGCGCAAACCTACATTGAAGGCGGCTACGAACAAGCGCATTTCAGTGAGGAGGAGGTCACGGCCAATACCCGTGGCACGCTCAAGCTACTGCCGGCCAGATCGGCACACTAGCTAGCGCTCATCCGGGCGCCGCAAAGTTGAGCCTGAACGGTTGCGGCGTCACCCCCTGCCTGCGATTGAACACGCTGCGCATGTGCTGGGCATCGCGGAATCCGCATTGGTGGATCAGGAGCCGGGGGTTCAAGTCGATGAATTTTGTGGAGGTCACCCGCCAGTCGCCGTGGACTTAATGTGAGAGGGGGCTTGCC
>NZ_JALJFG010000017.1 GCF_023242475.1 Pseudomonas sp. MWU15-20650 | reverse complement strand
TCGTCAAATTATAGGCTTCCAGAATCTGTCGTCAAGCCTTAATTACGCTTTTGTTGCAAAAGGGGCTTTTTTCGCAATAAGACGGGGGATCCGACGCATCACCGCAGGCACCCGCAGCACCAGAAGCAATGCACCTATAGATGCATAGATAGCCCACTCCTTGAGGTCAGCACGCACAATCCACAGCATATGCAGTAACCCGAGCCCAAGAATCACATACACCAGGCGATGTAATTTCTTCCATCGACTGCCCAATTGGCGCTGGCTATAACGATTCGACGTCACGGCCAACACCAACAGAGACAGAAACCCCAGAGCGCCCACAATGATGTACGGCCGCTTACGCAATTCCACCCCCAGCTGCGACCAATCGAGCCCAAGGATAAACACGCAATAAGCCGCCAGATGCAGCACAACATAGGCAAAGCACCACAACCCCAACTGCCGACGTACCGCTATCCACCCCGCCCAACCGCTCAACTTCTGTAGCGGTGTCATACCCAGCGTGATCAACAAAAGAATCAAGGTGCCCAAACCCAGGCGATCAACCAGCACTTTTCCTGGATCAGGCCCCAAGGCAAAACTCCATGCATCATATAGCCAGAGCAAAGGCCATACCGCGGCAGCTATAAAGACGCCGATGCGCCAGATCGGATAGCGCATTAGTAGTTCTTCCGCAGGTCGAGCCCCGTATATAGAGAGGCGACTTCATCCGAGTAGCCATTGAACATCTGTGTCTCACGTACATTCGGACTGAACAGGCCACTCGGCAGACGACGTTCCCGTGCTTGCGTCCACCGCGGATGATCAACGGTTGGGTTCACATTCGCATAGAACCCATACTCATTGGCCGCAATACTCTGCCAAGTGGTTTTCGGTTGCTCGCTCACAAGGCTGATCCGAACGATGGACTTCACACTCTTGAAGCCATACTTCCACGGCACCACTAAGCGCAACGGTGCGCCGTTCTGATTTGGCAGCTCCCGCCCATACATGCCAACGGCAAGGATCGCCAGCGGATTCATCGCCTCATCCAGGCGCAACCCCTCGACATAAGGCCAGTCGATCAAAGCGAAACTTGAGCGTTGCCCAGGCATGCTTTTGGGATCCTGAAGCGTTTCAAAACGGATGTACTTCGCTTTGGAGGTTGGCTCGACCTGCTTGAGCAAGGCCGAGATAGGGAAGCCTATCCACGGAATAACCATCGACCACGCTTCGACACAGCGCAGACGATAAATCCGTTCTTCCAATTCATAGGGTTTCATGAAGTCTTCCAAGGCATAGCGCCCAGGCTTCGCCACCTCACCATCGATCACAACACTCCAAGGCTCAGTCTTGAGTGAACCGGCATTTGCCGCCGGGTCCCCCTTATCTGTGCCGAACTCATAGAAGTTGTTGTAGTGGGTTGCATCCTTGAACGGGGTGATAGCTTCGTCTCTGACGGTCACCGCCTGCCATTTCGTGCCAGGGAGTTTCTCGGCAAACCAACCGGGTGCCCTGCCCGGCTCGACATCGGCATAACGCACAGCATCATCCGCACTGGCCCAGCGCGGCAAGCTACTGGCGGCAATACCGACAAGCGCACCACCGAGCAAACTGCGGCGAGACAAATAGAGGGATTCGGGCGTGACATCCGCTTCGCGACAACCGGACGCTTTGGGGATCTTGATTAACATGGCAACTCCGCAGCATTGGAGGACTGATGCACCAATAGACTGCGGAGTATGGGGGAAATTACATTAAGGCAATGTTTTGTCGCGGCGCAGATGCAGCAGGTACTGAATCGGCCCTGAAGCTGCGTAGACGAGGAACGCCAGTAGCAGAATACGCGGCGGATCACTGAATACCACTGCAAACACCAGCACCACCACAAGGATCGCTACGAAAGGCACCCGCCCCTTGAGGTCGAACTCCTTGAAGCTGTTGTACTTGATATTGCTGACCATCAGCATCCCAGCCGCCGCAACCATCAAGGCCACCAGGAACGACATCTTCGAACCCTGGATGCCGTAGTCACTGAACGCCCAGACGATTCCCGCGACGACACCGGCAGCAGCAGGGCTTGCCAGACCGATGAAGTAACGCTTGTCGGCAGTCCCCACTTGGGTATTGAAGCGTGCCAGACGCAGCGCAGCACCGGCGACATAGATGAAGGCAACCATCCAGCCAACCTTGCCCATGTCACCCAATGCCCAGGCAAACGCCAGCAAAGCAGGCGCGACACCAAAGGCAACCATGTCCGACAACGAGTCGTACTCGGCGCCAAAGGCACTCTGGGTATTGGTCATCCGCGCCACGCGCCCGTCAAGACCGTCGAGCACCATGGCCACGAAAATCGCGATGGCAGCAAAACCGAAATACTTACTGGCACTCGCGGCATCACCTGCAGCCAGCGCGCTCTGGGCACTCATGGAGTTGATAATGGAATAGAAGCCAGCAAACAGGTTCGCCGTAGTAAACAGGTTGGGCAGAAGATAGATGCCACGATGCCGGACCTTGCGACCTTCCGCGTCATGCCCTTCTTCGACATGTTCATCGATCGGCAGCAGGCTATCGGCGTCAGAAGCCTGGTTTGGCTCTTCGGGACGTTCGCTCATGGACTTTACCTTGCAACGGTGTGAAAAAATTCGACAAATACTTGCGGCGAGTGTTCGCCCGCAAACGATGCAGCTTTATACCAGAACCCGGCCCTCAAACGAAAAAACGCGGCCTAAGCCGCGTTTTCCCTTGATACGTACGACTTAGTTTTTGGCTTTGTCGACGATCTTGTTGGCACCGATCCACGGCATCATGGAGCGCAGCTGCTCGCCGATGACTTCGATACCGTGAGCGGCGTTGTTACGACGCTTGGCGGTCATCGAAGGGTAGCCGGTTGCGCCTTCGCTGATGAACATTTTGGCGTATTCGCCGTCCTGAATACGTTTCAGGGCGTTGCGCATAGCCTGACGGGACTCGGCGTTGATCACTTCCGGCCCCGTCACGTACTCGCCGTATTCGGCGTTGTTGGAGATCGAGTAGTTCATGTTGGCGATACCGCCTTCGTACATGAGGTCAACGATCAGCTTCAGTTCGTGCAGGCATTCGAAGTAGGCCATTTCCGGCGCGTAGCCAGCTTCAACCAGGGTTTCGAAACCGGCCTTGACCAGCTCAACGGTACCGCCGCACAAAACGGCTTGTTCGCCGAACAGGTCGGTTTCGGTCTCGTCCTTGAAGGTGGTTTCGATGATGCCGGTACGACCGCCACCCACACCAGCGGCGTAGGACAGCGCAACGTTTTTGGCGTTGCCCGATGCGTCCTGGTAGATCGCGATCAGGTCAGGGATACCGCCGCCTTTGACGAACTCGGAACGCACGGTGTGGCCCGGTGCTTTCGGCGCGATCATGATCACGTCGAGGTCAGCACGTGGCACAACCTGGTTGTAGTGGATCGCGAAGCCGTGGGAGAAGGCCAGGGTAGCGCCCTTCTTGATGTTCGGCTCGATTTCGTTCTTGTACAGCGCGGACTGGAACTCATCCGGGGTCAGGATCATGACCAGGTCGGCAGCCGCTACGGCGGAAGCAACGTCGGTCACTTTCAGGCCGTGGGCTTGCGCCTTGGCAACAGTAGCCGAACCTTTGCGCAGGCCAACGGTGACGTCCACGCCGGAATCTTTCAGGTTGCACGCTTGGGCGTGGCCCTGGGAACCGTAGCCGATGATGGCGACTTTCTTGCCCTGGATGATCGACAGGTCACAATCTTTATCGTAATAAACTTTCATGAGGTTCCTCTATATATCCAGGCCGTAAGGCCATTCGCTAATTTGGGTTAGATGCTGAGTACTTTGTCGCCACGGGCAATCCCGGTGACACCACTGCGTACGGTTTCCAGAATCGAGGCCGTCCCGATCGACTGGATGAAGCTGTCCAGCTTGTCGCTTGTACCGGTCAGTTGAACGGTATAAACGCTGGCGCTCACATCGACGATCTGCCCGCGATAAATATCGGTAGTCCGTTTGATCTCGGCACGTTGGGCACCCGTAGCCTTGACCTTGACCAGCATCAGCTCACGCTCGATGTGGGCACTTTCCGACAAGTCGACCAGCTTGACCACTTCGATCAGCTTGTTGAGGTTCTTGGTGATCTGCTCGATCACCTCATCGTGGCCCACGGTGGTCAACGTCAGGCGCGACAAAGTCGGGTCTTCGGTCGGGGCCACGGTCAGGCTTTCGATGTTGTAGTTGCGTTGCGAAAACAGGCCGACAACACGAGACAGAGCGCCGGGTTCGTTCTCCAGAAGCAGGGAGATAATATGCCGCATGATTAAGTACGCTCCGTCTTGTTCAGCCACATATCGCGCATAGAGCCGTCTTTGATCTGCATCGGGTAGACGTGCTCGCTGGTATCCACCTGAATATCGAGGAACACCAGGCGGTCCTTCATGGCGAACGCTTCTTCCATCTTCGGCTTCAGATCTTTCAGATCAGTGATGCGAATGCCAACGTGGCCATAGGCTTCAACCAACTTGATGAAATCCGGCAACGATTCCATGTAGGAATGGGAGTGACGGCTACCGTAACTCATGTCCTGCCACTGACGAACCATGCCCAGCACGCCGTTGTTCAAGCAGACAATCTTCACTGGAAGACCGTACTGCAGGCACGTCGACAGTTCCTGGATGTTCATCTGGATGCTGCCCTCACCGGTGACGCACGCGACGTCGCTGTCCGGGAAGCTCAGCTTCACACCCATGGCCGCAGGAAAACCAAAGCCCATCGTGCCCAGGCCACCGGAGTTGATCCAGCGGTTAGGCTTGTCGAACTTGTAGTACTGCGCGGCGAACATCTGGTGCTGGCCCACATCGGAGGTCACAAAGGCGTCGCCCTTGGTCACTTCGCAGAGGGTCTCGATCACGGTTTGTGGCTTGATGATGCTGCCGTCGCCCTTGTCGTAAGGGAACAGGCCACGGTCACCGCGCCATTCGTCGATCTGCTTCCACCAGCTGGCAACGGATTCCTTGTTCGGCGTCTCGCCGATGTCCTTGAGCGCAGCAACCATTTCGGTCAACACGCTTTCTACAGGACCCACGATCGGCACGTCGGCCTTGATGGTCTTGGAGATAGACGCCGGGTCGATGTCGATGTGGATGATCTTGGCGTTCGGGCAGAATTTGCTCGCGCCGTTGATCACACGGTCATCGAAACGCGCACCCACCGCCAGGATCACGTCGGCGTGATGCATGGCCAAGTTGGCGGTGTAGCTGCCGTGCATACCGAGCATGCCGACAAACTGGCGGTCCGTACCCGGGAATGCGCCGAGGCCCATCAAGGTGTTGGTTACCGGCAGATTGAGCAGCTTGGCCAGTTCGGTCAGGGGGGCGGAACCGCCGCCCAGAATCACGCCGCCACCCGAGTACAGCACGGGACGCTTGGCCGCCAGGAGCATTTCTGCCGCCTTGCGGATTTGCCCCGAGTGCCCACGGACGGCCGGGCTGTAGGAACGCAGCTTGGCTTTCTTCGGGAAAACGTATTCGAATTTTTCAGCCGGGTTGGTCATGTCTTTCGGGATATCGACGACCACAGGGCCCGGACGACCGGACTGTGCGAGGTAGAACGCCTTCTTCATGACTTCCGGGATTTCCGACGCATGCTTGATCATGAAGCTGTGCTTCACGATCGGCCGGGAGATACCGATCATGTCGGTTTCCTGGAACGCATCGGTCCCCACCATGGTGCTTGGCACCTGGCCGGAAATGATCACCATCGGAATGGAGTCCATATAAGCAGTCGCGATGCCGGTAATGGCATTCGTTGCGCCTGGGCCGGACGTTACCAGTACCACACCGGCTTTACCGGTGGCACGGGCATAACCGTCAGCCATATGGGTCGCGGCCTGCTCATGGCGAACCAGGATGTGGGTAACAGCCGGTTCCTTGAACAGTGCGTCGTAGACATGCAGCAGAGCACCACCTGGGTACCCGTAGATATAGTCGACGCCTTCGTCACGCAAAAAGCGGACGAGCATCTCACCGCCAGATAAAAGCTCCACGTTGTTCACCTCTAAAACGCCAGAATACCGTCCGTTGAAACCGACGGGTCTTAATAGGTTTACTTCTCAACAGAGCATGAGCGACG
The DNA here is from genome assembly GCF_023242475.1 of Pseudomonas sp. MWU15-20650. GTDB lineage: Bacteria > Pseudomonadota > Gammaproteobacteria > Pseudomonadales > Pseudomonadaceae > Aquipseudomonas. The sequence goes on along the minus strand of NZ_JALJFG010000017.1, from coordinate 102,192 downwards.
GTGGTCGCCGACTACGTCAGCACTGACTGAGCAAGTATTGGGATCGTCCCAAGTGTTGCGGGCTTTTCCCACCCAGCGCGAGGTAACGCGTTGCGGGTGTTACAGGTCGGCGCGGATGTGCGCCTCATGATCTGCTGAGCGGGCCTGCTTCTGGCAGTCCCGATACAGCGGACTTTGGATTCTTCTGTTTCAGCCCCTTCAAGTCAAGCAATAATTGCGCTTTTTTCCAACTAAGCGCATGCGAACGCAGAAGAAAAGGGTTTGAGGAGGGATAAAACTCGCCTGAATGTCGTCAAGCGGTAGAAATATGCGCAAGACTGCCGAAAAACCCGGCAGTCAGGCAATTAACGAGCGTCGACGATCAGTTGGTCGAACTTTTTCAGCGCATTACGCAAGCCAAGGCTTTCCAGCGGACGGTCGGCGTAGACCATCTCGGCCATTTCAAGGATGCCCGAAGCATTCGGCAATGGCAGGTCCTGCTCCAGGATCTGCTTCATGCGGACAAGGAAGACCCATTGCAACCACTGGTGGAAGTCCAGGGTATCGACCGAAAAGGGCTCCACGCTGCTAAGCGCTACGGCGCCAGGGGACACTTCGTCCCACCAGCCCTGCACGCGCAATTCGCGCTCGATCAGCAATAATTGTTCGGCAATCGCGGGAAAACGCTCATCCATCAGAGGCTGACCTTGGCTTTTTGCCGAGCCTGGGCGGCACCCGCAGCGTCACCTTGGGCGGCGCGCGCATCGCCAATCAAGGCCCACAGGTTGGCTTGCAGGTCGGGACGGCCATTGGCTAGCGTCAGGCCACGGCGGGCGAATTGCTCCGCTTGCGGCGCGTCCCCCTGGGCCATGCGTACCTGGGCCAGGCGATACAGCACTTGCGGCTCACGAGGCGCCACGCGCTGGGCACGCTCGAGACTCGACGAGGCGCCGTTCAAGTCGCCCCCCGCTTGCTGCTGCTGAGCCGTAGTGAGCAAAGCCAGTACCGGGCCGTCCAGTTGCTCATCCGCGGATAGGCCACCTGCGTTGGACGACGACGGAATACCGCTCGGCGTCGACGGCATGTTGTAGGCGCCCTGGTTGATCGGCGCCGTTTGAATCGGCGTGGAATCGATCGGCCCCGATGTGCTTGGCCCGGGGGTCCAAGGTTCGGCACTGATTGGCGCCGAGGTCGCGGCACCGCTGCCTGGGACCATGACAACCACGCCCGAGTCCTGCGGCACGGCTCGGGTCGCGGTTTGGGCAGGACGCTTGACCACGGTCTGACGGAAGCCGCCATTAGCCGAAATGCGGTCGTTATTAGAGACGCTTGTGCTCGAGTCCACTACGGGAATAGAACCGCGCTGAACACTGGAGCAACCGCTCAGCAAAGCCAGAGCTGTAATAGCTGGAATCCACAACTTGTTCACTTGAAACCCTCTTTGCTTAATTCATCCAGCCCTTGACCCAATCCATCACCGACTCTGCATCAGCAGGGGCACTGCCACCGCACGCGGCGCCGGGTGGTGGTTCGCTGCCGCGAATATACGGCATCTGCACCGCGCCCGGACAGTTGGCATCGGAGCCCTGGCCGGTATGGGGATCAATCCAGGCCTGCACGATATTGTCGGGCTGCGGCATATTGAGCGGCAACGGATCAGCCTTGCGCATGAAGCTGGTCCAGACCTGCAACGCTCCCGTCGCGCCGGTAAACGGTGTCTTGCCGTTGTCGTCACGCCCCAGCCACACCACGGCCAGGACATCCTGACCGAAGCCTGCGAACCAACTGTCACGCGAGTCGTTACTGGTACCGGTCTTGCCCGCCAGTGTCAGGTTCGCCGGCAGCACGCTGTAGACCGAACGCCCTGTACCTTCGCGCATCACGCGCTGCATGGCGTTCTGGATCAGGTAGATGGAGCCCGCGTCGAAGCGTTGCTGAATCTGGAACGGGTAACGCTTGAGCGGTTCGCCATCGGCGGTCAGCACGCTGCGAATGCCGCGCATGGGTGTATTGAAACCACCATTGGCCAGGGTCTGGTACATAGTGGCCACTTCCATCGGAGTCATGGCCCCCGCCCCCAGCAGCATCGATGGGAAGGCAGGGAACTCACGCGTGATGCCCAGGCGCCCCAGGGTTTTCAACACATTCGGTACGCCCACTTCGAGGCCGAGACGCGAGGTGGAGATATTGTAGGAATGCGCCAGACCTTGGTACAGGAACACCGTCCCATGGGAGCGACGATCAAAGTTCTGCGGTGTCCATACCTGCCCATCGGCCCCCTTGACCGACAGTGGGTCATCCGACAACCAACTGGTCAGGGTGTATTTGCTCGGCTTTTCCAAGGCGGTCAGGTAAACCGCCGGCTTGACCAGCGAGCCGATCGGACGCACAGCGTCGAGGGCACGGTTGAAACCGGCAAAGCTGGCCTGGCGACTGCCGATCATGGCCTGGACTTCACCGGTTTCCGGGTTGGTCACGACCATGGCGGCCTCTACTTCATCCGAGCCTTTGCGGCCAGTCAGACGCTTGAAGGTGTCGTTGACCGACGCTTCAGCCTTCATATGCAGAATCGGATCAAAGCTGGTGAAGATCCGCAGACCTTCCTCGGTCAAGTCTTCATCGCGATAATCTTCCCGCAACTGGCGCTTGACCAGGTCAATAAAGCCGGGGAATGAGCTATCAGCCAATTTGCCACGGGTTGTCACACCCAACGGCATTTTTTTCGCGGCAGCGACCTGTTCCGGGGTGGCAACGCCCTGCTGCTCCAGCACATCAAGCACCAGGTTGCGGCGCTCGAGCGCACGCTCCGGGTTGCGACGCGGGTTGTAATAGGACGGTCCCTTGACCATCCCCACCAACAATGCAACTTGATGCAACTTCAACTCGGACAACGGCTGCCCAAAGAAGAACTGGCTGGCCAAGCCAAACCCGTGCACCGCGCGCTGGCCATCCTGACCAACGAAGACTTCGTTCAGATACGCTTCGAGGATTTCCTGCTTGCTGTAATGCAGCTCCAGCAACATCGCCATCATGGCTTCGGTGAGCTTACGGGTCAGGCTGCGCTCGTTGGTCAGGTAAAAATTCTTGACCAGTTGCTGCGTCAGCGTACTGCCGCCCTGGGTCATCTTGCCGCCGGAAGTGTTGACCCAAATAGCGCGAGCAATCGACTTAGGCGAAACGCCCCAGTGGCTGTAGAAATCGCGGTCTTCTACAGCAACCAGGGTTTCCAGCAGATACGGCGGTACCTGATCAAGCTTGATCAGGATGCGATCTTCCAGGTTCTTCGGGTAGATGCCGCCAATCAGCAACGGCTCAAGGCGCACCACAGGCAGTTTGGAGCCATTGAGCGACGACAGCTCGGCTACGTAGTCGCCGGAGAAGCGCACACGCACCGGCTGTGCTTTCTCCAGGCCTTCATAGAACTGGAAGCCACGGGTGTTCAGGTCGACGGTATTGCCGCTGACAGCCGCGGCACCCGGGCCATTGCTCACAGGTTCGCGACGATAGCCCAGAGCATCGAGTTCAGTAAGGAAGTCTTCCTTGCTCAGCTTCTGGCCGGTGAACAACTCCAGTGGGCGGGCATACACCTTGGCTGGAATGGTCCAGCGCTTGCCGGAGAATTTTTCCTGGACCACGGCGTCGAGGTACACGGCAAAGCCGGCGAGCACCACAAGGCCGACCAGGCCGAGCTTGAGCGCCCAGCCCAGCCACGGCCGCATGCCGCGCGAAGGAGGTTTTTTACGAGAACGGGGAGATCGGGTTCGAGTCATGGCGGCGGATTATACGCACTTTATTGATGATCAACATGAGCCGGACAGCGGTTTGCACAGCAGGCGTCAGCAGCCATAATGCCCGTCATGATTTCCCCCAGACTTTGAAGGATCGCCCGTGAGCCAGTCCCTGATTGCCGCCCTGCAAAACCCGGCTTTGTACCCTCATCCGGTTGAAGCGTTTCAAGTCATCGAGACCCATATTTCCTGGGTCATCCTGACGGGCCCCTACGCTTATAAATTGAAGAAACCGATGAACTTCGGTTTTCTGGACTTCACCAACCTGAATGATCGTGGCCATTTCTGCCGCGAAGAACTACGCCTCAACCAGCGCCTGACCGAAGATTTGTATCTTGAAGTGTTGCCAATCACCGGCACTGCCGAAGCGCCGCAATTGGGTGGCGACGGCCCGGTCATCGAATACGCGCTGAAAATGCGCCAGTTCCCGCAAAGCCAAATGCTCAGCACCTTGCAAGCCAACGGCGAACTGACCAGCGCGCACATCGATGAAATGGCCAAGCAGATCGCCCATTTCCACCTCACCGCCCCGAAAGTCCCCCAGGCTCACCCGGCGGGCACCCCGGAAGAGGTGATGGCGCCGGTACGGCAGAACTTCGATCAGATTCGCCCATTCCTCAGCGACAAGGCTGACCTGGTACAACTTGAAGCCTTGCAAGCCTGGGCCGAAAGCAGCTTCGAACGCCTCAAGCCGCTGCTGGAGCAGCGCAAGCTCAATGGGTTTACCCGTGAATGCCACGGTGATATCCACCTGGGCAACGCCACCCTGATTGATGGCCGCGTAGTGATCTTCGACTGCATCGAGTTCAACGAGCCTTTTCGCTTCACCGACGTGTACGCAGATACCGGCTTCCTGGCTATGGACCTGGAAGATCGCGGCCTGAAATGCCTTGCACGCCGCTTTATCAGCCAGTACCTGGAACTGACCGGCGACTATCAGGGCCTGGAAGTGCTGAACTTCTATAAAGCCTACCGTGCGCTAGTCCGAGCGAAGGTGGCGCTTTTCAGCCTGCCGAGCGAGGCGAGCCCAGTGCAACGCGCCACTACCCTGCGCCAGTACCGCAATTACGCCAACCTGGCGGAAAGCTACAGCACCATTCCGTCGCGTTTCCTGGCGATTACCCATGGTGTTTCAGCCGTAGGCAAAAGCCATGTGGCCATGCGCCTGGTAGAAGCCTTGGGCGCTGTTCGACTGCGTTCGGATGTGGAGCGCAAGCGCTTGTTTGGCGAACAGCACGTAGAGAACACGCCACAGGCAGGTATCTATAGTCATGATGCCAGCGCCGCGACCTACGCACGATTGAACGAAATTGCCGAGACTGTGCTGCGTGCCGGCTACCCGGTGGTGCTGGATGCCACCTTCTTGAAACGCGAACAGCGCGACGCGGCAGCCCAGGTCGCCGAAGCTACAGGCGCGCCGTTCCTGATCCTCGACTGCAACGCGCCTCAAGCCGTCATCGCCAGTTGGCTGGCACAACGTCAGACAGGTAAAGACGATCCGTCCGACGCAACACTCGCCGTAATCGAAGAGCAACAAGCCAATCGTGATTCACTGACCGCCGAAGAGCTGCTGCTGAGCAAACGCGTGGAAACCAATGAAAGCGGGACGCTCGACACCCTGGTCGCGCAGATTCGCCAACGCCTACCCGGCCTGTAAGAAATATTTCTTGGTCGTGTCGTCTGGTTGGGCGCGCGACCCAAGAATAGTGGCACTATAATGGCGTCATAATTCCAACAGGAGTCGCCATTATGAGTCAGCCCAAGCTTCTTGATACCCCGCTCTACGCGCTCCTGCACAAGGACGACATCCGCGGGTTCAACCAGGAACGCCCTAAAGACGGCGTTATCGACATGCGCAGTGGCGACTTTCGAGGGTTGGATCTACGTGACTTGAACGCCACGGGCATTGACTTCACTGACGCCTATTTCCGTTCTGCCGACCTGCGCGGCCTGGATTTACGCGACAGCTCACTGGAAGGCGCCAGCCTCGCCCACGCGCAGATCTCTGGCACTTACTTCCCACCCGAACTGACCGCCGACGAGATCCTGATGTCGGTCAACTTCGGTACGCGCCTGCGCTACCGCACCAAATAACCCTGCACCTTGAGCCCCGGCTACGCCTTAAGCGTACCGGGTGCTTCGCCTATATGTCGTTAAACCGATGACGTCATTCTTATAAGCTTTTCAGCCGTTCCTGGCCAAAGAACCACGCTTTTCCTACTGAGCGCTACACTCTTTTTCAGGCTTGCCTGGTCACGATACCCACCGCACCATTCGGCCGTCGCAAGGAGGCTTGATGAACGATGAGCTGCAACACCTGAAAAACCTTGGCAAGACGTCGGCGCAGTGGCTGCACGCGGTGGGCATCCACAGCGCGTCCGACTTGCGCCGGCTGGGGGCGGTCGATGCCTACCGAGCCGTGCGAACTCGCGGGTTTCGAGCATCGAAAGTACTGCTGTATGCCATTGAAGGCGCATTGATGGATGTTCACTGGAACGACATTCCTACGGAGCGCAAGGAGGCGCTGAACCGCCAGTTGGAGGCCATTTCAGCGCGGCAGAAGAATTAGATCTGGCGATAAGACCCAATGTTTACGGGCACTACAAAGACGTGACTGAGGAAATTTGAAGAGTGTCCTAAAACAAGTGTTGACTCTCAAATGAGAATCGTTATGATTATCACAACTGATCGCGAGATCAGCCGATAACTGAAAGACCATTGGTTCGGACTCTCAGATTATCTCCTCATCAGGCTAATCACGGTTATTTGACCCGGCTCTTGCCGGGTCTTTTTTTATCTGCAAATAAATGGCTCAGCGTGCAATGATCAGCGGATGACCACGCTCCGGATGCGGCTGCACCAGCACATCCAAACCAAAGACCGCCTTGAGCGGCTCAGGCTGCAGTACCTTTGAAGGGGTATCCAATGCATGAGGACGCCCACCTTCCAACAGCAGGATCCGGTCGCAGTAACGAGCCGCGAGGTTCAAGTCATGAAGGATCACCAACACCGCAGCCCCTCGATCGGCAAAGCTGCGGATCGCCTGCAAGGTCGTGTGTTGATGCAGAGGGTCCAGCATCGATGTCGGCTCATCCAAGAGCAACGTCTGCCCCGCCTCACCCGGCCATAACTGCGCCAGCACTCGCGCCAGGTGCACACGTTGGCGCTCGCCACCTGACAAGGCCAGGTAACTACGACCACTCAGATGCCCTACATCGGCTGCTTGCAGCGCCGCGCTGATAATCTCATCGTCACGCACGCGTCCGGTTTGATGGGGCAAGCGCCCCATACCGACGACCTCTTCGACACGGAATGCAAAATCCAAGGTTGAGGTTTGTGGCAACACCGCCAGACGCCGTGCTCGTTGGGGCCCACCCAAGTGCTTCAACTCTTGCTGATCCAGCCATACGTTGCCCTGATCGGGCGGCAATTCACCGCACAACGCGCCAAGCAAGGTACTTTTGCCAGCACCATTAGGCCCCAGCACGCCCAGCACCTCGCCTGGCAACAGATCCACGGTAATGTCCGCCAGCACGGTCTTACGCCCGCGACGGATTTGCAACCCTTCCACCCGCAGCATCAGGCGCGCCCTCGCAGTAACAAATAGAGGAAAAATGGCGCGCCAATAAACGCCGTGACGATACCGATGGGTAGTTCCGCCGGCGCCAACGCCAAGCGCGCCACCAAGTCTGCGAACAACAGCAAACTCGCTCCCGCCAGCACCGAGGCAGGTAACAACACCCTGTGGTCCGGCCCCGCCAGCAGCCGCACCAAGTGCGGCACCACCAATCCGACAAAGCCAATCATTCCCGCCGCAGCCACCGCCGCGCCAACACCTAAGGCCGTGCAAAAGACCAGCTCACGCTTGAGCCCTTCAACCTCAATGCCCAGATGATTGGCCTCGGACTCCCCCAGCAACAGCGCATTCAGGGCCTTCGCCCGACGCGGCAACCACAGCGCCACGCCCGCGCTCACCAACAGCAAGGGCCACAAACGCGAATAGCTCGCACCATTGAGGCTACCCAGGTTCCAGAATGTCAGGGTGCGCAAGGTGGCGTCATCGGCCAGGTAGGTAAACAGTCCTACCATCGAACTAGCGAGTGCCGTAAGGGCGATACCGGCGAGCAGCATCGTCGCGACATTGGTCTGCCCATTGCGACGCCCCAGCCGATAAACCAGCGCCGTGACGCCCAAGCCACCTAAAAATGCGCACAGCGACAATAGATAAGGCCCGAATGCCTCCGGCAGCCCGCCAAAAAATGAGCCGCCGACAATCGCCACGGCCGCCCCCAACGCAGCACCACTGGACACCCCGACCAACCCAGGATCGGCCAGCGGGTTGCGAAACAGACCCTGCATCGCCACGCCCGACAATGCCAGGACACCGCCGACCGCCAACCCCAACAAAGTGCGTGGCAGGCGAATCTGCCCCAGGATCAATTCAGCCTGCTCCAAACCCGCCGCCTCAATCGGCACCCCCATCAACCTTAAAGCGGCCTTGAGCGTGTCCATCAACGGCAGGCTGACCGGGCCCAGCGCCAATGAGAGCCAGATCGCCAATACACACAACAGCGACAGTCCGATAAACAGCGTTTTCGGTTTAACCAAAGTCGTCATGGAGCAGATTTAGCCTGGGAGGGGTAGAACCCGGCAGCCAGCTTCGCCAGGCTTTGTGGCAAACGCGGCCCAAGCCCACCGACCAGAAGGGTCGGGTCCAGCTCAAATACGCGACCCGCCTTGGCGGCAGGCGTCGACGCCAGGATCGGGTTTTCCTTGAACAGCGCCGCACGTGCCGCGTCGCCACTGAGGGCGCGATCAGCAAACACCAGCACATCAGGACTCAACCCGGCGAGTGACTCCACTGAAAACGGCTTGTAACCATTGTGGGTCGCCAAGTTATGCCCGCCCGCCTGCTGCACTATCCAATCGGCCGCCGTGTCCTTGCCCGCGATCAACGGCTTGCCACCCGCATGGCCGAGCAACAGCAACACACCCGGTGCCTTTTGCGTCGCCTGCGCTTTGGCCACCCAGGCTTTCTGCTGGTCCAGCGCCTGCTCATATCCGGCAAACAACTCGCCAGCCTTGGCCTCGCTGCCCAGCAACGTGCCCAGGTGTAGAAGGTTGCCTTTCAAAGTCGGTAAATTCGGCTCGGCCGAGAATATGTCCACCTCCACGCCGGCACTGCGAATCTGCGCCAGCACTGGGGGCGGCCCCATTTCCTCAGTGCCCACGAGGATTTGCGGGCGCAAACTAAGAATGCCTTCAGCCGACAGCTGCCGCTGATAGCCAATGCTCGGCAGCGCCTTGAGCGACTGCGGATGCTGGCTGGTGGTGTCGACCCCCACCAGTTTCGACTCTCCCCCCAAGGCCGTCACCCACTCCGATAATGCCCCACCGGCACTGACCCAGCGTTGAGGCAGTTCAGAGGCTTGAGCCCCGTGGTTGACCAGCAGTCCGACAACAAGCGCAATAGCGCTGGTACTCAGGCGCATAACAGGGTTTCCTTCCTAGGGCAGGGCCTCTCAAGCACTCATCGATGTGACAGATCAGCACTGCTTGGCATCGTATTGAGCACCCAGTCAGCTGACGGGCGAAACAAGCATTTGATAATTGTTTGCATTTGAACGTCAAGGCACTTAAGGATTGAAATGAAGTTTCTCTGCCCCTCCAATACCCTAGGGCCCAACAGCAGCCTCGGTTTTGATATCAATGGTTGCAAGCTGTTGGCCGTGCGCCGGGACGGTATTGCCTACTTCTATGTCAACCGCTGCCCTCATCGTGGCATCCCACTGGAATGGCAACCCGATCACTTCCTGGACGCCAGCGCCAGCCTGATCCAATGCGCTACCCATGGCGCGCTGTTTCTGATCGAGAGCGGCGAATGTATCGCCGGCCCATGCGCCGGCCAAAGCCTCACCGCCCTGCCCGGCCGCGAAGACGAACAGGGCCTTTGGGTAGCACTCTAGTCGCCCAGCAGCACATCCAACCGGCGCTCGACGTAAATTTCTTCGGGTGTAACCCGCACACCGTAAGCCAACACCTCGACACCAGCAGCCTTGGCCTCAAGCAACGCCGCGGCATAACCGGCGTCAATCTCCACGGCTGGGCGAACCGCATCGATTCCCGACAGGTTGACACAATACAACTGCACCGCCCGCACACCTTCGCGAGCCAGGTGGGCCAGCTCCCGCAGGTGCTTGGCACCGCGCTGGGTCACCGCATCGGGGAAAGCCGCCACAGAGGTGCCATCAAAGCCCAAAGTGACGCTTTTGACCTCGACATAGGCCAGCCCCTGTGGGTAATCCAGGCGAAAATCGATCCGGCTTTTCTCCTGGCCGTAAGGCACTTCACGCTTCAACGCTGTAAAGCCGTTGAGCTCAGCGATCACCCCGGCATGCAACGCTTCCTCGACCAACTGATTGGCGCGCGCCGTGTTGACACACGCCAGCCGCCCCTGCGGCGTCTCGGCGATTTCCCAAGTACCCGGCAACTTGCGCTTGGGGTCATCCGAACGGCTGAACCAGACCTGGCCGCCCTCCACCATGCAATTGAGCATCGAACCCGTGTTCGGGCAGTGAATAGTGAGTAACTCGCCGGTAACGGTTTCGATATCGGTGAGAAAGCGTTTGTAGCGGCGAATCAGCCGCCCTGCTTCCAGGGGAGGATGAAAACGCATCAGCCTTGCCAGCTCTGCAAGCCGCGAGCAATCCGCTCCACCGCTTCTTGTAGTCGATCAAGGTTTTGCGTGTAGGCAAAGCGCACATGGTGGCCCGCTTGATAACGGCCGAAATCCAGCCCAGGCGTAAAGGCCACATGTTCGGTTTCGAGGAAGTGACGGCAAAACGCGAAGGCATCACCACCGAACGCGCTGATATCAGCATATAAGTAGAACGCCCCTTCCGGCTCGACAGCGATACCGAACCCCAACTCGCGCAATGCTGGCAGCAGGAAATCACGACGGCGGCCGAACTCGGCGCGGCGCTCTTCCAGAATGCTCAGGGTTTGCGGGGTGAAACAGGCCAATGCGGCGTACTGAGCCATGCTCGGCGCACTGATGTAGAGATTTTGCGCCAACTTCTCCAACTCACCGACCGCATCAGGTGGCGCCACCAGCCAGCCCAGGCGCCAGCCGGTCATGCCGAAATACTTCGAAAAACTATTCAGGACAAAGGCGTCATCGTCGACTTCCAGCACGCTGGCAGCGTCGGCGCCATAGGTGAGGCCGTGATAGATCTCATCCACCACCAAATGACCGTTACGCACCTTGATAGCACTGGACAATCCCGCCAATTCATCCCGTGTGAGAATGGTACCGGTGGGGTTGGCAGGCGACGCGACCAACGCGCCTACGCTGTCCTGGTCCCAATGCTTGGCGACCAGATCGGCGGTCAACTGGTAGCGGACTTCCGGGCCGACCGGCACCAACTGCGCCGCACCTTCCACCAGCCGCAGGAAATGACGATTGCAGGGGTAACCCGGGTCTGCCAGCAGCCAATGCTTGCCCGGATCGACCAGCAAGCTGCTGGCCAGCAGCAAGGCACCAGAGCCACCCGGGGTGATCAGGATTCGCTGCGGATCGACGTTCAAACCGTAACGTTGCTGGTAGAAACCGCTGATGGCCTCGCGCAACTCCGGCAACCCACGGGCGGCGGTGTAGCGCGTCTTGCCGTTGGCCAACGCGGCCTGGCCAGCCTGGATGATCGGTTCGGCGGTGGTGAAGTCCGGCTCGCCGATTTCCAAATGGATCACATCATGGCCGGCAGCCTGCAGCTCATTAGCCCGCGCCAGCAACGCCATGACATGAAAAGGTTCGATGGCGCGACTGCGCGCACTGTAGGGCTGAGCCATTAGCCTTCCTTAAACGGTGAGGACAAAATCTGGATTCTACCGAACCCTCGCGGTAAAACATGCTCTATTGCCTGCTCGGTCGCCCGTGAGGAACCCAGCAAGCGCTTGTAAAACGACTAAAATCAACATTCGAGGCAAGACATACCCAACCATGGCGGGCTGCCGCTGTTTGCAACCCCGTCATCATGGGCCTCGACAACCGGGAGTGGCGCACCCCGAATCTATCTGGTAAGTTCGCCCGCTTGCAGCCGCAGGGCCGGCAGGTGTCGGTGACGTTGCAATCCTGCGCAATGGATTAGAAGAGTGAGAGGCGGTCTATTCATGTCCACCCAAGCAAAGCAACAGAGCATCAGCGGCTTCCAACCCTACGTTGAATCGAAGGGTGAGGAATACATGGGCAAGCCCATGCGCGAGCACTTCTCCAAAATCCTGAAGCAGTGGAAGCAGGACTTGATGCAGGAAGTCGACCGCACGGTTGACCATATGAAGGACGAAGCAGCCAACTTCCCTGACCCGGCAGACCGTGCCAGCCAGGAAGAGGAATTCGCCCTCGAACTGCGTGCCCGTGATCGCGAGCGCAAGCTGATCAAGAAAATCGACAAGACCCTGCAATTGATCGAAGACGAAGAGTATGGCTGGTGCGAATCCTGCGGCGTCGAGATCGGTATTCGCCGCCTGGAAGCCCGCCCTACTGCGGACTTGTGCGTAGACTGCAAGACCTTGGCCGAAATCAAGGAAAAACAGGTCGGCAAGTAATCCTTGCCGAGCTGAACGAATGGGGCGTGCAGACGCCCCATTTTTGTTTCTGGCGTTTGCCGGTTTTGCAGTAGTATCCGGCCCCATGACAGCCTCTACCTATATTGGGCGTTTCGCCCCCACACCCAGTGGCCACTTGCACTTCGGCTCCCTGGTTGCCGCCCTCGCTTCCTACCTCGATGCCCGCGCCCACCACGGCCGTTGGTTGATGCGCATGGAAGACCTGGACCCTCCCCGTGAAGAACCTGGCGCCCAGGCCGCGATCCTCCATGCCCTGGAAAGCTATGGCTTTGAATGGGACGGGGAGTTGGTCAGGCAGAGCGAACGGCATGACGCCTACGCCAAAGTGCTGAACGACCTGTTTAACCACGGCCTGGCCTACGCCTGCACCTGCTCGCGCAAGCAACTGGAGCCCTACAACGGGATTTACCCGGGCTTGTGCCGTAACGCCGGACATGCGCAGCAAGACGCCGCCATCCGTCTTCGCGTACCCGAGCTGGAATACCACTTTACCGACCGCGTACAGGGCGAGTTCCGACAGCATCTGGGCCGCGATTCAGGCGACTTCATCATCCGCCGCCGCGACGGTCTCTACGCCTACCAATTGGCAGTGGTACTCGACGATGCCTGGCAAGGGGTTACCGATATCGTGCGCGGCGCCGACCTGCTGGACTCCACACCACGCCAACTGTATCTGCAAGAGTTACTGGGCTTGCGCCAGCCTCGCTACCTGCATGTGCCGTTGATCGTGCAGCCGGACGGTAACAAGTTGGGCAAATCCTACCGCTCGCCGCCGTTGACGAAAGGCCAAGCCACGCCTTTGCTGTTAAGAGCATTGCGTGCCCTCGGCCAGCAACCGGGCGATGAGCTGCTTCACGCCAGCCCACGGGAACTGCTGGATTGGGGCATCCAGCACTGGGATGCGCTGCAGATCCCACGCACACTCACGCTGGCTGAAGCGCAATTGAGCTGAAGGCGCTTGCAGCTTGCCAGCCATCCGTTACCATCGCCGCAGTTTTTCAATCAGAGGCCAACATGTACATCTATCGATTGGTCCTGCTGCTGGTCGTCGGGATCTACCTGTTTTCCCCCGCCATCATGGATTGGTGGATCGACGCCACGGGCGCCTGGTACCGCCCTTATCTGCTGTGGCTGATCCTGATCGTCGTGACCTTCATCCTGCAGAGCCAAAAAGATGCCGATGAGCTTTAGCCTCACCCAGATGCTGCTGATCAGCGCCGCCTACCTGGCTGCGTTGTTCGGCGTCGCCTGGATCAGTGAGCGCGGAATGATTCCGCGGGCGATCATTCGCCATCCGTTGACCTACACGTTGTCCCTGGGGGTGTACGCCAGTGCCTGGGCGTTCTATGGCACGGTGGGCCTGGCCTATCAGTATGGCTATGGCTTCCTCTCCAGCTACCTCGGAGTGTCCGGTGCGTTCCTGCTGGCACCCGTGTTGCTGTACCCGATCCTGAAAATCACCCGCACCTATCAGTTGTCGTCCCTGGCGGACCTGTTTGCCTTTCGCTTTCGCAGCACCTGGGCCGGCGCGCTGACCACGATTTTCATGTTGATCGGTGTGCTGCCGCTACTGGCCCTGCAGATCCAGGCGGTTGCAGACTCCATCAGCATCCTGACCCGCGAGCCCGTGCAGCATCGCGTCGCCCTGGCCTTCTGCGCACTGATCACGCTGTTCACGATTTTCTTCGGTTCACGCCATATCGCTACCCGTGAGAAACACGAGGGCCTGGTGTTTGCGATTGCCTTCGAGTCAGTCATCAAGCTGATCGCCATCGGCGGCGTCGGCCTTTATGCGCTCTACGGTGTGTTCGACGGCCCGCAACAGTTGGAACTGTGGTTGCTGCAAAACCAGACCGCCCTCGCCGCCCTGCATACGCCATTGCAAGAGGGGCCGTGGCGTACGCTGCTGCTGGTGTTCTTCGCTTCGGCAATCGTAATGCCGCACATGTATCACATGACGTTCACCGAGAACCTCAACCCACGCTCGCTGGTCAGCGCCAGTTGGGGCCTGCCGTTGTTCTTGCTGTTGATGAGCCTGGCCGTGCCGTTGATCCTCTGGGCCGGCCTGAAACTGGGCGCCACCACCAACCCCGAATACTTCACCCTTGGTGTCGGCATTGCCGCCAATAACCCTGCCTTGGCACTGCTCGCCTACGTCGGGGGGCTGTCGGCGGCCAGTGGCTTGATCATCGTCACCACCCTGGCACTCTCGGGCATGGCACTCAATCACCTGGTGCTGCCGCTTTACCAGCCCCCCGCAGAAGGCAATATCTACCGTTGGCTGAAATGGACACGCCGCGCACTGATCGTGGCGATCATCATGGCCGGTTACGGTTTTTATCTGCTGTTGGGCACCGGACAGGACCTGGCCAATCTCGGCATCGTGGCGTTTGTCGCGACCTTGCAGTTTTTGCCGGGCGTGTTGTCGGTACTGTATTGGCCGACGGCCAACCGCCGCGGCTTTATCGCCGGGCTGCTGGCAGGCATTCTGGTATGGCTGGTGACGATGCTGCTGCCACTGGTCGGTAATCTGCAGGGTTTCTACATCCCCTTGCTGAACATGATTTACGTGCTGGACGACACCAGTTGGCACATGGCGGCGATTGCGTCCTTGGCCGCCAACGTACTGATGTTCACCCTGATCTCGCTGTTTACCAACGCAAGCCCTGAGGAAACCAGCGCCGCCGAAGCCTGCGCGGTAGATAACGTGCGCCGCCCGCAACGCCGTGAGCTGCATGCGGCCTCCCCTCAGGAGTTCGCCACGCAACTGGCCAAACCTCTCGGTGCCAAGGCCGCACAAAAGGAAGTCGAGCAAGCATTGCGCGACCTCTACCTGCCGTTTGACGAGCGCCGCCCCTATGCACTGCGCCGCTTGCGCGACCGTATCGAGGCCAACCTGTCAGGGTTGATGGGCCCCAGCGTTTCCCAGGACATGGTGGAAACCTTCCTGCCCTACAAGGCGGGTGGCGAGAACTATGTCACCGAAGACATCCACTTCATCGAAAGCCGGCTGGAGGATTACCACTCGCGCCTCACCGGCTTGGCCGCCGAACTCGATGCCCTGCGCCGTTACCATCGCCAGACCCTGCAGGAACTGCCAATGGGCGTGTGCTCCCTGGCCAAGGACCAAGAGATCCTGATGTGGAACAAGGCCATGGAAGAACTCACCGGGATTGCCGCGCAGCGCGTGGTGGGTTCGCGCCTGAACACCCTGGGCGACCCATGGAAAGAATTGCTGCAGGGGTTTATCAACCTGCCCGACGAACATTTGCACAAGCAGCACCTGGCCCTCGACGGCCAGACCCGCTGGCTCAACCTGCACAAGGCGGCCATCGACGAACCTCTGGCCCCCGGCAACAGTGGCCTGGTGCTGTTGGTGGAAGACCTGACCGAAACCCAGATGCTCGAAGACAAGCTGGTGCACTCCGAGCGCTTGGCCAGTATTGGCCGCCTGGCGGCCGGCGTAGCCCATGAAATCGGCAACCCGATCACCGGTATCGCCTGCCTGGCGCAGAACCTTCGCGAAGAGCGCGAAGAAGACGGCGAAATCACCGAGATCAGCGGGCAGATCCTCGAACAAACCAAGCGCGTATCGCGCATCGTGCAGTCGCTGATGAGCTTCGCCCATGCCGGCGCGCACCAGAATCACGACGAAGCGGTATGCCTGGCAGAAGTCGCGCAAGATGCAATCGGGCTACTGGCCTTGAACCGGCGCAATTTCGAAGTACAGTTCTTCAACCTGTGCGACCCGGATCACTGGGTCGACGGCGACTCCCAACGCCTGGCGCAGGTGCTGATCAACCTGCTGTCCAACGCCCGCGACGCCTCCCCGCCGCACAGCGCTGTACGCGTCAAGAGCGAGGCTTTCGAGCACACGATCGACCTGATCGTGGAAGACGAAGGCAGCGGCATTCCACAGAACATCAAGGACCGATTGTTCGAACCCTTCTTCACCACCAAGGATCCAGGTGAAGGTACCGGTCTGGGCCTTGCACTGGTCTATTCCATCGTTGAAGAGCATTATGGACAAATCACCATCGACAGCCCGGCTGACATCGAAAGCCAACGCGGCACCCGTATTCGGGTGACCTTGCCGCGTCATGTCGAAGCGACGTCCGCTGTGAACTGAGACCGTCGAGAGAATTGAATCAATGCCGCACATTTTGATCGTCGAAGACGAAACCATTATCCGCTCTGCCTTGCGTCGCCTGCTTGAACGTAATCAGTACCAGGTCAGCGAAGCCGGCTCGGTGCAGGAAGCCCAAGAGCGATTCAGCATTCCCACGTTCGACCTGATTGTCAGTGACCTGCGCCTGCCCGGTGCACCGGGCACCGAGTTGATCAAGCTTGGCCAAGGTACCCCGGTGCTGATCATGACCAGTTACGCCAGCCTGCGTTCGGCGGTGGACTCGATGAAGATGGGCGCCGTGGACTATATCGCCAAGCCTTTCGACCATGATGAGATGCTCCAGGCCGTGGCCCGCATCCTGCGCGACCGTCAATCGGCCAGCAGTGCGCCCGCCGAACAGCGCCCCACCGGCAAAGGTAGCAACGCTGCCGAAAAACCGGGGGTCGATAACAGCAACGGCGAGATTGGCATCATCGGCTCCTGCCCGCCGATGCAGGACCTGTACAGCAAGATCCGCAAAGTGGCACCGACGGACTCCAATGTCTTGATCCAGGGCGAGTCCGGCACCGGTAAGGAACTGGTGGCCCGCGCCCTGCACAACCTGTCCAAGCGTGCCAAGGCGCCGATGATCTCGGTGAACTGCGCAGCGATCCCCGAGTCCCTGATCGAGTCCGAACTGTTCGGCCACGAGAAAGGTGCGTTCACGGGCGCCAGCGCCGGACGTGCGGGCTTGGTGGAAGCCGCGGACGGCGGCACGCTGTTCCTCGACGAAATCGGCGAATTGCCACTGGAAGCCCAGGCGCGATTGTTGCGGGTGCTGCAAGAAGGTGAGATTCGTCGCGTGGGCTCCGTCCAGTCGCAGAAGGTCGATGTTCGACTGATTGCAGCAACGCACCGGGACCTGAAGAGCCTGGCCAAGATCGGCCAATTCCGTGAAGACTTGTATTACCGCCTTCACGTAATCGCCCTCAAACTGCCGGCCCTGCGTGAGCGCGGCGCCGATGTCAACGAGATCGCCAATGCGTTCCTGTTGCGCCAGAGCGCCCGCATCAACCGTACCGACCTGAAATTTGCTTCAGACGCCGAACAGGCGATCCGGCATTACTCGTGGCCGGGTAACGTGCGGGAACTGGAGAACGCCGTCGAGCGTGCGGTGATTCTGTCGGAAAGCCCGGAGATTTCCGCTGAGCTGCTGGGCATTGATATCGAGCTCAGTGACCTGGAAGACGACGACTTCATCGGCCTGGCCCCACAGCAGGGCGGCAACAATACCAGCCATGAGCCGACGGAAGATTTGTCACTGGAAGATTACTTTCAGCATTTCGTCCTTGAGCATCAGGACCATATGACCGAGACAGAACTGGCACGCAAGCTGGGCGTAAGCCGCAAATGCCTGTGGGAGCGGCGCCAGCGCCTGGGCATTCCACGGCGCAAGACCGGGGTAACCAGCGAAAGTTGAGGGTGCGCCCCAGCGGGTAACACCCGCGGATGTGAAAAAACTGTTACCGCTGAATTTTTACGTAACAAAAGCCGGGGCTTACGGTAACGAAGCTCCGGCTTTTTTTCGGCCCTGAAAACGCCGAAAACGCCTCAACCCCCTTGTTTTGCTGGTCGGCGCAAAAGTTGGCACGCACCCTGCTATATGCTTAGTACAAAAACAATAACAAGCTTTGTACAAGACAATAAAAATAAGACGAATCGACTCACGCATAACAAAAACAACACGGCGGAGGCGCAGCTAACTGATTCTTTTGGAGAGGCGTTGCATTTGGGGCTTGCCCCGCAACCAGGCCGAGAACAACAAAAACTGCCCTAAGGCAGAGCCTGAACTGGTTGGATCGTAGATCAGCAACACAGCGACCAAAGCAATCCGTTTGCTCTTGACTCCCGATTGGGAGGGTCATGAAGGTAAAACTTCATGGCGAGGGCGATCAACAAAAACAAGAAGCCCGAAATCAATAATAAAAATAGAGCACGCAACTACTTCTGGGGGAGCTTCGGCTCCCCTTGTAGTTTCCGGCATTTGACGTTCAGAGGCTTATGGCGCAATGCCTGTAGCTTGTTCCTACACCATCCCCTGACTAAATGCTAGAATCCCCGCCCATCATGCGGTCATTCTTCGTTATGGCCGAACATTCCTTCAAACAGTGCATCCCATGCTGAAGAAGTTGTTCCAGTCCTTCCGTTCCCCCTTGCGTCGAACGCAGCACAAACGCAGCACGCCTGAAGTGCTCAATAGCAGCCAGCATTCACTGCAACGCGCTCAATTCAGCCGTTATGCAGTGAACATCGTCGAACGTTTGCAGAACGCCGGCTACCAGGCTTATCTGGTGGGCGGGTGCGTACGTGACATGTTGCTCAATATCACACCCAAGGATTTCGACGTCGCCACCAGCGCCACGCCTGAACAAGTGCGCGCAGAGTTTCGCAACGCGCGCATCATCGGCCGCCGCTTCAAGTTGGTGCACATCCATTTTGGTCGTGAAATCATCGAAGTCGCGACATTCCGCGCCGGTCATCCGCAAAATGATGAAGAGGAAGATACCAACCAGTCTTCCCGCAACGAGAGCGGGCGTATCCTGCGCGATAACGTCTACGGCACCTTGGAGGAGGACGCGCAACGCCGCGACTTCACCATCAACGCCCTGTATTACGATCCGGTCAGCGAGCGCATCCTCGATTACGCCAATGGCGTGCACGACATTCGTAATAACCTGATCCGCCTGATCGGCGATCCGACGCAACGCTACCAGGAAGACCCGGTGCGTATGCTGCGCGCCGTGCGCTTTGCCGCCAAACTGAACTTCGGCATCGAGAAGCACACCGCCGCACCGATTCGCGAGTTGGCGCCGATGCTGCGGGAAATCCCGTCGGCACGCCTGTTCGAAGAAGTACTCAAGTTGTTCCTGTCGGGCTATGCCGCCGATACCTTCGAGATGCTCGTCGACTTGCAGTTGTTCGACCCACTGTTCCCGGCGAGCGCCGAGGCTCTGGAGTACAACCCGACGTACACCCACACGCTGATCAGCGAAGCGTTGATCAACACCGACCTGCGTATCAAGCAGAACAAACCGGTGACCCCGGCGTTCCTGTTTGCCGCCCTGTTGTGGCCAGCCTTGCCCAAACGCGTACTGCGCCTGCAGGACCGTGGCATGCCGCCAATCCCGGCCATGCAGGAAGCCGCTCACGAGTTGATCGCCGAGCAGTGCCAACGCATCGCCATCCCTAAGCGCTTCACCCTGCCGATCCGCGAGATCTGGGACATGCAGGAGCGCCTGCCACGCCGTAGCGGTAAACGCGCCGACCTGCTGCTGGACAACCCGCGCTTCCGGGCGGGCTACGACTTCCTGCTGTTGCGCGAAAGCGCCGGCGAGCAGACCGACGGCCTGGGCGAATGGTGGACCGACTATCAGGACGCCAATGACAGCGAGCGCCGCGAGATGATTCGCGAGCTGGGCAGCAAAGGCGAAGGCGAAGGGCCGAAAAAACGTCGTCGCAGTGGCAGCAAGCGCAAGCGCAGCGCCGCCGATGCTTCGGGCGCTGCAGGCGAATAAACGTGGAACGTATCTACATCGGCATGGGCAGCAACCTGGCTGCCCCGCACCAGCAATTGCGCAGCGCCGTCCAGGCTCTGGCGCGATTGCCAGGCACCACCCTCGCCGGTGTGTCCGCCTTCTATCAAAGTGACTCCCTGCTCCCAGGCCAACCGCGCTACACCAATGCGGTTGCGGCCCTGGACAGCAGCCTCGCGCCGCTGGAGCTGCTCGATGCACTGCAAGCCATCGAGAATGACCAGGGCCGCGAACGCCTGGAGCGCTGGGGCCCACGCACGCTGGACCTCGACATCCTGCTGTTTGGTGATCGCCTGATCGACGAACAACGCCTCAAAGTGCCGCATTATCAGATGCATTTGCGCGCGTTTGTTCTGTATCCGCTGGCTGAGCTGGCGCCTGCCGACCTGCAGTTGCCTGACGGCCAACGCCTCAGCGGCCTGCTTCAAGCCTGCCCATTCGTCGGCCTGGAACGCCTCCCCCTGTAGGAGCGAGCTTGCTCGCGAAAATCGCCAACGATAACGCGCCCAGCCTGATTAAACGCTGCGCCTATGGTTTCTTCGCGAGCAAGCTCGCTCCTACAATCGCATCAGTAACACGGGTAACACCCCAGTCGTAACAATGCGGTAACACATCCAATTGACTTCCCGTGTCCTCATCACGACTATAGGCGTCCCGCTGCCGCCAACCCGGCGCTAAAGGGCGCAATCCAGGCCATATAAGCACTGCTTTCAAGACAGTGCGCCTGTATAAACGAAGACTCACGCGCGTTACTCGCTGTTTCCAAGCGCCTGAACGAGGACCCTTTTCATGCCAGACGTTACCCTGACCACCTTGCAGAGCCTCAAGTTCAAAGGTGAAAAAATCACCATGCTGACGTGCTACGACGCCACCTTCGCCCACGCCTGCTGCCAGGCTGGGGTTGAAGTGTTATTGGTGGGCGACTCCCTGGGCATGGTTCTTCAAGGGAATGACAGCACCCTGCCCGTCACCACGGATGAACTTGCCTACCACACCGCCAGCGTCAAGCGTGGCAACGACGGCGCCTTGATCATCGCCGACCTGCCGTTCATGGGTTACGCCACCGTCGAACAGACCTTCCAGAACGCCGGCAAACTGATGCAAGCCGGCGCGCACGTGATCAAAGTGGAAGGTGCCGTATGGCTCGCCGAGTCGATCCGTCTGCTGGCTGAACGCGGTGTCCCCGTGTGCGTGCACATGGGCCTGACGCCACAGTCGGTCAATATCCTCGGCGGCTATAAAGTACAGGGCCGCAATGAAGCCCAGGCACGCCAGATGCGCGCCGATGCCATTGCCCTGGAACAAGCGGGCGCGGCGATGATTGTGCTGGAATGCGTGCCGAGCGAACTGGCCGCAGAAATCACCCAGGCCGTCAAAATCCCTGTGATCGGTATTGGCGCCGGCTCCGCCACCGATGGCCAGGTGCTGGTGCTGCACGACATGCTCGGCCTGTCGATGACCGGCCACGTACCAAAGTTCGTGAAGAACTTCATGGCAGGCCAGGACAGCATTCATGCTGCACTGAGCGCTTACGTCAGCGAAGTCAAAGCCGTTACTTTCCCTGGTACCGAACACGGATTCTCTGCATGAACACCGTTAAAACCGTACGCGAACTGCGGGCCGCCGTGACCCACGCCCGCAGCGCCGGAAAACGCATCGGCTTTGTGCCCACCATGGGCAACCTGCACAGCGGCCACGCCACTCTGGTGACCAAGGCCGCACAGCAATCGGACTTCGTGGTGGCGAGCATCTTCGTCAACCCACTGCAGTTCGGCGCCGGCGAAGACCTGGACAAATACCCCCGCACACTGGCCGCCGACCAGGAAAAACTGTTGCAGGCCGGCTGCAACCTGCTGTTCGCGCCAACCGTCGAGGAAATGTACCCAGGCGGCACCACCGGCCAAACCCGTGTCAGCGTCCCGCAGTTGTCCGAGGGCCTGTGCGGTGCCAGTCGCCCTGGACATTTTGAGGGTGTGGCCACGGTGGTCAGCAAGCTGTTCAACATGGTCCAACCGGACATGGCCGTGTTTGGCCAGAAGGACTACCAGCAGTTGGCGGTGATTCGCGCCATGGTCCATGACCTGAACATGCCGATCCAAATCATCGGTGAACCGACCGTACGCGCCGCCGATGGCTTGGCGCTGTCATCGCGCAACGGTTACCTCACCGAAGAACAACGGGCGATTGCACCGGTGCTGCACCGCAGCCTCAGCCTGATCACTGCCGCTATCAAAGACGGCAATCACGATTTCGCCAAGCTTCGTGCCGAGCAGATCCAGCACATTGAAGCTGCCGGGTTACGGGTGGACTACCTTGAGGTTCGCCAAGGTGTGCACCTGCGCCCAGCCACGGCGGAGGACCGTGATGTCGTGGTCCTGGTTGCCGCTTATCTGGGGACGACACGTCTCATCGATAACCTGCACCTGAACCTCGACTGACCCCGCTCAACCCGCATCTGTTGCCCCGACGGCTGTGCCGGTATAAAAAAGTACCGGCCACAGCACAGACAAAGCCAAGACATATCGACACGCTAGGTTTAATGTAATCGCCCTGCGCTCTTGGTTAGCGCTGTCTGGAATCAACCGCGTGATAAACGGCAGGACGTTCCGGATTTTGAAGTGTCCTAAAGGCAGTCCCCGTAATAAAAAGGAAACCCGCAGCGATGGCGTACTACCGCACCCCTCATGACGTTACCGCTCTGCCCGCCTGGCAAGCGCTCATTCAACATCGCCAAGCCATGCAGGATTTCAGCATGCGCGACGCGTTCAATGCCGATCCGCAGCGTTTTTCCGAGTTCACCTTGAGCAGCTGCGGGCTTTTCCTCGATTACTCGAAAAACCTGATCACCAGCCAAACCCGTGACCTGCTGGTAGCACTGGCCAAGGAAGTCGACCTCAAGGCTGCAATCGACGCGCTGTACGCCGGCGAACCGGTCAACTCGTCCGAAGGCCGCCCTGCCCTGCACACCGCCCTGCGTCGCCCGGTGGGCGACAAGCTGTCGGTGAACGGCGTGAATATCATGCCGGATGTGCACAAGGTACTGAACCAGATCACTGACCTGGTTGGCCGCATCCATGACGGCCTGTGGCGTGGCTACACCGAGAAGCCGATCACCGACGTGGTGAACATCGGTATCGGTGGCTCCTTCCTCGGCCCGGAGCTGGTCTCCGAGGCACTGCTGTCCTATGCCCATAAAGGTGTGCGCTGCCACTACCTGGCGAACATCGACGGCAGCGAGTTCCACGAGCTGACCATGAAGCTGCGCGCCGAGACCACGCTGTTCATCGTCTCGTCCAAATCCTTCAATACCCTCGAAACCCTGAAAAACGCCCAGGCCGCCCGCGCCTGGTACCTGGCCCAGGGTGGCTCGGAAGCCGAGCTGTATCGCCACTTCATTGCCGTCTCCAGCAACAACGCTGCGGCCGTGGCCTTCGGTATCCGCGAAGAAAACATTTTCCCGATGTGGGACTGGGTCGGCGGGCGTTACTCGCTGTGGTCCGCGATCGGCTTGCCCATCGCCCTGGCCATCGGCATGTCCAACTTCAAGGAACTGCTGTCCGGTGCCTACACCATGGACCAGCACTTCCAGAACGCCCCGTTCGAAGCGAACATGCCAGTGCTGCTGGGCTTGCTGGGCGTGTGGTACGGTAATTTCTGGGGTGCCCAGAGCCACGCGATCCTGCCGTACGACCACTACCTGCGCAACATCACCAAGCATCTGCAACAGCTGGACATGGAGTCCAATGGTAAGAGCGTGCGCCAGGACGGTTCGCCGGTCTCTACCGATACCGGCCCGGTGATCTGGGGTGGCGTAGGTTGCAACGGCCAGCATGCCTACCATCAGTTGCTGCACCAAGGGACCCAACTGATCCCGGCCGACTTCATCGTGCCGATCGTCAGCTTCAACCCGGTGTCCGACCACCATCAGTGGCTGTACGCCAACTGCCTGTCCCAAAGCCAGGCACTGATGCTCGGCAAGACCCGCAGCGAAGCCGAAGCCGAGTTGCGCGAAAAGGGCTTGCCTGAGGCCGAAGTACAGAAGCTGGCACCGCACAAGGTGATCCCGGGCAACCGTCCGAGCAACACCATCGTGGTCGAGCGCATCAGCCCGCGTCGCCTGGGCGCGCTGGTGGCGATGTATGAGCACAAGGTATTCGTACAGAGCGTTGTCTGGGGCATCAATGCCTTCGACCAATGGGGTGTGGAGCTGGGCAAAGAGTTGGGCAAAGGCGTGTATAACCGCCTGACCGGCGCTGAAGAAACCTCGGCCGAGGATGCTTCGACCCAGGGCCTGATCAACTACTTCCGCGGTCGCCACCGCGGCTGACGCAGCCCCCAAGGCCAACGTTCGTTTGGACGTTGGCCTTGAACCCTCCTACCACAGGGTGCATCTTTATTGCTTGTCGCAAAAACAAGAATAAGGACCGCTCATGTTCGATATCAGCACATTCCCCATCGCCGATGCCGTCCGCCGGGCTGCGCAACTCACTCAAGAGGACTACCAGCGCCTCTACCGTCAATCCATCGAGCAGCCTGACGCCTTCTGGGCCGAACAGGCCAAGCACTTCCTCGACTGGATCACGCCCTGGCACACCGTCCAACAGTCAAATATCAAGACCGGCGCCGCCCAATGGTTTGCCGGTGGTCAGCTGAACGTCAGCTACAACTGCATCGACCGCCACCTGGCACAACGCGCCGATCAACCGGCCTTCATCTGGGAAGGCGATGATCCGACGAAATCTTCAAGCATCACTTACCGCCAGCTTCATCAAAACGTCAGCCGTCTGGCCAATGTGTTGAAAAGCCGTGGCGTCAAGAAAGGCGACCGGGTGTGCATCTACATGCCGATGATCCCGGAAGCGGCCTATGCCATGCTGGCCTGTACTCGGATTGGCGCGGTGCACTCGGTGGTATTTGGCGGGTTCTCTCCTGACGCCCTGCGCGACCGTATTCTCGACGCCGACTGCCGCACGGTGATTACCGCCGACGAAGGCGTACGCGGCGGCAAGCCGGTCGCGTTGAAACAGAACGTCGACAAGGCATTGGCCAGTTGCCCAGGCGTCAGCACGGTACTGGTCGTCGAGCGCACAGGCGCGAACGTCCATTGGCACGAGGGCCGAGACCTCAAGTATCAACAGGCCCTGCACGCCGCAAGCGACAACTGCCCGCCCGAACCGATGGACGCCGAAGACCCGCTGTTCATCCTCTATACCTCCGGCAGCACCGGCAAACCCAAAGGCGTGTTGCACACAACCGGTGGCTACCTGCTGCAAGCAGCGATGACGTTCAAGTACGTGCTGGATTACCGCGAAGGCGAAGTCTTCTGGTGCACCGCCGATGTGGGCTGGGTCACCGGCCACAGTTACATCGTCTACGGCCCGCTGGCCAATGGCGCCACATCGTTGATGTTCGAGGGCGTGCCAAGTTATCCGGACAGCTCGCGCTTCTGGCAGGTCATCGACAAACATCAGGTCAATATTTTCTACACCGCCCCTACCGCGTTACGCGCCTTGATGCGCGAAGGCCACGGCCCACTGGAGAATACCTCCCGCGCCAGCCTGCGCCTGCTCGGCAGCGTCGGTGAGCCAATCAATCCCGAAGCCTGGGATTGGTACTTCAACGCCGTAGGCGAGCAGCGCTGCCCCATTGTCGATACCTGGTGGCAGACCGAAACCGGCGGCATCATGCTCAGCCCGCTGGTCAGTGCCCAACGGATCAAGCCGGGGTGTGCTACCCAGCCGATGTTCGGTGTACAACCGGTACTGCTGGATGAGCAAGGCAAGGAGTTCAGCGGCGCCGGCAGCGGCGTGCTTGCCATCAAATCAAGCTGGCCGGGGCAGATTCGCAGTGTCTACGGCGACCCACAGCGCATGGTCGATACCTACTTCACACCCTACCCCGGCTACTACTTCACCGGCGACGGCGCACGACGCGACGAAGACGGCGACTACTGGATCACCGGGCGGATCGACGATGTGATCAACGTGTCGGGCCACCGCATCGGCACCGCCGAGGTGGAGAGCGCCTTGGTACTGCATGACCAGGTCGCCGAAGCCGCGGTGGTCGGTTACCCCCATGACGTCAAGGGCCAGGGCATCTACGCCTTCGTGACCCCAATGAATGGTGTCGAACCCAGCGATGAATTGAAAAAGCACCTGCTGCACCTGGTCAGCAAGGAAATTGGCAGTTTTGCCAAGCCGGAACTGATCCAATGGGCACCAGCCTTGCCGAAAACCCGCTCTGGCAAGATCATGCGGCGCATTTTGCGCAAGATCGCCTGCAACGAACTGGACAGCCTGGGTGACACCTCGACCCTGGCGGACCCGAGCGTCGTGGATGGCTTGATCGACAAGCGCCTGAACCGATAAGCGCCTAAACCGATAGGAACACCCGAGTCGCCATGGAATTTATCCGAAGCCGTATCGAAACCCAGCTGATGAGCCTCACCGGCTTGTCACTCGGCCAACTGGACCTGGAAAACCCCAAGGGCGATCCCGGCCTGTTCGGGCCGGACTCGGTCAGTTGGCAAGTCCATGGCGACTTCAGCAGCATGCTCATCGGCGGTATCAGCGCCTTGATGCTGCAAGCCTTGCACCCACTGGCCCTGGCTGGCGTGTGGGACCATTCGAATTTCCGTCAGGACATGCTCGGGCGTTTGCGGCGCACCTCGCAGTTTATTTCAGGCACCACCTTCGGCTCACGCAAAGACGCTGAGTGGTTGATCGAAAAAGTACGCACCATCCATCTGCAAGTGGTCGGCCATGCGCCGGATGGACGGCCCTATGCGGCCAGTGATCCGGACCTGCTCACCTGGGTGCATGTGGCTGAAGTCAGCAACTTTTTGGCCGCCCACCTGCGTTATCGCAACCCGCACCTTTCGGGTCGAGACCAAGACCGGTACTACAGCGAAATTGCCTTGGTTGCCGAACGCCTGGGCGCTCGGCATGTGCCGCGATCACGCCAGGACATTTCGGATTATCTAGCGCGCGTCCGCCCGCAACTGCTGTGCGATGAGCGCAGCCGCGAAGTCCTGCGCCTGCTGATCAATACGCCCGCCCCCAGCACCTTGGCCAAACCTTTCAGTAGCCTGATGATGCAGGCCGGGATCGACCTGCTGCCAGACTGGGCAAGCAGTTTGCTCGAACAACACCAGAGCCCGCTGCAACGCCAGATGATCCGCGCCGGGGTCAAGCGCAGTGCGCCATTATTGCGCTGGGCCATGCGCAATGGTTCGGTGCAACGCGCCCATCGGCGGATGGGGTTGATGTAGGCAGCGGCCTATAGCTGTTAAACTCCGCGCCCACATTGCCCTCATTTACCCGCAAGCAAGGCGCGCTCCATGACTCCCTTGAATCAGGCGCTGCGCGCCGCACTCGATCATCGCCAAGACCTGATCAACGAGCTGCATGCCCAAGGCACAGACTGCTATCGGTTGTTCCACGGCAGCCAGGAAGGCGCCGGTGGCCTGACCATCGACCGCTACGGCCCGCAATTGCTGGTGCAGAGCTTCCACCAATCGCTGGAAAGCGTCGACCTGTTGGACCTGCATCTACTGATCAATCAGTACATGGGCCTGGAATTGCTGTTGGTGTACAACGACCGTTCCCGTGGCAACTCGCGAATCGACCGCGAAGACACGGTGTACCGCGCCGAGCCCGCCGCACTGGAAGACCTGGTCGGCCACGAATGGGGCCTCAACTACCGCGTACGTGGGCGCCATGCCGGGCAGGACCCCTTGCTGTTCCTTGACCTGCGTAACACCCGTGGCTGGGTCAAGAACCATAGCGCCGGCAAAAGCGTGCTGAACCTGTTTGCCTACACCTGTGGCGTGGGCTTGAGTGCGGCGGCCGGCGGCGCAAGCGAAGTGTGCAACCTGGACTTTGCCGAGGGGAACCTGGCGGTTGGACGGGAAAACGGTGTGCTTAACTCGCAGTTGCCGACCATGACGTTTGTACAGTCCGATTACTTCCCGGCAATTCGTCAACTCGCGGGCCTGCCGATCACCCAGCGTCGCGGCCAGAAACTGCCGAGTTATCCGCGACTGGAACAACGCCAGTATGACCTGGTGTTGCTGGACCCTCCCGCCTGGGCCAAGAGCGCCTTCGGCACCGTCGACCTGCTGCGCGACTATCAAAGCCTGCTCAAGCCTGCGCTGCTGGCCACCGCCGACAATGGCGTGTTGATTTGCTGCAACAACCTGGCGAAAGTCAGCATGGATGACTGGCGCGAGCAGGTGCTGCGCTGCGCGGAAAAGGCCGGTCGCCCTGTACGCGACTGGCAAGTCATGACACCGGGGGCCGACTTTCCATCGCGCGACCAACAACCTCCGCTGAAGACCCTGATCCTGCAACTGTAGGAAGTATCCCAACACCCGGTGTTCTTCGGAACCGAATTCCCGTGCCATACTCCAAGGCACTCTCGTTCGACATAGATGGCGTCACCCATGCCCAAAGGATTGATTCGCGCCATAGGCGCCTTGCTGGCCGCCCTTGCTTTGTACAGCTTGCTGGGCTTCCTGATTTTGCCCGGCATTGCTCTTCGCATTGCCAACCAACAGTTGGCCAATTACGCCACCGTGCCCGCGCGTATTGAGCGTATCGAGCTCAACCCGTTCAGCCTGGAGCTGACGTTATGGGGCCTGAAAATCGGTGAGCCTGGCAAAGAGCAAGTCGGGTTCGAACGCCTCTACGCCAACTTGCAGATCGACAGTCTCTGGACGCGTGCGCTGCATCTGGCCGATGTGCAACTGGACCAGCCCAAGACCGAACTGTTGTTCGACAAGTCCGGCCAGTTGAACCTGGCCCAACTGTTCAAACTGCCACCGAGCGAGCCCACCCCGGCCGACCCCAATGCCAAGCCGTTCCCGCTGCGTATCGACAGCATCAAGCTGGCGGGCGGTTACCTGCACTTCAAGGATCTGCGCCCCAGCGAACCTATCGAGTTCCTCTACGACAAACTCGACTTTGAACTGAAAAACCTCAGCACCCTGCCGGAAGATAACGCCGACATGACCTTGGTGGCCGCCGGCCCTGAAGGTGGGCGGATCGACTGGAAAGGTAATTTCAGCCTCGTGCCGATCACGTCCGAAGGTACGCTGAAAGTCACCGACGGCAAGATGAAAGCCTGGTGGCCGTATGTGCGTGATGCGGTGCCGCTGGTACTTGAAGACGGCGTGCTGAATTTCAATACCGACTACAAATTCAGCCTGGCCAAAGAAACCGAGCTGAACCTGACCAACACTGCCGCCAGCATCGCGCCATTCGCGATCAAGGCTCCGGACGGCCGGCCGTTGGCTCGACTGGAGCGCCTGGACGTCAGCGAAACCACGGTGGACCTGGCCAAGCAGCAAGTGGTTGTCGGCAAGATCCGCAGCAGCAAACTGGAAACCTGGGCTGCCCGTGAAGCCGATGGCCAATTGGACTGGCAGAAACTGTTCGCCAGCCAACCGAGCAAGCCGGCAAAGGCGCCTGAACCTGCCACCACGCCGGCAACGGCTGATGCCCCGAAAGTGGAACCTGTAACACCGAGCAAACCCTGGCAAGTGCTGCTCAAGGATGTGCAACTGCGTAATTATCAAGTGCACCTGGCCGACCGCCAGGCCAAGCCTGCGGTAGCCTTGGAGCTGGGCCCGTTGAATGTCGATGTGCAAAACTTCGACAGCCTCAACCAAAGCCCCTTTAGCCTGAAAATCGACACCGGCCTGGGTAAGCAAGGCAAGATCCAGGCGACCGGCGAGGTCAACCTCAACCCGGTCAGCGCCAAACTGAAGGTGAATACCCAGGACATCGACCTGCGGGTTGCCCAATCCTATATCAGCCCGTTCATTCGCCTGGAATTGCGCAGCGGCATGCTCGGCAGCAACCTGGATGTGAACCTGAAAAGCACCGAGCCATTGGCGCTCCAGGTCACGGGGCGTGCACAGGTTGATCAACTGCATACCCTGGATACCCTCAAGACTCGAGATTTTCTCAAGTGGCAGCGCCTGGTGCTCGAAGGTGTGAATTACCAGCATGGCGAAAGCCTGTCGATCGATAAGATCAACCTGCTGCAACCCTATGCGCGTTTCATGATCAACGATGACCGCACCACCAACATCGATGATTTGCTGATCCCGCAACCGGCTTCCAGTGGCACCAAGTCGGCGGCCAAACCTGCGTCGAGCAAAGACAAGCCCCTGGGCATTCACATCGGGCAGATTGCGATCAACGACGGCTCGGCCAACTTTGCCGACTTCAGCCTTACACCCAACTTTGCCACCGCCATTCAACAGCTTAACGGCCAGATCGGCACCATCGACAGCCGCCAGGCCAAACCGGCCAGCGTCGATATCAACGGCAAGGTCGATCGCTACGCACCGGTGACCATCAAAGGCAGCGTGAACCCGTTCGACCCGATGGCCGCGCTGGATATTGCCACCAGCTTCAAACGTGTCGAACTGACCACCCTCACGCCTTACTCGGGTAAGTTCGCCGGTTTCCGTATCCGCAAGGGTCGCCTGAACCTCGACCTGCATTACGTGATCACCAAGGGCCAATTGAAGGCCGAAAACAAAGTGGTGGTCGAGCAACTGCAACTGGGCGAGAAAGTCGACAGCGCCGACGCCGTGGACTTGCCGATTCGCCTGGCGATCGCCCTGCTCAAGGACAGCGACGGCAAAATCTCGATTGAACTGCCGGTAACGGGTGACTTGAACAACCCACAGTTCAGCGTGATGCCCATCGTGTGGCAGACCTTACGTAACCTGGTGGTACGCGCAGCAACGGCGCCGTTCAAATTCATTGGCGGCCTGATCAGCGGGGGCGGCTCTGAGGACCTGGGTAATGTGTCCTTCGCTGCGGGCTCCAGCGAGTTGAGCAAGGACACCGAAGGCGCCCTGAACACGCTGGCCAAGGCACTCAAAGAGCGTCCGACGTTACGCTTGGAAATCGAAGGTACGGCTGCCGCCAGCAGCGACGGTCCCTTCCTCGCCGCACAGCGCCTGGAGCGTGAGTACCAATACAACTACTACAAAATCCTTCAGCGTCGTGGTGACAAAGTCCCGGCCCAGGCATCGCTGCTTGTGGTGCCCGAGAAGGAAAAGGCGCCGTTGCTGGAAGGCATCTACCGCACCCGCCTGAAACAACAACCACCGGCCGAATGGAAAGACCTGAGCAACGATGAACGCAGCGCGAAACTGCGTGACGGGGTGCTCAAGTTCTGGAGCTCCAGCGATGTGCTGTTGCGCCAACTGGGCCAGGATCGCGCCAGCGCCATCAAGGACTACCTGGTGGATAAAGGCCAACTGCAAGATGACCGTGTGTACTTCATTGATGCCAACCTTGGGCAGGCAGAGAAAGACGGTCGTGTTGTCACGCCAATGCATCTGGACGCTGAGTAACCGGAAGCTGGCGTACATCCAAATGTGGGAGGGGGCTTGCTCCCGATGACGGTGGATCAGCTACAGATAAGCTGACTGACACACTGCCATCGGGAGCAAGCCCCCTCCCACTTTTTTGATCATCATATTCCGACCTGTAATGACCACCTCCGTGTGGTCGGTCGCATGAACTCCAGAGGTGGTACTCAAGTTCTGGAGCTCCAGCGATGCGCCAACTGGGCCAGGATCCCGCCAGCGCCATCAAGGACTACCTTGGGCAGGCAGAGAAAGACGGTCGTATCGTCACACCAATGCATCTGGACGCTGAGTAACCGGAAGCTGGCGTACATCCAAATGTGGGAGGGGGCTTGCTCCCGATGGCGGTGGATCAGCTACAGATGAGCTGACTGACACACTGCCATCGGGAGCAAGCCCCCTCCCACTTTTTTGATCATCATATTCCGACCTGTAATGACCATATCCGTGTGGTCGGTCGCATGAACTCCAGAGGTGGTACTCAAGTTAGCGATGCGCCAACTGGGCCAGGATCGCGCCAGCGTCATCACGGACTACCTTGGGCAGGCAGAGAAAGACGGTCGTGTTGTCACGCCAATGCATCTGGACGCTGAGTAACCGGAAGCTGGCGTACATCCAAATGTGGGAGGGGGCTTGCTCCCGATGACGGTGGATCAGCTACAGATAAGCTGACTGACACACTGCCATCGGGAGCAAGCCCCCTCCCACTTTTTTGATCATCATATTCCGACCTGGAATAGAACAGGCCCCGACACAAGTGCCGGGGCCTGTAATGACCACATCCGTGTGGTCGATCGCATGAACTCCAGAGGTGCATCAGGTGGATATCTAACTCACCCTAAGCCGCCGCCGTCTAGCTCAGACGAAACTTTGAACGTTACTCTGCTTTCAGGCCATCGGCCGATACAGCTTTAACGCCTTTGATTTGCTTGGTGATATTCACCGCAGTAGTTTTCTGTGCTTCAGTCACTGCGACAGAAGAGGACAGGGTAACTACGCCCTTGTTGGTTTCGACTTTGATGTCGGTGCCAGGAATGCCTTTTTCGGTTACCAGATCCGCTTTGACTTTGGTGGTAATCCAGGTGTCAGAGGTAGCGCCTTTAGCGTCAGCTGCTGCGGCTTTGGTTTTGTCGACGTTATCGGCTTTAGTTGCACCGCCTGCCAGCAGGCCGTCGGCGGAAACAGCAGTAACACCTTTGATTTTCTTGGTGATCGCTACAGCAGTAGCTTTCTGCGAGTCAGAGATGGCAACCGTCGACGACAGGGAAACCACGCCTTTATTGGTCTCTACCTTGATGTCCGAACCAGGGATGCCTTTTTCGGTCAGCAAATCGGATTTAACTTTGGTGGTGATCCAAGTATCCGAAACACTTTCCTTAGCCTTGGTGGCTTCACCTGCCGCCAGGGTCATTGGAGCTTGGGAAGTCTGAGCAAAGGCCACGTTAGCACCCATGGCCAGGGTCAGAGCGGTAGCAGCAGCGAGAGCGAACTTCTTCATACGAGTAACTCCTGTTTTATTGAAAATCTGCAGTGTGTGAACCTTGATGCTGCAGCGTTAACAGGGTTGTTGCAGGCAGTGTGCCAAGTCGCCCCTTAAATTAAATCATTTAAAAACAATGAGTTATAAAAAACAAGGACCCTCTTAATCGTGCAACTTGCATGAATTCGATCCTGCCAGCATGCAACTTGCGGCTTTTGAGATTTACTAAGCACCTGATTTACCGGCATTTTCCTACGAGTATAAAAAAGGACTCCGAAGAGTCCTTTTTTTCAGCGTGAAGTCAGCGGGTGATTAAACGCCCGAAGCCTTGGCTGCTGCTACGTCCTTGATGGACAGCTTGATACGGCCGCGGTTGTCTACGTCCAGTACCAGCACTTCCACTTCCTGGCCTTCTTTCAGAATGTCGGTCACTTTCTCAACACGAGCGTCGCTCAGCATGGAGATGTGAACCAGACCGTCTTTGCCCGGCAGGATGTTGACGAATGCGCCGAAGTCGACGATGCGCTCAACTTTACCGACGTAGATCTTGCCGATCTCAGCCTCGGCAGTGATACCCAGGACGCGTTGGCGTGCAGCTTCAGCAGCTTCCTTGGTTTCGCCGAAGATCTTGATCGAGCCGTCGTCTTCGATGTCGATCGAAGCCTTGGTCTCTTCGCAGATCGCACGGATAGTCGCGCCGCCTTTACCGATGACATCACGGATTTTGTCGGTGTCGATTTTCATCGCGATCATGGTCGGAGCATTTTCCGACAGTTCGGTACGGGACTGACCAATGATCTGGTTCATCTGACCGAGGATGTTCAGGCGCGCTTCCAGGGCTTGGCCCAGGGCGATTTCCATGATCTCTTCGGTGATGCCCTTGATCTTGATGTCCATCTGCAGCGCGGTCACACCTTTGGCGGTACCCGCTACTTTGAAGTCCATGTCGCCCAAGTGGTCTTCGTCACCCAGGATGTCGGTCAAGATGGCGAATTTCTCGCCTTCTTTAACCAGGCCCATGGCGATACCCGCAACCGGCGCCTTCATTGGCACGCCAGCGTCCATCAGTGCCAGGGAAGCACCGCAAACGGAAGCCATGGAGCTGGAACCGTTGGATTCAGTGATTTCCGACACAACACGGATGGTGTACGGGAACACGTCAGCAGCAGGCAGCATGGCCTGAACCGAACGGCGTGCCAGACGACCGTGACCGATTTCACGACGACCAGCACCGCCCATGCGACCACACTCGCCCACCGAGAACGGAGGGAAGTTGTAGTGCAGCATGAACGGGTCTTTTTTCTCGCCTTCCAGGGTGTCCAGCAGTTGTGCGTCACGGGCAGTACCCAGGGTCGCGACTACCAGGGCCTGAGTTTCACCACGGGTGAACAGTGCCGAACCGTGAGTCTTCGGCAGAACGCCGACTTCGATGTTCAGCGGGCGCACGGTGCGTGTGTCGCGACCGTCGATACGTGGCTTGCCGTTTACGATGTTTTCGCGAACGGTGCGGTATTCGATTTCACCGAATGCGGCTTTCACGTCACTGGCAGAAGGCTGGCCTTCTTCACCGGACAGCTTGGCCACAACCTGGTCCTTCAGCTCGCCCAGGCGAGCGTAACGGTCGGCCTTGACGGTGATGGTGTAGGCGTCGGAGATGGCAGCGCCGAACTCGGAGCGGATAGCGCCCAGCAGCTCGGTGGCTTCCGGGGCGGCAGCCCAGGTCCAGGTCGGCTTGGCAGCTTCGGCAGCCAGCTCGGTGACAGCCTTGATGACAGCCTGGAATTCGTCGTGGGCAAACAGTACAGCGCCCAGCATCTGGTCTTCGGTCAGCTCTTTGGCTTCCGATTCAACCATCAATACGGCTTCCGAAGTACCTGCAACGACCATGTCCAGGCTCGACGCTTTCAGTTGCTCGTAAGTCGGGTTCAGCAGGTAGCCGGTGCTTTCGTGGAAAGCAACGCGTGCCGCGCCGATCGGGCCATCGAAAGGAATGCCGGAGATAGCCAGGGCAGCCGAGGTACCGATCATCGCAGCGATGTCCGGATCGGTTTTCTTGCTGGTGGAAACGACGGTGCAGACAACCTGCACTTCGTTCATGAAGCCTTCTGGGAACAGCGGACGGATCGGACGGTCGATCAGTCGGGAAGTCAGGGTTTCTTTCTCGGAAGGACGGCCTTCACGCTTGAAGAAACCGCCAGGGATCTTACCGGCAGCGTAAGTCTTTTCCTGGTAGTGAACGGAAAGAGGGAAGAAGCCTTTGCTTGGGTCAGCGGTCTTGGCGCCAACAACGGTCACCAGTACGGTGACGTCATCGTCAACGGTAACCAGCACTGCACCGGAGGCTTGACGGGCGATACGGCCTGTCTCGAGGGTAACGGTCGACTGACCGAACTGGAATTTTTTGATAACCGGGTTCACGGTGTCCTACCTTCTTTGTGGCTCTTGGGGGAACGTGTCTTCTTGCGAAATTCTTGGGCAATGCCGGGAATCGGCCCGACGCTAGTCCAGGGTAAAACGTGTATCCAGATAAAACTTGAGGCTGGAAGCCTACCATGAGCCAGTGGGGACCCCACTGACACACGGCAGACAACCAACCTCTAGCGCAATCGCTTATTAGCGACGCAGACCCAGGCGACCGATCAGAGTCTGATAACGACCCAGATCCTTGCCTTTCAGGTAGTCCAGCAGCTTACGGCGCTGGTTTACCATGCGGATCAGACCACGACGGGAGTGGTGGTCTTTACCGTTGGCCTTGAAGTGACCTTGCAGCTTGTTGATGTTGTGGGTCAGCAGTGCAACTTGCACTTCTGGCGAACCAGTGTCACCAACAGCTTGCTGATAGTCAGCTACGATTTGTGCTTTTTCTTGAACGTCGAGAGCCATGAGGCAATCCTTTTTTCAGGAAACCACCCAAAGGGCAGTCTCAACAGGCCAGGGACAAATCCCCGTATCTAAAAATGAGTAGTGACCGTGCCTGTTAACAGCCACACTCGTTCGGTCATTCTGACCGAATCAGTCGACGCGGCGCGATGCGCCCGTCTTCGCTCACTTCACCAATACCGATAAAGCGACCGTTATGATCCTGTACTCGCACCATGCCGAACTTCGGAGCATCCGGGGCACGTACCGGCTGGCCGTTGAGCCAGTAGAACGCGCTGTGTTCCGAGAAGTGCAGCAATGGCCAATCGAGCAAACCGCTATCCGATGGCATCAGGAAGCGATCAACCGCTTCATTCCCGCCCTCGGCATGCACGGCTTCCAACTCTTCCAGCGTAACCGTCTGCGCCAGGCTGAACGGCCCGGCCTGAGTACGTCGCAGTTCTGCAACGTACGCGCCACAACCGAGCTTTTCACCAATATCTTCCACCAGGGTACGGATATAGGTGCCTTTGCTGCAGTCCACGGCCAAGCGGGCAGTGTCGCCTTCGCAGGCAAGCAATTCCAAGCGCGCAATAGTAACAGAACGCGGTTCGCGCTCCACTACTTCACCCGCACGTGCCAACTTGTAAAGTGGCTGCCCATCGCGCTTGAGTGCCGAGTACATCGGCGGTATCTGACTGATTTCCCCACGAAAAGCGGGTAAAGCAGCCTCGATATCAGCACGACCAACGGTCACGTCGCGAACCTGCAAAACATCACCCTCGGCATCGGCCGTGGTGGTGGTCTTGCCCAGTTGCATCAGGGTTTCGTAACCCTTGTCGGAATCGAGCAGGTATTGCGAGAACTTGGTGGCCTCACCAAAGCACAACGGCAATACACCGGTGGCCAGGGGATCAAGGCTGCCAGTGTGCCCGGCCTTCTCGGCATTGAGCAGCCAGCGGACCTTCTGCAACGCGGCATTGGAGGTAAAGCCAATGGGCTTGTCGAGCAGAATGATGCCGCTGACGTTGCGACGGATACGTTTGACCTGAGCCACCGCTTACTCCTTGGCGTCTTCAGGCGTGGACGGGTGCTGGCTGTCTTCAGCCACTGCGCGCTCGATCAGTGCCGACAGATGCGCGCCCCGCACGACACTTTCGTCGTAGTGGAAGTGCAACTGGGGAACACTGCGCAGCTTCATTTCGCGGGCCAACTGCATGCGCAGGAAACCTGCGGCGGAGTTGAGCACCTTGATGCTTTGTGCGATTTCTTCGCTGTTGTCCTGCCCCATCACGGTGATGAAGATTTTGGCGTGACCCACGTCACGGCTCACTTCAACGGCGGTGATGGTGACCAGGCCAACGCGCGGGTCTTTGACTTCGCGACGGATCAGTTGGGCCAGCTCGCGCTGCATCTGATCGCCGATTCGCTGGGTACGGCTGTATTCTTTTGCCATGTCTTGTTACCTGTTACTGCCACACGGTGAAACCCGTGGGGTCTGAAAGCGGCAAACGCCCGGCCTGACAAAAGCCAGACCGGGCGTTGCGTTTAGAGTCCGGACACTGCGCGGGACATTTGCATGCCCACACGCTGTGTGGCTCCTGAAGTGCGCGAGTTAGAGGCTGCGAGCAACCTGAACCTTCTCGTAGACTTCGATCTTGTCACCAGCCTTGACGTCGTTGTAGCTCTTGACGCCGATACCGCATTCCATGCCGGCACGTACTTCGGAAGCGTCATCCTTGAAGCGGCGCAGGGATTCCAGCTCGCCTTCAAAGATAACGATGTCTTCGCGCAGTACACGGATTGGACGGTTACGGTACACGGTACCTTCGATAACCATGCAGCCGGCGATCGCGCCGAATTTCGGCGAGCGGAACACGTCACGTACTTCGGCGATACCCAGGATGTTCTCCCGGACGTCGCTGCCAAGCATGCCGGTAAGGGCTTTCTTGACGTCTTCGATGATGTCGTAGATGACGTTGTAGTAACGCATGTCCAGGCCTTCCTGCTCGACGATCTTGCGAGCGCCAGCATCGGCACGCACGTTGAAGCCGAACAGTACAGCGTTGGAGGCCAGTGCCAGGTTGGCGTCGGATTCGGTGATACCACCGACACCGCCACCGACAACGCGCACTTGCACTTCGTCGTTACCCAGGCCGTTCAAAGCGCCGTTCAACGCTTCGAGGGAACCACGAACGTCAGACTTGAGGACGATGTTAAGCGTCTTCTTCTCTTCCTGGCCCATGTTCTCGAAGATGTTTTCCAGCTTGCCTGCGTGAGCACGGGCCAACTTGACTTCGCGGAACTTGCCTTGACGGAACAGAGCCACTTCACGGGCTTTCTTCTCGTCGGCAACTACGCTCATCTCGTCGCCAGCGTCCGGAGTACCGTCCAGACCGAGGATTTCGACCGGGATAGCTGGACCGGCTTCCTTGATTGGCTTGCCGTTCTCGTCGAGCATGGCACGTACACGGCCGTAGTTCGAACCAACCAGCACCATGTCGCCTTGGCGCAAGGTACCGTCTTGAACCAGCACGGTCGCAACCGGGCCACGGCCCTTGTCGAGGCGGGATTCAACCACAACACCACGGCCAGGAGCCGATGGAGTAGCGGTCAATTCCAGCACTTCGGCTTGCAACAGAACGGCTTCGAGCAGTTCGTCAACGCCAGTACCCATCTTCGCGGAGACCGGTACGAATGGAGTGTCACCACCCCACTCTTCGGAGGTCACGCCGTGAACCGACAGTTCGCTACGGATGCGATCGAGATCGGCGCCCGGCTTGTCGATTTTGTTCACCGCAACCACCAGTGGCACGCCAGCTGCCTTGGCATGCTGAACGGCTTCGATGGTTTGTGGCATCACGCCGTCGTCCGCCGCAACCACCAGGATCACGATGTCGGTCGCCTTGGCACCACGGGCACGCATTGCGGTAAACGCGGCGTGACCTGGGGTATCGAGGAACGTCACCATGCCACGGTCGGTTTCAACGTGGTACGCGCCGATGTGCTGGGTAATACCGCCGGCTTCGCCTGCAGCAACCTTCGCACGACGGATATAGTCGAGCAGGGAGGTTTTACCGTGGTCAACGTGGCCCATTACGGTCACGACCGGCGCACGGGAAACTGCCTCACCTTCAAACTTCAGGGACTCAGCCAGGGAATCTTCCAGGGCGGTGTCGCTGACCAGGGTCACTTTGTGGCCCAGCTCTTCAGCAACCAGTTGGGCAGTTTCCTGATCCAGTACCTGGTTGATGGTGGCCGGCGTACCCAGCTTGAACATGAACTTGATGATTTCAGCTGCCTTGACCGACATCTGCTGGGCGAGATCGCCCACAGTGATGGTCTCGCCGATCTTCACTTCACGCACGACAGGGCCGGTTGGGCTCTGGAAACC
The DNA here is from genome assembly GCF_023242475.1 of Pseudomonas sp. MWU15-20650. Classification (GTDB taxonomy): domain Bacteria; phylum Pseudomonadota; class Gammaproteobacteria; order Pseudomonadales; family Pseudomonadaceae; genus Aquipseudomonas. The sequence goes on along the minus strand of NZ_JALJFG010000017.1, from coordinate 62,974 downwards.
GTGGGCGTTGCGTTTTTTCAGCTTGGCCTTGCCACGACCACCACGACGGAAGCCATCGCTTTCTTCGTCGGTAGTACGTGGAGCAACGCGTGGAGCAGGCGCTTTCTCTTTGACCGAAGCACGATGTGGAGCGTTTTTGCGCTCGCCATCGCCACCACCACCGCGACGATTGTTATCGTCGGCACGTGGTTTGTCCGGACGACGAGGTTCGTCGCGCTTGCGGGCGTCAGCTGCTGGAGCCGGTGCAGCGGCAACCGGAGCAGCCTCACGCACAGGTTCAACAGGCGCAGCGACCGCTTCAGTGGCAGCAGGTTGCGCAGCAGCAGGCTGGCGACGCGCTTCTTCTTCGGCGCGGCGCTTGGCTTCTTCTTCAGCCTTCTGACGAGCAGCATTTTCTACTGCGCGACGTTCTTCCAGTTCGCGTTTGCGCTCGGCTTCGATTTCTTCCGGGCTGCGCTGTACGAAGACTTTCTTCTTACGTACTTCAACGCTGATGCTCTTGCTACCAGCAACACGCAGGGTGCTGGTGGTTTTGCGCTGCAATGTAATCTTGCGCGGTTCTTCCACTTTCGCCTTGTGGCTGCTCTTCAAGTGAGTCAGCAAAGACTGCTTCTCACTATCGCTCACACCTTCATCGGCGGCGGTGTGCGGCAGACCTGCCTCACGCATCTGCTGCAACAGGCGCTCTACCGGTGTTTTGACCTCATCGGCCAGTTGTTTCACCGTGACTTGCGTCATGCACTTCTCTCCTCAGGCCGCGCCTAATTACTCGAACCAATGGGCTCGGGCGGCCATGATCAACTTGCCGGCACGATCATCGTCAATGCCGTCGATGTCGAGCAGGTCGTCAATAGACTGCTCGGCCAGGTCTTCGCGGGTAATTACGCCGCGCACCGCCAGTTCCATCGCCAAATCCTTGTCCATACCCTCAAGCGAGAGCAGGTCTTCGGCCGGATGGGCGTCTGCCAGCTTTTCCTCAGTAGCGATGGCTTTAGTCAACAAACGATCCTTGGCTCGAGCGCGAAGCTCGTTGACGGTGTCTTCGTCAAAGCCGTCGATGTTGAGCATTTCTTCCAACGGTACGTAGGCAATCTCTTCCAGGCTGGTGAAGCCTTCATCTACCAGCACCTGTGCCAGGTCTTCATCGACTTCCAGCTCGTCGATGAAGTTGCGCAGGATGTCACCGGTTTCAGCTTGCTGCTTAGCCTGGATGTCCGATTCGGTCATCACGTTCAGGGTCCAACCGGTCAGTTGGCTGGCCAGACGCACGTTCTGACCACCACGACCAATGGCCTGAGCCAGATTGTCTGCGCCAACGGCGATGTCCATTGCATGGGCATCCTCGTCAACGATAATTGCCGCCACTTCAGCGGGCGACATGGCGTTGATCACGAACTGCGCCGGGTTATCGTCCCACAGGACGATGTCCACACGCTCACCACCCAATTCGCCCGATACTGCCTGGACGCGTGAACCACGCATACCAATGCAAGCACCTTGCGGGTCGATGCGTTTGTCCTTGGAGCGGACCGCGATCTTGGCACGTGAACCCGGGTCGCGGGACGCAGCCATGACTTCGATCAGACCTTCAGCGATTTCTGGAACCTCGATACGGAACAGCTCGATCAGCATTTCCGGCGCAGTACGCGACAGGATCAACTGAGGGCCACGGTTCTCGGTGCGAATTTCCTTGAGCAGCGCACGCAGACGCACGCCAACACGGAAAGTTTCGCGGGAGATGATGTCTTCACGGGCAAGCAACGCTTCTGCGTTGTTACCCAGGTCAACGATCACGTTATCGCGGGTCACTTTTTTCACGGTGCCGGAGATGATTTCACCCAGGCGCTCGCGATAGGCATCAACGACTTGAGCGCGTTCGGCTTCACGAACCTTCTGCACGATGACCTGCTTGGCGGTCTGTGCAGCAATACGGCCGAATTCGATCGATTCGATCTTTTCTTCGACGACATCACCGACCTTGGCGCCAGGGTGCGTTTCGGCAACCTTGCTTGGCCAGGTTTCGATGGCCGGATCATCAAGATCGGCCTCTTCAACGACCGTCCAGCGACGGAAAGTCTCATAGGCACCGGTGTGGCGATTGATTTCCACACGCAGATCAACTTCGTCTTCAAAACGCTTTTTGGTAGCAGTGGCCAGGGCCAGCTCCAGCGCTTCAAAAATCACGTTTGCCGGTACGCCCTTTTCATTGGATACCGACTCAACAACCAGCAGTACTTCTTTGCTCATCGTACGCCTCGCCTTTCGCAAGCCATTGGATCCGCGGGATCCGCGTCTCAGTCAAAACTGGGAATAATGTTGGCCTTGTCGATCATATCGATCGGCAACAGGAATTCATGGTCTTCTACCTGCACCACGACATCCTGTTCTTCTACACCGCGCAGAAGGCCCTGAAAGTTGCGTCGCCCTTCGAACGGGGATCGCAGCTTGATCTTCACTTGTTCACCGGCATATTTAGCAAACTGCTCGATAGTGAACAGTGGGCGCTCCATGCCTGGCGAGGAAACTTCGAGGGTGTATTCAACAGCGATTGGATCTTCAACATCCAGTACGCCGCTGATCTGACGGCTGACAATGGCACAATCGTCCACCAGCACGCCGCCCTCTTTATCGATATAAACGCGCAACATTGAGTGGCGACCTTGAGCCGAAAACTCAATACCCCAGCATTCATAGCCTAGGGCCACGACCACCGGGGCCAACAAGGCCTGCAACTCTTCTAGCTTGCTCGACACCTGAACCCCCTCGTGCATGTATGTGCATGCTGTGCAAAATAAAAAAATGGGCGAAACGCCCATCCTTGAAACGCCGTCGAACAGCGGCGTTGAAAGTGTCCAGCTAACAAAAAGCCCCTTAAAAGGGGCTCCGCTAAAACTGGTTGCGGGGGCCGGATTTGAACCGACGACCTTCGGGTTATGAGCCCGACGAGCTACCAGACTGCTCCACCCCGCGACAAAGCTGGGGCGGAAGTATACGACCGATCCCTTACAGGGTCAATGTAACCTTCCACCTACAAGAAAGCCCGCAACAGCGGGCTCTCCTGATAATTGGTACCGAGAAGGGGACTCGAACCCCTACACCCTATGGGCACAACCACCTCAAGGTTGCGTGTCTACCAATTCCACCACCTCGGCAATACAGCGTTTACAACCTTCTTACTTCTGCTCTTGAGCTGGAGGTACGTCAGTCGCTGGAGTAGCCGACTTTTGCTCTTGAAGCACCGGGACATCATCAGAAGCCGGTTTTGCTTTTGGTACTTCCAACACTGCTGGGTTTGGCAAACCTACTTGAGTCAGCACATGAGCTTTCTCTTTAGCAAAGTAACCTAACCCCAGGCTGGTTATGAAGAAACCGGCGGCAAGTATAGCAGTAAACTTACTAAGAAAGGTAGAGGTTCCTTGGCTTCCGAACACAGTATTTGAAGCACCTGCACCGAAAGACGCACCAGCATCCGCACCTTTACCCTGTTGCAACAAAACCAGGGCAACTACGCCCAGGGCAGCCAACAGATGAAAAACGACTACGACTGTTTCCAGCATTTTTTCAGTTTCCCGCGGCGCGACAGATCGCACCGAACTCATCTGCATTCAGGGAAGCTCCACCAATGAGCCCCCCATCGATATCCGGCATGCCGAACAGTTCGACCGCATTGGCCGCCTTCACGCTGCCGCCGTATAGAAGCCGCACACCTTGTGCGACTTCAGAATTCTCTGCCGCCAACTGCGCGCGAATGGCTGCGTGCACATCCTGCGCCTGTTGCGGTGTAGCAGTCAGCCCGGTGCCAATGGCCCAGACCGGCTCGTAAGCAATGACTGCCTTTGCAAACGCACCAACACCCAGCTCCTCGATGATGCTGCCCAGCTGACGCGAGACAACTTCAAGAGTTTTGCCCGACTCACGCTGCTCAAGGGTCTCCCCTATGCACAACACTGGAATCAAGCCACAAGCCTGTGCCGCCGCGAACTTGCGATTGAGCGTCGCGTCACGCTCGCCCATCATCTGACGGCGCTCGGAGTGCCCAACAAGCACATAGGAACAACCTGCATCAACCAGCTGACTCGGCGAAATCTCACCGGTCAACGCACCTTGCATGGGCTCCACTGCAGAATTCTGCGCGCCGACCTGAATCGACTTGCCTTTCAAGCCATCAATCACCTGATTGATATGCAAGCAAGGCGGGAAAACCGCAACATCAACACCGCTCGGCAAGGCCAAGTGACGAAGGCCATTGATCAGCTCAGCGACACTGGCGCGGGTACCGTGCATCTTCCAGTTACCAGCTACCATAGTGCGACGCATGCTGTACCCCGTCGGTCAAAGTGGGCGCAGATGTTACCCAACCACATCATCACTGGCAAGCCGAATTCAGGCGCAAATTTCAGTTACCAGTTTTGCCAGGTCTTCAGCATGGCCGCGAACCTGCGTTTCGTCCTCACCTTCAACCATGACGCGCACCAGAGGCTCTGTACCGGACTTGCGCAGCAATACCCGCCCACGCCCCGCCATTGCAAGGGTCACGCGCTCGCAGGCTTCTTTGACAGAAGGGTGTTCGATTGGATTTTCGCCACCGGCGAAACGCACATTGAGCAAGACTTGCGGGCACTTGCGCAATGCTTGGCGCGCCTGTGCCAGACTCTCTTCGCGACGACGCAAGGCCAGCAGCACCTGCAGCGCAGCAATAATTGCATCCCCCGTGGTGGTGTGCTGGAAACACACAACATGCCCAGAGTTTTCGCCGCCTACCAGCCAATTACGCTCCAGCAACTCAGCGATCACATAACGGTCACCGACATTGGCACGGATAAAGGGAATCCCAAGATCTGCCAGCGCCAACTCGAGCCCGAGGTTGCTCATCAACGTTCCGACGACGCCACCTTGCAGCTTGTTACGCTCATGCAAGTCGCGAGCAATGATAAAAAGCAAGTCATCGCCATCCACCACCGCCCCGGTGTGATCCACCATCAAGACGCGGTCGCCATCACCATCGAAGGCAATACCCAGGTCAGCATGCTCAGCCAGAACCGCTGCCTGCAACTGCTCCATATGGGTGGAGCCGCAATTGTCGTTAATGTTCAAACCATTGGGTTGAGCCGACAACACGGTCACGTCCGCACCCAACTCCTTGAATACACTCGGCGCCACTTTGTAGGTCGCACCATGCGCGCAATCGACAACAATTTTCAACCCGGCAAAATTGGTGCTGGTCGGAACGCTGCTCTTGCAGAACTCAATATAGCGGCCCGATGCGTCATTGATCCGCGACACCTTGCCCAGCTTGCTGGATTCCACCACCGTCATCGGCGCATCCAACAGTTCTTCGATCATCAACTCAATCTCATCAGGCAACTTGGTGCCCTGCCCCGAGAAAAACTTGATCCCATTGTCATCATGAGGATTGTGCGAGGCACTGATCACGATACCGGCTTCAGCGTGGAAGGTACGCGTCAGGTAAGCGATCGCCGGTGTCGGCATAGGCCCCAGCAGCATCACATCAGCCCCCGCAGCCGACAAACCGGCCTCCAGCGCGGACTCAAACATATAACCCGAAATACGAGTGTCCTTGCCCACCAGGATGCGGCAAGCGCCCATGCTGCGGAACGCCATGCCTGCCGCCCACCCCAACTTGAGCATGAAATCAGGAGTAATCGGATATTCGCCGACCCGACCACGGATACCGTCGGTGCCAAAGTATTTTTTAGTCATAAGTACTCCATCATTCTTATTCGGCTGACTCTACAGCTGCAATCATACGCACCACATCGACCGTCTCGGCGACGTCATGCACACGCAAAATACGCGCACCCTTGGTCACGGCAAGCGCGGCCAATGCCAGGCCACCGTACAACCGCTCACCTACAGGGCGGTTCAAAGCCTGCCCAATCATGCTCTTGCGTGAAACGCCAACCAACAAGGGCCGACCCAAGGCATGCAAAGATTCCATGTGCTTGAACAAGCTCAAGTTGTGCTGCAGGGACTTGGCGAAACCAAACCCGGGATCCAGGATAATGTTGTCAGGCGATATTCCCACCGCAACGCACTGGGCCACTCGCTCAGCAAGAAAACCGCTGACTTCGCCGACGAGATCATCATAGTGCGGGTTGTCCTGCATATTGCCGGGCTCTCCCAGCATATGCATCAGGCACACCGGCAAACCGGTAGCGGCAGCCGCATCCAGAGCACCATCGCGCCGCAGCGAGCGAACATCATTAATCAACCCCGCCCCCAAGCGCGCTGTCTCGCGCATCACCGCCGGGGTCGAGGTATCGACCGAGATGATCACATCCAGCTCACGCGCAATAATCTCGACTATCGGCGCCACCCGCTCCAGCTCCTCCAAGGGAGAAACAGCGCGAGCACCAGGCCGAGTCGACTCACCGCCGACGTCAATCAACGTCGCTCCGGCAGCCACCATCGCCGCCGCATGACGCAATGCGGCATCCAGCTGGCTGAAACGGCCACCATCGGAAAAGGAATCAGGGGTTACATTAAGAATGCCCATGACATGGGTATGGGCCAAATCAAGAACCCGGTTGCCGCAAGGCAACCGGGCAGAGGACAACGCAGAAGTCATTTCAAACCTTAATGGTCAGCTGCCGGGCCACCGATCGGGGTTTCAGGGCGCTCGCTCTGAACCACTGGCGGAGTGCCTGAAGTACCCGAGCCGCCCTCCCAATCACGAGGCTCGCGCGGTGTACGGCCCGCCATGATGTCGTCGATCTGGTCGGCATCAATGGTCTCGTATTTCATCAGCGCATCCGCCATGGCATCCAGTTTGTCGCGGTTGTCGGTCAGGATCTGCTTGGCCGTACCGTAACACTGGTCAATGATGCTGCGCACCTCGGAGTCGATCAGCTTGGCAGTCTCACCGGAGAAGCTCGCGCTTTGACCACCACCGCCACGCCCCAGGAAGACTTCGCCTTCTTCCTCGGCATACATCAACGGGCCGAGTTTTTCCGACAACCCCCACTTGGTCACCATGTTCCGTGCAATCTGGCTGGCACGCATGATGTCGTTGGAAGCACCGGTAGTCACGCCGTCGAAGCCAAGGGTCATTTCTTCGGCAATTCGACCGCCGTACAGGGAACAGATCTGGCTGATCAGTGCACGCTTGGAGAGGCTGTAGCGATCCTCTTCCGGCAGGAACATGGTGACCCCCAGCGCTCGACCACGCGGAATGATCGACACTTTGTAGACCGGGTCATGCTCAGGCACAACGCGACCGACAATGGCGTGACCCGCTTCGTGATAAGCGGTGTTCTGCTTCTCTTTTTCGGACATGACCATGGATTTGCGCTCAGCGCCCATCATGATCTTGTCTTTCGCCAGCTCGAACTCTTTCATCTCGACAATACGCTTGCCGGTACGCGCCGCAAACAATGAGGCCTCGTTCACCAGGTTGGCCAAGTCGGCACCAGAGAAGCCTGGGGTGCCACGGGCGATCACAGCCGGAGCCACGTCGTCACCCATCGGCACTTTGCGCATGTGCACTTTCAAAATCTGTTCACGACCGCGAATATCCGGCAGACCAACCACGACCTGACGGTCAAAACGGCCGGGGCGCAGCAACGCAGGGTCCAGCACGTCCGGACGGTTGGTTGCGGCGATGACGATGATGCCGTCATTCATCTCAAAACCATCCATCTCGACCAGCAACTGGTTGAGGGTCTGCTCACGCTCATCATGACCACCACCCATGCCGGCGCCACGATGGCGACCAACGGCGTCGATCTCGTCAATGAAGATGATGCATGGCGCGTGCTTCTTGGCCTGTTCGAACATATCGCGAACACGGCTGGCGCCGACGCCGACGAACATCTCGACGAAGTCAGAACCGGAAATGGTGAAGAACGGCACCTTGGCTTCGCCGGCAATTGCCTTGGCCAGCAAGGTTTTACCGGTACCCGGAGGACCAACCATCAATACACCGCGAGGAATGCGGCCGCCCAGGCGCTGGAACTTGCCTGGATCACGCAGGAATTCGACCAGCTCGCCAACTTCTTCCTTGGCTTCATCGCAACCTGCGACATCAGCGAGGGTAGTCTTCACCTGATCTTCGGAAAGCAGACGTGCCTTGCTCTTGCCGAAGCTCATCGGCCCGCCCTTGCCTCCCGCACCACCCTGCATCTGGCGCATGAAAAACATGAACACGGCGATAATCACCAGGATAGGGAAGCTGGCTACCAGGAGCTGAGTCCAGATGCTCTGCTGCTCAGGCTGCTTGCCTTCGACAACCACATGGTTATCCACCAGGTCGCCGATCAGACCATTGTCCTGAATTGCCGGACGAATGGTCTTGAAGCTGTCGCCATCGTTGCGCTTACCGGTAATCACGTAGCCATCAACCGCTACGCGCTCGACCTTGCCATCCTTAACTTGCTGGATGAAGTCGGAATAGTTGAGGGTCTGCGGCTCGTTAGGGCTGGAGAAGTTGTTCATCACCGTCACCAGGACAGCCGCGATGATCAACCACAGGATCAGATTCTTTGCCATATCGTTCAATTAACTACCCTCTGAAGCAAGCTCCGCTACTGGCGCGCGCTTCGCATGATATTCACCGGCCTAACTTACTACATTACCTACAACTCTGGCAGGCGCCGTCTGTAACCCTTTGTGAAACTTTGACTACACAATATTCGTAAAGCTTCGTGACGAAAGCGACATAAAAAAACCTATCGACTCCCTTGAAACCTTCAAAGACGCTCATCACTGGCGGCGCCTTCGATACCACGGAACCCTCGCGCCAACAGGTATTGCTCGCGAGAACGGTCCCGGGAAGAGTCTGGTTTACGCATCTGCACCTTGTCGAACAGCTTGCGGATGTTCTTGTGGTACTCGTCAAAACCCTCACCCTGGAAGACCTTGACCAGGAAATCACCACCCGGGCGCAATACTCGCCCCGCCAAATCCAATGCCAACTCGCAAAGGAACATGGCTCGCGGCATATCAACAGCCGGTAATCCACTCATATTGGGGGCCATGTCGGAAATCACAAGGTCTACCTGCGAATTTCCCACAGCTTCCAGGATCTCGGCCAGTACAGCGTCCTGGGTAAAGTCACCGTGCACGAAGGTTACATCCGGGATGCTGTCCATCTCGAGGATGTCCGATGCGATCAACCGTCCCTGCCCACCAATCAGACGACTGGCTACCTGGGACCAGCCACCCGGGGCGGCTCCCAGATCGATAACACTCATGCCAGGGCGAAACAATTTGTCCTTGTCCTGGAGCTCTAGAAGCTTATAACTGGCCCGGGAACGGTAGCCGTCCTTTTGCGCCTTTTTGACGTAAGGGTCGTTGAAATGCTCTTGCAGCCACTTAAGGCTAGTTTTGGAACGGGCCACGGGCCACCTCGAAAATAAAACGGGTCGTGATTAACTGGGCGGTCCCGGACTCGCTCGGGTAAACTGGCCGCCGCTTTTTACAAGATCAGACGCAGGGGTCAGATTATGCCGCTCACTCAAGAGCAGAAGAAACAGTACAAATCCATTGGCCACCATCTGAAACCAGTTCTGATTGTGGCAGACAACGGTTTGACTGAAGGTGTGTTAGCCGAATTTGAACGCGCACTGAACGATCACGAGCTGATCAAGATCAAGGTCAATATCCTTGATCGCGAAGCGCGCCTGGCCGCCATTGCAGAACTGTGCAAGACCGGCAAAGCGGACCTGGTTCAGGTCATCGGCAAGATGGCGCTGCTGTATCGCAAGAATTTCAGCGTCAACAAGCAACTGTCGAACGTTCATCGCTTCAAATGATTACAAGGGTCACGGGCGCGCTTCGCGCGCCCTGCCACTCCATCCCGGCGCCGGCTGTATAACCAGCACCAGGCCGGAGAACCCTAGCACAAGATAGCTGAATAGCTGCCAGCGCAACGCTTCCGGCAGCCACACATGCACCACGCAAAACATTGCGCATGCATACAGCGCCATCAACAGCAGTTGCCCGCGAATATCCCGCCACAGACTTTCCAAGCCTTCAGCCTTGACCAGCACCAACGCCTGAAGCATCACACACGCCGCCGCAAAACCCACCAGCAGCGCGCTCAATAATCCATCGATCTCATCGATCAGCAACGGAGCCAGGCCAATCAGGCCCAGCACCGGTAGCACACCAAGATGAAACAACCATAGGCCACCCACCCAAAGCATCTGGGCAAGCTGCCAAAGCATGGCGCCCGCACGAAGCGGGCGCCACCTTTCAGACATGGCGAACTTCAACAATCTCGTACTCGGTCACGCCACCAGGCGTTTTAACGGTCACCACATCACCCTCTTCCTTGGCGATCAAGGCGCGAGCCAGCGGTGAACCGACAGAGATCTTGCCGAGTTTGAAGTCAGCTTCGTCTTCGCCCACGATGTGGTAAACCACGCTTTCGTCAGTTTCGACGTTGGCGATTTCCACGGTGGTGCCGAAAATCACCTTCCCGGTATGAGGAATGGTCGTCACATCGATGACTACAGAGTTCTGCAGACGGCCTTCGATGTCACGTATCCGCGCTTCGACCATGCCCTGCTGCTCACGAGCAGCGTGGTATTCGGCATTTTCCTTCAGGTCACCCAGCTCACGAGCCGTACCGATGTCCTGGCTCAGCTTTGGACGTACGACCTTGGTCAGATGGGCGTGCTCCTCTTCCAGGGCCTTGAAGCCCTGGACGGTCATTGGGTATTTGGTCATGCCTTCAATCCTGCGTGTAGATCCTGCAAGCGACGCACGGTCTTTTCCGGACCGAACTTGAGCGCTTCGCAGATGGCTTCGCCAGCAGCAATAGTGGTGGTGCAATAGATCTTGTGCTGCAAGGCATTACGACGAATGGAATAGGAATCCGCGATCGACTGACGACCTTCGGTGGTGTTGATGATCAGGGTGACTTCGTCATTCTTGATCATGTCGACCACGTGCGGACGGCCTTCCGTCACCTTGTTCACGCGACGTACTTTCAGGCCGGCAGCTTCGATCAGCTTGGCGGTCCCAGCGGTAGCCACGACTTCAAAACCCAAGTTGATCAGATCACGGGCCACACCCGCAACCAGCGGCTTGTCATCATCACGAACGCTGATGAACGCAGTACCACCGGTCGGCAGCACTTCGCTGGCACCCATCTGAGCCTTGGCAAACGCTTCGCCGAAGGTGTCGCCCACACCCATCACCTCACCGGTGGACTTCATCTCTGGGCCCAGGATCGGGTCCACGCCAGGGAATTTGGCAAATGGGAACACTGCCTCTTTCACGCTGTAGAAGTTTGGAATGATTTCCTTGGTGAAGCCGATTTCCTTCAGGGTCTTACCAGCCATCACGCGGGCAGCGATCATGGCCAGGGACACACCGATGCACTTGGACACGAACGGTACGGTACGCGAAGCACGCGGGTTGACTTCGATGACGTAGATGTCTTCGCCTTGCAGCGCCAACTGAACGTTCATCAGGCCGACCACACCCAACTCCAAAGCCATCTTCTTGACCTGCTCGCGCATCTCATCCTGGATATGCACAGGCAGCGAGTACGGCGGCAGCGAGCATGCGGAGTCACCGGAGTGAACGCCCGCCTGTTCGATGTGTTGCATGATCGCGCCGATCACCACATCGGTACCGTCGCAAACCGCATCCACGTCCATTTCAATAGCGCAGTTGAGGAAGTGGTCCAGCAGCACAGGGCTGTCGTTGGACACCTTCACCGCATCGCGCAGGTAACGCTTGAGTTCTTCTTCTTCGTAGACGATTTCCATCGCCCGGCCGCCCAGCACGTAGGACGGACGCACCACCAGCGGGTAACCAATCTTGCTGGCCGCACGAATAGCTTCATCTTCACTGCGCACAGTGGCGTTTGGCGGCTGACGCAGGTTCAGGCGCTCGACCATTTGCTGGAAGCGCTCGCGGTCTTCAGCACGGTCGATAGCGTCTGGGCTGGTGCCGATGATCGGTACGCCGGCCGCTTCCAGGGCACGCGCCAGCTTCAGCGGGGTTTGGCCGCCGTACTGGACGATCACGCCTTTTGGCTTCTCGACGCGCACGATTTCCAGCACGTCTTCCAGGGTTACTGGCTCGAAGTACAGGCGATCAGAGGTATCGTAGTCGGTGGAAACAGTTTCCGGGTTGCAGTTGACCATGATGGTCTCGTACCCGTCTTCACGCAGAGCAAGAGCGGCGTGTACGCAGCAATAGTCGAACTCGATGCCCTGGCCGATACGGTTCGGACCGCCACCCAGGATCATGATCTTGTCACGACCCGACGGCGCAGCTTCGCACTCTTCCTCGTAGGTGGAGTACAGGTAGGCGGTGTCGGTGGAGAACTCGGCCGCGCAGGTATCAACGCGCTTGTAGACCGGGAAGATCTCCAGCTTGTGGCGATGAGTCCGCAGGTTCTTCTCAGTCACACCCAACAACTTGGCCAGGCGCTGATCGGAGAAACCTTTGCGCTTGAGGCGGAACATCATGTCGCGGTCGATGCTGGCCAGACCCAGTGTCTTGACCTTCTCCTCTTCCTTGATCAGATCTTCGATCTGTACCAGGAACCACGGATCAATCATGTTCATGCCGAAGATGTCTTCGACGGTCATGCCTGCGCGGAAGGCATCAGCCACATACCAGATACGCTCGGCACCCGGAACGGTCAGCTCGCGCTTGAGTACGCTCATGCTTTCCGGATTGCTCAGGTCAAGCTTCTCGTCGAGGCCGCAAACACCCACTTCCAGACCACGCAGGGCTTTCTGCAGGGATTCCTGGAAGGTACGGCCGATAGCCATGACTTCACCGACCGACTTCATCTGAGTGGTCAGGCGTGCGTCAGCCTTGGCGAATTTCTCGAAGGCAAAGCGTGGCAGCTTGGTCACGACATAGTCGATGGACGGCTCGAAGGACGCCGGGGTCTTGCCGCCGGTGATGTCGTTCGACAGTTCGTCCAGGGTGTAGCCTACAGCCAGTTTGGCCGCGACTTTGGCAATCGGGAAACCGGTGGCCTTGGAAGCCAGGGCCGACGAACGGGATACACGCGGGTTCATCTCGATCACGACCATGCGGCCGGTGTCCGGGCAAATGCCGAACTGAACGTTCGAACCGCCGGTTTCCACGCCGATCTCGCGCAAGACCGCCAGGGAGGCGTTACGCAGGATCTGGTATTCCTTGTCGGTCAGGGTCTGCGCAGGAGCAACGGTGATCGAGTCACCGGTGTGCACGCCCATCGGGTCAAAGTTTTCGATGGAGCAGACGATGATGCAGTTGTCCTTCTTATCGCGGACAACTTCCATCTCATACTCTTTCCAGCCGATCAGCGATTCGTCGATCAGCAGCTCTTTGGTTGGCGACAAGTCCAGACCACGGGCGCAGATTTCTTCGAACTCTTCACGGTTGTAGGCAATACCACCACCGGTGCCGCCCATGGTGAAGGACGGACGGATGATGCACGGGAAGCCCAGGGTCTCGAGGACCGCGTTGGCTTCTTCCATGCTGTGGGCGATCCCGGAACGCGGGCACGCCAGGCCGATGGACTTCATGGCCTTGTCGAAACGCGAACGGTCTTCAGCTTTGTCGATCGTGTCGGCATTGGCGCCGATCATTTCAACGCCGAACTTTTCCAGGACGCCTTCGCGCTCCAGGTCCAGGGCGCAGTTCAGTGCAGTCTGGCCACCCATGGTCGGCAGCAGCGCGTCCGGACGCTCCTTCTCGATGATCTTGGCAACGGTCTGCCATTTGATCGGCTCAATGTAGGTCGCGTCGGCCATGGCCGGGTCGGTCATGATGGTGGCCGGGTTGGAGTTCACCAGGATGACGCGGTAGCCCTCCTCGCGCAGGGCTTTACAAGCCTGGGCGCCGGAGTAGTCGAACTCACAAGCCTGGCCGATCACGATCGGGCCAGCGCCGAGAATCAGGATGCTTTTTATGTCTGTACGTTTTGGCATGGGTTTGTCACTCAAATCCGCAGGTCAGTCGGCAAGCCGTCTTGAACAATCTTTGAAGAGCCTGCGGGGGCCACCGAGGTTCGGGGCCGCCCGCTAGCCACTCAGTCAGCGTCGCTTGGCCATCTCATTGATGAAACGGTCGAACAGCGGCGCTACGTCGTTCGGGCCCGGGCTGGCTTCAGGGTGGCCCTGGAAGCTGAACGCGCTCTTGTCGGTGCGCTCGATGCCTTGCAGGGAGCCGTCGAACAGCGACTTGTGAATGGCTCGGACATTGCCCGGCAATGTCGCCTCGTCCACTGCAAAGCCGTGGTTCTGGCTGGTGATCATTACAACGCCAGTGTCCAGATCCTGCACCGGGTGGTTGGCGCCGTGGTGGCCGTGGCCCATTTTCAGGGTCTTGGCACCGGAAGCCAGGGCCAGCAACTGGTGACCCAGGCAGATACCGAAGACCGGAATCTCGGTCTCCAGTACTTCCTTGATCGCCTGGATGGCATAGTCGCAAGGCTCAGGGTCACCCGGGCCGTTGGACAGGAACACGCCGTCCGGTTGCAGGGCGAGCACATCACTGGCTGGGGTTTGCGCCGGCACCACGGTCACGCGGCAGCCGCGCTCAACCAGCATGCGCAGAATGTTGTATTTGATACCGTAGTCGTAAGCGACTACGTGGTATTGCAGGTCGGCAGCAGCAATAGTCTCGTGACTGTCGGTCTTCAAGTCCCAGACAGTGGAGCGCCACTCGTACTTCTCTTTGGTGCTGACGACTTTCGCCAGATCCATGCCTTTCAGGCCAGGGAAGCCTTGAGCTGCGGCGATCGCCGCTTCTTCGGAAATATTGTCACCGGCCATGATGCAGCCGTTCTGCGAGCCTTTTTCACGCAGGATGCGTGTCAGACGGCGCGTATCGATACCGGCGATCGCCACAACGTTGTTGGCTTTCAGGTAATCGGACAGCGACATCGTGTTACGCCAGTTGCTCGCAACCAGTGGCAAGTCACGAATCACCAGACCAGCCGACCAGACACGATCAGACTCGACGTCTTCCGGTGTAGTACCGGTGTTGCCGATGTGCGGATAGGTCAGGGTAACGATCTGTTGGGCGTAGGAAGGATCGGTAAGGATTTCCTGATAGCCGGTCATGGCAGTGTTAAACACCACCTCTCCAACGGTTTGACCGTCGGCTCCAATGGCTTCGCCGCGAAAAATGCTGCCATCAGCAAGGGCGAGTATGGCTGGCTTAGTCAAGAAGACCTCCCGTAAATAAAGCCTGAAAGGGCGATCGCAGGTTGTAAAAAAGCGGAGTGACGTATGGACACGTCACCCCGCTTCTTCACTGAATTATTCTGCGCGCTTTTAGTGGACACACTAAAGCTGTAGCTTACAGAAAAAGGGTTTTTTGGTCCACCGCTAATGAGCCTTAAAGGCAGGAGAATGCGACAGGAAGTCGCTTAGCGGGTAAAACGGGGCCTCAGGATAATCCTGAAGCCCTATTTTAGCTACTGATCAGTGCAGATCCAGCACATCACGCATGTCGTACAGGCCCGGCTCACGCCCGTCCAGCCAGAGCGCAGCACGCACCGCACCCTTGGCGAAGGTCATGCGACTGGACGCCTTGTGCGTAATCTCAAGGCGCTCACCTTCAGTGGCGAACAGCACCGTGTGGTCACCCACGACATCACCACCTCGCACAGTCGCAAAACCGATGGTGTCACGCGCACGTGCACCGGTATGGCCTTCACGCCCGTACACCGCCACCTTCGACAGATCGCGGCCCAGCGCGTCAGCGATAGCCTCGCCCATGCGCAGCGCAGTGCCCGAAGGCGCATCGATCTTGTGACGGTGATGAGTCTCGATAATCTCGATATCCGCCTCATCACCCAGAACACGCGCCGCCAGATCCAGCAACTTGAGCGACAGATTCACGCCGACACTGAAGTTGGCAGCGAAGACGATGGGAATATCCTTGCCCGCCTCCACCAGCAACTGCTTCTGCTCTGCGCTCAAACCCGTCGTGCCAATGACCATGGCCTTGCCCGCCTTGCGGCAGAACGCCAGGTTTTTCAGCATCACATCCGGCAGAGTGAAGTCGATCAATACATCGAACTCGTCCGCCACCTGCTCCAGGTTGCCCGACAACGAAACGCCGATGCGCCCCAGGGAGGCCAGCTCACCGGCATCCGCCCCGATCAGCGTGCTGCCCGGACGAACGATCGCCGCCGTCAGCCCAGAGGCCGGCGAGCGCTGCTGCACTGCCTCGACCAGGGTCTTGCCCATACGCCCGGCAGCGCCCATTACGGCTATACGTCGCATATTCACTTCCTTACAGGTCGCCGAAGAAGCGCTTCACGCCATCGAAGAAACCGGTGGTTTTCGGCGAGTGCGAGTCATCGCCTTCCAGCGAACTGCGGAACTCTTCAAGCAATTCGCGCTGACGACGCCCCAGATTGACCGGAGTTTCCACCGCCACGCGACACATCAGGTCACCTGCACCGCCACCGCGCACCGGCGCAACGCCTTTGCCACGGATACGGAACTGCTTACCGGTCTGCGTGCCCTCAGGGATCTTCAGCTTGACCCGACCATCAAGGGTCGGAATCTCCAACTCCCCGCCCAATGCCGCGTCAACAAAGCTGATCGGCACTTCACAGAACAGATGCTTGCCGTCGCGCTGGAAGATCGAGTGCTCACGCACATTGATCACCACGTACAGGTCACCCGTCGGACCACCCTGGGTCCCGGCCTCGCCTTCGCCCGACAGGCGAATACGATCACCGGTATCCACGCCCGCCGGCACTTTCACCGAGAGGGTCTTGTACTCTTCGACGCGACCTTCGCCGTGGCAAGAGTCGCACGGGTCGGAAATGATCTTGCCCTGACCATGGCAGCGCGGGCAGGTTTGCTGCACCGAGAAGAAACCTTGCTGCATGCGGACCTGACCGATACCGCCGCACGTCGGGCACGTGATCGGCGAGGAGCCTTTCTTGGCACCCGAACCATCGCACGGTTTGCAATTGACCAGCGTCGGCACACGAATATTGACCGTGGTGCCGCGCACGGCCTCTTCCAGGTTCAGTTCCAGCGTGTAGCGCAAGTCGCTGCCACGCTGGGCACCGCCGCGCTGGCCGCCACGACCGCCGCCAAAGAAGTCACTGAATACATCGCCGAAAATGTCGGAGAAGTTTTGACCACCAAACCCGGCACCGCCGCCGCCCATGCTCGGGTCGACACCCGCATGGCCATACTGGTCGTAGGCCGCGCGCTTGTTGGGATCACACAGACATTCGTAGGCCTCGTTGGCCTCTTTGAACATTTCTTCGGATTCTTTGCTATCCGGATTACGGTCAGGGTGGTGCTTCATCGCCAGGCGACGGTAGGCCTTTTTCAGGTCCGCCTCGCTGGAACCGCGCTCCACACCTAACACTTCGTAATAGTCACGCTTTGCCATAAGTCTTTGCACTCTTAAGGACGTTCGGCTCGACCCTCCTGAGCCTTGCCAAACTCGTTGAGCCCCAATACAGGCCCGGACCCAACTCACGTCAATTCAACGATCCTGGTCATTACTGCTTCCAGCCAGGGACCCAGCCAAAAGCGCGGTGACTGTCGATCGGGAAGCAGGAGCATTCCCGATCACACCGCCAGCACCCGAGCGTTGTCGCATGCTGTAAAAATTCGCATACCCCAGACACGCCAACGCGGGAGCAAGCTCCCGCGCGGCGACATCCTACCAGTCACCGCTTATTAGCGGTCAACCGGTCGAGCAGATTACTTCTGCTCTTTAACTTCTTCGAACTCAGCATCGACAACATCGTCGTGCTTGGCTTCAGGCTCTGCGTGTTGCGCAGCGCCGTCTGCCGGCTTAGCTTGCTCGGCGTACATTTTCTGAGCCACTGGCGCGGAAACTTTCGACAGCTCCTCAACCTTGGCTTCGATGGCAGCCTTGTCGTCGCCTTTAACAGCGGCTTCCAGGGCAACCAGAGCGGCCTCGATCGCAGTTTTCTCTTCAGCGGTCACTTTATCGCCCGCTTCGGAGACCATTTTGCGCGTCGAGTGAACCAGTGCGTCGCCCTGGTTACGAGCAGCTGCCAGCTCTTCAAACTTCTTGTCCGCCTCGGCATTGGTCTCAGCATCACGAATCATCTGTTGAATTTCTTCATCAGACAGACCGGAGTTGGCCTTGATGGTGATCTTCTGCTCTTTGCCGGTAGCCTTGTCTTTCGCGCCGACGTGCAGGATGCCGTTGGCGTCGATGTCGAAGGTCACTTCAATTTGTGGCACGCCACGTGGTGCTGGTGGAATCTCAGCCAGGTCGAACTTGCCCAAGGACTTGTTCTGCGCCGCTTGCTTACGCTCACCTTGCAGCACGTGAATGGTCACGGCGCCCTGGTTGTCATCGGCCGTCGAGAACACTTGGGATTTCTTGGTAGGAATCGTGGTGTTTTTCTCGATCAGCGCAGTCATCACGCCACCCATGGTTTCAATACCCAGGGTCAGCGGGCTAACGTCCAGCAGCAGTACATCTTTGACATCACCGGCCAATACCGCGCCCTGGATGGCAGCACCCATGGCAACCGCTTCGTCCGGGTTCACGTCTTTACGTGCTTCTTTACCGAAGAACTCGGTCACCAACTTCTGAACCAGCGGCATACGGGTCTGACCGCCGACCAGGATCACGTCGTTGATCGAACCAACGTCGATACCGGAGTCTTTCAGCGCAATGCGGCAAGGCTCGATGGTGCGTTGAACCAGGTCTTCAACCAGCGCTTCCAACTTGGCGCGCGAGATCTTCACGTTCAAGTGCTTAGGACCGGTAGCGTCTGCAGTGATGTACGGCAGGTTGACGTCGGTCGACTGAGCGGAAGACAGCTCGATCTTGGCTTTCTCAGCGGCTTCTTTCAGGCGCTGCATGGCCAGCGGGTCGCCCTTGAGGTTCATGCCGCTTTCTTTCTTGAATTCGTCAACGAGGTAGTCGATCAGACGAATGTCAAAGTCTTCACCACCCAGGAAGGTGTCACCGTTGGTCGCCAACACTTCGAACTGGTGCTCGCCGTCAACTTCAGCGATCTCGATCACGGAGACGTCAAAAGTACCGCCACCCAGGTCGTAAACGATCACGGTGTGGTCGCCCTTGGCCTTGTCCATACCGTAAGCCAGAGCGGCTGCGGTTGGTTCGTTGATGATACGTTTTACGTCCAGGCCCGCAATGCGGCCGGCGTCTTTAGTCGCCTGGCGCTGGCTGTCGTTGAAGTAGGCAGGAACGGTGATCACCGCTTCTGTCACTGCTTCACCAAGATAATCTTCGGCAGTCTTCTTCATCTTTTTCAAGATTTCAGCCGAGATTTGCGGCGGCGACATTTTCTGGCCGTTTACTTCAACCCAGGCATCACCGTTGTCAGCCTTGGCGATTTTGTAAGGGACCATCTTGATGTCTTTCTGTACGACTTCTTCGTCGAACTTACGACCGATCAGACGCTTTACCGCATACAGCGTGTTATGCGGGTTAGTCACAGCCTGACGCTTGGCCGACTGACCAACGAGGATCTCACCGTCGTTGGCGTAAGCGATGATCGACGGCGTGGTACGCGCGCCTTCGGCGTTTTCGATTACTTTTGCAACGCCGTTTTCCAGCACGGAGACGCAGGAGTTGGTGGTCCCCAGGTCAATACCGATAATTTTACCCATGATTTACTCTCCCGAAACTTGAATTTGGATGCCGCAGCAGTGGCGGCTAACTGCGGTAGCACTTAAACGCTTGACTTATAAATGGGGGCCTTGCGGCGGATTTCAAGCCTGCTCATCAATAGAAGGTGCAACGGCTACAGGAGCCTTGCTCACCACCACCATTGCCGGGCGCAGCAAGCGACCGTTGAGCTGATATCCCTTCTGGAACACTTTCAACACGCTGTTAGGCTCCAGGTCATGACTTTCTTGCATGGCCATGGCTTGATGATGCTCAGCGTTGAACGGCTCGCCGCCTTGCGGATCAATGGCTTCCAACTGATAACGCTTCAGGGTGTCCTGGAACATTTTCAGGGTCAGCTCGATTCCTTCACGCATTGGGCGGATGTTTTCGTCGTCCGGGTTGGACAACTCAAGGCCACGCTCCAGGCTATCGATGATCGGTAGCAGATCATTGGAGAATTTTTCCAATGCGAATTTGTGAGCCTTTTCTACGTCCTGCTCGGCACGGCGGCGGACGTTCTGCAGATCGGCAGCAACACGCAAAGATTGATCCTGCGCGGCGGCCAATTGCTCTTCGAGTACTTGCACGCGAGTCGCCAGCTCCTCACCGGCAGCCGAATTGGCGTCTGGAGTTTGCGTATCCTGCGTCTGTTCGTCAGCCATAGATTTCTCCTTTCAAAATCATGCGCGAACTCAACTCGCGCTTCTGTTCCGGTATATGGGGCCACAATTTCCAGGTTCAAGGGCGCAGGCATTACCAAAGTCTTTCACACACATCGGACCGTTTCCTGCGCACTCATTCCCCATCGCACTAAAAAACACAGCCGATCAAGTAAATCGAGCTAAGCGGCAGGATTGTCAGCCCCGATCAAAACACTGTATAAATAACCAGACCTAAAGCCTGGGAGCGACGTTCATGCTCGTGCACCTGTCCGTACATAACTACGCCATCGTTGAACATCTGGATCTCGAACTGGACCGAGGAATGAGCGTAATCACAGGCGAAACCGGCGCCGGCAAGTCGATCATGCTCGACGCCCTGGGCCTGACCCTCGGAGACCGCGCCGACAGTGGCGTAGTGCGCCCGGGTGCCGACAAAGCCGACATCCTCGCCACCTTCGACCTGGCGGACATTCCGGAAGCCGAGGCATGGCTCGCCGAGCGCGACCTCAATAATGAGGGCCCCTGCATTCTGCGCCGGGTAATCACCGCTGAAGGGCGCTCCCGCGGCTACATCAACGGCACGCCTTGCCCCCTCGGTGATTTAAAAGCCCTGGGTGAGTTGCTGATCGATATCCACAGCCAGCATGAACACCAATCCCTGCTGAAAACCGATACTCATCGCCGCTTGCTCGATGAGTACGCTGGCGCCACCGATCTTGCCCGCCAGGTGCAACTGGCCGCCCAACGCTGGCGCCAAACGCGCCAGGAGCTGGAGCGCCTCTCCAACTCCGGCGACGAACAACGCGCTCGCCACCAACTGCTCAGCTATCAACTCGAAGAGCTTGAAAGCCTGGGCCTGGGCGAGACCGAGCTGGAGCAACTTGAGCAGGAACACAAGAACCTGACCAATGCAGAGACCTTGCTGGGCATCTGCCGCCAGGTGGTCGAGCAATGCAGCGAGAGCGACTCCGGCAATGTGCTCAACGCGCTGACAGCCAGCCTCAACCGCCTGTCCAGCGTGAATAATGCTTCCGGCTCCCTGAGTGAAGCGACCACCCTGCTGACCAGCGCGCAGATCCAGGTTGAAGAAGCCGTTGGCGAACTGAATCGCTTCCTGGACCACTTCGATGCCGATCCAGCGCGCCTGCAGGAGATAGAAGAGCGTCTGGACACTATCTATACCCTGGCGCGCAAACATCGAATCCAGCCCACTGAAGTTGCAACCATGCAGCAGAAACTGCTGGATGAAATCGAAACACTGAACGCCAATGACGAGTCCATTGAGCGACTGGGCGACGAGCTCGCTTCCTTTGCCCGCCATTATCAAGAGAAGGCCCGCGAGCTGAGTGACCTGCGCCAGCAGGCAGCCACGAGCCTGGCCGGTGCCGTTGAGCAGGAGATTCAGCGCCTGGGCATGCCGGGCGGGCGCTTCACCATCGAGTTACACGCCAATACCAGTCACGAGCTGCAACCTCATGGCTTGGAACAAGTAGAGCTCCTGGTCAGCGCCAACCCTGGGCAACCACTCAAGGCACTGGCCAAGGTGGCATCCGGCGGGGAGCTGTCGCGGATCAGCCTGGCGATTCAGGTGATTACCGCCCAGACCTCACGAGTACCGACACTGGTATTCGACGAGGTAGACGTCGGCATTGGTGGGCCAACCGCAGAAATCGTTGGCCAGTTATTGCGCCGCCTGGGGGATCGCGGCCAGGTGCTGACGGTGACCCACTTGCCACAAGTGGCAGCCCAAGGGCATCAACATTTGTTTGTACATAAAGTGCGAGGCAGTGATGCAACCCACACGGCCGTCTCCAAACTGAACAAGTCGGAACGCGTAGAGGAAGTGGCGCGGATGCTCGGCGGTATCGACTTAACCAAGGAGTCCTTGGCTCACGCGAAGAAAATGGTCGTGGCAGCCAAGGCTTGAACTGAAGCTTCCCCTTTATAGAAAGCACGAAGGCGACCCTAAGGTCGCCTTCTATCGTTTCGCAGAGCAGAACTGCGCCGATTTTTACTTTTTCTTACGGATGTAAAGCACCAGATTGTGGTCAACCAATTCGAATCCGTGCTGCTCAGCAATAGTGTGCTGGAGCTTTTCAATTTCCGGACTGGTGAACTCAATCACCTCGTTTGTATCGAGGTCAACCATATGGTCGTGATGACCACCATCTGCCAATTCGAACACCGCATGACCGCCGTCGAAATTATGACGAACCACCAGCCCTGCGGCTTCAAACTGGGTCAGCACACGGTAAACCGTGGCCAGGCCAACGTCCTCGTTAGACTCCATCAGCGCCTTGTAAACATCCTCGGCACTCATGTGGCGCTGCTCAGCAGAATCGAGCATTTGTAGAATCTTGACTCGTGGCAGAGTCACTTTGAGACCGGCTTTGCGTAGTTCGCTATTTTCAACCATGGTTAGCTTTCTCGCGGATGCTGCTTCGCAGCTTCTCTTAATACGGGTATGATCGGCGTTTACGTTGTCCCAGCCAAGATAGTGGAAGTCGCCCACCGATGCAAAACACCAAGCTCTTGCTAACCAGTTTCACCTTTGTGGGACTGCTCGCACTCGCCGGTTGTTCATTCCCCGGGGTTTACAAAATCGACATCCAGCAGGGCAATGTCGTCACGCAGGACATGATAGACCAGTTACGGCCGGGAATGACCCGACGGCAAGTACGGTTTATCATGGGTAACCCTCTGCTGACCGACACTTTCCATGCCGATCGCTGGGATTATCTCTACAGCATCCAGCCTGGTGGCGGTGAACGCCAACAGGAACGCGTCAGCGTCATCTTCAATGGCAATGACCAGCTTGTGAGCCTTTCCGGCGACTTCATGCCCGGCGTAAGCCGTGATGAAGCGTTACTGGGCAAGGATAACGGCACCAACGTGACCGCGCCTGCGCAGGAAGCCGAGAAGCCGAAGGCCGAGGAGCCGGCCAAACCTGGCTCCTTGCTCGACCAGATCCAGAAAGACGTCGACGGCGTGAAAACCGTGCCGGTCCCGACGCCACAGCCTCTGGACGCCAGCCCGCAGTAACATTGCGGCGCTCAACAAAAAGCCCGGCGTACCGGGCTTTTTGCTGCCTGCAGATTGGCAAGCTTATGAATTTTGCTGCCTGGCCATCGCCGCTTTAGCCGCGCGCAGCCTGCGCACTTCCTTTGGGTCCGCCAGCAACGGGCGGTAGATTTCAATTCGATCACCCGGCTGCACAACACGCACATCCGGGTCTGTCACCACCTTACCAAAGACCCCCAAAGGGCACTCAGCCAATACCAGCTGCGGAAATTGCCCTGCAATCCCCGATGCCTGCACCGCCGCCCGCAAGCTTGTGCCCACAGGCACCGCCACCCCCAGCAAAACCTGGCGATCCACGGCGGCATACACCACTTCAATCTCAACCATGCAGTTGCTTGGCTCGCTGACAGAACGCATCCACTAAAGTGTTAGCCGCCTGATTGAACAAAGGCCCCAGCGTCGCCCGCACAATGGGCCCGGCATAATCAAACGACAGATCCAGGCTGATCTTGCAGGCTTTATCGGTCAGCGCCTTGAAAACCCACACCCCATGCAGCTGGGTGAATGGCCCTTCCTGCAGATTCATTTCGATTGACTTCCCCGGCACCAGCACATTGCGCGTAACAAAGTGCTGACTAAGGCCGCCCTTGGCCACTCCGACACTGGCGACCATGTGCTCCGCACTGCTCTCCAAGACCTCGGCAGTCGAGCACCAAGGCAGGAATTCCGGGTAACGCGCCACGTCGTTGACCAGGTCATAGAGCGCCTGCGCCGGATAAGGCAGCAGGGCCGAACGTTGAATATGCGTCGTCATGTGAGCGTTATTTCCACAGCTGAACGGCAAACATCGCGAAAAAACAGCCCAATCCGCGAGAGAAAAAAACCAAAGAAGCGCCTGCATTGTCCGGGATTCGCCCGACACGCTCAAGCACGCAGGTTGACCGTAGCCGACACGCTCGCAACTCCCTATAATGCCGCCCCTATGGCTAAACAAAAGAAACACCCCACAGGGACCATCGCGCAAAATAAAAAGGCGCGACACGATTACTTCATCGAACATCGATTCGAGGCTGGCTTGGTCCTGGCCGGCTGGGAAGTAAAGAGTCTGCGTGCCAGCAAACTGCAGTTGGTCGACAGCTATGTGCTGCTCAAGGATGGCGAGGCGTGGCTGCTCGGCAGTCATATCACGCCTCTGACCACCGCAAGCACCCACGTGATTGCCGACCCGGTGCGCACACGCAAGCTATTGCTCAATGCCCGCGAACTGGAAAAGCTCGCCGCGGCCGTGCAGCAAAAAGGCTACGCTTGCGTCTGCTTGTCCTGGTACTGGAGCAAGCATCTGGTCAAGTGCGAAATCGCACTGGGCAAGGGCAAGAAGGAATACGACAAGCGCGATACAGAACGCGAACGCGATTCCAACCGTGAATTGCATCGCGCTGTGCGTAACAAGGGCAAAGAAGAGTAACCCTTGTGACGATGTAGCCTTGGGTTACTCAGCCGAGGCTACATACCTTTACGGCGCTCAGCCCGGGCTACACGCTGAACCTCCTGACGCACTTCCTCCAACACTTCCTGCACATACAGCAGGTGACGTGTTGAAACCTCGCGTGCCTGCTCGGCCCGCCCCTCAATGATTGCCAGGTACAAGTCTCGATGCTGACTGATCAGCATGTCGCGAGTCTCCGTGCGCTGCTGATACATACCACCAATATTCGTCACCACATTACGCTTGAGCAGGTCGAACAAGCCGCGAATCGTGTGCAACAGCACGGCGTTATGACTGGCTTCGGCAATAGCCAGGTGAAACCGCGCATCCGCAGCGCCCTCCTCCACCCGGCTCACTTCATCGGCCCGTGCATAGCAATCCTGCAACGCCTCAAAAGCCGCTGTCAGCCGCTCACGGTCGACCTCAGTGGCACGTAATGCCGCGTAATAGGCGCACGATGCTTCGAGAGTCTGACGAAATTCAAGCAAATCCCGCTGCGCTTCAGAGTTGTTTTCCAACAAGTGCAGCAACGGATCGCTGAAGGTCGACCCCAAAGATTGCGCTACATAGTTGCCACCGCCCTGGCGACTGACCAGCAACCCTTTGGCCGCCAGTTTCTGGATCGCCTCACGCAATGATGGGCGCGATACACCAAACTGTTCAGCCAAAGCGCGCTCGGCCGGCAAGCGCTCGCCCGACTTCAACGTGCCCTCAAGGATCATGCCCTCAAGCTGCTCGACAATATCGTCAGACAAACGGCGCTGACGCACCTGATCAAACCCCATAACTCACTCTCCACGATCCCGACCACTCGCCGGGGCCTCTATTCTGGCCTATCGCCACGCTTGCAGCACCTATCAGAACACCTGCGATTTATTCGATCACAACACCTCCCCCCCGACCTAAGACCAAAGTTTCGCAGGCGGCAAATTGACACACCCCTGCCGAGGCTCTTACTCTAGCCAACAGCGACTATAAATTGGTATTACCAATTATCCAAGCTCAACAAACAACAACAATCAGGGGCCACCCCATATGCAAACCTGGCAACAGCTCTACAGCCCTCTCGGCAGTCTCGGCCTGTCCGCACTGGCCGCCGTTATTCCCATCGTATTCTTCTTTCTGGCCTTGGCCGTATTTCGCCTCAAAGGCCATGTGGCCGGCAGCATCACCCTGGCCCTGTCGATACTGGTCGCCATCTTCGCCTTCCAGATGCCGGTAGACATGGCCCTGGCCGCTGCCGGTTACGGCTTTGCCTACGGCTTGTGGCCTATTGCATGGATCATCGTTGCGGCGGTGTTCCTCTACAAATTGACGGTCAAGAGCGGCCAGTTCGAAATCATCCGCAGCTCCGTCCTGTCGATCACCGATGACCAGCGCCTTCAAGTACTGCTGATCGGCTTCTGCTTCGGCGCCTTTCTGGAAGGGGCGGCCGGCTTCGGCGCGCCCGTGGCGATCACCGCCGCGCTGCTGGTCGGCCTGGGCTTCAACCCACTTTACGCCGCGGGCCTGTGCCTGATTGCCAACACCGCGCCGGTGGCCTTTGGCGCACTGGGAATTCCGATCATTGTCGCCGGCCAAGTTACCGGCATTGATTCGTTCAAGATCGGCGCCATGGCCGGTCGCCAACTGCCGTTGCTGTCGCTGTTCGTACCGTTCTGGCTGGTGTTCATGATGGACGGCCTGCGCGGCGTTCGCGAAACCTGGCCCGCTGCATTGGTCGCTGGCCTGAGCTTCGCCGTCACCCAGTATTTCACCTCCAACTTCATGGGTCCGGAGTTGCCGGATATCACCTCGGCCCTCGTTAGCCTGGTTGCCCTGACCCTATTCCTGAAGGTCTGGCAGCCTAAGCGCACTGCTGGCGCACAGATTGCCGGCGCCACGCCCGGTGCAACAGTCACTGCCAGCGCAGGCGGCTTCGGCCAGCCACGCAGCACCGTGGCTTCGCCCTACAGCCTGGGGCAAATTTTCAAGGCATGGTCGCCCTTCCTGATCCTGACCGTGTTGGTGACCATCTGGACCCTCAAGCCCTTCAAGGCGATGTTCGCGGCAGGCGGCTCGATGTACAGCTGGGTGTTCAACTTTGCCATTGCGCACCTGGATCAACTGGTGATCAAAACTGCCCCCATCGTGACCACCCCGACAGCGATCCCGGCCGTATTCAAACTGGACCCGATCTCGGCCACCGGCACCGCCATTTTCTTCTCTGCACTCGTCTCGATGCTGGTGCTGAAAATCGACATCAAGACTGGTCTTACCACTTTAAAAGAGACCTTCTTCGAGTTGCGCTGGCCAATCCTGTCCATTGGCATGGTGCTGGCCTTCGCCTTCGTTACCAACTACTCCGGCATGTCCTCGACCATGGCATTGGTACTGGCCGCCACCGGTGCAGCCTTCCCGTTCTTCTCGCCGTTCCTCGGTTGGCTGGGGGTATTCCTGACAGGCTCCGACACCTCGTCCAACGCCCTGTTCAGTTCATTGCAAGCCACCACCGCCCACCAGATCGGCGTCAACGATGTCCTGCTGGTAGCGGCAAACACCAGCGGCGGCGTGACCGGCAAAATGATCTCGCCACAGTCGATCGCCGTGGCGTGCGCAGCCACTGGCCTGGTGGGCAAAGAATCCGATCTGTTCCGCTTTACCCTCAAGCACAGCCTGTTTTTTGCCACGATCGTCGGGCTGATCACTCTGGCGCAGGCTTACTGGTTCACCGGCATGCTGGTGCACTGAGACCTGCACGTAATAGGGTAAGAATCGACGCCGGACAACGGTTCCGGCGTCAGCTATTTCTGGAGGACCGATGAGCCTGCCTGCTGCCTTTCTGAGTGACGCCGCACAACTGATCCCGAAAGATCGTCTCTTCGACGATCCACTTTCCACCCTTGCCTTCGGCACCGACGCTAGCTTTTACCGACTGGTCCCACAGTTGGTAATCCGCGTGGAGTCAGAAGACGAAGTCGTCAAGCTGCTGCAACTGGCCCAGCGTGACCACGTGCCGGTGACCTTCCGCGCAGCCGGCACCAGCCTGTCCGGGCAGGCCATCAGCGACTCGGTGCTGATCGTGCTGGGGGATAACTGGAATGGCCGCGAGATTCGCGGGCAAGGCACACAAATCCGCCTGCAGCCCGGCGTGATCGGTGCCCAGGCCAATGCCTGGCTGGCACCGTTCGGGCGCAAGATCGGGCCGGACCCGGCGTCGATCAATGCCTGCAAAATCGGTGGTATCGTCGCCAACAACGCCAGTGGCATGTGCTGCGGTACGGCGCAAAATACCTATCACACCCTGGCGGGCATTCGCCTGGTGCTGGCTGATGGCAGCCGCCTGGACACAGAAGATGCTGGCAGCGTTAAAGCCTTCCGCCAGACTCACAGCGCGCTGCTTGAGCGCCTGGCCTCATTGGGTCGCGAGACGCGGGCAAACGTTGAGTTGGCTGCAAAGATCCGCCACAAATACCGTCTGAAAAATACCACCGGCCTGTCGCTCAATGCGCTGGTGGATTTCGATGACCCGCTGGATATCCTCAGCCACCTACTGGTGGGCTCCGAGGGCACGCTGGGGTTTATCAGCGCAGTGACCTACGACACGGTGGTCGACCACCCGAACAAAGCCTCAGCGCTGATCGTGTTCCCGGATGTCGAGACGTGCTGCAACGCCGTAACGGCCCTCAAGACCCAGCCCGTCTCCGCCGTTGAACTGCTGGATCGACGCAGCATGCGTTCGGTGCAGGACAAACCGGGCATGCCCGCCTTCGTACAGCAACTGTCGGAAAACGCCTGCGCACTGCTGATCGAATCCCGCGCGGCCTCGCCCTCATTACTGCATGAGCAACTGACACTGATCATGGCCTCCCTGGCGCCTTTTGCCGTGGAGAAACAAGTCGACTTCACCGAAGACCCGGTGGAAAACGCGCGCCTGTGGGCGATCCGCAAAGACACCTTCCCCGCCGTAGGCGCCGTACGCAAAACCGGCACCACGGTGATCATCGAAGACGTGACCTTCCCGGTCGAGCAACTGGCCATCGGCGTCAACCGCTTGATCGCACTGTTCGAAAAGCATCATTACGACGAAGCCATCCTTTTCGGACACGCTTTGGAAGGCAACCTGCACTTTGTGTTCACCCAAGGCTTCAACAGCAGCGATGAAGTCGCACGCTATCAGGCGTTCATGGACGACGTCGCACACTTGGTGGCGGTGGAGTTCGGTGGATCGCTGAAAGCCGAACACGGCACTGGCCGCAATATGGCGCCTTTCGTCGAGCTGGAATGGGGCAGCGACGCCTATCAACTGATGTGGCAACTCAAGCGCCTGCTCGACCCCAACGGCATC
The DNA here is from genome assembly GCF_023242475.1 of Pseudomonas sp. MWU15-20650. Classification (GTDB taxonomy): domain Bacteria; phylum Pseudomonadota; class Gammaproteobacteria; order Pseudomonadales; family Pseudomonadaceae; genus Aquipseudomonas. The sequence continues at coordinate 33,891 of NZ_JALJFG010000017.1, read as the reverse complement.
CTCAACCCGGATGTGGTGCTCAGCGAAGACCCACAAATCCACCTCAAACACCTCAAGCCCCTGCCCGCCGCCGACGAGCTTGTGGATAAGTGCATCGAGTGTGGCTTTTGCGAGCCCGTGTGCCCTTCGAAGGGCCTGACGCTCAGCCCACGCCAACGCATTGTGATCTGGCGTGATATCCAGGCGAAGAAACGGGCCGGCGTCGACACCACCGAACTGGAGGCGGCCTACCACTACCAAGGCATCGATACCTGCGCCGCTACTGGGCTGTGTGCCCAGCGCTGCCCAGTCGGTATCAACACCGGTGACCTGGTGAAAAAGCTGCGCAGCCGTGACGCCACCCGTACGAAAACTGCCGAATGGCTCGCCACCCATTTCGCTACGACCCTGCAAGGCGCACGCTTTACCCTGCATGTAGCTAATGGTGCACGCCTGCTGCTGGGTGCACCGCGCCTTGCGAAGTGGTCGGCCACGGTGACCACGCTGTCCAAGGGGCAAATCCCACAATGGACCACCGCCATGCCGCAACCGGAAAAAGCCATTCGTTTCAGCCCTGCGGTGACGGATGCACGGCCAAGGGTGGTTTATCTCGCGGCGTGCGTCTCACGCGCCATGGGCCCGGCAGCCGGTGATAAAGAGCAGATGTCGCTGTACGACAAAACCCGCAACCTGCTGGAAAAGGCCGGTTATCAAGTGGTCTTTCCCGACAACCAAGACAGCCTGTGCTGCGGCCAACCCTTCGCCTCCAAAGGCTACGCCGAACAGGCCGAGCACAAGCGCCAGGAACTGATCGGCGCCCTGCTCCACGCCAGCCGTGGCGGCCTCGACCCCATCTATTGCGATACCAGCCCCTGCACGCTGCGCCTGGTACAAGACCTGGGCGAAACCCGCCTGGACCTCTACGACCCCGTGCGCTTTATCCGCACCCACCTGATGGACCGTCTCGACTTCGAGCCCCAGGATGCGCCCATCGCGGTGCACGTCACCTGCAGCACCCAACACTTGGGCGAAAGCCAGGCATTGATCGACGTGGCTCGGCGCTGCGCCAAGACCGTGGTGGTCCCGGAAGGCATCCACTGCTGCGGTTTTGCCGGCGATAAAGGCTTTACCACGCCAGAACTCAACGCCCACTCACTGCGCTCACTCAAGGACGCCGTGCAGTATTGCAGCGAGGGCATCTCCACCAGCCGTACCTGCGAGATCGGCCTGAGCCTGCATGGTGGCATCGACTATCACGGCCTGGTCTATCTTGTGGACCGGGTCACCAAGGCCCGTGCTCACTAAATAAACCGGCACACAAACAGAACCCTGGCGCGCCGGCGTAGTCATCTGCATAGGCCTCGGCGAACGGGGCTTATCCGACAGGTTGCTGGCCGCTCTGGAGCGCCAGCAGCGTCGAGCCCTTTTTCGCAAGGAGATACCCTATGAAGCGTTCCGCTCTTGCTGGTCTGTTCATTACTGCTGCGATGATGGCCACCCCTGTTTTTGCTGCCGGTGAGCCTGACCTGTGCAAAATCAACCTGGATAAGATCAATAACGGCAAAGCGCTGCTCGCCACCGACACCAGTGGCAAAAGCGGCGAGATAGACACCGCAGTCTCCCAAGCCAAAGCCGCTCACGCGGCAGGTGATGACAAAAAGTGTATCGAGATCACCTCCAAAGCCCTGCAAGACCTGCAAGACAGCGAAAAAGGTGGCAACCAGTAACCACGCTGGCGCACAAGGCCAACCTTCGGGTTGGCCTTCCGTGACGGTTTGGCGTACACTGCACAGGCTTGTCACTCACTATGAAACAACGAGTTACAAGCACGGGGCCGTTTAGGATTCGACGCCGGTTGCGAAACTTTAGGTGCATGCCGAGTTGGTAACAGAACTCGTAAATCCACTGTTGCAACTTCTTATAGTTGCCAATGACGAAAACTACGGCCAGGAATTCGCTCTCGCTGCGTAAGCAGCCTTAGCCCTGAGCTTCTGGTACCTTCGGGTCCAGCAATCACCAGGGGATGTCTGTAAACCCAAAGTGATTGTCATATAGAACAGAATCGCCGTGCAGTACGTTGTGGACGAAGCGGCTAAAACTTACACAACTCGCCCAAAGCACCCTGCCCTTCGGGTCGCTGAGGGTTAACTTAATAGAAACGGCTACGCATGTAGTACCGACAGCGGAGTACTGGCGGACGGGGGTTCAAATCCCCCCGGCTCCACCATTTGATCATCTAAAGACGTCCACGGACGTCTTTTTTGTGCCTGAAATCCAGTGAAATCAAGGGTTTAAGCGCTACTTGGCGCTGGAGAGTTTTTTGAGTTCCAGCCGTTTGGGTATTCCAAATGGTATTCCAAGCCATCCGGTGCTATTTTTTGGAATACCAAAACGGTGTCAGGGGAAGCTCTCATGCCTGCTCCAGCCCTCCGCCTTTCCGACCGCCAGCTCAAGGCAGTCAAGGCAAAAGACAAGGATTACGTCCTCAGCGATGGTGACGGCCTCCAGCTCCGAGTCAGGAGCAACGGCTCGATGCTGTGGAACTTCAACTACCGCGAGCCGGTAACCAAAAATCGTATCAATATGGGGCTGGGCACGTACCCAGAGCTCTCACTAGCGAACGCCAGGAAAAAAGTGGTGGAAGCGCGCGAGCTGCTTGCACAAGGCATTGATCCCAAGGTGCAACGCAATGCACAGGACGAAGCCAAACGAGCGGAGACGGAACATACGTTCGAGAACGTGGCCACCGCCTGGTTCGAGCTGAAGAAGGACTCCGTCACGCCGGCGTACGCCGAAGACATCTGGCGGTCGCTCACACTGCATGTATTTCCAGACCTGAAAACAACGCCGCTCTCGAAAATTACCGCACCGATGGTCATCGAACTGCTTCGCCCAATAGAAGCTAAAGGCAGTCTCGAGACAGTGAAGCGACTGAGCCAACGGCTCAATGAGATCATGACCTACGGGGTCAACTCCGGGCTGATTTTCGCTAACCCCCTCAGTGGCATTCGGGCGGTATTCAAGAAGCAAAAAAAAGAAAACATGGCCGCGCTACGACCAGATGAGCTGTCCGAGCTCATGATCGAAATCGCGAACGCCAGCATCAAGCGGATCACCCGCTGCCTGATCGAATGGCAACTGCACACCATGACCCGTCCTGCCGAAGCGGCCACCACCCGATGGGCAGACATCGACTTCGACAAACGCATCTGGACCATCCCACCAGAGCGCATGAAGAAGCGTCGTCCGCACACCATCCCGCTGACCGAACAAGTACTCGCGTTACTGGAGACGCTCAAGCCCCACAGCGGCCACAGGGAATACGTGTTCCCGGCAGATAGAAATCCGCGCACCCACGCCAACAGCCAGACCGCCAACATGGCGTTGAAACGCATGGGCTTCCAGGACCGCTTGGTCAGCCACGGCATGCGCTCCATGGCCAGCACCATCCTGACGAGCATGGGTGGGATCCGGAGCTGATCGAAGTCGCGCTGGCGCATGTCGACAAGGACGAAGTCCGAAGCGCTTACAACCGAGCGGACTACATCGAACGCCGGAGACCGATGATGGCTTGGTGGAGTGAGCACATTCAGAAAGCGGCCACCGGCAACCTGTCGGCATCTGCGATCAATCAAACCAGGGACCACAACGTCGTGCCAATACGGTGAGCGCTCACCGGACGCCGCCAGGAACCGAGAATGACTCCCCAGATGGAGTGTTGGTTGATTTGGCGACAGCGGCGACAACCCGCGTAATACCTGGCCTGCAGCATGGCGACAAAAGTGGCGACTGTCGCCACTGCAAGCCTTGTTCTTGGGGCCTTTTGACTAAGTCCATGCGGGCGGGAAGGCTCCGCATTCCCACTCGCATGGGCTCTGCGTTATGGCATCTCACTTGACCACCTAATTGCATTGCCACTGACCAGTCATTCGCATTCGCGCTGACCAGCCGTTTGCAGTTGATGGATGTCAGCGGATGCCACTCAGCCGCGAGTGCGCCAGCCAAGCACTGAAGGACTGCAACCGGCCGATTCTGTTGAAAAAGTCGGTTTGCCCAAACTGCTCGAATACTGATGGGTGAAACTCCCATTTTTTCACGCTGCTACGTGAAATCCGAGTCCCGCAGCCTCTGCTGAAGGTAAGGATTTCAATCTCAGACGCATACTTTTCAGCCATGGAAGCCAGGCCGGACTTTTTCAACAGAATCGGCCAAAAAGAGACCGTGACTCTGCCGGGTCAACGCTCTATTCACGGGAAGATGTCGGCTGGTCACGGCCTTGCTAGGAGGGGTGGCGTCCGGTCAACTATGCAGGGCCACCGATCGAAGCGACACAGCAAGGTCATATTCCATCAGGCGTACGTTTGGCACCTGTGATGCCGCGTACCGTAGTTTTTGGCCGATGTCAGAAGCGACGATGACGCCATACACGCTCCTCTCGCCCGCGAGGTGCTCTTTCACCCAGCCCATGTAACGAAGGATTTGTCCCATTGCCGCGTCCGGCCCACGGCCTACTTTCAGTTCGAGGACGTAGAAGTCGCCGTTTCCCGTCGCCAGGATGTCGATCGGGCCGACGTCAGTTTGGAACTCCACGCCGTCGCGATCGTCCGTGCGGTATAGCGTGAGCGGCGCATCGTGGCCAGGTAACCTGGGAAGTTTTTTAGCGAGGTAATCGCGCAGGTGTGCCTCCAGAGCGAACATGCTGTACGCCTCATCGGATGCCTCAACAGCTTCGACGATCGGCAGCGGATTCTCACCCACCCCGTCAGCGAGGCGGACGATCAGTGCGCCATCGCCAGATTGTGCGATCTCCCACACGCCGTGCTTCTCTGGTTGGTACCAAACGACCCGGCCGCGCCCAGTGCTATACAGGTAATCGTAGGCCGTGTCGGTGAGCCGTGGTTTCTTGTTCTCGTTGTAGTGAATACGTGATGGGTGATTCACCGCCCCCGAGATGATGCTGCATGTCATCGAACTGTCGTTGACGTCATGACCATACATCGACCTTACCTTTGCTTTAATCGCAGGGTATGTGCATTCCCCGTTCATCTGCTGCGCCGCTTCCCGAACCATCTGCCATACCGGCGGGCGGTTGCCATTGCTCACTGTTGTACTCCTCGTTTGTGTTCTGTTTTCGCGTAATGAACCACGCCGTGAGCGTATAGGGTTCACTTAATCGTGGTAGCAATTCGTTAGCCCTTACGGCGAGCTTTGGATAGTAAGCCGCCTTTCAAGAGAGCGCGTAATCGGTCAGTTTCGGCCTTTCATGAGCGTCGATTAAATCTGGTACGGTTCAGCCCATGCCGTTGTGTGCGACCTACTTCCCGGCAGCTTTGATATTGGTGGGTGTGAACTACGCGAAGCCGAACGTATCCCTATGGGCAGCAAGGTAGGGCAAATGCTTTGGATTGAGCTTGCGTAGCTTCATGGATTTCGACAGACCAAACTCTGGAGGCAGCTTTTCGGCAATGCTGGACAGCAGAATAGAGCCATCATCTTTGAATGAGATCAGACCTTGGTCAAACAGGCGATCGTAGTGTGGCGCCAGTAGCAAGCCGTTAAATGGATCGAGCTTGGAATCTGCTTCTGACTGGCTCCAGGGAACAATGTGCGATGCGACCAGCAGCTTGGGCTCCTTTACTCCGGAGAGTGCGCAAGCATCACCCCAAAACCCCATCAATTGCTTCCTGAACTTCTGCTGGCCGACGCGGGCCATGATTGTCGTTGCCCGAGCGGTAATCAGGTTAGCCAAATCTTTTGTACTCCCGACCTGGCCATCTTCATGTTCAACGGCATCGAGCACGGTAACGATGAAGCTGGATTCGGAATTTTCCAGCACGATGGGGCTGATCATATCAACGAGCGCTTTCGGGAACTTGATCTCGCGTCCGCTAGTGATCTGAAAGTAATCGACGATATCCAGTTCGAATCGTGGCTCGAATGAGATTTGTAGGAGGCGGCGTGTGCCGTCTACGAAATTGCAGTTTTCACGAACCTCGGTGTGGGAGCCCCAAAGAATGTGTTCCTTTTTACGGTCGCGGAATGGCTGTTGCCAGGATGTATCCGATAGTTTGATGAGCTTGGCCATGCCAATCCCTTTTCGAATGAGAACACCAATGGGCTGTTAAGACAGTACTTCCCGAAAGGGACATCAGTAAACTTCGCTCACAATGATGGCTTAAGCATGGCATGCTAGCAGTGAAAACAGCCAAGGACGCATGCAGCGCTAATGACGATACCAAACTGGTTTATACCTCTCAGTGAAACGTTGAGTTCCACGCTAGTTCGCGGAGCCACCCCTGCTGTGACAAGTCTGACAAGGTACGAAGTAGCGGCGATCCTCTACGTGTTGCAGCTGTCCAAACCTCTCAAACCACCAATGCGATCTCCCATCGAGATGGAGCGGAAATTTGCGGCTTTCCTAGGCCTCCCAAGTGAGCAGTTGAGGTCCGCTTTGGCTGAAGCTTACGATCACACAACCTTCATCGCAGGCCTGGCGCAAGCCGCCGATTTAGGCATTGGATTGGTTGATAAAGAAACGGTCATTAAGCATCCCTTCATTCGACCAGAAGGTAGTTGGGACTTCGATTTTGCCAACCGTTATAAAGCTGTGTATGGAGCCATTAGGTATGAACATACCCGCCCTAGTGGTCTGATTACAAAGTTGAGCGATCATCAACTTCGATTGATCCACAACATTCGGGCAAACCAAGAAGACTCGATCGAAGCACAAGCGCATGCAGGCACCGGCAAGACTTTTGTTTTGGACGAAGTCATGGCTTTGATGCCTGATCGCAGATTCATTTTTCTAGCAGACGCCGAGCCAAAACTCAGGGCAATTCGGGCACGCTTCCCACGAGAAAAAGTGCAAACTTCCACATTCAAAAGTTTGGCAGAGCTACTGTTATCGAAGGGCAACAAAGCTCTCCAAAACAAGATGGTCGGTGAGTCTAGACTGCCTCTGTCTTACTCGGAACTTTCTGAACAGGTAGGCTTTAGCCCTATTGGCAACCGAAGTTCTACACAAGTAGCGGCGCTGTGCTGGTCGGTGATTTTCAAGTTTTGCATGTCTAAAGATCTGACCATTACTTCCCACCACATTCCTCGGGACCAAATTCGATGGCTACGCCCGATTGATCAGGAAGTTGTAGCAGCAGCGGCCGCCAAACTTTGGTACAAAATGACTCAGTTAGATCTAGAAGCTCCCTCTCTTCCGGTCCGTGGTTACCACCGGATCAAACAAATGTCTTTAGTTGGGCTTTACGTGCCCGAAAACATTGACACCGTACTGGTAGACGAGGGCCATGATCTTACGGCGCCAATGGTCGAGCTTCTCGACAGGTCACCGCAAACAGTAATTTCTCTGGGCGACCAGTATCAAAACCTTGAAGGTCAATATGTGCAGCATCATGCAATGATTCGACATCGAGAGATGGCGACTTCGCTGCGTGCAGGGCCTGCGCTCGTGGGATACATCAATCCGCTCCTAGAGATATTTCCTGGTGTTTCTGCCCAACCTTTCTTGGCTGATAGGGCCAAGGAGATGGTTGTTGAGGAATATCCCGCCAACTCGTTCCCTCCGGAATCGACGGTTATCTTGGTAGCGGATGAGTGGGGGGTGTTCGACTGGCTCGTGCGCAGCCGTGAAATGGCTCAAGGCGCAGCAGTAATAGATTGGGATGAAAAGTTTGAGCTTTTCTTAGACGACTGCCTGAATTTATTTATGCGCAACGAGAAACCGAGGCATGGTGCCATCGCCCGCTATCGAACGTGGGATCAACTTCATGAAGACATGAAATGGAATGATGCATTCCTCAGAGTTGAAAAATGGCTTGGTACCGTTGGTGTTAATTTCGGCGTATCAGGGATTTACACGCGCGCTGGCATCGATGAACTTTCGAACAAAACTCCTGCGCGCCCATTGCTGGCGACAGTTTTCACAGTTAAAAACTTCGAATTTTCGCGAATGGCGATTTCGGAGGACCTCTATTATTCTCCTGATCTACAGGGCAAAAGGTTGCTTTCCAAAAAACTAGCGCTGCTTTATACGGCGATCACTAGGGCTTCGGGAAAAGTTTACTTTCCCGACACTCATCGCGAATGGATAGCCTGTATCACGTATGCGGCTAGTACCCTCAAGTAAATATTTAACTCGATTTGGAGTTCTTGACGAATTCACGCACCAAGACACGGATAGTTATCAGGCTCAACCGGCGGAGACATTACACAATGTGTGTCGCCTACTTATAGTTAGCATGCCAAGGAGAACAAATGCCATCTCTAGATTTTGAGGTTGAAAAGCAAAGTTTTCGTGACTATTACAATGGAAATCACGGACTTCTGGATGGGGCAAAAAGCTCCTTTATAACCTTGGTTAACTCTCTAATCAGAGCCTCCAGCGACATAGCCCTATCAAAGATAGAAGGCCGTGTAAAGGACAGAGATGAATGTATTAAAAAATTTAGTGAAAAATACAAAGCCAGCCTGGAAGCTAACGCTCAAGAATATCGAATATTAGACCACATTACAGATTTAATCGGTGTGCGCGTAGTTTGCCTATACGAAGATGATATAGAAAAAATTAAAGACCTTCTGAGTGTTCACTTCGAAGTTATAGACATTACAGATAAAATTGCGCAAATTGAGAATACTGAAAACTCATTTGGTTACAAAGGCTTACACCTGGACCTAAAATTAAACGAAAAACGAAAAGAGCTACCTGAATATTCACAGTTCGTTGATCTAGGGTTTGAGGTTCAGGTTCGCACGATAATTCAAGATTCATGGAGTGTATTGGATCACAAAATCAAGTACAAAAAATCTATACCAATTAACCTTAAGCGAAGAATTAATTCTTTGGCTGCTCTATTTGAAGTAGCAGACCGAGAGTTCCGAGAAATTCGCAACGCCACGGAGGAAAGTATAAAGGCAGAAGATATTCCTCAGGAGCAAATCACTAGAGAGTCTGATCAAATCGAAGCCGGGGAAGCACCTCCAAGGTTTAAGCCTTCCTCCCTAAATGCATTCAGCTTTTTGAAAATTGCACATCACTTTTTCAACGAATTCGACTTTGAAGCACGTAAAGTTGATGAGTTTACGGAGGAAGTTGTTTCCCTTAAGCCGGATATAAGTCGCGGCAAGTTTAACTTTTACATTCGGGAAAACATATCAAAAGTAAAAAGATACAAAGAATTTTTCGAAGAATCAAATCAAAACGAAAAGTTCAACCCATATGCCGTTATTAGACACTGCCTGTATTTGGGCGATAAGGAAATATTCGCCAAGCTACTACCCGGACAATCCGCGGAGACCTTCGAGGTCTGGCTTGCGGATAACGGCTAACAACTAGTTCAAACCGCTCGCGTCGCTCGCTGGGATGTGCTACAGCCCGCTCCTTAACCACATGCTAAATATCTTTCGGAAAAACAAATGTCAGCCAGCAAAAGCGAACACACTCTAGAGCTAGTTCAAGATCTCCTTGATGATCTGGAGCTAAGTAGATCTTCCGGAGAAAGCCTGATTCTAAAAGCATCAAGGTTAGCCAGGATTGTTGGGAGCTCTGAGATTAAAGAATGGCTTGGCTTTGAGCTTGGTGGCTACAAGTCATCTAACGATATCTCCTTAAAATATATGGGTATAACAGGTCGGTGGACAAAAAAAGAAGAAAACAAAGGATACTGGGTACCTTTCGCCCAAATAGATGCCTTGATTGAGGCAGAGAAGTCCAAGCTATCCGTTATGCGCATACCAGATTCTGCAGGCGACTATAATCACGCAGTATCAGTTGCTACTAGGGCAATGAATGAAGCCTCGGCCAGTATATCTCGCTATACCGGTATCAGAAGTAAAGTCATCGCGAGATTACACTCTTTCATAACAGACGTTTACTATGAAAAACTTTTCGACAATCTGACAGAGTCGATATTTGAGCAGTATCAACGCGACGTCGATAGCTTGATTTCGGATAAATGCCACGATGTGCTTGACCAGATACCCTCTGTCATGGAACGACTTAGCCATGGCGAGCAAGAGCCAATCAGTCACGCACTTATAACCTGTAGACGAATTATTGAATCTTTTGCCGATTCGATATTTCCAGCTACTGACGATGTGCTAGATATTGGCGGAAATATCCTAAAGCTAGATGCGGGAAAGCATCAGAATAGAATCAATGCATATATTCATCATCGTTGCGAAAGCAAATCCAGAAAGCAAAAATTTCGCCAAAACCTTGCTAATCTTTTTGATCGGGTATCGACTGGAGTACATCAGGATGTCACTCCAGAAGAGGCGCGCGCACTGTTTCTTAATACTTATCTATTTCTGGGTGAAGTGCTACACCTCGAATGAGAATCTTAACTAGCTCTTCAAATATTTCGCTTCGCTCGAGACGAGCTATACTCCGCCTCATAATCAAACACTAGGCGAATTAGGAATCTGCATGAACACACCAGATGAGGACGCCCGTGATGAGTGGTACTCTGGAATGGTTGATGAAATATCGGAGCAGGCAATCGATGAGTTCACATTTGATCGTTTGCGTTCTTACTATGTAAACAATCGAGATTTAGCCAAAAACGCTGTGTTAACCTTTCGCGAAGCCCGTGACATTCTGGCCAGTTCACCATCCTCTGCGCTTGTGCTCTTCACCACGGCAATTGAACTTGGTTTAAAACTCACACTATTGAAGCCTGTAATATATGGACTCGTCCATAATGATTCCGTTGCTGACCTAATTTCAGACCTCGCGGTTAAGCATAATGGCTTTGATAGATTCAAGCCCCTGCTGGCTCGGATCCTTAAAGAGTACGGCGGCATTGACTTCAATTCATTTAAAATTGAAGGACATACCAAAACAATCTGGGAAGAAATTAATGCCTTACAAGGCAGCAGAAACGCCGTTGTGCATAGGGGTGAGCTGGCTAGTAACGATGTTGCTACTCTCGGCAAAAACGTTGCTACCATGATAATGGGTACGTTCCTCCCTTGTGTATTGGCTGGCTTGGGCTTAAAGCTAATAGAGGGCGGAGTGATCGAGAATGCCTAACAAAATGTATGAGTCCGTTCGCTCGGACGGACTCAATCCGGCACCTTAACCTGAGTGTTAGTCAGTGTCCGCAATGGGGAAAACTGCCCTGAACAAATGGTTGCTTTTGGCCGAGACTGTGTGAAAACGTTTTTCAGCGCGACAGGTACTCAAAAATGTACTGCAAATCGCGCTTCTACGAAAATCCACATCTGCTGACGTGTCGATAAATTTCAGATTTAACGTATACGCGCGCACTTCAATTTTGGCGTAGCGTTTTTACACACTCTGGGCCGGTTTCTGCCTATCGCCTTCTTCCGACTAGGATCGATTGCTACCTGTTGCCCCGACCACTGTAACAAGATCACTGCTTATCATGGATGCGAAGCAAGGTTTCCAGATCGAATACAAGCGGGTGTCAATGGAATGCTATTTCGTGAGGTATTCCAATTGGTATTCCAATCAAAATACAAAACCAATATTAACGATAATAATCAATAGGATAAACTACTGTTTCAAATTACCCCGGCCCACCAAATGAACGAAAAAAGACGTCTATGGCCCTCTTTTTCTGTGACTGAAGTCCAGTAAATATGGAGAAAAATAAATCAGTCTCCCTCCGCCAGTCCCATTTTCCAGTGGGATAAAAGGCTGCTACCTATACTGTACTGATCAAGAGACCGCGTAATACCTTGAGAGCCAACTTGCCCGGTAAAGTAACGGCTAATGGGCCCGCCGTTAGGATGTCACTACCCAGGGTTCAGCCTCACAAAAAACCGTAGGCTGAACACAGTAGAAAACTAAGGCTCGATTACCCATCGCCCGCGCAACATGCCTTTCAGCTCATCAACGCTCAGCGTCATATCCCGCTTGCGATGGACCACGGCGTGACAGTTGGCGCACAACGTAACGAGGTCAGTCTCAGGATTCACGGCTTTCTCACCACCAAAGTCCGAAATCGGCACTATATGGTGAACGTGAATGAACCCCTTCGCGTGCTCGCCGTACGCCTGTTCGAAATCAAAGCCACATGCCTTGCAGTCAAGGCCGTGGATAGCAATGGCCTTCACCCTCAGATCTTTCCGGCGCTCGTAGCGGGTTCCAAAGTAACTTAATTTGCTGCCTTCATTGGCCGATTCAAAGGTCAATGGATCGCCTTCGGAATTTGGTGCGACCTGGTCAGCCTGGGAAGACAGGAGCTTCGCATGACTTAGGATTGCATCGTAATCCAGTTGGGAAATGGACCGAACCCCGTCACGCCAATAGTTGTTCACTCGAGTAGCGGGGATCGTCTCTAGGTACACTCCGTTAATTTTCGAGGGGATAGCGCCTTCAAACGGAGTGAAGTTTTCGATCAAAGCAAAAAGGTCCCCCTTATCACTCCTCCGGTCTGCGTAGACCTTGCCGATGCGTGCCATACCAAAATAATGCGGATCGGCGCTGAGGCGGACAGAAGCAAAGGTTTTGTCCTTGATGCGCCCTTTGTAATAGATCACTTCGGTTCCTTCAGCAAGCCAGGCTTGGTACCGCTTGGGGAAGTGATAGACAGCACCGGTTTCGTCTTGCCACTGCGATGTGTCGTTTTCAACGATGACTGCGGGCATTCCATTTCCTCTCGGCCGATGGCAAAAGCCTACCAAAAATGAGGAAACTTCTTACAAAATATTCCGCCTCAATTTTTTAAGATTCTTATTCTTTATATAAATTAATAAGATGAGAAAGCTTTTCAGCTTCCCCCGGCCATCAACAAAACCCACCCACTACGGGTTTTACCGTTTCTAGCCATCCCCCCCCATTAACCCACCTCAACCCTCCCCTCACAAAAAACCCACAGTCATTCACGAAATATTAAGAATCGCCTTCGTATACTCTCTGATTACCCCTGACCGCTCCCCCGACCGGTCTCTTGTCTCCGGTAGCCAGATTCCATGACGCGTCCCGTTCCTCTGCTGCTCCTGCTCGCTGCTCTGTTGTTCTTCTTTGCCTTGGGCAGCCATGAACTGCAAGGCTCTACCGAAGCCCGGGTTTCCGGGATTGCCATGGCCATGCACCTGGACAATGACTGGGTGGTGCCGCGTCTGTTTCGTGAGCCCTTCCTGGAAAAGCCGCCCCTGAGCCTGTGGCTGGATGCCGGGGCGATTCGCCTGTTTGGCGCGACGACCTGGGCCGTGCGTCTGGCGTCGGCGGTTGCCGGGTTGATCAGCGTGATGTTGTTCTACGGGATGCTGCGTACGTTTGGCCGGCCCAAGACGCTGGCGTTCTGTGCGGCGTTGATCCTGGCGACTATGGCCAGCTACTGGGGCAATGTGCGAGGTGTGGGCGAGGATTCGCTGCTCAGCCTGGGCATTACCGCGGCTTTGCTGGGGTTCTACCAGGCGATGCGACCCGCGTCCGAGCGCCAAGGCTCAAGCGCGTGGGGCTGGGCGTTGTTTACTGCGGGGATGGTCATCGCGACCTTGAGCAAAGGCGTGCTGGGCCTGGCCATGCCGGGTATCGTGATCTTTGTTTACTTGGCCAGCACCAGCGTCATGGATAAGCGCCTGCGTATCGGCGATTGGTTCAAGCCGGCGTTGTTCACGCTGCTGGCATTGGTGCCGCTGCTGATCTGGCTGGGTTTTCTGTACCAACGCGGCGGGATGCAGGCCGTGGGCGAGGTGTTGTGGACCAACAGCGTCGGGCGCTTCAGCGGCTCGTTTGTCGAGGCCGGGCATTACGAGCCCTTCTACTATTACATCGCGAAGCTGCCCGAAGCCTTCCTGCCCTGGAACATCCTGGTGTACCTGGGCCTGTGGCACTTCCGTAAAAGCCTGGTGCGTAACCGTTACCACTTGTTCTTCAGCGTGTGGCTGGTGGCGCAGTTCACCCTACTGACCCTGGCCTCCAGCAAGCGCACCGTGTACTTGATGGCCCTCACCCCGGCCGCCGCCGTGCTCGCGGCGGAATATGCACGTGTGCTGCTGGAATGGTTGAAAGACCGCAAGCCCGGCCTGTACCAGCACCGCCGCAGCGTGATCGCCGGCGTGTTCACGGTGCTGATTGCCTGCTACATGAGCGCTGCATTCTGGTTCGCCCCCAAAGCCGACGCTCGGGAGTCCTTCGTACCGGTGATCAGTCAGCTCCAGGCCCTGCAAGCAGAAGGTCGAGAAGTGGCGATGTTCCAGCCCAACGAACGCATTGCCGGCGCCGGGGTGTTTTACATGCAAGCCTACGTGCCCATCCTGCAAACCGAGCCCGAGCTGCGCGCATTCCTGACCGCCAAACCCGGCAACGTTGCGCTGATGGATCACACCGACCGGTTGAATGAGAAGGTCACGGTGATCAAGGAGATGGCGATCGGTCGCCAGCCTTACTACTTCGCCGAGCAGTAAGGCCGGTGCGGGGCATCAGTGCTTGGTGAGCTTGTCCAGGTAGCCCATGGCAAACGCCGAGATCACGAAGGTCATGTGGATGATGACGTACCACATCAAGTGCTGCGGATCGACGTTCTTGGCGTCCATGAAGATGCGCAACAAGTGGATGGAGGAAATCGCCACGATGGAGGCCGCCACTTTCATCTTCAGCGAGGAAGAGTCCATGGTGCCCAGCCAGTTGAGCTTTTCCTTGCTTTCATCGATGTCCAGCTGCGAGACGAAGTTCTCGTAGCCGGAAATCATCACCATCACCAGCAAGCCGCCGACCAGCGCCATGTCGATCAACGACAGCAGCACCAGGATCAGCTCGGACTCGGCCATCGAGAACACGCTTGGCAGCAGGTGAATCACTTCCTGGAAGAATTTCAGCGCCAGCGCCAGCAACCCCAGGGACAAGCCGAAATAGATAGGCGCCAGCAGCCAGCGCGAGGCGTACATAGCATTTTCGATAAAACGTTCCATTGAATCTCACACAGCGTGGTTAAAAATGGCCGCGAGTATATCAGCCGATAACAGGCACCTGTAACCGCGAGAAAACTGACCCAGGTGGCATCTGTAAGAGAGTTTTTCTGCTAGTGTCGAGACCATTAACTCGGCTCGATGATGTCGGACAGGAAGACTCAAATGATGGATGTGCGATCCCCTTTGGCCACTCTTGGCCTGTGCGCGGCGTTGCTGATGGCCAGCGGCTGCTCCCCCAAAGAAGAGCAGAAGAAGCAGCTCACCCTCGAAGAGAAAACCACACAGTTCGAAGCGTCCCTGGACAGCATCCAGGACCCCAAGCTACGCGATGCCGTCGCCGACCTTGGCGGCTCGCTGCTGTTACTGGAACGCGCGCGCGTCAAGCTCGCCACCAAGCCCATCGAAGCAGAATACGGCGAAGACACCCTGGCCGTGCTCAAGCATTACCCCACGCCCCAAGCCCTGGTGGACACCTACATCAGTGGCCTGTTCGTCCTGCGCAAAGCCTCCCACTCGGATTATCTGACAGATTTACAGCCCGTCTTCCCCTTCAGTTTCAACAGCCCGGACCAATTCCCGTTCCCCCACGGCCTGGAGTGGCAGTCGGTAACCTTGAGCAACAACAAAGTCATCCCCTTCCAGCCGGAATGGTCGGAAACCGATCCTGGCATCCAACTCAGCCCCAGCAGCTCCAACCTGACCAACCCCGATGACCTGACGGTGACTTACCCGTTCATCGAGGGTATCGAAACCGACAATAAGAGCCAGCCACAACCCATCAGCCTCAAGGGCACCGTAGAAGTGGTCGCGCCTGGCAAAGTGCTGACGTTCGACTTGTCGAAAAAAGACGTGGGGCACAAACGCACCGAAGGCAATATCACCCTCAACCTGTTGCTGCTTGAGAAAAACTACGCCGAGATCGAGCTGACCAATAGCGAGCCGCTGGCGCCGGAAGTCGGCGACGAGTCGCCCAACCCTTTGCTGGTGCAGGCTCGCGATAGCACCGGGCAATTTCTCACCCGGTCAGGTTCGATCAACGAAAATGCCGCGCAAGTGGCGTTTTACGAGAAACAACTGGCCCAGATGCAGAAACAGAAAGCGTGGTCGGACGCCTTTGAAAAGCAACTGACAGACGAGCAAAACGCTTTCGAACGCAAGCAAAGCAGCCATTACGCCAAAGTCTATTTCAATGGTCTGATCGATAACCTACAGGTCGATGTACTGGATTTTTCCAAGGCCACCCTCACCCGCAAGGACCTCGACCTGCCGGTTCTGCGCTTCGACAAGAACAGCCTGCAGAAGACCGTGCAAGCCTTGCCGATGCCGGTGACCGTGTATGACGACAGCGCCGCCAGTTGGCTAAAAGACGCATCGATGACGGAGGAGCAGCTGAAAAAAAGCGTGACGATCAGCCAGTCGAGCGAAGATGCCAGCGCCGCGAAGATCGTGTTTGACCACCCGTTCACGTTCAATGACGACCTGGCCGGCGCCGATCGCAACAATAGCGACGCGCCCATTACTTTCTTCACGGCGGACGACAAGGGCGAGCGCGGCGAGCCCATCGAGCTGCCGGCCGAGGCTTTCGAGCTCAATGCCGGCAGCGGCACGCTCACCTACGACCTCAACCTGTTCCCGGAGAACCCCGCCTTTGTGGTGGGCTCGGTGCCGCTGTTTCTGGCCACCATCGAGAAAAACACCATTGACGTGACCAAGCTGCCCAAGGGCCTGTCGCTCAAGGACAACGCACTGGTCGTCGATCAAAAAGACTTCCCCGCCGACAGCTGGCGCTTCTATGCCAAGGACGCCAGCGGCAACTACCTCAAGGAAATCCTCGGCGTCAGCCACCGCGCGCAGGAATACGGCACGGCGCTATTTGACGTGCATTATTTCTATGGCCAGCCGACCACCCTGGAAAGCTACCAGCGCACCAACCTCGATATCGTGCAATACGGTTTTGAGGTCAAACTGGATAAGCCCGAGAGCAAATAACCCCTACCGTGGGGCATGGGCCAATACCCGTCAGTTAAGCGCTAGACCGAGCAACCGCTAACCTGTGGCGAGCGGGCTTGTTGTGGCGAGCGGGCTTGTCCCGCGTTGGGGCGCGTAGCGCCCCCAAAGAATGCGGTGTACCCGATACTCCGCAAAGACAGCTTTTGGCCACAGTAATAGTGTCCCGTCTTAACTGACTGGCATTAAGGCATGGGAGCAATCCGCTCAGTGATGGGTATCACTGACCGGCTGCACCCGCCCGCCATTGAGCTGTCGCAGATGGGCCTGCAGGTGCAGGCACCAGATCTGCGGGTCGTCTGCCAGCTCGTAGCCGTGCAACGTCAGGCTTTGCACAATCGACTCCAGAATGGTTTCTGCCACGAAGGGCCCATGGAACGGGCCCTGGGACTTGATGGTGGAAGGCTGTTCGCCCGTCATTCCGGCGGCAAACAACAACGTCCACATCCCGTTATCCCCCGCAAGAGGGCGAATGGAGCATTCGATACGGGTGACCAGGCCCAGGCATTGGCGGGTGAGGCTAAGGTTGCGCGACATGGCGGCGCCCCTCGGTAGATCGGTATTCAGCCTCAAACATACGGCGAGGCTGTCTCTATCCTGCGACTCCTGTGGATATCCCTAGAGCTGAGAATAGAAGAAAAACGCGACAAACCAAGGTTGTAGGGACCAACGGGCGTTGGTCCCTGGGGTAGGAGTCAATTTTGTGGCAGGTTAACCCATCAGCTCGGCTTCGCTTCGGCCAACGCCTGCTGCGCCAACTCCTTCTCCGCCTCCTTCAAGTCTTCCTCGCTGACCATCTCGGCAATCGCGCGCAAACGCTCGACCACACGGGCATTGACGGTGCCTTCCGGGAATTGCCCCTCCGCGTCCGGCTCACCCGCCGGCTCACCGACCAACAGGCTCAGTGCCTCATCCGCCTGGCGCACCGCGTAGATATGGAATTGCCCGGCGCGCACGGCCTGCAGCACCTTCTCATCGAGCATTAGCGTGGCAACGTTAGCCTGAGGAATGATCGCCCCCTGCTCACCCGTCAAACCGCGCGCTTCGCACAGGCGGAAGAAGCCTTCGATCTTCTCGTTGACCCCGCCCACCGCCTGCACTTCACCAAACTGGTTGATCGAGCCGGTGATGGCAAAGCACTGCTTGAGCGGTGTCTTCGACAAGGCCGAAATCAAAGTGCACGCTTCGCCCAAGGATGCACTGTCGCCGTCCACATAACCGTAGGACTGCTCCAGCGCAATACTGGCCGAGATCGCCAGCGGGAATTCCTGGGCATAACGACTCCCCAGGTAACCGGTGAGGATCATCACCCCCTTGGAGTGAATCGGTTGGCCGAGGTTAACTTCACGCTCGATGTCGACAATGCCGCTGCCGCCCGGGTACACCGTGGCGGAAATCCGCGCCGGTACACCAAACGCCGAGTCGCCTACCTCCAGCACCGTCAGCCCGTTGCACTTGCCCACGGCAGCGCCAGCGGTGTCGATCAGGATCACCCCGGCGAGCATGTCGTCGAGGATCCGCGCCGACACGCGCCCGGTGCGCGTGGCCTTGGCCTTCAGCGCACGCTCGATATGCCCGGCATCGGTCATTTCATCGCCCGCCAGGTGGCGAATGAAATCCGCCTCGCTGACCAACTGGAACAAGTCGCCAATCCGCGCCGACAAACGCCCCTGATGCTCCGCCAGCCGCGCACTGTAAGTCGCCAGGCGTGCCACCGCGTCCGACGTCAGCGGCGCCATGCCCTCTTCCGAGGTGCGGGTTTTGAGCAACTGGGCGAACTGCTCCAGGCTTTCGTCGACCATCGGGATGTCTTCGTCGAAATCCACCAGCACCCGGAACATTTCCTGGAAGTCCGGATCAGCGTCTTGCAACGCGTAGTACAACTGACGGGAGCCGATGATGATCACCTTGACCTGCAAGGGGATCATTTGCGGGTTGAGGGTCACGGTGGCCAGGCGCCCCAGTTCGCCCAGCGGCGACTCCATCTTCAGCTTGCGCGACTGCAAGGAACGCTTGAGGGCGTCCCACACAAACGGCTCGCTGAGCATTTTTTCGGCTTCGAGAATCAGGAAACCGCCGTTGGCACGGTGCAAGGCGCCCGGGCGCAACTGGCGATACGTGGTGTAGAGCGCGCCCTGGTCGGTGCTGTATTCGATACGGCCAAACAGGTTGTCGTAGGTCGGGTGCGGCTCAAACACCACCGGCGCGCCGCCGTTGACCGGATGGCCCACCACCAGGCTCGGGCAGTATTGCTCTTCAAGCAGCTTGCGCGCCTGGGCGTCGGTCTTGGCGTCGTCCACCAGTTGCTCAACCACGGTTTTCAGCAGGTACACCTGCATGGCCTGCAGGTAGCCGCAGACTGCCGCATTTTCCGCATACTTTTCCGACAGTGGCGCCAACAAAGGCTGCAGAGCAAGGGTGATGGTTTCTTCGTTGAACTGGCGCAACTGGTTGTTCGACTCACGCTTCCACTGCGGCAGGCTGGCCAGTTCTTCGTTGAGGCGCTCTTCCAGTTCGGAAATATCGGTGTGGAAGCGCTCGCGATCAACTTCCGGCAGTTGCGAGAACTCCGCTTCGTCCAGCGCCTTGCCGTCGAGCATCGGGGTAAACGCAATGTTGGAGCTGTCACGGTACAGCGCCACGTCTTTTTCCAGGGCCAAGCGCTCGATCACGTCCAACGCCTTGTCGTAGCGCTGGTTGAAGGCACGGTCGATGGCGCTTTTGCGCTGTTGATACGTCGGGTGCTCGAAGACGGCCGGGAAGGTCGCCACCAGGTTGTCGACCAACCCGTTGATATCGGCGATGAACGCCGCCGCGGCGCCCCCTGGCAATTCCAGCGCGCGCGGTTCGCGAGGCTCATCGAAATTATTCACATAGACCCAGTCCGCCGGGGTCTGCAGGCGCTTGCCTTCGGCTTTCAGGTAACGTTTGACGAACGAGAAACGCCCGGTACCGGGCTCGCCCATGACAAACACGTTGTAACCGGGACGTGGCATGGCCACGCCGAACTGCAATGCTTCAACCGCACGTTCCTGGCCAAGCACACCGCGAAAGGGCTCCAAATCATTGGTGGTCGAGAAGCTGAACTGTTCAGCGGAGAAAGGGCGAGTCAGCGCTTCGGGCGCTAGACGCAAGCTGGCAGCAACAGGATCAGGCATCGGGCTTCCTTACATCAGGCGGGGCAGATGACGGCATTCTGGCTCCCGGTCACGCGCTCTGGCAAGGCGCGCCGTTGGGGAAAGCATAGACACCGAAGGCGTCATGCAAAAAAAACGCGATAACGCGGATTGTTTTATAAAAAATAACGGAACCCCGGGATCGTGCCTAAACTCCAAACTGCGCGGGTTGGACTAATAACTGGCCCCAGGGGCGTTGCGAAGCGCCTGACCCCCTTGTCTATTGGTTTGCACACAAAGAGAAAACAGCTATGAAACGGATCCTTCTTGGTACTCTCTTCACCGTCGTATCCCTCAATGCAATGGCAGAAGCACCCGGTGGCCCGAACTGCGGTTGGGGTAACATGTTGTTCGAAGGCCAGCGCGGTACCCCGGCTCACTTCCTGGCTTCCACCACCAACGGCACCTCGGGTAACGCCACCTTCGGCATGACTTCCGGCACCAACGGCTGTAACACCAACAGCAAGCTGACCTACGGCGGCAAGTCCTGGATTGCCATGAATGGCATGATGAACGAGCTGTCCGAAGACATGGCCAAAGGCAATGGCGAAGCGCTGACCACCTATGCCGTGGTCCTGGGTGTGGCACCTGAAGATCGCGAGCACTTTGCCGCTGTGACCCACGAGCACTTCCAGCAAATCTTCAGCAAAGCTGACGTGACCGCTGACGACGTGCACACCAATACCCTTGCCGTGCTGAAAAGCGACGCCCGCTTGGCGAAGTACGCAACACAAGCTTAAGCTCGACCCGCCCGCGCCTTTCGAGGCGCGGGTTTTATTTTTGGACCCGCCTCCCCTTTGGGTCTCACTTTTTCCGACTTAAGTTGCCCCTATGCTCAAACGCCTTGCCTGGATGGCACTCTTCGCCTGCGCCCCGCTGTACGCGGCCCCGCATCTTGATGATCACCGTTTGCAGCAACTGGCCAACGATCCGTTCTGGCTGTCGCTGGGGCATTACGAAGCCGGCAAAATCAGTGGCTGGCGCAGCTACGTCAGCGATAAGAAATTCTTCCTCGCCACCGATGGCGCCCACCATCCGGATGCCGAGCTCAAGGCCACCGTTGAAGCGCTGTATGCTCCGGCGAGCCTGGGTGAACACCACGCCCAATGCGTCTACCCCGCACGCACCCGCTGGCTCAAGGATCAGTTGCAGCTGACCGACCTGCCGGCCGTGGACTGCGCTGAATTCAAGCAATGGTTCAAGGACGTCGCGCCGCACAGCGCGGTGATGATCTTCCCTGCGGCTTACCTCAACAGCCCGTCGTCCATGTTCGGCCACACCCTCCTGCGCATCGACCAGGCGGACGTGCAGAGCAACAACACCGCCCTGCTCAGCTACGCGATCAACTTCGGCGCCTATATCGAAGGCTCGGACAACAGCATCCTCTACGCCTGGAAAGGCTTGATGGGCGGTTATCCCGGCCTGTTTGCCCTCGTGCCCTACCAGGAGAAACTCTCGGAATACCGCAGCCTTGAGAACCGCGACTTGTGGGAGTACCGCCTGAACCTGACGCAGGTGGAAACCGAGCGCATGGTCGAGCACGTGTGGGAACTCAAGCAGATTCAGTTCGACTACTTCTTCTTCGACGAAAATTGCTCTTACCGTCTGCTGGAACTGCTGCAAGTGGCCCGCCCCGGCCTGCGCCTGACCGAGCAATTCCCACTGACTGCCATTCCCACCGACACGGTCAAAGCGGTAAAAGACGCCGGCCTGGTTGAAAAAATCGACTACCGGCCGTCCCGCGAACGCGAACTGCTCGAACGCGCCAAGCCCTTGGACAGCGCTGAGCAGCAATGGGTGCTGAACATCAGCGATGACCAGCAGCAATTGCAGGCACCCGCCTTCAAAGCCCTGCCTCGCGACCGTCAGGCGTTGATCATCGATGCCGCCTACCGCCTGGGCCGTTATCGCGCCAATGGCCTGGAGCGCGACACCGAGCGCTCGCAACGCAGCTTCGAACTATTGCGCGCGATCAACCAGAACCCGGCACCGGACCTCAACGTCGAACGCCCCGGCCTGCCGGAAAACGGCCATGAATCGCGCACCTGGCAAGCCGGCATCGGCACCCGTGGCAACAAAACCTTCGGCGAATACGGCCTGCGCATGGCCTACCACGACCTCAACGACAACGCCGAGGGCTTCCCCCTCGGTGCGCAGATCGAAATCCTGCAAATGAAACTGCGCCAGTACGAAGGCAACCACTGGCAGTTGCAGCAACTGGACCTGGCCACCATCCGCTCCCTGACGCCACGCAACGCACTGCTGCAACCTTGGTCATGGCAAGTTACGGGTGGCCTGGAACGCGTACCGGGCAAACACGACGACCAGACCCTGGTCGCCCACGTCAACGGCGGCGCCGGCGGTACCTGGCAACTGACCGACGACATGCTCGGCTTCGCCCTCGGTACCGTACGTGTGGAACACAACAATGACTTCAGCGAAGCCATCTCCCCCGCTGCCGGCTTCAATACGGGCGTGCTGTGGAAAAACCCACTGGGCAATTTGAGCCTGGAAGCCAAGGGGGATTTCTTCACCAATGGCGAAGTACGCCGCAGCATCAGCCTCAACCAGCAGTGGGAGTTGTCGCGCAACCTGGGGTTACGCCTGAGCGCCCAGCGCGAGTACAGCCACCTTTCCACCCCAGTGAATGAAGTGATGCTCGAGGTAAAGTGGTATCACTACTGATCTGTGAAGCCCGGCGAAGATCCAATGTGGGAGGGGGCTTGCGTATAGGCCGACACATCGCACTGCCCACCCAATCAGGAGTTCCATCAACATGACCGTTAACTGCACCACCCTTGAAGAAGTCCGCGAAAACATCGACCGCCTCGACCAGCAAATCGTCACCCTGCTGGCCGAACGCGGCCGCTATGTCTCCCAGGCGGCACGCTTCAAAAAAGACACCGATGGCGTCAAGGCACCGCAGCGGGTTGAGCAGGTGATTGCCAAGGTGCGGGATCTGGCGCACACCGTGGGCGCCAACCCCGAAGTGACCGAACAGGTCTATCGCGCAATGATTGCTGCATTCATTGAGCAGGAATTGGCGGAACATGCCGTACTAACACGCTCAGAAAAACCATCATCAACACACACAACCCCGTAGCCCGCTTCTAAGCTATTGATAAATAGACAGGAATTTTCTGACGAGAAAAAATGCTTTCGTCATGCCTTTCATCAACACTGTATTGGGGCCGCTTCGCAGCCCAACGCGGGGCAAGCCCGCTCGCCACCGTTGATGGCCCTTTAGTCCAACACCTTTCTCACACCCCTTTCACACCTCCCCAACAAATCCCTGACTAGACTTCCTCCATCAGCCGTGAAACGGCCAAGGGGCAAGCAATGTGGCGGTATGCGGTAATGCTGTGTGCGCTGGTGTGGCTGGCAGGTTGCCAATCGACTCATCAGGAGTTACTGGCCAAGGGGTATCCACCGGCCTTTGCCGATGGCTTTGATGACGGTTGCAGCAGCGGTCGCCAGGCCGCAGGCGTGATCAGCGGTGAGTTTCGCAAAAATGTTCCACGCTATTTGAAGGACCGTGAATACGCTGAAGGTTGGGAGGACGGTTTTCGCCAGTGCAAGTCGATGCGCGAGAACGAAGAGCTGCGTGACTACAAGGACAATCACTGGGACGACCGTGAACGCGCCTGGCAGCATGAGAAGGACCGTGATGCGGGCAGGGCCTATCGCTCGCAATAGGTCGCTTTCAGATAGCCATCGAAACTAAAGCACGGCGAACATGGCCCAAATGTCATAGAGGGAGCCTCTCATGAGCCGAGCTTTCGTAAATGAAGACAACGCCGCCGCCCAGGCCGACCAGCCGGTGGAACGCCAGGTCAGCCAGCAGCCCAATCGCCTCACCGCACAAGGGTTGGCGCAGTTGCAGGCCAAGGTGGCGCAATTGCAGCAGGAACACAGCCTCGAATCCGCCAAGGACGATAAACAACGCCTGGCGGACCTCGAGCGGGATTTGCGTTACTTCAACCAGCGCGTGCAAAGCGCCCAAGTGGTGCCGCCGGCCACGTCCACCGACAAGGTGCAGATCGGCAGTTGGGTCACCTTTGCCAATGAGCAGGACGAACAGCAGCGCATTCAATTGGTCGGCGAAGACCAGGCCGATGCCAACGCCCACCTGATCAACTGGGGCTCACCGCTGGGCCGGGCACTGTTGGGGGCCCAGCTTGGCGATGAGGTGCTGTGGAAGCGCCCCGTCGGCGATCAATTGATCGAAGTGCTGCGTATCGAACCCGAGGCTTAGACGATACCTTGGGCCAGCATCGCGTCGGCGACTTTCACAAAACCGGCGATGTTCGCGCCCTTCACGTAGTTGACCCGGCCGTTTTCTTCGCCGTAATGCACGCAGGCGTGGTGAATCGATTGCATGATGTTGTGCAACTTGCTGTCCACTTCACCGGCGGTCCACAACAGGCGCATGGCGTTCTGCGACATCTCCAGGCCGCTCACAGCCACGCCACCGGCGTTGGACGCCTTGCCCGGGGCGAACAGAATGCCCGCCTGCAAAAAGATATCCACAGCCTCAAGGGTGGTCGGCATGTTGGCGCCCTCGGCCACGCAGAAACAGCCGTTGTGCAGCAGGGTGCGCGCGGCGTCGGCGTCGAGTTCGTTCTGGGTGGCGCAGGGCAGCGCAATATCGCAGGCCAGCTCCCAAGGCGCCTTGCCTTTGCGAAATTCCAGGCCGAACCGTTCGGCCAATTCACTGATGCGACCGCGTTGCACGTTTTTCAGCTCCAACAAGGCGGTCCATTGCTCCTCGCTCAAACCACTTTCGGCGTACAGGGTGCCTTCGGAATCCGACAGGGAGATCACCTTGCCACCCAGGTCCATCACCTTGCGCGCAGCGTATTGCGCCACGTTACCGGAACCGGAGACCGCCACGCGCTTGCCTTCAACGCGCTGACCTTGGCGCTTGAGCATTTCCTCGGCGAAATACACGCAGCCAAAACCGGTGGCTTCAGGGCGAATCAGGCTACCGCCATAAGTCATGCCTTTGCCCGTCAGCACCGAGGTGAATTGGTTGCTGAGACGTTTGTACTGGCCAAACAGAAAGCCGATTTCCCGGGCGCCCACGCCGATATCACCGGCCGGGACGTCCACGTCCGCCCCAATATGGCGGTACAGCTCGCTCATGAAGGCCTGGCAGAAACGCATGACTTCAGCGTCACTCTTGCCCTTGGGGTCAAAGTCCGAGCCGCCTTTGCCGCCGCCCATCGGCAGCGACGTCAGGGAATTCTTGAAAGTCTGTTCAAAGGCGAGGAATTTCAGCACGCCCAGGTTCACCGACGGGTGAAAACGCAGGCCGCCTTTGTAAGGGCCGATGGCACTGTTCATCTGGATGCGAAACCCACGATTGACCTGGACCTTGCCGTGATCGTCCACCCACGACACCCGGAAGGTAATCGCGCGCTCCGGCTCGCACATACGCTCCAGAATGCCCGAGGTCAGATAGTGGGGGTTGGCTTCGAGAAACGGCCACAGGCTGCGTAGGACTTCCTCTACAGCCTGGTGGAATTCCGGCTGGTCGGGGTCGCGTTTCTTGAGACGGAAAAGGAAGGATTCGACAGATTCGATCATGAAAAGTCTCGGCAAATTGATTGTTGTTAAACAGAGATTGAGCCGGACTTTAACAATTCGTTTCGCACCGCGACAGGGCGAAATGTCGCCTTTGTGAATTTAAATGGTGCATTTTATATAAATAGCCGGCCATTTTTGCCCTTAAAGGGGGATTTCAGGCCGAGTCATGCCTCCATAGTTAGATAGCTATCGGGGGCAAGCCCCCTCCCACATTTGTTTGGCGGTGTGCCTGTCAGACCACCAACGACAGCTGCATGCTGAAGTACTGCTTGACCGGCCAGCCCCATGCATCAGATGGGCGAGTACCAAAAACCGGCGCCTGACTCGGTCAACATGTGGGAGGGGGCTTGCTCCCGATTACAGTGGGTCAGCTAAGAACAAGCTGGCTGATCCACCGCTATCGGGGGCAAGCCCCCTCCCACATTTGTTTGGCGGTGTGCCTGTCAGACCACCATCGACAGCTGCATGCTGAAGTACTGTTTGACCGGCCAGCCCCATGCATCAGATGGGCGAGTACCAAAAACCGGCGTCTGACTCGGTCAACATGTGGGAGGGGGCTTGCTCCCGATTGCAGTGGGTCAGCTAAGAACAAGCTGGCTGATCCACCGCTATCGGGAGCAAGCCCCCTCCCACATTTGTTTGGCGGTGTGCCTGTCAGACCACCAACGACAGCTGCATGCTGAAGTACTGTTTGACCGGCCAGCCCTCAGATGGGCGAGTACCAAAAACCGGCGTCTGACTCGGTCAACATGTGGGAGGGGGCTTGCTCCCGATTACAGTGGGTCAGCTAAGAACAAGCTGGCTGATCCACCGCTATCGGGAGCAAGCCCCCCCACATTTGATCGGAGTGGGCCGTAGTAAACGCGCAAAAAAAAGCGGAGCCCCAGGGGCTCCGCTTTTTTCAAACCCGCCCGAATCAGGCCAGCTTTTTGTGGCGTACACGGTGCGGCTGGGCAGCAGCTTCGCCCAAACGCTTTTTACGGTCTGCTTCGTACTCGGTGTAGTTACCCTCGAAGAACACCGCTTGCGAGTCGTCTTCGTACGCCAGGATGTGGGTCGCGACGCGGTCAAGGAACCACCGGTCGTGAGAGATCACAATGGCGGCGCCCGGGAAGTCCAGCAGGGCTTCTTCCAGGGAGCGCAGGGTTTCAACGTCGAGGTCGTTGGACGGTTCGTCGAGCAGCAGGACGTTGCCGCCCTCTTTCAAGGTCAGGGCCAGGTGCAAGCGACCCCGCTCACCGCCAGACAGGTCCTTGACGAACTTCTGCTGGTCGCCGCCCTTGAAGTTGAAACGGCCGACGTAGGTGCGCGACGGGATTTCATAGTTGCCGATGCGAATCTGGTCGGAGCCATCGGAAATCTGCTGGAACACCGTCTTGCTGCCGTCCAGGTCTTCGCGGCTCTGGTCGACGCAGGCCAGTTGCACGGTTTCGCCGATCTCGATGCTGCCGGAGTCCGGGGTTTCCTTGCCCATCAGCATGCGGAACAGCGTGGATTTACCCGCACCGTTACCACCGATAACGCCGACGATCGCGCCTCTTGGCATAGAGAACGACAGGTTGTCGATCAGCACGCGGTCGCCATAGCCTTTGGTAACGTTCTTGAACTCGATGACCTTGTCACCCAGGCGCGGACCGGCCGGGATATAGATCTCGTTGGTTTCACTGCGTTTCTGGAATTCCTGCGACTGCATTTCTTCAAAGCGTTGCAGACGCGCCTTGGATTTGGACTGACGGGCCTTGGCGCCTTTGCGCACCCACTCTAGTTCTTCCTTCATGGCTTTTTCGTGGGCCGATTGCTGCTTGGATTCGGCGGCCAGACGGTCGGACTTGGCTTCCAGCCAACCGGAGTAGTTGCCCTCGTAAGGGATACCGGCGCCACGGTCAAGCTCGAGGATCCAGCCGGCAACGTTGTCCAGGAAGTAGCGGTCGTGCGTGATCGCAACCACGGTACCCGGGAAGTCGTGGAGGAAGTGCTCCAGCCAGGCGACGGAATCGGCGTCCAAGTGGTTGGTCGGTTCGTCGAGCAGCAGCATGTCGGGAGCCGACAGCAGCAGGCGGCACAGGGCCACACGACGTTTTTCACCCCCCGAGAGGAATTCGACCTTGGCGTCCCACGCCGGCAGGCGCAGCGCGTCGGCGGCGACTTCCAGCTGGCGCTCCAGGTTGTGGCCGTCGCCCGCCTGCAGGATGGCCTCAAGCTTGGCCTGTTCGGCGGCGAGCTTGTCGAAGTCGGCATCCGGTTCGGCGTAGGCGGCATAGACTTCGTCCAGGCGGGCCTGGGCGTCCTTGATCACGCTCACGGCCTCTTCGACCACTTCACGCACGGTCTTGGTCGGGTCCAGGATCGGTTCCTGCGGCAAGTAGCCGATGTTCAGTTCAGGCATCGGGCGGGCTTCGCCTTCGAACTCGGTGTCGACGCCGGCCATGATTTTCAGCAGCGTAGACTTACCCGAACCGTTGAGGCCGAGCACGCCGATCTTGGCGCCAGGGAAGAAGGACAGCGAAATGTTTTTCAGGATTTCCCGCTTCGGCGGAACAACTTTTCCCAGCCGATGCATGGTGAAGACGTATTGAGCCATGGTGAACCTAGCGTCAGTGACTGATGAATTAAGCGGACGAAGCCCGTGCCAGGCCATGCGCCGCGCGGGCCGTTGACGGTAATCAATGCCTGCGAGCGGAAAAAAGCCTGAATATCTGGGGCTGGAACGCCCCCGCGTAACCGGCAAAGCTACCTGAATGCGCTGGGGCAGTCCAGCCAGGCGGGACTGGCACTTTGCCACAAGTCAGGGCATGCTAGCCGCCCTCCGGGCGTCCGGCTTATAGTGCACGTCGCGCGCCAGTCCAGCCAAACCGCAGGATCACAGCTTGTCCAAAGTCACGCCGCCTACTCCTTTGCGCGCCGCTCATATTGCGCCGGGAGCTCCCCTGCACGGTACCCTCAAAGGCGCGTTGGCGACGCTTGTCTTGATGCTGCTCGCGTTATTGTTCTGGCAATTGCTCGACCAACTGCAGCAGAACCAGAAAAACCAACAGCAATACACCATCGACTACAGCGCCGACCTGGCCGAGCAAATCAGCCTGAACATGGGCCTGAGTGCGCAGATCGCCCTGAACCTGCTGCCGATCGTCGAACCACCGCGTAATGCCGAACAACAACAGGCGCTGATGCGCACCTTGCAGCGCTCATTACCGGAGCTGCGCAGCTTCGCCCTGCTCGCGCCCAGCGGCGCACTGCTCAGCGACACGGCCAACGACAGCCAGGACGCTGCCTGGCTCGAAGAATTGGTCAAGCGCAGCCACTTCCAGTCCTATTACCTGAGCAACAACAACGACGGCACCGTCATCTATCTGTTGCTGCAACAGCCCAGCGGCGGCTCAAAGATGTACTGGGCGTTACGCCTGGCGCCCAACTACGTGGCCAACCTCACGCGCCAGGACGGCCAGGGCCAACGGCCCATGTGGGCGATCGAGAACCGCCTGAACCACCGTGTGGTCAGTCGTGACAGCGGCATGCCGGCGCAATGGTCCAGTGCGCTGACCCCGGACGAGCTGAACAAAAGCGTGCTGGTCAGCCCCTTGAGCAAAAGCGACTGGCAACTGCGCGGGCTGTTCGACCGCGGCGCGGTGCTGGAACAACTGCTGCCGGCCTTCATCGGCAAATGCCTGCTGGGGCTGGCTTTCTCGCTGATCCCGGTGATCGTGCTGCTGAACATGCGCCGTCGCCAGCGCCAGGTGCATGAAGGCCGGCGGCGCTATCAGGATATTTTTGAAGGCACCGGCGTGGCCTTGTGCGTGCTCGACCTGTCGGGGTTGAACGCATTTTTCGACAAAACCAAGCTACACACCCGCGAGCAGTTGCACGCCTGGTTGCAGGACAACCCCACTGAACGCCAACAGTTGCTCAAGGAGTTGCGGGTCACCGAGGTCAACCAGGTGGCGGTGCGTCTGTTGAATGTCAGTTCATGCGAACAAGCCTGGGAACGCCTGATCGACGATAGCCCACGCAATGCCACGTCCATTGGCTACCCGGTGCTGGAAGCGGTACTCGCCCAGCAAAAACAGCTGGAGCTGGAAATCCAGCTCAACGATGTGGCCGGCAACGCACAATACCTGTGGCTGGTGATGCGTTTGCCGGAACAGCAGGACGACTTTAAAGCGGTGATCCTCAGCATCAGCGACATCACCAGCCGCAAGCTGGTTGAGCTTTCGCTGGTGGAGCGCGAGAGTTTCTGGTCGGACGTCGTGCGCACGGTGCCCGACCACCTGTACGTGCAGGACGTGATCAGCCAGCGCATGATTTTCAGCAACCACCACCTGGGCCACACCCTCGGCTACAACAGGACCGAATTGCAGCAAATGGGTGAGTACTTCTGGGAAATCCTGCTGCATCCCGAAGACGCCGAGCACTACCACGATTTGCGCCAACAGCAGCGCGAGGTCGGTTACGCGACCCAACTGCAATGCCAGCTGCGCTTTCGTCACCGCAACAATCAATGGCGCCGTTTCGATATCCGCGAGCAAGCCCTGGCCCCGGACACGTCTGCCGTGGTCACCCGGATCATCGGTGTGGCCAAGGACATTACCGACCAGATCGAAGCCAGCGAGTCATTGCGCGATAGCGAACAACGCTACCGCATGCTGGCCGAAAGCATCAGCGATGTGATCTGCTCCACCGACAGCCAACTGGCCCTCAACTACGTCAGTCCATCGGTCAACGCCGTGCTGGGGTATGACGTGGACTGGGTGTTCAAGAACGGCTGGCAGTCGATTATTGCCAACCCGCAACAGCTGACCGGCATTTATAGCCTGGTGGAGCAGGTCAGCCGCGCCCTGGGCAACCCCGAGGCGTTGAACACGCTGCGCGACGACGTGCATACCCAGTTGTTCCTGTTCGACTGCCTGCGCGCCGATGGGCGCAAAGTACCGATTGAGCTACGCCTGGTACTGGTGTGGGACGAGCACGGTGCGTTTGAAGGCATCCTCGGCGTCGGCCGTGATATCAGCCAGCAACGCCGTGCCGAAAAAGACCTGCGCATGGCGGCTACCGTATTCGAGCACTCCACGTCGGCCATCCTGATTACCGACCCGGCCGGTTACATCGTGCAGGCCAACGAGGCGTTCAGCCGTGTCAGCGGTTATGCGGTGAGCGATGTCCTCGACCAGTTGCCGACCATGCTCACCGTCGATGAACAGCAAGAAGCCCACCTGCGCTACGTGCTCAAGCAACTGCATCAACACAGCACCT
The DNA here is from genome assembly GCF_023242475.1 of Pseudomonas sp. MWU15-20650. Classification (GTDB taxonomy): domain Bacteria; phylum Pseudomonadota; class Gammaproteobacteria; order Pseudomonadales; family Pseudomonadaceae; genus Aquipseudomonas. Next base: position 2,998 of record NZ_JALJFG010000017.1, on the reverse strand, counting down.
GGGAAGGTGAGGTGTGGCTCAAGCGCCGCAACGGTGAGCATTACCCGGCGTGGGTCGGCATTACTGCCGTGTTCGACGATGAAGGTGACCTAGCCAGCTACGTATGTTTCTTCAGCGATATCAGCGAACGCAAGGCCAGCGAACAGCGCATCCACCGCCTGGCGTATTACGACGCCCTGACCCATCTGCCCAACCGTACGCTGTTCCAGGACCGCCTGCACACCGCGTTGCAGTCTGCCGAGCGGCAGAAGTCGTGGGTGGTGCTGATGTTCCTCGACCTCGACCGCTTCAAGCCGATCAACGACTCCCTGGGCCACGCCGCCGGCGACCGCATGCTCAAGGAGATGGCCACGCGCCTGCTCGGTTGCGTGGCCGAAGACGACACAGTGGCGCGGATGGGTGGCGACGAGTTCACCCTGCTCCTGCAACCGCGCGTCAGCCGCGAAATGGCGTTGAACCGCGCAATCACAGTCGCCGAGCAGATTCTGGCCAGCCTGGTGAAGCCATTCGTACTGGAAGGTCGCGAGTTCTTCGTGACCGCCAGTATCGGCATCGCCTTAAGCCCCCAGGACGGTAACGAGCTCAGCCAACTGATGAAAAACGCGGATACCGCGATGTATCACGCCAAGGAGCGCGGCAAGAACAACTTCCAGTTCTATCAGGCCGACATGAACGCCAGCGCCCTGGAGCGCCTGGAGCTGGAGAGCGACTTGCGCCACGCCCTGGAGCAGAACGAGTTCGTGCTGTATTACCAGCCACAGTTCAGCGGCGACGGCAAACGCTTGACCGGCGCCGAAGCCCTCCTGCGCTGGCGCCACCCGCGCCGTGGCCTGGTACCGCCGGGGGATTTCATTCCCGTGCTGGAAGAGCTGGGGTTGGTGGTGGACGTGGGCGACTGGGTGCTCAGCGAAGCCTGTCGTCAGCTCAAGTCCTGGCACCAGAACAAGGTGCGTGTGCCGAAAGTCTCGGTGAACATCTCGGCGCGACAGTTCTCCGACGGCCAACTGGGCGAGCGCATCGCCACCATCCTCAAGGACACGGGCCTGCCACCAGCGTGCCTGGAGTTGGAACTGACCGAAAGTATTCTGATGCGTGAAGTCAACGAAGCCATGCAGATCCTCGCCAGCCTGAAAAACCTGGGCTTGAGCATCGCGGTGGATGACTTTGGCACCGGCTATTCATCGCTCAACTACCTCAAGCAATTCCCTATCGACGTGCTGAAAATCGACCGCACCTTTGTCGACGGCCTGCCGTCCGGCGAACAGGACGCACAGATCGCGCGCGCCATCATCGCCATGGCCCACAGTTTGAACCTGGCGGTGATCGCTGAGGGCGTGGAAACCCATGAGCAACTGGACTTCCTGCGTGAGCATGGCTGCGATGAGGTGCAGGGCTATCTGTTCGGGCGGCCGATGCCGGCGAATCGGTTCGAGGCACAGTTCAGCAACGAAGCGCTGTTCATGTTCGACTGAAATGTCGTGGTGGGACTTATGGCCTCATCGAGGGCAAGCCCCCTCCCACCTTTTGACCGGTGAATACATTCAAATGTGGGAAGGACTCGCCCCCGATGAAGCCGGTAATGGCACCGCTTATCTCCAGATGAGCCCCACTTGTCCGCGACATGATGTCCTTTCATATGCCATCTAAAACCCATTGAGTTAGAATGCCTCCTTTTCTGCCCCCCCCCCCCCGATCCTTGAGGACCGCCATGTTCAGCCGTGATTTGACTATTGCCAAGTACGACGCCGATCTCTTCGCCGCCATGGAGCAAGAAGCCGTGCGCCAGGAAGAGCACATTGAGCTGATCGCTTCGGAAAACTACACCAGCCCTGCGGTGATGGAGGCTCAAGGTTCGGTTCTGACCAACAAGTACGCCGAAGGCTACCCCGGCAAGCGCTACTACGGTGGTTGCGAGTACGTCGACGTGGTTGAGCAGTTGGCCATCGACCGTGCCAAGCAACTGTTCGGCGCCGATTACGCCAACGTCCAGCCACACGCCGGTTCCCAAGCCAACAGCGCCGTTTACCTGGCCCTGCTGCAAGGCGGCGACACCATCCTGGGCATGAGCCTGGCCCACGGCGGTCACCTGACCCACGGCGCCAGCGTTTCCTCCTCCGGCAAGCTGTACAACGCCGTTCAATACGGCATCGATGCCAACGGCCTGATCGACTACGACGAAGTCGAGCGCCTGGCGGTTGAGCACAAGCCAAAAATGATCGTGGCCGGTTTCTCTGCCTATTCGCAGATCCTGGACTTCCCACGCTTCCGCGAAATCGCTGACAAAGTGGGCGCCTACCTGTTCGTAGACATGGCTCACGTAGCCGGTCTGGTTGCCGCAGGCGTTTACCCGAACCCAGTGCCTTACGCTGACGTGGTCACCACCACCACCCACAAGACCCTGCGCGGTCCACGTGGCGGCCTGATCCTGGCGCGCGCCAACGCCGAGATCGAGAAGAAGCTGAACTCTGCCGTATTCCCTGGCGCCCAGGGTGGCCCGCTGGAGCACGTGATCGCCGCTAAAGCGATCTGCTTCAAGGAAGCCCTGCAACCTGAGTTCAAGACTTACCAGCAACAAGTGGTGAAAAACGCCCAGGCCATGGCCAGCGTGTTCATCGAACGCGGCTTTGACGTGGTGTCCGGCGGTACCGAGAACCACCTGTTCCTGCTGTCGCTGATCAAGCAGGACATCTCCGGTAAAGATGCTGACGCCGCTCTGGGCAAAGCCTTCATCACCGTGAACAAGAACTCCGTGCCGAACGATCCACGTTCGCCGTTCGTCACCTCCGGCCTGCGCTTCGGTACTCCGGCTGTGACCACTCGTGGCTTTAAAGAAGCAGAGTGCAAGGAACTGGCCGGCTGGATCTGCGACATCCTGGCTGACCTGAACAACGAAGCCGTGATCGATGCGGTCCGTGAAAAGGTCAAGGCCATCTGCAAAAAGCTGCCGGTATACGGCGCTTGATAGCAGTTGCTTGAATGAAAAGCCCGGCTCTTGAGC
>NZ_JALJFG010000016.1 GCF_023242475.1 Pseudomonas sp. MWU15-20650 | reverse complement strand
TCGCCACAGTCAGCCCGCAAGCCACAGAAATACCGCTCGCCACAACGACTTATCCGCTGGCTGAAATACCGGGACACGTAACTCACACAAGGTCGTCCGCCACCACTGCTAGCGTGAAAGCTTCCCCACGCTGCAAAGGAGCAACGGATTGCCACGTCAGCCAAACTCCCACCTATTACGTCGCGGTCGCTATTCAGAGCCCGGTCGCGCTTACTTAGTCACTGCCGTGGTGCATCAGCGTCGCCCTTTATTCCGTGACTTTTACCTGGGCCGTTTATTGGTCGCGGAACTCAAGAGAGCCCATGATGCCGGTCAGGTAAATTCGCTGGCATGGGTGATCATGCCGGACCATTTTCACTGGTTGTTCGAACTCAATGACACCACGCTGCCCGATGTCATGCGACAGACCAAGTCGCGCAGCACACTGAGCATTAACCGAAAGCGTTGCACCCAAGAGAGGTTCTGGCAGCGTGGCTACCACGACCGCGCGGTAAGGACCGAGGAAGACCTCCGAAAAGTGGCACGCTATATAGTCGCCAACCCGCTAAGAGCTGAATTGGTCGAGCATCTTGGAGACTATCCGTTGTGGGATGCGGCCTGGCTATGACAGCACATAGGTCTGCCATGCCGGGCAGTTGTAGCAAGCCGGCTTGTCACCCACATCAACCGTGCAGCGCTTTCGCGGCGGCTAACAGGCCCTGAAACTTTCGATAACGCTGCGCCAGCACCGCGTATTGCATCGCGTCCGGCCTGTACCGTGCCTTCACCGGCATCCCCGCCTGCAACAAGTCCTCACCTTGCCCGATCGCCAGGAAGCCTAACTTCGCCGCGCCGATACAGGCGCTCAGCTCGCTGCCGTGCAACGTAAAGATTTCCCGCTGCAGGATATTCGCCAGCAACTGCGCCCAATATTCGCTGCGCGCCCCGCCCCCCACCAACGCGCACGCGCCCACGCTGGCGCCGGCCGATTGCACCGCCTGCAAGGCATCGAGCAAGCCAAAACCCACGCCTTCCAGCACTGCATAACCGAGCATCGCCGGGGTGCAATCATGGCCCAGGCTCATAAAACCACCGCGCAGCAACGGGTCGTTATGCGGCGTGCGTTCCCCGGCCAGGTATGGCAAAAACAGCGGCGCGTCCAAAGGCACCGGCTGGCCGAGGGGCAACTGCGTTTGCACCTGGTCCAGTAACGCCTGTTCATCCCGCATGCCGGTCAGTCGCGTGACCCAGCGTAGACAACTGGCACCAGCCAGCATGGCGCCCATGGTGTACCAGCGGTTGGGCAGCGCATGGCAAAAACTATGCACGGCACTGCCTGGATTGCCTGCGGCACGCTCGGTGATCGCGACGATGGCCGCGCTGGTTCCCAAGGTGATAAAGCCATCGCCGCCCTTGATCGCGCCGATACCGACAGCCGCTACCGGGTTATCGCCACCGCCACCGGCAATCACCACCCCGGGAGGCAAGCCCAGTCCGGCTACGCGTACAACGCCAGCGGCCGCGCGGCCCTCTACCAAGCGAGGCAGCTGCCGGGGTGCAAGACCGGTGGCATGCACCATCGGGGTAAACCATTCACGGCGTGCCACATCCAACCACAGCGTTCCGGCCGCATCAGACATCTCGCTGATGCGCTCGCCGCTAAGGCGCAAACGCAGGTAATCCTTGGGCGACAGCACGCAATCAATTGCCTGGAACACCTCGGGCTCATGCCGTTGCAGCCAGAGCAGTTTCGGCGCGGTCAAGCCGGCCATGGGCAAGCTGCCAGTGACGTCGGCAAAGCCTGCGCCAAGTTGTTCAGCCTCGGCGACGGCGCGTGAGTCATCCCACAGGATGGCCGGGTACAAGACGCGGTCATCCTCACCGAGCAATACCGCGCCGTGCATCTGCCCGGACAGGCCAATACACACCACACGGCTATAGGCCTCATGCCCACGCAACTGGTCGAGCGCCTGCAAACAGGCTTGCCACCAGTCTTGCGGTGCCTGTTCGGACCAACCGCAATGACGCCGCGAAACACTCAAATGCACACCCGCGTGGGCCAGCACGGTGCCGCCAGCGTCCATCAGGATCGCCTTGAGCTCCGACGTGCCAAGATCAATACCGAGAGAAACAGGACTGCTCATACGTGGTTCGTTCCGATCAAATACAGCCACAGGAATTACGGTATTGCAGGGTCGGCGCCAGGCGCACGCTTTGAACCGGCGCGTCGGGCGAAGCCATGCGTTGCAACAGCATCTGCACCGCGCGGGCGCCCAGGGCCTTGACCGGTTGGGCGATCAACGTCAGGCGCGGTACGAAAAAATCCGCCCAATCAAAATCATCAAAACCGACCAGGGCCATTTGCCCCGGCACATCAATACGCGCATCACGCAGTGCATGCATGGCGCCCAGGGTCATGAGGTTATTGCCCGCCATAATCGCCGTAGGCGGTGCCGCCAGGGCCAATAACTGCGCGGTGGCAGCCCGCGCCGGTTCGCTGTTGGAACCACCGTTGACCAGCAGCTGCGCATCAAACGCCAACCCCGCAGCCTGCAACGCGGCACGATAGCCGGCCACCCGTTCATCGCTCGTCGCAAGCCCCGCACGCCCGGCGATAAAGCCGATGCGACGGTGCCCATGTTCAATCAGGTGGGCAACCAGCGCCTGGGTGGACAGGCTGTTCTCCACCCCGACCTGGTCAAATCGCTCGCTCATCATGCGGTCCACCAGCACCGTTGGCATCTCATTGGCTTGCAGATACTCCAGGGCCTTTGACCCCGTGGACGGCGCCAACAGAATCCCGTCGACACGCCGATGATGCAGGGCCGTTACCACCCGCAGTTCTTGCTCCGGGTCATCGTGGGGGTCGACAAACAGCATCATGTAGCCGTGCTGGGCGCACTCGCGTTCAATCGCGTTCACGGTTTCGCTGAAGTAATGGTTGGACAGCGCAGAAATCGCCACACCGATGGTGCTGGTGCTGGAGCGGGCCAGCGAGCGCGCCAGGGTATTGGGGATGTAACCCAATGCCTGGATCGCTCGCTGTACGGCCAGCACCGTCGCCGGGCTGACCTTGCGGGTGCCGTTCAACACATGAGACACGGTCGAGGTCGACACCCCCGCTCTGCTTGCCACGTCATCCATGGTGACCACGACGCTGCCCCCCTTTTTCAGTGACTCAATGCTTACTCGACCAACCGCTGTACGTACCGACGTTGTCGCGGGTGATCAGTGTGGGCGCGAGCAGGGTAATCACTTCGGCCGGGGCCTTGTCATTGAGGAGGTCATTGCCGACATTCACGGCGGTCTGGGCCATGGTCCATGGGTCCTGGCTGGCAGATGCCTGGATCTGTGTGTCGGTCTTCAGTGCGTTCTCGATATCCGGGGCACCGTCCACCGAGGTGATGATGATCCCGCTGCGCTTGAGCTGCTTGGCCGCCAGGTCGCTGCCGATCGCCTGCGGGTCGTTGATGGCGAACAAGCCGTCGATTTTTGGAAAGCGCGTCAAGTAGCCCTGCATCACATTCAAACCGCCCTCGCGCGAACCTTTGCCGTCCTGATCATCGGACAACACCTTGATGTCCGGGGCAGAGGCCAATGCGGCCTTGCAGCCTTTGACGCGGTCAGTCACCGCAGTGACTTGCGGGCCATTCTGGATAATCACGTTGCCCTTGCCCGAGAGCTTGTCCACCAGGAATTGGCACGCCAGCTTGCCGGCTTCGACGTTGTCGGTCTGCACGGTGGCGTTGACGCCTTTAGCGTCCACATCCACGGCGACCACGACAATCCCGGCATTCCGGGCTTTCTTGATCGCCGACGCCATGGCGGACGGGTCGACAGCGTTGAGCAGGATCAAGTCGACCTTGGACGAAATGAAGTTATCGATCTGCGAGAACTGTTTGCTCAGGTCGTAGTCCGCCGACACCGACGTGACCTTGACGTTGGGGTTCAGCGCCTTGGCCCGGGCCGTGGCGCCGTCGGCCAGGGTCACGAAATACGGGTTGCCGAGCGAGCCCATGCTGATGCCGACGGCCTTGAGTTCACGCGCTTGCGCTGTTTGGGCGATCAGGGCAGCCAAGGCAATAACGGGAAAGAGGCGTTTAAGGTTCATGCGAGTTTCTCTTGTGATTGTTGTTGGAGTGAAATCAGGTCCGCGCACCGGACTGGCGGTAACGATCCAGCGCCACCGCGCCGATGATCACAATGCCCTTGATGATGTACTGCCAGATATCCGACACGCCCAGCAGCACCAGGCCGTTGGTGAGGACTGCAATGATCAGCGCGCCAATCAGCGTGCCGCCGATGGTGCCGACCCCGCCGGTAAAACTGGTACCGCCAAGGATCACCGCCGCAATCGCATCCAGTTCATAGGATTGCCCCAGTTGCAGGCCATTGGCGGCGAACAGGCGTGAAGCACTCATCACCGCCCCCAGCCCGGCCAATGCGCCGGACATGGCGTAGACGAACAACAGCACTTTCCACACCTTGATCCCCGACAGCCGCGCCGCCTCGGGGTTGCCGCCCACCGAGTAGATCTGCACGCCGATCACGGTACGGCGCAGGATGAACCACGACATCCCCACCACGGCCACGGCGATGACCACCAGCCATGGCACGCCGAAGATCGAGTCATTGCCGATAAAGGCAAACGGCAGGTCAGGGTTGAACACGGTCTTGTCATCGGCCAGCAAACGCGCGAGGCCACGCATGGCGGTCAGCGCGCCGAGGGTGACGATAAACGGCGGCAGGCGCATAAAGGCGATCAGCCCACCGTTGACCAGGCCCAGCAACAGGCCGAAGCCGATGCCGGCGGCAATGCCAAACATGCCGAACTGCGGCGACATCGACGCCTGCAGCGCCACCACCGCAGACGCCGCGAGTATCGCGCCCACAGACAGGTCGATGCCGGCGGTGAGGATCACAAAGGTCATGCCGGCGGCCAGCACCACATTGACCGAAGCCTGCTGGGTGATGATCGACAAGTTCTGCCCGGTCAGGAAGTTCTCGCTGGCCAGGGCAAACCCCACCAGCAGCAACACCAGTACCGGCAACATGCCAACGGTGCGCATCAGTTCGCGCAGACGCTCGGCCTTGCCGATGGGCGCAAGGGTCATTGTGTTGTTATTTGAATCAGCCATGGACAGTCACCTGATCGCCACCAGTGGCGAGGTCAATAATGCGTTCCTGGGAAATAACGTGGCCCGACGCCCCGCCGACCTCAGCCACCAACTGGCCTTCACGCATGATCAGCACGCGATCGCAGGTGCCGATGATTTCCGGCAGCTCGCTGGAGATCACCACAATGCCGACACCGGCCAGCGCCAGTTGATTGATGATGCGGTAGATCTCGGACTTGGAACCGATATCCACGCCTCGGGTCGGCTCGTCGAGGATCAGCACGTGAGGCTTGACCTCCAGCAGGCGTGCCAACAGCACCTTTTGCTGATTGCCGCCGGACAACGCGCCGACATTGACCTTGCCCGACCCCACACGAATCGACAGGGACTTGATCGCGTCATTGGAGCGCTGCGCGGCGTGGCCACGGTTTAACACCCCTCCCGCATGGGCGTCCGGCACACAGGCGCAGACATTGATGTTGTCGGCCACGCTCATGTCCAGGAACAGGCCCTGGGCCTTGCGGTCTTCGGTGAGGTACACCACGCCGGCACGGATTGCGTCGGCCGGGTTACGCAATGGGGTGACGTTCTTGCCAACCACTTCAAGGGTGCCGCCGGTGCGTGGGTCGGCGGCGAAGATCAGCCGCGCCAGCTCCGTGCGCCCTGCCCCCACCAGCCCGGCAATGCCCAGTACTTCACCGGCATGCAGGTCGAAGCTGCAATTGCGCACACGCTTGCCGTCGGCCATGTCGCGCACGCGCATCAGCACATTGCCGGGGTTGTACGCGGCATGTTCCTTCTTGTAGAAACCGGACAGGTCGCGGCCGACCATCATTTTCACCAACACCTCGGCCGACAAGGCGTCGCGGGTCAGTTCGCCGATGTACTGGCCGTCGCGCAGCACCGAAACCCGGTCTGACAGTTCGTAGATCTCGGCCATGCGATGGCTGATATAGATAATCGCCAAGCCCTGGCTGCGCAACTGCTTGATCAAGGCAAACAGGCGGTCGGTCTCGCGGGACGACAGCGGCGTGGTCGGCTCGTCCATCACCAGGATCCGCGCGTGGGCATGCAGGGCGCGGGCGATCTCCACCAACTGGCGCTCGGCAATCGACAGGCTGCTGACCGCCGTCGTGGGTTTGAACTCAGCCCCCAGGCGTTGCAGTACCTCGGTGCAGCCGTCTTGCATGCCCTTGCGGTCGATGGTCCAGCCGCGCCGCAGCTCGCGGCCCAGGTAGATGTTCTCGGCCACGCTCAGGTTAGGGCACAGGCTCAGTTCCTGGTAGATCACGGCAATGCCGAGGGTTTTGGCCGTCGCAGGGTCGAAGGTGGCGACGGGTTGGCCGTCGATGTGGATTTCACCGCCCGGGTCGGCTTGGTAAGCACCGGAGAGGATTTTCATCAGGGTTGATTTGCCGGCGCCGTTCTCCCCCATCAAGGCGTGGATTTCGCCGGGGTATACCTTCAGGCCGACATTTTTGAGCACCCGCAAACCGTTGAAGGTTTTGCTGATGCCCTGCATCTCAAGCAGGGGGTCAAGGCTCATGGCTGAGCTCCTGGATTTATTATTGTTGTATTCCGCCTCCTTTGGATCAGAGCCGGTTGCCCCCGACTCTAATCAGATACATTTGCTTACGCAAGCGCTTGCGTCAGCCGTTTGTCGCTAGAAGAAACGTTTCACCTGGCACAAAATCTGCGATCTCAGCATTTCTTGCGTTTTGGCACCCTAAGGGTCCAGTACCCCACCGCTGTAGCTATCGGATAAACGTGTGCCGGTGAATTTCGCCACCACTGAGCCTTGGGCCACCAGCCGTTCGCGGTGGCGAGTGACCATGCGGCCGGCCTGGGCGGCGTGCAAAATCACTTCTGAACCCGGGTCGCCTGGGCGGCCAATGATTCTGGCGAAGGGCTGGCCCTCCTCGACGTCATCACCCAGGCCCAGGTCAAACACCAGCACCCCGGCACAGGGCGCGAGAAGGGTTTCCATGCAGCCCATGTCCACCACTTCGCCTTGCCATTCGCTGATGGCCGCCACTTCATCAATCACGCCATTGATACACAGCCACGCCCACAGGCCATCGGCATCCTGCTGCGCCAGAGCGTCGCTGACATCCGCTTGACCGCGCAACTCAAGGGTGGCCGCCAGCCGTGGCGCGCCATGATTGATGAGGGTTTCCTCAAAGGAGCCATCGCCGCCTTCATCCCAGACGATCACCACCTCCGCTTGCAATGCCACTGCCAGCGCCAAGCCCTGCTCGGGCCAAAAGCGGCGGTGGATGTAGAGGTACGGCAGCGCCTCATCGTCGGTGTGCAAGTCGAGCACCAGGTCAGCGTCGGCGGCCAGTTGCACCAGGCTTTTTTGCCATTGCGCCAGCGTGTTCGCCGGGCGCTCCATGGCCAGGGACTGGTCGAACGCACGGTTGAAGTTCTGCCCGCTGGCCGCGTGAAAACGGCCCAACAAACGGCCCTGGCGGAACTGGCCGATGCCGAAGGGGTTCGCCTGGGGCACCACGGTCACGCAGCCTTTGAGCAAGCCCTGCTGCTCGCACGCCTGCAAGCGCGGCAGCAGCTTATGCAGCACCAGCATCCCGGCGATTTCATCGGCATGCACACCCGCTTGCAGGTGCACCCTGGGCCCACTGCCGTCGCCGTCAAAACGCCAGGCGCCAATGGACAACCGGTTACCGGCGTCACCCGCTACGTGCCACGAAAGGTCCAATGCCATGCCTTGCCCTCCTCTGATCATTTAATCGCTAGAGATTGAACAGCTGTTCAATTAACCTGAGCACACTTGTCTTTCACCGCAGTTTCTTCATCGAAGGGATACCCGTGAACATCGACCCTCCCAAACTGCGCCGTGCCGACCCCGATGAGCGCAGGGACCTGCTGATTACCGCCGCCCTCACCTGCCTCGCCCGCGATGGGCATGCCGGGATTTCCGTGCGCCGCATCGCGGCCGAGGCCGGTGTGTCGGTGGGCTTGCTGAACCACCATTTCGGCAGCATTGATGCGCTGGTCGCCGAGACCTACCACAAACTCGCCAATGAGCTGACCAGCGCACTGTGGGCGCAAGTCGAGCTGGCCGAAGGTGCGGCCGCACGCCTGGATGCGTTTCTTACGGCGTCTTTTTCACCGCGAGTGATGGACCCCGACTTGCTCGGCGTGTGGGTGGTGTTCTGGAGCCTGATCCGCCATTCGCCCCACGTGAACCAATCCCACGAAAACAGCTACCGCGCTTACCTGGCGCTGATCCAGCAACTGCTGGACGACCTGGCCCGCAGCGAAAACCTGGTGATCCACGACAGCCACCTGGCCGCCATCGGCCTATCGGCGATGCTCGACGGGCTCTGGCTCGAGGGGTGCCTCAACCCCGGCACGTTCAGCCCCGCCAACGGCTTGCACATCTGTCGTTGCTGGGTACGGGGGTTGCGTCACGGCGCATTCGGCGCCGACCACGTCCTGTGATTCCGGGTGACGGGCGCTGAGCATCGCCAGGGTGCCGCTGACAGCGATCAACACCGCGCCGATGATCAGCGACCCGTCCATCGACGTGCCCCACACCAGGCTCGATAACAGAAAGGCCCAGATCAAACCGGTGTATTCGAACGGCGCAAGCAACGTCGCAGTGGCCCGACGGAAACTGGCAAACAACAGGAACTGACCGATACCGCCCACCAGCCCCGCCGCCAACATGCCGAGCCAGGCCGGTGTCGGTGATGGCGTGTGGGTCCAGGGCAAGGTCACGGCCATGCAGACCACGAACACGCCATTGGTCATCAGCATTTGTTCCAGTACCGAGGTGGTCGGGTCGACCTGGCGCAGTTGGATATAGGTGAACGCCCAGCACAGCGCGGCCGCCAGGGTCAGCGCGATGGGCACGGGATCGACCATGTGGCTCGGACGGCAGGCGATGACCACGCCGACAAAACCGATGATCAGCGCGACCCACTGGCCACGGCTGGCGCGTTCCTTGAGGATCAGCGCGGCGAGCAGCGTCACCATGATCGGCGCGGAGAAATACAAGGTGGTCATTTCCGCCAGGGTCAGGTCCTTGGCGGCGGTGTAATACAACAACCACGCCAACAACGACAGCAGTGCGCGAATGATCAACAGCCTGCGGCTGGCAGAGCGCCAGGCACGCCGCAACACCCCCATGCGCCCGGCGATCACGCACGCGGCGACCACCACCAGGCTGCGCCAGAACAGGATGGTGAACACCGAATAATCGGCCACCAACCATTTGATCACGGCGTCCTGCAACGCCAGGAACGCATAGGCCAGGGCGCACAGCGCGATCCCTTGCAGCGCGCGGGGCGGGTTCACCCGGCCGCCCTGCGCAGGGGTGTGCCACGGCGTTCGGCAATCGCATACACCGCCTCGATCAAGAAGGTCAGGCACAGGTAGACACCGGCCACCAACAGCAACGGCTGATAGATCTGCAAGGTTTGCGCGCGTACCACGTTGGCCGCACCCAGCAGGTCCACCACGGCAATCGTCGAGGCTAACGCGGTGGACTTGAGCAGCATCACGGTCTCCCCCGCCAAGGTCGGCAAGAGCAGGCGCATCGCCCGGGGCAAGCGCACCCGCAACAGGGCTTGGCGCGGGGTCATGCCAAACGCCGACGCCGCCTCCATCTCACCCTTGGGCACTGCCAGCAAGCCGCCGCGAATCACTTCCCCCACATAGGCGCCCACCGACAGCACCAGGGCGAACACGATGTACCAGTAACCATCGCGCAGAAACGGCCATAGGAAGCTGCCCCGCACCATCGGAAACTGGGCAAACAGACTGCCCAGCCCATAGTAGAAAATGTAGATCTGGATCAGCAGCGGCGTGCCCCGCAGCACGCTGGTGTAAGCCAGTGCGCCGCGGGCCAGCCACTTGCGTCGCGACAGCCGCGCCAATGCCACCAGCACCGCCAGGGCAAACCCCAGCACTGCCGAGATCGCCAGCAGCGACAAGGTGGTCTGCAACCCCTTGGCGACCAGCCCGGCGTAATAGCTTATCCATTCAGGCATGGGCGACTCACTCGACAGCCGGCATCCAGCGACGAATACGTCGCTCCAGGCGCCCGGACAGGTGGTTGGAAGCCAGCGTCACCAGGTAATACAAGGCGGCGGCCGTGAGATAAAACAGTAAGTATTGGCGCGTGGAACCGGCCGCCTGCTTGGCGGTGTACAACAGTTCATTAGTGCCGACCACGCTGATCAGCGCACTGTCCTTGATCAGGTTGATCCACAGGTTGGACATGCCCGCCAGGGCGTACGGGGCCATGATCGGCAACGTCACCCGGCGGAACAGGCCCACGCCGCTCAAGCCAAAGGCCCGCGCGGCTTCGATCTGGCCGTGGGGAATCGCCAGGATCGCCGCGCGGAAAATCTCCGAGGCGTAGGCGCCCTGCACCAACCCCAGCACCAGGATCGCAACCAGTGGGCCGCTGATATTCACCTGTTCATACCCCAACCCGAGCATCAAGGCGTTGAGGCCCATGGAGCCTGCGTAATACAGCAACAGGATCAGCAGCAGTTCCGGCACCGCGCGAAACGCCGTGGTGTAACCGCGCATCAACAGGGCAATCGGGCGCGGTGCACTGAGCTTGGCGCAAGCCACCACCAGGCCGATCAACACACCGACGGCAAACGCGCCGGCAGAAATTTGCAGGGTCATCCATAACCCTTTGAGCAGTGCGTTACCCCATCCCTGTTCGCCGAAACTGAGGAGGTCGAACATCTTATTCGGTCTTCTGGGCGATGGGCGGGTACGGGCTGTCGCAGGTCTTGCTCACGAACGCCGGGGTATCGCCACGCTTGCACGGGCTGACGGAGAGGCCGAAATAGTGCTCGGACAGGTCGTCATAGTCTTTGCTCACCAGCAACTCGCCGATGGCTTTGTCCAACCGGACCTTGAGCGCGACGTCTTCCTTGCGCAAACCGGCGCCGACGCCACGGCCAATGATCGGGTCATACGGCACACTGGCGATATGGGCCAGGCCACTGGCCTCCGGAGTCTTGACCATCATGGCGATGGCCGTGTCGTCGGCCATCATGTAGTCGATGCGCCCGGCGATCAGGTCCGCGTTGGCCGACTCCTGGGTGTCGTAGTACTTGAGGTCGGCGATGTTCTCGTAATACTTCTTCAGGTAATTGGCGCTGACGGTGGAGATCTGCACGCCGATCAACTTGCCCTTGAGCCCCGCTGGGGAGATGTCCACCTCGCTGCCTTTGGGCCCCGCCACGCCCAATAACGAGTCGTAGTAGGCACGGCTGAAGGCGATCTGTTTTTCGCGTTCATCGGTGACTGACATCGAAGAGAAGATCACGTCGATCTTCTTCGCCAACAGTGAGGGGATGATGCCGTCCCACGCCACTTCCTTGATCTGGCACTCGGCTTTCATGCCCGCACAGAGTTTGTGGATCAGGTCCACTTCAAAACCCGACCACTCGCCGTTGCCGCCTTTTATGGTGAACGGTGGATAGGGTTCGGCCGCCACCGCAAACACAATGGGTTTCTCCGCCGCCAGGGTAAAACCTGCAACCAACATCAACACTGCACTGCTCAACCACCTTGCCATGGGTTTGGATTTCATGATGTGCCCCGTCTTTTTATGGAATTAGCGAGTTTGATGCGCGTTGACGAACTGCCGGCAACGCTCACTGCGTGGGTTGATAAACACCGAGTCCGGCGAACCGGCTTCCTCGATCATGCCTTGGTGCAGAAAAGCCACTTTGGATGACACATCCCGGGCGAAGGCCATTTCATGGGTGACCAGGATCATGGTGCGGCCTTCTTCGGCCAGGGAGCGGATCACGCGCAGCACTTCGCCCACCAATTCAGGGTCGAGGGCCGACGTGGGTTCGTCGAACAGCATCACTTTGGGCCGCATGGCCAGCGCGCGGGCGATCGCCACCCGCTGTTGCTGGCCGCCGGAAAGAAACGCCGGGTATTCGTTGCGTTTGGCGGCCAGGCCCACGCGGTCAAGCAAGGCTTCGGCGCGCTCTATTGCTTCACTGCGGCTTTCGCGCAGCACCTGGATCGGTGCCTCGATGAGGTTTTCCAACACCGTGCGGTGGGGCCAGAGGTTGAAGTTCTGGAACACCATGCCCAAGGTCGAGCGGATACGCACCAGTTGCTTGGCGTCGGCCACCAGCGGCGCCCCGGGGCAGCCATAGTTCAGCTTGATGGGCTCGCCATCGACATGGATGCTGCCCTGGTCGGGGACTTCGAGCATGTTGATGCAACGCAGCAAGGTACTTTTGCCCGAACCGCTGGCGCCGATCAGCGAGATCACTTCGCCTTCGTGGGCCGTGAGGGAGATGCCCTTGAGCACTTCGATATTGCCGAAGCGCTTATGCAGGTCGATGACGTCGATCATCTTCCTGGCATCGGCCGGTGGTGCGACTTCGACCTTCGGCACGGCGTTGATACGCGGCTCACCCGCCAGCTTGGCCACAAACGTTGCGATACGCTGGCACGCCTGGCTCAAGCGCTCCTCACCCAGCGTGAAAGACAGCCGGACAAACCCTTGGGCCGGTTCGCCAAAGGCCGCGGCATCGAGCACAGACACCCCCGCTTCACGGAACAGGCGCCAGGCAAAATCCAGGGAGCCCAAGCCGGTGCCGCGGACATCCACCAGCACGAACATGCCCGCTTGCGGTGCTTGCACCTTGATCCCCGGGCAGGCGCCGAGGCCCGCCACCACCAGGTCACGGCGGCGGCGGTAGATTTCGCGCATGCCCACGGTCACGTCGTCATGGGCCAACACCGCCGCGGTCGCCGCCGCCATTACGAAGCCGGGCAAGCCATACAGCATGCTCAACACCAGGGTTTCTGCGTGGGTCACCATCTGCGGCGCGGCAATGATCCAGCCGATGCGCCAGCCGGTCATGGCGTGGGATTTGGACAGGCTGCCGATCACGATGCAGCGCTCAGCCATGCCCGGCAACGCGGCGAGGCTGTGGTACTCACCGTCGAACACCAGGCTTTCGTAGACCTCATCCACCACCACCCAGAGGTCATGGGCGATGGCCAGATCCGCGATAGCTTGCAGTTCCTGTGGGTTGAGCACCACACCGGTGGGGTTGTTCGGGTTGGAAAAGAAAATCGCCCGGGTGCGCGGGGTGATCGCCGCGGCGAGCAACTGTGCATCCAGGCGGAAACCCGACTCAGGCGAACACGGCACCCGTACCAGGGTGGCACCGCTGGCCTTGAGCGTGGCCTCGTACGTCACGTACATCGGGTCAAGTACCAGCACTTCGTCGCCCGCCTGCAACAAGCACAGCGAACTGACGAACAGGGCGTTCTGTGCGCCGGGCACGATGATCACGCTTTCGGCGCTCACCGGGCGGGCCAGGGTCTGGCTGTAGCGCGCCGCGACCGCCTCACGCAGTGCCGGGCGACCGGGAATTTCAGTGTAGTGGGTATCGCCTTCGCGCAAGGCGTTGACGGCGGCGTCGGTGATGAAGGACGGCGTGGCGAAATCGGGGTCGCCGACGCTGAGGATGATGATGTCTTCGCCCTGGCTGGCAGCGTGGAACGCGGCGTGGTGGATGTCCCAGGCGGCGACGCCCTGCCCTGCAATTCGCTCAACGAAGGGGGAAAACCGCATGCCAGAGCCTCTCGTTCAAGAAGAAAAAGCGCGAACCCGCTCAGGTGTAAACGGGTGGATGCGGTCAACATAGTTCAAACTGAACAGTCGTTCAATGGGTAAGTTTGGAGGGGTGTCGTTTATCGAGTGAACAGGTCGTTGCCAGTGTTTTTGTAACCCTCGACATACCCGGATGTATGCCAGTCAATCAAACGGAACACCGTAACAGTGGCGAGCTCGCTCCCGCTGGGGCGCGAAGCGGCCCCGCTCTTTGTTTAAAAAGCAGGGGACGGCTACGCCGTCCAACGGGAGCAAGCTCCCTCGCCACAGGTTAGCGGTGACTCGCTCCAGTGTTCGGCTGACCCGCATTTGGCCGCTCGGTAGCCAGGATACACGTCAGTCCTGATGCTCAGGCTCGCCCGCCTGCGCAGTGTCATCCGGCTCGCGCAACGGCACCTGGGCATCATCCATCAGCGAACCCGGGTCTTCGTTACCTGGGTCGTTGAGTTCGTCGTCTTCCGGTTCTTTCGACATGGCCCTCGCCTCTCAGGAAATCGGGTTGTCCACCTGGATATAGAACGCGTAGGCCCCCAGCACCAGCCAGAACACCATAAAAAGCCAGGGCGCACGCATTGAGAATAGCAGCGACTTGCGATAGCCCTTGTGTGACGACTCGGTCTCGCAGAACAGCGGCGAATCGTCGTAGGCCAGGCCCATCACCGGCTCACTGCGCAGCAGCTCACTTTGCTTGTAGTGCCAGTGGTCGATGATTTCGTAGGCTGCGCGAATACCTGGCCAGGCATTCAGCGAGCTGAGTATGCCAAGCAACACCAGGAACACCGGCACCACCAGGGTGAACAGCTTGCCCCATTCCGGGTTCAGGTTACCCATGCCGGACACAAAGGCGATCACCAGAAACGATTGCGCCGTGAGGTAGGCGTCGGTGCGGTTGGCCAGGATGCTGGTTTCGTATTGGATCTCGCGGCGATAGAAGTCGAGGCGGTCCTTGGGGGAGCCGAAGATCTTGGCGTTGTGTTCACTGTGATCGTCCAGGGCCGCCTGCGGGGTGTTGGGCGCGATGATTCTGGGCACGACGTTGCTCCACACGGTTTCGAGCTTCGTTAGAAGAACCGGGCGTGTGCGAAGTTCAAGTTTGTTCCCGCACCAAGTTGGGGCGCTGCGGCGAGCGGGCGTGCCCCGCGCTGGGCTGCGCAGCGGCCCCAAAAAAGCGGGAGCGCTGCGCACTCCAACGCGGGGCAAGCCCGCTCGCCACACACAGTCAGTTTTCGACGCCTGAGCACAATTGCGGCACACGCCTTGCTTTATCCATTCTTCTACCCGCAAACAGGAGCATTCGTTACCCCTTGACCCAGAGCCGCCCCATAAGAAAGTAAGGACCCGGCCTGTTGGCACCCTGCGCCACGGGCTCATAAAAAAATGCGTTTTTTTAAGCGGCAGTGCCCCCCAAGGCGTCCCTCGGCACTGACAAGGTACTGGAATGGCTCGATCTTTCTTTGATGAAATGAATGACGCAAACGGCGCCTGCCGTGCGCACTATCAGGATTTCTCCCGCTGGCTGGCCAACACGCCGCCGGAACTGCTGGCCCAGCGTCGCCGCGAAGCCGACCTGCTGTTCCACCGCGCCGGCATCACCTTCACCCTCTACGGTGACGAGCAAGACACCGAGCGCCTGATCCCCTTCGACATCATTCCCCGCAGCATCCCCGCCAGCGAGTGGCAGGTGATCGAACGCGGCTGCATCCAGCGGGTCAATGCGCTCAACTTGTTCCTCGCCGACATCTACCACGACCAGCGCATCATCAAGGCCGGGATCATTCCGGCAGACCAGGTGCTGGGCAACGAGGGTTACCAGCAGGCGATGGTCGGGCTCGACCTGCACCGCGACCTCTACTCGCATATCTCCGGGGTGGACCTGGTGCGCGACGGCGATGGCACCTACTACGTGCTTGAAGACAACCTGCGCACCCCCAGCGGCGTGAGCTACATGCTCGAAGACCGCAAGATGATGATGCGCCTGTTCCCCGAAGTGTTCGCCAAGCAGCGCATCGCGCCGGTGGACCACTACCCCAACCTGCTGCTCAAGACCCTGAAAAGTTCGAGCCGCCTGGACAACCCCAACGTCGTCGTCCTGACACCAGGGCGTTTTAACAGTGCGTTCTTCGAGCATGCCTTCCTGGCGCGGGAAATGGGCGTGGAACTGGTGGAAGGTGCCGACCTGTTCGTGCACGACCTCAAGGTGTTCATGCGCACCACCGACGGTCCCAAGGCCGTGGATGTGATCTACCGGCGCATCGATGATGCCTTCCTCGACCCACAGGCGTTCAACCCCGAGTCGATGCTCGGCGTGCCCGGCCTGGTGGCCGCCTACTGCGCCGGCAATGTGGTGCTGGCCAACGCCATCGGCACCGGCGTGGCCGATGACAAGTCGATCTACCCCTACGTACCGGAAATGATCCGCTTCTACCTGGATGAAGAACCGATCCTGCAGAACGTGCCGACCTTCCAGTGCCGCAAGCCGGATGAACTGTCCCATGTGCTGGCGCATTTGCCGGAACTGGTGGTCAAGGAAACCCAAGGCTCAGGTGGCTACGGCATGCTGGTGGGGCCGGCGTCCAGCGCGGCCGAAATCGAAGATTTCCGTCAGCGCATCAAGGCCCGCCCCCATGCCTATATCGCCCAGCCAACCCTGAGCCTGTCCACCTGCCCGACGTTTGTCGAAAACGGCATTGCGCCCCGGCATATCGACCTGCGCCCGTTCGTGCTCTCGGGCAAGGAAACCCGTCTGGTACCCGGAGGCTTGACCCGTGTGGCGCTGAAGGAAGGCTCGTTGATCGTCAACTCGTCGCAAGGCGGCGGAACCAAGGACACCTGGGTGGTGGAGGGCTGAGTATGCTGAGTAGAACCGCCGCAGATCTGTACTGGATGTCCCGCTACCTGGAGCGCGCCGAGAACCTGGCGCGCATGCTGGAGGTCAGTTACTCGCTGTCGTTGATGCCCCAGGCCGGGCGCAGCGATGGCCTGGACGAACTGGCGATGTCGTTGCTCAGCAGTGGCACCCTCGACAGCTACCTGGAACGCCATAAGCAGCTGGACGCGATGCGCATGCTGCACTTCTTCGCCCTCGACGAAGAAAACCCCGCCAGCATCTACAACTGCCTGCGCGCCGCCCGGGGCAATGCCCATGCGGTACGCGGGCGCATCACCGCCGATATGTGGGAGAACCTCAATGCCACCTGGCTGGAAATGCGCAGCATCGCCGCCGGCGGCCTGGCGCGGCACGGCATCAGCCACTTCTGTGACTGGGTCAAGCAGCGCTCGCACCTGTTCCGGGGGGCAACGTCGGGCACCATCATGCGCAATGACGCCTATCGCTTCATTCGCCTGGGCACGTTTGTCGAACGCGCAGACAACACCTTGCGCCTGCTGGATGCGCGCTACGAGATGTTCGGTGAAGAGTCAGAAGAAGTCAGCGACCTGTCGGCACGTGGCTATTACCAGTGGAGCGCCCTGCTGCGCGCGTTGTCATCGTTCGAGGCGTATACCGAGTTGTACCCCAATGCCTTGAATGCGCGTTCGGTGTCGGAGTTGCTGTTGCTGCGCAGTGATGTGCCGCGCTCCTTGCATGCGTGTGTCGAGGAGTTGAGCCATATCCTCGCGGACCTGCCCGGCAGTTATGGGCGCACGGCGCAGCGCCTGGCCGCGGAGTTCGAAGCGCGGCTGCGCTATACCGGGATTGATGAGATTCTCGACGACGGCTTGCACCGCCGGCTCACGGGCTTCATCGACACCGTGCGCGAGCTGGCAAGGGCCATCCACAGCTCGTACCTGGAGGTTATTTAAAGCCCAACACAGGTCAACATGTGGGAGGGGGCTTGCTCCCGATGACAGTGTGTCAGTCAACGAAGCTATCGACTGGTCCACCGTTATCGGGAGCCAGCCTCCTCCCACATTGGGTTTACGGCGTTTATTGGTTTTTCACCAACACGGGTTCTGCGCGGTATTGGTCGGGGAACAGCTTTTTGAGTTGTGCCACCTTGGGCAAATCGTTGATCACGATGTACGGGTAAGACGGGTTCTCGGTCAGAAAGTCCTGGTGATAGGCCTCCGCCGGGTAAAACGTCTTGCCCATCTCCACCTGGGTCACAATGGGTTTGGCGAACGACTTGGCCGCCTCCAGTTGCGCGATGTAAGCCTGCGCGACTTTCTGCTGGTCGGCATTCTGCGCGAAGATCGCCGAGCGATATTGGGTGCCGCTGTCCGGGCCCTGGCGGTTGAGCTCGGTGGGGTTATGGGCCACTGAAAAGTAAATCTGCAACAGCTTGCCGTAGCTGATCTTGCTCGGGTCGTAGGTGACGGACACCGACTCGGCATGACCTGTATCGCCGCCGCTGACGGCCTCATACTCAGCCGTGCTCGCCGCACCACCGTCATAGCCGGACACGGCGTTTTTCACCCCTTGTACATGCTGGAACACACCTTGGACACCCCAGAAACAGCCCCCGGCAAACACGGCGGTTTGCAGGTTGCCGGGTTCGGCGGGCAGGTCCAGGGCCGGCGGCGCGATGGCCACGGCGTCTTCGGAGCGGGCGAATGAAAAGGCCGAGCTTTGCCCGACAAAGGCCGCGAACGCCAGGACGGGCAGGTATTTGAAAAGCTTCATGGACGGCACTCCTGATTAACCAAACGTAAAGGCATACGCCGACACGTGCGGGTCGAGAAATTCGATGGTGAAGGTGCGGTCCTTGACGGCACCGGGTTGGCGCACCAGTTGATACAGGCGCTGTTCGGTCACGGTGCCGCTGCCATCCGGCGCCACGTCGGTGCCGTGGGCATCGCCTGGGGCCTGGCCGTCAATCGAGACGTTGAAGCGCACCGGCTTGCCGTCGGCCCCCGGGCCCAGCACCAGGTGCAGGTCGCGAGCATGGAAGCGATACACAATGCGGCCACCGGCCTGGTCAAGGGTGGCTTGCTGGCCGCCGACGTTCCAGCGGCCTTCCAGGGTCCAGTTATTCAGCGCCAGGGGGCCTGCGACCGGGTAATTCACCACAGTGTCGGTACCCCGTGTGCCGGTGGTCACGAAGTTTTCCGCACGCTGGAAGCCCAGGTAGGTTTCCGGCGACTGCACTTCGTTCATGTCCGGCGCTTGCTGCACGCCCTTGGCATCGGCCTCGATCAAGCCACCGCCGACGTTCTGCGCCCCGGCTTCGCGCAGCAGTTGCTGGATGACCCGCTCGGACTCGGCGTAATCGCCTTCGCCAAAGTGGTGGTAACGGATCTGGCCCTTGGCGTCGGCAAAGTAATGCGCCGGCCAGTATTGGTTGTTGAACGCGCGCCAGATCTTGTAGTTGTTGTCGATGGCCACCGGGTAAGTGATGCCCAAATCCTTCATGGCCTGGGTGACGTTGTTCACGTCGCGCTCAAAAGCGAACTCCGGGGCGTGCACGCCAATCACCACCAGGCCCTGGTCGTGGTACTTCGCGGCCCAGGCTTTGACATACGGCAAGGTGCGCAGGCAGTTGATGCAGGAATAGGTCCAGAAATCCACCAGCACCACTTTGCCCTTGAGCGCCTCGGCCGTCAGCGGTGGGCTGTTGAGCCATTGCACAGCGCCGTCCAACGCAGGCAGTGCGCCTTCGATCGGCAGCGTGTCACCGGGGTTGGCGGCCATCATCATCGCGCCGCCCTGTGGTGCAGGTTTGGCACTCAGGCGGTCCACCAGGCTTTGCTCCAGGCCACCGGTCGAGGCCGAGGACAAGCGCGACAACACGCCCGTGTCCAGGCCCAGGGCAATCGCCGCCACGCCGGCCAGCATCAACGCACCGAGGCCACGGCGCAGCCATTCGCCCGCCCCGAGGGAACGCTTCATGAAGCCGAAGACTTTACCGCCGACCAGCAGGGCCAAGGCCAGGGAGGTGGCAGCCCCGGCGGCGTAGGCCAGCAAGAGCAAGGTAGTACCGATGCTGGCGCCCTGTAGCGCGGCGCCGGTCAATACCAACCCGAGGATGGGGCCCGCGCACGGCGCCCACAGCAGCCCGGTGGCCACGCCGATCAGGAACGAAGCGCCGGGACGCGGCCTTGCATCCGCGCCGGCGGCTTGCGACAAGCGACTGCCGGCAGCCACCAGCGGCCGGGTCAGGCGCTCGGACAGTTGCGGCAGCAACAGCGTCAGTCCGAACAGGGCAACGCACAGCAACGCGAGCCAACGCCCGTACTGATTGACTTGCACCACCCAGCCGCCGCCCACCGCCGCCAGCGAGGCAACCAGGGCGAATGTCACCGCCATCCCCGCCAACAGCGGCAAGCCACTGCGCAAAAACGGCTGCCCGGTGCGAGCGAAGACAAAAGGCAGAACCGGCAGGATGCACGGGCTGACAATGGTCAGCACGCCGCCCAGATAGGCAAGAACCAGAAGCCACATAGGATCGACCCTTATACGAATGAAAAATAGACATTGGCTTAAGCCGCCATGAACGTCATGGCCACGCCATTCATGCAATAGCGTAGGCCGGTGGGTGCCGGGCCATCGTCAAACACATGCCCTTGGTGACCGCCGCAACGGCGACAGTGGATTTCCTTGCGCACCACGCCCAAGGAGGTGTCGGTATGGCTGGCGACGGCGTTATCCAGCGGCTGCCAGAAGCTGGGCCAGCCGGTATGGCTGTCGAACTTGGTGGCCGAGGAAAACAGCGCCAGCGCACAGCCGGCACAGGCAAAGGTGCCGACACGGTGTTCGTCGTTAAGTGGGCTGCTGTAAGGGCGTTCGGTGCCCTCCTCGCGCAATACGTCGAATTGCTCCGCGCTCAGCAGGCTGCGCCACTCGGCCTCGGTGTGGTTGACCTCGAAGGTTTCGGCCGCTTGGACTTCGGTGACGACATTGAGCTGTTTCAACAGGCCACCGGCCAGGACGGCGACACCCAGGCCGCCACCGGCCAGCAGTATTTGTCGACGTGAGTACATGGCGTTCTCCTCATTGAACAATGAGGCCATCCTGGACCCTGGGCGGTCGCGAAATCCTCACGCAGAGTTAAACAATTCGTGATAACTACACTGAGACAAAACCCGCACAATGCGCGAACCCAACGCGAAGGTTTCCCTTACATGGATCAGCCCAAACGAGTCCTGGTGGTTGAGGACGATGCCCATATTGCCGACTTGATCTGCCTGCACCTGCGTGACGAGCAGTTCGAGGTGACCCACAGTGCCGATGGCAACGAAGGCTTGCGCCTGCTCGAACAAGGCGGCTGGGATGCATTGATCCTCGACCTGATGCTGCCCGGCGTCGATGGCCTGGAAATCTGCCGTCGCGCCCGCGCCATGACGCGCTACACACCGATCATCATCACCAGCGCACGCTCCAGCGAACTGCACCGCATCCTCGGCCTGGAGCTGGGCGCCGACGATTACCTGGCCAAGCCGTTTTCGATGCCCGAGCTGGTGGCGCGGGTCAAGGCCCTGCTGCGCCGGGTGGATGCCATGGCGCGCAACCTGAAGATGGACGCCGGCAGCCTTGAACTGGGCCAGCTATTCATCAACCCCCTCACCCGCGATGCCACCCTGCAAGGCCAACGCCTGGAGCTGACCCCACGGGAATTTGACTTGCTGTACTTCTTCGCGCGCCAGCCGGGCAAGGTGTTCTCGCGCATGGACCTGCTCAACGCCGTGTGGGGCTACAGCCACGAGGGCTACGAACACACCGTCAATACCCATATCAACCGCCTGCGCGCCAAGGTCGAGGCCGACCCGGCCAACCCGGCGCGCATCCTCACCGTGTGGGGCCGCGGCTACAAGTTTGCCGAGAGCGCGCCATGAAGCTGACCCTGACCCAACGCCTCTCGGTGGTGTTCGCCGTGTTGCTGGTGATTTGCAGCGGCACCTCGGCCTGGTTGCAGGTGCGCTCCAACCGCATGCACGAACTGGAAGTGGTGCAAGGTCTGTCTCGCGACCTGGCCGCGCACATTGCCCGCGACACCCAACTGATGGACGCCGACGGCCTCAAGCCCGAAGCGGTGCGCAACCTGTTCAACCAGTTGATGCTGGTCAACCCCAGCGTCGAAGTGTATTTGCTGGATATCGAGGGCCGTGTGGTCGGTAACGCCGCGCCCAGCGGGCATTTGCTGCGTGATCGCGTCGACCTCGCGCCCATCCGGCGTTTCCTCAGCGGCGCCATGTTGCCGATCCTGGGCGATGACCCGCGTAGCGTCGACGGGCGCAAAGTCTTCAGCGCCGCGCCACTGAAAGCCAACGGCCAACAAACCGGTTTTCTGTATGTGGTGCTGCTGGGCGAAGCCCACGATGTGTACGACGCCAAGGATGCAACGGGCATGGCGCTGAAAATCGCGTTGTGGTCCATCGGCCTGGTCGCCCTGCTGTGCCTAATGGCCGGCCTGATCGCATTTGCCTGGATCACCCGGCCCTTGCGCCAGTTGACCGACAAGGTCGGCCAGTTCGACATCAATGGCGTGCCCAGGCTGGCGCAACCGCGCGCGCCCGAGCTGGACAGCGGTGATGAAATCGCCGTGCTCGACCACGCCTTCGTGCAGATGGAAAACCGCCTGGGCGAACAATGGCGCGCCATTACCCATCAAGACCAGGAACGCCGGGAAATGGTCGCCAATATCTCCCATGACCTGCGCACGCCCCTGGCCTCCCTGCAGGGTTACCTGGAAACCCTGTCGCTCAAGGACGCCAGCCTGAGCCCCGAAGAACGCCGGCGTTACCTTGGGATTGCCCTGGACCAGAGCCGTAAAGTCGGCGGCCTGGCCCAGTCGCTGCTGGAACTGGTGCGCCTGGAACACGGTTTTGTGCAGCCGGTGATCGAGGGTTTTTCATTGCCGGACCTGGTGCAGGACATCTTCCAGAAGTTCGAGCTCACCGCCGAAGCCCGCGCCATCACCCTGACTGCTACCCTGCCCCCCTACGTGCCCACGGTATTGGCCGATTTGGGCCTGATCGAACGGGTGCTGACCAACCTGCTCGACAATGCGTTAAGGCACACCCCCATGCATGGCGAAGTTGAAGTGATCCTGGCAACTGAAGCCGACAGCGTGACGGTGACCGTCACCGACAGCGGCCCGGGCATCGATGCCGAACTGCGTGAAGGGCTGTTCCTGCGTGCCTTCACCATCGGCGGCGCACGCCGTGAAGGTGGCCTGGGCCTGCGCATCGTGCACCGGATCCTGCAATTGCATGGGCGCCGCATTGAGCTGGTCGAGCGAGCCGGTCGGGGGGCGACCTTCAGCTTTTCTCTAGAAACCCAAGCATCAGCGCGTTGACCCGCGGCGGGGGGTTCGTCGTCTAGTACTTTCCCCGTGCGTCTAATGAACGGCCCACCATCGCGGCAACAACTGCCGCACCCGCGCCTCGCCAAACCGGTCGTCAATCAACATCACCACGCCCCGGTCCTGCTGGCTGCGGATCACCCTTCCGGCCGCCTGCACCACTTTCTGAAGGCCGGGGTACAGGTAGGTGTAGTCATACCCGGCTCCGAAGATCGACCCCATGCGCACTTTCATTTGCTCGTTGATCGGGTTCAGCTGCGGCAACCCCAATGTGGCGATAAATGCCCCGATCAAGCGCGCGCCCGGCAAGTCGATGCCTTCGCCAAACGCACCGCCCAGGACCGCAAAGCCAACGCCCTGGCTGTGTGGGGTGAACTGGTCCAGAAACGCTTGCCGCTCGGCCTCGGCCATGCCGCGTGATTGCAGCCACAACGCAATTTGCGGGTGCCGCTGGGCCATTAATTGTGCGACCTGTTGCAGGTAGTCGAAGCTTGAAAAAAACGCCAGGTAGTTGCCCGGTTGCGCGGCGAACTGCTGGGCGATCACCTCGACGATGGGTTCCAGCGAGGCTTGGCGATGCACGAAGCGCGTGGAGATCGCGTCGAGGATGCGCACCTGCAGTTGCTCGGCCTTGAACGGCGATTGCACATCGATCCACGCGGTATCCGTCGGCAGCCCCAGCAAGTCGGCGTAATAGTGACGCGGGCTCAGGGTCGCGGAAAACAGCACGCTGCTGCGGGCCGCCGTCAGCCTGGGGCGAATGAACTCAGCCGGCACCACGTTGCGCAGGCACAAGGTGGATGCACTGCGTTTGCCACTGGACTGCCGCTTGCTGATATCGAAAATGAAATGCTCGTTGAACAGCTCCGCCACTTTGGCAAATTGCAGCGCATCGAAATAGAAGGCTTGCAGGTCACCGGCGAGGGATTCGGGGTGGTCGTTGAAGTAGTCGCCCAGGGCGCTGGTGCACAAGCTCAGGGCCAGGAGCAGTTTTTCCGGGCGCGCGGCATAGGCCTGGTACGGCGCGATCTGGTCCTTGTGCAGGGCATTCCACTCACGGTTCAGGCGCTGCAACGGCTTTTTCAACGCATCGGGCGCGGTGTCGCGCAAGGTCTTGAGGCTGTATTGATCGAGGCTGGCGCTGTACATCGAGCGCGCGCGCTCCACCAGGTTGTGGGCCTCGTCCACCAGCACGGCTGCGCGCCATTGGTTGAGCTGGGCCAGGCCGAACAGCATGGCGCCAAAGTCGAAATAGTAGTTGTAGTCGGCAACGACCAGGTCGGCCCAGCGCGCCATTTCCTGGCTCAGGTAATACGGGCACACGTCATGGGCCAAAGCCACTTCCCGCAGGTTGCGTTGATCGAGCAGGCGCACCGTGGACGCCGCCTGGCGCGCGGCGGGCAGTCGGTCGTAAAAACCTTTGGCCAATGGGCACGAATCGCCATGACAGGCGTTGTCCGGATGCTCGCAAGCCTTGTCCCGCGCCACCAGCTCCAA
This sequence comes from Pseudomonas sp. MWU15-20650, assembly GCF_023242475.1. GTDB lineage: Bacteria > Pseudomonadota > Gammaproteobacteria > Pseudomonadales > Pseudomonadaceae > Aquipseudomonas. Next base: position 91,262 of record NZ_JALJFG010000016.1, on the reverse strand, counting down.
TACCCGCAGCGGCAGCTCGGGATGGCTGTCATACAGCACTTGGGCGGCGTCCAACGCCAATTGGCGACCCGGGGTCTTGGCGGTGAGGAAGAACACTTTGTCCAGTTGCTGGGGCGCCAGGGCCTTGAGCATCGGGAAGATCGTACCGACCGTTTTACCGATACCGGTGGGCGCCTGGGCCATCAGGCAACGGCCGGTACTGACGGCCTTGTAGACGGTCTCGGCCAATGCACGCTGGCCGGTGCGGAAGTCGGCATGGGGAAACGTGAGCGCGCCTGCGGCGTGGTTGCGCGCCGCGCGGTGCTGCATTTCCTGGTGAGCCCAGTCGAGGAACAAGGCACATTGCTGATTGAAGAAGCGTTCGAGGTCGGCCGCGTTGAAGCGCTGGCTCAGCGGCGTCTCGCCTTCACCGACAATATCGAAGTACACCAGCGCCAGGTCGATCTCTTGCAGGCCAAGCTTGCGGCACATCAGCCAGCCATACACCTTGACCTGGGCCCAATGCAGTTGCCGGTGGTTGGCAGGCTGGGCAGCCAGGTCGCCACGGTAGGTCTTCACTTCTTCGAGACGGTTGGCGTCGGGGTCGTAGCCATCCGCCCTGCCCCGCACCTTGAGCTGCTGGTAGTCGCCTTCCAGGGCCACTTCATGCTGGTAGTGCGCACTGCGACGAGAGGCGACCGTACGGTGGCCGACGATACCTTCCTGGGCACTGGGGGATGGGGTAAAACGCAGGTCAAGGTCACCGACCTTGGCGGTGAACTCACACAGTGCCCGCACGGCCACGTTGTAACTCAAGCCGGTTGCTCCGCCCAACGCACATAGCAGACGGTCACCGGCATCTGGTGCTCGCCGCAGAACGCCAGCCAGCGCAGTTGGTTGTCTTGCAGGCGGTCGCCGGGGCCTTTGACTTCGATCATGCGGTAGGTGTTTTGCGCGGGCCAGAACTGGATCAGGTCCGGCATGCCGGCGCGGTTGGCGCGGATATCCAGCAGCAGCCGTTCAAACCAATGGCGCAAGTGCTCGGCGGGCAGGCAGGCCAAGGCTTGTTCCAGCAGCTCTTCGCTGAGCAGGTTCCAGAACACGAACGGCGATTGGATGCCCCATTTGTCCACGTAGCGCTGGCGGATGGTGGTCTTGTAGCGTTCATCCCCCAGTTGCTCGAAGCACGCAGCAAACAACGCTGCACGGCGTTGATGAAAATCTTCGCTGTGCAGGTCTGCCGGCCCACGCTGGAATGGGTGGAAGAACGAGCCCGGCAGCGGCGCGAAAATCGCCTCCCAGCACAGCAGGCCGAACAGTGAGTTGATCAGGCCATTTTCGACGTAATGCACCGGCGCATCCGGCGCGCTCAGATGGGCCTGGACGCAAAGCTCCACCGACATCAGCGGTTCCGGGACCAAGGCCAGGTCCAGGCGCGTAACGGCTTGCGGCTTGGCCTTGGGCAGCGCCGGCTCACCCAGTTTGCGCCGCAGACGCGGCAGCACCCGCAGCAGGTGTTGATGTTCGGCAGCGCTTTGCGGGGCCAGCTGGGCAGTGGTTGCCAGGGCCATGGCTTGCGCGTAGTCCTCCTGGCGCTCCAATACGCGGATCAACCGCGCACGCGCGCCGGGATAGGCGCAGGTACGGTAGATCTGTTCGGCCAGCACCAGCTCGGCGCAACGTTCGCAATACTGGCCGATCTGGAACAGTAACTTGGCGCGGCGTTTTTCCAGCCAGGGGTTATCGGTGTAAAGCGTGGCGATCTGCGCCAGCACGCTGTCCACTGCCTCGCCCGCTTCAAAGGCTTGCTGGCACTGGTGCAGGAACAAAAAAACCTGCACGTCGTCGCGGGTACGCAGGCCACGGGACTCGGCACAGAACTCGACTTTTTCATAGGTGTAGATACCAAGGTCGGCCAGCACGAACTCCGACCAGTCCTGGTGCAAGTTGCCGAAGAACATCAAGCGCAATCGATCACACAGGTCCATGATCGTGAGGCTATAAAGCCGATCGTCCACCTCGGGGCACCACTGGGCAAAGCAGCGGGTTTCGGTGAACTGCGCGGCCAATGGCTCAAGCCAGTCAGCCTTATTGCCTTTGGGCTGGTCGATCCAGGGCGTGAAGGCGGTGAGGATTTCGCCTTTTTGCAGCAACCCAAACAGTTCGGTAAACCCCAGCAGGGCTTGATCACTCACCCAATCCAGTTGCAGCAGGGGCTCGATGGCCGCTTGGGTGCAGCCGATCTCCGGGTAATTGAGCTTGCCCGCACGAAAATGCACGCCCTTGCGCATCACCATTCGCACCAACAGCGCCTGGGATGCCTGCGGCAAGCTGTCAAATTGCTGAATAAAGTGCTGTTCGTGCGAATCGAGCAAATCGGTATAACGCTGCCCCAGCCAAAGCAACACTTGGCGGAAGTTATGCAGGTAATACAAGGGGTCGTCGAGGGAATTGGCCATGGCGTGCACAGATCAAATACTGGTTATGCATACAGAGTGCCGCCGTAAACCGGTTGTTGCAATCGGTAATAGATAAATGGCCCCTGCAACTTTTTGCAAAAAAGCGATCAGATGAGGGAGTTGATCGCGTAACATTTGTGGCCTGCGGCCTTGGGCGGCGGGATTTTTCAGGGTTAAAGGTAAGGGTTATGAACATGAAGAATTTGGGTCTTCCGCTGGTTGCACTCACTTTTCTGCTATTGGCCGGTTGCGCGACGCAAACCGTGGTGACATTGCAAAATGGCACGCAGTATTTGACCAAGGACATCCCTAATACCAAGACAGCCGACGGCTTCTACGAGTTCACCGATATCGCCGGCAAGCACGTACGCGTCAAGGCCGCGGATGTGGCGACGGTACGCCAAGAGAAGTGAAAACCAAAAAGCCCCGCAAACCGGGGCTTTTTGTTAATGGCCACACCCGCTCAATACCGGTAGTACGGGTGGTGGTAATACGGGCGATCGTAGGGATGGTAATAGTACGAGTGGTAGTACGGGCGGTAGCAGCATGGGCCCGGATAGGCCGGATACACCGCACACCCGCCTAACCCCAGCAGGACCAAGGCGCCTAGCAGCAATCGAAGTCGGGACATGCTCGGTTCTCCCACGCAACCGGCGAAAAAGCTCGCCGTTAACCGTTGAACGTGTGTGAACGGCGCTATCCGTCGCCGGCTGAAGTTAAAGATTTATTGACCGAAGGATTTTCCCCGGCCCTGCGTTTAACCGATAAGCCACCTTCATCTTCGAAGGCGGTAGAACGGAGGAACGACGGCCATGGCCCTCATGTCCCGAACGCTACGCGCTGTTTTGCTCATCCCCCTGGCCTTGGCGGCCCTGGCCAGCGCTCCGGCGTTTGCCGATACCCTCATCATTCGCCAGCCGCCCCGGGTGATCGTGGTGCAAGCCCCTGCGCCACCGATCTATTACGGGCATTGGGGTTACGGCCCACGGCCTTACGACTACCCCCATCACTATCACCGCTACGGCTACGGCTATGGCTACCCCCACCGGCCACACTGGGGTGGCGGCTGGCGGGAGCAGCATTGGCGTTGATCAGCCGATGGTCACGCCGTCGGCCCACAGGCCAGCCTGCCCGACGCCCACCAGCGTCACCGAGTCGGCGCCGAACGTGAGCACCGTATCGGCGCCGACCACCTTGGCATGGTCACGCAGGTCGGTGCTCCCCGCCACGTCCTGGAACACCAGCTTGTCGGTGGCTTGGTAGCCAATCACGCGATCGTTGCCAAAGTGGCCGCTGAACAGAAAGGTGTTATGCCCGCTGTTGTCGCGAATCGTGTCATTGCCCTTGCCGCCTTCGATAAAGTCCGCACCTTTGCCGCCCTGGATCAGGTCGTTGCCGTCGCTGCCGATGATGAAAGTGTTGCCCTTGTGGGCCTCGGCATTGCGGTTGAGGTCTTGCACCCAGGTGTTGGCTCGCGCCGGGTCGGACAGGTTGGCGACGATCACCGTGGAGTCGCGGGTCATCTGGTCGTAGAAACCGGACTCGAGGACGCGCGTCATGCCGTCGCCATACCCTGTCGGCAAATGCGAGACCCAGGTCGACAGGTTGACGATGGAAAACGGCAGTACATTCCACAGCGTTGATGCGTAATGGTCGTTGAAGCTGACGATATTGTCGGTGGTCGATTCATGGGGTTTGTCGTGCACGCCCAGGGACGACAGGTTGAACGACGAGCCATCCAGCGCGCGGAACACCGGGTCGTTTTCATAGCCGACGTTCAGCACCTTGTCGCCAGCGCTTTGGGTGGGCGAGGCGTAGGCCACGTAGTTGGAATCCTGGTAGAACCCCGACCACTTATTGGGGCTCAGGTCGGCCATGCTGTTGACCGCCAGCCCGCCCAGGCTGTGGCCGCTGACCAGTACATCCTTGCCGCTCAGGCCATGGGCGCCGGCATAGTCGGCGACGTTCTCGAGCAGGTTGCCAAAGGCTTCGCCGGCGTAATTCTTTGCGTAGTCCTTGGGACCGAAGGCGGCGAGCAAGTCACTGATCACATCGCCGAAGGTGTCACTGATCACGCTTTCCCGAGGCCCCGAGGTCCCGCGAAAACCGATGCCGATTTCGACTAACTTGCCGGCATCATCGTATTTGCCCAGCACCTCGACCTGCGCCGAGGTGTAGCCGGCCTTTTCACCAAAGAACGTGCCGCGTGCATCCACCTTGCCCGTGTAGCCCAGGGTACTGGCGCTGATGGGCGTCCAACCGGCTTTGTGCACCGCGTCGAGGGCGGCTTTTTCCGAGTCGGGGTTCCATGGAATACCGGGAATCACCCCTTGGGAATCGGTACTGCCCAGTAAGGCCCCCACCAGCGTGGCCGGCAACCCGAGGCCCAGGCCGTTGTGCTGGTAACCCACGGCAAAACCGTTGTCCAGGTTGTGGTAGGCATACAACGTGATCGCCATGGCATCGGCGAACAACGTTTTGGAGCCCTCGGTACCGAGGTTTTTATAGTCAAAAATACCCATTGGTAATGCCTCTCTGTTGTTGGAGTTGTCGAGATAGCTAAAACGCGTGTTATCCATTACCTACAAGGCGCGAGCGGCTTGTGGCGAGCAAGCTTGCTTGCGTTGGGGGGCGAAGCCGCCCTTAAAAAACGGGAGCGCTTCGCACTCCAGCGCGAGCAAGCGCCCTCGCCCCAACCCACCGCACCTTTTCCTTTAGAAGGCCCAGTCGAGACTCAGGCCGACGCCGTGCACGTTCTCCTTGCTGGCCAGCAGGCCGTTGTAGTCGAAATTCACTCGCGCATCCTTGCTCAGCGCCAGGCTGACACGCGCCCCGACCAACGCGGCATCACGCACCATCGGCGCACTTTCCACCGTAAACGATGGGCCACCGGAGGCAAACGCCAGGTGCTGCTTGGAGTCGGTGCTGCTCAGGTTGTGCTGCCAGCCCAAGGTGCCGGACACTTCCAATTGCTGGTGGTCATTCACGTTGAAGGTCTTGAGGGCGCGCATACCCAAGGTACTGAGCACCAGGTCGCGACTGTCGTCATGGCTTTTCAACGCCGCGGCGTCGCCCTTCTCGGTGAAGCCGTCGGTGTCCAGGTGCACGTAGGCCAGGTTGGCGAACGGCTCCAGGGCCAAGGGTTGCAGGTTGACGCGATACGCCGCCTCGGTGAACACCTGTGTGCTGGTAGCATCGACCTTGGCTTTTTGCTTACCGCTGACAGCGCCGTATTGCAGGTCGCGCGTCACATCGGCACGGTGCCAGCTGTAGGTCGCACCGCCGCTCAAGCGCAACGCGCCGATTTCATGCCCGGCGTAGGCGCCGAAGTGGTAGCTGTCGACCGAAGCACGGCTATGGGTGTCATTGCCCATGTTCAACGAGGTGTCGCTGTAGCCGGCCACCAGGCCGATGCGCGTGGCGTCGTCCAGCGCCCCATCCACACCGGCGAGCAGGCCGCCGATGGAGGTGGTGTAGCCGGCCGTGTCGCTGCGGTTGTCGGTCTTGCCCCACGCGCCCAGTGCCTTGACCCACACGTTGCCACGGCTGTCGAGGGTCTGGCTGCTGGCGCCCATCTCGCCACTGCGCAGGCGCTCGCCCACGGCTTCGCGGACGTAGCGGCTGTCGTTGACCAATGCGCTCTCCAGCGCTGGGTAGATTTCCCCGCTCAGCTGTTGGAACGCACCTTGGGCCGAGGCCGCAGTCGGCGCCAGCAGCAGGCTTTCATACACACCATTGCCCGCGCCCAGTTGCTCGGCGGCCGCAGCCACCGCCCGTTGGTTGGGCGTGACCGCGACACTGGCGAAGCTGTTGGTGCGCGCCACCGCCAACTGCACCCCCGTAGCCGCGTAGTTCAGCGTGCCACCGATAAACAGGTAGTCAGGCAAGACCGAACCGAAGCTGCCGGTGACACCGCCTGCGGCTTGCAGGATGTTGTATTGGCGCCCCACCAGGCTTTCGGCCTGGGTCACGCTCAACAACGTCGGGCTGTTTTCCAAGGCCAGTGTCACGGTGCCGCCGCTGAGTGTGGCGGTACCGCCGGCGACGATCCGGTCGCTGCTGGTCGGTGACAGTTCCACCGCGTAGGTCGAGCCCGGGCCAAAGGTGACATTGCCGGCCACGTTCAGCGTACCGATGGAGTTACCCGGCGCCACCGTGCCGCCGCTGCTCGCCATCAGCGAACCGATCTGCCCCGAGCCACCGACGATACCGCCCTGGCTGACGGTCACATCAGAGGTGAGCGAACCGTTGATGGCCAACAAGCCTTGGTTGACCAGGGTCGGGCCGCTGTAGGTATTGGTGCCGGTCAGTACCAGGGTACCGATGCCCTGCTTGGTCAGGCCGCCATGCCCCGAAATATCGTTGCTCCATACCTCTCGGCCGCAATGCACATCGTTGCACAGCCGTTGAGTGGGTTTGCCGGCGTCCACCAGCGCGCCAACCCCGGGCAGGTCGGCGACAAACTGGCCGCTGCCATAGGCGCCGTCAATGCGAAACTCAGCCGGTATATCCTCGGCGGTGATGAACATGCCTGGCCCATTGACCGCCTTGCCCAGGTTGATCATGCCCCAGCCATACAGCGAATCGATGCCCGGTGCGCCAAGGTCTGTGGCGGTGGTTTTCAGCACGGTGGAGATCTGTTCACCGCTCATGTACGGGAAGCGCTCCATCAGCACCGCCGCACTGCCGGCCACATGGGGCGCAGCCATGGAGGTGCCATTTTTGTTGGCCCAGTCGGTGGTGAGGTTTTCCAGGCTGGTGCCGTTGATGATCGAGCTGTAGATCTTGGTGCCGGGCGCCGACACGCAAAAGCTCGCCGCATAGCCGCAGCGTGACGAGAATGTACTGATCACGTAGGGGACGGTGCTGGTGGTATCCGGGTTTTGCTGCAAGGCCGCAACCGACAGCCAGTTCGGCGCAATTTCCGGCACAAAGTACGCCAGCCCCGACATCGCGTCCGGGTTGTTGCGGTTGTAGTCGTTACCTGCCGCGAAGATGGTCAGCACACCGCTGCGGGCCGCGTCGATGGCGCCTTGGTAAGCGCCGCCGGCCAGGGTACCGAGGATCGGCCGAATGTGATTGAACTGCGCCTGCGCTTCATTGACCGTGAAGTTCGGGTACGCCGGATCGCGGCCGCCCTTGGCGTATAGGTCACCGATGCCGATGCCCCAGCTATTGTTGATGATGCGCGCGCCACTGGCGACCAGGCCATCCCAGCCCGCTTTGTACACCGCGCCGTCGTTGCCGAGGATGATCCCGTCTTCGGGGCCCGGGTCGCCGTTTTCGGCACTGATGATCTGCGCATTGAACGCCACCCCATGCATCGGCCCGCCATCGCGGTTACCGGCGGCAATCCCGCCGACGTGGGTGCCGTGGTTACCCAGCTTGCCGTTGGAGTCCTTGGACGGCGTACCGTCGTAACGGAACGCATCGCCGGCCTTCACCGGGATATACGGGTCGGTGTATTGGCGAATGCCCTCGGTGACGATCGTCACCACCTTGTTAGGGCTGTCGAATTCCGGATGCTGGGCGTACACCGGCTGGTCGAAGATCCCCAGCTTGACGCCCTTGCCGGTGTAGCCGGCGGCATACGCGGTGTCGGCATTCACGGCGCCCAGGCCCCAGTCGGCCTTGAACTCATTGCTGCGCCAACTGGCGGCGTCGCCCAGCTTGCCGGTTTCCACATAGGGTGCGGCCTGGGCGGTTCCCAGGCTTGCCAGGCAGCACAGCAACGCGCCGTATGGCACGCAGCTCAACGCCTTGAGCGGGTAGCCCGGGCCGGTGTGGGTGGCGGTAGTTAACCCTGACTTGCGTTTTTTCACGGTGACCTTCCTTAGTTTTCTTATTGCACTTCTTTGGAAATCCGATTTCTGCCAAACACCCTCGATCAACTGTGGGAGAGGGCTTGCTCCCGATGGTGGTGTACCCGTCGCTACATCTGGCGACTGAAAATTCGCCATCGGGAGCAAGCCCCCTCCCACATTTTGAGTCTGCGGTGTACTTAGAACTGCCAGTTGAGGCTCAGCCCCACCCCCTGGGTTTTCTCACGGCCACCCAATTGGCCGTTGTAATCGAGGTTGACCCGCGTGGTCGGGCTCAGTGCCAGGCTGGCCTGCACACCGACCAACGCGGCATCGCGCAACAACGGCGCACTGCGCACGGCAAATGAAGGCCCGCCTGCGACAAACGCCAAATGCTCCTCGGATTCGACCGCTGTCAGGCTGTGTTGCCAGCCCAACGAACCGGAAAGCGCCAGTTGCTGGTGGTCATTGAGTGGAAGGGTTTTCAGCGCACGCACACCGAGGGTACTGAGCACCGCATCGCGACGATCGCTGCCGCGCTCAAGGGCTGCTGCATCGCCTTTTTCGTGGAATGAATCACTGTCCAGGTGCACGTAGGCCAGGTTGGCAAACGGCTCAAGCGCCAGCGGTTGCAGGTGAATGCGGTACGCGGCTTCGGTGAACAGCTGGGCCGTGCGCGCCTCCAGCTTGGTTTTTTGTTTGCCACTGACGTCGCCGTATTGCAGGTCACGTTTCACATCGCCACGATGCCAGCTGTAGGCGCCGCCGACGCTGACGCGCCAGTCACCCAGTTCACGCCCCGCATAGGCGCCGAAGTGGTAACTGTCGATGGACGCCGACGCGTGCGTGCCGCTGCCCAGGTTCAGCGAACTGTCGCTGTAGCCGGCGACCACACCAATGCGGGTCTGTTCGTCCAGCGCCCCATCGACACCGGCCAGCAAGCCGCCGATCGAGGTGGTGGCGCCTGCCGTTTCGCTGCGACTGTCGGTCTTGCCCCAGGCACCGAGGGCCTTGAGCCAGAGGTTGCTTTCACCGGCCACCGGCACATGCCGCAAGCGCTCGCCCACCGCATCGCGCAATTGCAGGCTGTCGTTGATCAGCATCGCACCCACGGCCGGGTAGATTTCCCCGGACAGTTGCTGCAAGCCCTGTTGCGCAGTGGCCACCGAGTCCGACAGCAGCACGCTTTCATACACCGGGTTGCCGGCGCCCAATTGCTCGGCGGCGGCCGCCACGGCGCGCTGGTTACGGGTAGCGCCGACGCTGGCGAAACTGGCGTTATTGCGCCCGACGTTGAGCTGCACGTTATTGGCGGCGTAGTCGAGCGTACCGCCGAGGAACAGGTAGTCGGGCAACACTTGCCCAAACTGCCCCTGGATGCCGCCCGCCGCCTGGAGAATGCTGTATTGACGGCCGATCAGGCTTTGTACCTGGCTCTGGCTGAGCAGCGTCGGGCTGTTCTCCAAGGCCAGGGTCACATTGCCGCCGCCCAATAGCGCCCGCCCCCCGGCGACGATGCGATCACTGCGGGTGGGCGTCAGCTCTACGGCATAGGTGGAACCGACGCCCAGGTTGACATCGCCCGCCACCTGCAAGGTGCCCACGGAGTTGCCTGGCGCCACCGCGCCGCCGCTGTTCACCGACAGCGCGGCGATACGCCCGGAGCCCCCGAGGGTGGCGCTGTCGTTCACGGTCACTGCCGAGGCCAGCGAACCATTGACCGTCAGCAGGCCACCGTTGACGGTGGTCGCACCGCGATAGGTATTGTCGCCACTGAGTACCAGATGACCGACGCCCGATTTGATCAGGCTGCCCTCGTACACACGGTTGGCTGCAGCTTGGTCGCGCGCATGGCCGATGGCGTAGTCGGTTTGGTCCTGCTGGCTGGCATTGGCACCCACACCGTTTTGCCAGCCCTTGTCGATCAAGGTTTGCTGCCAGGCAAGATGCTCGGCGCGGTCCTCGGCCTGGCGCTGGATCAACGCCTGATCAGAGATGCCGTTGCTCCACACATCCCCCTGCCCGGCCGCCAGGTTCACGTCCATCGGGCCGAGCAATTGCCCAGGCCCATGCATCGCCCGGCCCAGGTCCGGCACGCCCCAACCCACAGTGGTAGTGGGCGCCTGGGTGATGGAGCCGTCGAGTTGCGTGGCGGTGGTCAACAGCACCTGCAGCGCCTGCGCATTGGTCATGTACGGGTAGCGCTCCATCACCAGTGCGAGTGCGCCCGTGGCGTGGGGGGCCGACATCGAAGTGCCGGATTTCACGCCATAGCCGCCCTCGGGAATGGTGCTGTTGATCAGCGCCCCCGGCGTGGAAATGCACCAATACTTGGCGATCCCACACTGGTTGTATTTCTGGTTATTGGCTTTATCCAACCCCGACACCGCCAGCCAGTGGCCTTCCAGCTCCGGCTGGAAATACGGCAAGGCCGAGCGCACGCTGGCGTTGGCATAGCCGCTGTTGCCGGCGCTGAACACGTTGATCACACCGGCCTTGGCCACATCCGCCGCTGCGTCGAGCCAGGTGCCCTGGTTGTAATGCTGGGCGTAGGCCGCGTGCAGGTCGCCGAGGGTCTGGTAGCTGACGTCCTTGGGCTGGCTGCCCCAACTGTTGTTGATGGCGCGCACCCCCGAACCCACCAGCGCGCTGTACACCGCCTTGAAATACTTGGGGTCCGGGGTCGGGCCGAACAGGAAGCTGTCATTGGCGTTGGTGTTGCCCACGTAGACTTGCGCGTTGTACGCCACGCCGTGCATGCCCACACCGTCGCGGGCCGCGCCCATGGTGCCGGTGACATGGGTGCCGTGGGAGTCGTTGTTGGGGTTGAGCGCACCCGTGGTGCTGAAGGGGCTGCCATTGACGTAAGTGCCGGTGGCGGTGACGGCGTGGAAACGGTCTTTGGAGGCTTCCGGGTGGTTGGGATCGAACCCCGAGTCCAGTGCGCCAATTTTCACCCCGCTGCCGCTGATCCCGGCGGCGTAGGCTTGGTTGGCTTTCATGCGGTCCAGGCCCCAGTCGCTCAGGTATTCGGCAGAGCGCCAACTGGCGGGGTTACCCGGTTGGCCGGTCTCGGTGTATTGCGCCTGTGCCGCAACGGACAGCAGGAGCAAGGAGCCAGCGGTGAAGGGTTTGAAGCGTGGTGAATCGGTGATCATCTAAACCTTCCTTATTGTTGTTATGGGTGCTCATTTCACAGGGCCAAAGGCCTCATCGACGGTCGCCAGGTCGGTGTCGCGCAAGTTGCCCGCGTAGTAATGCAATTTGGTCCAGGCCATCAGGTAGTCGTAACGCGCCTGGGCCAGGTCGCGACGCGTGCTGTACAACTGCTGCTCGGCATTCAATGCGTCCAGGTTGACCCGCTCGCCGCCGAGGATGCTTTGCTTGGTCGACACCACCAGCGCTTCGGCGGAGACCAGGGCTTTTTGATACGCGCGCAGCTTGCTCACGCCCGACAGGCAGGCGCTGAACTGGCGGCGCAGTTCGATCAGGGTTTCGCGGGTCTTGCCTTCCAACTCGTACTCGGCCTGCTCCATGGCGCGGCTGGCCTGGCGCGTGGAAGCCGAAACGCCGCCGCCGGCATACAACGGCAGGCTGAATTCGACGCCAATCGTGTTGGTGTCGTAGCGCTGGTTGTAGGTGTTGCCGCTGTCGGACTCCTGCTTGCGCGCACTGGCGTACGCGGTGATTTTCGGCAAATGCCCGGCACGGTTGCGCTCCACTTCGTAACGCGCCACTTCCAGGGCCTGGCGCTGGGAGGCCAGCGTTGGGTTATTGCTGATCGCCAATTCATGCCAGGTGTCGTAGTTGGCCGGCGTCAGGGTGAACGCGGCGAAGCTCTGGTTCAACGGCGCCAGGTCGTTGATGTTGACGCTTTGCACCCCGATCAACGCGCCCAACTCGCGCAGTGACGCGTCCTGCTCGTCCAATGCCTGGATCTCTTCGGCAGTGGCCAGCTCATAGCGGGATTCGGCTTCCAGAATGTCGGTGCGGGTGCCCTCGCCTTGCTGGAACAGGTGCTGGTTCTGCTGGAACTGCTGCTCGAATGCCTTCTTCTTGGCACGGGCGATGTCGATCTGGTCCTGGGCAAACAACGCCTGGGTGTAATAGCTCAGTACCCGTACCAGCAACGCCTGGCTTTTATCGCGAAAGCTTTCGTCGGCAAACAGCGCCTGGGCCACGCCCTTGCGGTAGTTGGCATAGGCTTCGTAGTCGAACAACGGCTGTTGCAGGCTGAAGGTGGAGCCGTAGCTGTCGTAGTTGCGGTCGTCGCGATAACTGCCGCCGCGCCCGTCAGGCAAGTGTGCCTCGGAGTTGTTACGGCCCTTGTTGTAGTTGTAGGACAGCCGGGGCAACAGGCCCGCGCGGCCGATGGTGCGGTTTTCCAGGCCGGCGTCGCGCTCCTTGATGGCACCTAAGAACACCGGGTCGTTGCGTAGCGCCTGCTCGTAGACGTCGAATGGGCCCATGGCGGCGTGAGCGCCGGCACAGCTGAACAGCAAGGCGATGAACACCACTTTCATGCTCATTCCTCAGTCAACGCGGAGCCGGCGCGATCGAGCAGCGGCTTGAACAGGTAATTGAGCAACGAGCGCTCGCCGGTGCGCACGAACATCTCGGCCGGCATACCGGGCTTGATCACCAGACCGTGGAGTTTTTCCAGGGCGGCCTCACTCACGGTGGTGCGCAGCACGTAATACGGCGCGCCGGTTTTTTCATCGAGCATCTGGTCGGCGGAAATCAGGCTCACTTCCCCTGGGACACGCGGGGTGCGGCTCTGGTTGAAGGCGGTAAAGAGGATATCGACCGGCAAATGGGTGCCGACCTTGTCCACCAGATGCACCGGCAAATGCCCTTCCACTTCCAGGCGTGTGCCCTGAGGCACGATCTCCAGCAGGGTTTCACCGGCACGCACCACGGCGCCTTCGGTGTGCACGCTGAGGTTGACCGCGATGCCGTCGGCCGGTGCGTTGATCTCGCTGTGTTGCAAGTCGAAACCGGCGGAGGTGAGTTGCTGCTCCAGGGTCAGGCTGCGCAGCTGCGCGTCGGCCAATTGGCTGCGCACTTCCTTTTGATACTCCTCGCTGTGCTGCTGCAACTTGAGGCGCGACTCAAGAATGCCCTGCTCCACCCGACCACTTTCGCCAGCGTTCTGCGCCAGGTCCTGTTGCACTTGGGATAATTGGCGCTGGTATTCCATCAGCCGGTTACGCGGGATGTAGCCGTTGTCGGCCAGGGGTTGCAGGTTGCTCAGTTGGTCACGCAGGGACTGGGCCTGGGCGGTCAGGTCGCTGCGGGCACGGCGCATGCCGCCCAACTGGGAAGTGGCACCGTCGATGTTCGCGCGAATCCCGGCTTGCTCACGGGCAAAGGCTTCCCGGCGGCTGCTGAACAGTTGGCGCTGGCCTTCGAGCACCAACGCCAGGGCCGGGTCCGGATTGGCGCTCAGCTCAGGCGGGAAGGTAATCGCGGTTTGGTTGTCACGCTCGCTCTGCCAGCGCGCCACGCTGGCCCAGGCCATACGGTACTGGGCTTGCAGCGACTGCACATCGGCCTGGTTCTGGGTCTGGTCGAGGCGAAACAATGGCTGGCCTTGTTTGACCAACTCGCCCTCCTTCACGAGGATGCGGCTGACCACGCCGGGGCTGAAGGTTTGCACGGCTTTGCGCTTGCCCGAGACCACCACCGTGCCTTGCACCGGGATACCTTGGTCCAGCGGGGCCAGGCTGGCCCAGAGGAAAAAACCACCGGCGCCGACCAGGGTCAGCAACCAGCCCATCTTTACAAAAAAACCGGCGTCGCGCTCTTTGAAACGAGGTTCAACAGTAAGGCTGCTCATGCGCCTGGATTCCTTGCGGCTTGATACTGACGGCTAAGGCTCACACCGGCCTTTTCCCGTGATGCTTCTTGCTGGCCCGACAAGGCGCGTAGCACTTCCTGGCTCGGACCGAACGCCTGCAAATGGCCTTCACCCAACACCAGCAACTTGTCTGCCTGGGCCAACGCCGAGGAACGATGGGTGACCAGCACCACGCTGCTGCCCTGGGCTTTCATCTGCACGATGGCACTGGCCAGCGCGGCTTCACCGACGGTGTCGAGGTTGGAGTTGGGCTCATCCAGCACGATCAGGCGCGGCCCGCCGTAGAGTGCGCGGGCCAGCGCCACGCGTTGTTTCTGGCCACCGGACAAGCCACCGCCGTTGTCACCCAATACGGTGTCGTAGCCCTGGGGCAGGCGCAGGATCATCTCGTGCACACCGGCCTGTTGCGCCGCCTGGACCACAAGCTGCGGGTCGGCGTCGCGAAAACGCGCGATGTTGTCGGCAATACTGCCGCTGAACAGCTCGATGTCCTGGGGCAGGTAACCAATGTGTGGGCCGAGGTCGTCGCGGTCCCAGCGGTGAATGTCCGCGCCATCCAGGCGCACCGTGCCCGCCAGGGTCGGCCACACCCCCACCAGCACGCGAGCCAGGGTGGATTTACCCGAGCCCGACGCACCGAGCACCCCCAGCACTTCGCCCGCAGCCAGGTTGAAACTGACTTGATGCAGGGTCGCCATGCGCCGCCCGGGCGGGCCTGCGCTGACTTGCTCGAAGCTGACCTGGCCCTTGGGCGCCGGCAACGCCATCTGCTCGACTTCCGGCGGGAACTCACGCAGTAATCCGTCGAGGCGCTGGTAGGCGAGCTTGGCCGAACTCCACTGTTTCCATACGGCGATCAACTGATCGATGGGGCTGAGCACGCGGCCCATCAGGATGGAACCGGCAATCATCATCCCGGCGGTCATCTCGCCCTTGATCACCAGGAACGCCCCCAGGCCCAGCACCAACGATTGCAGGCACAGGCGCAGGGACTTGCTCAGGGAGGTGATGACCGAGCCGGTATCGCTGGCCTTGTTCTGGTAGCCGAGAAATTGCGAATGCACCGCAAACCAGCGTTTGCGCAACGCCCCCAGCATGCCCATGGCCTGGATGGTCTCGGCGTTGTGCAAATGGCTGGTCGCCAGCTGGGTCGACTGCTGGGAAAAGGCGCCCGCCTCGCCCAGCGGCTTTTTGGTCAGGTATTCATTCAGGCACGCCAGCGCAATCAGCAACACCGCTCCCGCCGTGGCCAACACGCCGAGCCACACGTTGAACAGGAAAATCACAAACAGGTAGATGGGGAACCACGGCGCGTCGAAAAATGCGAACAGCGCAGGCCCCGTGATGAATTGGCGGATAACGGTCAGGTCGCCCAGGGATTGCCCGGCGTGCCCCTGGCCACGTTGCAGGTTGCGTTCAAACGCGGCTTTGTAGACGCGCAAGTTGAAACGCCGCTCCAACTGGCTACCGATGCGGATCACGATAAAACTGCGCACGACTTCCAGCGTGCCAATAAAGGCAAAGAAGCCCACGACCATCAGCGTCAACATCACCAGGGTGGTTTCATTCTGGGAGGACAACACACGGTCATACACTTGCAGCATGTAAATCGACGGCACCAGCATCAGCAGGTTAATCAATGCCGTAAAGCAGCCAATGCTGATCAAAATGTTCTTGTATTCACCCAACGCCCTGAATAAGGGCGCAACCGCATGGGACGTCGCCATAGTGTCTGATCTTCCCTGAAGCGAATGACGCGCAATAGTTGCCCTACCCCTTAAATAAGGGACGGCCAACTATTAAAATCGAGTGATAAGCTTATAACTTTAATTAAGGTGTTCGTTGCAATACAACTTCACGGCCTGACGGCGTGCGCCCTTTATATTCGCCTTCTTTCTGGCGATTCAAATGGGTAATCCCGGTGCCCTCGGCATTCATCAGCCAGATACCGTCCGGGGTCGGTGACCACGTCTGGGGTTTATCACCCAGCCATTGCTCCGCACAGGCAACATCACCGCCCAAGGCATTGGCCTGCTCCAACAGGTCCAGCGCACAGACCTGGTCCTGCTGGTGTAACTGCCAATGGCCGGCCAATTGGGCGGCGGTGGGTAAAACGAGACTGCTAGCCATTGCGTGGGCTCCTGCCAAAACGAACAACACCTGTAAAACACAGGCGATCAAATGGGAAAAACGCGGCATGTTGTGCTCCATGATAGAGCGCGGCGCCGAGGCGCCGCGCGCTTTACATCACGCTACGATGTCGCCGACCGCTGCCTGGCCGACGGTGGTGACGAGGAAATCCGCCGCGCCGTGCCCGGAGAAGTCCACGGCCAAGGTGCCCAGGTTGGTCCCCGAGGCATAGCTCAGCACAGCGTCGCCGGCATGGCCGGTGAACGCATTGACGAAGGTCAAGCCTGCACCTTTGGTAATGCCCGTCAGGTCGATCTTGTCGGAACCGGAGGTGAAGTCAAAGATCTTGTCCGAAGCCCCCGGTGCGGAATCGGAACTGGCACCGTACACGAAAGTGTCGTTGCCGCTACCGCCCCACAGTTGGTCCGCACCGCCACCGCCGTAGATGATGTCGTTGCCGGCACCGCCCTTGATGATGTTGGCTACGTTATTGCCAATGATCAGGTCATTGCCTGAACCGCCGAACGCGTTCTCGACAGTGACCCCCTTGGCGATGGACACGTTGCCCACCAGGCCGCCAACGTCGGAGAACGAGGCTTCATTGAGGTTGATCTTCTGGTTTTGGCTAAAACCTGAGAAGTCCAGGGTGTCGTTGCCGCCACCGTCCCATACCGAGAACACCAGCTTGTCGGCATTGGATGTGGCGCTGTAGAAATCACGCCCGGTGTTGGAGTTGAAACCGTAGGTGGTGTCGCCGGCACGGGTCGCGTAGTTGGCACCGTAGAGCTTCTGGATCGCGGCAATGTCGTCGATCAGCGGGCCCGAGGAATAAGCTTCGACGCCGCCTTTGCTGAAGTTCTGGTTGGTGTTGCTCTCGCTCCAGTAGCTCATGACGCTGTAGCCGCGCGTGTCCTGTCCATAGGTCGCGTCGTTATAGGTCGGGTTGCCACTCCCGGCGTTGTAGTCGCCAGGGTGGGCCAGGCCCAGGGTGTGGCCGATTTCATGGGTCAGGGTCTGCCGGCCATAGTTGTTCAGGTCCGGTGTCTTGTTCGGCGTGTAGCTGTTGTTGGTCAGGTACCACGAAGTGCCGTCGTAGCCTGCGCCGGTGCCGGGCAGGTAGGCGAAGGCAGCTGCGCCATCCTGGCCACCGCTGTAGTTGCCGAAGGTCATGTGTGCGTCACCGCCGGAAGCCTTTTCGGTAAAGGTCACATTGGCGACATCCGCCCAGGATTGCATGGCCAGTGCGGCCTGTGCTTTCTGCTGGGTGTTGAACTGGCTGAACCCGGAGATGCCATGTTTGTTCATGGTGGCCGAGGAAGCCGAGGTGAGGAAGGTGTAAGTCAGATCAATCTTGCCGTTGCCATCAGAGTCCCGGTAAGCGGCACCGTCCCGCAGCAGCTGGGTGGCTGCCTGGTCCACGCTGTAGGACGGTTTGCCATTGACCGTGAGGTTGCCGCCACGATCGTACAAGTGGCTAAAGCTATCGATTTGCGAGTAAGCAGTGCTGGCTTGCGCGGCAGATACAATAGCTTTGTCTTTTACTTTTGACATAAACGTACTTCCTTGTTTGCAAGTGCATCAGTCTTTGATCGATAGGAACCTCGCGGGCGAGATAGTCCTATCACTCGCCTCTTTTGAAGGCGTATCGAAACTGACACAACTTGAAATCTTTCGTCTACCAATATTTCCATAGCGTAAATGTGACGTAGATTCAACTTCAGGAAGTCGCACGCAGCATTTATTGGGGGTTTTGCCCGAGTGCGGCAAATCAGCGCCGACTGTTATTTAAATATTAAATAGCGGTAAAGCCGCTCTAGTTGAGCGGCGCACTTGAATAATGGATCCAATATATTGTCACGGTGTCATTGGCAGTATTAAAGAGCCATGACTTGCACTATTAATGTGCGTTGGCCCCCATTACCGGGACACACTCCACCCACACTTTTGCAATGCATCCATTAGTGTGCTGCCGGCAAGGCCCGGCACACTGACGCCATCCGCCGTGGTCATGTCTTCACCCGCCAGCACGGCATTGATGATCGCCTCCTCCACAGCCTCTGCCGCCGCACTGAACAGCGGCGAAATATGGTCATTGTTGACCATCCGCAACACGCTGCTGAGCGGCAGGTCTTGGCGACCATAATCGGCTGGCGGCAGCCCGTGGTTGCCCGTGGCAAACGCCAGGAACAGGTCGCCGCTGGAGTCCTCGGTGCCACCGCCGGTACGGGCAATGCCGATTGAAGCTCGCTGTGCCAGACGCCGGCACTGATGGGGCAATAACGGTGCATCCGTGGCAATGATCACCACGATGGACCCCATGCCCGGCGTGCCCCGTTCGGCGAATGGCGAGGGGATCTCCATCAAGTGGCGCCCTACCGGGTAGCCATCCACTCGCAACTCCTGGCGTTTGCCGTGGTTGGCCTGCACCAGTACGCCGACGGTCCAGCCGCCCTGCTCCTCTGGCAAACGCCGCGATGCCGTACCGATGCCGCCCTTGAACTCATGGCAGATCATCCCGGTGCCACCGCCGACCGCGCCCTCTTGCACCGGGCCGCTTTCGGCACTCTCCAGCGCCTGGCGCACATGCTCGGGCTGCACATGCTGGCCCCAGATATCGTTCAGCAGGCCATCGTAGGTTTCCATCACCACCGGCATGCACCAGTACACCGCCGGGTCCGCCAGGCGTTCACGCTCCAGGGCGATCAACGTGTCACGCACGATCCCGATGCTGTGGGTGTTGGTGATGGCAATGGGCGTGGTCAGCAGCCCGGCTTCGCTGATCCACTCAAGGCCCGTGGCGTCACCATTGCCATTGAGCACGTGGTAGCCGGCAAAACACGGTTGCTGCCGCGCCTCCCCGAAGCGCGGCTGGATGACGCTGACGCCGGTACGCACTTGCTTACCGTCGATACGGGTCTTGAGCGTCGTGTGGCCGACCCTGACGCCGGGAACATCGGTGATGGCATTCAATTCGCCAGGGGTGCCCAACCCCAAGGTGATGCCCAATTGACGTGCACGCATACCCACTCCTTACAATTTCTGAAACGCCGGACTCAACCGGCCACTGATGCAATACAAAATCACCGACAGGGCCAGCAAGCCGATGATGATCATGATGTCACGCACGGACGCCGCATAGATCAACGTCACCAGCAGATAACCCGCGCCCAGCACCGCCAATAACGCCGGCAGCGGCCACAGCGGCATGCGATAGGGGTGCTCGCGATCACGCAGCAGGACCCGGCTCATCAGCGCGCTCAACGCCACTACCAGGTACACCAGCATGATCAGCAAGACGCTGAACGAGGTCAGGTCCGCCAGGTTCGAACTGAAACTCAAGAGCGCCGAAGGAATCGCCAGGAACAGCGTCGCCAGCCACGGGGAATCCCAGCGCGGGTGAATACGGGTGAACAGTTTGTTGATGCCTGGGGTCCACAGCGCATCACGACCACTGCTGAACACCACGCGGCCAATCTGGATAACGATGGCGACAATCGCGTTGAACACCGACAGGAAGATACCGGCGCTGACCAGCCGTGACAGGGTTTCATTGCCGTGGCTGGTCAACAGGTAGCCGATGGGATCGGGGCTGCTGATCATCGCACTCAAGGAGGGGGCGCCAATCAATAAGGCCGTGATGGGGACCAACTCGATCACCACCACCAGCCCCAGGGACCACAACACCGCCTTGTGCACGCCTTTGCCGCCGCACTTCATGTCTTCGGCCAGCAACACCGCCGGGCCGTAGCCATTGAACGAGAACAGGCCAATGCCGACAGCGCCAATCACCAGCGCCCAGGGCGCCATGTGCAACACGCCGTTTTCGACGATCTGCGGTTGGAACAGCACACTCGCCGGCTGCACCGGGTTGCCGAAGCCGATAAACACGATCACCAGCAGTGCGGCCACTTCCAGCAGCAAACAGGTGCCGGTGATCCAGGCATTGAGTTTGATATTGAGGATGCCCAGGGCGTAGCTGCACACCACGATCACCAGGGCGACCGTTTGGGCGTCGAACTTGGTGCCCAGGGCGTTATTCAGGTACGTCGCCGCACCGGTCGCCAACACGGGCGGGATAAACAGCAACATCACCAGCACGGTCAGGAACGTCGCATAGCCGGCCATGCCGCCAAATACCCGCTTGGCGTACACGTACTCGCCACCGGCACTGTTATGGGCGCGACCGAGTTCGGCATAACAGAAGGCGAACATCAACGCGAGCAACGCGGCCATCACAAACGCCAGGAACACGCCGCTACCGGCCTGCTGGATGGCAAACGGGGCAATCACAAACACGGAACTGGCCGGCGTCACCGCTGAAACGGTAATGGCCACTACATCGAAGACGCTCAGGGTGGGCTTGAGCACGCCATCCGGCGCGGGGGAAGCACTCATATCGTTATCCTCTGTCGTTGTTTTTGGTAGGAGGCAGAAACGAAAAGTGGGACGTATGCGGGATATGTTTCCCGCTGGGTAATGGCGACGTTAAACGCCTGCCGGGTGCAGGCCAATTCCCCTATTGGCGTACTCCCCTTGACGACACCGGCTAAAAGCCGAACCCTTGGCCAACCTTTTGATGGCGGGAGCCTGTTACATGAGCCTGTTCAGGGAAATCGGCATGCATGCAGGGCTGGGGCGCACCCTGTCACAGATCGGTACCGAGCGCTTCTGGAAACAGTTGGTGCTGTTGCTGCACCAATGCCTGCCGTTCGATAACGCCCTGGCGATTTTCTACCCCCTGGACGGCCCGCCTCAAGCCCTGGAGGAATACGACGCCCAGCCCAGCAGCAAACCGGCGTCGATGCTGGTGTACCTCAACGGTTTGTACCTGATCGACCCGTTTTACCAGGCGTATCGCGATAACTATGCCAGCGGCGTGTACCGCCTGGAGGAAGTGGCACCGGATCATTTTCGCCAGAGTGAATACTTCCTCAACTACTTCCGCGACAACGTGCTGGAAGATGAGGTGCAATTCATCCTGCAATTGCCCGGCACGGGGACCTTGTCCTTGTCACTGGGCATGCAGCGGCGGTTCAGCTTTGAAGAAACCGGGTTGATGACCACGCTGGCGGCGTGGGTGCTGCCATTGATGCAACAGCATTGGCAGCAAAGCACCCAGCGCACGCCCGCTATGGAGAGCCAGATCAGGGATGCCTTGAGCCATTTCGGCAGCGGCGTGCTCTCGGACCGCGAACTGGAAGTGGCCCGGCTGGTGCTGCGTGGGTTTTCTTCCAAGGCCATGGCCGAACGGCTGAGTATCTCACCGGATACGGTCAAGGTGCACCGTCGGCACCTGTATGCCAAGCTGGATATTTCGTCACAGCCGGAGTTGTTTTCGTTGTTTATCCAGTCGTTGGGGCATGACTTGGAAAACCCTTGACCCAATAAGCGCTCAAGTCGGAAAAATTGGCATGCCTCCCTTGAGCGCTAGCAGCACTGAACCCAGTGCTATTTGGTTTTATTAAATAACTTGATGTTTTTTTCCGTCAAATGAACGCCGTCGACATACACCGTGAAATCCTCGCCTTTGGGCTCAAGCTTAATCTTCAGCACACCCACTTCCTCAGGTCGTAGATACGTCAATTGCATATCCCCGACCTGTTGGGGTGGACCGTCAGTGCGTTTGATGTCTGTTATCTTCGAATGCTTGAGCATCTTGGACACGTCAATCCTGTCGTGCTTGGGATTGAAGTTTAAAATCCGGTCTGGATTACTGGCCACTGAGTCGCTGCCATTCTCATACTTGAAGCTATTACGGCCCACACTCCCTACCAGTTGATCGCCACCGCCACCGCCGATAATGACCGAGTCCTGGCCGCGAACAGCCTCCAGCCGCTCACTTTGGTCTGTGCCACGCAAGGTTGGACGTGCGGTGCTAGGGGGCGCGGGATAGGTCCAGGTTCCGCCTACGGGGAGACTTTCTATAGATGACATATGGGTTGCCTTATATATAAAAGTTAAAGTTCCTGATGAAGCCAGCAAGCAATAACCACCGCGCAGAACCGGCTGGCTTTTTTAAATGCCAGCCGGCATGTGTTGCGATTGTTGTATTCGCGGCTGCTCGCCACCTTCCACTTTAATATAAATATTTTCCAGCCTGCATGTATAACATCGTGTGACGAATAACCAATGAAACCCTTCGAATCAATATAACGGGAACTCATTCAAACTAATCGAGCACACCATTTTTAAACATCAGCGGCCAGTACGAATGCTATTCCACACCCGCGTACGAACACGGTCGATGTTCAACGGCATGGCTTGCAGCGCAAACAACTTGCCCATCATTTCCGGGCTCGGGTAGACCTTGGTGTCCGCCTTGATCGCCGGGTCCAGCAGGCTGTCGGCTGCGGCGTTGCCGTTGGCGTAGTGCACGTAGTTGGTAATGCTGGCCATGACTGGCGGGCGCAGCAGGTAGTTCATGAAGGCATAGCCGGCTTTTTCGTCAGGCGCGTCGGCGGGCATGGCCACCATGTCGAACCAGATGGCGGCGCCTTCCTTGGGAATGTTGTAGCCGATGTTCACGCCGTTCTTGGCTTCCCTGGCACGGCCTTCGGCCTGCAGGATGTCGCCGGAAAAGCCGACAGCCACGCAGATATCACCGTTGGCCAGGTCGGCGGTGTATTTCGAGGAGTGGAAGTACGCCACGTAAGGCCGCACTTTCATCAGCAGGTCTTCGGCTTTTTTGTAGTCTTCAGCCTTTTTGCTGTGGTGCGGCAAGCCCAGGTAGTTGAGCGCGGCCGGCAGCAACTCCGGGCCATTGTCGAGGATCGCCACCCCGCACTTGTGCAACTTGGCCATGTTTTCCGGCTTGAAGATCAGGTCCCAGGAGTCCACCGGGGCGTTGTCACCCAGTACCGCCTTGACCTTGTCGATGTTGTAGCCGATGCCGGTGCTGCCCCACAGGTACGGGAAGCCATGGGCATTGCCCGGGTCGTTGTTTTCCAGGGCCTTGAGCAGTACCGGGTTGAGGTTCTTCCAGTTTGGCAACTGGCGCTTGTCGAGCTTTTTCAGGGCGCCGCCCTGGATCTGCCGAGCCATGAAATGGTTGGACGGGAACACCACGTCGTAGCCGGATTTACCGGTCATCAACTTGCCGTCTAGGGTTTCGTTGCTGTCGTACACGTCGTAAGTGAAGCCGATACCGGTTTCTTTCTGGAAGTTCTTGGTGGTGTCCGGCGCAATGTAGTCCGACCAGTTGTAGATTTTCACTGTCTCGGCAGCCTGGCTGATACAGGCGACCCACATCAAGGGCAACAGGGCAATGGCTTTCATGGTTCGATTTCCTGGCGGTTTTAGGGCTGTTTTTATGGCAGGCGATCAAGGATCAAAGCGTTACAGGGTCAATACACAGGTCTTGCGTGAGTGATGCTCATGGGGTTTCCCCGTGTGAGTGAAACGACTAGTGCATGAAACCTTCCATGAAACCGGCGATGCCGGTCGCCAATGCGCGGCGCCAAGGAGCAGTATTGGGGTTGGCCAATACCTGGTCTTCATGGACAAAGCTGCGAATGATCGCGTTGTAGCCCAGCCAGCGACAGGGCTCGGGCTCCCACGCCTTGAGGGCGTCCAGGCCACGCTCACGCATCACCCAGGGTTGATGGGTCAGCGGCGTGTCGAGGCCCAGAATCAGGTCGGCCAGGGTTCGACCGCCGAGGTGGGCGGCGCCTACGCCCTCCCCGCCATAACCACCGCAGAGCGCGATGCCGGTTTGCTGATTGCAGAGCATGTGCGGTCGGAAATTGCGCGACATGCCGAGGTTACCGCCCCAGGAGTGGGTGATCCGCACCTGCTTCAACTGTGGGAAGAGCTCGCCGAACAGATAGCGACGCAGCGCCACTTCGCTGTCGGTCAAATCGAAGTTGTGGCGCAATTTGCCGGCAAACTGATAACCGCCACGGGCACCGAACACCAGGCGATTGTCGGCCGTTCGCTGGCCATACGTGACCTGGCGGCTGCTCTCGCCAAACGCCTGGCCATGGTTCAGGCCGATTTCATCCCAAGTGCTGGCGGGCAAGGGCTCGGTGGCGACGATCAGGCTTTGAACCGGCAATTGATAACGACCCAGCGGCGGCAAGGTATTGGCATACCCTTCGACGGCCGGCACCACCCACGCGGCGCGCACGCCAGCCTTGGCCGTGCGCAGGCTACCGGCTTGCCAATGGGTCACCGGGCTGTTTTCGTAAATCGCGACGCCCATGCGTTCAACCACCCGCGCCAGGCCGCGTACCAGCTTGGCCGGGTTGATGGTCGCCACATGGGGCGCATAGATACCGCCATAGGGCCTGGCGATGCGGATCTGCTCCGCCAACTGCTGCGGGCTCAACCAGCGGTAGTCATCTTCGGTCAAGCCCTGGGCGTAGAGTTTCTCCAGGTAACGACGCAGGCTGCCTTCCTGCTCGGGGTAGCGCGCGGCGCAGTAAAGGGCGCCGCCCTTGCGGTAGTCGCACTCAATGCCTTCAAGGGCCAACACCTGGGCCACTTCATCGGGAATCCCATGCAGCAGGTCAAACGAGGCGCGGCGCTGCTGGGGGGGAAGGTCGGCCAACAGGCGGTCTTCCCCCAGCAGGTTCCCCATCAGCCAGCCCCCGTTGCGGCCGGACGCGCCAAAGCCAGCGGTTTGCGCCTCGATGATCGCGATTTTCAGCTCCGGGGCCTGGCGCTTGAGGTAATAGGCCGTCCATAGGCCGGTGTACCCCGCGCCGATAATGGCCACATTGACGTCCAGGTCATGCTCCAGGGCCGGCCGCGCCAGCAGCGGGTCGTCCAACTGGTCCATCCATAAACTGATATTGCGCCATGCCGGCATGCCAGGTTCCCCTACCTCGTTTCGATAGGGTCGATCCTAGAGCGCGGGGTTACGGGCTGTCTTGCGCGCGTGCACGCAGGGAAATTTGTTTGACGTAGGCTTTGGGCGATTGGCCGGTGTGCTGGCGAAAGGCGCTATAGAACGCCGACAGGGAATTGAAACCGGCGGCGAACGCCAGGTCATCGACCTTGATGGGCGGTGTGGCACTGTCCAGCGCAGCCAGCAAGTGCTGGAGCCGGGCCTGGTTGACGTAACGGTAGAAGCTCTGCCCCAGCACCTGGTTCAGCAAGTAGGAAATCTGATTGCGGCTGTAACCGCACTCCTTGGCCACCCGTTGCAAGTCCAGCGCCGGGTCCAGGTAGGGCTGCTGTTGCTGGAAGTAATGCTGCAAGTCGTTGGCCATATGCCCCAACTGCTGAGGTGACAGGCCCAGGCGGCTGACGGTTGGGCGCAGGGTACGGGCCGGCGGCTCATGCACCAGGGACGCGTACTCGTTGACGCGCCAGATCAGCCCATCGCGCACGGTGATGGCCTCACTGGTGCGAAAGGACACCAACCCCTGCCCCCCGCGCAAGGTGATGCGGTACTGGATAAAGGCCGTGTCACCATCGGCACGAATACGGTCAATGTGCTCAATGGCCTCATCCGCCTCACGCGGCATGCTGGCGTGCAGGTACTCACGCAATTGGGCGTAACCCACCACGCGGTTCTGGAAAAAATCGTGGTACTGGATTTCGGGGTGGTAGTAAGCCATCACGCCGTCCAGATCGCGATGGCGCCAGCACAGGTGGTGACGCAGCACCAACTCGCCGGTGGCTTGGGTGTTCTGGCTATCATCGTCTGGCGCGATGTCGGGCATATAGGGCTCTGCAACAGGGTAAACGGCTGAGAGTGCCGAAATTCAGCAGCGCCTTCAATGGCCAACTGGAACTTCTGACTAATGGCCTTTTGCCTAACTTTCAGTAAGACATGATCCACATCAAAATTAAGGAAAAGAACCGCCGAACGGGCCGAAAAAATCACCTTGCACTTGCGAACGGATGCTATTTTGAAGTGCTTAGACACCATGACCAATGACGGTCTTGGCCCCTGCCGCGAGCTAAAGGAAGCGCTCAATGAACAAGGTGGGCAACATGAACAAAGTGACGTTCCCCAACGCCTGCCAGCTGATGCGCTGGCATTTTCATCCGATGGGCTTCGAGGGGAGTATGGACGCCCCCGGCAGCATGGTGGCCCGCCTGTTCGACCGCGCCAGCGGCGAGACGTTGATCGCCATCGCCGGCATCCCCTGTGCCACCGTGATGAACGCCGCTGACGTGGAACGCATCATCGAAGCGGTGGAGGATGAACTGGAGTCCTTTGTGCCGCCGCTGTCTTTGCGGGCCTGAAGCCTGCTAGACATCCTGTGTGCGAGGGGGGCTTGCTCTCGATGACAGTGTGTCAGTCAACTCATGTATCGACTGATCCGCCGCTATCGGGAGCAAGCCCCACATTGATGGCCTACAGCCTTTAACTGCGACGATCGTTGAAAAAGGCTTTTTTCCCGTCGACCCGTTCGGAGGCCCTGGGCACATTCACGCCCTGGCCTTCCGGCTTCTCTACATACCAATAGCAGTGGCTGACCGCTCGCGTAATGCCCACATAGGCCAGGCGCAGTACTTCGTCTTTTTGCGCGCTGTCATACGGCTCGCTGTCGCCGTCCTTGCCCAGGCCCGCCATGCGGTAAACCTGGTTTTTATACGGTGAGCTGGTGACGTGCTGGCAATCACCCAGCAGAAAAACTGCATCCGCCTGCAGGCCCTTGGCGCTGTGATAAGTCAGCTGTTTGAGTCTGCGCTCGTGGGGTGGCAAGCTAGAATCCAGATTAACCACATACTGAATATGCTCTTGAATCAATAACTTATCGCTACTTTTTCGATAAAGCATTAACACCGTATCGCCCTGCTGATAGCGCTCCAGCAGCTGCCGGCCCAGCGCTGCATCATCCCGCTCCAGCACCGTGACCGGCACCAGCGCCTTGGGGGCGCCACTGGCCTTGGCCTTCTTGCCAGGGATCGCCGGGGCGCTGCGCACGATATGTTCGGCGGCATCGATGATGTGCTGGTGACTGCGGTAGTTCTCACCCAGCATGACCCGGGTGGTGCTGGGTGAAGCAAACTCCTGGTCGAACGCCATGAAGTACTTGGGCGAGCTGCCGCGCCAGCCGTAGATCGACTGCCAGTCATCCCCCACACATAACAACGAAGAGCGCTGCGCCCCGCGCCCCACGTGCATGGCCGGACCACGACTACGGATTTCGCGCAGGCTTGCGCGGATCCACGAAACGATCTGCGGCGAGACATCCTGGAATTCGTCGATCATCAGGTGCGACATAGGCCGCAGCAGCGGATCACTGAGGAGCTTGAGGTTTTCAGGAGTGTTTTCACCGAACAGCGAGAACATTCGGTTGTAGGTCATGATCGGCGGCGTTTGATCGAGCAGATGGTCTTCCAGGGCTTTCCAGAAAATGCCCAGGGCTTCAAAGAAGAACCGGTCAGGATCGTCCTTGGCAAAACGCATCTGGCCAACGGCGGTGGGAACATCCAACCCGAGGTTCTCGATAAACCCGGCCGCCATGACAAAACTGTCCAGCAACGGCGCTGAGGCAAGCTCGCCCTTGACCTTGTAATCAAAGCCGGGCCCGGCCGTGGCCTCTCCCGCCAGGCTGCTCAAAAGACGCTTGGATGATTCATAACTATCAAGCCATATCAATGGCTTACGACAGAAAGCTTGAAAAAGGGTACGTTTTACTGCCCACTCTGCGCGCACCGATAGCTTTGAATTGGGCCGGCTGATCTGCGCGTTTTCCCGCGGGTCGAAGCCCAGTACCACCCAGGCATCCAGCTGCGGGATATAGCCGTGGCAGTGAAAGTGTGACCCATTGATTTCAAGGGTCTGGCGGTTGGGTTCAATCCCTTGGATCGGCCAGGCGCCGGCGCGAAACCACAAGTCTTCGATGACATCGCACAGTTCTTCATCGCGCTTGGCAGCCAGCTCGGTCACCGCCACGCGCTTTTGTACATCCGGATGATCGCGCTCCAATTCCTTGAGCTGCAGCCCGTGGCGTGCCAACGGTGCAATCAACTCGCGAAAGCGTGCATGCCGCCCCTGCAACTGGTGATAACAGGCGTTCATCAATTGGCGCTGCGCGTCGTTGATGCGCAGGTCGAAGGGGTTAGTGTCTGCGTCCTCGAAACCCGAACTGAGGTTTTCGAAGGCTTGCAGGCGCTCAAAGCCCGGCAAGCTGCGCACCATCGGCAGGATGCGTGAGTGAAACGTACGCACCACGGCCTGGGCTTCCTTCATGCCAAGGGGGTGGCCCCACAGGCTGAGAATCTCCATGAGTTTCTGGATGAAGTCCTTGCGCGACTCACGGGTGAACGTCACCACGGTCATCGAACTCAGCTCGAAGCCCAGGTAATGGGTCAACAGCAGGATACGCAACACCAGGGAAGTGGACTTGCCCGCGCCCGCGCCGGCAATGACAGAGGTGGAAGGTGTATCGCTGAAGATCATTTTCCATTGCGCCGCGCTTGGCTGTGCATGGGGTGCGAGCAGGCGCGCCACATCGGCTTTCATGCGTGCCTTCAACTGCGCCGTCAACGGCAGCCGCCAGTCGTCGAACAGGCTGTCATCCACGCCGGGCGCACGGTGCTCGTCGGGGCGAAAGTCCCGGATCAACAAGACTTGCCGACCTTCCTCGATACCGTCGGCCTTGCCTTCCCGATAGCCATACTCTACCCCTGCCTCATGCCCGCTACGGAAACCATCTGCTTGGCCGTGCAACCAGGAGAACCGATGTTGGGCACGCAGGCGTGTCAGGCCGTGGCCAAACAAACGGGCAGCAAGCCGTTTCAACAGGGGCATTTCGGCCAAGGGCAGCAGTTCAGGGGGCAAATCAGGCGTTTGTTGCGGCACGCGGACTCCAGCGATGAGGTTGGTTTTGGCGAATGCGCCATGGTCGCCGGAATCGGCGATCAGTTCCAGCCAATTGCTTTGACGTCATGCAGTTAGGCGATGAAGTGAAAGTCAAAGCAGGCATTAATCATCGAATAAACGGATAGGAATCAGGCATTTTTTACGCTTTTTATCGATCATGTGCTGCGCGATGATGAGCCGCATCAACAGGAGACGATCATGCTTGAACTTCGACCTTTCAACACCCTGGGCGGCGCCCATCATGGCTGGCTTGACGCTCATCATCACTTTTCGTTCGCCGAGTACCACGACCCCAAGCGCATGCACTGGGGCAACCTGCGGGTGTGGAACGACGACATCATTGCACCCGGCACCGGCTTCCCCCAGCACCCGCACCGCGACATGGAAATCATCACCTACGTGCGTGAAGGAGCTATCAGCCATGCCGACAATCTGGGCAATAAGGGCCGTACCGAGGCTGGCGATGTGCAGGTGATGAGCGCAGGCACCGGGATCGCCCACAGCGAATACAACCTGGAAGCCACCCCCACCCGGATCTTCCAGATCTGGATCATCCCGAATGAGGCGGGCCTACCGCCCTCCTGGGGCGCCAAGCCGTTTCCAAAAGGTGACCGGGAGGGGTTTGTCACCCTGGCCAGCGGCAAGGCCGGCGACAGCGAAAGCCTGCGCATTCGTGCCGATGCCCGCTTGGTGGCGGCGAACCTGAAAGCGGGTGAACGTGCTGAATACCGGCTGGACAGCGGGCGCCGGGCCTACCTGGTACCGGCCACTGGCGTGATTGAAGTCAATGGCTTGAGGGCCCAGGCTCGAGATGGCGTGGCGATTGAGGATGAGCAGGTGTTGCAGGTGACGGCGATTGAGGACAGTGAGATCGTCCTGGTCGATCTGGCCTGATGTAACTCGTTGCCCCAATCAAAAATGTGGGAGGGGGCTTGCTCCCGATGACAGTGTGTCAGTCAATTAAGCTATCGACTGATCCACCGCTATCGGGCAAGCCCCCTCCCACATCGGGTTCTGCGCTGTTACTGGGTTATTGCGCCGTCAACCAGCACTTGGGCCTCTTCCACCAGTTGCTTGAGGTGATCCTCGCCAATAAAGCTCTCGGCGTAGATCTTGTAGATATCCTCGGTGCCCGACGGTCGTGCAGCAAACCAGCCGTTCTCGGTCATGACCTTCAAGCCGCCAATCGCCTGGTTGTTGCCCGGTGCATGGCTGAGGATCTGCTGGATGCTTTCCCCGGCCAATTGCGTAGACGTGACCTGCTCCGGCGACAACTTGCCCAACAGGGCCTTCTGCGCCGGGGTCGCCTTGGCGTCGACACGAATGGCAAACGGCTCGCCCAGGGCGTCGGTGAGGCCGCGGTAGATCTGGCTTGGGTCCTGGCCTTTGCGCGAGGTCATTTCGGCCGCCAGCAAGGCTGGGATCAGGCCGTCCTTGTCGGTGCTCCACACCGTGCCGTCTTTACGCAGGAACGAGGCGCCGGCGCTTTCTTCACCGCCGAAACCCAGGGAACCGTCGAACAAGCCATCAGCAAACCATTTGAAGCCCACCGGCACTTCGTACAGGCGACGACCGATACGCGCCGCAACGCGATCAATCAGGCCGCTGCTGACCACGGTCTTGCCCACGGCAGCGTCGGCGCGCCAATCAGGACGGTTCTGGAACAGGTAGTCGATGGACACCGCCAGGTAGTTATTCGGCGCCAACAAGCCACCAGATGGCGTCACGATACCGTGACGGTCGTGGTCCGGGTCGCAGGCAAATGCAACGTCGAAGCGTTCCTTGAGGCCGATCAGACCTTGCATGGCGTAGCTCGAAGACGGGTCCATGCGGATCTGGCCGTCCCAGTCGACGCTCATGAAGCGGAAGGTAGGGTCGACTTCGGTATTCACCACGTCCAGGTTCAGGCGGTAATGCTCGGCAATCGCCGACCAGTAGCGCACCCCTGCACCCCCCAATGGGTCGACACCCAGGCGCAGGTCGGCGCTGCGGATCGCGTCCATGTCGATCACATTGATCAAGTCGGCCACGTAGCTGTTGAGGTAGTCGTGGCGATGGGTCGTATCAGCCTTGAGTGCCTGAGCATGGGAGATGCGCTTGACCCCCGCCAGCTTATTGGCCAGCAATTCGTTGGCCTTGGCTTCGATCCACTTGGTGACGTGGGTATCGGCCGGGCCACCGTTGGGCGGGTTGTACTTGTAGCCGCCACTTTGCGGCGGGTTGTGGGACGGCGTAATCACGATGCCGTCCGCCAGGCCGCTGGTGCGGCCGCGGTTGTAGCAGATGATGGCGTGGGAAATGGCCGGGGTCGGCGTGTATTCATCGCCTTCGGCCAGCATCACGTGCACGCCATTGGCGGCCAATACTTCCAGTGCGCTGGCGCCGGCAGGCGTCGACAGTGCGTGAGTATCCAGGCCCACGAACAAAGGGCCATTGATGCCCTGGGCTTCGCGGTACAGGCAGATGGCCTGGCTGATCGCAAGGACATGCCATTCGTTGAAGCTCAGCTCGAACGAGCTGCCACGGTGCCCGGAGGTACCAAAGGCCACACGCTGGGTGGAGATCGCTGCATCAGGCTGGCCGGTGTAATAGGCCGTGACCAGTCGCGGGATATCCACCAGCAACTGGGCTGGCGCCGGCTTGCCCGCAAAAGGACTGATAGTCATGCATAAACCTCGAAAAGAAGGATTCGGAAAAAATGACAGTTTACTGAGACTTGGACTACTGCGCGACGGTATCGATCCGACTTTTCTTGGAGAATTTTCATACGCTAACAAGTCTGCGCCTGTTGCAGCGCCTGGGCCAACGCCTCCAGGGCGATATCCAGGTTGGGCTGGCCAGTGAACGTGTGGCTCAGGCGCATATGCTGGTGATGCAAGCCACTGAGGCTGAACAACTCGCCGGGGGCAATCACCACCTGCTGGGCCAACATGCGCTGGAACACCAGGCGCATGTCCACTGGCGCCACCGAGCGCAACCAGAAGCTTGCGCCGGCGATAGGCGGGCGATAGCTCACGCGCCCTTCCAGGCGTGCGTCCAATCGCTGCGCCATGGCTTGCGCCTGCTCCTGCAGGCGCTGGCGTAATGCCTGCAAGTGCTGGTCGACTCGCCCGCTCTGGTAAAGCCGGGCAATCGCGCGTTGACGGATAGACGACAGCCGGAAGGCGCGCAGCAGGAACTGGCGTTGCAATTCGCTGCTCAGGTGCCGCGACAGCAGATAGCCAAAGGGCGCTTCCGGGCCCAGTACCTTCTCGAACGATGAGAACACAACCAGCCGTTGCGGATTGACCAGGTGACGCAGGGCGGCCTGGGAAGGCGCGAAGCTCAGCTCACCAAAGGTGTCGTTCTCCAGCAGCCAGCAGCCATATTGGTCCAGCAAATGCGCGACTTGCAGCCGTTCCGGAACCGACAACGCAATACCCGACGGCATGCTGACCACCGATGACAGCAGCACCAGGTTTACCGGCTCGTGACGCAGCACGTGTTCGAGTGTCGCCAGGTCGAGGCTGCCATCGGCGCACCACGGCAATTCGATCACCCGCACGCCGGCGGTTTGCAACAGGCGCAACACACGATAATCACAAGGTGACTCGACCACCACCGCAGTGCCTTTGAGGCCCAGCGCGTCAATCAAGATCGCTAATATGCCCTGCAGATCGGCACCGATATACACCTCGTCGGCCTGCCAGCAGCGCGTGGGCGACGAGGTATAACGGGCGGCCAGTGCCGCGCGCAATTCCCACACGCCACAGGGTTGCGACCACGGCTGCAAGCGGTGCGGATAACTGCGCACCAGTTGGCGCTCCAACGTCAGCAAGGCGCCATCCAGTGACCCCAGCAGGGACGGCTCATCACCGCTGAGGACGGCCATGGCCGGCCGCCGCGCCGCCGCATACAGCCGCTCAAGCAGGTCGGTGCCCGCCATCACGGGCGGGTTGGCAGCCACAGGCCAGGCAAAATAGCCGGACTTGGCCACCGAGTAGACACGCCCTTCCTTCTCCAACAGTGAATAGGCGTACTGAATGGTTGAGATCGACACGTTCAAGCGCGTCGACAACTGCCGCAGGGACGGCAATTTGACCGGCGTTTCCAGGCTGACTTCGTTGATCAGGCTGATCATGTAGCGATACACCGCCTGATAGGCAAAATCCGCCTGCCGCTCCCCCCTCAGGGTCATGGCCGCCCACTCGGCTGTATACGTGAATGCACGCTGCTAACGCCCCGACAACTGGGCAAGCCGCATCTCGGATTGCGCCGCTCGCCGTTTGCGCGCATAGGCCCCCCGGTCAACGTGCTGGGGGCGCTTGCGGTACAAGTGCTGCAACAGGGGCAGTGACAAACCGCTGGTGTCGACTAACCACTGTTGCAGCATGTCGGCCGCCGGGCTGCCTTGAAGTGCCTTGTGCAGTTCGGGGAGCCCCACCAACATGCCGGGATGACATTGACGCAGGTAACCCTCCAGCCGCTCGCCATGGTGAATGAAGGGCGAGAACAACAGGCAGGTCAATTGGCCCTCATCCAGGCCAAAGAATTCCTGAGCGTAGGTCGTGGATAAAACACGTCCATCGTGGCCGGACGCCTCGGCGATCAAGGCGGTTGGGATCTGTCGACGGAGCATGTAGTCCATTGCCTGGCGAACAAAGCCCTCGACGCCATGCTCATAGGAAAGCTCACGCAGGCATTCGGCCTGCAACCCATGCAAATGCGCCATCAGCAATGGATTGGGGTAGGCCGGATGGCTGAAGTGGAAGTCAAACGGGTCCGGCCTATGGGCCAGGAACTCGCTCAACAGCGGCGACTGGGCAACGTCCACGTCGTTGAGCAGGTCGCCTATGCCGATGTAGGCCAAATGACGGTGCTCGCCTCGGCCAGAACTCTCGGCGCCCACATAATGCTCGCCATAGAGGTCACGATAGCAACCGATGCTCCAATCCTCCATGCGTGCAAACAGGGCAGTGAGCGACGCCGGCCAGCCGGGCGCGACAGTGACATTCGCGGCCAAGGCGGTCTTCTTCAACCAGGCCAGGTATTGGCCCTGCTTGCGCGCAGAATCACCGCTGACCAGCGCATGAACACCGCCGTTCCAGGTAGTGACTCGCTGGTAAAAATCCCCCAAGGCCAGGTAAGTGTCGTTGCACAACGTTGCGCGGATATCTCCGGACGTCAGGTGCCCCAGCATCAGCATGTTGCGCTGGCTGACTTCACGCCCGACGCTCGAGGCCGGGCGCTGAGGATTAAAGGGATACACGTCCTGGTTTTCGACCAGCAGCAGTTCCACACGCGGGTCATCATGCAAAAACAGCGCGCTGTAGCCGCTATGTAAGGAGTCAAGTGTGGCCTGGGTCATTCCCGCATGCCGCAGGGTTGCCACCCGCAGCTGAAAAGTTCTGGGGGCACGCCCCGCAATGGTCAGTTGCGCCGCACGCAGCAGCGCGAGGGTGTAGCTACTGACCTCGCCGCCGCCGTGGGCGACCAGTACTTTGTAATGGCCCACTTGTTCCATGCCGCCTGCGGCAACCACAATGCGCTGGATCAATAATTGAAGCGCTGTGCGTTCAGCGCGAGTGAAGTGCCCGATTAAACGTTGCAGAACTTGCTGGTAAACATAGTTCATCGCTTGTTCGTGAATTGCGCTCATCGTTCTACTACCTGAGTTGAAATATCAGTTTCAAGCAACTATCAACAGTAATTGCCCGATTCATTACATCTGTAGGCATGTCGTCCGCTGCACGGCGCGAAGATGATTCAACATTAGCACCCTGCAACAAAAATACCGGGCTGGCCAGGCGAGCTCTTGGCCGCCCCACCCCGCCAGAACCGCGCGCTTTCGCGACTTTCAGCGGTGCTGATCCTCGGTCTTAGGAAGACTCCGACAACTGCCTACACCGGTTTAACCAAGAAACTAGAGAAACATCCGACGAACTTTATTTGCCGACCCGGCTCTGCTCCTTGCAAAACGCCCCGGCGTTTTCTGTGCACTATTCGGGTGTACACCTACACCCCTGTTAGTTCTCGAGATGTGAAACAGTAAAGTCAAATATTCAATCATTGCTCAATCCTTGAGATGACAGTGAAGACACAATTATCGGCACTCAATTAATGATTAACAGATACAGAACAGCGCCAGAAACCAGTTCAGATGCTCAACGCACTCTGCGTTATTAGCGCGCACACAACAGCGCCGCGCTGAGTTTCAGGGCGGCGTAAGGGAGAAAGGTATTGTTTGTAGGGCGGAACACCCAGGCGGCGGCTCAACCCTTACGTGGGTTAAGCCCTGTGAAATGGCGCATTTGCCTCATCGACTCAGACGCAGGCGTACTCATTTGCGAATACTCCTACAGCTCAAACAGCTTCAACCTGCAATGCAACTCGCTCGCGGCACGGGCATTCATCCATGTAGCGGTGTGCTTCGACGAACTGATTGAACGGAAACACCGTGGTTTTCAGTGGAACAAGCACACGATCGGCGGTCAGTTGGTTGATGTCACGCAACGCACGCTGCAATGCCACGTGGTCCTGGACGATGCCCAATTCCGGCTTACCGGTGAAGTTGCCAATACAGTGCACAAAGAACTGAATGTTCTTCTGGAACGCCGCACAGGCCGGGAATGGCGTCTGGTTGCCACCTTGCAGCCCGTACAGCACCAGGCTGCCGCGAGGCGCCAGGACATCCCCGAGCAGCGACATCTGCGGCCCCCCTAGGCCGTCGAATACGACGTCGACACCGCGATTGTCAGTGAACTTGTTGATCTGCATCAGCAGGTCTTGTTGTTCCGTGACAATGACTTTCTCGGCCCCAAGCGACAGCAGGTATTCGCGCTCGGCGCTGTCCTTGGTGGCAGCAATCACCCGCACGCCCAGGGCCTTGCCCAGTTGTACAAACGAAGGGCCGGCGCAGTGGCTGGCATCGGTCACCAGGGCAAATTGCCCAGGCTTGACCCGCGCCAGGTCCATGTAGGCAAAGTACGCAATCAGCAGCGGCGTGTAGTGCACGCTGGCTTCAATGGGGCTCAAGACATCCGGGTAGCGGGTCAGGGCCGAACGGGGCAAGACGATCTGTTCGCCATACACCGGGTAATCATTAGGGCTCTCGGCCGGAAAACTGGCCACTTTATCGCCCACCGCCAAATCATCCACGCCGTCGCCGAGGGCTACCACCACCCCGGCCATCTCATGGCCAAGGCCGGACGGCAGGCGCGCATGGGAAGACGCCAGGTTCTGGCGCCACAGAATGTCGTACCAGCTGATCCCAATGGCTTCAACACGCACCTGCACTTCGCCCGGTGCGGGCTGCGCGGCTGCATGCTCTTCGCATTTGAGCACCTCGGCCGGACCAAACTTGTGAAAACGGATCGTGCGGGACATCGCAAACCTCGTCAAAGTAACCTCTAATGCCATGAACTCTATCTGGGCTTTCCAGGTAAGGCCATCGGTCGCCATTAATAGTCGACATGCCTGTCATTGATTCCGCGCTGGATGAATAGATCCCAACTATCGTAGGAAAACTCAATTAGCCGGTGCAGAGTACCAGTCTTTCCCCGTAAGATTCATGCCGGTCATGCTTCCAAGTGGAACCCAAGCGGTTTTCATATGGCCGCTCTCGTCAAGTTTGCTGACTCTTCCAGGACACAAGATGAACCGTAACGACCTGCGTCGTGTCGACCTTAACCTCTTGATCGTATTCGAAACCTTGATGCATGAGCGCAGTGTGACCCGCGCCGCCGAGAAGTTGTTCCTCGGCCAGCCGGCCATCAGCGCAGCGTTGTCGCGCCTGCGTGGGTTGTTTGATGACCCGCTGTTTGTGCGTACCGGGCGCAGCATGGAACCCACGGCCCGTGCGGTGGAAATCTTCGCCCTGCTCTCCCCGGCCCTGGACTCGATTTCTACCGCCGTGAGCCGAGCCGCCGAATTCGACCCGGCCACCAGCACGGCGGTGTTCCGCATCGGCCTGTCCGATGACGTCGAGTTCGCCCTGCTCCCGCAATTGCTCAAACGCCTGCGCGCCGAAGCCCCTGGCATCGTGCTGGTGGTGCGCCGCGTCAACTACATCCTGATGCCCGGCCTGCTCGCCTCCGGTGAAATCTCCATCGGCGTCAGCTACACCGCCGACCTGCCGGCCAACGCCAAACGCAAGGTGCTGCGTCGCAGCCTGCCGAAACTGCTGCGTGCCGACAGCGTGCCCGGCTCACTGAGCCTGGACGACTTCTGCGCGCGCCCTCATGCGCTGGTGTCGTTTGCCGGGGACTTGAGCGGGTTTATTGATGAAGAGTTGGAGAAGCTTGATCGCAAACGCCATGTGGTACTGGCGGTGCCGCAGTTCAATGGACTGGGCACGCTATTGGCAGGCACCGACATTCTGGCCACCGTACCGGATTACGCCGCCGAGGCACTGACCTCGGCCGGCGGCCTGCGCGCCGAAGACCCGCCATTGCCGGTGCGCTCGTTTGAACTGCACATGGCCTGGCGTGGCTCGCAGGACAATGATCCGGGTGAGCGGTGGCTACGGTCGCGGATTCAGATGTTTTTTGGGGATCCTGACAGTCTTTGATTGTCGCTGTTTGTATTAGGTGCGGCTTCAGCTCACTTTACGCCCTTCCACCGGATAGCCCGGGTCGGTGAAGTCTTCGATCTCGTCGAAACGCGGGGCCAGCTTGTTTAACAGTTGCTCCCCAGCCTCGGTAGTTGCCACGCTGCGGGTGGTTCGTGTCAGCAAACGTACGCCAAGTCGCGCTTCCAGCGCGCGGATGGTGTGGCTCAGGGCCGACTGGGAAACACCGAGCTGAGCGGCGGCACGGGTAAAACTGCGTTCCCGCGCGACCGCTACGAATGCCAGCAGATCGCCGTATCCTTCGCACGCCATTCATGAGCCTCATTCATAGAGTGATGGCTGCACAGCGTATCTCGCATCAATCCGTTAATCCCCGGGCCCGCCCCTCAACTCGTCCAAGCCGTCGGCTGCCTGCAACCATTTCAGCAATGCCATTGCCGGGCTTCCAGGCTTTGGGGCTGCGGGCGACAACAGGCAGTAGCGCGAGCCATCCTCGACAAAACCCAACGGCGCCACCAACACACCACTCTGGATATCGTCGCGCACCAGGTGCCACGGGCCGATGGCCACGCCCAGGCCAGCGACGGCCGCCTGGAGACTGAAATAGAAGTGCTCAAAAGACTGCATCTGGCTCGCTGGAGTGGGCAGCCCCTTGGCACGGGCCCACTCTTGCCAAGCGCCAGGTCGGCTGGTCGTCTGCAACAGGGGGGCAGAGGCGCGCAGGGTTTTGCGGGTTTTGCCGAACCACTGCTCGGCCTTTTCCGACCGACAGACAGGGCCGATCTTCTCGGTGAACAGGGTCTCGGCATGGTCAGTGTCGGAACGAGGAAAATCGTCGCGCCGGATGGCCAAGTCGATGCCATGCTCGAATGAAAAAGGGCCACCGCCGGCCACCAAATGGATGTCCAGCCCGCGATGCTGAGCCTGGAAGTCGCTCCACCGTGGGATCAACCAGCGCATCAACAGTGTTGGCTCGCAAGACAATACAAGTTGGCGCGCCTGCCGCGCATCAGCGCGTAGCTCGCGAACGGCATGGCTCATCAACCCCAGCCCTTCACCCACCGCCTTCGCCAGGCGCCGTCCGGCATCGGTCAGAAACACCCTTCGGCTACGGCGCTCGAACAACTCAACGCCCAAATCCGCTTCAAGCAAACGCACTGCGCGGCTGATGGCGCCGGGTGTCAGGTGCAGTTCGTCAGCCGCACGGGCAAAGTTTTCCAAGCGTGCGGCTGACTCGAAGCAACGCAACGCCAATAGCGAAGGCATGCGCGCTGTATGAATCAGTGAGTAAGGATCACCATTGCCGTCAGAAATCATCGTTATTACCTGAACACAGGATCTGCAAATATTGCGTTATCAATAAGATCCGCACGGTACAGCATGAACGAATGGATAGCAGTAATCACCATCACACTACTGGCCTGCATTAGTCCAGGGCCGGATTTCGCCATGGTTTCGCGCAACGGCCTGCTGGTGTCACGACGGGCAGGCGTCCTCACGGCGATGGGTATCGGTATGGGCGTGCTGGTGCACGTGAGCTACACGCTGCTCGGCCTGGGCCTGGTGCTTCAACAAACGCCTGGGTTGTTCAACGTCCTGAAGCTGGCGGGCGCGGCGTACCTCATTTACCTGGGCATCAAGATGCTGCGGTCCAGGCCGGTACTCGAATCGCTGGACGCACCGTCACCTGCCTTGTCTGACTGGGCCGCGCTGCGCATGGGGTTTCTCACGAACGCGCTGAACCCTAAGACATCGATCTTCATCGTCAGCCTATTCATGGGTGTGGTACATCCGGGCAGCGCCTTAACTGTACAGATAGCTTACGGGCTATTCATCGCAGGGGCGCACGGGGTGTGGTTCAGTCTTGTCGCGCTATGCTTCTCGGCCGGCAGGGTGCGTGAGAAGTTGATGGCTGCACGACCTTGGATCGACCGGATTTTTGGCGGGCTGCTCGTGAGTTTCGGCCTGTTGTTGAGCATCGCTCAGCGATGAGGCTGAGCGGTGCTTTATGTGCAACGCAGTGAAAAGCGGCCTAAACAAGGCCGCCCCAAGGCTTACTTGGCCGCCGTCAACGCGTTATAGCTGGTGAACAGGTTGCGGTAGTCCGGGATGTGGTTGGAGAACAGGGTTCCCAAGCCTTCGATATCGTTGCGCCAGTCGCGGTGCAACTCACAGGCCAGGCCAAACCAGGTCATCAATTGTGCGCCGTTGGCCGACATACGGGCCCAGGCCGATTGCTGGGTCAGTTCGTTGAAGGTACCGGAGGCATCGGTGACCACGAACACGTCAAAGCCTTCCGCCAGGGCCGACAGGGCCGGGAACGCTACGCAGACTTCGGTGACGACACCGGCAATGATCAGTTGCTTCTTGCCGGTCGCCTTGATGGCCTTGACGAAGTCTTCGTTGTCCCAGGCGTTAATCTGGCCTGGGCGAGCGATGTAGGGGGCATCCGGGAAAAGTGCCTTGAGCTCCGGGACCAGCGGGCCGTTAGGGCCGGTCTCGAAACTGGTAGTGAGAATGGTCGGCAACTTGAAGTACTTGGCCAGGTCAGCCAGGGCCAGCACGTTGTTCTTGAATTTGTCCGGGTCGATGTCGCGCACCAGCGACAGCAGGCCCGCCTGATGGTCGACCAACAGAACGGCTGCGTTGTCTTTGTCCAGGCGAACGTAAGGTTTAGACATCATGCTACTCCTGATAAAAAAGGCGCTCCCCGACATGGGCCGCACCGCAAAGAACCCACCGCGTTTATTGGCGTTGTGAGTCCAGTTCCTCGTGGTTGTTCGCCACTTCCTGGGCCTTGACGTAGCTTTCAATCAGCAACTGATAGTGCGGCATGGCCTGGGTGTAGACATTGGCCCACGCCTGGGCATCCGGACGGTTCCACGAGCCCTGCAGTTCAGAAAGCGTGCCCATGATGTCAATCGGCACCACCCCGGCTTGAGCCAGGCGCGCTACGGTCAGGTCGGTGGCCAATCGCGAGTGGTTGCCCGATGCATCCACGACCGCAAAAACCTTGTATCCCTCATGCACCGCCGCGATAGACGGAAACGCCAGGCACACGCTGGTCAAGGTGCCGGCAATCACCAAGGTTTTCTTGCCGGTGGCTTTGACCGCGGCGTGGAACTCAGGGTTGTCCCACGCATTGATTTCGCCACGGCGAGCCACGTACTGGGCATGGGGCGCGGCTTCATGAATCTGCGGGATCAGCGGGCCGTTGGGCCCTTGGGGGACCGAAGCGGTGGTGATGACGGGAATGTTCAGCAGGGTTGCAGCCTTGGCCAACGCAATGGCGTTGGCGCGTAGTTGGGGAACTTCGATGTCCTTGACGATCTGGAACAGGCCGCTCTGGTGATCGATCAGCAGCATGGCTGTGTCGGCAGCGTCGATGGTCGGCTTCATCCCATTAAAATTTGCGGCATTACCTGATGTACTCATTGGCATTTCCTCTTGCGTGGAGGTGCCACCTTAGTCACCACACTGGCCGTTCGGTAGTGGCTGAATTAAGCTTCAGCATCTCAAAAATGGAACACTGCCGATGTTCGATCTGAACGAACTCTTCCTTTACGCCAAGGTCGTCGAGCACGGCAGCTTCGCCGCGGCCGGCCGGGCCCTCAACCTGCCTAAGTCGACCCTGAGCCGCAGAGTCAACCAGCTTGAGTCAAGGCTTGGGGTGCGGCTGATCCAGCGTTCGACGCGTCAGTTCCAGGTCACTGATATTGGCCAGGCGTACTACCGGCAGTGTGTGGCAATGATTGCCGAGGCCGAGTCGGCAGAGGACGTCATTGCATTCAATAAATCGGAACCGCGCGGGGTGATTCGCTTGAGTTGCACCACCGCGCTGCTCAACTACTGGGTGGCGCCGATGCTCGCCCGATTCATGGCGCAATGCGGTAGCGTCGAGCTGAATGTGAAAAGCTTGAACCGCAAGGTCGATGTCATCAGCGAAGGTTATGACATCGCCTTGAGCCTGTGTTTCCCGCCACTGGACAGCAGCGAGCTGGTCATGAAAGTGCTCGGCAAAAGCCCCCAGGTGCTGGTGGCAAGCGCGGCTTTTTTGCAGCGTCATCCGCTTCCCTTGCAACCCGCCGACCTCGCCGGGCTGCCGACCCTCAGTTGGGGCAACCCGATGCTTCAATACCAGTGGGAGCTGACTGGCCCGGACGGTGCAAAGGCGCAGATCCAGCACACGCCGCGACTGGTCAGCGATGACATGCCGACCCTCAAAAGCGCCGCACTCTCGGGCGTAGGCGCGGCCAACCTGCCGCTGGCGGTGGTGAGGGATGAAATAGCCGATGGCCGCTTGATCGCGCTGCTGCCTGAGTGGCGACCCACCGAAGGCGTCATCACGGCAGTCTTTCCCTCACGACGCGGGCTGATGCCATCGGTGCGGTCCCTGATCGACTTTCTGGGTAACGCCTTCGAGGCGTCTTGATTCACCCAGGTTCCACTTTTGAGGCTGCTCCACAGGCGCCCATTTTCAGTGGCAGCGCTTAATGCAAACAGCGTCTTCAACACCTGCTTCGAAGTATCCCGCCCCCTTATTGGCATTGGCGTCACTCAATAGCAGCAAAGGTTCCTTGCACCTTCGACAACAGTCTTTTGTCATCAAGCGCATTGATAGCTACCTAACGAAACCCCCATGCTAGAGGGCTGACTCCGCGCTTATATCATTCCGAATGATAGTTACCTTTGCTTCATTCGATTCGTGACATAGCACCTCGCCGCGCATCATCCGCCCATCTCAAATACATTGGCGGATGCACCTCATGGAACAGTCACTCAAACATTTGCGCTTCCCCCTGGCGATCTTGGCCGTGGTGGTGATGAGCGCATGCGGCAAGACCCCGGACCAAGCGGCCGCCATGCCCCCTGCGAAAATCAGCGTAGCCAAGGTGCTGGAACAACCGGTCAACGAGTGGGATGAATTCACCGGTCGCCTGGAAGCCCCGGAAACCGTGCAGATTCGTCCGCGCGTGTCCGGCCAGATCGACCAGGTGGCCTTCACTGAAGGTGCGCTGGTGAAAAAAGGCGACCTGCTGTTCCAGATTGACCCTCGCCCGTTCCAGGCTGAAGTGCGCCGCCTCGAAGCCCAGCTTGCCCAAACCAAAGCCGCCGCCACCCGTAGCGATAATGAAGCGCAACGTGGCGAACGCCTGCGTCAGAGCAATGCGATTTCCGCCGAACTGGCTGACTCACGCACCACCGCCGCCCAGGAAGCCCGCGCCGCCGTCGCCGGGATCCAGGCGCAGTTGGACCTGGCCAAGCTGAACCTGAGTTTCACCCGTGTGACCTCGCCGATCAGCGGCCGCGTCAGCCGTGCCGAAATCACCGCCGGCAACCTGGTGACGGCCGACACCACCGCGCTGACCAGCGTGGTCTCCACCGACAAGGTCTACGCCTACTTCGACGCCGACGAGCGTGTGTACCTCAAGTACACCGAACTCGCCCGTGAAGGCCGTCGTGGCGCCACCACCCCGGTGTACCTGGGCCTGTCAAACGAGGCCGGCAACCCGCACCTGGGCCAGATGAACTTCGTCGACAACCAGGTCAACCCGGCCACCGGCACCATTCGCGGCCGCGCCGTGTTTGATAACAGCAAGGGCGAATACACCCCTGGCCTGTATGCCCGTCTCAAATTGGTCGGCAGCGGCACCTACTCCGCCGTGTTGATCAACGACGAAGCCGTGGGCACTGACCTTGGCAAGAAATTCGTGCTGGTGATGGACGGCGACAAGCCGGCCTATCGTGCGGTGGAGCTGGGGCCGAAGATCGAAGGCTTGCGCATCGTGCGCAGCGGCTTGAACAAGGACGACACCATCGTGGTGAAGGGCCTGCAGCGCATTCGCCCGGGGTCGCCGGTGGCACCGGAGACCATCCCGATGGCCAGCAAGGAAACCCTCGCCGCCTTGGCACAACAACGACAAGCGCTTGAAGCCAGCAACCTGGAACAAGTGGCGCCGGATAAAGCCGCGCCCAAGCTCGCAGCCGTCGCGGCTCCACGCGGTTAAGGGATACAACTCAAGATGAATTTTTCCAAGTTCTTCATTTCACGGCCGATTTTCGCAGCGGTACTGTCGCTGTTGATCCTGATCGCCGGTGCGATCTCGCTGTTCCAGCTGCCGATCAGCGAGTACCCGGAAGTGGTACCACCGACGGTGGTGGTCCGCGCCAACTTCCCGGGCGCCAACCCTAAAGTCATCGGTGAAACCGTGGCCGCTCCGCTGGAGCAAGCCATCACCGGCGTCGAGAACATGCTGTACATGTCTTCGCAGTCGACCGCCGACGGCAAGCTGACCCTGACCATCACCTTCGCCCTGGGCACCGACCTGGACAACGCGCAGGTACAGGTACAGAACCGTGTGACCCGCACGCAGCCAAAACTGCCCGAGGAAGTGACACGCATCGGTATTACCGTGGACAAGGCATCACCCGACCTGACCATGGTGGTGCACTTGACCTCGCCGGATAAGCGCTACGACATGCTCTACCTGTCCAACTACGCCTTGCTCAACGTGAAGGATGAGCTGGCGCGTCTGGGCGGCGTGGGCGACGTGCAGTTGTTCGGCATGGGCGACTACTCCCTGCGTGTATGGCTGGACCCGAACAAGACCGCTTCGCGCAACCTGACCGCGACCGATGTGGTCAACGCGATCCGCGAGCAAAACCGCCAAGTGGCCGCCGGTGCCTTGGGTGCGCAACCGGCACCGAATGCCACCAGCTT
Source organism: Pseudomonas sp. MWU15-20650 (assembly GCF_023242475.1). Taxonomy (GTDB): domain Bacteria; phylum Pseudomonadota; class Gammaproteobacteria; order Pseudomonadales; family Pseudomonadaceae; genus Aquipseudomonas. The sequence continues at coordinate 46,977 of NZ_JALJFG010000016.1, read as the reverse complement.
CCAGTTGTCGGTGAACACTCAGGGCCGCCTGGTCACTGAGGAAGAGTTCGAGAACATCATTATTCGCTCAGGCGACAATGGTGAAATCACTCGCCTCAAAGACATCGCGCGTGTGGAGCTGGGCTCCAGCCAATATGCCCTGCGCTCGTTGCTCAACAACCAGCCGGCCGTGGCGATCCCGATCTTCCAGCGCCCAGGCTCCAACGCGATCCAGATCTCCAACGAAGTGCGCGAAAAGATGGCGGAGCTGAAAAAGAGCTTCCCGGAAGGCATGGATTTCAGCATCGTCTATGACCCGACCATCTTCGTGCGCGGCTCCATCGAAGCGGTGGTACACACGCTGTTCGAAGCCTTGATCCTCGTGGTGCTGGTGGTGATTCTGTTCCTGCAGACCTGGCGCGCCTCGATCATTCCGTTGGTGGCGGTGCCGGTATCGTTGATCGGTACGTTCGCGGTGATGCACCTGTTCGGCTTCTCGCTCAACGCGTTGTCATTGTTTGGCTTGGTGTTGGCCATCGGTATCGTGGTGGACGACGCCATCGTGGTGGTGGAGAACGTCGAGCGCAACATCGAGCTTGGACTGGAACCGTTCCCGGCCACTGAAAAAGCCATGAGCGAAGTGACCGGCCCGATCATCGCCACCGCGTTGGTACTGTGTGCGGTGTTCATCCCAGCGGCGTTCATCAGCGGTTTGACTGGGCAGTTCTATAAGCAATTCGCCTTGACCATTGCCATTTCGACGGTGATCTCGGCCTTCAACTCGCTGACCTTGTCCCCTGCCCTGGCTGCTGTCTTGCTGCGCAGCCATGACGCGCCGAAGGATCGCTTTTCCAAACTGCTCGACAAGCTGTTGGGTGGCTGGTTGTTCCGTCCGTTCAACCGCTTCTTCGAGAAAGCCAGCCATGGCTACGTCGGCACCGTGCGCCGAGTGATTCGCGGCAGTGGTATCGCGCTGTTCCTGTACGCCGGCCTGATGGTCCTGACCTGGCTGGGTTTTGCCCACACGCCAACGGGTTTCGTGCCGGCCCAGGACAAGCAATACCTGGTGGCCTTCGCGCAATTGCCGGACGCCGCGAGCCTGGACCGCACCGAAGACGTGATCAAGCGCATGTCCGATATCGCGCTGAAACAACCTGGCGTGGAAGCCGCTGTAGCCTTCCCTGGCCTGTCGATCAACGGTTTCACCAACAGCCCAAACAGCGGCATCGTGTTCGTGACCTTGAAGCCCTTCGATGAGCGTAAAGACCCGAGCATGTCCGCCGGCGCAATTGCCGGGGCACTGAACGGCAAATACAGCAGCATCGAAGAAGCCTACATGGCGATCTTCCCACCGCCGCCGGTACAGGGCCTGGGTACGATTGGCGGGTTCCGTCTGCAAATCGAAGACCGTGGCAACCTGGGTTACGACGAGCTGTACAAAGAAGTGCAGAACATCATCACCAAGAGCCGCACCACGCCTGAATTGTTCGGCCTGTTCACCAGCTACACGGTCAACGTGCCCCAGGTCGATGCCGCTATCGACCGTGAAAAGGCCAAGACCCACGGCGTGGCGATCAGCGACATCTTCGACACCCTGCAGATCTACCTGGGTTCGTTGTATGCCAACGACTTCAATCGCTTCGGGCGTACTTACCAGGTCAACGTGCAGGCTGAACAACAGTTCCGCCTGGATGAAGACCAGATCGGCCAGCTGAAAGTGCGCAACAACAAAGGCGAGATGATCCCGTTGGCGACCTTTATCAAGGTCAGCGACACCTCGGGGCCGGACCGTGTGATGCACTACAACGGTTTTATCACCGCTGAGATCAACGGCAACGCCGCACCGGGCTATAGCTCGGGCCAGGCCCAGGCCGCGATCGAAAAACTGTTGAAGGATGAATTGCCCAACGGCATGACCTACGAGTGGACCGACCTGACTTACCAGCAAATCCTCTCGGGCAATACCGCGCTGTTCGTGTTCCCGCTCTGCGTACTGCTGGCCTTCCTGGTACTGGCCGCCCAATACGAAAGCTGGAGCCTGCCACTGGCGGTGATCCTGATCGTACCGATGACGCTGCTGTCGGCCATTACCGGGGTGATCATCTCGGGTGGCGATAACAACATCTTTACCCAGATCGGCCTGATCGTGCTGGTGGGCCTGGCGTGCAAGAACGCGATTCTGATCGTCGAGTTTGCCAAGGATAAACAGGCCGAGGGGCTCGACCCACTGGCGGCGGTACTGGAAGCCTGCCGTCTGCGTCTGCGGCCGATCCTGATGACCTCGTTCGCCTTCATCATGGGTGTGGTGCCACTGGTGTTGTCCAGCGGTGCCGGTGCCGAGATGCGCCATGCCATGGGCGTGGCGGTGTTCTCCGGGATGATCGGTGTGACCTTCTTCGGTCTGTTGCTGACGCCAGTGTTCTACGTACTGATCCGTCGCTATGTCGAGCGCAGCGAAGCACGCAAAGCGGCCAAGGCCCTGAAGCTGGAGACACAGCAATGAGTGTGAAAGTCTTTCTGCCGAGCTTGCTGGTCCTGGCGCTGAGCGCCTGTGCCGTGGGCCCGGACTACAAAACCGAGAAGCTGGAGGCGGCCAATATCACGGCCGCCGCCGACACCAAACGTTATGACCATGCCCAGTATGAAGGCATCTGGTGGCAGCAGTTCGACGACCCGACCCTCAACCAGTTGGTCACCCAGTCACTGAGCGGTAACCGCGACCTGCGTGTGGCCTTTGCCCGCCTGCGAGCGGCCCGTGCCATCCGCGATGACGTGGCCACCGACATCATGCCGGTGGTGACGTCCCGCGCCAGCAGTGACGTGGGCAAAGGCCAGATTCCTGGCCAGACCACCCAACGCGTCAATAGCGAGCGTTATGACTTGGGCCTGGACATGGCCTGGGAAGTGGACTTGTTCGGTCGCATCCGCCGCAACCTGGAAGCCAGTGACGCTGACCAGCAGGTAGCTGAAGCCGACCTGTACCAACTGCAAGTCACCATGATTGCCGAGTTGGTGGATGCCTACGGTCAGCTGCGCGGCGCCCAATTGCGTGAGCGCATTGCCCTGGACAACCTGAAAAACCAGCAGGAATCGCGCACCATCACCGTCAGCCTGCGTGATGCCGGCGTTGGCGACCAACTGGATGTAGAGCGTGCCGACGCACGCCTGGCAGCGGTTGAAGCGAGTGTGCCGCAACTGCAAGCCGAGCAAGTGCGCGAACGTAACCGGATCGCCACCCTCCTCGGCCAGCGCCCCGACAAGCTGACCGTGGACCTGAGCCCCAAAGACCTGCCGGCGATTGCCAAGGCGCTGCCGATTGGCGACCCAGGCCAGCTGTTGCAACGTCGCCCGGACATCCTCAGCGCCGAACGCAAACTGGCGGCCGCCACTGCACGTATCGGCGTGGCCAAGGCCGACCTGTTCCCACGGGTCAGTCTCAGTGGCTTCCTCGGCTTTACCGCCGGGCGTGGTTCGCAGATCGGCTCGGCCGCAGCGAATGCCTGGTCCCTGGGCCCGAGCATCACCTGGGCCGCCTTTGACCTGGGCAGTGTGCGCGCCCGTTTGCGTGGCGCGAATGCCGAAGCCGATGGGGCATTGGCGACGTATGAGCAGCAAGTGTTGCTGGCGCTGGAAGAGTCCGAAAATGCGTTCAGCGACTACGGCAAGCGCCAGCAGCGTCTGGTCTCGCTGATTCGTCAAAGCGAATCCAGCCGCGCCGCTGCCGACCTCGCCGCGATCCGCTACCGCGAGGGCACCGTGGACTTCCTGGTGCTGCTCGACGCCCAACGCGAACGCCTGGCCGCCGAAGACTCCCAGGCCCAGGCCGAAGTGGACCTGTATCGCGGCATCGTCGCGATCTACAAGGCCCTCGGCGGTGGCTGGCAGCCGGATACGGTGGTGGCTAGCAGCAAGTGATGTAAGAGCTCCTTTGGTTGGTCGCATCCAGCCAATTTTTAGCCCCACGGTCCATTCGGTCGTGGGGCTTTTTTTGGCTCGCCAAATGCCAGCCGTATCCGAAGAGCCTTACGGATTTATATGTCGGATTGAGGTGAAGTCCACTGTAAGCCGTTTCTCTATATGCACTACCGCCACCCAGCTTGATGACTCTGGATTGAAGTGATACTACGCTTTTTGCTAAAGAAAACTTCATGACGGAGGACGCTCTTATGGCAATTGTATCGACCACCGAACCCCTGCAACGCTCGAAAGCGACTAACGCTTATGTCATCAAAAACCCGAACGAGGTGAAGAATGCATTCACGATAACTGATGTGAGCAAGGCGTCGGAGACTCTGAAACTTGACACCGACGACAAACTCGTTGGACTAAAGAGCTTTCTGAAAAACTACGACATGACGTCAATTAGTACAGATGACATTAGAAAGGTCGGCAGAAGACTCTATGACAGTGGTGCAATTGACGTGCAAGCCTTCGGAATGTTCATAGCGGGCGACATGGCCAATGACGAAAAAGGACACCCTACAAATACCCATGTAAAATTCAATGCTATCGCACTATTCAATCAGCGGCTTGCTGACTATGACGCGTTCCTGAAAGATAATCCAAAGCTTAAAACCCACGATAACTTAGCCTGGCGGCAGGGAATGGTGGCAGCCAACCAAGCGGTCAATGCCCTGTTATATTTTGTTAACTCTGCCAGTAGCCGGCTATCTGTGGACGAGCACGCCTGACTGAAGATCGAGGCCGCAGCGAGCCAAGCTCAAGCACTCTCTGCGGCCTAGATTATTCAACGGCCATACTTAACGGTACCCAAATAAACTTTCGGTGCAGCGTCAGGGTTTTTTAATCTCACACGATAGGTTCCAAACGAACCACTGAATAGCACATTACTACCGGTATTACCTGCCACCTGCTGCCAAGAAGAACCGACCTCGCGTTCGATGGATAGCTGGGGTGGCCTGCCACGATCTACAGCGGAAATAGTTGCGTCAATGTTCGCACCAAAGCATCCGTTAGCAGACGTTATTGTGAATGGGCCGTAAGCGGTTATCTCAATACCCTCTTGTAAAATCCCCGTATACGTATCCGTAATACTCCAACACCCGGCAGACACTTGAAAAGACAGAAACACCGAAGCCAACACAGGCACTGCAAATAAAGCTTTCATGTTTTTATCCTCGCGACTAGCTAGTAGGTTGATCAAGCCAGACACCCACCACTCAACTGCTCGGACAGAACTACAGGTAGGAGTCTTACTGCCCACCCTGCATGATTTGTTATTCGGAATATGCCAGCCACTTCCTAAATTCAATAAGGATCACCCCGTCATCCCCAGGGGTAAGACTCAGTCAGCCATTTCCTAGTCCCGCACCCCTGCCACTAAAACCGATTGTGCTCGTTCAAGATCAAGCTCCGATAATGCCCAGGGTTGGAGCCCGCCCATTTACGAAATGCCTTATAAAACGAACTTGCATCCGCAAACCCCAGCCGCGTGGCGATCTCGGCAAAACTGATTTGTGGCTCCGCCAGCCAGACAATCGCCAGCTCCTTGCGCACACTGTCCTTAAGACCTTGATACGTCTGCCCCTCATCCGCCAGTCGGCGTCGCAAGGTGGAGGCAGAGATACACAGGCTGGCCGCCAGGCCCTCGGTTTCCGGCCAGCCGTCGGGAGGCATCTGGCGCAGGTCGTTCTTGATGCGGGTGGCGAGGCTCTCAGGGTCGCGGTATTTGACCAGGATGTTGGCGGGCGCATGGGCAAGGAAACGCTTGAGTTCTTCCGGGCTGCGCTTGATCGGCAGGTCCAGGCAGTCCGCAGAAAAAATCATGCGAGTACGTGGCCTTTCAAACCTCAGGTTGTCGGAAAACATCACCTTATAGTCATCGCAGAAGTCCGGCTCTGTGCAGCGCAATTCGATAGCCAGGATCGGGATGCGCCTGCCTGCCAGCCAACAGGCGACGCCATGCACGATCATCCAGTAGGTGAAATAGGTGAATGCGCGCTTGGGCTCGGCCTCAGGCTCCAGCAGCACGATTTCAGCCAGGCTCTGCTGGCGTACCACCTCGGCGGGCAAGCGCTCGAGCATCAATGACAGAAAACCCAGGCCGACTTCCAGGCTGGCGCCCAGATTCGGTTGTGCCATGCAGGCGCGGCACAGGAACTCCAGGCTGCCGGATTTGAGCTTGCGCGGGTCCATGCCGAAGAACTCATCGTCCATGCGCCGCGCCAGCAAACGCCAAAGACGCGCGTAAGCCGTGGCTGGAACGCGGGCGCCGGGCTGCTCCAACAACGCAGGATCAAGCCCGACTTTGCTCAAGGCTTCAACGGTGGCAGGCCCGGGCGCGCAGCTCTGCAACAAGGCTTCGCGCACGAGATAGATAGAGATGGTGTCTTTTTCCGACATTAGAAATTAGCCAGTCCGACGGCACACAAGTGGCGAGCATCATAAGGGTGCTCGCGATTTGCCACCACCGTTCAGCCGCAGTTCAGCAAAGGTCAATATTCGCTGTTTAGTAATGAGTATCATTATGTTACAAATTAGCATCCTCTCTCATGACGCTGCGGTGCCGAATGCTCGTTCCTTTTTTAATCATGCTGCGCGAAGGCATTGAAGCCGCATTGATCGTTGGCATCATCGCCAGTTACCTGCAACAAACCGGCCGTGGCCAATGGATGCCCGCCGTGTGGATCGGTGTATTCCTCGCCGCCGCCCTGGCCTTGCTGGTCGGGGGCGGCCTGGAACTGGTCAGCGCTGAATTCCCGCAAAAACAGCAAGAGTTGTTCGAGGGCATCGTGGGTCTGGTCGCCGTTGGCATACTCAGCTCCATGGTGTTCTGGATGCGCAAGGTGGCGCGCTCCATCAAGCATGCCCTGCATGAATCCCTCGACCATGCACTGGCGGGCTCCAAGCACCAAGTCATCGCGCTGATTGCCATGGTGTTTTTCGCCGTGGCCCGTGAAGGCTTGGAAACCGTGTTCTTCCTGCTGGCCGTGTTCCAGCAGAGCGAAGGCCCAGGGGCACCGATTGGCGCCCTGCTCGGCTTGATCCTGGCCATCGTCGTGGGTTTCCTGATCTATTCCGGCAGCATGCGCCTGAACCTCGGCGCGTTTTTCCGCTGGACCGGCTTGTTCATCCTCGTGGTCGCGGCGGGCATTCTCGCCAACTCTGTACAGGCCCTGCACGAGGCCGGTGTGTGGAACCACTGGCAAACCGTGCTGTTTGACTTCAGCGCCGCGCTGCCCATGGACAGCCCGCTGGGTTCGGTATTGGCCGGGATGTTCGGTTACCAGGAAGCGCCGACGGTCAGCACTTTGGGGGCCTATCTGATTTACCTGGTGGTGGCCCTGGTGATGTTCTTCCTGCCCACCCCGCCCGCCAAGCCTGTCGCCAAACCCTCTTGCACATCCAGCCAGTAAGGACCGTCTCTTGTCCAACCCAACTCCTCAATCGGCCCCATCGTCCCGCGCCCTGCGTTGGGCGGTGGCCGGTTCGGTGGTCGTGATGATCGCCGCCGGTGGCCTGTTCTACTATGCCTCCCAGCTGGCTGCCGCCAAGCGCCAGACCCACCATAACGAAATCGCGGTGACGATCCATGGTCATGCCTGCGAGCCCAACACCCTGACGGTGCCGGCCGGGCGCGCGAGCTTTCGCATCATCAACCGCTCCGACCGTGCGGTGGAATGGGAGATCCTCGACGGCGTGCTGGTGATCGAAGAGCGCGAAAACATCGCACCGGGCCTGAGCCAGGTGATCAATGCCAACCTGTTGCCCGGCGACTACGCCATCACCTGCGGCCTGTTGAGCAACCCACGCGGCACCTTGCATGTCACGCCGACCGCGCAATCCGATGCCCAGGCCAAGGCCAAGCCATCGATGGTGGCGTTCATCGGGCCGTTGTCGGAGTTTCGTGTGTACCTGAGCGGTCAAGGCAGCGCACTGGTCAAGACCGTGAGCGCCCTGCAGCAAGCCATTGACGCCGGCGACCTGGCCCAGGCACAGGCGCTGTATGTGCCGGCGCGTGAGGCTTACCAGCGCCTGGCGCCCGCGGCCCAACGCCTGGCCGAGCTGGATAACGCGATCAACGCCCGCGCCGATTACTTTGAAAAACGTGAGCAAGACCCGGCCTTCAACGGCTTCCACCGCCTCGAATACGGCCTGTTCCAGCAACGCAGCCTCGATGGCCTGGCACCCGTCGCCCAACGCCTGGTAAGCGACGTCACCACACTCAAGCAGCAGTTGCTGGCCCAATCCCTGCCGCCGGAGCAACTGGTGAGCATTGTGGTGCGCAATCTCAACAGCCTGGCCGATGTGCGCGCCACCAGCGGTGAAGAGGAACGCTACAGCCATATCGACCTCAACGGCTTTGCCGCCAACCTGGAAGTCGCGCACAAAGTGGTCGACCTGATGCGCCCCCTGCTGAGCAAGTCTGCGGCCGACCTGTTGCCGAAGATCGATAACGCGATCAACGCCTTCGACGCCGAACTCAATGGCTTGAAGGCCAATAACCGTTACACCGCGTACGACAGTATTACCAGCGATCAACGCAAGCAGATCGCTGACAAGGCCAAGGTACTGGCCGCCGCACTCGATGGAATCGACCCCGCCCTTGGCCTTTCCGGCCTGCAGTGAAGACGACTTAAACGATGAGCGATTCAGAACAGCGTTGCGCACACTTTTCAGCCCAGCGTCGCCGCGTGCTGTTGGGCATGGCGGCCACCGGTGCTGCCATTGCCGGTAGCAGCCTCGCCTGCCCGGCCATGGCGTCGGCTGCCGAGCAAGTCACCACGGCACCGCGCAGTGACAAAACCCAGGACCACCACGACTTTTTCGGCCAGCACCAAACCGGCATCGTGACCCCGCGCCCGGCCTGCGGCATGGTGGTAGCGTTCGATGTGCTGGCCAGTGACCGCGAAGACCTGGAGCGCCTGTTCCGCACTTTGAACGAGCGCATCCATTTCTTGATGACGGGCGGCACCGTGCCGCAAGTCGACCCGAAACTGCCGCCCACCGACTCCGGCATCCTCGGCCCGGTGGTCACACCGGATAACCTGACCATCACGGTGTCCGTCGGTGAGTCATTGTTCGATGAGCGCTTCGGCCTCACGGCGGCCAAGCCCAAGCGCCTGATCCGCATGGTCGGTTTCCCCAATGACGCACTGGAACCGGCGCAATGCCACGGCGACCTTAGCCTGCAGTTCAGCTCGAACACGCCGGACACGAATATCCACGCCCTGCGCGATATTGTGAAGAACCTGCCGGACCTGCTGCTGGTGCGCTGGAAACAGGAAGGCAGCGTGCCCCCACAGGCGCCCGCCAAACCCGGTGAACCGGCGCAAAGTGCGCGCAACTTCCTTGGTTTTCGCGATGGTTCGGCCAACCCGAACTCCAACGATAACAAGGCGATGGACCAGATCGTCTGGGTACAACCGACCAGCGACGAACCGGCCTGGGCCGCCCACGGCAGCTACCAGACCGTGCGGATCATCCGCAATTTTGTCGAGCGCTGGGACCGCACCCCGCTGCAAGAACAGGAAAGCATCATCGGCCGCGTCAAACCCACGGGCGCGCCCATGGATGGTCAGCACGAAACCCAGGTTCCGGACTACAGCAAAGACCCGGAAGGCAAGTTGACCAAACTGGATGCCCATATCCGCCTGGCCAACCCGCGTACCCCGCAGACCCAGGCCAACCTGATCCTGCGTCGGCCGTTCAACTACTCCAACGGTGTCAACAAAAACGGTCAGCTGGACATGGGGCTGTTGTTCATCTGTTATCAGGCTGACCTGGAGAAAGGCTTCATCAGCGTGCAAACCCGGCTCAACGGCGAGCCCCTGGAGGAGTACCTCAAGCCGGTCGGCGGTGGCTACTTCTTCACCTTGCCAGGCGTCACCGGGCCCAAGGATTTCCTGGGGCGCACGCTCCTTGCTGCAACGCACCCTCAAACCACTGCCAACACCTAAAATAAACCAGAGCGCAAACCTCCCATGAAGAAATCGACTCTCGCGTTGTCGTTGCTAATGACCCTTTCGCCGCTGGCCGCCTTCGCCGAGACGGCGCCGCTGGACCTGGTAGGCCCGGTGTCGGATTACAAAATCTACGTCACCGAAGAAATCGGTGAGCTGGTCACCCAGACCCAGGCATTCACCGACGCGGTGAAGAAAGGTGACCTGGCGACCGCCAAGAAGCTGTACGCGCCGACCCGTGTGCACTACGAGTCCATCGAGCCCATCGCCGAGCTGTTCAGCGACCTCGATGCCTCCATCGACTCCCGTGTCAACGACCACGAAAAAGGTGTGAAAGCCGAAGACTTCACCGGCTTCCACCGTATCGAGTACAGCCTGTTTTCCGAGAACACCACCCAGGGCCTCAACGCTCTGGCTGACAAGCTCAACAGCGACGTGCAAGACCTCAAAGCCCGAGTTGACGGCCTGACCTTCCCGCCTGAAAAAGTCGTCGGCGGCGCCGCCGCGCTGTTGGAAGAAGTGGCGGCCACCAAGATCTCCGGCGAAGAAGACCGCTACAGTCATACCGACCTGTATGACTTCCAGGGCAACATCGACGGCGCGAAAAAAATCGTCGACCTGTTCCGTAGCCAGATCGAGAAACAAGACAAAGCCTTCCTGGCCAAGGTCGACAAGAACTTTGCCAGCGTGGACAAGATCCTGGCCAAGTACAAGACCAAGGATGGCGGTTTTGAAACCTACGACAAGGTCAAGGAAAACGACCGCAAGGCCCTGGTGGGACCGGTCAACACCTTGGCTGAAGACCTGTCGATGTTGCGCGGCAAGCTGGGTTTGAACTAAACCCTGCGGGCAAAAAACGACCCGGGCCTTGTTGAAGGGCCCGGGTCTTTTTTTGCCTGTGAGTGACTCGTCTACAGGATCCGGTACAGCAAGCGCTCAATCCGCACCCGGCTGACACGCCGCAGGAACTTACCCACCGCAGGCGGATAATCCACCAGCGTCTGCAACTGTTGGTAGCCCTCAATACGCGTGGTGTGTTGGAAAATCTGCGCCAACTCGGTACGCCGCCGCCCCAGCCACTGGCTTTGCGGGTCGTCGATCAGCAAGCCATTTTCCAGGTCAAGGCGGAATGCCCGTGGGTTGAGGTTGTTGCCGGTGAGCAGGGTGTAACGCTGGTCGACCCACATGCCCTTGAGGTGATAGGTATTGTCGCCGTCGCGCCACAGGTGCAGGTTCAGTTGGCCGCTGTCGATCATCGGCTGGTGGCGCTTGGCAAAGCGACGCAGGCTGATCTCATACAAGTACGGCAACGCTGCAATCACCTTGAACGGCTCACTGGGCGGGATGTAGAAATCGTTGGCCGTCTTGTCGCCGACGATGATGTCGATCTTCACGCCGCGCGCCAGGGCTCGATTGATTTCCCGGGTCACTGGCAATGGCAGGTTGAAATACGGCGTGCAGATGGTCAGTTGGTGCTGGGCGCTGGCAATCAGCTCCAGGATCACCCGGCTCAGGGGGTTGTTTTTGCCCACACCGAGCAACGGGCTGACCGACAGGTGGCCATTGGGTAACTGCCCCGCCGTCGTGTCATAGGCCGCATGTTTGAGACGGCTGCGCAGGTCACCGATGTCGTTGCGCAAACTGCGGGTGGTGGGCGGATTCGGCAGGTCCAGACGGTGCACCGCCTTGGACGCGATCAGGCCGTGCTCCACCAGATGCTGCATCGAGTCGGCCAGCGGTTGGCTGTGGATCAGGTGGTAACGGTCGAAACGGTACTTGTCGAACTTGTGCAGGTACACGTTGTTCAGGCTGGCGCCGCTGTACAGCACGCTGTCGTCGATCACAAAGCCCTTGAGGTGCAACACGCCGAACAATTCACGGGTTTGCACCGGCACACCGTACACCGGGACCTCACTGGCATGACTCTGCGTCATCGCCTGGTACCAGGCGCTGTTGCCAGGCTGCTTGCCGGCGCCAATCAGCCCGCGCTGGGCACGCAACCAATCGACCATTACCACGATATCCAGTTCGGGCCGGGCCGTCTTGGCCGCGTGCAAGGCATCGTAGATTTCCTGCCCCGCCTCGTCCTGCTGCAAGTACAGCGCAACGATGTAGATACGCCGCGTGGCCTGGGGAATTTTCTCCAACAGGCAACGGCGATAGGCATCGGCACCGGACAACACCTCAATGGCATCCGGAGACAGTGGAAAACCGCGCAGTTTGGGGAGCAGGGAACGTTTGAAGAACGACGGCATAGGGCTCGCAATGGGTCGAATCCGAAGAGGCCACGAGCTTACACCATAGGGGTGCGCAGGTCTCGCCATCGAGCATGTAAAAAAGTTAATTGACCAAGAAGAATGATCGTTCTACTGTCAGCAGCATGAACAACATAACCAGCAGTGAAACCCGCGACATTATCCTCGACGTCACCGAGAAGCTGATCTATCGCCACGGCATCGCCGCCACGGGCATGGACCTTCTGGTGAAAACCGCCGGCGTCTCGAGAAAAAGTATCTATCGCTACTTCGCCAATAAAGATGAATTGGTCATCGCCGCCCTGCAACGCCGCGACGAACGCTGGATGCAATGGCTGCGCAGTGAAGTGGAACGCAGCGAGGGCAGTGGCGAGCGCCTGCTGGCGCTGTTCAGTGCACTCAAGAACTGGTTCGGCTCGGCGGATTTTCGCGGCTGCGCCTTTATCAATACCAGCGGCGAAACCGGCAATGCACTAGACCCGGTGCGCCTATTGGCCAAGGCCCACAAGCAAAAACTGTTCGAGTACGCACTCGAACTGTGTCACGCACATGGCACCCCCGACCCGGAACGGCAGGCCGCGCACCTACTGATCCTGATCGATGGCGCCATTACCGTTGCCCTGGTGATGGGCGATTCAACAGCCGCCGATAATGCGCAATGCATGGCGCGAACGTTATTGGGGCTTTGAACGCACACACTCAGCAACTTTCGATCAACCCTCAGTGTTTCAGGAGCTGCCTGATGTCATCTAACGCAGAAGTACGCCCACCCCTGCCGCCGTTCACCCGCGAGTCGGCCATAGAGAAAGTCCGCCTGGCCGAAGACGGTTGGAACTCCCGGGACCCGCAACGGGTGTCCCTGGCCTACACCCTGGACACCCAGTGGCGTAACCGCACCGAATTTGCCTGCAACCGCGAAGAGGCCAGACACTTCCTTGCCCGTAAATGGGCCAAGGAGCTGGATTATCGGCTGATCAAGGAATTATGGGCATTCACCGGCAACCGCATCGCCGTGCGCTATGCCTATGAATGGCACGACGACTCCGGCAACTGGTTCCGTTCGTACGGCAATGAAAATTGGGAGTTCGACGAGAACGGTTTGATGGCCAATCGCTTTGCCTGCATCAACGATAAGCCGATCAAGGAAAGCGAACGCAAATTCCACTGGCCGCTGGGACGCCGCCCGGATGAGCATCCGGGCTTGTCCGACCTGGGGCTGTAGCCGCACGCCGCACGCTTGAAGCTTGAAGCTTCAAGCTTGCGGCTGACCGCTCAATCCTGATTCAGGCCCACGCGATACAACACGCCCTTGTCCTCATCGGTCAGCACATACAGGTAACCATCGGGCCCCTGTCGCACATCCCGAATTCGCGCGTTCAAACCGCCCAACAGGCGTTCCTCATGGATCACCTGATCGCCATCGAACTGCAAGCGAATCAATTCCTGGCTGGCCAACGCTCCGATAAACACGTTGTGCTGCCACGCCTTGAAGCGGTCGGCATCATAAAACGCCATGCCGCTGATGCCGGGTGACTTCTCCCAGACGTGATGGGGCGGCACCGTGCCTTCTGCCGTCTTGCCCTTGGCTTCCGGAATCGGCGTGAGCGAATAGTTGATGCCATGGGTCGCCAGCGGCCAACCGTAGTTCTTGCCACGTTCGATGATGTTGATTTCGTCGCCGCCACGGGGGCCGTGTTCGTTTTCCCAGATCGTGCCGCTCCACGGGTTCAGCGCCAGGCCCTGCGGGTTACGCTGGCCGTAGGACCAGATCTCGGGTCGTACGCCGGGTTGGCCGACAAAGGGGTTGTCATCGGGCACGCGGCCGTCCGGGTAAATGCGCACGACTTTACCTTGCAACTTGTCCAGATCCTGAGCAGTGGGCCGGTCGTTGTTTTCGCCCAGGGTCACGAACAGGTAGCCGTCACGGTCGAACGCCAGGCGCGAGCCGAAGTGATTGCCGGTGGACAGTTTAGGCTCTTGGCGCAGGATTACTTTGAAGTCCTTCAAGCCACTCAAGTCATCGGCCAGGCGCCCACGCCCAACGGCCGTTCCAGCCTTGCCGTCCTTACCGCCGCCTTCGGCGTACGACAGGTAGACCATGCGGTCCTGCTTGAAGTCGGGCGACAGCACCACATCGAGCAAACCGCCCTGCCCTTTGGCCCACACCTGCGGCACGCCCGTCAACGGTGCGGAAAGCATGCCGTCCGGGCTGACAAAGCGCAGATGGCCTGGGCGCTCGGTCACCAGGAAGCCTTGCTGGTCAGGCAGAAACGCCACCGCCCAAGGGTGATCCAGGCCCTTGGCGATCGGGGTTGCCGTGATACTGCCCTGCTCGCTGGGGAACTGTTGGGCATCGGCGGCGTAAACCACCGCCAAGGGAAGCAGCGCAGTTGCACAAACGGCGGCTAACAGGGTTTTACGTAGAAACATAAGGCGCAATCCTTAGCGGCGATTGCCGTTGGCATCATAGGTGGGGGCTTTGGTTTCAGTCGCCGGGCGGCTGGGGGCAGCATCGCGCTTGGGATAACGGTTACCGATACCACCGTTCTCAACGGTCGGCGCCGCCGTGGTCGGCCCGGTCTGGAGACCGCGGCCGGCCGGCGCATTAGGTTGGGTGCCTTGCATACTGTTGGGATTGGCCCGGTGAATAGGGCTGTTGTTGGAGTCGTTGCTGCCGGGCAAGTTTTGCGCCTGGGCGAGTGGCGTGAGCGCCAGGCCCAACGCCAGCATTGCGAGATGACGCACACAGCTGTTCATGACAAAGCCTCTCTATGCCGAGTTGTACGTGCTTTCGATCAACACGCTACGCCTTGGGTTCGGCTTGCGACATTAAAATGTTTCTCATCAGATGTAACACAATCTGTCCGCGCGTCTGCCCACCGAAACTTTTGCCAACGCCCACCAGTCACCCAGACACAGACTCTTTTCAAGGAACCGCCGCCATGCCACGGGCAATCTGGAAAGGCGCCATCAGTTTCGGTTTGGTCCATATCCCGGTGTCGCTGGTCTCGGCGACGTCGTCTCAGGGCGTTGACTTTGACTGGCTGGATAAACGCAGCATGGAGCCAGTGGGCTACAAGCGCATCAACAAGGCCACAGGCAAAGAAGTCACCAAGGACAATATCGTCAAGGGCGTGGCCTTCGAGAAAGGCCGCTATGTGCTGCTCAGCGAAGACGAGATTCGCGCAGCTCACCCCAAGTCAACCCAGACCATCGAGATCATTGCCTTTGTGGCCAGTGACCAGATCCCCCTGCAAAACATCAATACGCCCTACTTCCTGGCCCCGGACAAACGCGGCGGCAAGGTCTACGCGCTGTTGCGCGAAACCCTGAAGAAGACCCGCAAGGTCGCCCTGGCCAACGTGGTACTGCACACCAAACAGCACTTGGCTGCACTGATGCCGCTGGAGTCAGCCCTGGTGCTGGTGATGCTGCGCTGGCCCGCCGAAGTGCGCAGCCTGGACGAGCTGGAGCTGGGCAGCGATGTTATCCGCCCGACCCTGGGCAAAGGCGAGCTGGACATGGCCAAGCGCCTGGTGGAGGACATGAGCGCCGACTGGCAACCTGATGACTACCGCGACAGCTTCCAGGACAAGATCATGGCGCTGGTGGCGAAGAAGGCCAAGGCCGGCAAGATCGAAGACGTGGAAACGACCAAAGGCAGCGACGAGCGCAAATCCGCCGACGTGATCGACCTGACGGAGTTGCTCAAACGCAGCTTGGCGGGCAAGCCGGCGACGAAAAAAACCACCACGAAAAAGTCCAACAAAAAGGCATCTTGAGCCCGCCCTTTGCTGGAGAACGACATGGCAAAGCCTCTGAGTGAATACAACCGTAAACGCGATTTCGCCCTTACCGCCGAACCGGCAGGCAGCCCACCTGCCCGCCCGCGCAAAGCGTCAGCCCTGGCCTTTGTGATTCAAAAGCATGACGCGCGTAACCTGCATTATGACTTTCGCCTGGAGCTCGATGGCGTCCTGTTGAGCTGGGCGGTGCCCAAGGGCCCAAGCCTGGATCCCAGCCAGAAGCGCCTGGCAATCCACGTTGAGGATCATCCGTTGAGCTATGGCAACTTCGAGGGCCGTATCGCCGCCGGCCAATACGGCGCGGGGGATGTCATCGTATGGGACCGCGGCATATGGCAGCCCCATGGCGACCCGCACAAGGCCTATGCCAGCGGCAAACTGAAATTCACCCTGATGGGCGAAAAACTGTCCGGGGACTGGGCCTTGGTGCGCACGCGGCTCAAAGGTAGCGGCGACAAGGAACAGTGGCTGCTGATCAAGGAACAGGACCCGCAGGCCCGGCCTGCCGCCGACTACGATATTGTCCAGGCTCAGCCGAAAAGCGTGCTTAGCGGTGCTTCGGTCGGCCAGACCAGGAAACCTGCAAAGCGCCAGAAAACACAAGCTCCCTTGCCCGAGCAGTTCACTGCGCAACTGGCGACCCTGGTCGACCGCGCGCCGGCCGGCGACTGGCAGTACGAAATCAAATTCGACGGCTACCGGATGCTCGCACGTATCCGCGACGGCGAAGTACGCCTGTTTACGCGCAATGGCCATGATTGGACCGACCGTTTGCCACGTCAGATCAAGGCCCTGCAGGCACTCAAACTCAAGGACAGCTGGCTCGATGGTGAAGTTGTCAGCCTCGACGCCGAGGGCTTGCCGGATTTCCAGGCGCTACAAAATGCCTTCGATATCGGGCGCAGCCTGGACATCGTCTACTACCTGTTCGATGCACCTTTCCTGGGCGGGCAAGATCTGCGCGATGCGCCACTGGAAGAGCGTCGGGCGGCACTCAAGTCGGCCCTTGCCGCTAGCCGAAGCAAACTGCTGCGGTTCTCCGAAGCTTTCGCCGCCCACCCACGCGACATCTTCGAAAGCGCCTGTGACCTGGCCCTTGAAGGTGTGATCGGCAAGCGCGTGGGCAGCCCGTATGTGTCGAGGCGCAGCGCCGACTGGATCAAACTCAAATGTCGCTTGCGCCAGGAGTTCGTGATTGTCGGGTATACCCGCCCACAAGGCTCGCGTACCGGGTTTGGCGCACTGTTGCTGGCAGTCAACGAGGATGCCGGGTTGGTCTACGCAGGGCGCGTGGGCACCGGTTTTGATCAGGCGGCGTTGAACGCTCTCTACGCTCAGCTCACACGGCTTGAGTGCCACGCCTCGCCCCTTTCAAAACCGCTCACGCGTGCTCAGGCGCGGGGGGTGCACTGGGTGGAACCGACATTGGTCGGCGAAGTGCAGTTTGCCGAGTGGACCCGTGACGGTGTGATCCGCCAGGCAGCCTTTGTGGGCTTGCGCAGTGACAAACCTGCCTCGCAGGTCATTCATGAGCAACCGCGTTCGGCCAAATCGCTGCCGATACCCGCGACAAAAACCTCCGGCAACCCCCTGACCATTACTCACCCAGACCGCGTCATCGATCCGCAGAGCGGCACGCAAAAGCAACAACTGGCACAGTTCTACGCCAGCATCAGCGAATGGATCCTACCCTTCCTGCGCGGCCGGCCGGTGTCACTGCTCAAAGCACCGGAGGGCATCGGCGGCGAGCAGTTTTTCCAGAAGCACACTGAGCGCCTGGCGATTGCGTGCATCAAGCAACTGCCTGCCGAGCTCGACCCCGGCCATGCACGCCTGTTGGAAATAGACAGCCCGGATGCCTTGATCGGTGCCGTGCAAATGGGGACTGTGGAATTCCACACTTGGGGCGCTACCGCGCAAAAGATCGACACCCCTGACCTGTTCGTACTGGACCTCGACCCCGACCCCGCGCTGCCCTGGAAAACCATGCTGGAAGCCGCGCAACTGACGCTGTCGGTCTTGGATGAATTGGGGTTGCAAGCCTTTGTCAAAACCAGCGGCGGCAAGGGTTTGCACCTGGTTATTCCGTTGGCCCGACGGGATGGCTGGGAGACCGTGAAAGCGTTCGCCAAAGCCATTGCGCAGTTCATGACCCAGCAACTGCCAGAACGCTTTACCGCCACCAGCGGCCCCAAGAACCGTGTGGGCAAGATATTTGTCGATTACCTGCGCAACGCCCGTGGTGCCAGTACGGTCTCGGCCTACTCAGTGCGGGCACGGCCAGGTTTACCGGTGTCGGTGCCTGTCAGTCGTGATGAGTTGAAAAGCGTGCGCAGCGCCCAGCAGTGGACGGTTGCGAACCTGCATGAGCGGCTGCAGGGTTTGAAGGGCGACCCGTGGGCCGGTTATGCCAATCGACAAAAGATCAGCAAGCGGATGTGGGAGAAGCTCGGCGCGAATCCACCCACATGATTCGCGCCTTGAACGAGTTTCAGACAAGAATGAAGATCAGCGCCAAACCTGCAAAGATTGCCCACTTTTCCAGGTAGTAGCGTGCACGATTGCGCTTTTTAAGCTCTTTACCGCGTAGACGGATCTTGTACAGGCGGGTAAAGGCACGGTTGAGGCCACCGGTCTTGTCACCCTCGTCATTGGGCGAGCCCGCAGCCGCCATGACATTACGGCTGAACCAACGGTTGAACGCCGCCGCCCAACGGTACTTCATGGGTCGCTCAATATCGCAGAACAGAATGATGCGGTTCTGCTGCGTAGTGTTTTCTGCGTAGTGGATGTAAGTCTCGTCGAACATCACCGGTTCGCCGTCGCGCCAGTAATAGCTCTCGCCATCCACGTTGATGTAGCAACCTGGATCGTTGGGAGTATCCAGCCCCAAGTGATAGCGGTAGGAGCCTGCGTAAGGGTCACGATGGCGCACCAGTTTGGAGCCCGGTGGCAGCTCGGCAAACATGGCCGCCTTGACCGAACCGATGCTTTGCACCAGCTCGGTAGTGCGCGGGCACAGCTTCATTGCTGATGGATGGCTGTCGCCGTACCACTTGAGGTAGAAACGTTTCCAGCCCGACTTGAAGAATGAGTTGAAACCCACGTCGTTGTACTGGTCCGAACGCTTGATTTCGCCTGCTCGCATGAGGTTCTGGCCCTCTTGGCGAATCTCTTCCCAATGCTCCTGCAATGGGCTCAGGTCCGGAAAGTCACTGGGCGACAGGTACGGGCGGCTTGGCTGCTTGGAGAACAGGTACAAAAAGCAGTTGACCGGCGCCAGGAACGTCGAGTGATCGCTAAGCTGGCGGCCCAGCTTGTGCCGCACCCGACCGCGCAGGTGGACATACGCAATGGAGGCAACGTAGAGAACAACAATGATGAGTTTCAAGGGATTCGTCACAAGTCAGGGAGAGAACAGGCTGCTCCTGCCGGCCCACAACGACCGAGGATGGATAAGCAGCACCTGAAATCACAATTCATGTACAGATGACACGTCCGGCTGGGTGACCCGCCGGTGTGTGACCATTGGCCGTTATTTAGCCACAGTTTGTAACCAAAGGTTAACTAAGAATTGTGAAAAGCTGTCCACTGATTGTGCTGGGGGGGGGACGTGGGTGGGCCCTTGTGCCCACCCACTGAAGGGTGCTTTGACGACTACAGCGGATCGTCTTTGCGCTCGCGGCGGGAAAGGCTGTTGTCTTCCAATGCCGAGAACGGTACCACCTCACGACGGGTACGTATGAAGTGACGGATCAGCGCAATGACCAGGCCCAGCAATAAGCCGCCGACCAGGCTCAACGCAATCACCAAGGCTTTCTTCGGTTTGATCGGTGCCAAAGGCTCTTGGGCGCGACGATCGACTGTCACCAACTTCAGGTTGCTCATGTCGATGTTCAAGCTGCGCAACCGGGCGACTTCAGCGCGAAGCGGCTCTACGTCCTGCAAGAAAATGTCTTCATTCCCACGCTTTCGCAAGACCTCAACCTCTCGGTTGGCATCCAGCAATTGAAGCTCCTTGCCGATCTCGGCGATGCGTGGGTTGGTGAAGTCGTCGCTGGTACGTTGCTGCAAGGCGGAGCGCTCGGCTTCCAGCGCCTCGGTCCCGAGAAAATACAGTGGGATTTTCTGATTATTGACTTCTGTGCGCATGACTTGATTAGAACCACTACGCGTTGCATCCGCCATGGAGGATGGCGTGGTCGGCGTTTTGATTCCCATCGATTTGGCGATGGAAATGGCTTCTGCCAGCTCCGCCAGGCGGTTGGTGCGCTCCATCTTCATCTGTAAGCGCAGGGCGCTCAGTTCATCCTGCAATTGGGCACGCTTGAGCCTGTCCGACTCAAGCAGCTTGGCGATCTTCGATTCCTTGTCGGTATCGTAGTTGGCACGGGCTGCGTCAATCTTGCCCTTGAGCTCAGTCAGGCGGTTATTAACAATCACCTTGAGGTCGGCACCGACCTGCTCACGCTCTGCGGCAATGGCGTAATCCACGAAGCCGTTGAGGATCGCAACGCCGTCGACGTCCGCCGGGTACTGCAACTCAAGGCGGATATAGTTACTCAGCGAATCTGATTTCTTGGCATCCGGCAGGATCAGATTGACAGAGTTTCGGTTGAACTCCTCAAAACTCTGTTCCAGGCTCCGACCTGGTTTCTGAAACGCTTTGAATAAGTCTTCGTGGCTCTTGAAAAAGCCCAGGCGGGCTTCGTAGGAGTCCAACTGCGCCCCCACTTTCACGAGCGCATCCGCAGGTGGCAGCTTATAGACCTCCGAACGGTTCAAGGCATCCAGTTCGTTGATGGCCGCAGGCCGTAGCACGCTGCTGACCTCGTACGTCTTGGGCGCCAGGAAGGCATACCCCGCCCCCAATACCCCAGCCACAAGCGCACAGCCGACTACCAGCTTTTTTTGCCGCCAAAGGCCATGGAACAATTCAAACAGGTCAATTTCATCGGAAGCGACAGACGACGCGGGCGGGGAGGTTCGATTCAAAATAAGCACACCTTAAATTAATACTAAAAGGCCATCACTTCGGAAGCAGCCATGGCTTCAAAAGTCAGGGACAACGCCCTGAATACGACAGACCAATGGCACTCTGACCCGTCAGTCGGTTAAAAAATCCCACACAGCAAGGGAATATTTCGGTTGGAAATCGGAGAGTAGTGCAAATGACATTTTGGCGTAGGACCAATGATGCTAAAGCGTAGTCAATACAACATGAAAAAGCTGTCAAATGGCTGTCTTCTAAAGAAAAATTTCGCGTAGCCTGCAAATTACAGCGCCGTTCCCGACATATGCGGCACTTATGCCCTCGACAATAAGGAAATCCGATGTCATCCCTTTCAGAATTAGACTTTCACGCACTGCAAGGTGAGTGGGAGCAGACAGCCCTTGAGGACAGTGGCGTGCTTAACCCAGTGGATGCACATAGCGCGCCAGGTGCCATTACCCGCATACGAGGGGATCGCTTTGAAGTGGTCACGGTCGAGGGCGATATCCTGCTGGCCGGCCAGTTTTTCCTGGACACCAGCACCGTGCCCAAAAGCATCACCTGGATAGATGCCATCGGCGGCGACGCCGGCAAACAATTGCCCGCCAGTTACCGGCTCGAGGGCGATGACTTTGTATTCATTGCGGCGGATGAGGACATGCCCAGGCCGACGGTCTTCCGCACCGAAGCTAGGCAGACCATGCGTACCTTCGTGCGTCGTTCGTGACAAACGCACTGAGCGGAATAAGTGATGGCCTTTTCACGATGCCTTCACTTTCCAGGCTCTACGGTGAAACCTACCTACTCCAGTGAATCCCTTAGCCCGCCTCTGGCGGGCTTTTTTTACCAGGGGCTACTCAGTCCATGCCTTTGGTGGCGGTCAGGGTGAAACACAAGGGCAACTGTGCGGGCTGATGTTCGTATTGCTCGTAGAGCTCCTCACGATTGCAATGTGCGTACTCCTGCAAATGCCCTACCTGCAACCCCGCGGCCACGGCGCCACTGACCACACTGCCCAGTGTATGAACGAACCAATAGGACGTTGGCCCGGTTTGCGCGCCCTGCCCTTCATAGACGATGGATTCCTGCAGCACAAAGGGATCGCGCTGGAAATACGAGCTGGCAGGCAAAAACGGATTGGCGGCCTTGGGATCGAACACTTCCAGGAACGGGTGAGTTTCGTACATCACCAAAGTCCCGCCAGGCTTGAGGGTACTGGCGACATGGCGCAGGAACTGCGTAACGTCCGGCATCCAGTTCAAGACACCAATGGTCACAAGGGCCACGTCAAACTGCCCAAGCAGTGACTCAGGCAGGTGGTGAATATCGCTCTCGATGAACTGCGGACTGTGGGGCGAAAGATCGGCCAGCTCCCGAGCTTGTTGAAGAAACGCCACGGATTGGTCAATCCCCACTACCGAGCGAGCGCCCAGGCTGAACAACGACAGGCTTTCACGCCCGTTATTGCAGCCCAGTTGCACGACGTCCTTGCCGGCAACACCGACAGCCTGCAACAACCGGGTAATGGTCGGATCAAGGCACGTAAAACCGGGATGGACGACCGCGTCCAGCAAGCCCTTCCATGTGTCCGTTTCTTTGTGCAGCCTGGCGGACTGATCCCACGCATGCCTGTTGCTGATGATTGCCTGTTGAGCGGAGGGCTTATCCATTGCGTCGTCCTGTCTGACAGAGGAGCAGGATCGCAAAGTAGCCCGGTTCTGCGTGGATGAAAACCCCATGAGCCCTAAACATGCACCTCAAGGACGAACGATGAACGAAAGCCGCCTGCACCAGTAATGGATCGCGGCGCCAAAGGCGTTGAACATCCGTCGTCGGCCGCCATACAACTGTCGTCATACCTATGCGACAATATGCAGTATGTCTGGCATGAACCCCGCCTTCATCTCCCAGCAGCTCGGCCATCACGTGCAGATGCTGCTCTCGACTTATGCGCGTTGGATCAACTCAAGCTCGGATTGGAGCGAAATGGAAAAGCTCCAGATTGGCCTAAAAATTGGTCCCAGCCCAAATAAGCGCTTTCTAAGCTATTGATAGGTAAAGTAATTGATCTCCACAGCTAACATCACCATGCAGTTCGGCGCCAAGCCGCTCTTCGAGAACGTCTCGGTCAAATTCGGCGCCGGTAACCGTTATGGTTTGATCGGTGCCAACGGTTGCGGCAAGTCGACCTTCATGAAAATCCTCGGTGGCGACCTCGATCCATCCGGTGGCCAGGTCATGCTGGAGCCGAATGTACGCCTGGGTAAGCTGCGCCAGGACCAGTTCGCCTACGAAGAATTCACCGTACTCGACACCGTGATCATGGGCCACGAGGAGCTGTGGAAGGTCAAGGCCGAGCGTGACCGTATTTATTCGCTGCCGGAAATGAGCGAAGACGATGGCATGGCCGTCGCCGAGCTGGAAACCGAGTTCGCCGAGATGGACGGCTACACCGCCGAATCCCGCGCCGGTGAGCTGTTGCTGGGCCTGGGCATTCCCCTGGAACAGCATTTCGGCCCGATGAGCGAAGTGTCCCCAGGCTGGAAACTGCGTGTCTTGCTGGCCCAGGCGCTGTTCTCCGACCCAGAAGTGCTGTTGCTCGACGAACCGACCAACCACTTGGACATCAACACCATCCGCTGGCTGGAAAACATTCTCACCCAGCGTTCCAGCCTGATGATCATCATCTCTCACGACCGTCACTTCCTGAACAGCGTGTGCACCCACATGGCTAACCTGGACTACGGCGAGCTGCGCCTGTTCCCGGGTAACTACGACGAGTACATGACCGTGGCGACCCAGTCCCGCGAGCAACTGCTGTCGGACAACGCCAAGAAGAAGGCACAGATCTCCGAACTGCAATCTTTCGTCAGCCGTTTCTCGGCCAACGCCTCGAAAGCCAAGCAGGCGACTTCCCGTGCCAAGGCAATCGACAAGATTCAGTTGGCCGAGGTCAAGCCTTCGAGCCGCGTGAGCCCGTTCATCCGTTTCGAGCAAACCAAAAAGCTGCACCGCCAGGCCGTCATTGTCGACCAAATGGCCAAGGGCTTCGATGGCAAGACGCTGTTCAAGGACTTCAGCTTCCAGGTTGAAGCCGGCGAGCGCGTGGCGATCATCGGCCCGAACGGTATCGGCAAGACCACCCTGCTGCGTACCCTGGTCAACGAACTGACGCCGGATGCCGGCAGCATCAAGTGGACCGACGCCGCCGAACTGGGCTACTACGCCCAGGACCACGCCCACGACTTCGAAGACGACATGAGCCTGTTCGACTGGATGGGCCAGTGGACCCAAGGCGAGCAAGTGATCCGCGGCACCCTGGGGCGCATGCTGTTCTCCAACGACGAGATCCTCAAGTCGGTCAAGGTCATCTCCGGTGGTGAGCAAGGCCGTATGTTGTTCGGCAAGCTGATCCTGCAAAAGCCGAACGTGCTGATCATGGACGAACCGACCAACCACTTGGACATGGAATCCATCGAGGCGCTGAACCTGGCGCTGGAAAACTACCCGGGCACACTGATCTTCGTCAGCCACGACCGTGAGTTCGTATCGTCCCTGGCTACCCGCATCATCGAGTTGAGCGCCAACGGCGTGATCGACTTCAGCGGCACCTATGACGATTACCTGCGTAGCCAGGGCGTAGTGTTCTAAGCCACTGCAGAAGCCCATTGTGGCGAGCAGGCTTGCCCTGCGTTGGGCTGCGAAGCGGCCCTGAAATCAAACACCGCGTTTTGCCTGGCAGAACGCGGTGTTTTTTATTGGGCGCAGGGCAAGCCCGCTCGCCACTGGTTACAGGTGGCTCGTTCTAACCCTAAATAGCCTGGCCATCCAGCAAAGTAGTTAGCCTGCTTCCTTTTCCCCCACGCCCTTGCCATCATGGCCTCACCGCCCGCACGCGAACGAGTCTCCATGCCTGCCACCGCCCCCAGTTCAATGTCGATCACCCTGCAGATCGTCTCCATCGTGTTCTACACCTTCATTGCGTTTATCTGCATTGGCCTGCCGATTGCGGTTATTCCGGGTTATGTGCATGAACAACTGGGTTTCAGCGCCGTAGTGGCCGGTGTGACCATTGGTTCGCAATACCTGGCCACGTTACTCAGCCGCCCGATGGCCGGGCGCATGTCAGACAACGTGGGCACCAAGCGCGCGATTGTGCTGGGCTTGGCCGGCATCCTGATCAGCGGCGTGCTGACGTTTTTCGCGACGCTGGTCGCGAGCATGCCCACCCTGAGCCTGAGTATTCTGATCGTCGGCCGGCTGTTGCTGGGGGTGGCCCAGGGCTTGATCGGCGTGGGCACCATCAGTTGGTGTATGGGCCAGGTGGGGGCCGAGCACACGGCGCGCTCGATTTCCTGGAACGGTATCGCGTCCTATGGCGCGATAGCCATTGGCGCACCGCTGGGCGTGGTGATGGTGGCCGAATACGGCTACACCAGCCTCGGTATTGCCCTGTCGTTCCTGGCGGCGCTGGGGTTGGTGCTGATCCGCAATAAGCCTTCGGTCCCAGTGGTGCGGGGTGAGCGGTTGCCGTTCTGGGCGGTGTTCGGGCGCATTGCACCGTTCGGCGCCAGCCTGTGCCTGGCCTCGATTGGCTACGGCACGCTGACGACCTTTATCACCCTCTACTACCTCAATCGTGGCTGGGCCGGCGCGGCATACTGCCTGAGCGTGTTTGGCGTGTGCTTTATTCTCTCGCGCCTGGTGTTTATCTCCGCCATCAGCCGTTTTGGCGGTTTCACCGCCGCAATCGCCTGCATGCTTATCGAGACCCTGGGCCTGACGCTCCTATGGCTCGCCCCGTCCACCGGCGTGGCATTGATCGGCGCGGGGCTGACCGGCTTTGGCTTGTCACTGGTGTACCCGGCGCTGGGCGTGGAAGCCATCAAGCAAGTGCCTGACAGCAGCCGTGGCGCAGGGTTGAGTGCGTATGCGGTATTTTTTGACCTGGCCCTGGCGATTGCCGGGCCGTTGATGGGGGCCGTGGCGTTGAACCTCGGCTACGGCTGGATCTTCTTCTGCGCAGCGCTGCTGTCGGTCACGGCACTCGCCTTGACACTATTGCTCAAGCGCCGCGCTTACTGATCCGCCGTCTGCATGCCCGCACGGGTGGTTTGGCCGAGGGTATGGGTGAAAAAACGCCCGGCCTCGGAGATCAGGTCGCGGTGAATGCCTTCGCGGTCGACACCATCGGCATCGGTACAGATGGCCGGCATCGTCGCCAGTTGATCACTGTCGCATGGCGCCATGAACACGAAGTGCCCTGCCCCGGCCAACAGCTTGAAGTCCGGTGGTTCCGGCAGCTTGCGCGCCAGCGCTGCGGCGTTTTTGTCCACCGCCACCAGTTTGTCGCCATCGCCACTGTAGAGCAGCACCGGCACATGCACGTCAGCCAAGGTATGGCGACCAAACATCAGGCTCAACGGCGCCATCAGCATCAAGGCATGAATGCGCGGGTCGGCCTGGGGCTGCAAATCGTCACGGTCGACCACCAGTTCGCCTTTGGTGGTGCAGGCGTCGCGGTCCTCGGGACGCTGCTGGCAGTAGCGGCGCAGGCGGTCGAAGTCCGGCTTGGCGCCCGCCAGAATCAACGCCGTTTCGCCACCGGCCGAATACCCAATGACGCCCACCTGATCGATGTTGACGAACGGCGACAGCATCGAGTCGTCTAACGTGGCGGTAATCGCTGCGGAAATCTGGATCGGCCGGCCATACAAGTTGCTCACCGTGCCCAGACGGCTGTGATCCTGGTAATTGTCGCCGGGGTGCAGCACCGCCACCACCACAAAGCCCTTGCGCGCCAGGGACGTGGCCAGGTCATGCAGGGCCAGCGGTGTACCGGTGTTGCCATGGGACAGCATCAGCATCGGGAAACGGCCAATGGCGACTTTGGAGTCTTCGCTGGCGGCCACATGATAAGACCCCAACTGCGTGCTGTGAGCATCGTCGGTGGAGGGGTAGAACGCGATGGCTTTCATCGGCTGCGAATCGAGCGGATCAAGAAAAGTCATGCGATGGAAGCCCACACTCCAATGAGGGTGCGGCGCCGGCGCGGCGTGCACTGAAACCAGGCCACCCAGCAAGGAAAGAACCAAAACAGCACAAAGACGCATCATGGGGATGTCCACCTTTGCTGCGTGACCACGTTCAACACCCGCGGCATATCTAATTGAAAGGTCCATGGTTTGAGGCACTCGCACCGGGTGATATACCCATGCGTGCATAACCTGGGCCAAAGTGAAGACAGCGGGTCAACGAAAAAACTCCGTACTCCGTTCGTTTTGAGGCGATCAGAATACAGAGTTTAGGCGCCCGGCTTCAGATTGAAACCGAGGAAGGGCGAAATTTACACAAGCCTTACGCAGCGGCGAACAATTGTTCGTTAATGACTGCGTTAGCGTCGCTCAGGGACTTGGTACGGACCTCATCACCATACGCCAGGCCATGGGCGCGGACGAATTCGACATCGGTGATGCCAAGGAAACCCAGCATGACTTTCAGATAGTCTTCGTGAGCCACGCCAGTGGCTTGGCCGACGTGCAGGCCACCGGAGGTGGACACGATGATGACCTTTTTGTTGCCGCACAGACCTTCAGGCCCGGCTTCGGTATAGCGGAAGGTCTGGCCGGCGACGGCAATGCGGTCGATCCAGGCTTTCAGTTGGGTCGGGATGGTGAAGTTGTACATCGGCGCAGCCAATACCACGGCGTCGGCGGCGAGGAACTCAGCCAGGGTCGAAGCACTCAGGTCCGCCTCATGCTTTTGTACGGCGTCGCGCAACTCGGCAGCGGTACCCAGGGCGCCCAGGGTCAGGCCGGAAAAGTGGCTGATGCCTTCGCTGGCCAAGTCACGGTAAGTCACTTCCACGCCCGGCTCTGCCGCTTGCCAAGCCTTGACCACACCTGCGCTGAGCTGGCGGGAAGCCGAGTTGTCACCGAGGATGCTGGAATCGATATGCAGTAGTTTCATGGTGGATCTCCGAGGTGGGATCGACAGTGGCGATCAGATGGTGGTGATGCTACGCATGAAACCAATAGTCGATAAGCCAGCTTAAATGCGATAGTTTGTCCCACTGACAGGACAATAGGCCCAGCATGCAAGACCTCAACGATCTCTACTATTTCGCTAAAGTCGTGGAAGCCGGCGGTTTCGCCGCAGCCGGCCGGCTGCTCGGGATTCCCAAATCCAGGCTGTCGCGCCGAATTGCCGAGCTGGAAGAACGCCTGGGCGCACGCCTACTGCAACGGACCACCCGGCAACTGGCCCTGACCGCCGTCGGCGAACGCTACTTGCGTCACTGCCAGGCCATGCTGCTGGAGGCGGAAATGGCCGACGAGGCCGTGGCCAGCATGTCCAGCGAGCCGCGCGGGCGCCTGCGCGTCAGTTGTCCGGTGGGCATGGCCCAGCACATCCTGCCGGAGTTGGTCGCCGGCTTTCTGGCGGTCCACCCACAGGTACAGCTGGAGATGACCCTGGTCAACCGCCGCGTCGACCTGGTGGCCGAAGGCATCGATGTGGCCTTGCGCGTGCGCGAGTTGGGTGATGAAGACCCGCTGCTGGTGACCAAGCGTCTGCGCCAGGCCCAGACCGTGCTGGTCGCCAGCCCGGGCTTCATGCGCGAGCGGCAGGTCAACACCCTCGAAGACCTCAAGCAGTTGCCTATACTAGGCGCGCTGGAGGCCGACCGAATGGTGCATCAGCGTATTCTCGACCCTCAGGGCACCCCTCATGACCTGGTGATGGAAGCGCGCCTGGGCATTGATGACTTTATCGTGCGCAAGGCCTGCGCCATCATGGGCCTGGGCTTTACCGTACTGCCGATGATGTATTGCGAAGAGGAACTGGCCAGTGGCCGCCTGGTGCAGTTGTTGCCGCAATGGTCGTTGCCGGGTGGCTGGTTGCAAGCGGTTTACCCGCATCGGCGCGGCGTGCTACCGGCCATCCGCGCCTGGATCGACTACCTCGAAGAAGGCTTCAAAGGCTGTGGAGACCGCACACTATGACCCTGACTGAAGAACAAGTCGCCACCTTCTGCCTGAGCCTGCCCGGCGCACGGGAAGACTACAAATGGGGCGGCGTACGGGTGTTTTCGATTGCCGGCAACAAGATGTTCGCCGTGCAGAACCTGCGCGGCGACTCACTGGCGTTCAAGGTCGATAAGGATGTGTTTCTCGGCCACGTGGACCGCCCGGGCATCCACCCGGCGCCGTATCTGGCGCGCGCGCAATGGATCATCATGAACACGCCCTACCCGCTGGGCGCCGAGGAACTGCGTGACCTGTTGCAGCGCTCCCACCAGTTGGTGGTCGGCAAGCTGCCCAAGCGCACGCAGGTGGGGCTATTGCTAGAGGACTGAGATCAACGTACCGCCAAGAAACAACTGGTCAAGCCAGAAAACCTGGTGCAACAGCACGATCACCCAAAACAACACCTGGTAAGACACCTTGCGCGTCTTATGGCGAAACACCTGCTGAGCAATCAACGCCCCCGGCCAACCGCCTGCCAGCTCAACGGCATGCAGGATGTTTTCCGGGGTGCGCCGACCTTCTGTTTGCGCGTTGCGCTTGTCAGCCCAGTACAGCAGGAATGCCACCACGCTGACCACGCCATAGGCCACCAACGGGATGACGGTTTCGCCACGGTGCCACAGCAACGCCGAGCCCAACAGCGGCGCGGCGCACAGCAGCAAAAAGATCAGCGCCTTCAGGCGTGGGTGCTGGATGCTCATGGCTTGACGGCAGACCAGTCGATCCAACCGAATTGCCACGTCGCCAGGATCAACAAACCGAATGCGATCCGGTACCAGGCAAACGCCGCGTAGCTGTGGCTGGCAATGAACTTGAGCAACGCCTTGACCGCAATCATGGCGAAGATGAACGAGGTGACAAAACCAATGGCAAATACCGGCAGGTCATCCGGCTGGAACAGATGACGGTATTTGTAGCCCGAGTACACCGCTGCACCGACCATGGTCGGCATGGCCAGGAAGAACGAAAATTCGGTGGCGGTCTTGCGCGACAGGCCGAACAACAGGCCACCGATGATCGTTGCACCGGAACGCGACGTGCCCGGGATCATCGCCAGGCACTGGGCCAGGCCGACCTTGAGTGCATCTTTCCAGGTGATGGCGTCCACGGTTTCAGCGTGAACCGCATGTTGACGACGCTCGGCCCACAACATGATCAC
The DNA here is from genome assembly GCF_023242475.1 of Pseudomonas sp. MWU15-20650. Classification (GTDB taxonomy): domain Bacteria; phylum Pseudomonadota; class Gammaproteobacteria; order Pseudomonadales; family Pseudomonadaceae; genus Aquipseudomonas. The sequence goes on along the minus strand of NZ_JALJFG010000016.1, from coordinate 16,835 downwards.
GCCCCCGATGACCAGGGCAGTGGCCACGGTAATCGGGTTGAACAGGTAGTGTTTGATCAGGTCGGCAAAAATCACACCCAGTACCACCGCCGGCAACACGGCGATGATCAGGTTGACGGTAAAGCGCTGGGCATTGCGCTGGGTCGGCAAGCCGATGACCACATCGAGGATCTTGCGGCGAAACTCCCAGACCACCGCCAGGATCGCACCCAGTTGAATGATGATATTGAACGCTTCAAAGCGCTCGCCGCCGAAGCCGATCAAGTCGGCGACGATGATCTGGTGGCCGGTGCTGGAGATCGGCAGGAACTCCGTCAAGCCCTCCACCACGCCTAGAATCAATGCCTGTATGGCGGTCCAAAAATCCATATTTCCCCCAAAAGGTCATGCACGGGGCATGCCTCGTCAGTCGTTTCCAGTGGTTCATTGATGATGAGTGCGCTGAAGGCCAGGCGTTTTGATGATCCACGCCGGACTGCAAAAATTCCGTGAAAAATCAGGCAGTACTCAGGTTTTCCGATTACGGGCCGAAAGCCTATCAGACAAGCCGGAAATGTCGATGCAGACGCACAATTATAAAAAGCAGGGAGTGACAGGACGATGAACAGTTTGCGCAACATGTCGATCAGCCGCCGTCTCTGGCTGATCCTGATAGTCGCCGTGTTGATGCTGCTTGCCTTGGGCTTGCTGATGCTCAACCAGATCCATGGGGAGCTTTACCAGGCCAAACGCCAACAGACCCAACACGTGGTGCAAACCGCCAGCGGCGTGCTGACCTACTACCAGAACCTTGAGAAAACCGGGGTGCTGACCCGCGAGGCGGCGCAGCAGCAGGCCCTGAGCGCGGTGCGTGGCTTGCGCTACGACCATGATGATTACTTCTGGATCAATGACCTTACGCCCGTGATGATCATGCACGCGGCCAACCCCAAGCTTGATGGCCAGAACCTTTCGGCAATTCGAGACCCGGACGGCTTTGCGGTGTTCAACGAATTCGTGGTTCTAGCCAAGGCCAAGGGGGCCGGTATCGTCAATTACCGCTGGCCAAAACCGGGGGCGGATGCGCCGGTGGAGAAAACCTCGTATATCCAACTGTTCGAACCGTGGGGCTGGATTATCGGCTCCGGCGTTTACGTGGATGACGTTCAGGCCGAATTCAAAGGCCAGGTGTGGAAAGCGTCCGTCATCGGCGTAGGCATTGCCTTGGTGATGGCCCTGCTGGTATTGCTGATCGCGCGCAGTATCGTGCAGCCGTTGCAAGCTGCGGTGAATGCCATGGGCAATATCGCCAGCGGTGAAAGCGACCTGACTCGCAGCCTCGACACCCACGGCCGGGACGAAGTCACCCAACTGTCCCAGCACTTCAACGCCTTCACCGCCAAGTTGCGCCAGGTGGTCAGCCAGTTGCAGGTGTGCGCCAACGCTCTAGGCCAAGCCTCCCAGGAACTGGGCAGCAACGCCAGCCAGGCCCACGACCGCAGCCAGCAGCAGTCGCAACAAATGGAACTGGTGGCCACCGCCATCAATGAAGTCACCTACGGCGTGCAAGACGTGGCGAAAAATGCCGAACACGCCGCCAGCGAAATGCGCGATGCCCAGGCCCAGGCGCAACAGGGCCAGATCAACATCGACGGCAGTTTGCAGCGGATCGACCAGCTCTCCAGCACCATCAACCAGGCCGTCGAAGTCATCCGCACCCTTTCCAGCGAAAGCACCCAGATCGGTGGTGTGCTGGAAGTGATCCGCTCCATCGCCGACCAGACCAATTTGCTCGCCCTCAATGCGGCCATCGAAGCCGCGCGTGCCGGGGAGCAAGGCCGAGGGTTCGCCGTAGTCGCTGATGAAGTGCGGTTGCTGGCCCAGCGCACGCAGAAATCCACCGCCGAAATCCAGGTAATGATCGAACGGCTGCAAGGTCACTCGGAAGCGGCGGTCAAGGTCATCAGCGACAGCCACAGCGCCTCGCAACTGACCATCGAACAAGCGGGCCAGGCCGGAGCCAGCCTGCATGCCATCGGCCAGGCGCTACACAACCTCAATGGGCTGAACGCCTCGATTGCCAGCGCCACCCTGCAGCAGGCCCACGTGGTGGAAGACATCAACCAGAACGTCACCCAAGCCGCAGGCTTGTCCCACGGCACCGCGCTGGCGGCACAACAGTCCAGCGTGGCCAGCGTACATTTAGGTGAGTTGAGCGAGCAGCTCGACGGGCTCTTGCGCCAGTTCAAGGTCTGACGCAGTTCAACCTGTGGGAGGGGGCTTGCTCCCGATGGCGGTGGTTCGGTTCATTCATCTGGTGACTGATACACCGCTATCGGGAGCAAGCCCCCTCCCACATTTAGATCACCTACGATTTCAAGTGAGCGCAAGGCGTTGATGACACCGACTTTGAAACGGCGTGGGCCGTTGAGCGGCTGGGCTGGGGCAAAGTGAACGCGGCCTGAAAAGTGGGAGGGGGCTTGCTCCCGATGGCGGTGGTTCAGTTCATTCATCTGGTGACGGGTACACCGCTATCGGGAGCACGCCCCCTCCCACATTTGCTCTCCTGTATTTTGAGGATCGTCCACCTCTGGTTACAATCACCGCCCTCTTACACTCTCCCAAGGAACCGCCATGTCCGGACTTGAATTGTTCGCCGCCGCCCTGGGGGTGATCGCTGTCTGGCTGACGGTCAAGCAGAACCCCTGGTGTTGGCCCATCGGCCTGGTGATGGTGCTGCTCTACACCTGGGTGTTCTTCGACGTAAAGCTCTACTCCGACATGCTGCTGCAGGTGGTCTACGCCGCCTTGCAACTCTATGGCTGGTGGCAATGGACCCGTGCCGGAGAGGTCAAGCAAGGCCGCCAGGTCACCAGCCTGGGCTGGCCTGGGATCACGGCCAGCCTGGCCATCGGCGCTGTCGGCAGCCTGCTGCTCGGTGCCGCCATGGCCCACTGGACCGACGCCGCCCAGCCATGGCTCGACGCCGCACTGACCGGCTTCAGCCTGGTCGCCCAGATGTGGATGGCGCAAAAGCGCGTGCAATGTTGGCCATTGTGGATTGCCGTGGATGTGATTTTCGTCGGGCTGTTCCTCTACAAAGGGCTGTACCTCACTGCCGCGCTCTATGCACTGTTCACCGTGATTGCCGTACAGGGCTGGCGGGAATGGCGCGCCGACCCGGCGCTGCACGCATGAAAGTGGTGGTACTGTCAGGGCCCGAATCCAGCGGTAAAAGCTGGTTGGCGGCGGAACTGCACAAGCACTTCGGCGGGTTGATGGTGGGTGAATACGTACGCTATTTCATCGACCATCACCAGCGCGACACCACGCTGGCAGACATCCCCGCGATCGCCCAGGGCCAACTGGCCTGGGAAGACGCCGCCCGTGCCGCACAGCCCTCCTTGCTGATCCTCGACACCCACCTGCTGACCAACAGGCTGTGGAGCCAGACCCTGTTCGACGACTGCCCAGGGTGGCTCGACAGCGAACTGCTCACCCGACATTACGACTTGCACCTGCTGCTGTCCCCCGAGGATGTGGAATGGACGGCCGACGGCCAACGCTGCCAGCCAGCGCTGGCGGATCGTCGCGCATTTTTCCAGGGCAGCCTCGACTGGATGCAACAGCATCGCCAAGCGGTAGTGGTGATCAGGGGCCAGTGGCAAGAGCGCCGGCGCGCGGCGTTTGCTGCGGTAGAGCACCTGCTCAACCCTTGAATTCAAGGGTGAGCAGCCACTCGTTTTACCTCAGTAGCCCAAAGACAGGCCGGTATTGCGCCGCGGGTCGTTTGCCCCGTAGAAGCGGTTGTTACCCACCGGCTTGCCACCCAGGGACGGCGCGCCGACCAGGATCGCAGCCAAGTGGTTGGCATCCTGTGGACCGGCAAACTTGTGGCCCCAGCTTTCCAGGATCTTGCGGGTATCCGGGCTGACCGCAAAGGTCTCAAGGTTGGTGGTCTCAGGCATCCACTGTTGGTGGAAACGCGGCGCGTCCACGGCTTCCTGGATGTTCATCTTGTAATCGATGACGTTCAGGATCGTCAGCAACGTGGCGGTAATGATGCGGCTGCCACCCGGCGTACCGACGACCATCACCGCCTTGCCGTCCTTGGTCACGATGGTCGGGCTCATCGACGACAGCGGCGCCTTGCCCGGCGCAATCGCGTTGGTTTCACCCTGGACCAGGCCGTACATGTTCGGCACGCCGACCTTGACGGTGAAGTCGTCCATTTCATCGTTGAGGATCACCCCGGTCTTGCTCGCCATCACACCGGCACCGAACCAGTCGTTGAGGGTGTAGGTAACCGACACCGCATTGCCCCACTTGTCGACGATGGAATAGTGCGTGGTGTTGTTGCCTTCATGGGGCGACACACCCGGCTTGATCGCCTGGGAATCACCGGCCTTCTGCGGCTCGATGGCCGCACGCAGCTTGGCGGCGTAGTCCTTGTCCAGCAGGTGCGCGATGGGGTTCTTCACGAAATCCGGGTCGCCAAGGTAGCTGTTGCGGTCCACGTAGGCGTGGCGCATGGCTTCGATCTGGTAGTGCAAGCCTTGGGCCGAGTGATAACCCAAGTCCGCCATTGGGTAGCCTTCGAGGATGTTCATGATCTGGCAGATCACCACGCCACCGGAACTCGGTGGTGGCGCGGAAACCACGTGATAGCCACGGTAGTCACATTCGATGGGCGCCAGTTCGCGGGTTTTGTACGTGTCGAGGTCAGCCTGGGTAATGATGCCTTTACCGGCCTGGCTGGAATCGACCAACGCCTTGGCAACCCAACCTTTATAGAAACCGTCGGTACCCTTGGCAGAGATTTCCTTGAGGGTCTTGGCCAAGTCTTTCTGTACCAGCTTCTGGCCCACCTGCATCGGTTGGCCGTTGTGCAGGAAGATCTGGCGCAGATCGGGGTCTTTTTCAAACTCACCAGTGGCGGTGTGCAGCAGGTCGATATCGCCCTGCTCCAGTTCAAAGCCGTTTTCTGCCAGCTTGATCGCCGGGGCAATCACTTGGGCGCGCTTGAGGGTGCCGTATTGGCTCAAGGCCGTTTCCATGCCCGACACGGTGCCGGGTACGCCGACCGCCAAGTGCCCCTTGGCGCTGAGGCCCTCGATGACCTTGCCGTCTTTGTCCAGGTACATGTTGGCCGTCGCTGCCAGCGGGGCTTTTTCGCGGAAATCGAGGAAGGTCTTGCGCCCATCCGCCAGTTGCACGGTCATGAACCCGCCACCGCCCAGGTTGCCCGCCGCCGGGTACACCACCGCCAGCGCGTAGCCCACGGCCACGGCCGCATCCACCGCGTTGCCGCCGGCCTTGAGCACGTCCACGCCCACATGCGTGGCCAAATGCTGGGCCGTGACCACCATGCCATTTTCACCGGCCACCGGGGCTTGGGAGGCGGCCTGTACGCCGCTGACCGTCAATACCAGTGCGGTGGCAACCAAGGTACGGCTCAAAGGTTGGTATTTCATCCATGGCTACTCTAGTTATTGAGATGGCCCAAAATAGCCCGTCCCAAATCTAATCCACAGCGCAATGGCGTTTTTATTACAGAACTTGTCGGTCATAGAACGCACGCCAACAAACCCTGCCGGCAACCGCGTCGTCCGAGACAATCAGCTCTGGCCTATAAAATTAATGGCGCTAGAATCAGCGCCATTCTTTGCCCGCCCCCTGACACGAGCCCTCTATGAGCTTTGATTTCGACACGATCCACCCACGCCTCGGCACCGGCAGTACCAAGTGGAACCGTTACCCGCAAGACGTCTTGCCGATGTGGATCGCCGACATGGACATTGCCGCGCCACCGGCCGTACTCAAGGCCCTGCACGCGCGCCTGGACCAGCAAGTCCTCGGCTACAGCGTGGCGGGCCCGGACGTGCGTGAAGCCATCGTGGCCGACCTGTGGGCCAAGTACGCCTGGCGCGTGCTGCCCGAAGAGCTGCTGTTTCTGCCCGGCGTCGAGCCAGGTTTCAACATGGCCCTGCATGCTTTCGTGCAGCCCGGCCAAGCGGTGGTGTTGCAAACCCCCAACTACCGGCCGATTCGCCTGGCGCCCGGCCACTGGAACCTGCCGCGCATCGAAGTGCCGTTCGAGTGGGTTGACGGTGAGTACCGCACCCCGCTGCCGGCCATGCGCCAGGCATTGACCGACGCCGGTGCGCTGCTGCTGAGCAACCCGCACAACCCCATCGGCAAAGTGTTCCCGCGTGAAGAACTGCTGGCCGTGGCCAACGCCTGCCTGGAAAACGGCGCGTTGATCATCAGTGACGAGATCCATGCCGAGCTGTGTTTCGACGGCCGTCGCCATATTCCCACCGCCAGCCTCAGCCCGGAGATCGCCCAGCGCACCATCACCCTGATGTCGGCGAGCAAGGCTTATAACGTGGCCGGTTTGAAGACCTGCTTTGCCGTGGTGCAAAACGCCGAGGTGCGCGAGCGTTTCAACAACGCGCGCTGCGGCATGGTCGACAGCGTCAGCCCGCTGGGCCTGGAAGCCACCCGCGCCGCCTATAGCCAATGCAGCGACTGGCTGGACGCGCTGGTGCAATACCTGCAAGCCAACCGTGACTACCTGCTCGAGGCGGTGCAAACCCGCTTGCCGGGCGTGGTGATGCACGCCCCTCAAGGCACGTTCCTGGCCTGGCTCGACTGCAGCGCCCTGGGCCTGGATGACCCACAGCAGTTCTTTCTGGAACAGGCCAAGGTCGGTTTAAGCGCAGGCATCGAATTTGGTGACGACAGCCAGCAATTCGTGCGCCTGAACTTCGGCTGCCCACGGGCGATGCTGGAGGAAGGCTTACGGCGCATGGAAATCAGTTTACAAAACCGCTGACCCCGGCCGGAACCACTCCGGAGGTTTTCAACACACATCTGGCTTAGCCGCCCAGGTGCGACTGAAACCCTCCCGGAGCCGACCGCCGATGATCCTACCGCCACGCCCCCTCCCCGCCGTTGCGTGGAATTTCAAACCCATTACCGGTGAAGTCCCTGCGACGTTGCCGTCCTACTCGACGGACTCCCTGCCCCCACGCCCCACCCCACCCCTGACGAATAGCCGCACCACGTCCAAGAACCGCCAGAAGACCCAATACAAGCAGTTGCTGCAGGCCATGCACCACGCGCTGCCCAACGTACGCGACGAAGCCAAGAAATGGGCCGAAGCGATCGTGTTCAAGTTGACCGGTCTCAAGATAGATGCCGACACCCTCTACCTGAATCGCTTCAAGCAAGCACAAAGTGCCAACACCGTCACCCAATGGGAACATCTCGGCGAAGAACCGACGATATCCCAGGCGTTGCCGGACGCCTTGTTGAGCAACTTCAGCGAACACGACCAACTACCGGGCGTGCTCGACCAGCAGGCCGGCTTGTACACAGCAGGCCGTGGGCAAAGTACCCAAGGCGGCTATGGGGCCGCAAACCAGTTCCCGCTCACCCCTTCCCAAGTGATGCATGAAAGCTGGAAAACCGACTTCCAGGAGCACATGACCAACGCGCTGGAGAGCTTCTGGCGCGACCATGGCGATGACTACCGCACCGCGCTCAAAGGCGAGTTCGTCTATCAGGCACGCCAGCAGCTTAAGGCATACGAGCGTGCCTCACCCGCCGAGCGCCTGAAACTACCGGCCGAGCAACGCTTCACCCATGACGACTATCGCCTGGTGATGGGCGCGGCCTCTAACCTGCCGCTGGATGAGCACCAGGCCCTGACTGTGGATCAACTGCGTGCGATGGCGCCAGTAGAAGGCCAGACACGCATTCACGTATTTGATATCAACGGGTTTCCCGCTAACGACATCCTGCGTTTCACCGCCACCGATTACGGCACCTACGGGCAATTACGTGACCGTCGAGACGGTGTCCAAGTCCTTTATGTGCCAGGGCATAAACCGGCGTTCCTGCGCTTCGACTCCCTGAGCGCGATGGACCAATGGGTGGGCGAGCAAGGTCGGCATGTCGATACGCGCAAAGCGCTGGAGTCACACTTCTGCCTCAGGGATCGGCAGGACAGCGATCTAGGCTTCTGGAGCGATTTCAAATCGTTCATCACCGGCGACTCCCGCTCCAACAAAGGCGTGGACAGCGCCATTGGCTACTTGGCCAGCGGTTACTGGGACACATTGGAAGGTACGGTTATCGACAGCACCAACGTGCGCATTCACGGCGATGTATTCAGCGTGATGAAAGATGCCACGCGCGAGCGCATGTCCCGCGATGCGGACGTCATGATCAAGTCCGACAGCGAAGTCACCCGCGACACCTGGCTTAACGATTTGACGGTGGCCGCGGGCCTGGCGGCCAAGTTCGCAGTGGTCGGCGAACCGATCGTTGTCGGTATCGCTGCCGCTACCGGCCTTGTGGAAGCCGAACTAGGCGTCGAAAAATCGATCACCGGCGACACGCAGGCTGAGCGAAAACAAGGCAGCACTGCCGCACTGGATGGCGCTCTCAACGAGTTGTTCGCCATAACGGGCGGCACCGCGAAGGAGCCTGCCATTGAGCGTCCCACCACGATTCCCGTACACCAGCAGCTTTTCGGCGACGGCCAACAGGCCCTGCTCATCGAACACCCGCTGGGCCCCAGTGCCTACACCCTGCCACGGGCCAATGGATATGACCTGGTGGACCGTGATCGGGTCTATCGTTACCTGAACAACAGGCCGGGCGAGCTCACCGACCTGCAGGCGGCGGAACACACCAGCCCCCTGGAGGGCTTCGAGGCGGTTTGCCCGGTTCCCGCCCTGGGCGGTCGGGTGCGGCGTGGCCTCAACGATGAATGCTTCGTTAAACTGATTGCCGACCTGCCCAAAGCTGAAGAACGGCTGCAAGCGCTGGAACATGTGCGGTTGTTCCCCTCAAAAGCCGGGCTTTTCACCCACGAGCGCACGGTGGTCTACGAAAAACGCCTGCACAACATGATTAAAGGCGACACAGGCCCCCAACTGGTACCGGTCGCGAATGGCAAACGCATCACTTACAAGGCTCAAGTGCGCGGCAAAGTCATTGACGATCCCGATTTCGGCTTTTATGCAGGTGATCGCAGCGGTGCGCTCGCCAAAGACACTCGGGTAGTCAAACTCAGCAGCATCAGCAATGCCAGCCATGATCAACGCCAAGTCAGGGGCGTGGTCGTCACCAGTGGCAGCCAGCAGTACCTGGTGGTAGAGGCTGACACCGCAGAGTTTTATTACGCACCCTTGGATAAAACGCGCACGGGGGATATTACGTTCAAGAAATGCGGGCCTTTTGAACTGAGCCTTGCGCAAGGTTACCGCCAGTTTCTGAGTGCCAATCATGGCGTGCAGACTCTGGATACCGCGTTTGTCGCGTTGCCGCCCCTCAAAAAAGCCTTCAAGCAGCTGCACAACGCAGGTTTCCTCAAAGCCGACATCGACGAACTGAAGCGACAATGCGAAGGCATGAGCCCTGACCAGAAACGCGAAGTCGTCTACCGACTGCAGCAGGCCAATGCCATTGTGAAACCGGATATCGCCTTGCGCCCCCATCGCGTCTCACCGTTGGAGACACCCGCTGGTTTCGAGCAGTGGCCAGAGAAACGGCAAAACCAGTTTTACGCGCAAGCGGCCCGGGACAAAGTAAACCAAGCCCTCAAGGCCACTGGGCTGGGGCCTGGCAACCAGGTGCGTTCGGCCGCCGACCTGGCGAGGGCCGATGCAGCCACGCTGACCCTCGGCTGGTTGCGGCGCACCGCCAACCTGAAAGCATCCAACGCCGGCGACCTGATCATGAAGACCGGCGCGGGCAATTGCGGCGAAATGGCCATCCTGGCCCGGGATATCCTCAACAAGAGTGGCGTCAGGGCCGCAGAGTGGCATGCTGGCGATGCACACGCCTTTACCGTGATCGGTGGCCCGAAAGGCACTATCAGACCGACCGTGGACTTCTGCGAACCGGCCTGGGCAAACGCCTGGATTGTCGACCCGTGGGCTGACATCGCCTGCCCGGCATCTGAATATACCGCTCAATTGCAAGCCACCCTGGAGCAGTGGGACAAGGCTGGCTGGAAAATCCGTGAAGGTATCAAACGCAACATGAGCCCCACGGATCCGGAGTGGATGGACACACTCATCAACCAACCCAAAGGTCCTTATACCCGCGAACCGTACGCCGCTGAACCCGCCTCAGTGCGCCTGCGACCTCCAGCCGGGCCAGCGAACACCGTGCACGTCGCCATGGGCGAATCAACGACCCTGAACACCAGCAACAAAGCGTTATCCACCCGCAGTTTGACCGATTGCTCGGCCATTGCAGTGCTCACCGACTGGGACGGAGCCCACTACCAGACCCGTACCTTGATGCACCTGACCGGCAGCAACCTCGAACTCGGCTTGCGGGGCGGTAATACTCAAGCACTGCTTGACCAATTGCAGACATCCTTGAACAAGGGGGGGCGCGTTATGCTGGTGGGAGGGGTCAATTCGGATTCCCTTCAAGGCATGGCAACCACTATCGGGCAATCGTTTCAGGGCCGGCAGCCGCTCAGGGAACTGCTCAGAGAGCGACCTGGCGTGTCAGTGACACTCGCCGGCTCGCTCGGTATCACGATCCATGCCGACGGCACGTTTGAGCTGATCGAAGGCACGGGCAAAGGCATATTCCCCCAGGATCAGGTCCGGGAAATCTTCAATCGGGTTGACTGAGGCGGGAGGCAGCAAGCCCCTCCCACACAGTGTCTGGCCTTTACAATTTGGCGATAGAGACCTCAGTTGACTTCACAAAGGCAATCACTTCACTGCCCACCTTCAACTCCAGGTCACGCACCGAACGGGTGGTGATGACGGACGTGACAATGCCGGACGCGGTCTGCACGTCGATCTCGGACACCACTTCCCCCAACAGAATTTCCTTGATCACGCCCTTGAACTGGTTGCGCACGTTGATCGCTTTAATGGTCATGTCGGCTTTCCTTTTGGCTGTTGGGTCAATCCGCACGAATGCGCAGGCCCCCAAAATGCGCCACCCGCAACAACATTAAAAGGAATATATAACTATTTATTTATACGATATGGATATATGAGCGAATACTCCTGATTGGCCGCCGAGTTGATCGCGGCGACCCGGTTGGGCTTGCTCTGGCGGGAGTAATCAGCGGTATAGGAACATTGGGTATTATTTCTGACAGAATGCCTTGGCATCATGTCGTTTGCTGGAGGCAACGACCTGCAAGCGCTAAAACAATAAGTGTACACTCCCTGCCATGCGCCAACTGCCGTCCCTCAACACACTGCGCGTCTTCGAAGAAGTCGCCCGCCACCGCAGCTTCAGCCAGGCCGCGGTAAGCCTCAACGTCACCCAAGGCGCAGTCAGCCGTCAGATCAAGCAGTTGGAAGATTATCTCGGCGTCCCCCTCTTCACCCGTACGCCCCAGGGCCTGTCCCTGACCGAAGCCGGCTTCGCCCTCTCCCCGCATCTGAGCGATGCCTTCGACCACATCGAGCGCGCCCTGCAAGCCGTGCGCGTGCCCAACCTGCGCCAGCGCCTGCGCATTGTTGCGCCGCCGACCTGGGCCACCCGTTGGCTCTCTGCGCACCTGCGACGTTTCTGCGAGCGCTACCCGGATATCAACCTGAGTGTCACCCACCAGAATACCCACGCCAGCCTGGCGCAAATCGATTGTCAGATCCGCTTCGGCCTCGAACCCTCGCTCCATTGCAGCAGTGAACTGCTGGTGATGGAACGCCATATCGCCGTGGCCAGCCCGGAGCTGTTCGTCAACGGCCAACCACCCGACCTGCGGCGGTTCGCGCTGCTGCATATCTTGCACGACGGCAAGCGTTTGAAAGTCTGGGAGAACTGGCTGGCGGCCATGGGCCGAACGGACATCGACGCGAACCTGGGCCTGGAGTTCAGTACCTTGGACCAGGTCATCCATACTGCACTGGCAGGCGGGGGACTGGCGGTGATCGACCGGCAGATGATCGAGCGCGAGCTGGCCAATGGCAGCCTGTTGCCGATCACCCCTGTGGAGGTGATCGGCCCTTATGGCTATTGGTTGGATGTGGCGAAGGACAAACAGGGTTTATCAAAAGTTCGGCTGTTTACTGACTGGTTGAACCAGGTGAGCAACCCCTGAAACCGGGGCCTGGATCTTGCTCGCCTGGCTCAAGCTCAACGCCTTGGTCTCCGGCGCCCAGGCCCAAGAAATCAGCCCGCCCAGCGCCAGGATCGCCGCCAGTATGCCCATGGTCGGGCTCACGCCAATTCCCGCCACGCTGATCGGTAACAGAAAGGTGCTGATCGCCGAGCCCAAACGGCTTACCGCCGTTGCCAGGCCAATACCGCTGGCACGCACTTCGGTAGGGAAGCTCTCGACCGGGAAGACTCCGACCAGATTGCTCACCGCCGACAACACCAGGGTAAACACCCCGAACGCTAGCACCATCAACCACACCATACTGCTCGGTAGTACCGCCAGCATAAACAGCGCCACCGCGAGGATGATAAACGAATTGATCAGGAATCCACGGCGGGAGAACTTGATCGTGCACCCAATGCCGATCAGGGCGCCAACGATCAACATCAGATTAAGCACCAGTTCAGTGCCAAACCCTTCGCTCAGGCCCATCTGTTGCAAGATCGACGGTAAAAAGGTGTAGATCGCGAAGTACGGCATCACGAGGCATACGAAGAACAGGCAATTGAACGCCGTACGCTTGCGATACTCCGGGCTGAACAGCACGCCATAACCGGAACAGGTTTGCTTCGATGGTTCCTCATCCAGCACCACATGCTCGCCGAGATGCTTCTTGACCACCGCCCTGGCCTCGGCAATACGCCCGCGATTGACCAACCAACGCGGCGACTCCGGGGTGCCAATACGTGCGATCAGGATCAGCCCGGCAGGAATCGCCGACGAGACCAGCATCCAGCGCCAGGCATCATCGCCGAGGCTGAGCATCGCCGTACCCACAAAGGTTGCCACCACATAGCCGATGGTCCACATTACGCTGAACGAACCCAACAGCACCCCGCGATGTTTTTTCGGCGCAAACTCCGCGAGCATCGCGTGACCGACACTGTAGTCACCGCCCAAACCAATACCGATCAGCACCCGACACAGAAACAGGGCTATGGCGGACTCGACGTAAAATTGCATCACCGAGGCCACCGTGATCAGTACGAAACTGACCAGGAAAATTTTTTGCCGGCCGAGGGTATCGCTAAGCCGGCCAAAAAGCAGGCTGCCTATAAATAAACCGATCAGGGCCGAAGCGCCGATCAAGCCTTGCCAGAACGCATCCAACTGCATCTGCGGGCTGAGTAAGGTAAACGCAATGCCGATCAATCCGAGGATATAGCCATCGGTAAAATGCGCGCCGAAGGTCAGGCCGGCGATTTTCAGGTGAAAGCGGCCAATCGGCAGGTCGTCAATATTGACGGTTGGAACAGTCATGGTGTTCTCCATATTGTTTTTCTTGACGGAGTAACAACCGGTGCCCCGCGTGCACCGGTGTAAAGTCGAAGGTTAAAGCCCCCCCATCAACAGGTATTTGATCTCCAGGTAATCATCCAAACCGTACTTGGAGCCTTCACGGCCCAGGCCCGACTCCTTGATGCCGCCAAACGGCGCGACTTCAGTGGAGATGATCCCTTCGTTGATACCGACCATGCCCGCTTCCAGCCCTTCGGCCATGCGCCACACGCGGCCGATGTCACGGCTGTAGAAGTAGGCGGACAAGCCGAACGGCGTGTCATTGGCACGCTGCAGCACTTCGCTTTCATCGCTGAAGCGCAAACACGCGGCCACCGGGCCGAAGGTTTCTTCCTGCGCGATCAGCATGTTGTCGTGGGCTTCGGTGAGGATGGTCGGTTCGAAGAAAGTGCCACCCAGCGCATGGCGCCGGCCACCGCACAAGAGTTTGGCGCCCTTCTCCAAGGCATCACCCACGTGGGCTTCAACCTTAGCCAAGGCCGCTGCGTTGATCAGCGGACCTTGCTCGGTTTCGCCGTCCAAGGCGCTGCCGACGCGCATGGCGCTGACCGCTTGCGCCAGTTTGCGAGTGAACGCGTCGTACACGCTGTCTTGAATAAAGAAGCGGTTAACGCACACGCAGGTTTGCCCGGTATTGCGGAACTTGGAGGCCATGGCGCCTTGGACGGCAGCGTCCAGGTCGGCATCGTCGAACACGATAAATGGCGCGTTGCCGCCCAGTTCCAGCGAGACTTTTTTCAGGGTGTCCGCCGCCTGGCGCATCAGTAGCTTGCCGGTACGGGTGGAGCCGGTAAACGACAGCTTGCGCACTACGCTGGAGGCTTGCAGCGCACCGCCGATGGCGACCGCATCACCGGAGACGATATTGAAGACACCGGCAGGAATACCGGCCTGTTCGGCCAGCACCGCCAGGGCAAACGCCGACAATGGAGTGTCTTCCGAAGGTTTGAGAATCATCGTGCAACCGGCCGCCAGTGCCGGGCCAACCTTGCGCGTGACCATCGCCAGCGGGAAGTTCCACGGGGTGATCGCGGCAACCACGCCAATGGCTTCCTTGGTCACAAGGATGCGTGCATCGGCTTTGTGAGTTGGGATCACGTCGCCATAAGCACGCTTGGCTTCCTCGGCGAACCACTCCAGGAAGCTCGCCGCATAGACCACTTCGCCCATGGCCTCGGCCAGGGGTTTGCCCTGTTCAAGACTGAGCAAGTGCGCCAGGTCCTTCTGGTTGCCCAGCATCAGCTCGCTCCAACGCTTGAGGCGCTGGCTACGCTCCTTGGCCGTCAATTTACGCCAGGCCGGCAAGGCGCGATTGGCAGCGTCGATGGCCAGGTTAGTGTCTTCAACGCCAGCCCGCTGCACGTCGGCGATCAGCGCGCCATTGGCCGGGTTAAGCACCGGGTAAGTCGGCCCACCGTGGGACCATTGGCCATCGATGTAGTTGCCAGTACGGATCAGCGGGTTCATGCCACGGCCTCGATCAGATTGAAACGGTCCAGGCCCGGGCGGGCCGCACGCAGGATGCGCTTGCCGGCGGTGTAGTCGTTGATCACATCGCAGGGGGTGTAGTTACGTTCGAGTTCGTGCAGCTCTTCGGCATCCAGTTGGGTATCCAAGGCCGCCAGAGCGCTATCAAATTGTGCAGTGGTGTCGGCGCCCACCAGCATTACATCGACGCCTGGGTGGTGGGCGACCCAGGCCTGGGCGATCTGTGCGTTGGAGACACCACGGGCACGGGCCACGCGCTGTACCGAGTGGGCAATCTCGAACGACGCTTGGTCGCTGTACATCTGCTGGGTGAAGAAGTCGGTCTGGTTGCGAGTGGACTGCGCTTCACCGGTGAGCAAGCCACGGGCCAGCGGGCTGAACACCGAGACACCCAGGCCCTGATCGCGGCAGAACGGAATCATCTCGCGCTCTTCTTCGCGGTAGGCGCAGTTCAATTGCAGCTGCATATTGATGGGCTTGACCCAACCGTTGCGCTCACAGGCCATCAGGATCTTCGCCAGTTGGCCGGTCAGCATGGTCGATACACCGATGTAGCGCGCCTTGCCGGAGCGCACAATGTCATTCATCGCACTCATGGTTTCTTCGACCGGGGTGTTCACATCGAAGTAATGCAGCATGAACACATCGACGTAATCCATCCCCAAGCGGCTCAGGGACGCGTCGATGCTGTCCAGGATGTGCTTGCGTGAATGGCCGCTGGCATTGATGCCGCTGCGCGTGCCGTAGCCGACCTTGGTGGTCACCACGATGTCTTCACGTCGTGCCACACGCTTGAGAATGCGCCCTACCACCTCTTCGCCGACACCGGCTGAATAGAAGTCGGCCAGGTCGATGAAGTTGACGCCGTTGTCCAGCGCGTGAGCAACAATGGGCTCGCTTTGTTTTTCGTCAAAGATCCATGGCTTCCAGTCCGGCGTACCCATGTTCATGGTGCCCAGGCACAGGCGCGAGACTTGCAGGCCGGAGTTGCCCAAACGGATATATTGCATGGGGATGTCCTCAGGCTTTTGGCGTGTAGAAAGGGTTGCTGATGTGGTTGACCACGTCCGCCAATTGCGCGGTGTACGGCGTGCCGGTCAGGGCGGCGCGGATAGCGGTGCGGCAGGCGTTGTAGTTGTTCAGGTAGACCGCGTCCAAGTCATCACAGGCCGGGTTGACCCAATTGGCGGTGACGATGGCCCACTCGTCTTCGGCTTCCGGCGGCAAGGTGCCGTCAAGCAAGGCTTCGAGCACTGCCTTGGCGATTCCGGCCTGGGACGCGCCCCAGGTGGCATTGCCATGCAGGTCACTGCCGATGGCGGCCTTGTTGACGTAGAGGGTCATGGGTTTGACCGGGATATTTGGCTGGGCAATTACCATAAACGGGCAATGGCCCTGGCTTGGGGACGCCAGGCTGTTGGCGAACGCCTGGCCGGCCGGGCCGTTGCGTGGGCCGATCAGGATGTTGATGTGGGCCGCATTGACGCCCGGGCCTTCGAAACCTTCGCCGATGTACAAATCAAGTGCTTTCATTTCGCAAACGCTCGTTGTTGTTATGGGGAGCTGGTTGGCGTTTTTTTAGCATTGGACGGTACGACGACCGTAACCATTAAAAGTCATATTGGTGTGAGTTTTTCTCATACCCTCGCTGCGACCAACGATGCCCTCTTGTACGTTGACCACCGTCCCCATACACCATATAGTGTGCCCACAAACAAAACAGACCACTATATAGTGTGCAGCATCGGTATTTACTGACCACACTACGCGCAATATTTCAATGCCGAGTAGCCTGCAAATCGCCTATTTTTTTGGACGGGGTTTCACGCCGTCAGACCAGACCAGGAAGGAGTATTTCAATGTTGAGTTGGGATGAAGTCGACAACGAAGACACCGGTGCAGCGGTGAT